>NZ_JBGCCV010000002.1:0-1593872 GCF_041260585.1 Leifsonia sp. EB34
CCGCGCATGTGGGAGCGGTCGTGGATGATGTCCCACATCACGAACGTCTCCTCCGTCAGCCGCTGGTCCTCCAACATGAGCGCGGCATCGGCCGGAAGGTCGAGCTTGGTGATCGACGCCGCGGCGCGCACGACCCGGCGGTAGCGGGCGGCCTCCCGGTCCTGGAAGATCGCCCCCCACGTGAACGACGGGATCTCCGCCACGGACACGCTCTCCGGGAACAGGACCGCGGAGTTCGTGTCGTAGCCGGGGGTGAAGTCGATGAACGACAGGGACACGAACAAGGCGTTCGTGTACTGCTGCTCCAGCTCGCCGATGAAGTCGGGCCAGATGACCTCCACCAGCACGGCCTCCACGAACCGGTTCGTGCTGCCGTTCTGCGTGTACATCGGGAACACCACCAGGTGCGCGAGCCCGTCCTCCCGGTGAAGCTCGGGCCGGAAGGCGACGAGGGACTCCCGGAAGTCCGGCACCCCGAAGCCCTCATCGGCCCAGCGAGCGAAGTCCCGGTCGAGCGCGGCCAGATAACCCGCATCGTGCGGGAACAGGGGTGCGAGCGCCGCGACGGACGCGCGGATGGAGCGCACCAGCTCCACCGCCCAGGTGCGGCTGGCCAGCTCGTCGAGCGAGCCGTCCTTCACCTGGAGTTGCTGGAGGTCGATGGCGGCTTGCTTCAGGGTGAGCCAGTCGGGGTTCGCGCGCAGGCGGTCACGGTTCGGCGCCGCAGTGGCGGCGTAGTCGAGCTCGGTGTTCATCGGGATCCCTTTCGTGGCGATGGCGGGAATGGAGGGCGGCGGGCGACGGTGTCGAGGGCGCATCGCCCGCCGCAGTCTGGGGTGGGAGGGGAGGGGCGTCAGCTGATCAGCCGCGGCGCCCCGGTGTTCGCGGCCGAGCCGGGGAGCCCGTGCGACTGGAGGATCTTCGCGAGCTGCCCGTTCGCCTTGATCGTGGTGATGAAGCCGTCGAGGGCCTTCAGCAGCGCCGGGTTGTCGAAGGAGATCGGGAACGTCGTCTGCGGCGGCTGCAGGGAGGCGCCGATCACCGAGTCGGGCTTGGCGACCTTCACCTTCAGGTTCGGGGCGTTGAACGACCCGGAGCCGAAGCTGTCCATCGCGACCTGGAGACGGCCGGCCTTGAGGTCCTGGTACATGTCCGTCGTGGACTTGTAGATCCTGAGGTTGTCGCCGTAGTAGGCCTTCGCCTCGCCGACCCACAGGTCGCCGTCGACCGTGCCGACGGTCTTGCCCTTCAGCGACGACACGGTGTCGTAGCCCTCCTTCGACACGAACGCCATCTGGTCGAGGTACACCGGCTCGGTCAGCCCGACGATCTTGGCGCGGGAGGCCGACCGCCACCAGGAACCGGCGGCGACGTCGGAGCGTCCGGTCTGCACGGCGGGGATGACCGCCGCGGTCGCGACCGGGGTCGCGGTGACGGTGACGCACTCCTCCTTGGCGAACGCGTTGAGGATGTCGCCGTCGATCCCGCCGAGGGACGTCCCCTGCGAGGTGATGAACGGCGGCAGGGCGGAGAGGGTGACGGTCAGCGTCCCCTTGGAGATCGTGCTGAACGTGTCCTTGGGCTTGCAGCCGGCCGCGACGCCGGTGCTCCCGGACGACGAGCATCCGGTGAGCGCGGTGGCGAGGACGACGACGGCTGCGGCTGCTGTGCCGATGCGATTCGGGATGGTGCGCTGTGGCATGGTGCTGCTCCTTCAGGGGGTGGGGACCGGCGCTCGGTGCGGCGCCAGTGCTTTCTCGACACGCGCGCTCAACCAGCTCGCCGGGATCGTGATGGCCGCGTAGAGGAGCCCTGCCAGGGTGAGGATGCTCAGGTAGCGGAAGGTGGTGGAGCCGATCGAGTAGGCCTGCGACATCAGCTCGGGCACCGCGATCGTGTAGGCGAGCGAGGTGGCCTGGAAGATCATGATCGAGAACCCGACGAGCGGCGGGATCGCGATGCGGAGGCCCTGCGGGATCACGATGTACCGCAGCGCGTCCCGACGGCTGAGCCCGAGCGCGTCGGCGGCCTCCACCTCCGACTCCGGCACCGCCTGGAGGCCGCCCCGGATGATCTCGCTGGTGTAGGCCGCGGTGGTCAGGCCGAGGGCGATGACGGAGGCGGCGAACGAGCCGAAGGTGATCCCCACCGTCGGCAGCCCGAAGTAGACGAGCTGCAGCACGACCAGCGCGGGGGTGCCGCGGCCGATCTCCACGATGACGATGGTCGTCACCCGCAGCGCCTTGCTGCGGACGCTCGCGCCGAGCGCGAGCAGGAGGCCGGCCGGCAGCCCCACGGCCAGGATGGCGCCGGTGAGGCGCAGGCTCACCCCGAGGCCGCCGAGGAGCTGGGGCCAGAACTCGGTCCAGTCCTGTACGAGATTCATCGGGCGACCCTCTTCCGGAGCGTGGTGTCGAGGCGCCGGGTCAGCCAGGCGCACGGGATGGTCATGGCGATGTAGAGGGCGGCCGCCCAGAGGAACGGGACGATGCCGTTCGCGGTCTGGCTGGCATCCTGGCCGGCGAAGAAGACGATGTCCTGCACGCCGATCACCGACGCGATCGAGGAGTCCTTGAGCAGCCCGATCGCGTACGTCGCGGCGGCGGGGATGGACACCCGCAGCACCTGCGGCCCGATCACGGTGGCGAGCGTGGCCGAGCGGGACATCCCGAGGGCGTCGCTGGCCTCCCACTGCCCGTCGCTGATCGCGGTGAGGCCGCCGCGGTAGATCTCCGCCAGATACGCGGACGTGACGACGCCGAAGGCGATGATCGCGGCGGTGAACGGGTCGAGTTTGACGGCGCCGCTGCCGATCCCGAAGTAGAGGATGAACAGCCACACCAGCGGTGGGATGCCGCGGACGATCTCGATGACGGCGCGGGCGGCGAAGCGCAGCTACGCGAACCGCGAGCGGCGGGCGAGGACGAGCGGGACGCCGCCGACGGCCCCGATGGCGAAGGAGCACACGGTCACCAGCAGCGTCATCTGGACGCCCTGGGCGACGACGGCGAGGTGGTCCATCTCAGCGCTCCAGGACCGCGCGCAGGAACTGGCGGGTCCGCTCGGTGCCGGGCGCGGTGAACACCTGCTCCGGCTCGCCTTCTTCGAGGATGGCGCCCTTCGCCATCACGACCACCCGGTCGGAGACGTCGCGCGCGAACTGCATCTCGTGCGTGACGACGACCATGGTCATCCCGGACTTCGCGAGCTCCCGCATGACGGCCAGGACTTCGAGACCGACCTCCGGGTCGAGCGCGGAGGTCGGCTCGTCGAACAGCATCACGTGCGGGTCGAGGGCGAGCGCCCGGGCGATCGCGATGCGCTGCTGCTGGCCGCCCGAACAGCGCCCGGGGAACTGGTCGGCCTTGTCAGCGAGGCCCACCCGCTCCAGCAGCGCCGTCGACCGCGCGTCCGCCTCCGCCCGGCTGCGGCCGAGCACCCGCTCCTGCGCCAGGCTGATGTTGCGGAGCACCGTCATGTGCGGGAAAAGGTTGAAGGACTGGAACACCATGCCGACGTTGCGTCGCAACGCCTGGAGCTGCTTCCGCTTGATCTCCGCGCCGGCGTCCACCTGGACGCCCTCGACGGTGACGCAGCCGCTGTCCGGCACCTCCAGCAGGTTGACGCAGCGCAGCAGGGTGCTCTTGCCCGCGCCGCTCGGGCCGATGATCGCGACGACCTCGCCCTCGCGCACCGAGAGCGACACGTCGTCGATGACGGTGTGCTCCCCGTAGCGTTTCACGACCGATCGCAAGGCGATTGCGACCCCGTCGCGGTGATCTGATTCCAGCATGTCGAACCCGTTCCTGGAGGCTGTGGAGACAATCGACCGGGACGGTGTCCGATGCGGCGCCCGGCCACCGCGGCGATGCGGGGACGGGACGGGAACACTTCCGGCGTCGTTGTCGTGGATCGTTCTGGAACCAGGATGCGGCGACGCCGCCGCGCGCGCTACGGAACGAGCGCCGCTGTCGGTTGGGGCAGCGTTAGGAGTGGTTGGGCTGGGGGTTTGGTTGCGCGGCCGCGTGCGGGCGTGACGGGTGTCGGAAGCGCCAGAACAGGCTATTGCGTCAGTCGCGAGCACTCTGTACGTTAGTGCTCACAACTGACATTGCAGAGGCAGGAGTGTTCGATGATGAACAAGAAAAGGGCCTATGCAGCCTTCGCGATTGCCGCCGTCATCGCCGGTGCTTGTTCGGCGGTGGCGATGCCCGCACAGGCAAATGAAGGAGCCGACCTCGCCGCAGAGGCGCCGATGACCTTCGTGCCCATGACAAGGGAGAACGCCGCAGCCGCCGGGTACGAAGTCCGCACGAATCCTGACGGGACGCTCTACGGGGTGCCGATCGGCGCTCCCGACGGGAGCCATGAGAGGGAGGTCCGCGTGAGCGCAGCAGACTCGATCATCAAGTCTCGTGGAACTGTCTCCGGGAACTGCGGATACGCGACCGTCGATTTCCTGTCGAAGTCGACCATCACCACGTCCTACCGGATCAATCCGTCGTTCGGCCTGCCCGTCAGTCACAACTGGCAGATCATGTACTCGTCCAGGATCGATCTCACGTACCAGATGATGTCGGGCATCCCGTCGTGGGGTTCGCAATCCTGGGCTGCGACGGCTGGCGTGAAGGGCCACGCGGCACCGGGCGAGAAGTTGACCGCGATGGCGTCGGGCAGCGTGCTGACCTCGTGGGGCTACTGCACGTCCGGCAACCCGACCGCGTCGATCACCTTCTGATCGGGGCGGCGTCGTGCCCAAGCCCTTCCTCGAGCTGACCGAGCAGGAGCGCGGCGCCGTCGTCCGAGTGGTCGCGGTCCGCGTTCCCGTCGGCGGCCAGGACGTCTCGTGGGACGTCTTCCTGTATTCGATCGGACGCCGGGACCCTGTTGCGCACGAGGCCCCGACGGGCGAACGCGGGAACAACGACGACGTCGAGTCGCTCACCGCGTACGTCGATCACTACCTCGGCCGGCTGGGGCTGGAGCGGGCGGAGGAGTTCAGCGTCGGCGACGGCGGGCTGGAGGCGCGCGTTAGCCGCGTTGTCGGCGGCTGACGGGACTCAGTCGGCCCCCGGGCGGCTGAGCCCCTGCACGTGGGCAATCAACTGCCCCGCCACCGCCTCGAACGGCTCGATGCTCGACTGGGCCCTGCTGAGGATGACACCCCCCTCACTCCCGGCCACGAGCAGCACGGCCGCGCCGCCGGCGGCGTCGGCCGGCACGCCGCCCAGGGTCAGCAGCTCCGCGAGGAGGTCGGTCCAGCCGCGGAACACCGCACCGGACTCCTGGAGCAGGTCGGCGGAGTCCGCGGCCACCGCGACGGCGACCGCCGAGCAGCCGATCCGGAACTGCGACGCCAGTAGGAGCCGCCGCCAGGCGTCCAGGAACGTCGCGGCGACCTCCGCTGCAGGCAGGCCGCGCGCCGACTCGATGACGGCGACGGACCGCGCGCGCTGCAGGTCGAGCGCCTGCGCGACCAGGCTCGCCTTGCCGCCGGGGAAGTGGTGGTAGATCGAGCCGCGCGGCGCTCCGGTGAGGGCGACGACCTCGGCGAACGAGGTCTCCTGGAGGCCCTTCTCCGCGAGCAGCCGGGCCGCCCCCTCGATCATGCGCGCCTTCGCGTCCGAGACCATCCGCATCCTTCCTCACCGGAAACCCTTGACTATGACGACCATCATAATTCACACTGGACCCGCAACCCCGGAACCGAGGAGATGAGTCCCATGCCCATGATCGACGTCTATGCGACCGCCGGCACCTTCGCCGACCCGCACGCGCTCGCCGCGACCCTCGCCGACACCCTCAAGACCATCGAGCAGGTGCCCGACATCCCGTTGTTCCGCAAGAACACCGCTGCCTTCGTCCACGAGCTCGCCGATGGCGCGCTCTCGAACGTCGACGGCGACTCGGACTACGTGCGCGTGCAGGTGCTCACGAACGCCGGAGCGCTCGACCGGCTCAAGCAGCTCGCGGTCGTCGAGCGGTTCACGGCCATCGTCGCCGAGGCCGCCGGGGACCCGTCGCTGGCCGGCCGCACCTGGGTGCTCCTCACCGAGGCGGTCGAGGGCGGCTGGGGTCTGGGCGGCCACGCCAACACCAACGAGGAGCTGGTGCTGGCCGCACGTGCGCAGATCGTCGAGCTGCAGGCGGCGGCACGGGAGGACTGACCGGCCTCAGCCCTTCGTCAGGTCCTGCGCCAGCATCACCAGGATGCCGCTCGGCCCGCGCAGGTAGGTCAGTTTGTAGACGTCCCGGTAGTTCGCCACGCCGCGGAGCGGACGGCACCCGTGCCGCGCGGCGATCTCCAGCGCCGCCTCGATGTCGTCCACCTGGAACGCGACGCGGTGCATGCCGATCTCGTTCGGGAGGGTCGGCTCGGTCTCGATGGCCTCGGGATGGAGGTATTCGAACAGCTCCAGCCGGCCCTGGCCGCGCGGCGTCTGGAGCAGCGCGATGTTCGCGTGGTTGCCGTCCAGGCCGACCGCGGTGTCCGTCCATTCGCCGCTGACCGTGTCGCGGCCGACGACCTCCAGGCCGAGGTCGGTGAAGAAGGCGATCGCCGCCTCCAGGTCGCGGACCGCGATGCCGACATTGTCGAGTGTGATGGGCATGCGTCGCATGGTACCCACCCGCTGTCGCGCGCGGCCGCGTTCAGGCTACGCGCGTGAACGGATCGGGGATCGCCGCCAGCAGCTCCTTCGTGTAGGGGTGCGTCGCACCGTCGATGACCTGCGCGGCGGGGCCCTGCTCCATCACCCGGCCGCCCTCGAGGACGGTGACCTCGTCGGCGAGCGCCCGCGCGGACAGCAGGTCGTGGGTGATGTAGAGCATCGCGATGCCGCGCTCGGAGACCAGCCTTCTCAGCAGGTCGAGGATCTCCGCACGGATCGAGACGTCGAGCATCGAGACCGGCTCGTCGGCGATCAGGACGGCCGGGTCGGCGGCGAGCGCCCGCGCGATCACCACGCGCTGGCGCTGCCCTCCCGAGAGCTCGTGCGGAAGCTTGTCGATGAACCGGGCGGCGGGCGTGAGCCCGACCTGCTCGAGCAGCGTCAGCGCCCGGTCGCGCACGGTCGACCGGGTCGCACCGCCGTAGTTCTGCAGGGGCCGGGACAGGATGTACTCGACCGTGTTCGCCGGATTGAGCGACGAGAACGGGTCCTGGAAGACCAGCTGCGTCGTGGCCCGGTAGTCGTGCAGGGGCCGCCCGCGCAGCGTCCCGACCGAGACGGCCGCCCGCTCCCCGACCGTCAGGGTGACGGTCCCGGTGTCGGGCCGCTCCATGCCGAGCAGCAGCCGGGCGATGGTGGACTTGCCGGAGCCGGACTGCCCGACGAGGGCGGTGACGGTCCGCTCGCGGAGGGTCAGGGAGACGCTGTCGAGCGCCGTCACCGCTCGGCGGGTGCGCCCCCGGCCGACGCGATAGGTCTTGCCGACGGCCGTCATCGTGAGGATCGCCGGCTGTGCGGAGCCGTCGGCGCTCTTCGCAGAGCTGCCGGAGCTGACGCGGTAGGCGTCGAGCAACTGCCCGGCGTACGGGTGCGACGGCTGGGCGAGCAGCTCGGCGGGTGTCGACTGCTCGACGATGACGCCGTCGAGCATGACCATGACCCGGTCGCTCAGCTCGAGGACCGTCCCGATGTCGTGACTGACGAACAGCACCGCGAAGCCGAGCTGCGCCTGGAGGTCGCGGAGGCGATCCAGGATGCGCCGCTGCACGAGCACGTCGAGGCCGGTCGTCGGCTCGTCGAGGACGACCAGCTTCGGGCCGAGCGCGAGGGCCAGCGCCAGAGCGACCCGCTGCTTCATCCCGCCCGACAGCTCGTGCGGGTAGGAGGCGAGGACGGTCTCGTCCAGGTCCACCATCCGCAGCAGCTCCGCCGCGCGCTCCCGGGAGGCGGGGACGCGGTGGGCCTTGAAGGTGTCCTGGAACTGCGCGCCGACCGTCAGCACCGGGTTCAGCGAGTTCATCGACGACTGGAAGACGGTCGAGAGCGACACCCAGCGGATGCCGCGCAGCTCGTCGTCCGACAGACCGTCGATGCGCCGGCCGTCGAACTCGACGCTGCCGCCCTCCTGACGGGCCGGCTTGCTCAGCAGCCCCAGCACGGCGTTGCCGAGAGTGGACTTGCCGCAGCCGGACTCGCCGACCAGGCCGACGAACTCGCCCTCGCCGATGTCGAAGGTGGCGCCCTTCACCGCGTGGTGGGGCGCGTGGTCGCGCGGGCGGTAGACGACGGACAGATCGGTGACCTGCAGAAGAGCCACGGTCATCCCTCCCTCAGGTGCGGGTTGCTCAGCGTGTCGATGCCGAAGTTGATGAGCGTGAAGCTCGTGATCAGGAGGGCCAGCGCGAGCCCTGGCGCGATCAGCCACGCGAATTGCCCGGTCAGCAGCGCCCCGCCGATGTTGGCCTGGTTGAGCATCGCGCCCCAGCTCACCGTCTGCGGGTCGCCGAGGCCGAGGAACGACAGTCCGGCCTCGCCGCCGATGGCCCCGAGCGAGGCGCCCATGAAGCCGACGACGATGAGGGAGGTCATGTTGGGCATGATCTCGCGGAAGATGATCCGGCTGGTGCGGTCGCCGGCGAGCTTGGCGGCCGCGACGTAGTCGCGGGTGCGCAGCGAGATGACCTGGGACCGTTTGATGCGGGCGCCGTACGCCCACCCGGTGATGCTGATGACGAAGATGATCAGTCCGAGCCCGCGCACCGGTGAGTAGGACGCCAGGGTGACGATCAGCGGCAGGGTGGGGACCACGAGCGCCAGGTTCGTGAAGAACGACAGGATCTCGTCCACGATCCCGAGGCTGTAGCCGGCGGTCAGCCCGATCACGAGGCCGATCACCGTCGAGATGGCGCCGGCGATGAGGCCGACGATCAGCGACGTGCGCGCGCCCCAGATGAGCTGGCTGAGCACGTCCTCGCCGCTGTCGGTCGTCCCGAGCCAGTGCGCGGCGCTCGGGCCGGCGCTCTGGTCGGGCCCGGAGGCGCGCGGATCGTACGGGGCGAGCCAGGGGGCGAGCACCGCGGCGAGGATGAACACCGCGAGCATGATGAGCCCGATCCGGCACTTGGGGTCGCGCCACAGCAGCACGTACCAGCGGGGGCCGCGGCCGCGTCCCGGTTCGCTCGTGGTGGGGGTGGTGGCCGCGGGGAGGGCCGTTGCTACGCTCATGCCGTCGCCGCCTTTCGCACTCGGGGGTCCAGGACGCCGTACAGGATGTCGGCCGCGAGGTTGGCCACCAGCACGCCGACGGTCGTCAGCAGGAAGATCGCCTGCAGCAGCGGGTAGTCGCTGTTGCCGACCGCCTCGAACAGCAGCCGTCCCAGACCCGGGTAGTTGAAGATCGTCTCGACGAGGATGGTGCCGCCGAGGAGGCCGCCGAGCGCCAGGGCGAACCCGGTGACCGACGGCAGGATGGCGATGCGGGCCCCGTAGCTCAGCGCGATGGTCCGCTCCGACAGCCCTTTCGCCTTCGCGAGGCGCGAGTAGTCCTCGCCCAGGGTCTGCACCATGTTGTTGCGCATCGCCAGGATCCAGCCGAGCGGGCCGGTGATGAGGAGGGCCAGCATGGGCAGCGCCGCGTGCGACACCACATCCCCGACGAAGGGCAGATTCCAGCCGGGGTCGGTCGAGCTGTAGCCGCCCGACGCCGGGAAGACCTGCCAGATGAAGCAGAACACGAAGATCAGCATCAGGGCGATCCAGAAGAACGGCAGCGTGCCGAGGAACGTCGAGCCCAGCGTCAGGACGGAGTCGACCCGGGAGCCGCGGCGGTAGGCCGCCCACGACCCGAGCAGGGTGCCGACCACGAACGAAACGATGGTGGTGATCCCGACCAGCGCGATCGTCCACGGCATCGCCTGCGAGATCACGTCGGTGACCTTGTACGGGAAGTAGGTGAACGACACTCCGAAGTCGCCGCGGGCGATGGCGCCGAGGTAGTCGAGGTACTGCTGGAACAGGTTCTTGTCGCTCACCCCCAGCATCAGCCGGACGGCGTGGAGCTGGGCGGGATCGATGGAGGCGTTCCGTCCGACGAGCTTGCGGACGATGGCCTCCGCCGGATCCCCCGGCTGGAGCCGGGGGATCAGGAAGTTGAGGGTGATCGCCGCCCAGAGCGTGGCGACGAAGAACCCTCCTCGCCGGAGGAAGTAGCGCATCGGTCGTTCCTACTGCGCCGGCTTCAGGTGCGTCAGGATGATCGGCATGTCGCCCGGCTTCGCGTACGGGTCGCTCGCGCTGGGCCAGCCGACCGCGCGCTTCGTCGAGTACTCGAACCAGCTCGCGCCGTACCAGAGCGGGATGTACGGCTTCTGGTCGTACATGATGCTCGCCAGCTTGCCCACGGTCTTCTTCTGGGCGGCCACGTCGGACTCCTGACCGAGCTGCGCGATCAGGGAGTCGGTCGTGGCGTCGCGCCAGCGGACCTCGTTCGTCTTCGCCGCCTGGCCGATCGGAGCCGTCTCCGAGCTCGCGAGCGGCTCGAGGAAGTTGCGGTAGATGTCGCAGGAGCCGCCGCGGACGCCGAAGGTCAGGTCGTACTCGCCGGTGAGGCGGTTCTGGTTCTGGACGTCGGGCGTCGGGTTCTGCATGTCGACGGTGATGCCGAGCGCCTTGAAGTCCGACTGGATGATCTTGCCGGCCTGGATCCAGTCGTTCCAGCCGCCCGGGATCTGGATCGAGAAGCTGAGCGGCTTGCCGTCCTTGCCGAGGCGCGCGCCGTTGGAGCCGAGCTTGTAGCCGGCCTTGTCGAGGTCGGCCTTCGCCGTGTCGACGTCGTAGGAGACGTAGCCGCCGTTTGGGATCGACGAGGGCAGCCAGTCCTTGGCGTTCGGGAGGACGAGGCTGGTCTGGCTCGCCTGCGCGACATAGCCCTGCTCGGCCTCGTTCACGATGGTCTTCTTGTCCATCGCCTTCGAGATCGCGTCGCGGAACGACTGGTCGTCGAACGGCTTCTTGTCGAGGTTCATGTACAGGCTGATCGGCGAACCGGCCGGGAACCAGTACTTGTTGTGCTTCGGGTCCTTGGCCACGTAGGACTTCTCGATGTCCGGGATGTACATGGCGTTCATGTCGTAGTCGCCGCGGGCGAGCTTGAGCTGGTCGACCTGGCCCTGGTCCGAGTTGTTGAACTGGATCTTGTCCACGCGGATCTTGTCCGCCTGCCAGTAGTCGGGGTTGCGCTTGAGCACGAGCGTCGTCGGGTTGAACGAGTCGGTCAGCATCGATCCGGTGCCGACCGGCTTGGTGTTCGTGTACGTGGTCGGATCGGCGACCTTCGACCAGATGTGCTTCGGCACGATGAGCACCTTGTTGATGGCGGTCAGGCTGCTGGCGCCCGGGCCGTCGAAGTGGAAGGTGACGGAGCCGGTCCCGGTCTTCTCGACGGACGCGAGGTGGGCCCACGCGCCGTTGGTGTCGAGTGCCGGGTACTTCTTGATCATGTCGAACGTGAACACGACGTCGTCGGCCGTGAACGGCGTGCCGTCGGAGAACTTCACGCCGTCGCGGAGCGTGAAGACGAGAGTGGACGGATCGCTCCACTTCATCTCGGTCGCGAGCCACGGCTGGTATGTGCAGGAGAACTGGTTCTGCATCATCAGCGGCTCGTAGATGTAGTTGCCCACGCTGAGCGCCGTCGCCAGGTAGGGGTTGTAGTTGGCCTTGGGGTTCGAGCCCCCGCCGAAACCGCCGAAGTTGAGCAGCGGGATGCGGCCGTCGGAGCCCGTTGCCCCGGTTCCGCCCGCGCCGCTGCAGCCGCTCATCGCGAGGGCGGCGACCGTGGCTCCGGCGAGAACGGCCGCCATCCTCCTACCGGTCTTCTTCGTCATGCGTCGTCGGTCCATAGTGGACACCTCCTTGTGTCAGGGCGATTGTTGTTGGTCGGTACGAGTGGGAAAAAGTCTCAGCGGGTGCCGGCCGGGCAGCCGCAGCTGCCGCGCCGTACGACGTGCGAGGGGACGACGACGCTCTCGGCGCGCCGCTCGGCGATGAGGTCGAGCAGCAGTTCGGCGGCGGTGCCGGCGAGGTCCTGCAGCGGACGCGCGAGCGTGGTGAGGCCGGGGGTCACCAGGCCCGCCATCGGCACATCGTCCACTCCGGTGATCGCCAGCTCGTCGCCGATGGCGACGCCCTCGCCGAGGGCGGCGAACATCAGGCCGAGCGCGAGCTCGTCGTTCGCGCAGACGACGCCGTCGAGCTCGCCCGCGCGCAGCGACGCGATGATGCCCGGCGCTGCCAGCACGCCGTCGGCCTGGGCGAGCCACGCGGGGATGGGCTCGCGCGGCTCCAGTCCGGCGTCGCGCAGCGCCGCCGCGTACTGGTCGTAGCGCGACTGGATGTCGGGCGAGTCGCTCGGGCGCCCCAGGAAGGCGAGCCGGGTGCGCCCGTGGTCGCGGATGAGGTGCGTGACGAGCTCGTGCATCTGCGTGTGGTCGCTGCGCACCTGGAGGGCGTCGGCGGGGATGTCGGTGCCGGCCGGATTGCCGCCGATCACCACGATGGGCACCAGTTCGGCCAGGCGGTCGAGCACCTGCTCCTCGACCACGCCGGCGTGCACGGCGAGGCCGTCGACGCGCTCCGTCATCGCTTCGAGGTCGGCGGCCGAGTCGCGCAGCGCGTGCGTGCTGAAGATGTTGACGCTCACCCCGGCCTGGATCGCCGCGCGGTCGAAGCCTTCGATGAGCTCGCCGAAGTACGGGCCGGTCAGACCGGGGAAGACGATTCCGAGGGTGCTGTTGCGGCGCTGACGCAGTGCGGAGCCGAAGTGGCTGGGGCGGTAGCCGTACTGCTCGATGGCCTCGGAGACGCGCTTGCGCATCTCCGGCGAGACCTGGCCGACGCCCCGGTAGACGCGCGACACGGTCGCCGTCGACACACCGGCCAGCTCGGCGATCTGGCGCACGTTGAGGCGCTCTCCGTCGCGCTGGGGCTTCGCCACGTCAACTCCTTCGTCGGGGTTTGTCGTCTGGGCTTGTCGTCTGCGATCACTTTGATAGGCTCCGCAGTAATCGATTGCTGTAACCGATTACCGTGACCCTAAGCCCCCCAGCCGGATCAGCGCAACCCCCGGCTGCGGGTCAGTGGACGAACCCCCTCAGGAAGGCCGACGATGCCCGTTCCCACCCGCCTCGAGCGCTCCCGCATCCTCATCGACGACGAGCCGCAGGTCGTGCTCGCCGGGGAGATCCACTACTTCCGGCTCGCCCGTGCCGACTGGGAGGACCGCCTGCAGGCCGCCGTCGACGCCGGGCTCAACACCGTGGCCAGCTACATCCCCTGGATCTGGCACGAGCTGCCGGACGGCACGATCGACGTCACAGGGGAGACCCGGCCCGAGCGCGATCTGGGCGCGTTCATCGACCTGTGCGCCGCGTACGGGCTGCGGTTCATCGCGCGGCCGGGCCCGTTCCAGATGGCGGAGCTCAAGAACGAGGGCCTGCCGCACCGGCTGCGCCGCGATCACCCGGAGATTCACCCGCTCGGCTGGAACGGCGCCCCCGCCGCCTCGCGGACCGTCGACTACCTCGCGCCCGCCTTCCTCGCCGAGTCCGAGCGCTGGTACGACGCCGTCCTCCCGCCCATTGCGGCCCGCCAGCGCGAGTTCGGCGGACCGGTGATCGCGGTGCAGCTCGACAACGAGATCGGCATGCTCGACTGGGTCACCAACACCCCGACGCTGACCGACGGCGCGGTGCGCGAGCTCGCGGAGTGGTCGGGCGACGACACCGACCCGCGCGGCGGTGCGGCCGGCACCGACGCAGAGCTCCGGCTGCACCACGACCTCGGCCGGTTCACGCGCGACCGGTTCGCCCGCTACTCGCAGACGCTCGAAGGCTGGGCGCGCGAGCGCGGCATCACCGCTCCGCTGCTGCTGAACATCCACGGCAGCGGCGGCGGCCGCGGACTCACCTACCCGATCGGGGTCAGCCAGCTCGCGCCCGCCTACCGGGGGCGGCCCGGCGTCACCGCCGGCACCGACATGTACCTCGGCGAGCTGACGGTGAACAACGCCGCCGACCTCTACGTGGGCAATGCCTTCACCGCCGCCGTGCACGGACCGGACCAGCCGCTCGGCTCACTCGAGTTCGACGCAGGCACGGGCGACTACGGCGAAGACCTCGGCGTCCTCACGTCGCCGGAGGCGACCGTGCTCAAGACGCTCCTCGACGCGGCTCAGGGGGCGCGCATCGTCAACTACTACCTGTTCGCAGGCGGGCTCAATCCGCTGCTCGACGCCCCCGTCGGCGACGGCGACGACCGGATCGCCTTCACCGGGGAGCGACACGGCTTCGCGGCGCCCATCGGCCCGGAGGGTGCGCGTTCGAAGGCCCTCGGCGGCGTCGTGGAGGCCGCGTCGGCGATCGGCGCGCACGCCGGCCTGTTCGCCGCGGGCATCCAGCTCACCGACGACCTGGTGCTCGGTTTCGTCGCCGACCACTACCTGACGGAGTACACCCACCCCGACGCGCAGCGGCGCAAGGAGCAGGTCGGCGAGCGGGAGATCCATCGCGGGCTCGGAGCCCGGCAGACGCTGGCGCGCGCCCTCGTCTACGGCGGCTGGAGCTTCCGCGCCCTCGACCTGCAGGCCGCCGCGGGCAGTGACGCGGGCTGGAGCGCGGGGGCGCCCACGGACGAGCGCGAGGGCCGCGAACGCGAACTGATCGTGCTCGCGACCGGGCGCGAGCTCGGGCGCGGCGTCCAGGAGTTCCTCGCCCGCCACGTCCGGACGGGCGGCAGGCTGCTGCTGGCGGGACTGCTGCCCGAGGTGGACGCCGACGGCTCGCCGTGCACGATCCTCGCCGAGGCGCTCGGGGTGACGAGCGCGGGCATCACGCGGGAGTACCTCGACGCGGAGAGCGAATACCACCCCACCGTGCTCGGGGCCGGTCCGCTCGCCGCGCATGCGCCCCGGGACGTCCGGGTCTGGTTCGCGCAGCTCTTCGCGGGCGAGGCCGAGCCGCTCCTCATCGAGCGCGGGACCGGGCTCCCGGCCGCGGTCAAGGTCGAGGTCCCCGGCGGCGGCGTCGCCGTGCTGCTCGGCGTCGATTACGCCGTCCACTCCGGCTTCTGGCGCGCGCTGATCGCGGAGGCCGGCGCCACGCCGCGGCTGGACCTGCGCAGCGACGGTCCCGGGATCGTGGCCGTCCCCGTCTCCGGCGCGGACGAGTCGGCGCTCGTCGCCATCAACGTCGCTCCGCACCCCGTCAGCTTCGCGCCCGTGTTCGACGGCGCCGAGCTGGTCGCGGAGCCGGTCACCCTTCCCGCTCGCGGTCACCGCATCATCGACTTCCCGGTCACCGCCGCGTGACCAGCACCGACGAAAGGCACGAACACATGACTCCCGAATTCCGCACCTCCGACGACGGCGTGCAGTACCGCGACCTCAACGGCAACGGCAGGATGGACCCCTTCGAGGACCCGCGCCTGAGCGTCGAGGAGCGCGTCGCCGACCTCCTGCCCCGGCTCAGCCTCGAAGAGAAGGCGGGCCTGATGTTCCAGACCGTCATCGAGGCCGGACAGGACGGCACCCTGATCGAGGCCGCCGGAGCGATCTCGAAGTCCGCCACCAGCGCCGTCGTCCTCGGCAAGCTCATGAACCACTTCAACGTCCACCAGCTGCCGGACGCGCGCCTTTCCGCCCGCTGGAGCAACGCGCTGCAGAAGCTCGCCGAGCAGACCCCGCACGGCATCCCGGTCACGGTCTCCACCGACCCGCGGCACGCGTTCGTCGAGAACTCCGGCGTCTCGTTCGCGGCCGGCCACTTGTCGCAATGGCCGGAGCCGATCGGGCTGGGCGCGATCGGCGATGAGGACACTGTTCGCGCGTTCGCCGACATCGTCCGCCGGGAGTACGTCGCCATCGGCATCCGGGCGGCCCTCCACCCGACGGTCGACCTCGCGACCGAGCCGCGCTGGGCCCGCCTCCCCGGCACGCTTGGCGCCGACCCGGAGCTCGTGGCCCGCCTCGCCGCCGCCTACATCGACGGCCTCCAGGGGCCGGAGCTCGGCCCGGACTCGGTCGCCTGCACGACCAAGCACTTCCCCGGCGGCGGCCCGCAGAAGGACGGGGAGGACGCGCACTTCCCCTACGGCCGTGAGCAGACGTACACGGCGGGACGATTCGAGGACCACCTCCACCCGTTCCACGCGGCGATCGCCCGGAAGACCAGCGCGATCATGCCCTACTACGGGATGCCGGTCGACCTCGTCGTCGACGGCGAGCCGATCGAACCCGTCGGCTTCGGCTACAACAAGCAGATCGTGTCCGGGCTGCTCCGGGGCAAGCTGGGCTTCGACGGGGTCGTCGTCACCGACTGGGAGCTGGTCAACGACAACCACGTCGGCGACCAGGTGCTCCCGGCCCGGGCCTGGGGCGTCGAGGAGCTCGGCCCGGAGGAGCGGATGCTGCGCATCCTCGACGCGGGAGCCGACCAGTTCGGCGGCGAAGAGTGCGTCGACCTGCTCATCGGTCTGGTTCGCGCGGGCCGGGTGGCGGAGAGCCGCATCGACGAGTCGGCGCGGCGCCTGCTCCGGGTGAAGTTCGAGCTCGGCCTGTTCGATGACCCGTACGTCGACGAGGAGGCTGCGGCCGCCATCGTGGGGCAGCCGGAGTTCCAGGAGGCCGGCCACCGCGCGCAGGCGCAGTCGCTCACGCTGCTGCAGGCCGAGGACGGGGTGCTCCCGCTCGGCGCCGAGCAGAGCGTGTACGTCGAGGGGATGAGCGTCGCCGCGGCGGGGCGGCTCGGCGACGTCGCCACCTCGCCGGACGCCGCCTCCCTGGCCATCCTGCGGATCGACGCTCCGTGGGAGCACCGCGACGACCTCTTCCTCGAGGCCTGGTTCCACCAGGGCTCGCTCGAGTTCCCGCCGGCCGAGGTGGAGCGCATCGCGGCGATCGCCTCCGCGACGCCTGTGGTGCTCGTCGTGAACCTGGACCGTGCGGCCATCCTCACCCCGTTCGTGGGAATGCCCGGCGTCGTCGCCATCGCGGGCGTGTTCGGGTGCAGCGACGACGCCGTCGTCGATGCGCTCAGCGGCCGCATCCCGCCGCTGGGACGGCTGCCGTTCGAGCTGCCGTCGTCGATGGCCGCCGTCGAGGCGCACGCGCCCGACCAGCCGGGCGGATCGGCAGACGCGCTGTTCCCGATCGGTCACGGCCTCGCGCTGCCGGCCCGAGTCTGACACCGGCGCGGTCTGACACCGGGGCGCGCCGCAGGCGTCGCCCGAGGCTCGCGCGCAGCCCCGGTGCGTCCGCGGAAACCCCCGTAACAGCGGGAATCCGGCAGCCGCGCGCGAACGCCGGTCAGGCGGGAAACACCTGCCTTCGGGTGCATGATGCATCGGAAATCCGCGCTTGGCAACAGCGGGTTTCGCGGAGCCGCGCGCACCAGAGCCCGACCGATCGCTCGGCCGGGCTCTGGCGTGTTTTCCCCATACCCGTAGCTACGGGGAACCCCCAGCATACGTCCGTCCCCGCCGGGCGTCACCGGGGTCGCGGGTCACTCCCGCGGCACCCGGACCCGCAGCGCGCCGGGGTCGATCCGGACCCGCATCGAGCTCACTTCCCCGAAGAGGTCGCCGTCGAGCTCGACCTGCTCCGGACGGTTGGAGGTCAGGACGATCTCCTTGCCCTTGAGGTAGTTCATCGCGTGCACCTCGTGGTCCTCCCGCAGGAACCGGCGGCCGACCGTGGTGCGGCGGAGCACGCCGTTCTCCCAGAAGATCTTTACGGCGATCCGCAGCCAGCCCAGCACGTCCTCCGGGCGCAGCACGACGATGTCGAGGATGCCGTCGTCCACCGCGGCGTCCGGCAGCAGCATGATGTCGGCCTGCAGCGACCCGCAGTTGCCGATCATCACGGTGTGGGCGTGCAGCGTATGGACCCGGCCGCCGTCGAGCTGGTAGCGCAGCCGCAGCTCGTTCTTGTCGCGCAGCACCTTGCCGATCGCCTGCACGTACGCGACCCAGCCGGCCTTGGCCTTCAGGTCGTCGTCGGTCGCCGCGATCATCTTGGCGTCGATCCCGAGCCCGGCCATGACCAGGAATGCGCGGCGCTCGGTGCCGTCCCGGCCGTCGCGCAGCTCGGCGAGGCCGACGTCGATGGCGCGGTCCGTGCCGCCGAACGCCGTGTCGAGCGCGTGCTCGGCGTCGTCCAGCGTCAGCGAGAGGTTGCGGGCGAGGAGGTTGCCGGTGCCGGAGGGCAGCAGCGCCAGCGGGGTGTCCTTGCCGCGCAGCTCCTCCGCCACCGTGCGCACCGTGCCGTCGCCGCCGGCCGCGATCACCACGTCCACGCCCTGTTCCAGTGCCTCGCGGGTCTGACCGGTGCCCGGGTCGTCCGCCGTGGTCTCCAGCCACAGCGTCTCCTCCCAGCCGTGGCGGCGCTCGGCGGCGGCGAGGGACGCTCGCAACCGTTCCGGGTCGGTTTTCACCGGGTTGACCACGATCGCGGCCCTGCTCATCCGTCTCCCTTTCGGGCGTCGGCGCTCGGGCGGCGCGACGCTGACCCAGACAGTACGCCTGCTCGGGCCGGCGTGTGCGAGGCTGAGGGGATGCACGTGCTCGACGACCCCGCCTGGAACGCCCTCACCGGCCCGCACGCCGCCTTCGCCCTCGGCGACGACCGGGCGCGCCGCTACCCGCCGGACATGTCGCCGTTCGCGTCCGTCGCCGACCACGGCAGCGACGCCGACTGGAGTCGGCTGGCTTCACTCGTCGGCCCGGGTGAGACGCTGGGTGTGTTCGCCGACGCGGCGCCGGAGGGCTGGGAGGCCGTCGCCGGCTACGACTGCTACCAGTACGTGTTCGAGGGCGCTCACCTGCCGGCCGCGCCCGCGCTCGGCGACGACGCACGCCTGGTCCCGCTGGCGGAGGCCGATGTGGCCGACGCGCTCGACCTGGTCGAGCGCACCCGGCCGGGCCCGTTCTTCCCGCGCACGATCGACTTCGGCGGCTACCACGGCGTGCGCGTCGGGGACCGCCTCGCCGCGATGGCCGGCCAGCGGATGCGCCCCGACGGCTGGTGCGAGGTCAGCGCGGTCTGCTCCGACCCGGAGTGGCGGGGCCGCGGCTTCGCGGTCCAGGTCATGCTCGCGGTCATGCGCGGCATCCTCGACCGCGGCGAACGGCCGTTCCTGCACGTCGAGACGGTGAACGAGCGGGCGATCGCGGTCTACGAGCGGCTCGGATTCACCCGACGGAAGCAGATGCGCATCCTGGTCTGCCGCGTCGCGTCGCACACTCGTGCCGAATCGCGCGAAACGCTCCTGCATTCGCACGATTCGTGACCTGAATCCGTCGCCACCGTCCCGCTACGCGGGCGGCGCGACGGGCGCCTTCGGGGGCTTCGGGTTCACCTTCCCGTCGATCGGCGCGGGCACCGTGCTGCCGTCGAGCGTGACCAACGGCGGAAGCGGCTGCCCGAGCGGCCCCGGCCACGGCTTCGGCGGCACCGGCGTCGGCCGCGGGCTCGGCGGGGTCGGCTGCGTGATTGTGCTCCCGGGCGCCGGCGGCACCGGCCTCCCGAGCCCCGGCTGCACCAGGTGCGCGAGCGAGGGCGCGTCGTCCACGCGCGGCACCCCGAACGTGCCGAGCCCGAGCAGGTCGCAGATCGTCTTCGGGATGGACGCGTGCGAGTGCCACTCGGGGTCGATCGCCTGGGTCACCGCGCCGCCGAACATGAGCAGCGGGATGCGCGAGCCCCCGATGACCTGGAACCCGTCCGGGTGCAGCGCGTCCGGCACCGTCTCGATGGAGGGCGTGGGCACCGAGTCCGCGTAGCCGCCCCAGTCGTCCCAGGTCAGGATGAAGACCGTCTCGTCCCAGCCGCCGCCGTCGATCACCGCCTGGACGCGCTGCCAGACCAGCCCCTGCCCCTTGGTCACGTAGTCGGGCGTGGGTACTGCGGGCGGGTGCTCGTCGTAGCCCGCCGGCGACCAGACGTAGCAGACGTCCGGCAGCGTCCCGCCCTTCGCCATCGGGATGAACTGCGACGGCGGGAACACCTCGCTCGACCCCGGCGCCGTCGACGTCGTCTTGTAGAACTTGACCGGGTAGCCGTCCTGGTCGGGGAACGCGCCCCAGCTCACCCCGGCCTTCTGTGCGACGCTGAAGATCGAGGGCAGGTCCCACACCGGGTGCGCCCCGACGAACGGCGGATTCTTGAGCGTCGGCATCTGGCCGCCCACCGCGAGCATGTGCCCGGGCGTGGAGTTCGACCCCGACCCGAAATGATGGTCGCTGAACACGAAACTCTTGGCGAGCCAGCTGTAATACGGGATGACCTGATCGTTGTCGAGCTGCATGGGCTCGGCCGGATAGTCACCCATCGCGTAGTGCACCCACGCGTTCCGGTCGTGGGGCTGATCGAAGTCGGGAGCGCTGGTGCGCAGGCTCCCGTGGTTGGCGACCTCGGCGCCCCACTCCGCGAGGGAGGGGAAGTAGAAGTCGGTTGTCTTGTTCTCCTGGATGAAGACGATCACGCGCTTCACGGCTGCCATGGGGACTACGCAAGCACGGGAGGGGGTGGCGCGCTAGAGGGGGCGTGGGATGGCCGCCCTGGTTTCGGGCTTATGCCCCGGTCACCGCAACCGTCTCACCCCACCATCCCCGTCATCGCCACCGCCCCTGCATCGGCCCCCGTCAACGGCGCCAGCCCCCACACCTCCTCGATCGTCCGCAGCAAGGAGTAGTGCGTGAACGGCGTAGCCACCACGGTGTGCGCCCGCGCCGCCGGCCCGGCGAACACGCACGCGACCACATTGTCCCCGGAGTCCCCTTCGTCGAACGTCACCACCAGCAGCGACCGCTGCGTCGTGAACGCCGGCGACGCCAGGATCGCCGGGATGTTCGCCTTCAGCCACGCGTCGCCGTCCGCGACCGAGCAGTCGTGCATGTCGTCGCAGAGGTTCGGGCTGATGAAGGAGAACGCCGGCAGCGTCGAGGCCGTCGCGAGGTCGCCGGCGAAGCGCGAGTACGGGACGTCGTGGGCGGCGCAGTACGCGGTCGACGAGGTCACGCTCGGGAAGTACAGGAACGGGTTGTGCTTGACGGCGTACAGGGTCGTGTTCGCCGTCGTGCACGGGGCGGGCATGCTCTCGGCGTACATCCGCCAGGACCGTCCGGCGCGGTCGAGCTCTTCGGCGAGGTTGGGGCCGGTGACCAGGCACGAGCCGCCCGGTGGGTTGCAGTCGGTCGTGATCCCTGCGGTCGTGCCGCTGGTGAGCGCCAGGTAGTTGGGCAGGCTCGGGTGGGTGATGGCCGAGTAGGCGGTGGCGAGCGCGCCGGTGTGCGCGAGCGAGGTCAGGTACGGGGCCTGCGGGTCCCCGATGACCGAACCGGCCGGCTTGTTCTCGTCCACGATGACGACGATGTGCTGGATGGCTGTGGCGGTCGGCGTCGGTGGCGAGGAGGGCGCCGGGCGCGCGGCGGATGGCGCGGCCGTGGACGGCGCGGTCGCGGGCGCCCTCGTCGGCGTGGGCGCAGCACCCGGTGCGCACCCGGCGAGGACGAGCGCCAGCGCGGCGGCGCTCGCCGCGGCCACGGCCCTCCCGTTCATGGCAGCACCGTACGCCGACCGCCGACGCGGCGGGCCGCCCGATCGGGACGGCGCCCAGGCCGGCCCCGTGCTCACCGGCAGTGACGTCGGGTTTATGCCGCGGCCCTCCAGGGCGTCCGCGAAGCCGCAGCGATTGGATGGGCCACCGTATGACCGGGCTCTACCGTTTCCGGGCTTTTCGCCAGTACCCGGTTACAGGTTTTCCTTCGCGGAGGGACGGCGGCACCCACTCCATCCCGTCATGGAGGGGAGCAGTTTCGAGGTTCGCGCGCACAAGCGAGTTCTGTTCGATTGTGGCGGCGAGCTCTTCGATCCGTTCCCGTTGCGTGTCGTCGAACGCGGATGCCATCGCCTGCTGCTGCGTTTTCGGGATCCCGTGAAGGTCTGCGATCTGCGGCCACAAGGCCACGTGTTCGGATATTCGCATGGCGATGTCGATCGCTTCGAACCTGGTGAGGTTGAAAGTGTCGGCGATGTCGATGAGGTTACGGATGTCGCGGTCGCGCGGGTCGTCGTTGTCGCTGATCGGGCGGGATGCGATGATGCCGCCGTGCCGGTGCGGGTTGATGTCGAAGATCGGTGAGAGCCGCCAACCGCTATCTTGGCGTAGGAATCCGTGGTTGCCCCAGTGGTCGTCGACGTTATTGATGAAGACGGTAAGCGCGATCCGCCCGAACATGTCGTGAAGGTCTGCTTCCGGGTTTGCGCTGGTAGTTGCGAGAACGTCGGCGAACTCTTCGTAGGTGAGCCGCAACCCCGTATCGTGTTTCCCGATCTGGAAGGCGGTGGCAGCCGACATGTAACCGCGTCGCACGTTTCCGCCGTCGCGGTCGAACCGTTTGACAATGAGGACGGACCGGCCTTCACCGGCGGGTTGCACCGTGAACTCGGGTGTCGGCGTGCCGATTCGTCGCGCGATCGTCAGCGCGACTGCTTCCCATGCCTCCGCGTCGAGGTCCGCGTCCTTGGAATGCGGAAGTTTCGCCAACGCAAGCGATCCGTCGGGAAGAAGGACGTTCGCTTTTGGTCGTGCACCGCCGGGCGAGGTTGCGATCCCTGCTAGGTATTCGACGTCTTCTTCGGTCGCCTCATGGTCTTCGTACCTGCGGGCAACGCCGAGGATCTTCCTCAAGTCGTGGATGTTTGCAACGCCGGTGTCTTCGGACAGCCATTGAGGGCTGTTCTCCGCTTTGAATCGGAGAGCGCCCATGCGAGAGAAGTCGGAGACACCGAGGAGATAGTCGAAGTCGCCGACGCGACGGGGGAGGCTTGGGTCCTCCTTCAATCTGATCGCGTGGTTTGCTTAGACGATCTTCTGCCCCCATTCGTCTGGGGCGGCGTCAGCGAAGGCACCGAACAGCACCGCGTTCTCGGGTGTGTAGGTGCGTCCGGGGGTGAGGGGGAGATCGGGGGACAGTTCGTAGGCGCCGATCTTCCCCAGATACGCGGGGTCGTATTCGAACGACGACGCGGCGAGCGTTCGCCCTCCGATGAAACTAGGCCGCAAGAGGCCCACTCGGGTCGGGCCGGCGCCGTTTTCGTCGAGATACACCTCGGCGGCGCTGACGATGTCGGTCATATGGTTCCGCCGCTCTGGATGATGGCGTCAATTCGTGGTCGTGCCGCTTCGCTCCTGTACGGGTCTGCGGAGGCTACGACGGATTCGAGGATTCCCAGAGCGGAGAGAACAGCGAAGACGGAGTCGAGTTGGGCGCTGCCGGTGCCTTTTTCGATGCTGGCGAGCGTCGCCCGGGTGATGAAAGCACGTTCGGCAAGCGCGGTTGCGGAAAGTCCGTTGACGCTTCTCCATCTTCGGATGTGTGCGCCGAATTCTCGAAGCATCCGCTCCTGTTGCACTGATCGACGCTGCACCATCAGAAGCCTCCAAGCTGCTATCTACAGATAGCAATATTGTCATAAATTGCTACTTCTAGATAGCAGAAAAGTCGTTCTTCTCGTTTCTGTTCCCGGCGTTCTCTTGCCGCGATTCTTCTCGTTGTCGATTCTTGTTCTTGAAGAACCCGCCCGACGGAGTTCATCGCATGGAACTGCTCGTTGAGGTGTCGGGTAGGCGTGCACGCTGACGGAGGGCACCCCGGTCGTGTTCACAGTGCGATTCTGACGACACGGCTGACGAGTCTGTGTACGTCTCGGCTAGGCCACGTCGACGAACTGCCGTCCGGTGTCGTGGCCATCGCCTACGATGGCGCGGTGACCTCCATTCCAGCGAATCGCAAGTCAGAATTTGACACCTTGATCGATGAGTCTCAGCTGCTGGAAGCCACAATGCGTTCACTCCAAGAAGACGAGGAAACCACCGATCGGGCCGCGCACGAAGTAATCGAGCAATACCGGAAATGGCACTCCTCTGCCCGGCGCCTACTCAGCCCGGAGTCGCAGCGCAAGCTCGACGAGCTTCGTGACGGGGGGACCTTCCTCAAAGGAATCCAGGCATACCTCCTCGAACCGCGCACACGCTCGCCGTTCTACACCGAGCCATCACAAGGCGTGCCGCAGCTCGGAAGCCCTTGGCTGTACCCGTTCACGATCGTGCGGGAGCGGATGGAGAAGGCTCGTGCCTTGTTGTTCGATGCTGCACCATCGGCCACGCCGGCGGAGCTTGTGGCGACGGACCTCGCGCAAGTGCTCCGGAGGTTGCCCCGGCTGCTGGAAACTCTGAACCGCCAAAGGCCGGATTGGAAGCTGATCGAGCGCATCGCTGACGAACATGACCTGCAAGCAGTCGTGGAAGCGCTGTTGCGCACACTTTTCGACGACGTGCGGCCGGAGGACTACGTTCCATCCCGCGCAGGAAGGAACTCGCGCGTCGATTTCGTGCTGCCAGAAGTCGGGGTTGTTATCGAGACCAAGATGACCCGGCCCGGGCTCGACTCGAAAAGGCTTGTCGAGGAGTTGCTCATCGACGCAGGGAGATACCCCAAGCACCCCGACTGCGACGCCATCGTCGCGCTCGTGTACGACCCGGAACGTCGTGTCGTCAACCCTGCAGGACTCGAAAGGGACCTGACGCAACGCACTCAGTACGGGCTGTCGTTCTTTTGCGTCGTCGTTAACTGACGGACGACTTCACAATGCGCTCAGCCGTTCGCGCAAGTCGCTGATGGTTGACGCGGGTACCTGTGATCCGGCCATGCCAGCGAGGAAGTCAAACGTCAATCCGCGCGCTAAGCCGATCATCGGATGGTTTGCGATCTCAGGAACGGCATCGTCGATCACCTTGCGGGCCTCAAGGTCGTCTAGGAGTTGACCGACTGTCGTCGTCTTGAGGTCAAAACGTCCAGGCATAGAAGCTCCCTCGTTCACCACAAATGGTACGGAAGCATGTTATCGTCGCGACTCTTCCGAACGGCCCTGGCGGGGAGGTGCGCCGGGCTCGTTCCCGTGCGCCCTTCAGCCCAACGGTCCCTCGCAGCTCTCCCGCAGCAGGACCGTCACCGGCAGCTCCGTGCTCACCGGCTCCAGATCCGGGTCAGTGACCCGGGCGACCATCGCGCGGACCGCGGCGCGCCCGAGCTCCAGCATCGGCTGCATCACCGTCGTCAGCCGCGGCTCCGAGCGGGCCGCCTCGTCGATGCCGTCGAAGCCGGTGACGATGACGTCCTCCGGAACGCGCACGCCGGCGGGGCGCAGCGCGTCCAGGACGCCGAGGGCCATCTGGTCGTTGGCGCAGACCAGGGCGCGGGGGAGGCTCCCGCGGGCGATCAGGTCCTCCGCCACCGCGCGGGCGCGCTCGCGGGAGAACTCGCCGTGCAGCACCGGGAGCGCCGTCGGGTTGATGCCGCGGCCCTCCAGGGCGTCCGCGAAGCCGGCGTAGCGCTCGGCGTCGTCGGGGGAGTCGAACGGGCCGGTGAGATACACAGGGTCGCGGATGCCGTGGTCGTCGATGAGGTGCTCGGTGAGGGCGCGCATTCCCTCCCGGTTGCGCACCGTGAGGTGGTCGAAGTGGTCTCCGCGGCGCTGGCCGGCGAGATAGACGACGGGGATGGTCTCCCCGATGCGCTTCAGCACGTCGTGCGGGGCGCTCTGCGCGATGACGGCGAGGCCGTCGACCTTGCCTGCGAGATCGTTCAGGGTGAGTTCGACGCTCTCCGGGGAACGGCCGCGCCCGACGCAGATCATCAGTGAGAAGCCCTGGCGCCACGCCTCCAGCTCGCAGCCGCGCAGCACCTCCTCGAAATACAGGTTCGCTGTCGTGCCGTGGTCGGGTCGGGCCGGATCGCGCCGGACCTCCACCGTGCCGGTGTCGCTGACCTCCGGGTCGCTCAGGTCCTCGACCGCGTCGACGCCGGGCAGGAACAGGCCGAGCACGCCGGTGCGGCGGGCCGCGAGACCGCGGGCGCTGCCGCTCGGCACGTAGCTGAGCTCACGGACGGCGGCGAGGACCCGCTCCTGGGTGGAAGCGCGTACATCGGAGGGCCGGGTGAGGACGCGCGAGACCGTCGCGATGGACACTCCCGCATGCGCGGCGACATCGTACACCGTCGGTTTTCTCGCCACGTTTCCCCCGAAGTCATCTGTGAATCCGTTGTCAGAATCTCATTCTGGCACACGGAAACTTGTTTCAGGTGGGGTTGAAGAACCTTTCGTATGCGCTTACAGTGGCGGAGCACCAAGTCATTGTCGACTGAAGGGACCACATCGCGATGAACAAGTCCAGAACGCGCCTCCGGCGTTCACTCGTCGCCGTCGCCGCAGCAGCCTCGCTGCTGGCTATGAGCGCTTGCAGCCTCCAGACCTCCGGGTCGGGCGGCAACTCGGGGGGCGCCAGCGGCTCCCTCCTCTTCGGGGCCGACGGCGGCAACCCGACGTTCGTCCGCAACTTCAACCCGTTCTCCCCGAACACCCGCACGGGTGCGCACTACATGTACGAGCCCCTGCAGGTCGTGAACTCCATCGACGGCAAGGCCACGCCGTTCCTCGCCACGGGCGACAAGGTCGTCGACCCGAAGACCATCCAGTACACGATCCGCAAGGGCGTCAACTGGTCGGACGGCACGCCGTTCACCCCGGCGGACGTCGTCTACACCTTCGACCTCATCAAGAAGACCTCGGCGCTCGACCTGCTCGGCCAGTGGCAGAACATCGACACGATCAGCTCCTCGGGCGACACGGTGACGTTCCACCTCAAGGCCCCGAACGTCCCGGCCGCAAGCATCATCGACCAGCAGATCATCGTGCCGGAGCACATCTGGAAGTCCGTGAAGGACCCGGTGACCTGGACCAACGACAAGCCGGTCGCCACCGGCCCGTACACGGTCGGCAGCTTCGCGCCGAACCAGTACACGATGGTGAAGAACACCAAGTACTGGCAGGCCGACAAGGTCGCGGCGGAGAAGCTGGTGCTGCCGGCCTCCAACACCGGCCTGCAGCTCGTCAAGGGCGGCTACGACTGGGCCTACTCGTTCATCGACAACGTGGACAAGACCTGGGTCGGCGCGAACAAGCAGCACAACAAGTACTGGTTCCCGCCCGGCGGCACCATCTCGCTGATCCCGAACCTGACCAAGGCTCCGTTCAACAACGTGGACTTCCGGATGGGCCTCAGCTACGCCCTGGACCGCGACAAGATCGCGAAGGACGCCGAGGAGGGCTACGTGAAGGCCGCCGGCCAGAACGGACTGCTCCTGCCGAACGCGCAGCAGTGGCTCAACTCGTCGCTGCCGAACCAGGGCATGATCTCGCAGGACACCCAGAAGGCGCTGGCCTCGTTCGCCAAGGCCGGGTACACCCAGCAGGGCGGCAAGCTCGTCAACTCCGCGGGCCAGCAGCTCCAGCTCACGATCACGACGCCGAACGGCTACACGGACTGGCTGCGCGGCGTGCAGGCCGTCCAGACGCAGCTCCAGTCGATCGGGATCCAGGTCACGATCGACCAGCCGCAGCCGGCCGCCTACACGCAGGCGCAGAACAACGGCGACTTCCAGCTCCTGATGGGCGCCTTCGGCGGCGCCGGCAGCGTCTACCAGGACTTCAACACCCTGATGAGCAGCGAGTTCGTCAAGCCGGTCGGCACGTCGGCCTCCGGCAACTTCGAGCGGTTCAGCGACCCGCAGGCGGACTCCCTCCTGCAGCAGCTCCGGTCGGCCACCTCGACGAGCGACCAGAAGAAGTACATCGACCAGCTCCAGGAGGTCATGTACAACAAGATGCCCGTCATCAGCATGTTCTACGGCGGACTGTGGGGCCTGTTCAGCGACAAGAGCTTCACCGGCTGGCCGAGCTCGAGCGACCCGTACGCGACCCCGGCCACCTGGACCGAGAACTCGCTGCTGATCCTCACCCACCTCACGAAGGCGAAGTGATCCAGGGGCCGGTCGCGGGCGCTGTCCGCGACCGGCCCGATCCCGCCTGATCCGAACACCGAAAGGAGGTCGTCGTGCGCTATCTGCTGGGGAAGCTGGGACTCTTCGTCCTCACCCTGTGGGCCGCCGTCACGGTCAACTTCATCCTGCCGCGACTGATGCCCGGCTCGCCCGCCGACGCGGCGATCGCCAAGCTCAGCCAGAACGGCCCGGTCTCGCCCGCGATGCGCGCGTCGATCGAGGCCCAGCTCGGCGTGCCCACCGGCAGCCTCTGGGACCAGTACGTGACGTACCTGAACCAGATCGTCCACTTCGACTTCGGGCCGTCGTTCAGCTACTTCCCGCAGTCGGTGTCGAGCCTGATCGGCGCGGCGCTGCCCTGGACGCTCGTCCTGGTCGGCACCGTCACGGTCCTCGCGTTCGTGCTCGGCACGCTGCTCGGGGTGCTGGCCGCGTGGAAGCGCGGCACGGCGCTCGACACCATCCCGACGGTGGGCGGCCAGTTCCTCTCCGCGTTCCCGTACTTCTGGATCGCGCTGCTCCTGCTCTTCTTCTTCGGCTACGTGGCCGGCTGGTTCCCCACCAGCGGCGCCTACTCGCAGACGGCGACGCCGAACTGGAGCTGGGAGTTCTTCACCGACGCGCTGTACCACGGCATCCTGCCGGGCCTGACGATCCTGCTGACGGCGTTCGGCGGCTGGATCATCGGGATGCGCAACACGATGGTGAACACGCTCGGCGAGGACTACGTGACCTTCGCGGAGGCCAACGGCCTGCGCACGCGCACCGTCGCGCTGCGCTACGCCGCCCGCAACGCGCTGCTGCCGCAGTTCACGTCGTTCGGCATGGTGCTCGGCGGCGTGGTCGGCGGCTCCCTCCTGGTGGAGACGGTGTTCGCCTACCCGGGCGTCGGCCTCCTCCTCTTCCACGCGGTGACCAACCAGGACTACCCGCTGATGCAGGCGCTGTTCCTCATCATCACGGTCAGCGTCCTGATCGCGAACTTCCTCGTGGACATCCTGTACGGCGTGCTCGACCCGAGGACAAGACGATGACCCACGAAGACCAGCTCACCCAGCCACCGAGCACGACCTCGGTCCGCGCGACGGAGGTCGCAGCCGCCGCGGCGAGCGAGGAGAAACGCTGGAACCCGTTCCGCGTCCTCGGACGCGCGGTCGGCACCATCTGGTCCGAGCCGAAGGCGCGCTTCGGCGTCGTCCTCCTGCTGCTCTTCATCCTGATGGCGATCTTCGCGCCGCTGATCGCGCCCTACGACCCGCACGACACGTCGTTCCCGCACAACCAGGACGGCAGCGCCGCGCACCTGCTCGGCACCACCGGGGTGGGCCAGGACGTGCTCTCCCAGCTCATCTGGGGCGCCCGGGTGTCCGTCACCGTCGCCCTGATCGCGGGCCTCCTGAGCACCATCGTCGCGATCCTGGTCGGGCTGAGCTGGGGCTACGTCCGGGCGTTCTGGGGCGAGGGGGTCGGCTTCGTCGTCAATCTCTTCCTGGTCATCCCGTCGCTCCCGCTGATGATCGTCATCGCCGCGTACCTGCACAACGGCGGCATCGCCGTGATCGTGTTCGTCGTCGTGGTGACGGGATGGGCGTGGGGCGCCCGCGTGCTGCGCTCGCAGACGCAGACCCTCCGCTCCCGCGACTTCGTCACCGCGGCGAAGTTCAGCGGCGAGAGCCCGAGCCGGATCGTGTTCCGGGAGATCCTGCCCAACATGACGTCGCTGATCGTGGCGAGCTTCTTCGGCGCGGCGACCGCGGCGATCCTCGCGGAGGCCGGCCTGGAGTTCCTGGGCCTCGGCGACCCGAACACGGTGAGCTGGGGAACGATGCTCTTCTGGGCGCAGAACAGCAACGTGCTGCTCACCGGCCAGTGGGTGCAGCTCTTCGCGCCCGGCTTCATGATCGCGCTGTTCGCCGTCTCCATGACATTCATCAACTTCGGAGTCGACGGGCTCAGCAACCCGCGTCTGCGCGAGAGGAAGGCCGGACGATGAGCCTGCTGAAGGTCGAAGATCTGTCCGTCGTCTACGACGAGGACAAGGGCCGCTCGTTCGAGGCGGTCAAGCACGTCGGCTTCGAGCTCGCCCAGGGCGAGTTCGTCGGCCTGGTCGGCGAGTCCGGATCGGGCAAGTCCACACTCGGCTACGCGCTCACCCGGCTGTCGAAGCCGCCGGCGCGGATCGCGGGCGGCCGCATCCTGTTCGACGGCACCGACATCGCCGCGCTCTCCATCGAGGAGGTGCGCACGCAGCGCCAGGGCGGCTTCGCGATGGTGCTGCAGTCGGGCATGAACGCGCTCAACCCGGTGCGCACCATCCGCAACCACTTCCTGGACATCTTCGCCGCGCACGGCCACGTGCCGCCGCGGGCGCGGGCCGCCCGCGCCGAGGAGCTGATCGCGAAGGTCGAGCTTCCGGAGTCCACGCTCTCCCGGTATCCCGGCGAGCTCTCCGGCGGCATGCGCCAGCGCGTCTCCATCGCGCTGGCCCTCGCCCTCGAGCCGCGGCTGATGGTGTTCGACGAGCCGACCACGGCCCTCGACGTGCTCGTGCAGCACGCCGTGATGAACACGATCCGCCAGCTCCAGGCGTCGGAGAACTTCACCGCGATCCTGATCAGCCACGACCTCGGCGTGGTGCTGGAGGCGACGCAGCGCGTGCTCGTCATGCACGACGGCGTGATCGTGGAGGACGCCCCGAGCGCCCGCATCCTGAACGCGCCGGAGCACCCGTACACGCAGATGCTGCTGAGCCACTACGGCGACCCGCGCGCCGCCGAGGTGACCGTGCCCGGGCTGGAGCGGCGGCAGGAGGGCGCCGCTCGGCCGGCACCGGTCACCGCCGCGGTCTCGGGCGCGCGAACCACCGGCAACGCCGCGCGGCAGCGCATCGGCGCCCGCGAGCCCATCGTCGTCTCCGACCTCGTGAAGGTCTACCCGAAGGGGCGGCGCGGCACCGCCACGCGCGCCGTCGACAACGTTTCCTTCACCCTGGAGCCCGGGATGTCGATGGCGCTCGTCGGCGCCAGCGGCAGCGGCAAGTCGACCATCGCGAAGATGATCACCGGCGTCGAGCGGCCCACCTCCGGCACCATCGCGTTCGGCGACGTGCGCATCGACACCCTCCGCGGCCGGCGCGCGCTCAAGCAGCTCCACTCCCAGGTGCAGATGGTGTTCCAGGACCCGTACGCGGCGCTCAACCCGCTGCACACCGTGGAGTACATCCTGACCCGGCCGGTGGAGAACTTCACCGGCCTGCGCGGGAGCGCGGCGCGCGCCCGTGTGCTCGAGCTCCTCGAGACGGTCGGGCTCACGCCGGTCGAGAAGTACGCCAGCCGGCTGCCCCACCAGCTCTCCGGCGGCCAGCGCCAGCGCGTGGTCATCGCTCGGGCGCTCGCCAGCGACCCGCAGGTGATCATCGCCGACGAGCCGGTGTCGATGTTGGACATGTCGCTGCGCGCCGGCGTCCTCGCCCTGCTGGAGGAGCTGCGCCGCACCCGCGGGGTGAGCATGCTCTACATCACCCACGACCTGCTCAGCGCGCGCCTCGTCACCGACCGGATCATGGTGCTCGACAAGGGCGTCGTGGTCGAGCGCGGCGACACCGCGGAGGTGCTGCAGCGCCCCCAGGACGACTACACGGTGCGGCTGCTCGACGCCGTGCCGACGCCGTCGCGGGGCTGACCGACCTCCTCACCCGACCGACTCCGACCGCACCATTAGGAGAACTCTGTGCTCACCTTCCCCGACGGCTTCCGCAGCTTCCCCGACGGCTTCCTCTGGGGCGCCGCGACCGCCGCTCACCAGGTCGAGGGCAACAACGTCAACAGCAACTGGTGGGTCATGGAGCACACGCCGGGCACGTCGATCGTGGAGCCGAGCGGCGACGCCGCCGACCACTACAACCGCTACCCGGAGGACCTGCGCCTCCTCGCCGACGCCGGCCTGAACAGCTACCGCTTCTCGGTGGAGTGGGCGCGCATCGAGCCGGAGCGCGGCTTCGTCTCGCGGGCGAACCTCGACCACTACCGGCGGATGATCGACGCCTGCCTCGACGTCGGCCTCGAGCCGGTCGTCACCCTCATGCACTTCACCGTGCCGCGCTGGATGGACCAGGCCGGCTTCTGGCGCAACCCCGAGGCCCCCGACCTGTTCGCGCGCTACACCGAGACGGTGCTGCCGATCCTGGAGGACGGCGTGCGCTACGTGTGCACGATCAACGAGCCGAACATCGCGGCGATGCTCGCGGGCGGCGAGAAGGCGGAGAACCTGGTCGCTTACGGCCTCCCGAACCCCGACCTCCAGGTCGCCGACGCGCTGCTGGCCTCGCACCGGCGCTCGCGTGAGGTGCTGTCGTCGGTGTCCGGGCTGCAGAGCGGCTGGACCATCGCCACGCAGGACTTCATCCCGACCGATGAGCCGGGCGCCGCCGAGATGCTGCACGAGTACGGCTACCCGCGCGACGACTGGTACCTGGAGGAGTCCGCCGGCGACGACTTCCTGGGCGTGCAGGCCTACACCCGCACGTTCATCGGGCCGGAGGGGCCGCGTCCCGTCGCGGAGGACGCCGAGACGACGCTGACTGGCTGGGAGTACTTCCCGCAGGCGGCAGCCGACGGCATCCGCTCGGCGTGGGAGAAGAGCGGGCACACCCCGATCATGGTCACCGAGAACGGGATCGCCACCTCGGACGACAGCCGCCGGATCGACTACACCGAGTCGTCGCTGCGCGCCATCCACGAGACCATCGCCGAGGGGGTGGACGTGCGCGGCTACCTGCACTGGAGCGCTCTGGACAACTACGAGTGGGCCAGCGGGTACCGGCCGACGTTCGGACTCATCGGGGTGGACCTGGAGACCTTCGAGCGCACGCCCAAGCCGTCGCTCGGCCGGCTGGGCTCGATCGCGCGGCAGAACGGGCTGTGATCCCGACCTCCTGATCCGGCGGGCGGGTGAAATCACCCGCCCGCTGTTGCGCCGCGGCACCCTCGATGCCACTATTTACTGAACGATCGGTAAGGAACGAGGAGGTTCCGCGGGTGGTGCGCACATGAGCTCAGAGTCGCTCCGTCCCATGATGCTCAGAGACCGCGCCTCCGCGGCGCTGGGCATGGTGGTCGAGAAGGACGAGCCGGGCGAGGCGATCGTCAGCATGGCGGTCCGCGAGGACATGACCAACGGGTTCGCCATCACGCACGGCGGCCTGGTGTTCGCCCTCGCCGACACCGCCTTCGCGATCTCCTGCAACGAGGACGAACGGGTGACCGTCGCCGCCGGCGCCGACATCACCTTCCTGAAGTCCACCCGGGCCGGGCAGACCCTCACCGCGCGCGCCGTGCGCCGCACGGTGGTCGGCCGCACCGGCGTCTACGACGTCACCGTGACCGACGAGACCGGCGACGTTGTCGCGGAGTTCCGCGGCCGGTCGCTCACCACCAACCGGTCGGCCGTCGAGCACGGCAGCACCACCGAATGACCCCGTAAGGACACCATGTCGACGACGACACCGGCCCCCGCCGCCCCCGACCTCTCCGAGACCGACCCCGAGACGATCACGCGCGACGAGCTCCGCGCCCTTCAGCTCAGACGGCTGCAGTGGACGGTGCGGCACGCCTACGAGAACGTCCCTCTCTACCGGGCGAAGTTCGACGCCGCGGGGGTCGGCCCGGACGACATCCGTTCGCTCGAGGACGTCGCGCGCCTCCCCTTCACGACCAAGGAGGACCTGCGCTCGACCTACCCGTTCGGGATGTTCGCGGTGCCGATGGACGAGGTCCGCCGCATCCACGCCTCGTCCGGGACGACCGGGCGCCCCACCGTCGTCGGCTACACGCAGGGCGACCTCGACCGCTGGGCCGGCCTGATCGCGCGCTCGCTGCAGGCTGCGGGGGTCGCCGCCGGCTGGAAGGTCCACAACGCCTACGGCTACGGCCTGTTCACGGGCGGGCTCGGCGCGCACGCCGGTATCGAACGGCTTGGGGCGACGGTCATCCCGATGTCGGGCGGCCAGACCGCGCGGCAGGTGCAGCTCATCCACGACTTCGAGCCGGACGCCATCATGTGCACGCCGAGCTACCTGCTGACCATCGCCGACGCCATCGAGGCCGCGGGGCTCGACCCGCGCGGCACATCGCTGAAGGTCGCGATCCTCGGCGCCGAGCCGTGGACGAACGAGCTGCGCCACGAGATCGAGCGCCGTCTCGGCCTCGACGCGGTGGACATCTATGGGCTCAGCGAGGTGATGGGGCCGGGGGTGGCGAGCGAGTCGGTCGTCACGAAGGACGGCCCGCACGTCTGGGAGGACCACTTCCTCCCCGAGGTCATCGACCACGAGACCGGCCTGTCGGTGGCCGACGGGACGACCGGCGAGCTGGTCTTCACCTCGCTGACCAAGGAGGCTTTCCCGGTCATCCGCTACCGCACGCGCGACCTGACCCGGCTGCTGCCGGGCAGCGCCTACCCGGCGTTCCGCCGCATCGAGAAGATCACCGGCCGCGACGACGACATGATCATCCTGCGCGGCGTCAACCTGTTCCCGACCCAGATCGAGGAGCTCGTGCTCGGCATCGAGACGCTGACCCCGCACTTCGTCCTCGAGCTGCGCAAGGACGGCCGGATGGACGCGCTGACCGTGCGGATCGAGCGCCACCCCGACCTCGACCGCGAGGTCTGCGAGGCGGCGACGCAGGTGCTCCGGCAGAAGATCAAGGTGCACATCGGCACGACGGTGGATGTGGTGCTCGCCGAGCCGGGGGAGTTGCCGCGCAGCGAAGGCAAGTACAAGCGGGTGTACGACTACCGCTGAGGCCTGCCAGGCCGTCGACGTCAGCCGGCGTGCTCGGCGGGCAGGAAGACCCCGAGTGCGCGGGCGACGCGCCGCAGCGTCCCCGTGAGGTGTTGGAGCTCATCGTCGTCCAGCCCGAAGTCGACCGCCGCCTCGGCGTCCAGCGTCTCGTGCTGGATCGTCCGGAGGAGCTCGGCGCCGGACGGGGTGAGGGAGACGTCGAGGCGCCTCCCGTGAACGGCGCTCTGGGTTCGGGAGACCAGCCCGCGCTCGAGGAGGCGCGCGATCGCGGCGGACATCGACTGCGTCGTCACTCCCGAGCGGTCGGCGAGCTGGGCGCCCGTCAAGGTGCGGGGATGCTCGATGTCGAGTTGCGCGAGCGCGGAGAGCTGTGCCGGCGCCACCGCCCTCACCGACCGCTTCGCCGCCGCGTCGGTCGCCCCGCGATCGAACGCATGGAGCCCACCACCCTGCCCTGGGGCAACCGCTCGATGCTGTTCCGCGACCCGGACGGGACGGTCGTCAACTTCTTCACGCCGGTCACGCCGGAGGCCGCGGAGCGGGTCGGAGGAAGGTAGGGCGCGGCTGGTGCCCTCCCCGCAGAGGCGACGCAACACGCCGCTAGCGGGTCGCGTTAGCGGCGTGTTGCGTCCCGTGCTCTGCCGATCGCTCTCAGCGAGCCACGAGCATCGAGTAGGGCACGTGCCCGGTCGCGCCGAATGACCACGAACTGCGCGCCCCCTTGGAGATCTGCCAGCTCCCGGTGGAGGGGTTCGGCCACAGGACGTCCGCCTTGCCGTCGCCGTCGAGGTCGGCGAGTTGAAGCTGTGCGGCGGGTACGTCAGCCAGCACGCCCTTGTCCCAGGACGCCGCCGCCGCGGAGGAGACCCACCAGCGACCATCGATGGAGCTCGGCCACAGCACATCCGTCTTGCCGTCGCCGTCGACATCGCCGAACTTCAGCTCGCCCACCGGGACGTTCGCGCTCACCGTCTGGCGCCACGGGCTCGATCCGCCGTCGGAGATCCACCACTGGCCGTTCGGGTGGGCGTAGAACACGTCGGCCTTGCCGTCGCCGTTGAAGTCCCCGATACGAAGGTTCGTGCTGGGCACACCGCGGACGGGGAGCGCGACCCACTCGGACGTGCCGCCGTAGGAGACCCACCACTCCGCCTTGTTCGGGTTGGCCCAGAACACGTCGGCCTTGCCGTCGCCGTCGAAGTCTCCGAGCTGGAGCTCCGAACCCGGAACTCCGGAACCGTTGGCGAGCTTGGTCCACGGGGACGTGCCGGAGTACGAGACCAGCCAGTCGCCCGTGCTGGGGTTCGGCCAGAACACATCCGCCACGCCGTCGCCGTCGAAGTCCGCGAACTGCAGGAGATCGAGCGGGACGCCGCCCGTCGCTAGAGTGCGCCAGGAACCGGTCCCATTGTCGGATACCTGCCATTTGCCGTTCGGGTTCGCGAAGAACACGTCGGCCGCGCCGTCGCCGTTGAAGTCGGTGGTGTTCGCCGAGCGAGGGATCGGGCAGCCGTCGTACAGGGCGAATCCGGGGTCTGCGGGACACGTGTCGATGGAGTCGGGCACGCCGTCCCCGTCAGAGTCGAGCGGGGGCGCCGGGGGCATGGTCGCGAGGGACAGTCCCCACGAGTTGCCGCGGTAGTCGACGTGCTGGTGGCTGCAGTCATCCGTGAACGTCCAGAAGTAGGGCGAGTCGAGATTGGTGGCGCTGCAGTTGGACTGTCCCAGGTCGGCCCCCGCGGAGTTGTACGAGGTCGCCGCCACGTGCGGGACCATCGCCTTGATGATGGCGCGTAGTCTGAACGTCGCCGCGTTCTCGCCGTTGACCTTCCCGTCTCCCGTGGCGTCGATGTCCATCGCGGTCGACGAACGGAAGCCGTCGCTGTCCCAGGTGAGAGTGCAGTGCGGTGACGGCGAGGGGCAGGTGTTCTTGCCGTCGTCGGCGCAGTGGCGATTCAGATCGGTCACGCGCGCGCTTCCGGTGTGCCTGATGACGGCGATCAGCGTCTGCAGGGTCCGCTTGTCGACGCGACAGGTCTCGTTGAGCGTGCCGTTGGCCAGAGGCTTGATCTCGTTCTGGATGATCGAGCCGCGGACGATGGTCGCCTCCGTCAGCTTTCCGGAGTCGGCGTAGCCCATCAGGGCGCTCGCCGCACCCTGAGGTGTCGCAGGGAGGTCACGCGTCGCGCACGCGATGTCGCAGTCAGCGGACGCCGCGACGGGCATCGTGACGCCCCCGACTACCAGGATCGCGATTCCGAGCGTTCCGATGAGTTTGGCCGCGAAGCGTCGTTTTCTGTGTGGTCGTAAAGGAACTTCTGTAGCATTCACAGGTGAAGAATATCGATAAAACATCTTCGATGGTGACCACCATGGTAGTGGGGTGTTGTCTCGTGCTCTCCGGGTGCAGCGTGGAGGCGGCGCCCCGCCACAGCGGCACGGCCAGTCGGAGTGCGATCCCGAACGCCGGCGTGGCAGGAACGGGGGCTCCATCGGCGGATCCGTCGTCGACGGCCCCCGTCGAGGACGGCACTCGCCCTGAGGGCGACCCGACCGCCCAGATCAGAACGGCCTGCACGCTCTTCGCGGCCTCTTTCGATCAAGAGGTGAAAGAGAAGTTCCTCAGCCGGCGGAAGGCCGTCGAACTCGCCCAGGTCGCGGCACGGCAGGACAATCGGTGGGAGGCCATCGCCGAGGACATGGAGCGCATCCGCGAAGTCGGGGAGCGCGTCAACGGGCCGAGCGGTGAGCAGGTGAGCGTCGAAGAGGGTGACGCGGCAAATCGTGCGGTGACAGACGTGCGCGCGTTCTGCATCGCGGCCGGCGCGGAGTTCACGCTTCCGGCTGACTAGGGAAGCCGAGTACCGCTCCCTACAACCCTTCCGCCACAGCCGCCGCCGCGTGCAGCCACGCGCGCCGCGTCCGCGGCGCCAGCGTGTCGAAGGCCAGCCGGCCGCCGTGCATCTCCGGGTCGAACGGGATGGTGACCGCGCGGCGCGCCAGCGGCTCGAAGCCCTTGGCGACGGCGGTCACGTTGGACTCGGGGCCCGTGCGCTCCGACTGGGAGACGATCACGACCGCGTCGCGCGCCAGCCGGGCCGACTGCGCGTCGCGCTGCATCAGGGCCTCCAGCAGCAGCGCGCCGGCCTCGGCGTGCTCGCCGAGGGCCGTCGTGGCGATGACGAGCTGGTCGGTGTGGTCGATCATCCGCAGCCAGCGCTCGGCCGACTCGTCGTTTCCGCTGTCGATGATCACGAGGCGGTAGAACTTCGTCGCCACCTCGTGGAGGCGGTCGAAGTCGGCGCTCGAGATGCGCTGCTGGTTCGCGAGCATCGTCGGGTTGGAGCGCAGCACGTCGTACTTGTCGGCGTTCTGGTGGTGGACGAAGTGGCCGATGTCGGCGCTGCGGGCGCCGGCCGAGAGGAGCTGGTCGGCGGCGGGCAACAGCGACTGGAGTGTCGCGTCATGGTCGTCCTGCTCCGTGCGCCAGCCGAGCGTGCCGCGGGTCTCGTTGTTGTCCCACGCGAGCACGCCGGAGCCGCCGTTGCGGGCGAACACGGCCGACAGCAGGGCGGTGGTCGGCGTCTTGTTGGCGCCGCCCTTGCCGTTCACGATCGCGATGGTGCGCGGGCCGGCCCAGTGCCGGCTCACGGACTCCAGCTCCTCGCGCTCCCTCAGCTCCGCCGCCGACGGCGACATCGGGATGCCCGCGCGGGAGAGCGCGCCGCGGAAACCGGAGCGCGCCAGGTCGGGGCGCGGCTTCTCCACGTGCAGGAACGACGTCCGTTCCGGCGCGCGCGGCACCAGCTCGACGGGCTCCGGGGGAGTGACCGGCGACGGGTTCACCGGGAGGGGCCGCCGGGACGGAGCCTCCGGCTCGGCCACCGGCAGCGGAACGGGCGTGGTGGTGCTCGGCGTTCCGAGCAGGTCGTTGAACGGCGCCGCCGGCTTCGGGTCGCGCCCGGCCGAACCGGCCAGGTCGTTGAACGACGTGGGCTGGGGACGCCGCGCGGCCTCCCGAGCGTCGGAGAACGACACGGGCTCGGCCATGCTCTGGGCGGCCAGCTCCTCCTCGTCGCCGATGGAGCCGTCCGGGTGGACGACCAGCAGCCAGTCGCCCTCCTCGTCGGAGACCGTGAGCTGCACCGGGTGCCCGGCGTCCGCGGCGATCTGGCCGACGCGGGTGAGCACGGCCTCCCGGAGCTGCTCGGTGCTCGGCTCGGAGAACCACTCGGGCGCCCCGTCGACCAGGAGTTCGCCGGTCGCGTCGGGGTCGAGGCGCACGCTGAGGTGCGGGGACAGGGGCAGGTTGAGGGCCACGGGACTCCTTCCGCGGTCCGCAGCGAGAGCACGGCAGACCGAAGATGGACAGTAGACCGGTCGGCCCCGCTGGTACACCCGTCCTCAGCGGACTGCCAGGCGATGGTCAGGCGGCTCTCGCACGTCCGCCTGACCGTGCCGGGAGGCCGCGGTCAGTGCGCCACGACCGGCTCGGCGTCCGCCGCGGGAGCCCCGGCGTCCGCCGCGACCGCCGGCCGGCGCCGCCGGTACAGCAGGGCGGACAGCACGGCGCCGAAGGCGAAGAAGCCGGCGCTCCACCAGTACGCGGTGGAGTAGCTGTGCACCGCGGCCTCCTGGATGACGTGCGGGGTCGGCGGCAGGTGGGCGGCCAGGTAGTCGGTCAGCGCGGTCGCGGCCAGCGTGTTCAGCAGCGCGGTGCCGATCGAGCCGCCGACCTGCTGGCTCGTGTTCACCAGCGCCGAGGCGACCCCCGCGAAGTGCCGGTCGACGCCGAGGGTCGCCGTCTGGATGGCCGCGGGCATGATCGAGCCCATGCCGACGCCCATGACCATCAGCGCAGGGAGGATCTCGGTGCCGTAGTTCGCGCTCACGCCGAGCCGGGTGAGCAGCAGCATGCCGGAGCCGGCGATCACCATGCCGATCGGGACCATGACCTTCGGGCCGAACTTCGGCACGAACAGGTTGGTCGAGAACTGCGCGGCGATGACCAGCATGACGATCATCGGCAGGAAGGCGAGGCCGGTCTGGATGGGCGTGAACCTCAGCGTCGTCTCGAGGTAGTAGGTGACGAAGAGGAAGATGCCGAACATCCCGGAGCCCGCGATGAGGATCGAGCTGTAGGAGGCGCCGCGGTTGCGGTCGAGCACGATGTGCAGCGGGAGGAGCGGGTGCTTCGCCCTCCGCTGCCACAGCACGAACGCGATCAGGAGCACGCCGGAGGCGGCGAGGAAGCCCCAGGTCGACGGCGAGTCCCAGCCGTCGCTCTCGGCGTTCGAGAAGCCGTAGACCAGCGAGAACAGCGCGCCGGAGACGAGGATCGTGCCGGGGATGTCGAGCCTCGGGCGCGGGCCGGAGCGATGGCCCGCGGTGACGAAGAACGTCGCGAGGATGATCGCGGCGATGGCGATGAAGACGTTGATGTAGAGGTTCCAGCGCCAGTTGAACTGCTCGGTGAGCACGCCGCCGAGCAGCAGGCCGACCGCACCGCCCGCCCCGGCGATCGCGCCGAAGATGCCGAACGCGCGGGCGCGCTCCTTCGGCACGGTGAAGGTCGTGGTGAGCACGGCGAGGGCCGTCGGGGCGAGGAGCGCGCCGAACGCGCCCTGCAGCGCGCGGGCGCCGACCAGCATCCCGAACGTGCCGGCCGCGCCGCCGAGTGCGGAGGCCCCGGCGAAACCGATCAGGCCGATGATGAAAGCGCGTTTGCGGCCGATCAGGTCCGAGATGCGGCCGCCGAGGAGCAGGAGGCTGCCGAAGGCGAGCGAGTAGGCGGTGACGATCCACTGCCGGTCGGCGTTGGAGAAGCCGAGGTCGTGCTGCGCCGACGGGAGGGCGATGTTGACGACGGTCGAGTCGAGCACGACCATGAGCTGGGCCATCGCCACGGTGACGAGCGTCCACCAGCGCCGCGAGTGCGGGACCGAGCCGTCCGACGCCGCGGGCGCGACCGAGGGGGAAGGGGAAGTCTGGGTCATGCGGGACAGCATATACGAAACTCAGCAGTTTCGGATCTAGTGAGTTCTAAAATTAACCTTAGAATGGTTCGGAAGACATCACCAGCCCCGACGCACCCGTCGCCGACACACCCAGGGGGAAGGCCGCAATGACGCAGCTCGACGCCACCGGCTCCGCGCCCAAGCTCGGCCGGAAACGCGATCACACCCGCGACGCCGACATCCTCGAAGCCGCGCTGGAGGTCCTCGCCGAGACCGGCTACGACCGCATGACGATGGACATGGTCGCCGCGCGCGCCAAGGCGGGCAAGGCGACGGTCTACCGGCGCTGGGCCTCCAAAGGCGAGCTCGTCGTGGAGGCCATCGCGTGCATGAAGAAGAACGCGATCGACTTCGAGCACCTGCCCGACACCGGCACGCTGCGCGGAGACCTGGTCGCCGTGATCAAGCCGCACACGATCGAGGACGGCGAGCGCAAGCTCCAGATCATGGCCGGGCTCACCTCGATGCTCGCCCGCGACCCCGACCTGGTGGACGCCGTGACGGCCGCGATCGTCGAGCCGCGCGCGTCCCTCAACCGCCTGTTCATGCAGCGGGCGATCGACCGCGGCGAGATCTCCGCGGACACCGATATCGAGACGCTGGCGATGATCATGCCGTCGATGACGGCCTACCGGGTGCTCATCCTGCAGCAGCCCGTCGACCGCGCGTACCTGCTGTCGCTGATCGACGGGGTGCTGCTCCCGGCCGTGGGGATCCGGCCGGGAGCGGCCGCCGGCGCCTGAGCGTCAGCGGCGGTCGAACCGGGCGCCCTCGGGCTTCGACGGGAGCAGGTAGAGGACGAGCAGGATGATGCCGCCGACGAACGGGATGAAGCCGAGGAAGAAGAACGGGCCGGGCAGGTTCGCGTCGTGCAAGCGCCGCCAGATGAGCGCGATGCTCGGCACCAGGATCGCGACCACCCACACGATGTAGGCGACGATCAGGATCCACCCGATCGGGCCGTACCCTCTGCCGCCGTTGCCGACGGTGCCCAGTGTTGCGATGAGGATCGAGAAGACGATCGCGATGACCACGGCGAACAGGTACCACCACCAGAACTCGCTGCGGCTCGCCCGCCCGGTGAAGTCGGAGTACTTCTTGAAGAACCGGCGGATGGCCTCGCCGAACGAGGCGCCGTACAGCGGCTGATCGAGGGGCGCGGAGGCGGGGGTCTGCGGTGTGGTCATGGCGGATCCTTTCGAGCATGGTCGTGGCAAGCGTCGAGATGGAGCGGCGCCAGTCAAGCGCATCCACGAGGCCTGTGAGGTGCGTGGGCGACGGCGTGTCGTGCGGTGCCATTCCTGACGGATGTCAGCGCGAGCGCCCGCGCGTGAGGATCAGGTGCGCCACCATGGCGGTCCAGCCGGTCTGGTGGGACGCGCCGAGGCCCTGCCCGGTGTCGCCGTCGAAGTACTCGTAGAAGAATAGGTTGTCCTTCCAGCGCGGATCCGTCGACAGCAGCGGGTAGCGCGCGTCAGACGGCCGTCGTCCGTTCGGGCCTGGGAGGAACAGCGAGATCAGCCGCCGGGCGAGATCGTCCGCTGCTTCACCCGGGGTGAGGGAGTTGCCGGAGCCGAGCGGGTCCTCGATGCGCACGCCCGTCTCGCCGTGCGACTCGTAGTGCTGCAGCGCCGCGACCAGGAGCGCGTTGAGCGGGAACCAGACCGGGCCGCGCCAGTTCGAGTTGCCGCCGAACAGCCCGGTCGTCGACTCGGCGGGCTCGTAGTCGACGGAGGCCTCCACGCCGCCGACCTCCACCGTGAAGGGGTGCTCGCGGTGGTAGGCCGAGACGCCGCGGATGCCGTGGTCGCTGAGCAGGCCGGCCGGGTTGAAGACCTGGTGCAGGATGCGGGTCAGCCGCTCGGGCGAGACCAACGCGAGCAGGTAGACCTGCTCCGTGCCGATGACGCGCCGGTGGAAGGCCGCGCCGAGCTCGGGGTGCTTCGCCAGGTAGTGGTTGAGGATGCGCCGGAACTCGGGCAGCGTCCGCACGCCCGGCTCGTCGTACGCCAGCGACGCGACCACCGGCACGAGGCCGACGAGTGAGCGCACCTTGAGCGGGACATCCCGGCCGTCGGCGAGGTGCAGCACGTCGTAGAAGTAGGCGTCCTCGTCGTCCCACATCCCCGAGCTGTTGGCCGAGCCGGCGATGCGGAGGAACTGCTCGCCGAACTTCACCGCGACGTCCTCGTACACGTCGTCCTCGCGGGCCAGCCGCAGCGCGATCTCCAGCAGGTCGAGCGCGTAGGTCGCCATCCAGCCGGTCGAGTCGGCCTGCTCGATGGTCCCGACCTCCGGAGGCAGCGTCGACCGGTTCAGCGGCGCGATGTTGTCGAGGCCCATGAATCCGCCCTCGAACAGGCTGTCCTCGTCGGAGTCCTTGCTGTTCGTCCACCAGGTGTAGTTGATCAGCAGCTTGTGCAGGATGCGGGCGAGGAAGCCGAAGTCCGTGCCGCCGTCGATGAGGAACACCTGGATGGCCGCCCACGCGTGCGTCGGCGGGTTCACGTCGGAGAAGTTCCACTCGTACGCCGGGAGCTGGCCGTTCGGGTGCATGTACCACTCCCGCAGCAGCAGGACGAGCTGCGCCTTCGCGAACGCGGGGTCGATGTGCGCCATCGTCACGCAGTGGAAGGCGAGGTCCCACGCCGCGAACCACGGGTACTCCCACGGATCGGGCATCAGGATGACATCGTCGGCGTCGAAGTGCCGCCACTGCCCGTTGCGCACGGCGGCGCGGCCCGCGGGCGGCGGGGGACCGGCGGGGTCGCCGTCCAGCCATTTGTCGACGTTGAAGTGGAAGTACTGCTTCGACCAGAGCAGGCCGGCGAACGCCTGGCGCAGCACGCGCGCCTCGTCGGGGTCGGCCGGGGCGTTGTCCAGTCCGGCGTAGAAGGCGTCCGCTTCCGCCCGGCGCCGGGCGACGACCTCATCGAAGGCGGCCCCGAGCTCCTGCGACGCGAGGGCGGCCGGGTCGCCCGCGCCGCCCGTCAGCCGCAGCCGGAGGACCCGTGTCTCGCCCGGCCCGAGCGTCATCGCGTAGTGGAGGGCGGCCTTCGTCCCGACCTGCTGCGGGTTGACCGTCGCGGCGCCGTGGAGGAGGTGGTCCTCGATCCCGTCCTTCGGATACGCGGGCGAGTCCGAGGCGCCGAACAGCCGCGCCGTGTTGGTCTCGTTGTCGCAGAACAGCGCCTCCGGGTCGCCCTCCCCGCTGAGGGCCAGCGCACCGGACGGCCCCGACCCGAGGACGCGGCCGCCGTCGAACCGCAACTCCGGCTTCTCGACCTCGTACCCCCACGACCAGGTGTTGCGGTACCAGAGCGTCGGCAGCACGTGCAGCGTCGCCGCCTCCGGCCCGGCGTTCTCGATCGTGACGCGCATCAGGAGGTCGTGCGGCCCCTCCTTGGCGTAGTCGACCGTGACCACCCAGTACCGGCCGGCGTCGAAGATCCCGGTGTCCACCAGTTCGTACTCGGGCTCCAGCTTGCTGCGGCGCGCGTTGGTCTCGATGACGTCCTCGTACGGGTACGCGGCCTGCGGGTAGTGGTAGCGCCAGGTGTTCCAGGAGTGCGTCGGGGTGCCGTCGAGGTACCACCAGTACTCCTTGACGTCCTCACCGTGGTTGCCCTGCGGGCCGCTCAGGCCGAACATCCGCTCCTTGAGGATGGCGTCCTCGCCGTTCCAGAGCGACAGGCCGAGGCACCAGTTCTGCTTGAGGTCGGAGAACGCGGCCATGCCGTCCTCGTTCCAGCGGTAGGCGCGGCTGCGGGCGTGGTCGTGCGGGAAGAAGTCCCAGGCGTCGCCGTCGGCGCTGTAGTCCTCGCGGACCGTGCCCCAGGCGCGCTCGGCGACGTACGGTCCCCAGTCGCGCCAGCCGGCCGTGCCGTCGTCCGCGTGGGCGACGCGCTCGCGCTCGGCGTCGTCGGGGGCCGCGTCCGGGTTCATCGGGGTCATGCAGTCATTCTCCAGCCCGCGTCGCCCGCTAGCCCACGTCGCCCGCGAGCGCGTCGAGTGCCTGCTGGGTCAGCGCGATCGACTCCTCCTGGTAGCGCGCGAGGAAGGCGAGCTGTTCGGTGCTGAGCGACTCGTGGAGGCGCTGGAAGGCCTCCCCGATCGACTGGTACACGTTCGGGCCGGCCTGGAGGGCGGCGAGGTCGGCACTGATCAGCACGCGCCGCCGGTCGGCGGGGTCGTGCTCGCGCTGCGCGAAGCCGCGCTTGATGAGCCGGTCGGCGATCCCGGTGACGGCCCCGGAGGTCAGGTTGAGGGCGGCGCCGAGCTGCCCGGCGGTCTGCGGGCCGTTGCGCAGCAGCACGTCGAGCGCCTTCAGGTCGCTCACCCCGAGGCCGTAGCTCGCGGCGGCGCGCTGCTGGAACAGGCCGGTCAGGCTCGCGGACTGTGCGCCCAGGTCGGTCAGCCGGGCGATCAGCTCGGTGCGTGCGGGCTCACTCGAATCCACTCTTGCAATCCTCTCAGCCGCTCATTATCTTAGTGACTAAGTTATCTTAGCCACTAAGGCAAATCTACCGCCAGGCCGCGAGGCCGGCGAAACCAGGAAGGAAGGGCCTTACGATGTCCCGCACCGTCAGCACCGCATCATCCACCGATCCGCTCACCTCGCACGTGGTGTCTTCCGAGGATGGCACGCCGATCGAGTACTTCAGCACCGGCACGGGGCCCGGCCTCGTGATCGTCCACGGGACGATGCAGTCGGCCGCCAGCCAGAGCGAGCTCGCCGCGGCCCTCGCCGCGACGTTCACAGTCCACCTCGTCAACCGCCGCGGCCGCGGCCGCAGCGGCGCGTACCCCGTGCTGGACCGCTACGACCTCGCGCTCGACGTCGCCGACGTGGCCGCCGTCGTGGCGGCGACCGGCTCCACGGCCGTGATGGGCATCAGCTCCGGCGGCATCATCGCCGCCGAGGTCGCGCTCGCGGCCCCCGAGCTGGCCGTGATCCTGTTCGAGCCCGCGCTGGTCGCCGACGGCTCGCTCGACCTCGACGCGTTCCTGCGCCGCTTCGAGCCGGAGGCGGCCCGCGGCGATGTGCCGGCGTACATGGTCACAGCGCTCCTCGGCACCCAGATGGGCCCCGGTTTCCTCCGCTTCTTCCCGCGGCGGATGCTGGAGTCCAGCACCCGCAAGATGATCGCGAAGGGCGCCAGAGCGCTCCCGGTCGGCGGCGCCACGATGGGCGAGCTGGCGGCGGCGGTGCCGTACGACATGAGGATCGTGGCGCAGCGCGCCGACCGGATCGCCGACTATGCGGCGATCCGCGGCCCCGTGCTGCTGATCACGGCCGAGAAGTCGCCGGCGTACCTGCGGCACGCGGTCGCGCGGCTGGGGGAGCTGCTGCCCGGGGCGCGGGTGGGGACGATCCCGGGCGTGGGGCACTCGGCGACGCAGAACGCCAAGGAGGGCGGAAAGCCGGAAGCGGTCGCTGAGGTGGTGCGGGAGGGGATCGACGCCCTCCGCGCGAACTGACAATAACGGTGGCTACCCGCCCCTCGGCCGCACGGCAATCCCCTTAACCCGCTCAGCCGGCGGCGTAGCGTCTGCGACCGAAGTCCTCCACCAGGGGGCACGGGGACGAAGCGCACTGCAGCGGTATCGGGATGCGCTCGCGCCCGACATCTCACAGGAAGCAACGAAGAACCATGAAAAGCACAAGCAAGCTGGCATCCATCGCCTTGACCGCCGCGCTTTCGGGAGCGTTCGTCGTCGGCGGGGTGAGCGCGGCCCAGGCGGCGCCCGCGCCCACGCACGCCGCAGCAGCCTCGCACGCGGCGCGGGCGACCGCAGCGCCCGTGACGATCAACCAGGTCCTGCCCAATGGGAGCACCCTGGCCGGTACCTTCACGCTCACCCGTTTCGTCGACCAGGGCGGCCAGCTCGTCGCGCAGGGTGTCTTCAATGGAACGCTCACGTCCGCGACCGGCGCCGTCACCCCGCTCACCAACGTCGCGAGCAGCAGCGTCGTGACCAACGCCGCGAACAGCGCAGGCGCGGCCGCGACTCCGCTGGCCTGCAACGTGCTGAGTCTCACGCTCGGCCCGCTGCACCTGGACGTCCTCGGCCTCGTGGTCGACCTCAACCAGGTGAACCTCAACATCACGGCAGTGCCGGGCGCCGGTAACCTCCTCGGCAACCTGCTCTGCAGTGTGGCGGGACTGCTCGACAACGGCACCGGACTGAGCGGGCTCACCAACCTGCTGAACCACCTGCTCGGCGCGCTCTGATCCGCCGCTGAACCACGGTGCTGACGAAGGCCCCGGTCGCATGCGGCCGGGGCCTTCCGTGCGCCAGACCCTTCTCAGCGCGCGGGCCATTCATCGGCAGGGCGACTGAATCCCAGAAGCAACCACTGTTGGCTTCGCTGAATGCCTCCTGCCTACGATCGAAAACGACCTCCTCTCGAAAGGAACGACTGTGCAGTTCAGGCACCTCGGCAACTCCGGCTTCAAGATCTCCGAGATCACGTACGGAAACTGGCTCACCCACGGCTCGCAGATCGAGAACGACACGGCCGCCGCGTGCGTCCGCGCCGCCCTCGACGCCGGGATCACCACCTTCGACACCGCCGACGTCTACGCCAACACGGCGGCGGAGACCGTCCTCGGCGAGACGCTGAAGGGCGAGCGCCGCCAGTCGCTGGAGATCTTCACGAAGGTGTTCGGGCCGACCGGTCCCAAGGGTCACAACGACGTCGGGCTCTCGCGCAAGCACATCCTGGAGTCCATCGACGGATCGCTGAGCCGCCTGCAGACCGACTACGTCGACCTGTACCAAGCGCACCGCTTCGACTTCTTCACGCCGCTGGAGGAGACCATGCAGGCCTTCGCCGACATCGTGCGGCAGGGCAAGGCCCTCTACATCGGTGTCAGCGAGTGGACGGCCGACCAGCTCCGCGCCGGCCACGCGCTGGCGAAGGACCTCGGCTTCCAGCTCATCTCCAACCAGCCCGAGTACTCGGCGCTGTGGCGGGTCATCGAGGCGGAGGTCGTGCCGACCTCCAAGGAGCTCGGCATCTCGCAGATCGTCTGGTCGCCGGTGGCGCAGGGCGTGCTCAGCGGCAAGTACAAGCCGGGCGCTCCGCTGCCCGAGGGCAGCCGGGCGACCGACGAGAAGGGCGGCGCGGGCGCGGTCAAGCGCTGGCTGACCGACGACGTCCTCACCCGCGTGCAGCAGCTCACCCCGATCGCGCAGGAGCTCGGCCTCACGCCCGCGCAGCTCGCGGTCGCGTGGGTGCTGCAGAACGACAACGTCGCCACCGCGATCATCGGCGCCTCCCGCCCGGAGCAGGTCGTCGAGAACGTGAAGGCCTCCGGCGTCACCATCCCGGCCGAGCTGCTCGGCCGCATCGACGAGGTGCTCGGCGGCGCCATCGAGCGCGACGCGTCGCACACGGCCACGCGCTCGCCGAAGCAGCGCGAGGCCTGAGCCCTACCCCCGGCCCCGCCGGCAGGAGATCGCGGGTCGACACGCCCGCGATCTCCTTCCGAACGCCGTCCGGCAGGAGATTCGGCCGGAATCTCCTGCGGGACGCTCAGACTCGGCTGGTGACCGAGTCCCCAGCCAGCCGCTGCGACACCCACACCGGGATGATGGCGAGGATCGTCAGCACTGCCGCCACCACGTTCACGACGGGGGCCTGATTCGGCCGGAACAGGTTCTGGAAGATCCAGATCGGCAGCGTCTGCACCGCCGGCCCCGCGGTGAACGTCGTCACGACGATCTCGTCGAAGCTGAGCGCGAACGCCAGCAGCACGCCGGCCGCGAGCGCACCGCGGACCTGCGGCAGCGTCACCCAGAGGAACGTCTGCCAGCCGCGCGCGCCGAGGTCGCCCGAGGCCTCCTCCAGCGACGTCCCCATCCGCCGCAGCCGCGCCTGCACGTTGTTGTAGACGATGACGATGCAGAACGTGGCGTGGCCGATGATCACCGTCGCCATCCCGAGCGTCACGCCGACCGGGCCGAGCACGGTCGTGAACGTCGACGCGAGCGCGATACCGGTGACGATGCCCGGGAGGGTGATCGGCAGCACGACGAGGAAGTTGATGCTCTGCCGGCCGAAGAACCGGAACCGCTGCACCGCGAACGCCGCCATCGTCCCGAGCACCAGCGCGATCGCCGAGGCGCAGAGCCCGGCGATGACGGAGGTCGCCAGCGCGTCGGCCGCGCCACGTGACTGGAACGCGTCCACCCACCACTGCAGCGTGAAGCCGGGCGGCGGGAACGAGAACGTCCGCGAGCTGTTGAACGAGTTCAGCACGATCAGCAGCAGAGGCACGTACAGGATCACCAGGCCGAGCAGCATGCAGACGCCGACGACGATCCGCGCGGGGGTCGAGAGCAGTTTCACACGTTCTCCAATGCGCCGGTGCGGCGGACCGCGAGCAGATAGAGCACGACCGCGACGAGCGGGATCACCGACAGCGCCGCCGCCAGCGGCTGGTTGTTCGCCGTCACCAGCTGCCCGTAGATCAGGTTCGCGAGCAGCTGCGTCTTCCCGCCCACGATGCCCACCGCGATGTAGTCGCCGAAGCTCAGCGCGAACGTGAAGATCGACCCCGCCACGATCGCGGGGAAGACCAGCGGGAACGCCACCGTCCTGATCGTGCGCCAGGTCGACGCTCCCAGGTCGTAGCTGGCCTCGAACAGCGAGTCGGGCACGCGGTCGAACCCGGCATAGACGGGGATGATCATGTACGGCAGCCACAGGTACGCCAGCGTCATGATCGTCGCGGGGAGGCCGAAGCCGGGCGTCCAGCCGCCGGTCGCGACCGCGATCGGCCCGCCCGGCTCGACCAGGATGCGCCAGGCGTACGCCTTGACGAGGTAACTGGCCCACAGCGGCGTCGTCACCGCCACGAGGTACGCCGCACGCCGGCTCGGCCGGGCCACCTTCGCGATGTACAGGGCGATCGGGAAGGCGACCACGGCGTCGATGAGCGTCACCCCCAGCGCCACGAGCAGGGTCCGCAGCGCCACCGTCCCGTAGAGCGGGTCGGTGAACAGCGTCGCGTAGTTGTCGAGCGTGAAGGTGGGGACGACCGCGCCCGTGAACCCGTTCACCGTCCAGAAGGAGGAGACCAGGAGGACGGCGATCGAGCCCAGGTAGATGACGACGAGCCAGAGCAGGGGAGGCCCGAGCAGCAGGCTCAGGCGCGCCCTCATCCCCGCACTCCCGTCAGCCCTTGATCTGCTGCCACTTGGTCACCCACTCGCTGTAGGCGGTGCAGTTCGTGCCGCTGCCGTCGACGCACTTCGTCTGCGGCGTGGTCCAGTAGTGGATCTTGGACGCGTAGCCCGCGTCGAGCGCGTGGTACTGCGTGCAGAACGTCGGGTCCTGGGTCTTCTCGCAGGCCTTGGTCTGCGCCGGCGCCTCGCCGAACCACTCGGCGACCTGTGCGTTCACCGTCGGGGAGGTGATCCAGTTCATCCACTGGTACATGCAGTTCGGGTGCTTCGCCTTGGACGAGATCATCCAGGTGTCGGACCAGCCGGTGGAACCCTCGCTCGGGACCGTCGTGCCGACCTGCACCTTGCCGTCGCTCTGGATGAGGTTCGCGATGACCTGCCACGACGTGCCGACCACGCTGCTGCCGGACTCGAACGACTGGACGGACTTGGTGTAGTCCGACCAGTACTCGCCGATGGAGGTCTTCTGCTTCTTCAGCAGCGAGACCGCCGCGTCGAGCTGCTTCTCGGTGAGCGAGTACGGGTCCTTGATCCCGAGCGACGGGTCGTGCGCCTTCAGGTAGAGCGCGGCGTCCGCGATGTAGATCGGGGAGTCGTAGGCGGTGACCTTGCCGGCGTACTTGGAGGCGTCGTCGAAGACGGCCGACCAGGAGTCCGGCGCCGGGGTGACGGCGGCCTTGTTGTACATCAGCACGTTGGCGCCCCAGCCGTGCGGGATGCCGTACATCTGGCCGTCGACCGAGTTCCAGGCCTTGTTCTTGAGGAAGCTGGAGATGGTCGTGTAGTTCGGCACCAGCTTGGTGTTGACCGGCGCGACCTGGCCGCCGTAGACCAGGCGGAGGGTGGCGTCGCCGGAGGCCGAGACGCCGTCGTAGTCGCCGGTGCGCATGAGCTGCACCATCTCGTCGGACGTGCCCGCGACCTTGGCGTTGACCTGGCAGCCGGTGTTCTGCTGGAACGGCGTCACCCAGTTGACCTTCGGGTCGTTGGTGCCGTCCTCGGCGTAGCCGGCCCAGACGATGAGGTTGAGCTGGTTCTCGTTGGCCCCGAGCTTCTTCGCCATCGGGACGTTCGGCACCGAGCCGGCCGAGCCGCCGGTGGAGCCGCCGCCGGAACAGGCGGCGAGCACCAGGAGGGCGGCGGAGACGGCCGCTGCTGCGGCCGCCGAGCGCGCCACGCGCTTCGTTGCACGGATCATGAGTCCTGCCTCTCTTCTACACCTCTGCTGCGAGGTACATCTGCTGCCGGGAGCCGGTCGTCGGGCGCCTCGTCGTGCGCCTCATCCTGCGCGCCGCCGCCGAGTCTCCGGAGATCGTCGTCGTTCCAGGTCACGTGCACGCGCGAGCCGCGGTCGAGCTCGGCGCGGTGCGTGCGGTCGTTGCTCTCCAGCACCGAGATCCGGAGGCCCGCGTCGAGGTCCACCACGCGGCGGATGCTGTTGCCCGCGTAGACCGACTCGACCAGCGTCCCGGCCGCGGACGGCGTGCCGGAGCCGTCCGGGAGTGTGTGCAGTTCGAGCTTTTCCGGCCGGATGGAGTACTCGCCGTCGAGGCCGAGGATGCTGCGGGCGCGCTCCCGGTCGAACAGGTTCGAGGTGCCGACGAAGTCCGCGACGAACCGCGAGTTCGGGTGCTCGTAGAGCTCCCGTGGCGTCCCGAGCTGCTCGATCCGACCGTTGTTGAAGACGGCGATCCGGTCGGAGAGGGTGAGGGCCTCGTCCTGGTCGTGGGTGACGAAGACGAACGCGATCCCCAGCTCGTGCTGGAGCTGCTTGAGCTCCACCTGCATCTGCTGGCGCAGCTTGAGGTCGAGGGCTCCGAGCGGCTCGTCGAGCAGCAGCGCCTTCGGCTGCACCACCGTCGCGCGGGCCAGCGCCACGCGCTGCCGCTGACCGCCGGAGAGCTGAGCGGGCTTGCGGTCGGCGAAGCCGGTCAGCTGCACGGAGTCGAGCGCCTCCATCGCCCGTCTGCGTCGCTCGGTCCGGCCGACGCCGCGCACCCGGAGCCCGTAGGCGACATTGTCGAGCACGTTCATGTGCGGGAAGAGCGCGTAGTCCTGGAAGACGGTGTTGACCTCGCGGGCGGCCGCGGGCTTGCCGGTCACGTCCTGGCCGAACAGCTCGATCGTGCCGGAGGTCGGCTGCTCGAAGCCGGCGATGCAGCGCAGCACGGTTGTCTTGCCGGAACCGGAGGGGCCGAGCATCGAGAAGAACTCGCCGGCGGCGATCTCCAGGTCGAGGCCGTCGACGGCGGCGACCGTCCCGAATCGTTTGGTCAGTCCGGTCAGCCTGATGGCGGGCTGCTCGCTCACATCCAGTCTCCTTCGACGGTGGGGCGTCGCAATCATATGCGATCAGATGTTGGCGGGACTACGGTTTCCGCAGCAAGAATTGGTTACGGCTGCTGATTCCGGCCGTCCGGGAGGTCTTCTTCGGTCCGAATCTTCAGTGCGCGACCCTCGGTGCCACCGCTACCCTGTCGACATGGAGGGGCCTGACGCTCCGGGCGGGTCCATCGCTGCGGTGGACGCGGCCAACTTCGCCCTCGAGGGCGCGCAGCCCAACGTGGTCGCGCTGGCGGGGCTGCTGGCTCCGGGGGGATTCGTCGACGAACGCGGCGTGCCGGACGTCGAGCGGCTCCGGCGGGTGCTCGCCGATCGGGTACGGGCGGCGCCCGCGCTGTGCCGGCGACCGGTCCCGGCCGGCTCGACGTGGCGCTGGGAGCCTGCGCTTCCGGAGTTGGGCCGGCACGTCCGCCTTTGGCAGGCTGACGCGGAGCGCCCGGACGCCGGTTCCGCCCCTCCGCCGTTCGAGCAGGTCTGCGCGCGGACGCTGATGACCCCGCTTCCGCTGGACCGGCCGTTGTGGGAGCTGCTTCTGGTGCCCGGTGCGGTGGGGATGCCGTGCGGGGTCCTGTTCCGGCTGCACCATGCTCTCGCGGATGGACTGGAGGCGGAGGCGCTGGTCGCCGCGCTGTGCGATGGCGATGGCGAGCCCGAGGCCGGCGGCTTCGGCAGCGAGACCGCCGACGCGCGCCGGCTCGCGCCCGCTCCGCCGGCCGACCGCAGGTCCGCGCTCGCGCGGCTCCGCGAGGCGGGCGCGCAGACCGTCGCGGTGTTCCGCCGCACCGTGCGCTCCCGCGTGCTCCTGGGGCCTCTCGGCCCGACGCGCGACGTTGCGTTCCTGGACGTCGGTCTCGCCGACCTGCACGACGGCGCGAAGCATGCGGGCGGCACGGTCGGGGACGCATTCCTCACCGCGTTCGGTCAGGGCCTGCGCGCTGTGCTGGAGGCCGCGCACGAGACGCTTCCCGAGACGCTGCCGGTGTCCTCGCCGGTGCGTCTCCCGCGGCGCGCGGGCGAGGGGAACGCGACCGGAGTCATGCTCGTGCACGTCCCCGTGGCCGATGCCGACGCGGCCGCCGGAGTCGCGCGCGTGGCTGCGGAGACGCGATCGGAGAAGGCCCGCGCCCGCGCGGCGGGCACCTTCGCGTGGATGGCGAGCCCCCGGTCCGCCGCGCTGCTGATGCGTTTCGCGCGGACGCAGCGCGCGGTCGCGGCCATCGCCTCCGAGTTCCCCGGCCCGTCGCGCACGCTGCGGCTCGACGGCTCGGAGCTGGTGAGCGCCTGGCCGTTGTCGCTGCTCTCGGCGAACGTGCGGGTCGGCGCTGTGGGGGCCTCGTACGCCGGTCGCTTCCGCGTCAGCGTGCAGACCGACGCCGAGCACGTCGCGCCGGCGCGGCTCGTGGCGGACGCGATGGCCACCGCGTTCGAGGCGATCGCGCGTCGCTGACCCGTCAGCCGTCGGCGAACGGGAGGCCCCGCCTCCCCGCGCGGGGCGCACACTCGTCTCATGACGGATGCGGACGCGCTGGACGCCTACTCGACGGCGGTGGTGCACGTCGCGCGCGTCGTCGGGCCGGCCGTCGCCGCCGTCACCGCGCGGACCGCCCGCGGCGTGGGCCTCGGCAGCGCCACCGTCATCTCCGCCGAGGGCCACCTCCTGACCAGCGCGCACGTCGTGGAGGGGGCGGGGAGCGTCGACCTCGCGTTCGAGGACGGCACCCGGGTCCGCGCCCGCGTCATCGGCCGCGACCCGCTCTCGGACCTCGCGATGCTGCTCGCGGATGCGCCCGTCCCCGCGCCGGTCGAGCTGGGCGACGCCGCCAAGCTCCAGGTGGGCCAGCTCGTCGTCGCCGTCGGCAACCCGCTGGGCCTCGCCGGCAGCGTGACGGCCGGCATCGTCTCCGCGCTCGGGAGGTCGCTGCCGACCCGGTCCGGCCGGGTGGTGGACGAGGTCATCCAGACCGACGCGGCGCTCAACCCGGGCAACAGCGGCGGAGCGCTCGCGGACGGCAACGCCCGCATGATCGGCGTGAACACCGCCGTCGCCGGGACCGGCCTGGGCCTGGCTGTCCCGATCAACGCCACCAGCCGGCAGATCATGGACACGCTGATGCGCGAGGGCCGCGTCCGCCGCGGCTGGCTGGGCATCGCGGGGGCGGAGATCACACTCAGCCCGGAGATCGCCCGCAAGGCCGGCGCGCGCACGGGCATCCAGGTGATGTCGGTCGTGCCGGACAGCCCGGCCGACCTCGCCGGCGTCCGAGCGGGCGACGTGCTCATCTCACTCGACCGCATGCGCATCCACGCGGTCGCCGACCTCCAGCGGCTGATGATCGCCAGCACCATCGGGCGTCGCCTGGAGCTGACCGTGTGGCGGAACGGCGCCCTCGTCGACGCCGTCGTCGAGCCCACCGAGCTCACCGACGCGTAATCGCCCGCGCTATTCGGCTCGAATCGCAGCGGGTCAGCTTCGCGCGGCGGCGCCCTTCGGCAGCCGCACGATGACCTCCGCGCCCCCGCCCTCCCGATCGGTCGCGTTCACGCGCCCGCGATGCCGGTCCACGACCGCCGCGACCAGTGCCAGCCCGAGCCCGTAGTGCCGCTCGCGTCCCGCCGCGCCGCCCTCCGCCCGCGCCGTGGCGAAGCGGTCGAAGGCGCGGTCCTGGAGGTCGTCGCCGAAGCCGGGGCCGTCATCGGAGACGGTGAGCACGACATCGTCGCGGTCGGTCGCGACGTCGACCTGGACCCGCGAGGCCGCGTGGTCGAGGGCGTTGTCGACGAGGGCGACGATCATCCGGCGCAGCGACACCGGTGCGCCGGTGATCACGGCTCCGGGTGTGGCATGGGAGGTCAGCTCGATGTCGCGCTCGTGCGCGCGCCCCTCGGCCGAACGGGCGACGACCGCGGCGAGCTCGCCGATGTCGACGCGCTCCGGCTCCGCGTTCTGGCGCGGGTCCGCCGCGGTGAGGAGGTCTTCGACGATCTCGGTCAGCGCCCGGCTGTCGTCCACGATCTCGTCCAGCCCCGAGCGCACGTCGTCGTCGGCGGAAGCGTCGCCGCCGCCGCGGGAGAGCCGGCGCCGCAGGAGCTGGGCGCGCGTGCTCAGCAGCGTCAGCGGCGTGCGGAGCTCGTGGCCCGCGTCCGCGACGAACCGCCGCTGCAGCGCGAGGGCCTCCGACATGGGGCGCATCGACCGGCGCGCCAGCAGCAGCCCGACCAGCGCCGCCGCCACCGTCGCGATGACGCCCGAGATGATGAGCGCCGTCAGCAGGCGGCCCATCTCCTCCTGCTGCTCGGCCAGGCCGTAGGAGATCTGCACCACCTTGCCGCGCCGCACGTCGGTCTGGGTGAGGTAGCTCTTGCCGTCCGCCGCCACGACGGTCTCGGTGATCGTTCCGCCGTTCCGGGCGACGTCCTGCAGCGCCCGCTCGTCGGGGAGGCCGTCCGGCATGTTCGGGGAGACGTCCCTGCCCTGCGGGAGGACGACGGTGACCAGGAGGTCGTGCGGCGCGTCGTGCACGGAGTCGACCTGCGACGCGTCCGCGAGCGCCCGCTTGGCGGCCTCCGTCTGGCCGGTGGACACCACGACGTACACGACGCCGGCGAGCACGATGAAGAGGGCGAGGATGATCCCGGCGAACTGCAGGGCGAGCCGCGCCGACGCCGTGCGCAGCTCGCGGAGGTCGGCCCTCATCCGACCCCGCCCAGCCGGTAGCCGACGCCGCGCACGGTCTCGATGAGCGTGCGGCCGAACTTCTTGCGGAGGTGGTGCACGTAGGTGTCGACCACGCCGGGGTCGTCCGCGTCGGCGAACACCTCGTCCAGCAGCACGGCCCGCGAGAACACCTGCTCCGGACGGCGCGCCAGCAGTTCGAGGAGACCGGCCTCCCGGTCGGAGAGCACGGTGCGCTCGCCGTTGCCGAGCGTGACCGTCCGGCTGCCGACGTCGAGCTGGCCGCCGGGAAAGCGCACGGTCGGCACCTCCGACGACGCCCGGCGGATCAGGGCGCGCACCCGGGCGAGCAGTTCGTCGATGTCGAACGGCTTGGCCAAGTAGTCCTCCGCGCCCGCGTTCAGGCCGTCGACCCGGTCGGGGGCGGTGCCGAGGGCCGAGAGGATGAGGATGGGCGTCGTCACGCCGTTGCTCCGGAGCCCGCGCAGCACGCCGAGACCGTCGACCGCGGGGAGGCCGCGGTCGAGCACCATGGCGTCGAACTGCTCGGTGAGTCCCCGGTGCAGCGCACGCTGGCCGTCGCGGGCGAGCTCGACGTCGTAGCCGTCGGAGACGAGCAGCGTCTCCAGCATCCCGGCGAGACGGCTGTCGTCCTCGGCGACCAGGACCCGGCGGCGCTCAGTCATGTCGGCAGTATAGGAGTCGGCGCCCGAGAGCCCCTCGCCGCTCATCGCGGCTGCCCCGCTCCCGCGAAGGCCAGTTCGCCCAGCCCGAGCAGCCGGCCGGCCGCGTCGACCGCGAGCACGCCGCGTGCGCCGTTGCCGAGGGCCCAGCGGATCCCGTCCTCCCCGAGCGCGAACACCGCCGTCGCCAGGAGGTCGGCGGTGGTCAGGTCGGCGGCGACGACGGTCGCGCTCCGCAGCCCGGTCGCGGCGCCGTCCGTTCGGCCGTCGACGATGTGCGCGCCCCTCTCGTAGGCGCCGGAGGTCGCCACGCCACCGCCCCGCACCTCCAGCACGGCGAGCATCTCCGTCGGGCTGTCGGGGGACCGGACGCCCACGTTCCACGGCCGGCCCTCGCCGGGGCTGCCGGAGACGGCGACGTCCCCGCCGGCGTTGAGGCAGAAGTCCCGCAGACCGCTCGCGGTGAGCGAGCGCGCCGCGCGGTCGGCCGCCCAGCCCTTGACCACGCCGTCGAGGTCCCAGGTTCCGTCCGGCCGCCGGATACGGAACGCGCCGCCGGAGGCTTCCGCCATCGCCGAGCCGAGCCCGACGACCTCCGCGAAGTCCTCGCTCGCCCCGGACGCGTCGCCGCCGCGGGCGTTCACCCGGCTGAGCTCGCTGTCCGGCCGGTAGGCGGAGAACCGCGCGTCGGCGTCCCGCAGCACCCGGAAGGCGCGCTCGGCCGCCGCTGCCGCGACGGTCTCGGCGGCCTCCCGGATGTCGATGGACATCGGGATGCCCATGACGGTCTCGAGGAACCTCATCGCTGGTCGATGGCCGACTGCAGCGACTGGATGTAGCCCTCCGAGGTGTAGGTCGCGCCCGAGATGGTGTCGATCTTCGCCGACTGGGAGGCCATCGCCTCCTGCTGCAGCATCGGGATGGCCTGCGAGTTGATCTCCTGGTCGCGGCCGCTCTCGGTCGGGTACTGGATGGCGTCGACGGCGGTGATCTTGGTGCCCTCGAAGGTGACCTTCACCTGCACCGGCCCGTAGCGGGTGTCGACGGCGGTGCCGGTGACGGTCTTCGTGGCGGGAGCGGGTGCGGCCGCCGCGGGGGCCGAGGCGGACGGCGTTGCGGCTGGGGCGCTGGCGGTCGGGGTCGGCGCGGCGGCCGGCGGCGTGGTGGTGGCGTGCGCCGACGACAGCGCGCTGGTCTGCTCGCCCACGCCGTACAGCTTGAGGCCGACGGTCGCGCCCATCACCACGAGGATGATGGTGAAGAGGACGGTCCCGCGCCACGACTTGGTGTTCATGATGTCCGTCCGTTCACGACATGCTCAGTTCTTCTCGGTGGATGAAACGCTTGGGCATCCGCAGCTCGCGCAGCGAGGACACCACCTGCTCGGCCATGCCCTCCGGCCCGCAGATGAACGCCTCCCAGTTGTGGAGGTCGGGGATGATGCGGACGAGCGAGCCCGGGCCGAGCGGGTCGTAGCCGAGCTCCGCGCGCCGGCCGACGAGGGGGATGACCGTGACGCCCTCCATCGCCTGCAGCTCGCCGAGCAGCGCGAGCTGCTCCGGCGCGCTGACCCGGTAGAGGACGACCGGACGGCCGCCGCGATAGACCAGCTCCTCCGCGAGGGCCCGGATCGGCCCGATGCCCGCGCCGCCCGCGATCAGGAGCAGCTTGCCGCGGCTCGCGCGGTCGGCGGTGAAGTGCCCGAACGGCCCCTCGGCGAACACCATCGTCCCGGGCTTCAGCGCGGTCAGCCGGCTGGAGTGGTCGCCGAGGGTCCCGACGGTGATGCGCAGCCGCCCGTTTGCCGGCACCGCCGACACCGAGTACGGGTGCGCCGTGCCGAGGTGGCCCCAGGCGAAGAAGCGGAACAGCAGGAAATTGCCCGCGCGGACGCCCAGCTTGTCGACGTTCGGCCCTTCGAGCCAGACGCTGTTGAGGCCGTGGCCTTCCGGAACCACCGCGACGACGCGCATCCGGCCCTTCCAGGCGTCCATGGTCGGGAGGATGAAGCGCCAGGTCAGCACAGCCGAGGCCGTCCCGAGGTAGAGCAGGATCCAGAGCACCCGGTTCACCGGGTAGCCGACGAAGTGGAGGCCGGCGCTGAGCTGGTGGAGGAACGTCAGGAAGATCGCCGCATAGGTGGTGAGGTGCAGCCAGTACCAGACCTCGTAGGACAGCTTGGTCCGGATGAGCCGCGCGCTGGAGAGACCGACCGCGAGGAAGGCGATGGTCCCGATGAGCGCGGGGAGCATGTCCGGGTACGAGCGGTACACGGTCCAGAACTCGTCCCACGGCGTGCTCTTGTCGATCACCTCGCTGCCCAGCACGATGAAGACCACGTGCGTGACGACGAGGAAGATCACCGAGGCGCCGAGCGACCGGTGCCAGGACACCAGCTTGTCGAGCCCAACCGCGTTCTCGAACCAGGGCACCCGGGCGATCAGCAGCACCTGGTAGCAGACCAGCAGCGCGCCGACCAGGCCGCTCAACTCGCCGATCGAAGTGAGCGCGTTGGCGGGTGTGGAGGCGAAGTTCGCGGGGACGCTGAACCACCACATCCCGAGCACGGCGATGACGCTGGCGCCGAGCAGGATGCGCACGGTCAGCGCACCGCGCCGGTGCCGGGTCGCGGCGCCGCGGCGCGCCCGGGGGCGGCGCGGGGGTGCCGTCGTCGCGGCCCAGGACTCTGTCATACCGCCAACGATGCTGGACGAATCTTTGTGGATTCTTACGTCGGCTGAGAACGGGCTAGGGATCGGCTATGGAGTGGGCGGCGCGCCGCGGCGGAGGACGCACGCCGCCGAAGCGCAGGATGCGGCTACGGTTTCCGCATGAGCTTCGCCGTGCTCGCGCTCGTGGTGGCCGTCGGACTGCTCGGCCCGCTCGCGGCCGCGCGTTCGATCTGGCGTGTGCCGGTCGTGGTGGGCGAGCTGGTGGGCGGCCTCCTGATCGGCGTCTCGGGGTTCCACCTGGTCGACCCGACGAACGACGACTTCCAGCTTCTCGCCTCCATCGGCTTCGGGCTGACGATGGTGGTCGTCGGCTCGCACGTGCCGGTGCGCGATCCGGTCGTCCGGGCGGCGCTCGCCCGCGGCGCGCTCGGCGCCGGCCTGGTCGGGGCGGCCTCGGCCGTGCTGGCGGCACTGCTCGCCGCGGTGGCGCACTCCGGCAACGGCCTGCTCTACGGCGTGCTGCTGGCCTCGTCGTCGGCGGCGCTGGTGCTGCCGATGCTGCAGTCCGTGAACGTGGACAAGCGGTCGGCGGCGCAGCTCGTCGCGCAGATCGCCGTCGCCGACATCGTCTGCGTCGTCCTCCTGCCGCTGGTGGTCCAGCCGGGGAGGGCGTTGACCGCCGGGCTCGGGGCGCTGGTCATCGCCGCGCTCGCCGTCGGGCTCTGGGTCGCGCTGACCCGCTGGGTCCGCTCCGACCACCGCCAAGCTCTGCACGCCTACTCGGAGCGCCGCCGGTTCGCACTCGAACTGCGGCTGAGCCTGCTGGTGCTGTTCGTGTTCGGCGCCATCGCCCAGTTCGCGCAGCTCTCGATCATGATCGCCGGGTTCGCGCTCGGGCTCGTGCTGTCGGCCGTCGGCGAGCCGCACCGGCTCGCGCGGCAGCTCTTCGGGATGACGGAGGGCTTCTTCGGTCCGCTCTTCTTCGTGTGGCTGGGCGCCTCCCTGGATCTGCGGGAGCTCGTCGCGCACCCGGCGATGATCCTGCTCGGCGTCGCGCTCGGCCTGGGGGCGGTGCTGGCGCACCTGGCCTCGCGGCTCGCCGGGCTGCCCTGGGCGCAGGCGGTCGCCTCGGCCGGCCAGCTCGGGGTGCCGGTCGCGGCCGTCACGCTCGGCCTCCAGACGCACACGCTGGCTCCGGGAGAGGGAGGGGCGATCCTGCTCGGCGCGCTCATCAGCCTGGCGACCTCGGCGGTGTCGGTGGCCGCGGTCGCGCGGCGGGCGGGAGGCGCGGTGCGGGCTACGCCAGCGTCATGAAGAGCTTCTCGAGCTCGGCGACGGTCATCGGGTCGGTGGTGTCGTCGGGGTCGTTCAGGCACTTCTCCATCGCGGTGGCGATGATCTGGAAGCCGGCCTTGTCGAGCGCGCTGGAGACTGCGGCGAGCTGGATGACGACGTCGCGGCACTTCTCGCCGTTCTCGACGGCGGCGATCACCGCGTTCAACTGACCCTGCGCGCGACGCAGGCGGTTCAGCACGGGCTTGATGTCGGCGGGGGTGCGCTCCACGGTCAGCTCCGTCCGAAGAGGCGGCCGAGGAAGCCGGCGCCGGTCGCGGCCGTGGACTGCTCGGCGTGGCCGTCGCACCACTGCGCGGCCGGGACGTTACGGCGCACGTCGGCGACGTGCTGGCCGCAGCCGTTCCAGGTGGTCTTGCCGCAGGTCGAGCAGGTGACGGGATAACACATAGGGGTCCTTACTGTGCATTCGCTCTTGGGGGGATTCGGGATACCCCTGGAGGTATAGTACGATACCGGCGGGGGTATACGCAATCGGCCCCCGCACCCGCACGGAAGCACGGAAGAAGGACCATCCAGTGAGAACGATCATCGTCGGCGGCGTCGCCGGAGGCATGTCGGCCGCGACCCGGCTGCGCCGGCTGGACGAGTCGCGAGACATCGTCGTCTTCGAGCGCGGCCCGTACGTCTCGTACGCGAACTGTGGCCTCCCGTACTACGTCGGCGGCGTGATCCGCGACCGGTCGGCGCTGCTGCTGCAGACCCCGCAGTCGCTGGCGTCCCGATTCCGGCTGGATGTCCGCACCGGTCACGAGGTGCTCGGCGTCGACGCGGCCCTGCGCACCGTCACCGTGCTCGACCTCGCGAGCGGCGAGACCTCGGTGGAGAGCTACGACGAGCTGATCCTCGCGGTCGGCGCCTCCGCGCGGGAGGCGGCGGGACACCCCGGCATCCCGACGCACACCCTGCGCACGGTGGAGGACGTGGACGCGATCGGCCGGCTGGTGGACGCCGCGGCCGACAACCCGTCCGCGCTGGTGGTCGGCGGCGGCTTCATCGGGCTGGAGGCCGTGGAGAACCTGGTGCGGCGCGGCATCCACGTCACGCTCGTCCAGCGCGGCCCGCACCTCCTGAGCCCGCTCGACCCGGAGATGGTGGCGCCGCTGGAGGCCCAGCTCCGCAGCCACGGCGTGGACGTGCGCACCGCGGTCACCATCGACCGCGTGGAGGGCGCCGTCGTCGTCCTCGGCGACGGCAGCGCCCTGCGTCCCGACTTCATCGTCGACGCGTCCGGCGTGGTGCCGAGCGTGGACCTGGCGCGCACCGCCGGGCTGGCCCTCGGCCCGACCGGCGGGATCGCCGTCGACGCCCGCAACCGCACCAGCGACCCGCACATCTACGCCGTCGGCGACGGCGTCGAGAAGGTCGACGCGGTGTCCGGCGAGGACGTGCTGGTCACGATGGCCGGGCTGGCCAACCGGCACGGCCGCTCGGTCGCCGACGTGATCGCCGGCCACGACGAGAGCAACACCCCCGCGCTCGGCACCGCCATCGTGAAGGTGTTCGACACGGTCGCCGCGAAGGTCGGCTGGAGCGAGCGGCAGCTCGTGTCCGCCGGGCGCGAGCACCGCGTCATCCACACCCACCCGGCCTCGCACGCGACGTACTACCCTGGCGCGCAGCCGATGTCGATGAAGCTGCTGGTCGACCCGGCCACCGACGCGATCCTCGGTGCGCAGATCGTCGGCGGGGAGGGCGTGGACAAGCGGATCGACGTCATCGCCGTGGCCATGGCGGGCGGCATCACCGCCTCCGGGCTCGCGCGCCTCGAGCTGGCGTACGCGCCGCAGTTCGGCTCGGCGAAGGACCCGGTGAACCAGCTCGGCTACGTGGCGGACAACCTGCGCACCGGCGCGACCCGCGCGATCCAGTGGCACGAGCTGGACGCCGCGATCGAGGCGGACGCGACCCTCGTGGACGTCCGCACCGCGGGCGAGCACGCGGCCGGCGCGATCCCCGGTGCGGTCAACATCCCCGTCGACGACCTCCGCGACCGGCTCGCCGAACTGCCCTCCGGGCCCGTCGTCGTGCACTGCCAGGTGGGGCAGCGCGGCCACACAGCAGCCCGCATCCTCGCCCAGCACGGCTTCGACGTCGTCAACCTCGACGGCGGCTACCGGACCTGGGTCGCGGGCGCGGCGACGCGGGAGCGGGAGACGGTCGCGGCCTAGGGCAACCGATAGCCGATCGTCAGGTTCTGCCCATGTGACGTAAGAATCCGTCAAGAATTCGCCGGGATGGTGGAGGCATGGCGACTTGGACACGAGGCAAGCGGATCGTCGGTGTGCTCACCGGCGTGATCGGTGTGACGAGCGTCGGCGCAGCCGGAGCCGTGGGCGTGGTGCTGTTCGACTCCACGCACACCCGGCACGCGGCTGCTGCTGCGCAAGCGGTGCACACCCCGGCGGCCACGCCGACCGCGACGCCCACCCCGACCGCCACGCCGACGCCGACCGCGGCCCCGGCCGCTCCGGCCGCTCCGGCTCCCGCTCCGGCCCCGGCCGCACCCGCTCCGGCCCCCGCCGCACCGGCCCCCGCGCCCGCTCCTCCGGCCCCCGCCCCGGCCCCGGTCCAGCCGAGCCAGGGCGGCTCCTCCAGCGGCACCTCGTCAGGCTCCTGATGCGCAGGCCGACCGAGGGGAGCGACGATGAGTGAGCTGCTGTGGGCCTTCGGCCGGGCGTCCGGCCTCATCGCGCTGCTGCTGTTCACGCTGACGCTGGTGCTCGGCATCGTCACGCGCTCCGGGCGTCCGCTGCCCGGGATGCCGCGGTTCTCGGTGTCGCTGATCCACCGCAACGTGTCGCTGCTCGCCTGCGTCTTCCTCGTGCTGCACGTCGGGACGCTGCTGTTCGACTCGTACGCCAAGCTCTCGCTGCTCGACATCGTGGTGCCGTTCGCGGGGTCGTTCAAGCCGTTCTGGCAGGGCCTCGGGACGGTCGCCTTCGACCTGGTCGTGGCGATCACCATCACCGGCCTGCTCCGCCGGCGGATCGGTCAGCGCGCCTTCCGCTTCGTGCACTGGTTCACCTACGCGATGTGGCCGATCGCCGTGCTGCACGGCATCGGCAACGGCACGAACGGCACCAGCGGATGGTTCCTGCTGATCACCGCCGGCTGCACCCTCCTCGTCGCCGTGGCCGTGATCTGGCGGCTGTCTGCCCGGTTCGTGGAGCATTCCCACACGCGGCGCCTCGCCGCCGGGCTCCCCTCCTCACGAAAGCGGGACGACGCATGACGATGACGATGGAACCGACCACGCCGGGAGGCACGATGCGCGCGGTGGACGCCGGCCGGCTCTTCGCCGCCGGGCACAGGGCGACCCTCGACGCGCACCTCCGTGCCCACGGCGAGCTGCCCAAGCGGAACCCCGACGCGATGCTCGCCGAGCTGGAAGCCTCCGGGCTCACCGGGCGCGGGGGAGCGGCCTTCCCGGTCTGGCGCAAGCTGTCCGCCGCCCTCGAGACGGGTGGACGTCGCCGCGGCCGGGCGCCGATCCTCATCGCGAACGGCACGGAGGGCGAGCCGCTGAGCTCCAAGGACGCCGTGCTGCTGCGCAACGCCCCCCACCTCGTGATCGACGGCATGATCACCGCCGCGAAGACGATCGGCGCGCGCAACGTGCTCATCGTGGCCGAGGGCGACGCCCTCCGGGCCATCGAGCGCGCGATCGGCGAGCGACAGGACGCCCGTGGCATCGAGGTCGTGGAGGGCGCGGGCGGCTTCGTCTCCGGTGAGGCCAGCGCGCTGGTCAACCTCATCGAGAACGACGACGCGCGCCCCGTGGACCGCACGAAGCGCCTGACGACCGCGGGCCTCCGCGGGCGGCCGACCGTCGTGCAGAACGTCGAGACCCTCGCGCACCTCGCCCTGATCGCCCGCCACGGCGCACGCTGGTTCCGTTCGGTGGGCGATCCGGTCGACCCCGGCACCCGGCTCGTGACGGTCACCGGCGACGTGCCGAAGCAGGGCGTCTACGAGATCCGCACCGACGCCACGGTGCGCGAGACCCTAGCGGCGCTGGGGCTCGACTTCGGGACGGTTTCCGCGGCGCTGGTCGGCGGCTATCACGGGGCCTGGGTGCCGGCGCACGCGTTCGACCTCCCGCTGACCGCCCTCGACCTCGCGCCGTTCGACGCGTCGCCGGGCGCGGGAATCATCCACGTGCTCGGCGATCACCGCTGCGCGCTCGACGTCACCGCCGGGATCGTGAAGTACCTCGCCGGGCAGTCGGCCGGCCAGTGCGGTCCGTGCATGTTCGGCCTGCCGACGATGGCCGACCGGTTCGCGGCCGTCGCCTCCGGCCAGGCCGTCGCCGAGAACGCGGCCGACCTCGCCCGGCTCGCCGGCCTGGTCGTCGGCCGCGGCTCGTGCCACCACCCCGACGGAACGGCGCGCCTCGTGCGCAGCGCGCTCACGGTCTTCGACCACGACGTGCGCTCGCACGCCCACGGCCGGTGCGTCCGGAGGGCACGATGACCTCCCACGCCCTCCACATCGACTGGACGAAGTGCGACGGCCGAGGTCTCTGCACCGAGATCCTCGACCGTGCCCTCACGCGGGACGACTGGGGCTACCCGGTCTCGCTGCGCGGTGAAGAGGGCTTCCGGTCCGATGTGCCGCTACGGGCGGACGAGCTCGACGCCGCGGACGACGCCCTGGCGCTCTGCCCGGTGCTCGCGCTCACGCGGGTCGCCCGGTAGTAGTCCCGCCAGATGACCCGTTGCAGCGGGATCCAGCGCGGGATCGTGCGCAGCCCCGGGATGAACGGCAGCAGGGCGAGCAGCAGCGTCAGAACGCCCATGATCCCCACGATGACCAGATCGGCGTTGGCGAGCGACGCGAACGGCGGGACCTGGTAGAAGAGCGAGAACAGCCACAGCCAGGCCTGGCCCGGGGTGTTGCCGGTCTCGTTCATCATCCCCCACTGGTCCCCGGTGAGGTGCTGCGCCGCCGCGAGGTTCTGGAAGTACTGGCCGTCGCCGAGGAACAGGATCGCCCGCGTGTGGTTCAGCGGGTAGAAGCCGCCCTGGCTCGTCAGCGCGCCGTCGAGCGCGCCGCTGCGCGCCATCCCGCTGAGCGATGAGATGATCGCGGGCACCGGGCCGTAGTCGGAGGAGGGCTTCGGCAGCGTGGTGCCCTTGTCGGCGGCCAGCGCCTTCTCGTAGGCGGCCGTCCACTTGGCCTGCTGCGCGGGCGTGGCGCTCGTCCAGCGCGCCACCGCCGAGGGCACGGACGGCAGCGTGCGCAGCGGCCCGATCACGAAGGCCTTCGCCGTGTCGATCGGGAGGCGCACGCCCGACAGGCTCTGCAGGTCGAGCGGCCCGAGGGTCTGCGTCGCGCCCTGCGTGTCGTTGTAGGGCGGCCCGTACTGGGCGGTGTCGCTCGTCCCGCCGAGCTCGGCCGTGGCGGTCGACGCGAAGTCGACGGGGTCGGCCGCCGACCAGGAGGCGAAGGTGACACCCGGTTCGTCCGGGGACCCGAACACCGCGGCGAGCACGAGAGTCACGGCTCCGACGACGACGAAGCCGATGGTGACCTCCTTGACGAGGTCGTAGTCGCGGACGCGCCCGTGCCAGGGCCGGCCGGCGACGTCGTCGTGGCGTCGCCAGGTCATGCTCGGTGTGCGCTTCATCGCGGCCCCTCCGATTCGTTGCCGGCCGATTCGTTGACGGCCGATTCGTTGCCGGCCGATTCGTTGCCGGCCGATTCGTTGCCGACCGATTCGTTGTAGGGGTGCACGACCTGGTCGTCCGTCTCGGTCGCGTCGATCGGCGGCACGACGCCGTGCACCCGCACCAGGAGGACGTGCAGCACCACGATCGCCCCCACGCCGATCGGCAGCAGCACGATGTGCCAGGTGAGCATCTGACCGAGGTCGGCGACGTCGAACCAGGCGCCGATCCCGACGGCGTTGAGGGCGTCCTTGCCCTCGAAGGCGATCCACTGCGAGTCGAAGTTCGTCTGCAGCAGGTAGCCGGTGAACGCCGCCGCGATCGACACGGCGAAGGCGATCACGCCCGTGATCCAGGTGAGCACCCGGCCGCCGCGCCACGCGGCCATCCAGTACTTGCCCCACAGGTGCACGACCATCAGCAGGAAGAACAGCTCGACGCTCCACAGGTGGACGCTGTTCGTGAAGTGGCCGAGGCGGGAGACGTGGTACCAGGCGGGCCCGTTGAGGCTGAGCACGAGGCCGGAGAGGATCACCACGGCGAGGGCGGCGAGGGACGCCATCCCGAACACGTAGATCCAGGAGGAGACGTAGCTCGGCTGATCCTGCGGCAGCAGCTTCTGCGGAGGGAGCCGCTTCAGGAGCCAGCGGCGGATGCGGCCGGTCCAGGTGTAGATCTCCTCGTCCTGGCCGCTGGTCGGTGGCTCGGCGGCCGGCCCGGCAGCCTGGGCGGGCGGTCGCTCCTGCGTGCTCATCGCCGCCGCCTCGCCTTCGGGAACGGCAGCAGCAGCGCCAGCGCGAACAGCACGAGCATGACCACGATGACGATGAGATTTCCGAGCTGGATGGTGAACGACCCCCAGCCGAGGTAGATGCCCGGCGCGCTTGCGACGATGTCCACGGTGCCTCCTTCGGTCGAGACCAGCGTGATCCTCGTGTGGAGCGCCGGGCGGGCCGAAGGTCCCGCGGCTGCGGCGTCGTGCCGACGCTCAGGTCTCCTGTGTGTGACCCTCCTGCTCGGGCTCGCCGGTGACCTCCAGGATCGCGACCTCCTCGAGCTCCTCCGGGCCGTGCCGGCGGTCGACGCCGAACAGGTAGACCGCGTCCAGGACACCGAGCGTGTTGGTGAGCAGCAGCGTCACGAACCACGGCTTGCTGCCGTTCCGGGCGGCGCGCCAGAGCGAGGCGCCCTTCCAGGCGAGGCCCCAGGCGATGACCGCGACGACGAGGACGCGGCCCGCGGGCGGCACATCGTGCATCCCCATCCGGGATGCTTCGTAGTGGTTTCTCATGGGGTCATCAGACCGCGGGCGACCGCGGAACGGCAAGGGTCGAAGGTCCTGGCCGGCGGCGCGCGGGCGCGGCAGGCTCGACCTCAGGCACACTCGAGGGGAGTGGTGACGATGGCGATGGACGGGCGCACGGTGGTGGGCTTCGACGCGTCGCCCTCGGCGTGGCGGGCGCTCGACTGGGCGACCGACCGGGTCGCCGAGCGCGGGGGCGCGCTGGAGGTGGTGCACGCGATCGACACGCGCGTGGGCGGCGCGGTCTTCGGTCCGCGGTTCGACCTGGAGACCACCGTAGAGCTCGGGCTCCAGCAAGCGCGGAACCATGTCCGCGCCCTCGCCCCGCGCATCAACATCGAGGTCCGCTGGGTGGAGGGGCCGCCGGCGAGCGCGCTGCTCAGGGAGGCCGCAGGCGCCGCCCTCCTCGTGGTGGGGACCGACAAGGGTCCGCTGCAGGCCGGGGCGCGGATCGGCACCCTCCCGCTGAAGCTCGCGGCGAAGGCCGACTGCGTCGTCGCCGTGATCCCCGCGTCACCGCGTCCCGAACGGAACGTGGTGGTGGTCGGCGTCGACCGCTCCGCCTTCGCGCGCTCCGCGCTGGCGCTCGCCGTGACCGAGGCGAGCTGGTCGGGGGCGCAGGTCGAGGCGGTGCACGCCTGGGACGTTCCGGAGGCCCTGCACGCCGCCCTCGACTCCGGCGAGCACGCCGACCCCGCCTTTCTGAAGCGCGAGCAGGCGGTGATCCCGGCGGCGGTCGCCGACGTCCCGATCGCCCGGGCGGCGTCGATCGCCGACGTCGTGGTGCGCGCGAATCCGGCGGAGGCGCTCATCGAGCGCGGCGTGGGAGCCGTCGCCATCGTGGTCGGGACGCGCGGCCGCGGCCGGTTCGCGTCCTCCCTCCTCGGCTCGGTGAGCCACGACGTGCTGCTGAACCTGCCGTGCCCGGTGCTGGTCACGCCGAAGGAGTTCTCCTTCGTCGTGCCCCACGGGCCGGACGACGGCGACGAGTGGTGACGGACGAGTGGTGACGGACGAGTGGTGACGTGAGACCGCCGGGCGACGCGCGCCCGGCGGTCGATGACCTCAGCCGTTGCAGGCTGCAGGCTTCCAGAGGACGGCGTGGTTGTCCTCGTTCGGGTTGGAGGCGAAACCGGTGACGGTGTTGTCCGGCGCGATCGCGGTGCCGATCCCGTCCTCATCGCCTCCGAGGAAGACGCCGAGCCGAGTGAGCGCGCCGGTGGGCGACCACCGCGCGGCCACGGGGAGCACGGCGTCGGCGGGTTGAACGTACCCGGCCATGTAACCGCGGTCGTTGATGTCGACGACCGTCGTCCCCGCTCCGAGTGCGCCCAGCGCGTGGATGCCGCCGAACCGGTCCCACATCACCGCGTGGAGCGGACCGCCGGCGACGACGTTCGAGGCACCGATGATCGTCCCGGCGTCATTGACGCCGACCGCCGAGCTCCGGTCGCCCCCGGGCAGCGTCCCGAGGCTCCGCACGTGCCCGTGGGCGTCCCACCGGACGGCGCGCGTCAGGCCGCCGCCGATCGTGGCAGTGCCGACCGCGACCCCGGGCCGGTTGATCGCGTCGGCCACGCTGCTGACGCTTCCCGGGATCGCGTCGAGGCGGAGGGCCCGGCCGAAGATATCCCAGCGCAGCGCCACTCCTGTCGTTTTGGACGACCCGACGACCGAGCTGCCGACGACGACGCCGACGTCGTTCAGTGCGACGGGAACGCTGCCCGCCGTTCCCGGGAGGTCGGCCAGCCTGGTCGCGCCGCCCAGCGCGTTCCAGCGGAGGCCGACCGTACGGGTGGCGGAGTCGGCGCGCCCGATGAACAGCGCGGTCTCGCTGACCTGCGTTGCGCTGCTGGAGGTTGTGCCTGCGGGTACGGGGAGCCGGTGGATCCTGCCGAACGGGTCCCAGAACACGGCACGCGACGGCGTCGTCCCCGTCGTGGTACCAGCGTTCGAGTCGCCCGCGACGAATCCGACGGCGTCGATGGATCGGGCGGTGCTGGCGTTACCGCCCGGCAAGGTTCCCAGATCGGTCACGCGGCCGGACGGACTCCAGCGCGCCGCCCGGAAGAACTGCGGCTGCTGGTTCGCGGTCGAGACGCCGACGCTCACGTCGAAGGCGTTGATGTCGCGAGCCTCGCTCATGGTCCCACCCGGGAGGGTCCCGAGGTCGAAGGGCGGGCGGCCGGTCGCCGTGACCGCAGCACTGCGGGCGGTCGCCGGAGCGGCCCCAGCGGGAGCGGCGCCGAAGGCCGTGATCGCGCAGGTCGCGACCGCGAGTACGCCGATCGCCGTCGCCGAGAGCCGCAGGGCTCTCCGCTGTCGATTGTTCATGATCTCTCTCTTCTCTTCTGCAGTTCCCGCGCTCGCTACTGCCGGGGCGGCTCGCCCGCCAGGAGCGGCTGAGCATCCTGCGGGGCCGTCGTCTCGGGCGGCGCCGCCGGGCTCCTGGGGCCGCCGACCCGCCAGGGCCGCTGCCGGTACAGCTCCAGCAGTTCGGCGCCGAGCCCGAAGAAGACCATCGCCAGCCACACCAGGATGTTGAGCACCGGGATCTGCAGCCCCACGATCAGGATCAGTCCGCCCACGAACGACTGCAGGACCGGATGCGGGGAGCTGCGGAGCACCACCCTCCCGAGGTAGTGCGCGCCGACCAGGAACGTCGCCAGCGTCAGCACGATCAAGATCAGCAGGCCGGCGAGCGCGAGCGGTGCGCCCACGATCGTCACGAGCAGGAACAGCAGCCCGATGGGCACGACGATCGCGGCGACGAAGCCCACCAGCAGCGCGCGCCACGGCGACGGCAGCAGCCGGTCGGTGACGCGGACGAGCATGCGGGGGACGAGCAGCCCGGCGGCGACGGTGAGGAGGCTGAGCGCGACCAGCGCGTACATCAGCCCCACGAACCAGCCCAGCACCGCGGCCCACGGCGAGATCTGCGGCGCGGAGGCCTGCTGCGTCTGGACGTGCTGCACGGTCCCGGCGACCGCGCCGTCCGCGATGTGCGCCGTCGTCGTGCTGGCGTAGGTCACGTCGCCCCCGACGGTCCCGTCGATCCGGAGGTCGGTGACGCTGACCAGCAGATCCCTGCCCACGTCGCCCGCGACGCGGATCGTCGACGCGGTCGCGACGACGTCGTTCTGCACGGACCCGCGGGCGTCGACCAGGAGGTCGGACGCGAAGATCGTGCCGCTGCGCGCGACGTGGCCGGTGATCGTGACGTCCTGCCCGGCGAGCCGGACGTTGCCGTCGACGCGGCCGCTGATCGTGATGGTCTGCGCCGCGGCGATCACGTCCCCGGTGACGTCGCCGCTCACGGTGACGCTCTGCCCGGCGGCGTACACGTCGCCGTTGACCGGCCCGGACACGTCGACGGCGACGCCGCTGTAGAAGTGCGGCCCGGCGCCGCCCGGGGTCTGCGCCGGCGGTGCGGCCGCCGAAGCGCTCAGCGTGACGGCGAGGAAGCCGGCCAGCGCCGCCGCAGCGGCGAGCCGGAGAAAGTGCGTGGTTCGAATGTTCATGTCGGAGATCCCCCTCGGCAGCGCATCGTGCGCCACCGCATCAGGATCGGGCGATCGGGCCGCCAGCCATAGGGCACAAGGTCCCGGCCGATTAAAGGTAAGATGTGTTATCTCAAACGAAAGGCCGGGGATGACATGAACCGACCACAGACGATGCTCGGCGCCCAGTACTTCCGCTACGGGCCACCCGAGGTCCTTCAGGTCAACGAAGTCCCCGTGCCGGAGCCTCGGCCGAAGGAGTTGCTTCTCCGGGTGATCGCGTGCAGTGTCAACCGCGCCGACGCCATCGCGCGCAGCGGTGGGACCAGGCTGACCAACGGGCCGCGGTTTCCGAAGGGCACCGGCGTGGATGTCGTCGGCGAGGTGGTCGCGCGCGGCGGCGACTGTTCGCGCCACGAAGTCGGTGACGTGGTCTGGGGATACGTCGGCATGGCGACGATGGGGACGACGGGCACCGCTGCTCAGTACGCGACCATCGACGAGGGTTCGGTGAGCCGTGCGCCCCGGGTGGACGACCTGCCGGCGGCGGCCGCGCTGCCGCTGGTCGGCATGACGGCGCTCCAAGCACTCCGCAACCGGCTCACAGTCAGGACCGACGAGCGTGTCCTCGTCGTCGGGGCGAGCGGAGGGGTGGGCTCGTCGGCCGTCCAGATCGCTCAGCTGCTCGGGGCCGAGGTGTCCTCGGTCTCCGGCAGCGACAATCGCGAGCTCTGCCGAGCACTCGGAGTGGCGCAGGCCTACTCGTACGAGGCGCTTCCGGATCCGAGGGCGGTCACGGCGTTCGACGCGATCTTCGATTGCACAGGCGTCGATATCGGGCGGTACCGCCGGTACCTCGCACCGGGCGGTCGGATGGCCACGATCGCACCGGGCGGCCTCCCGACGGTCCTGGGGTCTTCGCTCTCACGGAGACGCGTCTCATTCCTGCCGGTGAAGGTCGTTCCGGATGACCTGGCCTGGATCGCTTCCGCGGTCGAGAGCGGAGGGCTCCGCCCCGTCATCGACCGGAGGTATCCCCTCGCCGACATCGCTCGCGCTCACGAGTACGTCGCCACGGCGCACACCCGGGGCAAGAGCGTCGTGATTCCGTAACGGCCGGGCTCGATCGGCAGGACGCGCCCGGCTTGCGGTGTGCCGGCGCGCTTCAGACCTCCCGCGGCTCCACCCGCAGCCGGTCGTGCACCTGCCGCACGTGCGGCGACGACCAGGCGGTCCGTAGCGCCTGCTGGTGCTCGGTCCAGGAGCCGACGGCGCCGGTCAGGGTGATCTCGTCACCGTCGACGGTGACGGCGATGCGGCCGGCGTCGAGGATCGCGTTGCGCACGAGCGCGTTGCGGATCTCCTCGGCGACATCGTCGGCCTGCGGTCTGCGGGTGAGCTCGATGCGGCTCTCGACCGCGTGGACGCCGTGCAGGCGTTCGACGGCCCGCTTGGCGGCGACGCGCTCGGAATCCCACTCGACCTCGCCGGTCAGGACCACGCGGTGGCCCTGCACGTCGGCGTGGATGCCCGTGCGCGGGACCCCCGCCGTCCAGGCGAGGATTCCGTCGACCGCGGCGGCGAGCGTGCGTCCGTGCGGGTCGTCGCCGGGCTCGGGCAGCCGGAGCTCGTCGGCGACGGTGCGGACCCCGGCGACCCGCTGGGCGGCCTCCACCACCGCGATGCGCTCGTGGAGGCTGTCCACCTCCCCGGTGAGCGTGACGACGCCGCCGTCGACGGCGACGCCGATGGCCGGCGCGGTCACGTCCGGCGTCCAGGCGAGCTCCGACTCGACCGCACGGCGGACCGTGAGATCGCTGAAGGTGCGTGCCGGCGTGCTCGACGTCGCCGATTCGGGTGCGCTGCTGATGCTCATGTTCCCAGCGTCGGCGCGCCGGGGGCGGCGCGGATGAGTCCAAGGTCCCGCCGGGACGCGTGGGACCTTCGGCCCAGCGCCGCGCCGGCGGGCGGGCCTACGGTACTGAGGATCGGGGGAGCGGAAGAGGGGGTTGGCCGGACGCCCGGATCCGGTCACGCGCGGCCGCGGTGCTCGAGATGGAGCACCGCGGCCTGCGTGCGCCGCTCCAGGCCGAGCTTCGCCAGCAGCGAGCTCACGTAGTTCTTCACCGTCTTCTCGGCGAGGCCGAGCCGCTCCGCGATCTGACGGTTGGTGCGCCCGTCGGCGATGAGCGCCAGCACCTGCCGCTCGCGGAGGCCGAGGGAGGCGAACCGCGGGTCGTCGGCCGGCTCGCGCAGCGTCGCCGAGACGCGGTCGGCGACGCGCGGGTCGATGAGCCGCTTGCCGCGGTGCGCTGCGCGGACGTCGTCCAGCAGCGTGCTCGCGCGGATGTCTTTGACCACGTAGCCGTCGGCGCCCGCGATGATCGCGCTGCGCAGGGCGTCCTCGTCGTCGTACGCGGTGAGCATCAGACAGTGGATGCCCGGTTCCGCCTGCTTGACCGCGCGGCAGACGTCGATGCCGCTGCCGTCGGGGAGCCGCACGTCGAGCACGGCGACGTCGGGTCGGACGGCGAGGATCCTGGCCCGCGCCTGCGCGGCCGTCGCAGCCTCGCCGACGACCTCCATGTCCTCTTGCCCGTCGATCAGGGCGGCCACGCCGCGGCGGACGATCTCGTGGTCGTCCGCGAGGAAGACGCGGATCGGCGGCGCGCTCATCGGACGTCCTCGACGGGCGCCGGCACCGGCAGCCGGAGCCGCAGTCGCGTGCCCCGCGGGGTCGACTCGACCTCGAGTGCGCCGGCGCGGCGCTCCGCGCGTTCGGAGAGGTTGGCCAGCCCGCTGCGCCTGCTCGTCTCCCCGATCCCGCGGCCGTCGTCCGCCACGTCGACCGTGATCTCGTCCGCGGTCGCCACGACCTCGACCGTCGCGGTGGCGGCTGACGCGTGCCGGATCACGTTGGTCAGGCCCTCCCGCACGAACGCCGCGACGTCGTCGGCGAGCTCGGCGTCGGCCACCAGGTCCACGGGGCCGGAGAAGGAAACCGTTGCCGGCCGCGGGAGCGCCTCGCCGACCTCCTGCACGATGTCGAGCAGCCGGTGCCGGAGGCTCTCGGCCGGTCCCTGCTGCCGCGACAGGGAGAAGATCGCCGTGCGGATCTGCGCGATGGCGTCGTCGAGCGACTTCACGGTGCCGTCGATCCGGTCGGCCAGCCGGCCGGGGCCGAGCGCCGACTGGACGCTCTGCAGTTCCAGCCCCGCGCCGAAGAGCTGCTGGATGACGTGGTCGTGCAGGTCGCGGGCGATGCGCGCCCGATCCTCCAGGAGCACCACGCGCTCGCGGTCGGCGCGGGCGGCGGCCAGCTCCATCGCGATGGCGCCCTGCCGGGCGAAGGTCACGGCGCGCTCCAGCTCGAACGCCGAGAAGGCGGGGTCGCCGGTCGCGCGCACGGCGATCAGCACCTCGGGGTCGCCGGTCTTGCCGTCGAACGGGATGACCAGCGCGGGTCCCGATCCGCGGCCGTCCGCGAGCCGGATGCCGCTCAGCTCGTCGAGGCGGGTGGGCTGCGCGCCTTCGATCGCGCTGCGGATCCGGCTGTTCGCCGCCGTCGTCGCGTCGAGGTCGCCGGGAGCGCCGCCGGCTGCGAGCACGTGGAACGCGTCGCCGTGCGGGTCGACGCCGATGACGAACACGGCGCGGGCGCCGACCAGCGCCGCCGCGCGGGCCGCGAGCTCCTCGTGCGCCTGCGCCGACTCGCTCCCCAGGATGCTGGCCGTCAGCTCACCGGCAGCGGCGCTCCAGGCCTGCCGGGCGACGGTCTCGGCGTACAGCCGGGCGTTGTCGATCGCGAAGCCGGCGTTGGCGGCCAGCGCCTTGACGAGCTGCTCGTCGTCCTCGGTGAACCCGCCGCCGACCGGGTCAGTCAGGTAGAGGTTGCCGTACACGGAGTCGCGCACGGCGATCGGGACGCCGAGGAACGCCGTCATCGGCGGGTGCCCCTCCGGGAAGCCGGAGGACCGCGGGTCGTCGGCGATCGAGTCGATCCGGATCGGGCGGGGGTCGTCGATGAGGGCGCCGAGGAGTCCGTGGCCCTCCGGCAGGTGGCCGATCCGCGTCACCACGTCGTCCGACATCCCCACGTGGATGAACTGCTCCAGTCCGCCGCCCTCGGCGATCACCCCGAGCGCGCCGTACCGCGCTCCGACCAGCTCGACGGCCGACTCGATGATCGTCCGCAGCACCACCGGCAGCTCCAAGTGGGACACGACCGCGCGGTTGGCGCGCACGAGCGCGCGCAGCCTGCCCTGGGTGTCCAGCACCTTGCGCGCTTGCTCCACCAGCTCGCCGAGGGCGCGGTCGAGTTCCGCCCGAGGCGCGTCGGGGAAGGTGATCGGCTCATCGCTCGGGATGGCGGCCTCCTCTCCGCAGCGTGCAGCTCGGCAGCGGGCGGCTCGGCAGCGCGCGGCGCACAACGGGCCGCTGGCCGGGAGCGGCGGGTGCCCTCACGCGCCGAGTGTAGCGGCCGGCGGCGTCGCGTACACCTGTGTGTCCTGGCCGACCACGACGGTGGGAGCGGCGAGGTCGAGGACCAGCCCGTGGGAGACCGAGCCCAGCCAGGTGCGCTTCCAGCCGGTCAGCCGTCTGCTGCCGACGACGAGCATCACAGCGTGCTCGGACTCCACCCGGAGACCCGAGATCGGGTTCTGGCGGAGCAGGACGGAGTGCACGGCGACGTCGGGATGCTCCTGGCTCACCGAGCGCACGTGGTCGTCCAGCAGGTCCTGCCGTTCGCTCTGCTGCGAGGTGACGAACTCGTCGTCGGGGACGATCAGCGGCTGCTCGGACAGCGGCGCCACCCAGCAGTGCACGATCGTCAGCGGCTGGCGCAGGTCCTCGGCCTCGCGGGCAGCGAACCGCAGTGCGAGTCGGCCCACCTCCGAGCCGTCCACCCCCACCACGACGCCCGTCCGCGCCTCCGCGGCCTCCGGCTCCTCGACGGGGACCACGGCCACCGGGCCCGCGGCCGCCGTGGCGAGCCGCGCTCCCAGCGACCAGCCGTAGCGCACGCGCGGCCCGACGCGGTGCCGGGTGCCGACCACGACGAGCGTGTCGGCCCTGGCCTGGCCGCTCAGCAGGTCGAGCGGGTCCCCGACCAGCAGGTGCGCCCCGGACACGAGGCCCGGACGGGAGGCCGCGAGCTCCTCCACCCGGGTGTCGAGCCGATCCTGCTCCTGCTCGGTCGCCCGGTCGAGTGCGGCGTCGTCACCCAGGTAGAGGCCCGTGTCGACCACGTCGACGAGCTCGATCGCCGAGCCCTCGACGCGCGCGCGGCGGAGCGCCCAGGCGAGCGCCGCCTCCGCTGCCGCGGAGCCGTTCCAGCAGACCACCGTCCGTTCGGTCATCGTCCTCACCCTTCTAGGAGGCCACGCGCAGCACCAGCGAGCCGCTGACCCTGCCGCGTCGCAGATCGTCGATCGCGCCCGCCAGCCCGCCGAACGGCACCGCCGTCACCGTCGGCCGCAGCCGCAGGTTGCGCGCGAGCGCAAGGAAGCGCGCCCCGTCCTCCCGGGTGTTCGCGGTGACGGTGCGGAGGTCGCGCTCGCGGAACAGCGACTCGGTGTACGACAGCGGCGGCAGGTCGGACATCTCGATGCCCGCGAGCACCACGGTCCCGCCGCTGGCGGTGGCCCGCAGCGCAACCGGGACGAGACCGCCCGCCGGAGCGAACACGATCGCGGAGTCCAGCGGCTCGGGCGGCTCCTCGTCCTCCTCGCCGACGAAGGCGGCGCCGAGCTCACGGGCCAGGTCGCGGTTCTGCACGCCGCGGGTCATCGCGAACACCCGTGCGCCGCCCGCCATGGCGAGCTGCGCAGTCACGTGCGCGCTCGACCCGAAGCCGTAGATGCCGAGGTTCCCGCCCGGCGGGAGCTGCGCCCGCCGGAGCGCCCGGTAGCCGATGATCCCGGCGCACAGCAGCGGTGCGGTCTCCAGAGCGTCGGCGTCCGCCGCGATCAGGTAGACATACGCGGCGGGGGCCACCAGATACTCGGCGAAACCGCCGTCGGCGTCCCAGCCGGTGTACTCCGAGCGCGGGCAGAGGTTCTCCGCACCCCGCCGGCAGAAGGCGCACTCGCCGCAGGTGCGCCGCAGCCAGGCCACGCCGACGCGGGCCCCCGGCTCCAGCGACGTCACCTCGTCGCCGACGCCGACCACCGTGCCGATCGCCTGGTGCCCCGGCGTCACCCGCGGGCGGTGGACCGGGATCTCGTGGTCGATCACGTGGAGGTCGGTGCGGCAGATCCCGCACACCTCCACCTCGACCAGCACCTCGTCCGCCGCCGGCTCGGGCACCATGACCTCTACCGCGTCGAGGCCGCCGCTCGTCCCCGTGGTGCGCCACGCTCGCATGACCGGCATCTCCCGCCTCCGTCCCTGCGCCGAGTCAAGCGCCGCGGGCGCGTGCCGGGCGGGCCGAAGGTCCCACGGGACCTAAGGCCCTTCGGGTCACCGGGCCGCATGACCAGACTGCACTCGGAGGTGTCCCATGGAGATCCGCAGGTACATCGTCGGCGTCGACGGATCCGTGCCGGCCCGTGCCGCCATCCGCTGGGCCGTCGCGGGTGCGCGGGAGCGCGGAGTCCGAGTGACCCTCGTCCACGTCGCCGACGACGAGTGGGGCGCCGTCGGGGCGCTCCTCATCGACGAGGTCGACCAGGATGCGGAGAAGCGGCTGGCGGAGGAGGTCGCCTACGCGCGGTCCCTCGGTGCGGACGTGCCGATCCACGGCGAGGTCCGGACCGGCAGCCCGATGGCGGAGCTCGCCTCGTTCAGCGACGAGGGGACGATGATCGTCGTCGGCACCCACAAGACCGGCTTCCACTACGGGCGCGCGTTCGGCTCGCGCAGCCTCCAGCTCGCGAACCTCGCCACGGGGCCGGTCGCGATCATCCCGGAGGCGGCCTCGCGGATGCGGCGCGGCGTGATCGTCGGCGTCGACGACACGCCGGCGGGGGAGGCGGCGGTCGACCTGGCGGCGGATCTGGCCTGCGACCACCACTGCGAGCTGATGACCGTCCGCTCGTCGGAGGCGCACATCCCCTTCGACCCGGACGATCCCGACGAGCGGCGCGACTGGCAGCTCCGGCGCGACGACGAGGCGCGCGGCTACCTCGCGTCGGCCGTCGCGCGGGCGCGGGCGCGGCAGCCCGGCATCGTCATCCGCAGCCGAGTGGTGCGCCGGCCTGCCGGTGCCGCCCTCAACGAACTGGCCCGCAGCGCGGAGCTCCTCGTGATCGGGGACTCGCGCCGGGCGCACGCGCAGCTCGGCAGCCTCGGCGCTGTCGCGTACGACGTGCTGCTCAACCTGTCCTCGCCGACGATCGTGGTGCATGCCCCGACCGCGGGAGCGCGGGCGGAGCAGCCGAAGGCGGAAGGAGAGAGCCATGTCATCGGATGACCCGGTCCAGGTGCTGGACCGCGACGGGTGCCGGGAGCTGCTGAAGGGCGCGACCGTCGGGAGGCTGGCGACGGCCGTGGGCGGCGAGCCCGACATCTACCCGGTCAACTTCTACTCCGACGGGTCGAGCATCCTGATCAGGACCGCGCCCGGCACCAAGCTGCTGGAGCTGACCGTGCACGACACGGTGGCGTTCGAGACCGACGGCTGGACCGACGACGAGGCCTGGAGCGTCGTCGTCCACGGCCGTGCCCGGCAGCTCGAACACCAGGCGGAGATCGACGAGGCCGAGAAGGCTCCGCTCCGGCCCTGGATCCCGACCCTCAAGTACCGCTACATCCACATCGACATCGATTCGATGTCCGGCCGGCGGTTCCGGCGCGAGCCGGAGCCCGAGCGCTGGTGACCTGCGCACGGAAGGAAGCATCATGAGCGACGCGCCTCTCCCCGAAGAGTCGGGGGATCGCATCCACCCCGGCGGCCGCATCGTCGTCGGCGTCGACGGCTCGGCGGAGTCGCTGTCCGCGCTGCGCCGGGGCGCCCGGATGGCCGAGCGGCTGGGGTGCGGACTGGTCGGCGTGACGGTGTGGGAGTATCCGCCGTCGTGGCCCGGCTACGTGATGGGCGGCTGGGACCCGGAACGGGACGCGCACACCATCGCCGACGACGCGGCGCGCGAGGTCTTCGGCGACGCGGTGCCGTCCTGGTACTCCTCCGTCATCCGCTCCGGGTCGGCCGCGCGCCAACTGATCGCGGAGGCGGAGGACGCCGAGATGCTGATAGTGGGCAGCCGCGGGCTCGGCGGGTTCACCGGTCTGCTGCTGGGCTCGGTGTCGCGGTCGGTGGTCGAGCACGCGGACTGCCCGGTGCTCGTGATCCACGGGTCGTGAGCGGAAACGAGCCCTCGGACCGCGCCGTCAGACGGCGGCCGTCGTCCGCAGCGCCGCGCCGATCGTCCGGCCCCACTCGCGGGCGTCGTCGAGCTGCCCGGCCTCCAGCGCGCTGTCCTTGTCGACGAGGAAGCTGTGCTTCTCGACTAGGCGATGGGACCCGAGCCTGCACAGCCGCTTGTCGATCGCGACGGCCGCCGAGCCGCTGAAGAGCTCCGTCATGTCGGCGCGCGTGTCGAACGCGGCGAACCGCTCAGGCAGGTCGCCGCACGTCTCCAGCCATTCGCGCACGCCGATGCCCTCGGCGTCGGGCTCGAGGGTGAGCCGGCGCTCGGGGTCGTCGCCCCACTTCGCCGCCTCCACCCGGGTGGACGCCCGGCTCAGGGAGTGCACGTGCGTGGGCGCGCCGACGAGCAGGAGGTCGACGTCCGGGAAGGCCTCCGGCGCGTCCTTCACTTTGACGACGATCACCGACGCGAAGGGTTGCAACCCCTCCGCGATGGCCTCGGCGACCCGGCGGGTGCTGCCGAACATGGACTCGTAGACGATGGCCGCGCGGGCGGCCGGTGCGGTGTCGTTCATCCCGTCACCTTCGCGCCGGTCGTGTGCGTCGTGCAAGGCCGAAGGTCACGTGGGACTTTCGGCACTGGGCGGACGCAGCCCGGGTTGCGAGACTCGACCCGTTCCGATCGGGCGGGAGGATGCGATGACCGAGACGATCATGGTGGGGGTCGACGGGCATGCCGAGCACCGGGCCCCGCTGGAGTGGGCGGTGCGACGGGCGGTCCGCGACGGCTCCCGGTTGGAGTTGGTCTTCGTGCTGGAGCACTCCTGGGGCGACGACGCGGACGGCCCGGGCGACCTGCTCGTCCTCGCGGCGAAGTCCCTGCTGGCGACGGAACGGGAGGCCGCGCTCCGCATAGCCGAGGCGGCCTCCACGCGGGTGCCCGCGCTGACCGGTCCCGAGCCCGCGCCGCTGCGGCGTCCCGGCCTTGAGGTGGGGACGCGGTACCTGTACGGCCACGTCGGCGCCGAGCTGACGTCGGCCTCCCGCGACGCCGACCTCCTTGTGCTGGGCGCCCGCTCGCGCTCGGAGCGCGACCACGGCTTCGCCGGCTCGCTGCACCTCCGCGTGGCGTCGACCGCGGCCTGCTCCGTGGCCGTGGTCCCGCACGGCTGGACCGGCTCCGGAACCGGGGTCGTGGTCGGGGTGGACGGCAAGCGGCCGTCGGAGGCGGCGGTCGTGTTCGCGGCGGGGGAGGCCGCGGCCGCCGGCGACCCGCTGCGCATCGTCTGCGTCGGGTACACCGCCAACCCGCTGCTCGCGGGGTTCGTGCCCGAAGTGACCCTCGACGACCGGAGGCGGCGCGTCCTCGACGAGGCCGGGCGCCGCGCGAGGGAACTCCGCCCCGACGTCGACGTCCGCGCCGACGCGATCGAGGCGCCACCCGCCCGAGGCCTGGTCGAGGCGGCGGACGGCCACAGGATGCTGGTCGTGGGAACCCGCGACCGCCACGGCGCCAAACGCGTCATGCTCGGCTCGGTCGGCCACGATGTGCTGCTGAACGTGCGCGTGCCCGTCGTGATCGTGCGAGCGCACCGCGAGGGCGAATGAGCGGGGTGCCAGGCAGGGCCGCGGTCGTCGCTGCCGCTCCGCTGAGCCCGGTCAGAGTCGCCGCGTCCCGGGACGCGGCGACCGCGCTTGCGGGCCAGGCGACCTCGATGGCCGGGCTGAGCGACGCCGAGGCCGCCGCACGGCTCGCGCGCGTCGGCCCGAACGCGGTCCGCGGGCACCGCGCGCGCCCGTGGCGCGTCCTCGGCCGTCAGGTGCGCAGCCCGATCCTCATCCTGCTGTTCGCCACCGCCATCGTCTCCGCGTTCGTCGGCCAGGGGACGGAGGCCGTCATCATCGCCGTCATCCTCGTCGTCAGCGTCGGGCTCGGCTTCGTGAACGAGTTCCGCGCCGAGCAGGCGGCCGACGCCCTCCACGACCGGCTGCGGCACACCTCGATCGTGCTGCGCGGCGGCACGCGCCGGAGCGTCGACGTCACGGAGCTCGTCCCCGGTGACGTCGTGATGCTCTCCGTGGGCACCGTCGTCCCCGCCGACCTGCGGCTCATCGAGGCGAACGGCTTGGAGTGCGACGAGAGCATCGTGACGGGCGAGGCGCACGCGGCGGCCAAGTCGGTCGACCCGGTGCCGGAGGGCGCCGGTGTCGGCGACCTCTCCTGCTGCGCACTCATGGGCACGGTCGTCCACGCCGGAGGCGGTGTCGGCGTCGTGGTCGCGACCGGCGGGACGACCGAGTTCGGCCGGATCGCCGTGGGCCTCGGCGCGCAGCAGCCGCAGACTGAGTTCCAACGCGGCCTCGGCCAGTTCTCCACCTTCCTGCTGCTGGTCGCGATCATCCTGACGACGCTGATCTTCGTGGCGGCTCTGCTGCTCGGCCGGCCGCTCATCGAGTCCCTGCTGTTCTCGCTGGCCATCGCGGTGGGTATCACCCCCCAGTTGCTGCCCGCCGTGGTCAGCACCAGCCTCGCCGCCGGCTCGCGCGCGCTCGCGCGACGGCGTGTGCTGGTGAAGCGGATGGTCTGCATCGAGGACCTGGGCGACCTCGACCTCCTGGTCACGGACAAGACGGGCACGCTCACCACCGGCCGGATCGTCTTCGACCGCCCGGTGCCTCTGGACCATGTGGAGGCCGACGAGGTTCTGCTGCTCGGCCTCCTCTCCACCGACACCGACCCGGCCGCACCCCAGACGGTCGGTCTGAACGCGCTGGACGCGGCTCTCTGGGAGAGCGCCGAGGCGGCAGCCGCGCCGGTCTCGGCGTACCGGAGGCTGGACGCCGTCCCGTTCGACCACGAGCGGCGCATGGCCGGTGCCCTGGTCGCCGCGACCGGCTCCGAGCCGATCGTCGTGGTGAAGGGCGCGCCGGAATCCGTCCTCCCCCTCTGCGCGGAGGTGGACCCGGCGGCGGCCGAGACGCTGTCGCGGCTCTACGCGGCGGGCTCGCGCGTCATCGCCGTTGCCACGAGGGCGGCCGGTGACCTGACCGAGCCGACCCTCCGCGACGAGACCGGCCTGACCCTGCGCGGCTTCCTGGCGTTCGTGGACGGTGTGAAGCCGGACGCTCGCGCGTCCCTGCAACGGCTCACGGACCTCGGCGTCGGGGTGAAGATCGCCACCGGCGACAGCGCGGCCGTGGCGGAGCGCGTCTGCGCCGAGCTCGGGATGCCCGCCGCGGGCACGTTGACCGGCGACGCGGTCGACGCCCTCGACGACGCGCAGCTCGCGGAGTCCGCCCGCGCCGCCACGATCTTCGCCCGCGTCTCGCCCGAGCAGAAGGCGCGCATCATCCGCGCGCTGCGCGAGAAGGGACGCGCGGTCGGCTTCCTCGGCGACGGCGTCAACGACGCCCTGGCCCTGCACAGCGCCGACATCGGCATCTCGGTGGACTCGGCCGTGGACGTGGCGAAGGACGCCGCCGACGTGCTGCTGTTGGACAAGGACCTCGACGTGCTCGCCGACGGCGTGACGGAGGGCCGCCGGATCTTCGCGAACACGATCAAGTACGTCCTGATGGGGACCTCCAGCAACTTCGGCAACATGTTCAGCGCCTCGATCGCTTCGGTGATCCTGCCGTTCCTGCCGATGCTGCCGGGCCAGATCCTGCTCAACAACCTCCTCTACGACTCCAGCCAACTCGCCATCCCGAGCGACAACGTGGACGCGGAGCAGCTCCGGGTGCCGTCGCACTGGGACATCGGCGCGATCCGCCGCTTCATGCTGCTGTTCGGCCCGATCAGCTCGCTGTTCGACTTCGCCACGTTCGGACTGATGATCTTCGCGTTCACTGCGGCCGCGCCCGAGTTCCGCTCCGGCTGGTTCATCGAGTCGATCGCGACGCAGACGCTGATCGTGTTCGTCATCCGGACGCGACGGGTGCCGTTCCTGCGCAGCCGCGCCTCCCTCCCGCTCGCCGTCTCGGTGCTCGCGGTGGTGGCAGTGGGAGCGTGGCTGCCCTACTCGCCGCTGGCGGGCCTGCTCGGCTTCACGCCGCTGCCCGCGCTGTTCTTCCTCGCGCTGGTCGGGCTGGTGCTGGTGTACCTGATCCTGGTGGAGCTGACGAAGGTCTGGTACTACGCGCGGCTGAGCGTCCCGCGGGCTCCGGCGGTGCGCCGCCGCGCGTACCCGCACCGGGTGGCGCGGCGGGCCGCGCGGTTCACCACCCGCTCCCCGCGAGCGACGGCCTGAGGGCGTCCCGCAGCCCCCTTCCCGAGGTGTCGGCCCCGCCGGGCAACCGGAGGGTCGTGGTCAGGACTTCACGGCGCCACGGCCCGGTCCCGGCGGAGGAGCCCCAGACTGAGCAGCACCAGCCCGAGCTCCGCGAGCCCGGCGGCGAAGTACGCGAGCTGGAGCAGGCTGAACGGGATGAACATCATCTGCACGAAGATCCAGATCAGGAGCCCGAAACCGGCGACGGCCGCGGCGACAGGTCCGGACCGGGAGTCGCGCCCGACGAGCACGGCGGCCAGGAGCTGGGTTCCGCCGACGACCACCGCCAGCACCAGGCCAGGAGCCAGGTAGGAGGTGAACGGGCTCCCGTCGAGGAAGGAACGGTCGGGGACGGCCCCGCCGAGAGTCGACGAGGCGACCGCTCCGAAGATCAGTGCGGCGCCGCCGGCGACCGCGGTGAGTCCGACCAGGGCGGTGAGGACGGTCAGGGTGATGCGGGTCCAACGGGGCATGGTTCCTCCGATGCTTACCCGTCGAGCCTCGCTCGTCGCGCCGTCGGGGAGGAGGGTCGAAAGGCCCTCAGCTCACTCCGCGTCCTCCCCGCCCCGGAAGATCTCCACCGCCTCGCGCACCGCGTACGCGACGATCACCAGCCCGGCCACCGGGTCCGCCCACCACCAGCCGAACAGTCCGTCGAGCACGATGCCGACCAGGACGGCGGTCGCGAGGATGCCGTCCACCAGGGTCACCCTGCCCTCCGTGATGAGCACGGGGTTGCCGAGGCGCCGGCCGGTGCGGGCCTTGCCGAAGGCGAGGGCGAACATCACGAGCGCGGTCACGGCCGTCCAGGCCGCCCCTCCGGGCGTGGGGGCGGCGCGGTGGCCGGCGAGCAGCGCGACGACCGCCTGGACGAGGAGGTAGGCGGCCAGGAGGATGAACGCGACGCCGATCAGCCGCAGCGCCAACCGCTGGCGGCGCTCGCCGACGCCGGTCAGTTCCCAGATCACCACGATGCTGGCGAAGATCTCGATCAGGCTGTCCAGGCCGAAGCCGAGCAGGGCGACCGACGCGCTCGTGTAGGCGAGGACGGCGAGCACGATCACGCCGACGACGTTCCAGCCGAGGGTGACGGCCTCCAGTCCGATGCCGAAGCGGGTCAGGCCGCGGCGGGTCGCGGTGTCGAGCCGGGCGTCCGTCATCGTGCGGGCTCTGCGGCGGGGACGAGCTCGAGGCTCAGGTCGTCCAGGTTGCGGAGGTGCGCAATCGCGTGGGCCCTGGCCGCCTCGGTGATCCGCTGGGCGTCGGCCAGCGTCGCGGCGTCGACGGTCAGCCGGGCGCTGCCGTGCAGCCGGTGGCCGACCCAGCGGAGCTGCACCCGCGGCACCGCGGTCACGCCCGGCGTGTCTTCGAGCGCGTGCTCCAGGCGGCCGACGAGCTCCGGCTCGATGCCGTCGAGGAGGCGGCGGCCGATGCTGCGGACCGTGCCCCAGAGCAGCACGATGATGGCGGCGGAGATGAGGAGGCCGACGATCGGGTCGGCGAGCGGGAAGCCGAGCATGACGCCGACGGCGCCGATCACCACGGCGAGCGAGGTGAAACCGTCGATGCGCGCGTGAACGCCGTCGGCGACGAGCGCCGCGGACCCGATCCGCTGGCCGACGCGGATGCGGTAGATCGCGACCGCCTCGTTGCCGGCGAAGCCGATCAGGCCGGCGACGACGACCCAGCCGAGGTTCTGCAGCGGGTGCGGGTGGAAGAACCGGTCGATGGACTGCCAGGCCGCCACGACCGCGGACAGGGCGACGACGGCGATGATGAACAGACCGGCGAGGTCCTCCGCGCGGCCGTAGCCGTACGTGTAGCGGCGGGAGGCGACGCGCCGGCCGAGCACGAACGCCACCCAGAGCGGCACGGCCGTGAGCGCGTCGGAGAAGTTGTGGACGGTGTCGGCGAGCAGCGCGACCGATCCGCTGAGCGCGACGATGATCGCCTGCAGCAGCGTGGTGCCGAGCAGCACGAACAGGCTGATCTTCAGGGCGCGGACGCCCTCGGTGCTGGCCTCCAGCGCGTCGTCGATGGAGTCGGCGGCGTCGTGCGAGTGCGGGACGAAGAGGCCGTAAAGGAAGCCCTTGAAGCCGGTCGGGTGGTGGTGCTCGTGGTCGTGGTCATGCCCGTGCGAGTGGTCGTGCCCATGGTCGTGCTCGTGCGAGTGGCCGTGGTCGTGCTCGTGCTCGTGCTCGTGCTCGTGCGGGTGCTCGTGCTCGTGCTCGTGCTCGTGCGGGTGCCCGTGCCCCGCCTGCGTCCCGCTGCTCATGCCGACGCCTCCTCGGTCGACGCGTCCGTGGCGGACGCCTCCGTGTGGTGGTGGCGCGGCGTGCCGCCGAGGGAGTGCTCCGCCTGGAAGATCGCGTCGGTGACGAGCCGGCTCGCGTGCTCGTTCTCCAGCCGGTAGAACACCCGCTGGCCGTCCTGCCGGGTCGAGACGATCCGGGCGAGCCGCAGCTTCGCGAGGTGCTGGGAGACCGCCGCCGGCTGCTTGTCGAGGATGTCCGCGAGGTGGTTCACCGACAGCTCGCCGGCGTCGCGAAGGGCGAGGACGATCCGTACCCGGGTGGCGTCGGCGAGCATCCCGAACACCTCGACCGCGAGCTCGACGAACTGGCTGTCGGGGAGCCGTCCGCATATCGGCTTATCTGCATGCATACGCAGATTAAAGCACACCGCGCGAGGCGGGTCAGGCCTCCGCCCGTCGCAGCACCAGGAACCGCACCCCGTACGGCCCGATGCTCAGCGGGAAGCTGCTGAGGTTGTCGACCGTCGTGAGCTCGGTGTCGTCGCCCGCGTCGATGACTGTCGCGCCGAGCGGCAGCGCGTCCGAGCGGACGGTGCCGTCGACCGCCTCGGCGCTCATGTTCAGCACCGAGAGCTGCACGATCGGGAGGCCCTGCTCGTCCAGCGTCTCCAGCTCGTGCACCAGCACCAGCATCCCCGGGTGCGCGACGTCCGGCACGTCCACCTGCCGCGCGGTCGCGATCCCGTAGCGGGAGCGGATGCGCAGCAGGTCGCGCAGCCCGCTGGCGAACGAGTCGGGGCGGGCGAGCTGCTCCGGCAGCGTGCCGTACAGCGAGCGCGCCCGCGGCATCCCGGACGCCGAACGCTCCTCCTCGGGCGCCACGCCCAGCAGGTCGTGGGCGCCGCGCTCGATCCAGCGGGTGTCGCCGTCGGCGATCAGGTCGGCGACCTGCTCGCGGGGGAGCGTGAGCGCGCCGAGCAGGTCCCAGCCCGACAGTGCGAAGACACCCGGCTGCCAGGCGTTGAACGCGGCGAGCAGCAGGTGCGCGTCGCGGATCGCCGGGATGTCGGCCTCGGTGATGGAGTCGAGCGTCGCGTGCCCCTGCGTCGCGGCGATGAGGGAGGCCGTGGTGCAGGCGATCCCGTTCGTGGTGAACACCAGGTTGTAGTCGGCGGTCGGCGCGGTGAGCTTCTCCACCAGCTCCGACCGGATCAGCTCGGCCAGCTCGCCGCCGGGCACCTCCTCGTACCGGAACGGGTACAGGTCGTTCTTGTGGAGCGTCGCCCAGTGCACCAGCTCGTAGGTCAGCTCGTCGTGGTTCTGGAGGCCGTGCACCAGGCTCGCGGGCTCGACCCCGAGCTCCAGGGAGGTGCGCAGCGTCAGCCGCAGGAACTCGGTGTCACCGGTCGCGAGGGCGTGGTGGTAGGCGGGCCGGTTGATGAAGTCGTAGGACAGGTCCGCGCCGACCGCGCCGGTGTCGCGGATGTCCTCGACCGTCAGGTTGAGCTCCTGGAACGTGAAGCCGCCGACCTTGCGGACCATGCCGGCGATGACGTGGTTGGCCGCGTGCGAGAGCGGGTGGCCCTCCGACCAGGCCGGCAGGCCCTCCGCGCTCTTCTCGACGCCGAGGAAGCCGTTGGCGTCCAGTCGCAGCGCGCTCGTGCCGAGGTCGCCGAGCGAGTGGAGGGCGTCGCCGATGACCAGCCGCATCCCGGAGAACGTCGGGTCGAGCCAGTTGACCGACGGCTGGCCCTCCTTGAAGTAGTGCAGGTAGACCCAGCGGCGGGTGACGCCGTCGACGCCGACGACCGGCGCGGTGACGCTCCAGTTGGTCTCCTTGACGCCGGGCGCGTAGAAGATGACGCGCTGCAGCTCCCCGATGATGTAGCCGCGCTCGGCGAGGGCGGCCTCCGTCGCGAGGTCGAGGTTCACCGAGTCGCGGTGCTCGGGCACCTCCGGAAGCAGGTGCCACTCCTCCGGCGGGATCTCGACCATGTGGTAGATGCCGGGGTAGTCCTTGTAGGCCATCTCGGCGAGGCGGAAGTCGGCGCCCTTGCCGGTGTGGCCCGGCACGATGTCGTCGATGACGACGCCGCCGTGCTCCTCGGCGACGTCGGTCATCCGCTGGAAGGTCTCCTCGTCGCCGAAGATCGGGTCGATCTGGGTGCCGATCCGGTCGAAGTGACCGTCGACGCTCGGGGTCTCCTGCCAGCCGCGGAGGCCGCCGGCGCGCTTCACCGGGCCGGTGTGCACGCCGTTGATGCCGATCTGCTCGAACACGCTCCACAGCTCGGGGTCGGCCAGCGCGGCGAGGAAGCTCTGGTCCCTGCGGGTGATGAGCGAGATCGGGTACGCGGTGAACCAGACGTCGGAGGTCGACACCGCGCGGCGGGCGTCCGGCCGCGCGTACGGGTTGCGCCACATACTGGGCGACCCGGAGAGCTGACGGCTGAGCACGTCGGCGTCCTTCAGCATCGACTGGCGCACCAGCCACTGCACGTAGGCGGGGTTCAGCCCGTTCGCGGCGCGCGGGTCGGAGACGGTGCGGCGGATCGAGCCGCCGCGCAGGTTCGCGCGGGGCCGCAGCCGGCGCGGCCGGGCCGGGTAGAGCTGTTCGTCGTAGGTGATCCCCGTCTCGGGGGATTCCGGCTCCCCGGTTTCGAGACCGTCGGCTTCGAAACCGTCGGCTTCGATACCCCCGGCTTCGAGTTCGGTGGTGTCGGGCTCGGTGCTGTCCGTGCGGGCGGTCCCGATCGGCTCGTCCATCTGCTCTCCTTCCGGCGACTGCCACCGTATCCCAGCTTGGGGAACAGATGACGTGCTCACACGATCCGTCTCCTGAGAGGGGTCGCAACATGCCGCTACGCCCACCCGATGACGGCGTGTTGCGACCCCTCTGCGGGAGGTGTCAGCTCATGGTGGGCCACGGCAGGCGGACGGTCTGCGCGTCCTCGCCGTCCCGCACGCCCCGCGGCGGGACCACGAGGATCCCCGTGGCTCCGGCGAGCCCGCGCATCATGGCCGCGCCGCGCCAGGCGGCGACCTCCGCGCGCCCGTCGACCTCGGCGTAGGGCACGAGCACCGTCGACCCGGCGCGCCCGTCCACGGCCGCGCCGCGCACCGTCCGCAGCGGCTCCGGAGGGCGCCCAGCGAGCCCGGCGAGCAGCGGTTCCACGAGCGTGATCGCCGCGACCATCGCCGCGAGCGGATTGCCCGGGAGCGCGGCGACGAGCCGGCCGTCCGGCAGCTCCGCGATCCGCGTCGGGCCGCCCGGCCGCATCGCCACCCCGTCGACCAGCAGCCGCGCGCCCGATGCGCGGAGGGCGTCGCGGAGGTGGTCGGCTGACGAGGTCCCGGTGCCGCCGGTCGTCACGATCAGCGCCGCGTCGGCGTCGCGCAGTGCGGCTACGGTGTCCTCGAGCCGGTCGGGCACGCGCGCCGAGCCGGTCACCCGGCCGCCCAGCATCCCGATCAGGGCGGGGAGCTGCACGGCGAAACTGTCACGCACCCGCCCCGGCCCGGGCACCCCGGAGGTCACGACCTCGTCGCCCGTGAACACCAGGGCCACCGGAGGGACCGCCGCCACGAGCACCTCGTCGGCGCCCGTCGCAGCCCCGAGCGCGACGTGCGCCGGGTTGAGCAGCGACCCCGCGGCGATCAGCCGCTCCCCGCGCAGCGCCTCCGTGCCGGGGCGGCGGATGTGGTGGCCCGGCCGCGGCTCGCCCGCGACGGTCGAGCGCAGCATCCCTCCCGCGACCTCCCCGCTCTCGCTGCGCAGCACCGCGAACGCGTCGGCCGGCACCAGCGCGCCGGTGACGATCGGGCTCGCCTCACCGCGGCTCGGCGGGCCCTCCACCAGGGTCCACGGCCCGTCGCCGGCGACCATCCAGCCGTCCATCGCCGCGGACGCGAAGTGCGGGAGGTCGATCGGCGTCACGAGGTCGGCCGCCAGCCGCCGCCCGGTCGCGGCGTGCAGCGGCACGCTCTCGGGCGGCAGCGCCGTCCCCGCCGCCGCGGCGATGGCACGCGCCTCGTGCCAGGACGGCCGTCCGCCATTCCCGGTCACCGTGCCGGCCCCGGTCATCGCGCCATGCCCATTCGCGATCCTCTTCCCGCAGTATTCGAATGACCCACTGCGGGCATTCCGTTCCGATCTCACGCTACGCCGTGATAAGCCTGGACCATGAGTCGCACGACATCGCGAAAACAGATCACGCGCATCGTCGTCGGCGAGTCACGCAGCCGGCGGGAGGACGTGCTCGCCGTCGAGGAGCCGCTGGAGATCCGGGTGGCGGGCACGCCGCTGTCGATCACCATGCGCACGCCCGGGAGCGACTTCGACCTCGCCGCCGGCTTCCTCGTCTCCGAGGGCGTGATCTCGCGCGGCGACCAGCTCAGCGCCATTCGTTTCTGCGCGTCAGACACGGTCGACGGCGAGAACACCTACAACGTCCTCGACGTGACGCTGGCTCCTGGCGTGCCGCGGCCGGACGTGAGCCTCGACCGCAACTTCTACATGACCAGCTCCTGCGGCCTGTGCGGCAAGGCGAGCATCGACGCCGTGCGCACCCGCTCCGCGTACCCGGTCGACACCGACCGGGTGACGGTGAGCGACGAGCTGCTGACCACCTTGCCCGACCTGCTGCGCGAGGGGCAGGCGATGTTCGAGAAGACCGGCGGCCTCCACGCGGCGGCCCTGTTCGACGCCGCCACCGGAGCGCTGCTCGTCCTGCGGGAGGACGTCGGCCGGCACAACGCGGTCGACAAGGTCGTCGGCTGGGCCCTCAAGGAGGACCGCCTCCCCTTGAGCGGCACCGTGCTGATGGTGTCGGGCCGCGCGAGCTTCGAGCTGGTCCAGAAGGCGTCGATGGCCGGCATCCCGATCCTGGCGGCGGTCTCGGCGCCGTCGTCGCTCGCGGTCGACCTCGGCCGGGAGCTCGGGCTCACCGTGGTCGGGTTCCTGCGCGGCTCCTCGATGGTGGTCTACTCGGGCGTCGAGCGGATCGTGGTGACGGAAGCCGCAGCGTCGGCGGACGCGGAACAGAAAGCGATGGCCTGAATGCACGACACCGACGTCAACCCCGGCAACGAGTACCCCGACCTGGAGGTCGGCCACAACAAGAAGTGGGCCGTCGGCGTCCCCGCCATCCTGCACTCGATGGAGCCCGCCATCCGTGACATGGGCCCGGCCCGGACCGCCAAGCTGATGACGGCGATCAACCAGAAGAACGGCTTCGACTGCATGAGCTGCGCGTGGCCCGACCCGGGCGACCGCAACATCCTGGAGTTCTGCGAGAACGGCGCGAAGGCGGTCACCTGGGAGGCCACCCCGATCACGGTCCCGACCAGCTTCTGGGCCGAGAACTCGCTGACCAGCCTGCTCGACAAGTCGGAGTACTGGCTCGGGATGCAGGGCCGCCTGGTGGAGCCCGTCCACAAGCCGGCCGGCGCCGATCACTACGAGCCGATCGGCTGGGACGAGGCCTTCGCGCTGATCGCCGACCGCCTGAACGGCCTGGCCTCGCCCGACCGGGCCGCGTTCTACACCAGCGGCCGCACGGCGAACGAGACGGCGTTCGTGTACCAGCTCTTCGCCCGCGCGTTCGGCACCAACAACCTCCCGGACTGCTCGAACATGTGCCACGAGTCGACCGGCACCGCGCTCAGCGAGACCATCGGCATCGGCAAGTCCACGATCGCCTACGACGACTTCGGCAAGGCCGACCTCATCATCGTGATGGGCCAGAACCCCGGCACCAACCACCCGCGCATGCTGACCGCGCTGGAGGAGGCCAAGCGCAACGGCGCCACCATCGTCGCCGTCAACCCGCTGCCGGAGGCCGGGCTGATCCGCTACAAGAACCCGCAGAAGCCGCGCGGCATCATCGGCAAGGGCACGCAGATCGCCGACCACTTCCTGCAGATCCGGTCCGGCGGCGACATGGCGCTGCTGCAGGCCGTCTCGCAGCGGGTGCTGGAGGCCGAGGACGCCGCGCCCGGGACCGTGCTCGACCATGAGTTCCTCGTCGCGCACACCCTCGGGCTGGAGGCGTTCCGCGAGAACATCGCGACCCTCGACGACTTCACCGTGCTGGAGGCGACCGGGCTGACCCTGGAGGAGATCGACCTCCTCGCCGACCTCTACATCCGCTCCGACCGGGTCATCATCACCTGGGCGATGGGCCTCACCCAGCAGAAGAACGCGGTCGCGACGCTCAAGGAGCTCATCACCCTCCTGCTGCTGCGCGGCAACATCGGCAAGCCCGGCGCCGGCGCGTCCCCGATCCGCGGCCACAGCAACGTGCAGGGCGACCGGACGATGGGCATCTGGGAGCAGATGCCGTCGACGTTCCTCGACGCCCTCCAGGCCGAGTTCGGCTTCGACCCGCCGCGCGCGCACGGCTTCGACGCCCTGCAGACCCTCGAAGGCCTCCAGCGCGGCGACATCGACGTGTTCTTCGCGATGGGCGGCAACTTCGTCGCTGCGATCTCGGACACCGCGGCAGCGGAGGCCGCGATGCGCGGCGCCGGACTGACCGTGCAGGTCTCGACCAAGCTGAACCGCTCGCACGTGGTCACCGGCGAGGAGGCGCTGATCCTGCCGACCCTCGGCCGCACCGAGGTGGACCTCCAGGCCGGCGGCCCGCAGTTCCTGTCGGTGGAGGACAGCGTGTGCGCGGTGCACGCGACCCACGGCAAGATCCCGCCCGTCGCGCCCGGGCTGCTGTCCGAGGTGGCGATCGTCTGCCGCCTCGCGCAGGCGACGCTGGGCGACAGGCACGGGATCGACTGGGCCGGCTTCGAGGCCGAATACGACGTCATCCGCGACCACATCAGCCGGGTCGTCCCCGGGTTCGCGACGTTCAACGCGGACGTCCGCCGCAAGGGCGGCTTCGTCCTCCCGAACGGCCCGCGCGACGAGCGCCGCTTCGACACCGCCACCGGCAAGGCGATGATCACCGTCAACGAGCTGGAGCCGCTGGAACGCCCGGAGGGCCGGCTCATCCTGCAGACGCTGCGCTCGCACGACCAGTTCAACACGACGATCTACAGCCTCAACGACCGCTACCGCGGCATCAAGAACGGCCGCAACGTGGTCTTCGTGAACCCGGACGACCTGGTCGAGCTGGGACTGACCGACGGCCAGCGGGTCGACATCCACAGCGAGTGGTCCGACGGGGTCGACCGCGTCCTCCCGAACTACCGGGTGGTGTCGTACCCGACCGCGCGGGGGTGCGCGGCGGCGTACTACCCGGAGGCGAACGTGCTGGTGCCGCTGCAGAGTGCGGCGACGGGGAGCAACACGCCGGTCTCCAAGGCCGTCATCGTGCGGCTGGAGCCGGTGGCCTCCTGACGCCGAAGGGCACCTAAACGCCCCTGGATGGAGGAAACAGGGGTATCAGTGGATCATGCCTCCCACCCGAGAACGCACCCCCGACAACCCCGCAGGCTGGGCCGCCGACCCCGGCGCGCTCGTCTACGGCCTCGACCTGTCGCGCTTCGCCGACAGCGACGGCGACGGGTTCGGCGACCTCCCGGGCGCGATGGCGCGTCTCGAGTATGTCGCGTCGCTCGGCGTCACCTGGATCTGGCTGCTGCCGTTCTACCCGAGCCTGCGGCGGGACAACGGCTACGACGTGGACGACCACCTGGCCGTCGACCCGCGGTTCGGCGACCTGGACGACCTCCGCGCGTTCCTCGCCCGGGCGCACGACCTCGGGATTCGGGTGCTGATCGACGCGGTGCCGCACCACACCTCCGACCGGCACCCCTGGTTCCTCGCGGCGCGGGAGGACACCGGCGGGCGGGACGGGAAGTTCTTCGTCTGGAGCGACGACGACTCGACCGAGCCGGGGGACCATCCGATGTTCCCCGGCGAGGAGGAGAGCGTCTGGGCTTTCGACGAGCGCGCCGGGCGGTACTACCACCACCAGTTCTATTCGTTCCAGCCGGACATCAACGCCACCGATCCCGACGTCTTCGAGGAGATCGTCCGGCTGCTGACCTTCTGGCTCGGCGTCGGCGTCGACGGCTTCCGCATCGACGCCGCGCTCCTGCTCGTCCAGGGCAAGGGCCGGCCGGACACCGACGTGGACGACGGCGTGTTCTTCGACCGGCTGCGGGCGCGGCTGCGTGAGGTCCGGCCCGACGTGGCCCTCGTCGCGGAGGCCTCCGAGCCGCCGGAGGCGATGGCGGCGCTGATCGAGAACGACCGCTTCGACGCGGTCATCGACTTCAGCCTGAGCAACGCGACCTTCCTTGCTCTCGCGCGCGGGCTGGCGCAGCCGATCGTGGACGCGCTCGCCCGGCTCGACCAGAACATCCCGGCCGACTCCCGGCTCAACTTCATGCGCAACGCCGACGAGGCCGACCTGTCGCTGCTGAGCGACGACGAGCGCCAGGAGGTGTTCGCGGCGTTCGCGGGCAGCGAGGACGCGATTATCTACGGTCGCGGCATCCGGCGCGGCTGGGCGCCGATGCTCCAGCCCGCCGAGCGGGTGCGGATGTCGCTGAGCCTCCTGCACGCGCTCCCCGGCGTGCCGTTGCTGCTGGCCGGGCACGAGCTGGGCCCGGGCGACGACCTCTCGGTGGAGGGGCGCGGCGCCGCGCGCACGACGATGCAGTGGGACGACTCGACGTGGGGCGGCTTCACGACGGCCGCCGAGTCGCCGCTCACGCTGGGCACCCAGGTGGACGGCCCGTTCGGCTTCCGCACGGTCAACGCCCGGGCGCAGGAGGACGACCCCGGCTCGCTGCTGTCGCTCGCCCGCGACCTCGCGCGGGTGCGGCGCGAGGCGCACGCGGCGGCCGCGGGCTGGACGACCGTGGACGTCGGCGATCCCGCCGTGCTGGCCTTGCGCCGCGACGGACTCCTGACCCTGCACAACCTGTCGGGCCGGGAGGCGACGGTCGATGCCGGGGGCGAGCACGCCGCCCTCCTGGCCGATGGCTGGGCCACTGGCACGCACGGGGGCACGCTCGCCCCCTACGGGTTCGCGTGGCTGCGCGCCACATGACTTTGGTCCCTATCGGCTCATGCGCCCGCACGTCATCGTTGCCGTATGAGCACCGCGAACACGGAGGACGCGCACCCGTCGTCGCCCTTCACGCGGGACGACTTCGCGGCCGTCCCGTACCTGCGGCACGATCAGTTCATCTCGTTGATCCACTGGACGCTGGTCGACGGGGAGTGGCGCTACACCACGATCCTCGGCCACTACCTGCGCCGCGACGAACGCTACTGGTACCTCCGGGTGCGCGGTGCGAACACCCGGCTCGACCGCACGGAGTGGGCGATCTTCAGTTGACCGGGCCCGCCTGATCCCGGTCCGGCCGCGCCCGCTTCAGGTAACTCCGCGACCGGGCCACCTGGTGCTCCAGCGCGTCCACGGTCTGCGACATGCTCGTGATCGCCTGCCCGCGGTACACGTCGATCCCGTCCATCGTCGCGAACACGTCGTCGAACGCGCGCTGCAGCACCTGCGCGTCGACGGCGGAGGTGGTCTGCTCCTTCTGGATCTGCTCGGTCTGGTCGCGCAGCACCTCGCCGGTCCGGCCGATCAGGGCGTTCGTGCTCTGGTGGAGGGCGCCGAGCTGGTCGATCACGAGGCGCTGGTTCTCCAGGGCCTGCGCGACCACGACGGCGGTCCGGAGTGCGGACACCGTGGTGGTCTTGGCCCGTTCGACGCCCTTGATCAGCTCGACGTTGTTCTTCTTGATCACGTCGAGGGCCAGGTAGGCCTGCACGGACACCGCGATCTGGGTGGTGAGGTCCTGGCGGCGCTGGCGGATCGGGAAGAGCGCCTCCTTCTCCAGCGTCGCGGCCCGCACCGGGTCGGTGAGGCGGAGGTCGTCGGCGCGCTCCACCGTCGCCCGGTCGAGTGCGGCGGCCAGGGTGACGTACTCGTGGAGCCGCTCGGTCGTCTTCCAGAGCGCCGTGCGCTCGTTCTCGATCTCCTCGTTGTCGCGGCGCAGCCACTCCTCGCCGTGGTCGAGCGAGACCACGATCTGGTCGAGCTGCTTCTGCGCCGACTCGAACCGCTCCACGTACTTGCGGAGGCGCCGGCCGCCGGGCATCCGCGCCAGCATCCGGTAGCTCCTGCTGGTGTGCTGGGGGTCGAAGTCGCTCACCGTCGCCCGCAGCGCCTGGAGGGTGCGGAGGACGCCGTACTGCGGGTCCGTGCGCACCGCCTTGCCGCGCGCCGCCGCAAGCGCCGTCGCCGGGCGGCTCAACAGTTGCCGGGAGGCCTCGCTCGACTCACGCATCTCCGCGTCGCCGAGCCGGGAGAAGCCGGTGATCTTGCGGCGGAAGGCCTCGCTGCCCGGCTCCGCGGCGGCCAGGTCGCGGATCCACTCGCGGGCGCGGGCGTCCAACTCGGCCTCGCGCTGCAGCGAGACGCTCAGCATGCCCATCGCGCGCTCGTCGGGGAGCTCCGGCACCGCCTCGGGCGGCTGCAGGTCGTCTCCAGGGCTCGCTTCCACGTCGTTCTCCTCCCACCAGGACCGCAACGCCTCCAGGGTAGGCCGCGCACCTGCGTGAACGGTAAGGTCCCGGCATCCTGGCAGCCTCCGCACCCCGGTGGGATACTCGCGTCATGGGCAGCACCACCACCGACCGCGCATCCTTCTTCGACGGGCTGGCGGCCGAGTTCCTCCAGCACTACCGGCGCGGCCCGCGATTCATCGCGGTCACCGGTGTCGCCGGCGCCGACCTCCCCGCGGCGGCGGATGCGCTCGCCGCGGCCCTGCGCGCGGCCGGCGAGGACGTCGAGCGCACTCACGCGACAGCGCACGTCACTCCCGACGACTTCCGCGCGAAGGTGGTGACGCCGTTCCGCGCCGCGTCGCCGGAGGGCGTCCTCGTCGTCGACGGCCCCGGCCTGCTCGGCGAGACGCTGCGCGGTTTCTGGAACTTCTCGGTCTGGATCGAGCACGACCCGGAGCGCGACGCCGACTGGTCGTTCGTCGCCACCGGACGCAAGGACCCGCTGGGCGCCCCGCGCGAGGTCGCGTCGGTGCTGTTCGACGACGCCGACCCGGAGCGGCCGCGGCGGCTGTTCGCGGACTCCTGCTGAGCGCTCGGCACGGTTCGCCGACGCGCGTCTCGACTCGAGCGAGTGCCGTGCCGCCTCTCGAGGCCGGTCCGGGTTAGAGTTGGCCGCTGGGGGAACCGCCGCATCGAACGGATCGAGACCCCCGCCATGCCACGTCAGGAGCGCGCCGAGCGCAGCCGTGCCACCATCCTCGACGCCGCCGCCGCCGAATTCGACCAGCACGGCTACGCCGGTGCCCGGCTCGAGCGGATCGTCGAGCGCACCGGGCTGACCAAAGGCGCGGTCTACTTCCACTTCCGGTCGAAGCTCGACCTCGCGAAGGCCCTCGTCGCCGAGAAGTACGACAAGTGGCCGGCGATCGTCTCCGATGTCGACGCCCGCGGCCTCCGCGGTGTGGCGGCGGCCGCCGAGCTGACCAGGAGGGTCGGCGCCATCTTCGCGTCGGACGTCCGGGTGCGCGCGGCGATGGCGCTCTCGCGGACCATCCTCCAGCCGGGGCCGGACGCCGACCCCTACGACCACTGGGTGGGCGTCGTCGCGGGCTACCTGGCGCAGGAGGACGCGCTCCCGCCGGAGCTCACGCCGCGCGACGTCGCCGTTGTGGCGGTGCAGGGCGCCTTCGGCGCCTACCTGATCGCGGCGGAGCGCGGGCGCTTCGACGAGCTCCCAGCCGATATCGATCGGCTGTGGAGGGCGCTGGGCGCGCTCGTCGCGTAGGGCGACTGAGGTTCTCCGCCGTCACGACAGCATGTCGTGCGGCGCCACGCGCCGGGTGCGGTACGTTCCTGCTTGCGGACATTCCGCGTCACTTGGGGGGAAACCAATGAAGAAGATCACTGTCGTCGCCACTGCCTCGATCGCGCTCGTCGCCGCGCTCAGCGGGTGCTCCGCGTCCACCGGGCCGGACCGGACCGCCACGCCGACCGCGTCGGCCGCCGCCACCTCCGCCGCGGACCAGACCCACGCTCAGGCATGCGCCGTCGTCATGAAGACGATGCGGGACCTCGCGTCGAAGCAGGGCGAGGCGGCGTCGGCGATGTCCGACCCGACGAAGGCCAAGGCGATCCTCGACGAGATGTCGTCGTCGTTCGCGAGCATGGACGCGGGCGTGACCAACGCGCAGGTGAAGGCCAAGACGTCCGCCGCCGCCGCGGCCTTCTCGGACTACGCGGACTACATCAAGAAGGTGGAGGCCGCCCCGTCCACTCTCGACACGAACGTGTTCACCACCAAGCTCAAGGCCCTCTCGACCGCGTCGACGGCGGTCGGCACGGAGTGCGCCGGCGCGTAGCCACGTCACCCGGCGCACACTCCTCGGTGGGCGGGGAGGCGGCTCAGAGCGCCGTGAGCTCCTCGCGCACGAAACGCGCGAACTGTTCCGCCGCCGCCGGCTGCGAGCGGGTGCGGTTGCGCGCGATCCCGATCACCCGCTGCGCCTCGTCGGCGAGCGGCACGGGCACGATCCCGGGCTCCGCCGGCGTGTCCGGGATGAGCGCCACGCCGACTCCGTCGCGCACGAGCGCGCGCAGGGTCGACAGCTCGGTCACCTCGATCACCGGCGACAGCACCTCGCCGTGCGCGGCGAAGTAGGCGTCCGCGATCGTCCGCAGGCCCGACCCCGGGCGCAGCGCGACCAGCTCGGCCTCCGTCAGATCGGCGAAGGACGCCTCGGTGCGCGCGGCGAGCGGGTGCCCCTCCGGCACACCGAGCACGAGCCGCTCCGCGGTCAGCGGCACCCACTCGATGTCGGGGTCCCGGGGGTCGGGGCTGAGGAACGCCAGGTCGGCCGAGCCCTCGCGCAGCGCGTCGAGCACCGTGTCGGCGGTCCCGCCGCGCAGGGCGAAGCGGATGTCGGGGAACAGACCGCGGTACTCGCTGACCACGCGCGGCAGCAGCCAGCTCCCGAACGACGAGACGTAGGCGAGGGAGACGATCCCGGCGGCGGGGTCGCGGAGGGCGTCGATGCGGGCGCGGGCTGTCTCGAGCTCCGCCTCGGCCCGTGAGGCGTGGGCCAGCAGGATCTCGCCGTACTGGTTGAGCTCCAGATGCCCGCGCCGGCGGTCGAACAGCTCGACGCCGGCCTCCGCCTCCAGCCGGGCGAGGGAGCGCGAGAGGGTCGACTGCGAGACCCCGAGCGTCTCGGCCGCGAGCGCCAGATGGCCCTCCGCCGCCAGCGCCCGGAAGTGGGCGATCTCGTCGATCCGCATGCACACCATCATGGCCCAGGCCGGACCGCTGCCCGCACACACCGGGCGCATCACACCTGGAAGTACAGCTCCGTGTGCAGCTTGCACCCCGGGTTGAACGCCGCCCCGCACTCCGGGCACGAGTCGGCTTCGAGGTAGTCCGCGATGGCCAGCGTCGTCGTGCACACACCGCACAGCACCGCGCGCTCGCCGCGCCGGTCGACCGGCCACTGCTGCGCCGGATGGTCCGCCGTCTCCGCGTGGCAGGCGTGGCACGGGTAGAACTCGCCGCAGCAGGCGAACCGGATCGCGATCACGTCGAGCGGGGTCCGGTAGTGGACGCAGCGGGTCTGGTCATCCACAGTGGGGCCGAGCACGCGCGGTCCGGCCGCGCCGCCGCTCATCGCACCCCAGGCGCCGCTCATCGCACCCCAGCCGCCGCTCATCGCACCCCAGCCGCCGCTCATCGCACCCCAGGCGCCGCTCATCGCACCCCAGGCGCCGCTCATCGCACCCCAGGCGCCGCTCATCGCACCCCTCTGGCCGTCAACGCGTCGCCCAGCTCGTCCGCGTGCTTGAACGCCAGCACCAGGAACGGGACCGCGAACGCCCGGAGGCCCGCCCGGGCGCCGCGCGCACGCTGGGCGTCGCGGACGTCCCGTGCCAGCCCGGCGAGCACCGGCACCGTGCTGAGCGTCACGGTCAGCAGCAGCGCCACGCGCGCCGGGTCGATCCGCAGCGCCCCGAGGGGTCGCAGGCCGCGCTCGACGGCGTCCAGGAGGTCGGAGACCCGTGTTGTGAGGACGAGTAGCGCCGCGAGCACGACGGCGGAGGCCACGCGCGCGGTGTTCGCGACCGCGGGCTCCGGACCGAGGAAGAGCAGCTGACCGGCGAGGGTGATCACGACCACCCAGCGTACGGCGAGCACCTGACGGGCGAGCTCGCGCATCCCGAGCATGCCGTCGCCGAGGCCCGCGAGCGCGTACGCGGCCACCGGCAGTGCCGCGGCGACCGCGGCGGCGACCCAGGTGGAGGGCAGCAGCGACACGGCGAGCACCGCCGCGAGGACGAGCAGCAGCTTGGGGCCGGCCGGCATCCGGTGCAGCGGCCCCGTGCCCGGGCGGTACAGCGTCAGCACGGGAGGCTCCCCTCGGCGAGCAGGTGCTCGTACGCCGCCACGACGTCGCCGGGCTCCCCGACCGCGACCGCGGTGCCGCCCGCGAAGAGCACCACCGTGTCGCAGCGGGCGGCCAGCGCCAGGTCGTGGGTGACCAGGACCAGCCGGTGCCCGGCGTCCTCCAGCAGGTGGTCGGAGACGCGCCGGGCGTTGCGGGCGTCCAGGTAGGCGGTGGGCTCGTCCGCGATGACGAGCTCGGGCCGCCGCACGAATGCGCCGCACAGCGCGAGGAGCTGCTTCTGGCCGCCCGAGAGGTCGTGGGAGGGCCGGTCGGCCAGGTCGGTGAGCCCGAAGCGGTCGAGGGCCTCGTCGACCCGCGCGGCCGTGGCCTCCCGCCCGAGCCGGTCGGCCCGGAGCGAGAAGGCGACGTCCTCGGCGACGGTCGGCATGATGATCTGCGCGTCCGGGTTGCTGAAGACGATCGCGATCCGCCGTCGCAGCTCGGCGGCGTGGCGGTCGGGATCGAGCCCGAGGACCCGCAGTTCGCCGCCGGAGGCCGGCACCAGGCCGCCGAGGAGGCGCGCGAAGGTGGACTTGCCCGACCCGTTCTCCCCGATCACCGCGATCGTGCGGCCGTCGAGGTCGAGGGTGACGTCGCGGAGCGCGTCGACCTCGCCGAGGCGGACGGCGACGCCGTCGAGGTGGAGGGCGCTCATCGCACCACCTCGAAGACCGCCGCAACGCCCAGCCCGCCGCCGACCGAGGCCGCCGCGACGCCGAGCGTCCCCGCCGGCGCGCCACCGCGCACGAGCCTGCTGAACAGCCGCACCACGGCCACCGCTCCGCTCGCGCCCCATGGGTGCCCGAGCGCCAGCGCACCGCCGTCGGCGCACACCCGCGGGTCGTCCTCCGCGACGCCGAGGCGCTCCAGGACCGCGATGCTCTGGGAGGCGAACGCCTCCACCAGCTCGAATGCCGCCACCTCGCGCTCGGCGACGCCGGTGCGCGACAGCGCGGAGAGGATCGCGGGCGCAGCGCCGATCCCGGGCAGCGCGGGGTCGCAGCCGACGACGGCACCCGCACGCACGGCGAGCCCGGGTGCGACGCCTGCCGGAGCCACGACGACGGCAGCGGCCCCGTCGCCGATCCGGGTGGAGGTGCCCGCGGTGAGCGCGCCTCCGGGGAAGAGGGCAGGCAGCCGGGTGAGCAGCCGCTCGGCGCCGCCGATCGCGTCGTCCCGGCCGAGGCCCGCCAGCGGCACCAACTCGCCCTCGAACCGTCCGGCCGCCAGCGCGGCGCGGGCGCGCGCGTGACTGCGGGCGGCGTGGGCGTCGAGGCGCGACCGGGGGATGCCGTCGTGCGCGGCCAGGTCCTGCGCCGCGCGGACCATGTCCGGGTCGGGGAAGCCCTCCGGTGCGAACGGCGCGCGGTCGTAAGCGACCCCGTCCACCGACCGGACGGGGGCGGTGGAGGCGCTCTCCGCACCCCCGGCGAGCCGCGGCCTCCGGTCGCCCCCCCGGATCGCGGCCGCCGCGTCCAGGATCGCCGCGAGCCCGCTCCCGCACTGCCGGTCGACGGTGCCACCCGGGATCGCGGGGTCCAGCCCGGCGGCCAGCGCCGCCACGCGCGCCGGATTGCCCCCGGGGCCCATGCAGTTGCCGAGCACGACGTCCGCGACGGCGACCGGCGCGCCCGTCGCTGCGGCGGCGTCGTCCAGGGCGGCGCGGAGGACGGGGGCGGCCAGCTCCTCCACGCGCAGGTGCGCGAGGGCGCGGCCGCGGGTCCCGATCGGGGTGCGGCGGGCGGCGATGACGACGGGAGTCTCAGCTCTCATACGGCCGCACCTCCCCGTCCAGCACCCGCCGCACCGCCTCCGCGCGCGCCGGCTTGCCCGCGGCGGTCCGCGGCAGCTCGGCCGCGTACCAGCGGCGCGGACGGTGGGCCGGAGCGAGGCGTTCGGCGGCGGCAGCGCGCAGCGACGCCAGTGGCGGGAGGCTGCCGTCCGGCTCCACGAAAGCGGCCACGAGCGCGCCGACGCGGCCGGTGGGGAGCCCGAAGACGACGGCGTCGCGGACGCCGGGAACCGACCGCAGCGCGGCCTCCACCTCGTCCGGCACGATGGTGGCGGAGGCGCTCAGGATCGCGCCGTCAGCCCGGCCGAGCAGGCGGACGCGCTCGCCGCCGTCCGCCGCGCGCACGAGCTCGGCCCGGTCGCCCACGGTCGCCCAGGCGCCGTCGCGCCGCAGCGGGCCGGCCGCACCGGCGTAGCCGCGGGCGACGTAGGGCGAGCGCACCCACAGCTCGCCGTCGCGCACGCGCAGCTCGACACCCGGGAACGGCACCAGCCCGTCGCCGTGGTCGACGGCGACGAAGGACAGCTCCGCCGCGCCGTAGTAGGCGGTCACGCGCATCTCCTCGGACTCGGCCCGCGCCCGCAGCGTCGCGTCGAGGTGCGAGCCGCCGACCAGCGCGGAGCGGATGCCGGACGCGGCGCCCGACTCCAGCAGCCGGCGCAGCGACTCGGGGGTGCCGTGGAAGCAGTCCGCCGCAGCGCCGTCCCGCACCGCCCGCGGGCCGCCGTCGAGCGCGTGCGCGAGCGAGAACAGCGTCAGCGACGAGGAGGCCGGGGCCGGAAGTGCAACCGCCCGGCCACCGCCCAGCAGCTCGGCCACGGCCGCGAACGACGATGCCCACGACTCGTGCGTACGCAGGACGATCCGCGGTGGACCGCTGCTGCCGGAGGTCAGCGTCGCCCACCCGATCGGGCCGGACCCGTCTGCGCCCCCTAGATCGGCCTGCGTCGCAACCTCCACCGCCGCGGCCAGGTGCGAGGCCGGACGCCGGCCGTCGACCACGAGCGGGACGTCGCCGGCCGCCCGCGCCTCCCGGAGCCGGTCCAGGAGGTCGGGGTCGTCGTCGCGCAGCGGGACGATCGGACTCATGCGGCCGCAGCGGTGTCCCGGCGAGGAGCGGGAGCCCAGGTGCGCCGGAACCCCCGCGGGTACGCACGGACCAGCGTCGCCACGATCGCGGTCGCGAGCACCGCCTTGACGAGGTCACCCGGCACGAACACGAGGCTGGTCAGCGCGGTCTCGCCGAGGGGGAGGCGGGTGACCAGGCTCTGCACGGGGATGCCGAACGCGTAGACGACACCGATGCCGCCCACCACGACGCCGACGAGCGTGCGCCAGACGACCGGCTTCCGGTTGCCGGCGTGGACGATGAGGCCGATCACCGCGGCGCCGGCGATCCAGCCGAACAGGTAGCCGGCCGAAGGCCCGACGAACACGCCGATGCCGCCGCGCCCGCCCGCCAGGAGGGGGAGGCCCGCGGCGACGAGGGCGAGCAGCACGGTCATCGACAGCGCCCCGAGCCACGGACCGAGCAGCGCGCCCGCGAGCATGACGCCGAGCGTCTGGGCGGTGATCGGCACCGCGCCGAACACGGTGAAGCCGCCGGGGAGGCCGAGGACGGCGACGATCGCCGCCATGACGGCGACGCGCGCGATGTCGGTCGCGTCGATGCCGCGACGGGCCGGGCGGGGTGCCGCGGGGCGGGAGGCCGCGGGCCGGGCGGCTGGGTTCTCCGCGCTCGTCGGCGCGGCCGGGGTCGTGCGGGGGGAGTCGGTCATCGGGGGTTCCTTCACCTGAACGCTGTTCACCTGAACAGCGTTCACTATAGTGAAACCGTGACGGGAAACGAAAGCGCACGCAGACACAGCCGCGACGACGTCGCCGAGACGGCCCTGCGCATCCTCGACGACTACGGCCTCCCCGATCTGACCATGCGCCGTCTCGCGGCCGCGCTCGATGTGCAGCCCAGCGCGCTCTACTGGCACTTCCCGAACAAGCAGACCCTCCTGGCCGAGCTCGCCGACCGCATCGTCGGTCGCGCCGCCGTCACGCCGGCAGACGCGCCTTGGCCCGGCCGGGTGCGCACCGAGTCGGCCGCCCTCCGCGACGCCCTTCTCGCCTACCGCGACGGCGCGGAGGTCGTGGCGAGCACCGCCGCGCTCGGCCTGGGCGCAGCCCCCGCGCAGCAGCGCCTGGAGGCGGCGGTCCGGTCGGGAGGCTTCGACGCCGAGACGGCCGACCGGGCCGCCACCGCGCTCCTGCACTTCGTGCTCGGGCACGTCTCCCACGAGCAGCAGCGGATGCAGTTCGACAGCATCGGCGTCGTCGCGACGGGGGAGGCGACCGACCCGCTCGACCAGGGCGAGTCCGCCGCGGCCTTCGCCTTCGGGGTCGACCTCCTCGTGGGCGGCCTTCAGCGGCTGCGCGACGGCAGCGCCGCCGAAACTTCCGCAGCCGAGGGGGCAACAGCCGAGAGCATCAGTCGCTCCCGAACGTGACCTTCCACCCGCCGACGACGGTGGTCGCCAGGTTGAACAGCGCCGCGAAGATCGCGCCGAGCGCCGACACCACGATGACCTCCAGCAGCGAGACCACCAGCGTGAACATCATCACGTTGCCGAAGGTCAGCCCGGCGACCAGGGCGGCGCCCTGCGCGCCGGCGATGCTCTCCAGGAACGTCGTCATCGAGCCGACCACCCCGACCTTGTCGAGCACGGACCAGCCGAGCAGTGCGAGCACGACGGTCAGGCCCGCGAGCACGATGCTGATCAGGAACGACATCTTCAGGGCGGACCAGAAGTCGATGTAGACGAGGCGCATCGTCGCGCGCTTCTTCTGCTTGGTCCGTGCCGACATCGACAGCCTCCCCGGTGGTGCGTTCTCGAACCGCTCACGCGGCTCCCCCATCGGGCGAGTCTATCCGACACGCCGACGCGGCGTCGGAAACGGCGAGGGCGTCGAAACAAACCGATCGACCGGTTATGCATGTATTATGAGCGTGCGGGGGCGATACGCCCGACCGACGTGCACGTCGCAGAGCGACCACTGGGGGGATGTCGGTCGGGCGGTTCCGCGAAGGAGCCGGGATCACTCCACGACGAGGTCCGGCAGGGTCCGCAGCGCGTCGAGCCGCCCCTCCGCGACGATCCCCGGCAGCAGCACGATCCACAGCTCCCGGATGCGCTGCAGCAGGTCAGCGCGCCCCGTCAGCGTGCTCGACACGAGTTGCACCCCCGTGAACGCCGGCGACAGCATGTGCGCGAACATCACCGGGTCGACGCGCTCGGAGACGTCGCCCTCCTCGGTCGCCCGCCGGATCAGGTCCTCGATCGACCGGAACCAGTCCTCGTACGGCTCCACGATCGCCTGGTCGGCCGTCCCGACGTCGGTGGTCAGCCGGATGCCGGCCTGGACCACCGGGTCCTCCTGGAGCTGCCGCCCGAGACTCCGGCAGAGCAGCACGAGCGACTCCAGCGCCGGCCGGCCCTCCGCCAGGATCGCGGCGGACGCCTCCATCGTGCGGCGGTGCTGCTCGGCGATGACCGCGAGTGCGAGCTCGTCCTTCGACGCGAAGTGGAAGTACAGCGCGCCCTTCGTGAGCCCGGACGTCTTCGCGATGTCCGAGATGGAGGCCAGCCCGTAGCCGCGCGCGCCGAACACTTCGGCCGCACCCCGGAGGATGGCGTCGCGGGTGGCGATGGCGCGATTCTGCGTGACCATGACCTGAACACAGTAGTGCCGACCGCCTCTGTGCGTGATGCATGGATTCGGTCGGGACGCCGTTCGACAGGGAACGGGACCAGACGCGGCGGCCCCCGCGGAGTAGCGTGAGCCTGTTAGCCGGATCACCCGTCGCAGCCACGCCGACCGAGGAGGACGCCGCATGACCACCGTCGCAGACACCATCGTCCAGATCATCCGTGAGGCGGGCGTGAAGCGCGTGTACGGCATCCCCGGCGACTCGCTCAACGGCTTCACCGACGCCCTCCGCCGCGCCGGCGACGTGACCTGGGAGCATGTCCGGCACGAGGAGGCCGCGGCGTTCGCGGCGGGGGCGGAGGCTGCCCTCACCGGCGAGCTGGCCGTGTGCGCCGGAAGCTGCGGCCCGGGCAACCTCCACCTCATCAACGGCCTCTTCGACGCCAACCGCAGCCGCGTGCCGGTGCTTGCCATCGCCGCTCAGATCCCGGGGCCCGAGATCGGCAGCACCTACTTCCAGGAGACCCACCCGCAGGACCTGTTCCGGGAGGCCGCGGTCTACACCGAGCTCGTCAGCCTCCCCGAGCAGATGCCGCGCGTGCTGGAGATCGCGATGCGCACGGCCATCGAGCGTCGCGGCGTCGCGGTCGTGGTCATCCCGGGCGAGATCCTCCTGGCGGAGAGCGTCGGCCGCACGCCGTCCGCCCCGATCGTCTACTCGCCGCGCGTCACGCGGCCGGCCGACGGCGAGCTGAAGGCCGCCGCCGACATCCTGAACGCCGCGAAGAAGGTCACCATCCTCGCCGGAGCCGGCGTCGAGGGCGCGCACCCGCAGCTCATCGACATCGCGAGCGCGCTGCGGGCCCCGGTCGTGCACGCCATGCGCGGCAAGGAGTTCGTCGAGTACGACAACCCGTACGACGTCGGCATGACCGGCCTGCTCGGCTTCTCCTCCGGGTACCGGGCGATGGAGGCCTGCGACGCGCTGCTCATGCTGGGCACCGACTTCCCGTATCAGCAGTTCTATCCGTCGAAGGCGAAGATCATCCAGGTCGACCTCCGCGGCGAGAACCTCGGCCGGCGCACGCCGATCGACCTCGGCCTGGTCGGCAGCGTCAAGGACACCGTGGAGGCGCTCCTCCCGCTGCTCGCCGACCGGAACGACACCAAGCACCTCGACGCGTCCCGCTCGCACTATCTGAAGGCGCGCAAGAGCCTCGACGAGCTGGCCGTCAACGACCGCAATCGCACGCCCATTCACCCGCAGTACGTCGCCCGGCTGATCAGTGAGCTGTCCAGCGAGGACGCGGTGTTCATCCCGGACGTCGGCTCGCCGGTGGTCTGGGCGGCGCGCTACCTGCGGATGAACGGCTCGCGCCGGCTGATCGGCTCGTTCAACCACGGCAGCATGGCGAACGCCCTGTCGCAGTCGATCGGCGCCCAGGCGGCGTTCCCGGGGCGGCAAGTGGTGGCGCTCGCGGGCGACGGCGGCCTGGCGATGCTGATGGGCGAGCTGCTGACGCTCGTGCAGAGGAAGCTGCCGGTCAAGATCGTGGTCTTCAACAACTCCTCCCTGAACTTCGTGGAGGTGGAGATGAAGGCCGCGGGCTTCGTCAACTACGGCACGGGGCTGGAGAACCCGGACTTCTCCCGCGTCGCGCATGCCATCGGCATCCACGGCCAGCGGGTCGAGAAGCCGGACGAGCTGGAGAGCGCGCTGCGCACCGCGTTCGCGCACGACGGCCCGGCCCTCGTGGATGTCGTCACCGCGCGCCAGGAGCTCAGCATCCCGCCCGCGATCACCGCCGAGCAGGTGAAGGGCTTCACCCTCTACGCGATCCGCACCATCATGTCCGGTCGCGGCGACGAACTCATCGACCTCGCCGACACGAACGTCTTCCGCCGCCTCTTCGACTGACCGTCTCCCCCTCCCGCACCCGCCCAACCGTCGAGTACGCGAAAAGTCAGCCCAAAACCGCCGAGTACGCAGAGAATCTGCGTACTCGGCGGTGTGGGTCAGTTGATGCAGACGGTGCTGGAGTAGTTGGTGGTGGGGCCGGAGTGCGTGGGGGCCGGCGCAGGCGCAGGGGCGGCCGGGGCGGCGGGGGCGGCGGGCGCGGCGCCGGGGGCGGTCGGCATCAGGCCGTCCTCGCCGAGGACGACGGTGACGCCCTTCACGCTGCTGGTCTCCTGCACCGCCGCGCCCGGGAGCAGAGCCGCGACGGCCTTCGCCTGCGACTCCTGCCCCGACGGGTACTGGATGGTCGTGGTCTGCTGCGAACTCGCGTCGCCGGGCGTGCCGGTCGTGAAACCCGCGGCCTTGAACGTCTGCGTCCCCGTGGCCGCCGCGCCGTTCATGCTGCCGCCGTTCAGCACGGTCACTTTCGTGTCGGACGGCTTGGCCGCCTTCGCGCTGTCGTAGGCGGACGGCGTGCCGGTCAGGCTCTTGATGAAGGCCGGCATCGCGGCCGTGTCAACCTGCACGATCGACAGATCCGAACCGTCGACCGTGATGGTCGGGGTGCCCGAGATCGGGATGGTGGCCGACTGGAGCTTGCCGCCGGTGAGGCCCTGGAGCTGTCCGGCGAGCTGGAGGAAGTTCAGCCCGGGGTCGGTCTCCAGCGATCCGCTGATGGCGTCGAGCGCGCTGGTCAGCTTGCCCGGGTTCAGCAGGGTCCCCGCGGACAGGAACTTGTGCGCTTCCACCGAGAGGAAGTACTGCTGTCGCACCACGCGGTCGAGGTCGCCGCGCGGGAGGCCGTGCCGCTGACGCACGAACGACAGCGCCTGCGAGGCGTTGAGCGTCGAGACGCCCGCGGGGAAGTTCGCACCGGAGTACGGGTCGTTCACCGCGTTGTTGAGGCACACCTGCACCGGCCCGAGGGCCTTCGCGATCGTGTAGAAGCCGAGCAGCGAGACCCGCACGTAGTGGTCGATCGTGAGCCCGGTGAGGTTCTGCACGGTCTGGATGAGCAGTTTCGCGCCGTTGGTCGGGTCGCTGCCGCCGCCACCGAGCGAGAACGCCGAGTTGAGTTTGTTCATCCCGTGGCCTGGCACGTCCACCCAGGAGTCGCGAGGGAGCGAGACGAGGGTCGCCGACTGCCCGTTGGCCGGGATGTGCAGGATCATCATCGTGTCGGTGTTGGTGCCGCCGCCGTCCTGCGTGGTGCTGAGCTGGTTCAGCTCCGCCTGCGTGGCGTTGTCGGGGCGGTGGTCGTCGCCGACGAGCAGGATGTTCTGGTCCGCGTGGGTGCCGGTCTTGCTGATGACGTCGACGTGGTTCACGCCGCCGACGAAGCGGAAGTAGCTGTACGCGGCGTAGCCGCCGAGCACGACCAGGAGCACGGCCAGACCGGCCGCGGTCCAGGCGACGATGCGCTTGGTACGGCGGTGCTTCTTCGGCCGCTTGCCGCCGCCGGAACCGTTGCCTCCAGAGCCGTCGCCGCCGTCGCCGAAACCACCGTCACCGAAGCCGCCGTCCGCGCGGCTGGGGTCGGGCGAGCCGGACAGTCCGAAGAGGTCGAAGGGCGCCCCGGAGGCTCCCGCACCGGCTCCGCGCGGACCCGGGGTGCCCGCCGCTGCAGCGCCCGCCGAGGCGCCCGCTCCCGCGGCTCCGCGCCCCGAGGGCACGCCGGACGCCGGCCGCGTCGCCCGCACCGGCCGGCGCGGGTCGGCTGCGGGAACGCGTCCGAAGATCTCGGTCGGCGGCTCGGGTCGGTCGTCCCGGCCGGCGCCGGAGTCACCTGTGGGATAGTTCGGGCGTCGCACACAACGACGCTAGGGGGTACGGGCTGCGAACAGCCTGGTTTTCCGCGGTGTTCCGGCGGAATGACCAGCAGATCAGCGAGGACTTCTCAGCATGCTCACGGCAACGAGGCCGCCGCGGCTGCGAGAACCCTCACTCATCCGCCGCGGCGGGCTCGTCCCCGGAGGCCATCGCGCCGGTCATCCGGGTGGAGATCGCGAGCAGCTCCTCCTGCTGTTCCGGCGTGAGCGCGTCGAAGAGGATGCGGCGGATCGTCGCGGTGTGTTTGGGGAGCGCCCGCACGACGACGCGGCGCCCGTCGCGGCTGAGCCGGATCCAGCTCGCGCGGCGGTCCTCGGCGCAGTCCTCGCGCTCCACCAGGCCGCGGCCCTCCATGCGGGTGACCTGGTGCGAGACCCGGCTCTTCTCCCAGCCGGTCAGCTCGACCAGGTCGCGCACGCGCAGCCGCCGCCCGGGGGAGCGCACGAGCGCCATGAGCACTTCGAGCTCGGAGATGGAGATGCCGTCGTCCCGCTGGAGCTGGGCGTCGAGGGTGCGATCGAAACCGCGCCGCATCAGGTAGAACGCGTGGAAGAGCTCCGCTTCGGCAGCGCTCAGCTTGCGCGGATCGGGTCGGGTGCGCGCGGTCGCCATACGTCATCCTTGCACGCGCGTCATCCGTGCAGGCGTCGGCGTCCGCGTCAGGGACACCGCGGCAGCGGCACCCCGGCTCAGTGCGCGAGCTGCTCGAGGAACACCACGAGCACACCGAGCGCGACGATGCCGACGAGCACGATGAGCTGCTTCCACGACGCGAGCCCGGTGCGCGACACCGCGATCCGCGCGATCACCGCCAGCGACGCGATGAGGGCGGTGATGGCGAGAGCGACGGCCGTCCGCGCATCCATCCAGCCGAGCATCGCCGCGGCGAGCACGAGGACCGGGATGACGAGGACGGTCAGCGCCCGGGACGCGACGGCCAGCAGGTGCCGGAACTCGCGGGCGGTCGGCAGGGTGTTGTGCACGATCATGTGCGACACCAGGTCGGAGGCGAGGCCCGCGAGCAGCACGCCGACGACCGAGATGACGAGCGTCCACAGCACCGTGGGTGAGTCGAGCTGCTCGCCGTGGGCGTTCAGCGCCATCAGGATCGCGAGCGCAGTGAAGGTCACGTAGATGCGCTCGCGGAGCCGGTCGCCGGCCTCCCTGCGCTCCTCGTCGGTGGCGTCGGCGGGCAGGTGCGCGTCGTCGGGAGCACGCCGGTCTGACATGCGTCGAGCATAGGGCCACCTGCCCTTGCACGCCTCAGGTCTGGCAGACCGGGCAGAAGTAGGTCACCCGCTCCTCCAGCTCGGTGCGCCCGAGCTCCGAGCGGCGGATGAGCGTCCCGCAGCGCCGGCAGGGCCGCCCGTCGCGGCCATACACCCAGGTGTTGCGGCCGCGGCGGGTGTCGCCCGTCGTCACCCGCACCGTGCGGTCGCGGTTGGCGACCAGCATGCGACGGGCGAGGTCCACCGTGGCCGGCAGGTCGGCCTCCCGCACGGGGCGGGTCGGCAGCATCCCGCGCACGAAGCACAGCTCGTTGGCGTAGACGTTGCCGATGCCGGCGAGGTTCCGCTGGTCGACCAGGGCGACGGCGATCGGGGTGTCCGGGTGCGCGGCGAGCCGGCGGACGGCCTCCTCGGCGTCCCAGTCCGGCCCGAGCAGGTCGGGACCGAGGTGGCCGACCACCTCGTCTTCGCGCGCCCGTGGCACCACCTCCAGGATCCCGAGCTGGAAGCCGACCGCCTGCGACTCGGCGGTCTGCAGCACCACGCGCGCCTGGAAGCCGGGATGCCGCCAGCGGCCGCCCGGCGGGTAGACCTCCCACGAGCCCTCCATCTTGAGGTGGCTGTGGATAGTCTGGTCGCCGACCCGGATCAGTAGGTGCTTGCCGCGGCTGAGCACCTCGTCCACGTGCCGGCCGCTGAGGTCGACGGTCGCGTACTGCGGCACCCGGAAGTCGGTCTCGGTCAGCAGCCGCCCCTCCAGCGCTCGGCGCAGGCGCGCGGCGGTCTGGTAGACGGTGTCACCCTCGGGCATCCGCCGTCACCGTCGCAGCCGGAGGCCGCGCGGGGTCGGCAGGAATCCCGCCTCCGCGAGGGCCGCGCCGAGCGGGCTGCCGAGCACGTTCGCCCCGTTGACCGTCTCGATGGCGAGCTTGTCCACGCGGCGCGAGGTCACCAGGCCGGCGAGCGCCCGGGAGGCCGCCGCCAGCGCGGGGCGCACGGCTTCGTCCTCCTGGTCCACGAAGCAGAGCAGGCTCTTGCCGCCGCGCTCCACGTAGATCGTCAGCTCGCCGTCCACCAGGGCGACCAGCGCCCCGGCCTTGCGCCCGGGCCGGTGGCCGGTACCGCCCTCCACCCCTGCGGCCGTGGGCGGGACGGCCGGCCACGGCAGCGCCGCGCCGTACGCGTTCGCGGGGTCGGTCGCCGCCAGCGCGACCGCGTCGAACGGCCGCGGCTGGGTGTGGTCGCGGACGAAGGTGCGCAGCCGGTCGACGGTCGGTCCGCTCGCGAACTGTGCGGCGCCGAGCGTCTCCACGAAGTAGCCGCGGCGCGCGCGCCCGCTGTCTTCGAAGCCGCTGAGCACCTTGTAGGCGAGCGCGAAGCCTCCCGGCGTCCCCTCGTTCATCACAGACCCGCGGGTGACGACGCCGTAGCGGTCGAGCAGCGTCTCGGCCTGGCCGTGCGCGCGGACCGTGGAGTCCAGGTCGCGCTCCGGGAGCAGCGACCAGCGGCCGGCGACCGTCGGCGGTCCCATCCGGGTGACCATCGCGGAGGTGCGCGGGGCGCCCACTCTGCCGCGGTACATTCGGGAGCGGGTGGGCTGCCGGGGCCGCTTGTGCGCGCCGCCGCCTCCGCCGGTGAGGGTGCGTAGCGGTGCGAGCGTGTCGTTCGTGACCAGGCCTGCCCAGACCAGGTCCCACAGAGCGGTCACCAGGACGGCGTCCTCGATGGCCTCGCCGCGCTCGGCGCCGAGGGTGTCGGAGAGCTGCCGGAAGAAGTACCCACCGCCGCGGGCGAGCGCCGCCAGCACGCCGCGCTGCAGCTCGTCGGGATCGTGATCGGTCGGGGGCGCCAGCGTGAGCGGGGCGGAGTCCGCCAGGTTGAGGCTGATCCAGCCGTCGTTGCCCGGCAGCGAGCCGTCGCCCGCCCAGATCACCTCGCCGGTGGCGGTGAGCTCGTCCAGCATGGCCGGGCTGTAGTCCGCGACCCGGCTCGGCAGCACGAGCGACTCCCACGCGGAGGCCGGGATGCGCGCCCCTGCGAGCTGCTCGATGACCGACGCGACGGCGTCCACCCCGCGCAGGGTGGAGCCGATGTGCTGCCAGTCGCCGAGGAACCGCGCGAACGTCGTGGTCTCCACCGGCTCGACCTCCTGGCGGAGCGCGGCGAGCGACATCCGCCGTAGCCGGCGGAGCACTTCGGCGTCGCACCACTCGGAGCCGGTGGCGTGCGGGCGGAACTCGCCCTCCACCGCCCGGCCGTCGCGGGAGAGCCGGCGCAGCGCGTCGTGCACGATCGCGGGGCCGAGGCCGAACCGGGAGGCCACCTCCGCCACCTCGAACGGCCCGTGCGTGCGCGCGTAGCGGCTGACCAGGTCGCCGAGCGGGTCGTCCACCGGCTCGATGAACGCGACGGGCACGCCGATCGGGAGCGGGACGCCGAGCGCGTCGCGGAGGCGGCTGGCGTCCTCGATGGCGGCGTAACGCTCTTCGCCGGCGATGGTGACCAGGAGGGCGCGCTTGGCGTCGACCAGCGCGGCGAGGTGGGCGCGGGCGGTGTCGAGGGTGGCGTGCGGAGGCGGCGCGGCCTCCTCGCTCTCAGCCGCGTCAGCGTTCTCAGCCGGGCTCTCGCCCTGCGACCGCTCCGCGACCTCCGCGACCGTCAGCGGCCCGAGCAGCCGCAGCAGATCGGCCACGCCTTCCTCGCCGCGCACCCGTCGCTCCGGGTCGAGACGCTGCAACTGCAATTCCACCCGCTCGATCACCAGCGGGTCGAGCAGCTCGCGCAGCTCCGCCCGGCCGAGCAGCTCGGCGAGCAGCCCCGCGTCGAGCGACAGCGCGGCCGCGCGGCGTTCGGCGAGCGGGCTGTCGCCCTCGTACATGAACGCGGCGACGTAGCCGAACAGCAGCGAGCGGGCGAACGGCGAGGCCGTCTCGGTCGCGGCCTCCACCAGGGTGATCCTGCGCTGGGCGATGCTCTTCGCCACCTCGTCCAGCGCCGGGAGGTCGTAGACGTCCTGCAGGCACTCCCGCACGGTCTCGAGGATGATCGGGAAGCTCGGGTACTTGCGGGCGACGTCCAGGAGTTGCGACGCCTTCTGCCGTTGCTGCCAGAGCGGCGAGCGCTTGCCCGGGTTGTACTTCGGCAGCAGCAGCGCCCGCGCCGCACACTCCCGGAACCGGGAGGCGAACAGCGCAGAGCCGCCGACCTCCAGGGTGACCAACTCGTCCAGCTCCGCCGGCTCGAACACGAACAGCTCGCCGCCGGGCGGTGTGGATTCCGTGTCGGGAATACGCACGATGATGCCGTCGTCGGCCGCCATGGCGCCGGCGTCGATGCCGTAGCGCTCGCGCACGCGCGCCTGCACGGCCAGCGCCCACGGGGAGTGCACCTGCATGCCGTACGGCGAATGCAGCACCACCCGCCAGTCGCCGAGCTCGTCGCGGAACCGCTCGACCACGAGCGTGCGGTCGGTCGGAACGTGCCCGGTGGCCTCCTTCTGGTCGCGCAGGAACGCCAGCAGGTTGGCCGTCGCGAACGCGTCCAGCCCGGCCTCCACGCAGCGCAGCTCGGCGTCGGCCGGGGAGGCCGCGCTCAGCTCGCGCACGAACGCCCCGACCGCCGCGCCCAGCTCGGCCGGCCGGCCGATGCCGTCGCCCTTCCAGAACGGCAGCCGCCCCGGCTCGCCGAACGCGGGGGAGACCAGCACCCGGTCGTGGGTGATCTCCTGGATGCGCCAGCTCGTGGAGCCGAGCGCGAACACGTCGCCCACGCGCGACTCGTAGACCATCTCCTCATCCAGCTCGCCCACCCGGCTGGCGCGCTCGCCGACCATGTAGACGGCGAACATCCCGCGGTCGGGGATGGTGCCGCCGCTCGTGACGGCCAGCCTCTGGGCGCCGGGGCGGCCGGTGAGCGTTCCCGCATCGCGGTCCCAGACGATGCGCGGCCGCAGCTCGGCGAATTCGTCGGACGGGTACCGGCCCGCGAGCAGGTCCAGGGTCGCGTCGTAGGCGCTGCGCGGCAGCGTCGCGAACGGCGCGCTTCGACGCACGGTGTCGAACCAGTCGTCGGCGTCGAGCGGCTCCAGCGCCGTCGCGGCCACGGTCTGCTGGGCGAGGATGTCGAGCGGGTTCGTCGGGATCCGCATCGTCTCGATCAGGCCGGCGACCATCCGCTCCGTGGCCACGGCCGAGTGGATGAGGTCGGCGCGGTGCTTCGGGAACACGACCCCGCGCGACACCTCGCCGACCTGGTGGCCGGCACGGCCGACGCGCTGGAGCCCGCTGGCGACCGAGGGCGGCGCCTCCACCTGCACGACGAGGTCCACGGCGCCCATGTCGATGCCGAGCTCCAGGCTGGACGTCGCGACCACGCAGCGCAGCCTCCCGGACTTGAGGTCGTCCTCGATGAGGGCGCGCTGCTCCTTGCTGACCGACCCGTGGTGGGCGCGGGCGAGGATCAGCGACTCCGCGTCGGCGACGGCGGCCGAGCCCTTGGTCTGGCCCGAGCCGCCCATCAGCTCCGCCGGGGGCCGGGAGGTCGCGTCGCCTCCGGCCTCCCCGCCGAGCACCCGCTCCTCGTACAGCTCGTTGAACCGAGCGGTGAGCCGCTCGGCCAGCCGCCGCGAGTTCGCGAACACGATCGAGGAGCGGTGCTCCAGCACGCGGTCGACGATCGCCTCCTCCACGTGCGGCCAGATCGAGCCGGACTGCGGCGCGGAGCCGTCATCGTTGTCGCTCGTGTACGTGGAGGTGCCGAGCTCGCTCATGTCCTCGACCGGCACGACGACCCGGAGGTCGAAGCGCTTGCCCGAGGCCGGAGCCACGATCTCCACGGGGGAGCTGCCGCCGAGGAACCGCGCGACCTCCTCGGGCGGCCGCACCGTGGCGGACAGGCCGATCCGCTGGGCGGGCTTCTCCAGCAGGGCGTCGAGCCGTTCGAGGGAGAGCGCCAGGTGCGCGCCGCGCTTGGTGGCCGCGACGGCGTGCACCTCGTCGACGATCACGGTCTCCACGCTCCTGAGCGTCTCGCGCGCCTGCGACGTGAGCATGAGGAAGAGCGACTCGGGCGTGGTGATCAGGATGTCCGGCGGCGACGAGACGAGCGCGCGGCGGTCGGCCGAGGACGTGTCGCCCGAGCGCACGCCGACGCTGACATGCGGAGGCTCGGCCCCGAGCCGCCGAGCCGTCTGCGTGACGCCGACCAGCGGGGCGCGGAGGTTGCGCTCCACGTCCACGCCGAGCGCCTTCAGCGGCGAGATGTAGAGGACGCGCGTGCCGGGGCGCGCGTCGGGCGGCCGCTGCTCGCTCGCCAGCCGGTCGATCGCCCAGAGGAACGACGCCAGCGTCTTGCCCGAGCCGGTCGGGGCGATGACGAGCGCGTGCCGGCCATGCGAGATGGCCTCCCACGCGCCGGTCTGCGCGTCCGTGGGCGCGGCGAAGGCCCCGCGGAACCATTCACGGGTGGCGGGGGAGAACCGGTCGAGCACGTCGCTCATCGCCTCCATCCTGCTCCCCGCCACCGACACCGCCAAGGGGGCACCGGCCGGCCCCGGTCTCGCCGGTCAGCAGACACCGCCAAGGGGAGGCCGCCCTCCCGGGCGCGGCGAGAGCGGTCAGCGCGGCAGGTTCGCCCGGATGAAGGAGGAGATGTCGCCGAGTTCGAGCGGCGAGATGCCGTGCCCGAGGCCCTCGTAGATCCGCGCGTCGAGCGCGGTGTGGGCGCCCAGCCACTCGGCTGCGCGCGCCACGCCAGCAGCCGGGATGGTGTCGTCGTGGGTGCCGCGGCCCCAGAACACCGGAGGCAGACGCTCGGCGAGCTCCGCGTCGCCGTCCTGCGCGCCCTGCACCACGAACGCGGACAGTGCCACCACGAAGTCGAAGCGCTCCGGCGCCAGGCGGAGGAGCTGGATGGCGAGCGCGCCGCCCTGCGAGAAGCCGAGCAGGCCGGTCGGCACATCGGGCTGGGCGTCCAGCCAGTCGAGGACGGCGCGGGCGGCCGCGTCGGCGTTGGCGGCGAGCGGGTCGCCCGAGACATTGGTGAAGCGCGAGAACCACGCGAAGCCCGGCCCCTCCGGGATCGGCGCCCGGAGCGAGGCGATCACCGGCTCCAGCGGCAGGTACGCCGAGATCCCGAACAGGTCCGCCTCGTCCGACGCGTAGCCGTGCAGGAGGACCAGCCGGGGGCGGCCGACGCGGTCGGTCTCGCCGGCGGACCAGAGCACGGCCTCGCTGTCGAGGTGGAGCTCGGGGGCGGGGAAGGGCATGGTCCATTCTGCGCATGAGAGCGCGTCCTCCACATCCCCCCAGATCGCGGCGCAGTCCACAGATCGGTCTGTAGCGCTGGCGCCACGGGGCGTCATCCGTAGGATCAGTGCATGAGCGTGCGCACTCCCGACCCGGACCCGACCCCCGATCCGCTCGACGGCGACGGCGTCCAGCCCGGCCCCGCCTGGCTGAGCGACATCGAGCTGGAGCAGATCCGCCGGCGGCTGCCGCTGCTGTACGTGGAGGCCGTGCCGGTGCGGGTGGACGGCCTCGGCCAGGTCACCGAGGTCGGTGTGCTGCTGCGGGCCAACGCGGTGGGCGAGATCACCCGCACCCTCGTCTCGGGCCGGGTCATGTACGGCGAGACGCTGCGGGAGGCGCTGTTCCGGCACCTCGAGAAGGACCTCGGGCCGATGGCTTTCCCGCTGCTGCCGGCGAGCCCGGTGCCGTTCCAGGTCGCGGAGTACTTCCCGATGCCCGGGGTGACGGCGTTCACCGACGAGCGGCAGCACGCGGTCTCGCTCGCCTACGTCGTGCCCGTCACCGGCACCTGCGAGCCCCGGCAGGACGCGCTGGAGATCACCTGGATGACGCCGGAGGAGGCGGTCTCCCACACGGTGTGCGAAGAGCTCGAGGGCGGTCGTGGAGTGCTCGTGAAAGCGGCGATGGCGTCGGTCGGCAAGATCGTCTGACCGGGTTTCAAAATTCTGCTTGCGCTCGTTGGCTAATGATATTAGCTTTGCGGCTATGAACACTTCCATCGCTTCGCAGGTCCGGTACCTGCAGCGCCCCGAGGGACGCATCAGCTACACCGTCGAGGGCTCCGGCCCGCTCGTCGTCGCCGTCCCCGGGATGGGCGATCTGCGTTCCACCTACCGCGAGCTGACCGGTCCGCTGCGGGAGGCCGGCTACCGCGTCGCCGTCACCGACCTGCGGGCTCACGGCGAGTCGGACACGACCTTCCGCGAGTTCGGCGACATCGCGACCGCCCGCGACCTGATCGCGCTGATCGACGAGCTGGGCGGAAACGCCGTCGTGCTCGGCAACTCGATGGGCGCGGCGGCCGCCGCGTGGGCCGCCGCCGAACGTCCCGACGCGATCGCCGGCCTCGTGCTCTACGGCCCGCTGCTGCGGGACCCGGCCATGAGCCGCCTCACCGTCGCCGCCATCCATGGGATGTACCGGGTGCTCTTCACCGGCCCGTGGGGTCCCGGCTTCTGGGCGGGCTACTACCGCTCGATCAACAAGGGCCGGAAGGCGCCCTGGCTCGCCGAGCACACCGCCGACCTCAAGCGCAACATGCGGGAGCCCGGCCGGCTGCGCTCCTTCCGCCACCTCACCCTCCAGCTCACCCACTCGGTCGTCGAGCCCCGGCTCCCGGAGGTGAAGGCCCCCATCCTCGCCTTCGTCGGAACCCTCGACCCCGACTACCCGGACCCTGCCGCCGAGGCCGACTGGATCGAGTCGCTCGGCGCGGAGGTCGTCCGCGTCCCCGAGTCCGGCCACTACCCGCAGGCCCAGCGGCCGGACCTGATCGTTCCCGCGACGCTGCGCTTCCTGGCAGAGCGGCGCGCGAGCGGGTGGGGTGAGAAGCGTGCCTAGGGCCGGGCTGACGCGCGCGGCCGTCGCCGCCGTCGCCCTCGACGTCGTGGACGACGGCGGCGTGAACGGCCTGGACCGGCTGACCCTCGCGGCCGTGGCCTCCCGCGCCGGAGTGGCAGTGCCGAGCCTCTACAAGCACGTCGCGTCGCTCGACGACCTGCGCCGCGTCGTCGCGACCGAGTGCGTCGCCGAGCTGACTGGCGTCCTGGCCGAGGCGACCATCGGGCGCTCCGGTCCGGACGCCCTCCACTCGGCCGCGGATGCCGTCCGCGCCTACGCGCACCGCCATCCGGGACGCTACGCCGCGACGCAGGTCGCGCCCGACCTGGCTTCGGAGGCCGACGCCGAGCTCGCGGCGCGGGCCGCCGAGACGATCGCCGTCCTGGCCGCGGCGCTGCGCGGCTTCGGGCTCCCCGACGACGCGACGGTCGACGCCATCCGGATGCTGCGCAGCGCCCTGCACGGCTTCGTCACCCTCGAACTCGGCGGCGGCTTCGGCCTCCCCGACGACCTCGACCGCAGCTTCCGCCTCCTCATCGACGGCATCGAGGCCGGCATCGCCACCCTGGCCGCCCCCGCGACCCGCTAGCGCCGCCGCCTCGGGCACCGTTCAACCGGAGTTCCGCCCCTCCCCACCCCGATTCTCCGGAGCTACGGACACCTGCTAGGCGTGTCGTCCCGAGTCTCCGGAGTTGGCGACGCGGTTGTCGCAGGGTGGGGTCAGCCGCGGGCGCGGCGGGTGCCGCGGCCGCGGGTGGTGCCCGCGTTCACCAGGTCGCCGACGCGCATGCCCGAGCGCGAAGCGTTCGAGCCGTGGTTCGAGCCGCCCTTGTGGCCGGAGCCGGTGGTGTGCGTCGCGGCGTCTCCGCTGGAGGCGCGGCGGCTGCGGCCGTTGCCGCGCGGGGAGCTGTCGGTCTGGCCTCCGCCGTTCCGGCTCTGCTCGGCGCCGCCACGACCGGCGCCACGGCCTCCACCATTCCGGCCACCACCAGTGCGATTCGCGCCGCTCTCGTTTGCAGCATCGCGGCCTCCGGCATTCCGGCCGCCACCGTTGCGGCCTCCGGTCTCGCGGCCAGAGATCTGGCCCGCGTCACCCGCGGCCCCGTTCTGCCCGGCCCCCCGACGCCGCCTGCGGCCACCGCCGGCCCCGGTACCCGCGCCGGCGTCACCGCGACCGCCGCGGTTCGCACCGCCGCCGCCGTTCCCGCCGCCGCCGTTCCCGCCGACGTTCGCGACCGGCGCCGGCGCGACGCGCTCCGCGCGCTCGCCCACCAGTGCGGTCACCGCGGCGGACTCCGCCGTCACCCGCTGCGGCGTCGCCGTGATCGCGGCCGCGCGCAGCAGCGACTTCACGTCGCCCACCTGCTCCGGCAGCATCACGGTCGCGACGTCGCCCGCGCTTCCCGCGCGTGCCGTGCGGCCCGAGCGGTGCAGGTACGCCTTGTGCTCCGCGGGCGGGTCGACGTGCACGACCAGCTCCACCTCGTCGACGTGGACGCCGCGGGCGGCCACGTCCGTGGCCACGAGCACGCGCACGTCGCCGCTGCCGAAGGCCGCGAGGTTGCGGTCGCGGGCGCCCTGGCTGAGGTTTCCGTGCAGGTCAACAGCCGGGATACCGGCCGAGGTGAGCTGCTTGGCGAGGCGCTTGGCCTGGTGCTTGGTGCGCATGAAGAGGATGCGGCGGCCGCGGCCGGAGGCGAGCGCGTGGATGAGGTCCTTCTTGGCGTCCTGGTCGGCCACCTCGAAGACGTGGTGGGTCATGGCCTCGACGTGGCTGGTGGCCTCGTCCACCGAGTGCAGCACCTCGTTGGTGAGGAACTTCTTCACCAGCTTGTCCACGCCGTTGTCCAGCGTCGCCGAGAAGAGCAGACGCTGGCCGCGGGCCGGGGTCGCGTTCAGGATGCGCGTGACCGTGGGCAGGAAGCCGAGGTCGGCCATGTGGTCGGCCTCGTCCAGCACGGTGACCTGCACCTGGTCGAGGTGGACGATGCCCTGCTTCATGAGGTCTTCGAGGCGGCCGGGGCACGCCACGATGATGTCGACGCCGGCCTGCAGCGCGGTCACCTGCCGGCTCTGCGAGACCCCGCCGAAGATGGTGGTCGTGGTCAGCCCGAGCGCGGCCGCGAGCGGCTTGAGGGTGGCGTCGATCTGGGTGGCGAGCTCGCGGGTCGGAGCGAGCACGAGGCCGCGCGGTCGGCGGCCGCGGGACGGGCGGCCGCTGGACGCGGAGTCCGCCGCGGCGAGCCGCGCGGCCAGCGGGATCGAGAACGCGATCGTCTTGCCGGAGCCGGTCTTGCCGCGGCCGAGCACGTCGCGTCCGGCGAGCGTGTCGGGCAGGGTGTCGGCCTGGATGGGGAAGGGCTCCGACTTGCCGTCGGCCGTGAGGACGGCGACGAGGGGAGCGGGCACGCCGAAGTCGGCGAAAGTCTGATTGGTCACTGGTGCCTTTCTGGCAGAGTCAGCCCGTGCGGGCTGGTCCGGCGGCGTCGCGGAAGGCGACGTCTTCGCCGGAAAGAAGAGGGATGGTGCGCGGCGGGGGCCCCGCCCGGCGCTCGCGCACGCCGGCGATGCCGGCAGGCCAGTCGTGCTGGTCCGTCGAGTCTAGCCGGTGCGGGCCGCACGCTTGCTGGGAGCGCATTCATAGCCGGAGGTCGTAGACTTTCGGCCCGTAATCCCGGAAGGTGGTCCGCGCGTGCAGGAATCCGAGCTCGATCGTGAGCGGACCGTCGTCTCCGGCCTGTACGAGCGTCTCGACACGCTCCGGGCGGAGACGGAGGAGCGGCTGACCCGGGTGCGTCGCGAGAGCGTCGGGAGCAACCACCAGGCGCGCAGCGAACGCGATGCCTTCGCGCGCCTGTACGAGGACCAGCTCGTGCAACTCCGTGATGTGGACGCCCGCCTCGTGTTCGGCAGGCTGCTGCTGGAGGAGCCGGTGGACGGCACCGACCGCCGCTACATCGGCCGGGTGGGTCTCCGCGACGAGGACCAGCGCTCGCTGCTGGTGGACTGGCGCGCCCAGCAGGCGAGCGCCTTCTACCAGGCGACCGCGAACGAGCGGATGGGCGTGCGGGCCCGGCGGCACCTCACGATGAACGGCCGCCAGGTGGTCCGGATCGACGACGAGGTGTTCGACGAGGCGCTGCTCGACGGCGACACGTCCGGCGAGAAGGTGCAGGGCGAGGGCGCGCTGCTGGCGGCGCTCACCGCGCAGCGCACCGGCCGCATGCACGACATCGTCGCGACCATCCAGGCCGAGCAGGACCGCATCATCCGCTCCGACCTCCGCGGCGCGCTCGTCGTACAGGGCGGCCCCGGCACCGGCAAGACGGCGGTCGCGCTGCACCGCGCGGCCTACCTCCTGTACGCGAACCGGCAGCGGCTGAGCACCTCCGGCGTGCTGGTCGTCGGACCGTCGTCGGCGTTCCTCCGCTACATCGAGGCCGTCCTCCCGTCGCTCGGCGAGACCGGCGTCGTCATGCAGACGCTGGGCGAGCTGTTCCCCGGCGTGGAGGCCACGACCGACGACGAGCCGGAGGCCGCGCGCCTCAAGGGCTCCCTCCAGATGGCGCGGCTGCTCTCCCGCGCGGTGCGGTCACGGCAGAAGGCGCCGACCGAGCCGCAGACGATCGTCGTCGACAACGAGCGCCTCGTCGTCCAGCCCGACCTCGTCCGGCGCGCGCTGGCGAAGGCGCAGCGCACCGGCAAGCCGCACAACGTCGCCCGGGTCACGTTCGTGAAGCAGGCGCTCGGCGAGCTCACCGACCAGCTCGCCGCCCAGCTCCGGGCCGGCGGGTCCACCATCGACGACGCGGACCTGCGGGTGCTGCGGGAGGACCTGCGCACCTCGTACGACGTCCGCGTGCTGCTCAACACCGCCTGGCTGCCGCTCACCCCGCAGAAGCTGCTGCAGGACTTGTACGCACGCCCGTCGTGGCTCGCCGAGCTGACGCCGCGCTGGACGCCGGCGCAGCGGGAGGCCCTGCTGCGCGAGCGGACCGCGCCCTTCACGGTCTCCGACGTCCCGCTCCTGGACGAGGCCGCCGAACTGCTCGGCGACTTCCCCGGGCGTGCCGACCTGGCCTCCCGCGAGCGGGACCGGCAGCGCAAGCGCGACCTCGAGAACGCGCGAGCGGCGATCCGCAACATGGGTGTGCAGGGCCTGGTGAGCGCCGAGCAGCTCGCCGACGGTTTCGCCGAGCAGGAGGCCCGCGGCACCACCGCCGAGCGTGCCCTGGCCGACCGGTCGTGGACGTACGGACACGTCGTGGTGGACGAGGCGCAGGAGCTGTCCGCGATGCAGTGGCGCGTGCTGGTGCGCCGCTGCCCGATGAAGTCGTTCACGATCGTCGGCGACATCGCCCAGGTGGCCTCGGCCGCCGGCGCGACCAGCTGGGACGAGGCCCTCGGCCCGGTGTTCAAGGACGCCTGGCGCCTGGAGGAGCTGACGGTCAACTACCGCACCCCCGCCCAGATCACCCGCGAGGCGGAGCGCATCGCGGCCGAGGCGGGACTGCCGATCACCCCGACGCGCGCGGTGCGGGAGGGCGACTGGCCGATCCGCCGGGTCACGGCCGAGGCCGCCGGACTGGCGGACGCCGTCGTGGAGGCGGTGGCGCACGACCGGTCCCTCGACGCCGAGGGGACGCTGGCCGTCATCGCGACGGCCGCCGAGGTGGAGGCCGTGACTGCGGCGGTCCGCTCGCGGTTCGGCGAGTCGGCGGCGCGCGGGGCCGCCGGACTCACCCGGCCCATCTCGGTGCTGACCGGCTACGAGGCCAAGGGACTGGAGTTCGACGCGGTGGTGCTGGCCGACCCGGCGGCGCTCGCCGCGGAGTCGGCGCGCGGGGCCGCATCGCTGTATGTGGCGATGACGCGGCCGACGCAGCGGCTGACGCTGGTGGAGGCCTGACCCCTCACTCCCCGCCGTAGCGCTCGCCGACCGGCACCTCCACGCCCAGCGTGTTGCCGGCCTGCGCGAGCGGGCACGCCCACGCCGGGTCGTAGGCGCAGGACGGGTTGTAGGCGAAGTTGAAGTCGAGGACGATCGTCGTCTCGTCGGTGTCGGCTGTCATCCCGAGGTCGGCGCCCTTGATCGTGTCGATCAGGTAGCGGCCGCCGCCGTAGGTGCCCCCGCGCCGGCCGGCGAGGGCGTCCTTCACGGGCACGAACAGGCCGCCGCCGTAGGAAGCGAGACGCCAGACGTCGAGGGTTCCGGCGAACGGGACGCGGACGGCGCCCAGGAGTTCGAACGGGACGACGCCGTCGGTGCCGGTCTCCACGTCCATCCGCACGGCCTCCGCGGCCGGGTGGATCGGCAGCTCGAAGCGCCACTCGGGGTCGTACGGCGACACCGGGAGGCCGGTGAAGCGGTCGCGGTCCTCGTCCAGGAGCGGGGAGGCCGGGTGCGACGAGAACAGGTCGTTGCGGCAGGAGATCCAGTGCGCGTGGGCGGCGGCCGGGTCGGAGGCGGCGATCCGGCGCACCGACGCGTACAGGGCGAACACGCTGCGGCGCCAGTCCGCGGTCTGCACGGCGGAGGCGGCCCGGCTGCGGCCGGGGGCGACCTCCGGGGAGGGCTCGGGGGTGATGGTGCTCATGCTGCTGCCTCCGTCGCTGGGGGTGTGTCGTGCTCGGCCGCGTCTGGCTCGGCCGTGTCCGGTCCGGGCTTGGGGGGATCGTATGCCCAGGTGGGCGCGAGGCGACGCAGGCGCACGCCGCGCCACTGCCAGAACGCCCACAGTCCGTACCAGGCGAGCGGCGTCACGACGCCGGCCCGCACCACCAGTCGGTCGCGGTACAGGGTGCGGAGCCGGCCGTCCGGACCCGGTCCTGCGGGGTCCGGGGCGATCGCCATCCGGTGGTCGAGGTGCGGGATCGCCGACAGGACGCCCCCGACGCCGCCGCCGCTGTCGCGCAGGATGCGGGTCCCCTGCTCGCGCGGGTCCGTCGAGCGGAGGGTGTCCAGCCGGATGGCCTGCCTTCCGACGGTGACGGCGCCGAGGGCGCGCACGCTCACCCGGTGCTCCGCGCCGTCCCACACGGTCGGGAACCCGGCGGGCTCGTCCGACCGGAAGTCCACCCACGGCAGCGCCACCTCGCGGAACGCGGTGGGGCTCTGCAGGGCGCGCCAGGCGGCGTCCGGGTCGCAGTCCAGGATGAGCTTCAGGAGCACCTTCACGTCCCCCAGTGTCACGCATCCTCCGCACCGGGGGGAGTCATTCTCGGCGCACTCCCGGACGGCACGTCCCGACCGCTAAGGGCCTGCCGCCTCCTCCGCCCGCGCCAGCAGCAGCGCCCGCTCCCGTTCGTTGCCGGTCATCGCGGCCGCCCGACGGAACTCCTCCTCCGCCTCCGCGGTCCGGCCGACCTTCAGCAGGAGGTCCGCCCGCACGGAGGGGAGCAGGTGGTACGACTCCAGCGCGCCGTCCAGCACGAGCCGGTCCACCACGTCGAGGCCCGCCTCCGGTCCGTGCGCCATCGACAGGGCGACCGCGCGGTTGAGCTCCACGACCGCCGACGGCTGGAGGGCGGCGAGCGCGCCGTAGAGCGCGACGATCTCCTCCCAGTCGGTGTCCTCCGGCGCCGGGGCGGTCGCGTGGCAGGCGGCGATGGCGGCCTGCAGCGTGTAGGGGCCGCGACCGCGGGAGCCCACCAGCCGGTCGGCGCGCGCGAGGGCGGCGACCCCGCGGCCGATCAGGATGCGGTCCCAGCGGGTGCGGTCCTGGTCCCGCAGCAGGATCGGCTCGCCGTCGGCCGTGGCGCGCGCGGGGAGGCGGGAGGCCTGGAACTCCATCAGCGCGACGAGGCCGTGCACCTCCGGCTCGCGCGGGGTGAGCTCGGCGAGCACCCGGCCGAGGCGCAGCGCCTCCTGGCAGAGGTCGGGGCGCATCCAGTCGTCGCCCGCCGTCGCCGAGTAGCCCTCGTTGAAGATCAGGTAGACGACCTCGAGCACCGAGGCCAGCCGCTCGGGGTACTCGGCGCGGTCGGGCACCTCGAACGGGACGTGCGCGGCGCTCAGCGTGCGCTTGGCCCGCACGATGCGCTGGGCGATGGTCGGGACGGGGACGAGGAAGGCGCGCGCGATCTCCTCCGTGGTGAGGCCGCCGAGCAGCTTGAGCGTGAGGGCGACCCGCGCGGGCGGGGCGAGCACCGGGTGGCAGGCGACGAACACGAGTCGCAGCAGGTCGTCCTGGATCTCCTCCACGACGGCGGCGGGGTCGTCGTCCTCCTGCTGCTCCAGGTCGCGGGCGAGGGCGGCGTAGCGCTCGTCGAGGCGTTCGCGGCGGCGCCAGCCGTCGATCGCGCGGCGCTTGGCGACGGTGGTCAGCCACGCGCCGGGGTTGCGCGGGATGCCGGCCTCCGGCCACTGTTCGAGCGCGGCGACCAGGGCGTCCTGGGCGAGCTCCTCGGCCAGGCCGACGTCGCCGGTCCAGCGGGCGAGCCCCGCGACCAGCTTGCCGGACTCGATGCGCCACACGGCCTCCACGGCGTCGGCGGCCGTGCGCTCCGTCTCCGCCACCGCCGCTCCTCCCGCGCTCACGTCGCCCCCGCGCCGGTCAGGATGCGGCGCACCTCGACTCTGCCACGACCGAGGGGGACCCGTCTCGCCCATTCGACGGCTTCCGCGCGATCGGCGGTCTGCACGATCCACAGCGCGACGGGGCGGACGGGGGAGACCGGTTGCAGGTCGGCGTCCGTGCGCGGGCCGTTCAGCGCGAGCTGGATGTGCGCTCCGTCGTCGGAGGCGAGGAGTTCGCCCGCGAGCAGCACGCCGGCGCGGATCAGCTCGACAGTGTAGCGCTGGAGCATTTCGGCCGGCGCCGAGGCGTCCGTGGTGAGCAGGAGGAGGTAGCGCATCGGTGGTCCTTCCGTCGGGAGTGGCGGAGCACTCGTAGAGACGTCGCGCCGGGGACCCAGGATTCGACGCCGCAGCCCGTCGCCGCCCGCGATGTCCGTGGTGTGCGCTAGAACGGGAGCATGGCGATCCGCTACTGGCTGGGCGTGGTGCACCACGACCATGTGCTCCGCGGTGTGGCCGGCGGCTTCGCGCAGGTCAACCACGGTGCCCGCGCGCCCCTGGAACGGATGGGGCCGTCGGACGGGTTCGTCTTCTACTCGCCGCGGGAGTCCTTCGAGGGCGAGCCGCTCAAGCAGTTCACGGCGGTCGGGAGGCTGGCCGACGCCGACGTGTTCCAGGCCACCCAGGGCGCGCAGATGCGCGGTCCGAACGGTGACTTCCTGCCCTGGCGGCGCCGTGTCGACTGGGACCACGACGCGGTCGCGACGCCGATCCGGCCGCTGCTGCCCTCCCTCGACTTCACGCGGGACAACCGCGACTGGGGCTACCAGCTCCGCGCCGGCCTGATCGAGTTGACCCGGCACGACTTCGACCTGATCCGCCACCAGTTGCGGCACACGCCGGGCGAGCAGCGGCCCTCCACCGCGCGCCGCGCCGACGGGTCGCGTCACCGTGCGCAACACGGGATGACCGCTTTCACGGCCGGGCTACGCTGAGGCGGTGAGCTCGCAGACCGACCCCTCCACCGTTCCCGCCGCCCACCGCCAGGCCAAGTACCAGGTGCGTTTCGACTGGGCGGCAGAAGGAGCGGCCGCCGTCGCGGGCGACGCCGACGTGGTCGTCTGGGTGGACGCCATCGAAGACCGGCCGGCCCAGGAGGCCGCCGCCGCGCTCCCCGGGACGGGTGCGGTCGTCGCCGCCGGCCTGGCCGACGCCGCCGCGGTCGCGCAGTGGATCCTCGCCGAGCAGGTCCGCCTCGGCCGCCGTGCGATGGTGGCGCTCGTCGCTGCGGGCGGCTCCACGCCCTCCGGGGACACGCGCTTCGCCGTGGAGGACCTCCTCGCCGCCGGCGCGGTGGTGGACGCCCTCGCCGCGCTCGGGATCGACTACAGCTCGCCGGAGGCCGCTGCCGCGTGCGCCGCCTTCACGGGCCTCCGCGGCGCGGTCGCGCATCTGCTCACGGCGTCGGCCTCGGGCCAGGAGCGCATCGCCGCGGGCGCGGACGCTGCGGCGCTCGCCGCCTCGGGAAAGCTCGGCACGGTCTCCGAGGTGCGGGTGCTGCGAGCCGCCTGAGCGGTCGGTATGAAGTCCCAGGCGCCGGAATGATCCGGTGGAACCGGGTGTTCAGTGCGATCAGGAGGTTTGCATACATGAAAGCACTGCTGAACGACACCGTCATCGCGGAGGCCCCGACCGAGGACCTCATCCACATCGAGGGCAACTGGTACTTCCCGCCGCAGAGCGTCAACTCCGAGCACCTGGTGGAGTCGGCGACTCCGTACACGTGTCCGTGGAAGGGCGAGTGCCAGTACTTCTCGGTGAAGGACGGCGACACCCTGCTCCAGGACCGCGCGTGGAGCTATCCCACGCCGTACCCGAGCTCGTTCGACCGCGTCGGCAAGGACTACAGCAACTACGTCGCGTTCTGGAAGGACGTGCGCGTCGTCGACTGACGCATCACCTGACAGGACATGCCGTGCGCGCCCCCGCGCGAACGGCATGTCCTGTCATATCGTGGGTGCGCAGGTTCGCCGACTACGCTGGACGTGAACCGCACGACCTGGGAGCCGACCCTGAGCATCATCCTCGGATACGATCCGTCCACCCTGCGCGAGCGTGTCGACCTCCGTGCCGCCGACGAGCGGCTGGAAGAGCTCGGCAGCCTGCGCAGCTTGAGCGCGCTCAACGAGAAGACCGTGCTGCTCCGGCTGCTCGGCCGGCTCGACGAGGCCTACATCGTCGCCAACGAGGCGGTGCGGCAGGCGCGCTTCACCGGCGACCGCGAGCAGCTCCTCGGCGCGCGCATCCGACGCGCCCAGGTCCTCCAGTACCAGGGCAAGTTCGACGAGGCGATCGTGGAGCTCAACGGCTGCGTCGACGAGGCGCGCGGGCGCGAGTGGACGGCCCTGGAGGCCTTCGCGGTGCAGAACCGCGGCAAGGTGCACTTCGACCTCGCGGAGTACGAGAGCGCGCTGTCCGACATGACGGCCGCGGTGTTCCTGCGCGAGAAGCTCGGCGCCTCCCCGGCGGAGATCGAGGGCGCCCTCACGGCCGTGGCCGTGGTGCAGCGGTTCCTGGAGGCGCAACGAGCGGCTGCAGGCTCCGGCGCATCCGACGCCGGCGGGGACGGCGCCGGCGCTCCGGCGTAGGATTCCTGGCATGAGCGGACCAGGGAGCCAACGCTGATGGCGGACCTCGATCGCGTGCGCCGCTGGGCGGACGCCCTCATCGCCCTCCATCTCGACCCGGCCGTGTGGAGCTTCGACTTCGACAACGCCAAGACGCGGGCGGGCCTCTGCAACTACACCGCCAAGCGCATCACCGTCTCCCGGTATCTGGCGGCCCGCTACGAGGACGACGACATCCACCAGATCCTGCTGCACGAGGTCGCGCACGCGCTCGCGGGCTCCCGCGCCGGTCACGGCCCGCGCTGGCGGGCGATCGCGCTCGACCTCGGCTACGAGGGCAAGCGGCTGCACGGCGGCGCGATCGCGGACGACCTCGCGCCGTGGGTGGGCACCTGCCCGCAAGGCCACACCCATTACCGTTATCGCAAGCCGGCCCGCGCGCTCGCGTGCGGTGCGTGCAGCCGGCGGTTCGACTCGGCCAACCTCATCTCCTGGGTGCACCGGGAGGTGTCGGCGGCGCAACGCCGGATGGCCGCAGCCGCCGCCACCGAGGCCGTCGACCCCCACTGAGCCGCGCCCTCTGCGGAGCGCGCTACGCCGTCTCGACCGCGAGCCGGGCGTCGAGGCCGTCGCGGACGGCGGGCCACTCCTCGCGGAGCACCGAGTAGACCGCGGTGTCGCGCCAGGTACCGTCCGCGCGAAGCTGGGTGTGCCGCAGGACGCCCTCGAAGGTCGCCCCGAGCCGCAGGATCGCGGCCCGCGAGCGCTCGTTGAGCACGTCGGCCTGCAGCTTCACGCGCTCGAAACCGTGGTCGAACGCCGTGCCCAGCAGGAGGCGCTTGGTCTCGGCGTTGACGCGGGTGCCCCAGACCTCCGGCGCGTAGGCGGTCCAGCCGATGTGCGCCGAGCCGTTCGGGAGGTCGAAGTCGCCGAGCGTCGTCGTCCCGACGATACGGTCGCCGTCGCGCAGGCAGACCGCGGTGACGTTGGCGGTGTCCCAGGCGAGGTAGCCGAGGATGAACTCCCGCCACTCCTCGTAGGTGTCGCGGTAGGCGGCGAGGCCGCCACCCCAGCCGCCCGCGAACACCTCGGGGTGCCCGATGGCGTCGTGCAGGTCGGGCAGGTCGTCGTGGGTGAGCGCCCGCAGACGGACCACCGTGCCCTCGAGCACGGCACGGGGGTCGGGGCGGGTCGCAGTCACCCGCCCAGTATCCCATCGGCATCGCATCGGCCCGATTCGAGCGGTCCCGGGAAACCCACTAAGTTGGTTCGGTGCCTACCGACGCCCTCCTGCCCCGCGAGACCGGGCAGTGGATGGAGGACGCGGACGGCCTGCGCTGGTGGTTCGACTCCGGCGCGCTCGCTCTCGACTTCGCCTACACCGGCGGGGCGGAGGTCCTGGGCGGCGTCGAGGGGACGGACCACGACGGCGCGGACCACGACACGGCGGACGGCGACACGGCGGACCACGGCACGCAGTGGCGCTCGGTGGACGACGCCGAGCAGCTCGGCGCGTGGCTGCAGTCCCGCTTCCCCGAGGTGGCCGCGACGACAGGCGACCGCGAGTTCCGCGACGCCGAGATGCTGCGCGCGGCGATCGGCCGCCTCGCACGCCAGGCCAGCCGCGGCGAGACCCTCGGCCCGGCGGACGTGGACGTGGTGAACCTGTTCGCCGCGACTCCCGACATCCCCCCGGTGCTCTCCGGTGGAGGCCGCCAGGCCGGACGCACCCTCGCGCGCCCGCATCAGGCGCTCGGCACGGTCGCGCGCGACGCGGTGCGACTGTTCGGCCCGGACGCCGACGGCCGCATCCGCGAGTGCTCCGCCGACGACTGCGGGCTGGTCTACCTGGACACCTCACGCAGCGGCAACCGGCGCTGGTGCTCGATGCAGCGCTGCGGCAACCGCGCGAAGGTCCGGGCGCACCGGGCACGCGCGGCCGGCAGGCGTGCAGGCGCCGCCGAGATCGCAGAATAGACGGGCAGAATAGGCGGATGGAGCCCAGCGCCGATCCGACCGTCGCCCCGCGCGTCAGCGTCGACCTCAACAGCGACCTCGGCGAGTCCTTCGGCGCCTGGAGCATGGGCGACGACGTCGCGATGCTGCGGCTGGTGACCAGCGCCAACGTCGCATGCGGTTTCCACGGCGGCGACCCGTCCACGATGCTCGCCACCTGCCGCCTGGCCGCCGAGAACGACGTCGCCGTCGGCGCGCACGTCTCCTACCGCGACCTCGCCGGCTTCGGCCGGCGCAGCATGGACGTCCCCGCCGCCGAGTTGCGCGACGAAGTGCTCTACCAGCTCGGCGCCCTCGCCGGGATGGCGCGCGTCGCCGGGACCTCCGTTCGCTACGTCAAGCCGCACGGCGCGCTCTACAACCGGATCGTCCACGACGAGGCGCAGGCCGCGGCGGTGGTGGAGGCTGTGGCCGCGTTCGACCCGACGCTGCCGCTGCTCGGCCTCCCGGGCTCGGCCGTCGAGCGCGCGGCCGGTGCGCGCGGCCTGCGGTTCGTCCGCGAGGCCTTCGTCGACCGGGCCTACCGGGCGGACGGCGCCCTCGTGCCGCGCACCGAGCCCGGCGCAGTGCTCTCCGAGGTGTCGGCCATCGCCGCCCGCGCGGTGCGGATGGCGCGCGACGGCGTGGTGGAGGCCGCCGACGGCACACCGGTGGCCGTCGCCGCCGACTCGCTCTGCGTGCACGGCGACACCCCGGGCGCGGTGCGGATGGCGGAGGCTGTGCGCCGGGGCCTGGACGAGGCCGGCATCGCGGTCAGGCCGTTCGTGTGACCGGCCACGTGATCCCGTACGGCGACAGCGCCCTGCTCGTGGAGTTCGGCTCGCTGGACGAGGTGCTCGGGATGCTCCCGGCCCTCCAGCGCACGCGCCCGGCGGGCGTGCTCGACCTGGTGCCCGCCGCCCGCACCATCGCGGTCCTGCTCGACCCGCACGTGCTGAGCCCCGCCTCCGCCCGCGGCTGGATCGAGCGCACCGCCCCGGAGCCGGCCGAGGCCGCGGACGAGGAGGTCGTGGAGCTCCCCGTCCGCTACGACGGCGACGACCTCGCCGAGGTGGCCGCCCTCCTCGGCGTCGATCCTGCCGAGGTCGTGAAGCGGCACACCGCTTCGCGCTGGCGCGTCGCGTTCGGCGGCTTCGCCCCGGGCTTCGCGTACCTCGTCACCGACCACGACGGCCTCGTGGTCCCGCGCCGGGCGACCCCGCGCACCGCGGTGCCCGCCGGCTCGGTCGGCCTCGCCGGGGAGTTCAGCGGGGTCTACCCGCGGTCCAGCCCGGGCGGCTGGCAGCTCATCGGCCGCACCGACGCGACGCTCTGGGACGCGGCGGCCGACCCGCCCGCGCTGCTGCGGACGGGCGTCGTGGTGCGGTTCACGGCGGTGACCGCGTGACCGGCCTCCGCATCCTCCGCCCCGGCCCGCTCGCCCTGGTCGAGGACCTCGGCCGGCCGGGTCTCGCCGCGGTCGGCGTGAGCCCGTCCGGCGCGCTCGACCGTGGCGCGCTCGGCCTCGCCAACCGGCTCGTCGGCAACGCCGTGGACGCCGCCGGGCTGGAACTGCTGCTCGGCGGCTTCGCCGCGCGGTTCGAGTCGGCGGCGTGGTTCGCCGTGACGGGCGCCGCCACCCGCATCACGCTCGACGGTCACCCGATCGACCCGGACACGGTGGTGCACGCGGCCGCCGGCGCCGAGCTCCGGATCGCGCCCCCGGTCGCCGGAGTCCGCAGCTACCTCGCGGTGCGCGGTGGCTTCGCCGTGGAGGCCGTGCTCGGCTCCCGCTCGCGCGACACCCTGTCCGGTCTCGGGCCGGCGCCGCTCGCCGAGGGCGACCTCCTGCTGTTCGGCGCCGAGCCCTCCCGCCCGGTTCCCGCCGTGGACTTCGTCCCGGTCGCCGACCTCGGCGACGGCACGGTGGAGGTCCGCGCCCACCGCGGGCCGCGCGCCGACTGGTTCACGCCCGCCGCCGTCGACGCCTTCTTCTCCGTCGAGTGGCGGGCGAGCGCCGAGGGCGACCGCGTGGGCGTGCGGCTCGACCCTCCGCGTGTCCCGGCGCACGCGCGCGGCGTGGACCCGGCGCCGCCGCTGCTGCTCGAACGCGCCGTGCACGACGAACTCCCGAGCGAGCCGATGGTCGTGGGCGCGGTGCAGGTCTCCCCGGACGCCCGCCCCACCGTGCTGCTGGCCGACCATCCGGTGACCGGGGGCTACCCGGTGATCGCCGTGGTCGCCGCCCGCTCCCTCGACGCCTTCGCGCAGCTCCGCCCCGGCCAGCCCCTCCACTTCCGCCACGCCTGACCCGCAGAGCCAGCCCGCCGCGAGGCCCTCGGCGGTCAGTCGCGGCGCGTGCCGCTCTGGAAGATGCTGCGCGCCGGCGGGGGAGACGGCACGCTCGTCGCGTCCGTCACGATGGGTGCGTTCGCGGCGAACATGCGCAGCTCCTCCCCGGCCACGGCCTTGGCGGGATGGGGCCCGCTCGCGAGCAGCCGGGGCAGCCACTCCAACGGCAGCGGCGAGTTCGACCCGACCAGCACGACGTTGCCGAACCGGCGCCCCTTCAGCACCTGCGTCTCCGCCAGCGCCGCCACGTTCTCCACGACCGCGCCGAGCGTCGACACCTGGCTGCGCGCGAACGTCAGCGGCGGCCCGTCGGCCACGTTCACGAGCACGATGCCGTCCGGCTTCAGCAGCGACGTCGCCGCGCGGTAGAACTCCACGCTCGTCACGTGCGCCGGCGTCCGCGAGCCGCTGAAGATGTCGATCACCAGCAGGTCGACCTCGCCGCGCAGGCCGGCGGGCAGCTTGCCGACGACCTCCCGGGCGTCGCCGTGCCGGATGCGGATCTGCGCGTAGCGGGGGAGCGGCAGGTTCTCGCGCACCAGGTCCACGAGCCGGCTCTCCAACTCCACCACCTGCTGCCGCGAGCCCGGCCGCGTGTGCGCGACGTAGCGCGGCAGGGTCAGCGCGCCGGCGCCGAGGTGCACGGCCGTGATCGGCTGCCCGGGCTCGCCGATGAGGTCGATGACGTTGCCCATCCGCTGGATGTACTCGAAGAACAGCCGGCTGGGATCGTCCAGGTCGACGTGCGACTGCGGCGTGCCGTCCACGACGAGCTGGTACGCGCCCGGCACGAACCGGTCCGGCTCGATGGTGGCGAGGTAGCCGCTCTCGGAAAGGACGACCGAGGGGAGCGGCGGGTTCTGGGGCACGGCGTCCAGCGTAGTCCGCGGCCTCCACCCGATCTCCACCGTGTTCTCCACCCGATCTCCACCCGGTCTCCGCCGCCGGGCGGTCCCGCCACAGCAGCCCTGACGCGACGCTTGAGGGGTGCCGGACGCCCCGGCCGGAAGGACTCGGACCCATGAACATGCAGACGCTGACCAACGCGATCCTCATCCTGGTGCTGATCGGCTGGGTGGGCTACCGCCAGATGGTGTGGCGCCCGGTGTCCATCGCCCAGATGTGGCGCTTCCCGGCGATCATGTCGGTGGTCGGGCTCGTGCTGATCGGGCAGCAGGTGAAGCCGTCGTCGCTCACCCCGCTCGACCTGGCCGTGGTGGCCGGCGAGCTCGTGCTGTCCCTCGCGGTCGGCGCGTGGATGGGCGGGATCGCGCACTTCCGCCCGCTGGAGTCGCCCATCCGGGTCGGCAGGGACGCCCGCTACATCGCGACGTACGAGTCGCGCACCGGCGTGCTCGGGATCGTGCTGTGGGTGCTCGTGATCGGCGTCCGCATCGGCGTGGATGTGCTTGCGTCGATGGCCGGAGCGCACCTGGCCACCGCGACCGGCGTCATCTTCCTGGTCTTCGCCGCCAACCGCGCCGCCCGGACGGCCGTCTTCGCGGCGCGTCTCGATCGGCACGCCGCGCTCGCCGCATGATGGTCTCGTGGACTTCTGGAGGAGACCGGGCCTGCTGGCGCTCGCACTGAACATCCTCGGTGCGGGCGCCGTGGGCTGGTCGCTGGTGCGCGCCCACGGCTCGGACCGTCCGGCGTGGGTGCTCGCGCTCGCGCTGTTCTCGGTCGCGGCATGGCTGGTGCGGTCGATCCTCACCTTCGCCGGGTGGCGGCGCACGGCTCTCGTGCTGTGCCTGCTGTCTGCGGCGACCGGAGCGTTCGTCGCGCCGGCCACCGACGGCATCGCGATCGTGCCCGCGGCTGTGGCCGTCCTCTATCTCGTCGGGGATCCGGAGTGGCCGCTGCCGCTCGGCGGTGCCGTCGCCGCGGTCTCGGCTGCGCTGATCGCGGTGGGCGCCCTCCCGTTCGGTTCGCCCGTCGCGGCGGTGCTCGGCGAGATGGCCGGGATCGTGCTCGCCGGCTTCGCGGGGCTCAGCCGGCGGCAGTTCCGGCTCACCGAACAGCAGGCGACGCTGCTGCGCGAGCGCGACCTCGCCATGCGCGAGGAGGCCGCCCGCGTCGCGATCGCCCGCGACCTCCACGACGTGCTCGCGCACAGCCTCGGCGGCCTGGTCATCCAGCTCGACGCCGTGGACGCGCTGCTGGAGGCCGGCGACGCCGGATCCGCCCGGGAGCGCGTCGTGGCGGCGCGCGGGCTCGCGGCGGCCGGTCTCGCCGAGGCGCGGCGCGCGGTCGCCGCCCTGCGCGACCCGGACGGGGCCGCGAAGACGACCGTGACCGCCGCCGACTTCCGCGCGACGCTCGACGACCTGGTCGCCGCGCACCGCACCCTCGGCGGCATCGCCGCCCTGCACGAGTCGGGAGCGCCTCGCACGCTCGACGCAGCCCAGGCGACCGCCCTGCAGCGCGCCCTCCAGGAGGCGCTGAGCAACGCGCGCAAGCACGCACCGGGCGCTCCCGTCGACGCCGCGCTCGACTGGCAGGATGAACGCGTGCTCCTCACCGTCTCCTCCCCGCTGATCCCGTCCCCGGCCGCCTCGGCGCGCGCCGCCGGGCTCGCGACCTCGGGAGGCGGGCACGGCCTGGAGGGGATGCGCGAACGCTTCTCCGCCCTCCCGCTCGGCGGCTCCGTGGCGGCGACCACGGACGGCGGCCGCTTCACCGTGACGGCCGAGGCGAGGCTGGCATGAGCGCGGACGTGACCCCCGACCCGACCTCCGGTGACCGCATCCGCGTCGTCGTCGCCGACGATCAGGCGATCATCCGCGACGGCCTGGTCACCGTCCTCGGGCTGCTGCCCGACGTGGAGGTCGTCGGCTCCGCGGCCGACGGCGCCGAGGCGGTGGCGCTCGCCGTGGCCGAGCATCCCGACGTCGTGCTGATGGACCTCCGGATGCCCGTCCTCGACGGCGTCGGCGCCACCGAGCGGATCGTTCGCGAAGCGCCGGAGTCCGCCGTGCTCGTGCTGACGACCTTCGCCGACGATGACTCGATCCTGACCGCACTGCGCGCCGGCGCCCGCGGCTACCTCACCAAGGACGCCGGGCGCGCCGAGCTGGCCTCCGCCGTGCGGGCCGTCGCCCGCGGCCAGGCGACCTTCGCCCCGGAGGTCGGCGCCCGCATCATCGGCTCGCTCACCTCCGCCGCGCCCGCCCGGCCGGTCGACCCCGCCGGCGCGCTGGTCGAGCGGTTCCCCACGCTCACCCGCCGGGAGGCGGAGGTGCTCGCACTCGTCGCCGACGGCCTCAGCAACGGCGAGATCGCCTCCGCCCTCTTCGTCGGCGGCTCGACGGTGAAGACCCACATCAACGCGATCTTCGCCAAGCTCGGCGTCTCCTCCCGCGCCCAGGCCATCGCTCTGGTGCGCCGGTGACCGCCGGTCGCGTCATCGACTCCGGTGGGGGAGGATGGGGCGCATGAGCGATCGCGTACTCGTCACGGGCGGTTCCGGATTCGTGGGTGCGCATTGCGTGCTCGCCCTGCTGAACGCGGGGTACGACGTGCGGACGACCATTCGCTCGCCGCAGCGCGCCGCCGACGTGCGGTCGCAGTTGGCGGCGGGAGCCAACCTGGGCGATGGGAACAGTGAGGACGCCGGGGACCGGCTGGAGTTCGCCGTCGCCGACCTCCTCGACGACGCCGGCTGGGCCGAGGCCGTCGAAGGCTGCCGCTTCGTCCTGCACGTGGCCTCCCCGTTCCCGATGACCGAGCCCAAGGACCCCGACGAGCTGGTGCGCCCGGCCCGGGAGGGCGCCCTGCGCGTGCTGCGCGCGGCGCGCGACGCCGGCGTGGAGCGCGTCGTTCTCACCTCCTCCTTCGCTGCGATCGGCTACGGCCACGCGCCGACCCGGCAGCCGTTCACCGAGGCGGACTGGACCGAGCTGGACAGCGGCCGCCCGATCAGCGCGTACGTCCGCTCCAAGACCCTCGCCGAGCACGCCGCCTGGGATTTCATCGCCAAGGAGGGCGGCTCCCTCCAGCTCGCCACCGTCAACCCGGTCGGCGTCCTCGGCCCGGTCCTCGGCCCCGACTACTCCAGCTCGGTCGAGCTGGTGAAGCTCGTGAAGGAGGGCCGCCTCCCGCGCTTGCCCGACGTGTACTTCGGCGTCGTGGACGTGCGCGACGTCGCCGGCCTGCACCTGCTCGCCATGACCAAGCCGGAGGCCGCGGGCGAGCGCTTCCTCGCCACCGCGGGCGACGCCCTCGGCGCACCGGAGCTGGCGCTCATCATCCGCGGCCACCTCGGCTCGCCGGCGGGCGACCGGGTGAGCACCCGGGTCATGCCCTCGTGGGTGCTCAAGGCGGCGGCCCCGTTCAGCCGGCGGGTGCGCGGGTCGCTGCCCGACATCGGCGTCTACCGCAACGGGTCGTCCGCGAAGGCGCGGACCCTGCTCGGCTGGCGGCCGCGGTCCCGCGAGGAGGCCGTCATCGCGACGGTGGACTCCCTCCCGCCGCGGCTGAAATAGCCGGGAATACCTGGCCGGCCGCGTGGTTATACACCGAGACTGCGCCTCCGGTCAAGAAAAGACTGGACACGGCGCGTCTGTTTGACATATAGTGGTTCTTTGCGCTCCCACGCACACTCTTGCCTTCATATTGCGGTCGGCTCTGACTTCCCCCGCGCGCGTCTGGGCCCGGTTATCCGGGTCAAATACGGCGTCGCGAGACGTGTCTGGGAGCCCTCGTCCCTCACAACACCACATCTCGACCGACAGTAACTGGCCCGACGGGGCACACGGAGGTTATTTCCTTGGCTGCTGCGCGCAACGCAACCAACACTGACAAGACACCCAAGAACGGACGAGCCGCATCTCGTCTTTCGTTCGCCAAGATCACGGACACCCTCACCGTCCCCGATCTGCTCGCACTGCAGACGGAGAGCTTCGACTGGCTGGTCGGAAACGACGCGTGGAATGCACGCGTCGCCGAAGCCGAGGCACAGGGTCGTCAGGATCTGCCCGCCAACACGGGCCTCGAGGAGATCTTCGAGGAGATCTCTCCCATCGAGGACCTCGGCGAGACCATGCAGCTCTCCTTCACGAACCCGTTCCTGGAGGAGAAGAAGTACTCGATCGACGAGTGCAAGGAGAAGGGCAAGACCTACTCCGCCCCGCTCTACGTCGAGGCCGAGTTCATGAACCACCTCACCGGTGAGATCAAGACCCAGACGGTCTTCATGGGCGACTTCCCGCTCATGACCGAGAAGGGCACCTTCATCATCAACGGCACCGAGCGTGTCGTCGTCTCCCAGCTCGTCCGCTCGCCGGGCGTCTACTTCGAGGCCGCCGCCGACAAGACCTCCGACAAGGACATCTACTCGGCGCGCATCATCCCGAGCCGCGGTGCGTGGCTCGAGTTCGAGATCGACAAGCGCGACCAGGTCGGTGTCCGCATCGACCGCAAGCGCAAGCAGTCGGTCACCGTGTTCCTGAAGGCCCTCGGGCTCACCAGCGAGGAGATCCTCGCCGAGTTCGCCGGCTTCCAGTCGATCGAGCTGACCCTCGAGAAGGACGCCATCCTCACCAAGGAGGAGGCGCTGAAGGACATCTACCGCAAGCTGCGTCCGGGCGAGCAGGTCGCCGCCGAGGCCGCGCGTGCGCTGCTGGACAACTTCTACTTCAACCCGAAGCGCTACGACCTCGCCAAGGTCGGCCGTTACAAGATCAACCGCAAGCTCGGCCTCGAGGCCCCGCTGTCGGACTCGGTGCTGACCGTCCAGGACATCATCGCAACGATCAAGTACCTGGTCTCCCTGCACGACGGCCAGACCACGTTCAAGGGCCTGCGGGGCGGCGTCGAGACCGACATCCGTCTCGACACGGACGACATCGACCACTTCGGCAACCGTCGCATCCGCGCCGTCGGCGAGCTCATCCAGAACCAGGTCCGCACCGGTCTCTCCCGCATGGAGCGCGTCGTCCGCGAGCGCATGACCACGCAGGACATCGAGGCGATCACCCCGCAGACCCTGATCAACGTGCGACCCGTCGTCGCCGCGATCAAGGAGTTCTTCGGCACCTCGCAGCTCTCGCAGTTCATGGACCAGAACAACCCGCTCGCGGGTCTGACCCACAAGCGCCGCCTGTCGGCGCTGGGCCCGGGTGGTCTGAGCCGTGAGCGCGCGGGCGTCGAGGTCCGCGACGTGCACCCCTCGCACTATGGCCGCATGTGCCCGATCGAGACCCCGGAAGGCCCGAACATCGGTCTGATCGGCTCGCTCGCGTCGTTCGCCCGGATCAACTCGTTCGGCTTCATCGAGACGCCGTACCGCAAGGTCGTCGAGGGCCGGGTCACCGACAAGATCGACTATCTGACCGCCTCCGAAGAGGACGACTTCGTCATCGCGCAGGCCAACGCCCCGCTCGACCCGAGCGGCCACTTCACCGAGGAGCGCGTCCTCGCCCGTCAGAAGGGCGGCGAGGTCGACCTGATCCCCGCCGACGAGATCGGCTACATGGACGTCTCCCCGCGCCAGATGGTCTCGGTGGGCACCTCGCTCATCCCGTTCCTCGAGCACGACGACGCCAACCGAGCCCTCATGGGTGCGAACATGCAGCGCCAGGCGGTGCCGCTGCTCCGCTCGGAGAGCCCGGTCGTCGGAACCGGTATGGAGGGCTACGCGGCCATCGACGCCGGTGACGTGGTCACCGCCGAGAAGTCCGGCGTGGTCACCGAGGTCTCGGCCGACGCTGTCACCGTCCAGGCGGACGACGGCACGGTCAAGTCCTACTACCTGCGCAAGTTCGACCGCTCCAACCAGGGCACGTCCTACAACCACCGCGTGGTCGTGGACGAGGGCGACCGCATCGAGGCCGGGGAGGTCGTCGCAGACGGCCCCGCGACCGAGAACGGCGAGCTCGCGCTCGGCAAGAACCTGCTCGTGGCGTTCATGCCGTGGGAGGGTCACAACTTCGAGGACGCGATCATCCTCAGCCAGAACCTGGTGAAGGACGACACCCTCTCCTCGATCCACATCGAGGAGTACGAGGTCGACGCCCGCGACACCAAGCTCGGCAAGGAGGAGATCACCCGCGACCTCCCGAACGTCAGCCCGGACCTCCTGGCCGACCTCGACGAGCGCGGCATCATCCGCATCGGCGCCGAGGTGCGCCCCGGCGACATCCTGGTCGGCAAGGTCACGCCGAAGGGCGAGACCGAGCTGTCGGCCGAGGAGCGTCTGCTCCGCGCGATCTTCAACGAGAAGAGCCGCGAGGTGCGCGACACCTCGCTCAAGGTTCCCCACGGTGAAGAGGGCACGATCATCGGTGTCAAGGTCTTCGACGCGCAGGACGGCGACGACGAGCTCGGCTCCGGCGTCAACCAGCGCGTGGTGGTCTACATCGCCCAGAAGCGCAAGATCACCGCGGGCGACAAGCTCGCCGGCCGTCACGGCAACAAGGGCGTCATCTCCAAGATCCTTCCGGTCGAGGACATGCCGTTCCTCGCGGACGGGACGCCGGTCGACGTCATCCTCAACCCGCTGGGTGTCCCCGGACGAATGAACTTCGGTCAGGTCCTGGAGATCCACCTCGGCTGGATCGCCAAGAACGGCTGGGAGATCAAGGGCAAGCCCAAGTGGGCCGCCGAGCTCCCCGAGGCCGCGTTCAGCGCCGCCCCCGGCACCAAGGTCGCGACCCCGGTGTTCGACGGTGCGAAGGAGGAGGAGATCGCCGGCCTGCTCGACGCCACCCTCCCGACCCGCGACGGCGACCGCCTGATCGGTTCCTCCGGCAAGACGCAGCTCTTCGACGGCCGTTCCGGCGAGCCCTACCCGGACCCGGTGTCGGTCGGCTACATGTACATCCTGAAGCTGCACCACCTGGTCGACGACAAGATCCACGCGCGTTCGACCGGCCCGTACTCGATGATCACCCAGCAGCCGCTCGGTGGTAAGGCGCAGTTCGGTGGCCAGCGCTTCGGTGAGATGGAGGTGTGGGCCCTCGAGGCCTATGGAGCCGCGTACGCGCTCCAGGAGCTCCTGACCATCAAGTCGGACGACATCCTCGGCCGCGTCAAGGTCTACGAGGCCATCGTCAAGGGTGAGAACATCCAGGAGCCGGGCATCCCCGAGTCCTTCAAGGTCCTCATCAAGGAGATGCAGTCCCTCTGCCTGAACGTGGAGGTCCTCTCGGCCGACGGGCAGACGGTCAGTCTGCGCGACGCCGACGACGAGGCCTTCCGCGCTGCGGAGGAACTCGGCATCAACATCTCCTCCCGGTTCGAGTCCTCGTCGATCGACGAGATCTGACCCGGTAGCCAGACCCAACTGACGAATTTCCATTAGGAGAGAGTGAACATTGCTCGACGCAACAACTTTCGATGAGCTGCGTATCGGCCTGGCCACCGCTGACGACATCCGTCGCTGGAGCTACGGTGAGGTCAAGAAGCCGGAGACCATCAACTACCGCACGCTGAAGCCCGAGAAGGACGGCCTCTTCGGAGAGCAGATCTTCGGCCCGTCCCGCGACTGGGAGTGCTCGTGCGGCAAGTACAAGCGCGTCCGCTTCAAGGGCATCGTGTGCGAGCGCTGCGGCGTGGAGGTCACCAAGTCCTCCGTCCGCCGCGAGCGCATGGGCCACATCGAGCTCGCCGCGCCGGTCACGCACATCTGGTACTTCAAGGGTGTGCCCAGCCGTCTCGGCTACCTGCTCGACATGGCGCCGAAGGACCTCGAGAAGGTCATCTACTTCGCCGCCTACATGGTGATCCAGGTGGATGAGGACGGCCGTCACGCCGACCTCCCCGGCCTGGAGAACGAGCTGCGCCTGGAGATCAAGACCCTGGCCGACCAGCGCGACGCCCGCGTCGCCGAGCGTCTGCAGCGCCTGGAGACCGATCTCGCCGCCCTCGAGGAGGAAGGTGCCAAGGCCGACCAGAAGCGTCGCGTCAAGGACACCTCCGAGAAGGAGATGGGCCAGATCCGCAAGTCCTACGACGAGGACATCGCCCGCCTGGAGCGCGTGTGGGAGTCGTTCCGCACCCTCAAGGTCGGCGACCTCAAGCCGGAGGACGCGGACTTCAACGAGCTCGTCGACCGCTACGGCCTGTACTTCGAGGCGTTCATGGGCGCCGAGGCGATCAAGCGTCGCCTGCTGGCCTTCGACCTGGCCGCCGAGGCCGAGCTGCTCCGCGAGCAGATCGCCAACGGCAAGGGCCAGAAGAAGATCCGCGCCATCAAGCGCCTGCGCGTGGTGTCGTCGTTCCTGGCGACCGGCAACTCGCCGGCCGCGATGGTCCTGGACGTCGTCCCGGTCATCCCGCCGGAGCTGCGCCCGATGGTCCAGCTCGACGGTGGCCGCTTCGCGACCTCCGACCTGAACGACCTGTACCGCCGTGTGATCAACCGCAACAACCGTCTCCGCCGCCTGCTCGACCTCGGTGCCCCCGAGATCATCGTGAACAACGAGAAGCGCATGCTTCAGGAGGCCGTCGACGCGCTGTTCGACAACGGTCGCCGCGGCCGCCCGGTCACGGGCACCGGCAACCGCGCGCTCAAGTCCCTCAGCGACATGCTGAAGGGCAAGCAGGGCCGGTTCCGCCAGAACCTGCTCGGCAAGCGCGTGGACTACTCGGGCCGTTCGGTCATCATCGTGGGTCCGCAGCTCAAGCTGCACCAGTGCGGTCTGCCCAAGCAGATGGCGCTGGAGCTGTTCAAGCCGTTCGTGATCAAGCGCCTGATCGACCTGAGCCACGCTCAGAACATCAAGGCCGCCAAGCGCATGGTGGAGCGTTCGCGCCCGCAGGTCTGGGACGTGCTCGAGGAGATCATCCGCGAGCGCCCTGTCCTCCTGAACCGCGCGCCCACCCTGCACCGTCTCGGCATCCAGGCCTTCGAGCCGCAGCTCGTCGAGGGCAAGGCCATCCAGCTCCACCCGCTGGTGTGCGCCGCCTTCAACGCGGACTTCGACGGCGACCAGATGGCCGTGCACCTTCCCCTGTCGGTGGAGGCCCAGGCCGAGGCCCGCATCCTAATGCTCGCCTCGAACAACATCCTGAAGCCGTCCGACGGCCGCCCGGTCACCCTGCCCTCGCAGGACATGATCATCGGTCTGCACCACCTCACCACCGTCCGCGAGGGCGCCGTGGGCGAGGGTCGCGCGTTCTCCTCGGTCTCCGAGGCGATCCTCGCGAAGGACCAGGGCACGCTGCACCTCAACGCCAAGGTGAAGATCCGTCTGAACGACTACGTGCCGTCCGACGCGGCCGACACCGGCACCCAGCCCACCACCGCGATCGTGGAGACCACCCTCGGCCGCGCCCTCTTCAACGAGGCGCTGCCGGCGGACTACCCGTACGTGGAGGAGGTCGCCGACAAGGGCCAGATCTCGTCGATCGTCAACGCCCTCGCCGAGCGCTACCCCAAGGTGGAGGTCGCCGCGGCGCTCGACCGGATCAAGGACGCCGGCTTCTACTGGGGCACCCGCTCGGGCGTCACGGTGTCGCTGAGCGACATCCTGACCCCGCCGAACAAGGCGCAGATCGTGGCCGGCTACGAGAAGAAGGCCGCGAAGATCACGGCGGAGTTCGAGAAGGGTCTCACGACCGACCTCGAGCGTCGCCAGGAGCTGGTGAAGATCTGGACCGAGGCGACCAACGAGGTGGCCGAGGCCATGCGCGCCAACTTCCCGGTCGACAACACCATCAACCGCATGGTCACCTCCGGTGCCCGTGGTAACTGGCTGCAGGTGCGCAACATCGCCGGTATGCGTGGTCTGGTGAACAACCCGAAGGGTGAGATCATCCCTCGTCCGATCATCTCCTCGTACCGCGAGGGGCTGTCGGTGGCGGAGTACTTCATCGCGACGCACGGTGCCCGTAAGGGTCTGGCCGACACGGCCCTCCGTACGGCCGACTCGGGCTACCTGACCCGTCGTCTGGTGGACGTCTCGCAGGATGTCATCATCCGCGAGGACGACTGCGGCACGACCAAGGGCCTCGACCTCCCGATCGCGACCGTGGGCGCCGACGGCGTCCTCACCCGCGACCCGAACGTCGAGAACTCCGTGTTCGCCCGCACCCTCGCGGCCGACGCGGTCGGCTCGAACGGCGACGTCGTGGCGAAGGCCGGCGAGGACGTGGGCGACGTGCTCATCGACAAGCTGGTGGCCGCCGGCGTGACCGACATCAAGGTCCGCTCGGTGCTCACCTGCGAGTCGGCGGTCGGCGTCTGCGCCGCCTGCTACGGCCGTTCGCTCGCGACCGGCAAGCTGGTGGACATCGGCGAGGCGGTCGGCATCATCGCCGCCCAGTCGATCGGTGAGCCCGGAACGCAGCTCACGATGCGTACCTTCCACACCGGTGGTTCGGCCTCCGCGGACGACATCACCCAGGGTCTGCCGCGCGTGCAGGAGCTGTTCGAGGCGCGTACCCCCAAGGGTGCGTCCCCGATCGCCGAGGCCGCCGGCCGCATCGTCATCGAGGAGACGGACAAGTCCCGCAAGGTCATCCTGACCCCGGACAACGGCGACGAGCCGCACGTCTACCCGGTGCTCAAGCGTTCGACCCTGCTCGTCGAGGACGGCCAGCGCGTCGAGCTCGGCCAGCAGCTGATCGTCGGCACCGTCGACCCGAAGGAAGTCCTCCGGGTCAAGGGCGTCCGCGAGGTGCAGAAGCACCTGGTGGGCGGCGTCCAGGGCGTCTACCGCTCGCAGGGCGTGCCGATCCACGACAAGCACATCGAGGTCATCGTCCGTCAGATGCTCCGCAAGGTCACCGTCGTCGACCACGGCGACACCGACCTGCTGCCGGGTGAGCTCGTCGACCGTTCGCGGTACAACGAGATCAACCGCGCTGCGCTGACCGAGGGCAAGAAGACGGCGTCCGCCCGTCAGGAGGTCATGGGTATCACCAAGGCCTCGCTGGCGACCGAGTCGTGGCTGTCGGCCGCGTCCTTCCAGGAGACCACCCGCGTCCTGACGCAGGCGGCCATGGAGGGCAAGTCCGACCCGCTGATCGGTCTCAAGGAGAACGTCATCATCGGTAAGCTCATCCCGGCCGGCACGGGCCTGTCCCGCTACCGGAACGTCTCGGTGGAGGCGACGGAGGAGGCGAAGGCGGAGCGGTACCCCAACCGCATCTTCACCGACGACTCCGCGTTCAGCGAGAACGACCTGAGCTTCGTCGACTTCGACAGCTTCAGCTCGGACGACTACACCCCGGGCACCTACAACTAAGCAGGTAGCCCGGCTGTCCCTTCAGGGATTGGCGAAGGCCCCCGGCGCTTGCCGGGGGCCTTCGTCGTTCCCCAGCGCTCGGGTACGGGACAATGGAGGGGTGTGGAGACAGCTTCTGGAGTACACCGACACCGTCGGCCGCTCGATGGTCGGCTTCGCGGCCGTGGCGCTCGTCGTCGCCGTGGTGAGCTTCGTCGTCGGCATCGTGCAGTCCGTCTCCGGGCACGCCGCGAGCACCCTCCCGTTCTGGGCGACGACGATGGGTTGCGCCGTGCTGGCCGGCGTCCTCGTCTACCTCGCGAGCCGGCGGGGCGACCTCCGGCGGCGGTGAACCTGGATGTTGCGCTAGGCTAGGTGCAACATTTCACATCCGGGGGACACCATCAAGAAATCACACGGTATCGTCGCGCTCGCACTGGCGGGCGCCTTCGCTCTCACGGGCTGCACCGCCGTAGAGCCGTCGCCGCCGTCCGCCACCCGCACTCCGGCAGCCGACGCCCCGACGACGCCCGAGGCGACGCCGGAGGCCGTCGCCGCTCTGCCGGGCGACTGCTCCGAGACGGTCGACCCCGCCAGTCGCGCGGAACTCGAGTCCAGTTTCGAGCTCAACCCCGCGTGGAGGGACTACTCCAGAGACGACGCGCTCCTGGCCGACGTCGAAGCGACGCTGGTGTGCGCGTGGGTCAGCCCGCGTGGACCGAGCGATGGCGGGGTCATCACGACTTTCGCGCGCTTCGATCCGACGGAGCGGGCGTCGCGCGAAGCCCTGGCGGCCGCTCTGCGCGAACGCAGCGAACATTCGTCGGTCGTCGTCGGCCGCACGATTCTGGTCCAGACCCTGTGGATGGACAACGGCGTCCCGGACGGCTATCTCGCCGGCGTGGAGCGTTTCGCCGACTGACGACGCCCCTCCGTGCGGCTGGCCCCCTTTAATGGGGCACCCGCAAGCGGGACTGTCGAGCGGGCCTCGGCGGAAGTTAGTGTGACAGGGCTTCGCCCCGCCCGGAGGCTCGCCCGGGGGACGGCGACGCTCTGCCGTCTACCCGAGGCCGGCAGGACCCCTATCCGAGGAGGTCCCCGTGGCGTCCATGACCGAGATCCTCATCCTGCACGGCCTGCTACCGATCGAGTACCTCGACCGCGTCTCCAGCGACCCCGCCGCCGACGAGGCGATCGCACGCGAACTGCTCGCGCGCGGCGCCATCAACGCTGTGCAGCTCGCACAGGCACGCGCCGCGATGTCGGGCGTCCCCTTCGTCGAGCTCGTCGACTACCCGGTCGACCGCTCCGCCATCGCCGTGGTCGCGGCCGCCATCTGCCGTCGGCACATGGTGCTGCCCATCGGCTGGGACGGCGACACCCTCCTCGTCGCGACCAGCGACCCCGGCGACGTGATCGCCATCGACGACCTCCGGGCCGCCGCCCACACGCCCGTTCGGCTGTTCGTGGCCGAGGCGAGCGACCTCGCCGGCGCGATCGATCGCTACCTGCGCGCCGACGATGAGCTCAACGACCTCTCGAACACCCTGGAGGAGGAGAACGCGGCCGAGCAGCAGGCCACGCTCGCGCTCTCGGACGCAGGCGAGGAGGACGCGCCCATCGTGCGGTTCGTCAACCTGCTCGTGAGCCAGGCGATCCAGGATCACGCCTCCGACATCCACATCGAGCCGGGGGAGCACGAGCTCCGGGTCCGCTACCGGATCGACGGCGTCCTGCACGAAATGCAGAGTGCTCCCAAGAGCATTCAGAACGGCGTCACGAGCCGGCTCAAGATCATGAGCGATATCGACATCGCCGAACGCCGGAAGCCGCAGGACGGCCGCATGTCGGTCGTCCACGGGGGCCGGCAGATCGACCTGCGGGTGGCGACCCTCCCGACCGTGTGGGGCGAGAAAGTCGTCATGCGGATCCTGGACAACAGCAACACGAGCATGACGCTCCGCGACCTCAACCTGCTTGAGCGCAACGCCAAGGCCTTCGAGACCGCGTACTCCAAGCCGTACGGGATGATCCTGGTGACCGGACCGACCGGTTCGGGCAAGTCGACCACGCTCTACACCACGCTCAACGCCGTCTCCCGGCCGGAAATCAACGTCATCACCGTCGAGGACCCCGTCGAGTACCGGATGCCGGGGATCAACCAGGTGCAGGTGAACCCCAAGGCCGGCCTCACCTTCGCGAGCGCGCTGCGCAGCATCCTGCGCAGCGACCCCGACGTGGTGCTGCTCGGCGAGATCCGTGACCACGAGACCGCACAGATCGCCATCGAGGCGGCGCTGACCGGCCACCTGGTGCTCTCGACCCTGCACACGAACGACGCACCGAGCGCCGTCACGCGGCTCGTGGAGATGGACATCGAGCCGTTCCTCGTCGGGTCCGCCCTGGACTGCGTCGTCGCGCAACGTCTGGCGCGGCGGCTCTGCGAGCGCTGCAAGGCCCGCAAGGAGCTGTCGGAGGAGGACCTCCTCCGGCTCAACGTGCAGCCGGACGGCGTCGACCAGGTCCCCACCGTCTTCCAGCCGGTCGGCTGCACTTTCTGCTCGAACACCGGCTTCCGCGGACGCCTGGCGCTGCACGAGGTGATGACGGTGACCGAGGAGATCGAGCGGCTCGCCGTCAGCCGGGCATCCAGCGCCGAGATCGAGCGCGTCGCCCGTGCGCAGGGGATGCTGACGCTGCGCGAAGACGGCTGGGAGAAGGTCAAACTCGGTGTCACCTCGATCGAGGAGATTCTCCGGGTGGTCGCATGAACGAATGGGAGCAGGGAGTGGACAAGCCGATCTACGAGATCCCGGTGGTGTCGGACTACGGGGCGACGCGCGATTGGTTCGCGACGCTGCCGCCTGAGCCGCCCGCGCCACCGTCATACACGCCCTACCCGATCCCGTCGAACCCGGGCACGGCGACCCCGGCCGCGGCGATCCCGGCCGTCCCGGTCCCTGCGACCGTGCCGGTGGTGCATGAGGTCCCGGCGCCGGCGGTCGTCGAGACGCTGACCGAGGCTGAGCGCGAAGCGCTCGCGAAGGCCGACCCCGACCTGATCGCCGCATTGCGCCAGATCATCGAGCAGCGCGGCTCCGACCTTCACGTCACCGTCGGGGCGCCCCCCACGATCCGCGTCGATGGCGGCCTGCGCCCGGTCGGCGAGGGCGCGGCGTGGGACCGTCCACGCGTCGAGCGCGCGCTGTTCAGCCTCCTGACCGAGCATCAGGCCGAGGTCTTCCGGCGCGAGCTGGAACTGGACTTCGCCTTCACCATCTCAGCGAACGCCCGCTTCCGCGTGAACCTCTACCAGCAGCGCGGAGCATACGGTGCGGCATTCCGTCTCATCCCCACGGAGATCAAACAGCTCGCCGAGCTGGGGATCCCCACGCAGGTCGGCGATTTCGCCGGGCTCCCGCGCGGACTCGTCCTCGTCACCGGCCCGACGGGCTCCGGCAAGTCGACGACGCTCGCCGCGCTCATCGACCTCGTGAACGCCACGCGCAGCGACCACATCGTGACGGTGGAGGACCCGATCGAGTTCATGCACTCGCACAAGAACTCGATTGTGAACCAGCGGGAGGTCGGCCACGACACCCACAGCTTCGGCAACGCGCTGAAGCACGTCCTCCGTCAGGACCCCGACGTCATCCTGATCGGCGAGCTCCGCGACCTGGAGACCATCTCGGTCGCGCTCACGGCTGCCGAGACGGGCCACCTCGTCTTCGCGACGCTGCACACGCAGGACGCTCCGCAGACCATCGACCGTGTCATCGATGTCTTCCCGCCCCACCAGCAGGATCAGGTGCGCGCACAGCTTGCCGCGACGCTCCAGGGCGTCGTCTGCCAGACGCTGGTCAAGCGCTCCAACGGCAAGGGTCGTGCTGTCGCCACGGAGGTGCTGAAGATGACGCCCGCCATCGCGAACCTCATCCGCGAGGGCAAGACCTACCAGATCGCGTCGATGATGCAGGCCGGCCGCGACCTCGGCATGCACACGATGGACCAGCAGCTCGCCGACCTGGTCAACCGCGGCGTCATCTCCCACCGCACCGGCCTGGAGAAGGCGCACGACCCGTCCGGCTTCGGCCGGCTCGTCCAGCGCGTCGAGTCGCCCACCGAGGCCTCCGCACGCGCCATCGCCGCATCCGACATCGACTTCGGCGACTCGTACTCGGGGACAGTGCGCTGATGGCCGGCGTGACCGCGTACGCGTACACCGGCCGCAACTCGGCCGGGAAGCTGATCAAGGGCCGCCTCGACGCGCCGAGCGAGGGGGCCGTGGTGTCCCGCCTGCAGTCGATGGGGCTCTCGCCCGTCGCGATCAACGAGGCAGGAACGGGGACGGGTCTCCAGCGGGAGATCACCATCCCCGGTTTCAAGCACCGGGTGAAGCTCAAGGAGCTCGCGATCCTCAGCCGGCAGATGGCCACGATGATCGGTTCGGGCATCTCGATCCTTCGGACGCTCACGATCCTCGCCGACCAGGCGGAAGGCAAGCGACTGCCGGAGATCATGAACAAGGTCCGCGAGGACGTCGAGGAGGGCACAGCGCTGTCGACTGCGATGGCGCAGCACTCCGAGGACTTCCCTCCACTGATGATCAACATGATCCGGGCGGGCGAGGCGGGCGGCTTCCTCGACCATGCGCTCGAATCGGTGGCGACGAACTTCGAGAAGGAGGTCAAGCTCCGCTCGACGATCAAGTCGGCGATGACCTACCCGGTCGTCGTTCTGATCATGTCGCTGGTCGCGGTCGTGGTCATGCTGGTGTTCATCGTCCCGATCTTCAAGAAGATGTTCGAGGGCTTCGGCGGGCAGCTCCCGCTGCCGACGCAGATCCTCGTCGTCGTCTCGCAGTCGATGGTCTGGCTGGGCCCGCTCCTGCTCGTCGCCGGCATCCTGTTCTGGCTCTGGTGGCGCAACAACAAGAACACCGAGAGGGTCAGGAAGCAGGTCGACCGGCTGAAGCTCCGGCTGCCGGTGTTCGGCCCGCTCTTCAAGAAGATCGCCATCGCGCGCTTCGCCCGCAACTTCTCGAGCATGATCGGCGCAGGCGTACCGATCCTGCATGCTTTGCGCATCGTGGGCGAGACCTCCGGCAACTGGGTGCTGGAGGATGCGCTTTCGCGCGTCGCCGAGTCGGTGCGCAGAGGCGAGTCCATTGCCAAGCCGTTGCTGGCCGAACCGTTCTTCCCCGCGATGGTCACGCAGATGATCGCCGTCGGCGAGGACGCCGGCTCGATGGAGGTCATGCTCGAAAAGGTCGCGTCTTTCTACGACGACGATGTCGAAGCGACGACGGAGGCGCTGACGTCGCTCATCGAGCCGCTCCTGATCGCGTTCCTCGGTGTGGTCGTGGGAGGCATGATCGTGTGCCTCTATCTGCCCATCTTCCAGATCACATCTCTTATTCATTGACGGGCGCGGCCCCCGCACTGGGGCCGGAATTCCGCCTTAAACCCCCCGATCGCGGGATTCTGCTGAGAATTCCTTGGCAAATAGCATCGGCCATCGGATGGACCCAACGGGCTCCATTCAGATCGACTCCCGACCGCCCGACCGAATGGACACCGCAATGTACTTCCGCCTCATGGGCAAGCTGAATGCTCGCCGCAACTCGCTCACCGAGCAGTCCGAGAAGGGCTTCACCCTCATCGAGCTCCTCGTCGTCGTGATCATCATCGGCATCCTCGCCGCGATCGCGATCCCGATCTTCATCGGTGTCCAGAACGGCGCCAAGGAGAGCGCCGTCAAGTCGGACCTGACGAACGCCAAGACCGCTTACGTGGCTGCGTACACGCAGTTCGGCAGCGACTCCACCGTTACGGTACCGAGCGGCGCCATCACCCCGTCGACCACCGTCGGCACCACGACCTTCGGTGCTCTCGGGGCGACCGCCAGCGTCACGAACTACGCCGCCGGCGCCGGCCCGACCCTCAAGGCGAACAGCACGTGGACGACCTTCTGCATCGCGGCCACCAGCCCCGACACCGGCAAGACCTTCCACATCAGCGACTCGACCGGCGTCGCCAGCGGCGTCTGCCCGTAGGCCCCGCTCGGTGGGAGGACCGGTACTCGCCCGGTCCTCCCACCACAGCCGTTTTCGCGGTACGAACCACCGGCGACCGAACGCCGGCCACTACTCCCCACCCGACCTAGCACCAGGGAGTGAGACATGATCCGAACGGAACAGCGATCGGAGGACGAGGGCTTCACCCTCATCGAGGTCCTCATCGCCATGCTGCTTCTCGCGATCCTCTCGCTCGCCCTCCTGCCGTCCCTCATCGGCATCCTCAAGACCTCCGTCCGCAACGTCAGCGTCGCGACCGCCACGCAGTTCGTGAACAACAATCTCGTCCAAGCGCAGACGGCCGGCACCACGTGTACGGGCATCCAGAACTTCGGCTCCGCCATCATCGGCCCCCTGACGGACAACCGCGGCGTCACTTTCTCCACGACCCGGAGCGTCGGCCCGTGCCCCGCGACCTATCCGGGAACCGTCAAGGTAAGCGTGACCGTCATGAGCAGCAACAGCCTGCAGGCCGTAGCCACCGGCTCCACCCTCGTGATCGTCCGGAGCGCGTCGTGAACCGGCCGCTGCGGGGGCACCGCGACGATGCCGGAATAACCCTCATCGAGCTCAGCATCGCCGCCGCGCTGTCGATCCTCGTCATGGGGATCGCCGTGGGGCTGTTCGCCTCGGCGGCCAAATCCCAGAACACCATCTCCAGCCGGACAGCGGCCTCCACGAGCGCCCAGTTGACGATGCGGAGCCTGACCCAGGGGATCGAGAACGCGTCCGAGTTCAGCATCCAGACGAGCGGTTCCGATCTGATGCTCGTAGCGCGCACGGCCGGATCGGGCACGACTCTCACGTGGAATTGCCGCGCCTGGTACTACCAGGCGTCGACGAGCACGTTCCGGACCACCACGACGGCGGACGGCACCAAGATCCTCCTGCCGACGGCTGCACAGCTCGCCACCTGGACGTACCTCGCCGGTGGTGTCGCGACGGACGGAGCCGTGCCGATCTTCCAAGCGGCCGGGCAGAACCTCCAGGTCGACTTCGTGTCGTCGGTGGCCGCGGGCCAATCGGTGACGATGAAGACCAACATCCTTCAGCAGACCGGAGTGGCGGCGAGCGGCACATGCTACTGATCAGACTGCGCGCCAGGATGCGCGCCACCCTCTCCGCCGGCGACGACGGCTTCGCGATGGCTGCGGTCGTCGCGCTGATGGCCGTGTCCATCCTGCTGATCGCATTGATGAGCAGTTCGGTGATCTACGCCGTGAGCTTCAGCACCGCAACGCGTGCCGGAGTGCAGGCACAGGGCGCCGCGCAGGCGGGAATCGCGGTCGCCACCGTGGGATTGGAGAACGGCACGTGCTCGGCAGTCGGCGGCGTCTATCAGAGCGCAGCGGGTCAGACCCCCGTCTACCGTGCCGTCGTCTACGTCCCCGGCGGCGCGGGATGGGTGCAGGGCTGTCCGGCCGCAGGCAACACGAACGTCCGCATCGTGTCCAACGGCACTGCGGCGAACGGGGGCGATGGAGGACAACGAGGCAACGACTCGAAGACCGTCGAGAGCATCCTCGGCCCGTCGACGCAGCCCACCCAGATCAGCGCCACCGGGCCGGCTGTCTACGCCTACTCGTCCAGCAACTTCGGCGGCTCCGGAACACTCGTCTCCGTCAACGGCTCGAGCCCCAAGGTGATGATCAGCACAGGCGACGTCAACTGCAGCGGAGCATCGAGCGGTGCCTCCGACCTGGTGGTCAAGAACGGCAATCTGAACATGTCCGGGTCCTGCAGCGCTACGGGAAACGTCTGGGCGAGCGGCTCCCTGACGCTGAGCGGCGGCGTCTCCGTCGGCGGTAACGCCGTCGCGAACTCGATCTCGATCTCGAGCGGCACCATCAAGGGCAGCGCCTGGTCGGCCTCGACGACGAGCCTCTCCGGCGGTTCGAGCAACATCAACGGGAACCTCACCTCCACGACGACGACCTTCAACTCGGGAGGCGTGATCGGCGGCAACGTCTGGAACTACGGCACCGTCACGTTCGATTGGGGTTCGAAGGTGATCGGGAACGCGACCGGTCAGTCCCTCCTGTACACCAACCGGCCGAGCACGCTCGGGTCGTACACGCAGATCGCGGCCGGCCCCGGGCCATCGCCGTACGCTCAGCCGGCCACGCCGGGCGTGCCGAACTGGGTGGACTACAACTACGACCCGACGGCGTGGACAGGCTTCACCCCCGTCGTGCTCCCCGCCGGGAGCTGCTCGATCACCACGCTGCGCGCCGCCGTGACGACCATCGCGGGAGGCAAGGGCCTGATCGACGCCCGCAAGTGCACGAACGGCCTGACCCTCACCGGAAGCGACCAACTCACCATCTCCAACGACATCGCGATCTTCGCCAACACCATCACGATCGGCAACAGCGGCGGGATCGTGCCGTCCGCGCCGGCGCGGGTGTGGCTCATCAACCCCGACGCCACCGCGGACGGCGTCCCCACCTGCGCCTCCGGTGAAAGCTTCTCCGTCTCGGGGGCGCCGGTCTTCAAGAACACGGCGGGGACGATCCAGGACGCGGTGATGATGTACTCCCCGTGCGACATCAACGTCAGCACGGGTGTCAACTTCCAGGGCCAGGTGTTCGCGGGCTCCGCCACGATCAACGGTGGCGCCTCGATCGGCTATGTCGCCATCGGCCTCCCGGGCGTCGACCTGTCGACGGGCTCCAGCAGCGGCAGCGGTTCCTCGTCCACGACGCGCTCCGTCGTCTCCAACCGCAACTACACCGGGTCGTGATCGTGTTCGCCGCGCTCGCAGGAGTCTTCGGGTCGATGATCGGCTCGTTCCTCAACGTCGTCGTCTTCCGGGTCCCGGCCGGCCGGTCGATCGTCGCGCCGCCGAGTGCGTGCCCGTCCTGTGGAGCACGGATCCGCGCAGTGGACAACATCCCGGTCGTGTCCTGGCTCGTCCTGCGTGGGCGCTGCCGCGATTGCGGGGCCGCCATCTCGATCCGCTACCCGGCGGTCGAGCTGGGCACGGCGCTCGGGTTCGCCGGCGTGACGCTGTGGCGGCTGCCGTCACTCCTGGACGCCGTAGCGAGCGGTTCCGGGACGCGGATCGCCGCGGCGGCACTCGAACTCGTCGCCTACCTGTACCTCATGGCGGTCTCCGTCGCGCTCGCCCTGATCGACCTGGACACCCACCGCCTGCCCGACATAATCGTGCTTCCGGCCTACGCGGTCGGCGGCGGTCTGCTCGCCCTGGCCGGAGCGCTGGAAGGTGACGGCTGGTCCGTGCTGCGCATGGTGATCGGGGGCGCGGCCGCCTACCTGCTGTACCTGCTGCTCGGCCTCACCAAGCCGGGCGCGATGGGTTTCGGCGACATCAAGCTCGCCGGCCTGCTCGGGCTGTACCTCGGCTGGGCCGGGTGGAGTGCCCTCGCCGTCGGAGTCTTCGGCGGCTTCGTGGTCGGCGGGATCGTCGCGGTGATCCTGCTCGCAGCCCGCCGGGTGACCCGGCGCGGCGGCCTCCCGTTCGGCCCGTCCATGCTCGCCGGCGCCTGGCTCGGACTGGTGGCCGGCCACACCATCTGGAACGCGTATCTGCGATTGGTCGGCCTGGCCTGATCGGCCGCGAGAGAAGGAAATGACATGGCGAACACCGTGGTGGGAATCGACATCGGCAGCGCGAGCATCCGCGCCGTCGAGCTGGCCGACGCCGAGAAGCCCAAGCCGACGCTGGTCCGCTACGGCCGGATCGAGGTGCCGGCGGGTGCGGTCAAGCGTGGCGAGGTGATCGAAGCCGACACGGTCACAGGGCTGCTGAGGCGCCTCTGGTCGAACAGCGGGTTCAAAACCAAGCGGGTGGTGCTCGGCATGGGCAACCAGCGGGTCTTCGCCCGGGACCTCACCGTACCGAGAGCGCCGCTGCCGCGGATCCGCGAGTCGCTGCCGTTCCTCGTCCAGGAGATGCTGCCGCTGCCGGTCTCCGAGACCATTCTCGACTTCTACCCGACGAGCGAGGGAATGGGCGAGCACGGACCGACCGTGAACGGGCTGCTCATCGCGGCGGTGAAGGATGCCATCCTGGCGAACGTCAAGGCCGTGCAGGCGGCCGGCCTCACCCCGGTCGAGGTCGACCTCGTCCCGTTCGCCCTGCAGCGAGCGCTGGTCACGCGGCCGCGCGTGCCGGGGACCGTCGCTCTGATCGACGTCGGGGCGAACACGACGACCGTGATCGTCGCGATCAACGGGGTGCCCGAGTTCGTGCGCATCATCCCGACCGGTGGAGACGACCTGACCACGGCGCTGTCGACGCGGCTCTCCCTCAGCTCCCCGCAGGCCGAGTCGGTCAAGCGCACGCTCGGACTAGCGCCGAACGTGTCCACCGCGGAGGAGCACTCCCAGGCCACGGTGATCTACGAGGTGGTCAACGAGTTGCTCGGGAGCCTCCGCAACACGATCGCGTACTTCTCCAACACGCGGGAGGCCACGCCCGTGCAGCGCATCGTGCTCGCCGGTGGGGCCGCGCAGCTTCCCGGCTTCGGATCGGCTCTCGCGGAGTTCACCCGGTTGCCCGTGGAGGACGGCGACCCGTTCAGCACCATCGCGATCGCGCGGGGGCTGCGAGCGGAGAACCTTCGAATCGATCAGCGCGAGATCACGGTCGCGCTCGGACTGGCGATGGGGAGTGTTGCAGCATGAGCGCAGCATCGGATGCGATCGCGTCGACCCGCTCTACCGGGCGGAAGGCGGCCGCGGAGACCGTCACAAAGGAGAAGACCGCGAAGCCGGAGAAGACGCCACGCCAGAGTGGGCCGGCGGTCGACATCCGGGTGGGCGTCGAGCCCCGGGTCGATCTGCTCCCGGCCGAGATCAGGACCGCACGCAAGCACGAGAGAATCGTCCGCCGCATGGTCGTGGGGCTCGTCGTCACAGTCGCCGTCGTGGTCGCCGCCGTCCTCGGAGCCGCCGCGTACGCCCTGACGGCGGGCGTCGCCGCCACCGCTGAGCAGGCCCGCAGCGACTCGCTGCTCAAGCAGCAGGCTCAGTACGCGCCGCTGCGTGCGGCGCAGTCCGAGGCCGCTCTCGTCAAGGCCGCCCAGGCGGTCGGCGGCGCCACCGACATCGACTGGTCCGCGCTCGGCGACGCGCTGCTGAAATCGCTGCCCGCCGGGGCGACGATCACGAACGTGTCGATCGACGCAGCCTCGCCGCTGGCGCCCTACCAGCAGTCACTCGTGCCCGGCACCCCGATCAGGGTGGCGACCGCGACGGTGACGATCAACGCCCCGGACCTCAACGCGGTGACGCAATGGCTCTCGACGGTCGGGAGCCTGCCGAACGTCGTCGACTCGTCGGCGGGCACGATCACCGTGCAGGCCACGGGATACCAGGCGATCGCGACGATCCACTACGGAGTCAAGGCATGGGATGGCAAGTTCCTGCCGACGACGGGAGGCAAATGATGGACAAGAACCGGCTCTTCATGCTCCTGCTGGGCGTCGCCATGGCGGCGGTGCTGGCGGGGGGCTTCCTGCTCGGCGTGCGTCCTTCGTTGGAGACCGCAGCGGCGGCCGAGCAGGCGCGCGAGCAGGCGGCGGCCTCCAACCAGGCCAATCAGGTCCTCCTGAACAGCCTTGCCCAGCAGAACAAGAAGATCGGCGAACTCACCGACGAGGTCGGCACGCTGCGTCAGTCGATCCCGTCGCAGGAGAACCTCAGTCAGTTCGTCGACACGGTCCGCGAGGCGGCCGCGGCCCAAGGTCTCATCGTCCAGAGCGTGACGCCGGGCGACGAGGTGGCCTACGCGCCCCAGGGAGCAACGTCTGCGGCGGCGAGCGGCTCGGCCTCCTCGTCCACAGCGACCCCGTCGCCGACCCCGACTCCCTCGCCGTCGGCCACGGCGGCGACCGCCCCCGCGACCGGGGGCGCCGCCCAGGCTCCCGTGCCGCACACCGACCCCGCGATCACGGCGGCGAACTTTCTCGCCGTCTCGGTGAAGGTGGGCGTAGCGGGCCCTCTGCCGGCGACGATCGGTTTCGTCCATGCCCTCCAGAACGGCCCTCGTCTGTTCGTCGTGAACGGAATCTCGGGCGGCGCGAGCGGCGGCGCCGCCGGTGCGGCGAAGGGCGCCGTGGCGGCGGACACCTACGTGATCTCCGGATATGTGTACGTCCTGGCGGCGACGCACGCGGCCGCCACAGGCTCGAAGTAGGCAGAGCCAAGGCGCGGTGCGGCCATCCCGGCCCGCCCTCCCTCGTCCCGCCGCCCCCCGTTGCTACAGTGGGCAGCACAGCGAGAGGCGCCCACCCGGGGCGCAGCGAGGAGTGCCAGCATGAGCGACACGACACCGGAACCCGCCGACAAGCGGGATGAAGCGGGGTCGGTCGAACCTGCCACCCCGCCTGCCACCGCACCGGCCGAGTCGGCCGCCGCCGAGCCGGCCCCGGTCGTCGAGCCCGCCGCAGAGCCCGCGCCGCACGCCGAGCCCGCCTCGGCCGAGCCGGCCCCGGCTCCCGCGGACGAGCCGCACGACACGGACCAGGAGATGAGCGTGCCGCCGTCGGCGCCGGTGTCCGCTCGCGGTCACCTCAACCGTCCGGCCGACGAGGCAGCCGCCGAGGTCCCCGCCGCCCCGGCCGCCACGCCGCCCGCCGCCGCGATCGAGCCTGAGCCCGTGACCTCGTCGCCCGACGACGTCGCCGCGGCCGTCGCGCGCTCCTCCACCGAGCCCGGCGCCACCGCCGCGGGTGACGCGACCGTGGACACCGCGTCTCCGGCGCAGTCTGCCGCGCCGGTCATCATCGCGGGTGAGGCCGCCCGGCAGGCGACCGCCCACCCGGAGACCCCGCAGCAGCAGGCCCAGCAGCCGCCGGTCGCCCCGCAGGGCGAGGCCACCGCCGCCGCGCCGGTGGCGCAGACCCCGCCGCCGTACCTCCCGCAGCCGGTCGCGCCGATCTTCCTGCAGCGTCCCGAGCCGCCGAAGCGCAAGAGCAACCGCGGCGTCGGCATCCTCATCGCCCTCGTCGGCACCGTCGCGTTCGCCGTGCTCTGGGCCGTCGCCGTGGTGGTCGTCGGTGCGATGCTGACGCCGAGCAGCGAGTTCCTGCCCGTGCTCACGCAGTACTTCACCACGCAGCTCTCGGGCTGGGCGCCGATCGTGGCGTTCTTCGTCGGGATGGTCGTGCTCATCCAGATCATCAACCGGGCGCGCTGGTGGGCGTACATCCTCGGCGGCCTGTTCGTCGCGGTCTTCGTCTACCTCGTCTACGTCGGCGCCGAGCTCTCGGACGCGCACTACCTGTCGCGCAACGCCGAGGAGCAGGCACTCATCCTCAGCCGCGTCTGGGTCAACCCGTTCGCGGTCCTCGCCGGCGTCATCGCACGCGAGATGTCCGTGTGGACGGGAGCCTGGCTCGCCGCGCGCGGCCGCAAGCTGAAGGCCCGCAACGCGGAGGCCCAGGCCGACTACGAGCAGCAGCTCGCCGACGCCCAGAACCAGGCAGCCAACGCGTACGCTCAGGGGTACTGACCGACCGCACCGCTTCCGAGGGGGCTCCCATGCGTGAGGAGCGTTCCTACGCCATCGTCGTCGCCTGCTTCGCCGCTGGCCTCTACCTGGCCGTGCTGGTCGCCGCGTTCGGCCTGATCTCGCTGGCGACGGACACCGAGGTGATCCCCGACCCGTCCGCCGGGCCGCTGGTCGGGCCGATCATGACGGGCGTCGCGGTCGCGGTGCTCCTGGTCCTCCTGATCCGCACCGGGATCCGCGTGCCGGGCGACCAGCAGCGCATCGCACCGCTGAGCGCCCTCGGCACCGGTGTCGCGTGCTACGTCGCCTACTGCCTGGCCGGGGGAGTGGCCGGCTCGCTCGCGACCGGCGACGTCCTCCGCTTCGTGCTGTTCGCCGCCGGGCAGCTCGCCAGTCTGTATGCCATCGCCGTCGGCGCCGCGGCCGTCCTGGTCACGCTGCTCTACCAGCTCGTCCTGGTCGGCCGCTTCCGGCAGCGCGGGAGGCCGCGCTGGCCGTGGGAGCAGCCGGACGACGAGTGACCTCCTGGTGACCCGAACGGGTGGACGCGGCGGTCCACCCCGGCCGATACACTGCGGGAACCCGATCGAGAGGTTCCGATGTCCGACGCTCCAGTCCGCGCCCTGCCGGATGACGCCGACCCCTCGACCGACGCCGGCCTGTCGACCGACGCTCCTCCTCCCGCTGGGCCGCCGCGCTCGCACGCGCGCCGCTGGATCCTCGCCCTGGTCGCGGCCGTCACCCTTCTGGTCACCGCCGCGGGCGTGACCGTCTCGGTGTCGGCTGTCGTCGCGCTGCAGAACCTTCCGCGCACGCTGGTCGCCCAGTACCTGGGCGAGCTCCAGCACGGCCGGGCGGAGGCGGCGATGAAGCTGGCCGGGATCCGCGCGAACAGCGGGGACGTGCTGCTCAACGACGCCGCCTACGGGAAGATCACCGACCGCATCAGCTCCTTCACCGTGCAGTCGCCGGTCACCCGCGGCGACACCACGACCGTTCAAGCGCGGATCACGCAGGGTGAACGCACGTATGATCGCTCGTTCGTCGTGGAGCAGGCGGGAGGCCTCCCCTGGCTGCCGTTCTGGCGCCTCGGCCGCATCGAGCCCGACACGGTCGACCTCATGGTCCAGGGCCCGGCGGGCATCCAGTACACGGTCGCCGGGGTGAAGCCGCAGAACATGCCGCTCGCCACGGACGTCATCCTCCGCGCCCTCCCCGGCACGTACCCGGTCGAGCTCGTCTCGACGAGCGCGAACTTCGACGTCCCCGTGAGCGCCGTCGCCACCACCCCGGCCGGCGCCGCCGCCTCGCCCACCGTGTTCACCGCCCGGCTCACCGACGCCGGCCAGGCGGCGGCGCGGACCGCGATCGACACTTGGCTGGACGGCTGCGTCGCGTCGCACGACGCCGTGCCGGCCCACTGTCCGTTCGGCACCTTCCCGGACAATGCCTCCGATGTGGTCAGCAACGTCCGCTGGCAGCTTCACACCCGGCCGGACGTGACGATCGACCCGGTGTGGACGACGGGCGGTTGGGTCGTGGAGAGCACGACGGGCAGCATCTCGGCGCAGGCCACGCTGACCCGCACGTCCGACGGCGGGACCGGCGAGGGCTACACCGACCCGTGGAGCTTCGACTTCCGCGGCATCCTGACCTTCGACGGCCGCGGGCCGCTCTTCACGCCGCTGATCGCGGGCGACGGGCCGGCAGCGCAGGCGGGGGCGTGAGGCAGTCGCCGGTTACGCGGCCTCGTCGGCGCGCTCGGCCGCGGGACTCCCGGCCGCTCCGGAGGCCTCGGCGAGCGAGCGGGGCACCGTGGCCGGACGGCCGCTGCGGCTCCGCACCCGTTCGATCAGGGCCACCGGGATCATCCCGACGAGCCACGGCAGGTCCTGCAGCAGGTAGCGCTTGACCAACCGGGACGGGTCCTGCCCCATCCGCCACACCCACTCCAGCCCGAGCCGGCGCATCAGGTGCGGCGCGCGCGCGAAGTGCCCGGTGTTCATCTGCGCGGCGGCCCCGGCCCCGATGTAGACGATGCCGTCGGAGTGCCGTTTCCGCAGCTCGAGGATCACGCGCTCCTGTTTCGGGAAGCCCAGGCAGACGAACAGGACGTCCGGCCGGACGCGCTCGATGAACGCGCTCGCGGCGTCGATCAGTGCCGGGCTTCCCGGCTCGGCGAACGGGAGGGCGGCCCCGTGGACGTGCGCATGTCCGCGCGAACGGTAGAACGTCTCCGCCTCGGCCGCGGCCGCACCGACGATGCCGACGCGCAGCCCGGTCGCGGTCGGGTGCTCGATGACGGCGTTCATCAGGTCCGTGCCGGTGACGCGGGGGAAGCGGCCCTTGCCCGCGATCCGCAGCAGCCAGGTGAGCGGGACGCCGTCGACGGTCCAGAAGGAGGTCTGCTCCTCGAGCTCGGGAAGGCCGACAGTGCGCAGGTGGCGCGAGATCGAGACGTTCGAGGTGACGACGATCCCGCCGGCCCCGCGGGCGAGGTCGATGACGTGCCGGCTGGACTCGTCGAGGTCGGCCCGGTCGAGCTGGAGGCCGCCCAGGACGGCGCGTTCGAAGGTCTGCACCACGACAGAGTGGCATATGTATAGTGGATGCCAGACACCACTGCGCGCGCATGGCAGAGCCCGCCGCCCGAGCTTCGGGCGGCGATCACCCCGGACTTCACCAGCCCACCCTTTCGCTGTGCGCGGACAGCCCGCTAGCACGCCCTCGTTCATTTGACCGCCCACCGCGCGGACGATAGTATTTATCGGGTGTGCGCTCTGTCGCGCGCTTGTTGTGTGCTCGCGAGAGCCGACACCGAGCGGGCTGGCACGTACTCATCCGATGGGCGGAGAGACCGCACGGAATCACCGCCCCCACGGCATATCGGCCATCGGTCCGATACTCCCCAACTCCTGATCGCCCGCGAAGCGGGTCGCTCGGGGTGCGGGGAAAAAGCAACAACTGTCACCGTGCAGTCCATAAAAGGAGAAGTTCAGTGCCAACCATTCAGCAGTTGGTTCGGAAGGGCCGGACGCCGAAGGTCACCAAGACCAAGGCCCCCGCCCTGAAGTCCAACCCCCAGCAGCGCGGCGTGTGCACCCGTGTCTACACCACCACCCCCAAGAAGCCGAACTCCGCGCTCCGCAAGGTCGCGCGCGTCAAGCTCTCGAACGGGACCGAGGTCACCGCGTACATCCCCGGTGAGGGCCACAACCTGCAGGAGCACTCGATGGTGCTCGTCCGCGGCGGCCGTGTGAAGGACCTGCCCGGCGTTCGTTACAAGATCGTCCGCGGCGCCCTGGACACCCAGGCCGTCAAGAACCGCAAGCAGGCTCGCAGCCGCTACGGCGCGAAGATGGAGAAGAAGTAATGCCTCGCAAGGGTCCCGCTCCGAAGCGCCCCGTCGTCGCCGACCCGGTCTACGGCTCGCCGGTCGTCAGCCAGCTCGTCAACAAGATCCTCCTCGACGGCAAGAAGGGCCTCGCCGAGCGCATCGTCTACGACGCGCTCGAGGGCGTCTCCACCAAGTCCGGCCAGGACGCGGTCGCCACGCTCAAGAAGGCGCTCGACAACATCCGCCCGACCCTCGAGGTCCGCAGCCGCCGCGTCGGTGGCTCGACCTACCAGGTGCCGGTCGAGGTCAAGCCGCACCGCGCGAACACCCTCGCGCTGCGCTGGCTCACCAGCTACGCCAAGGGCCGTCGCGAGAAGACGATGACCGAGCGTCTCACCAACGAGATCCTCGACGCGTCGAACGGTCTGGGCGCCGCGGTCAAGCGCCGCGAGGACACGCACAAGATGGCCGAGTCGAACAAGGCCTTCGCGCACTACCGCTGGTAACACTTTTCGCTGTCCGGGCGTTGCACTCCTGAGGAGTGCTGCGCCCGGGCGGCACCCCTTCCACTCTCTACTTTTCGGAGGAACCCTGTGGCACAGGACGTGCTCACCGACCTGCATAAGGTCCGCAACATCGGCATCATGGCCCACATCGATGCCGGCAAGACCACCACGACCGAGCGCATCCTGTTCTACACGGGCGTCAACCACAAGATCGGTGAGACGCACGACGGCGCCTCGACCACCGACTGGATGGAGCAGGAGAAGGAGCGCGGCATCACCATCACGTCCGCCGCGGTCACCTGCTTCTGGAACAAGAACCAGATCAACATCATCGACACCCCGGGTCACGTCGACTTCACGGTCGAGGTGGAGCGCTCGCTCCGCGTCCTCGACGGTGCCGTCGCCGTCTTCGACGCGAAGGAGGGCGTCGAGCCCCAGTCGGAGACCGTCTGGCGTCAGGCCGACAAGTACGTGGTCCCGCGCATCTGCTTCGTCAACAAGATGGACAAGCTGGGCGCCGACTTCTACTTCACCGTCGACACCATCGTCTCCCGCCTCGGCGCCAAGCCGCTGGTGATGCAGCTCCCGATCGGCGCCGAGTCCGACTTCGTCGGCGTCGTCGACCTGGTCGAGATGCGTGCGCTGGTCTGGCCGGGCGACGCCAAGGGCGATGTGACCATGGGCGCCAAGTACGAGGTCCAGGAGATCCCCGCCGATCTGCAGGAGAAGGCCGAGGAGTACCGCAACCGTCTCCTCGAGACCGTCGCCGAGACCGACGACGCTCTGCTGGAGAAGTTCTTCGGTGGCGAGGAGATCACCATCCCGGAGATCAAGGCCGCCATCCGCAAGCTCACCGTGAACAACGAGATCTACCCGGTCCTCTGCGGCTCGGCGTTCAAGAACCGCGGTGTCCAGCCGATGCTCGACGCCGTGATCGACTACCTCCCGTCGCCGCTCGACGTGCCCGCCATCGAGGCGCACAACCCGCGCGACGAGGAGCAGGTCATCCTGCGCCACGCCGACGCCACCGAGCCGTTCTCGGCCCTCGCGTTCAAGGTCGCGGTCCACCCGTTCTTCGGTCGCCTCACCTACGTCCGCGTCTACTCGGGTCGTGTCGACTCGGGCGCCGCGGTCGTGAACTCGACCAAGGGCAAGAAGGAGCGCATCGGCAAGATCTTCCAGATGCACGCCAACAAGGAGAACCCGGTCGACTACGTCACCGCCGGCAACATCTACGCGGTGATCGGCCTCAAGGACACCACCACCGGTGACACCCTGAGCGACCCGGACCACCAGGTCGTGCTCGAGTCGATGACCTTCCCGGAGCCCGTGATCGAGGTCGCCATCGAGCCGAAGACCAAGGCCGACCAGGAGAAGCTCGGCACGGCCATCCAGAAGCTGGCCGAGGAAGACCCGACGTTCCGCACCGAGCAGAACCAGGAGACCGGTCAGACGGTCATCAAGGGCATGGGCGAGCTGCACCTCGACATCCTCGTCGACCGCATGAAGCGCGAGTTCAACGTCGAGGCCAACGTCGGCAAGCCGCAGGTGGCCTACCGCGAGACCCTCCGCCGCACGGTGGAGAAGTACGACTACACCCACAAGAAGCAGACCGGTGGTTCCGGTCAGTTCGCTAAGGTGCAGATCACCCTGGAGCCGCTCGAGGTGACCCCGGAGACCTCGTACGAGTTCGTGAACGCCGTCACCGGCGGTCGCGTCCCGCGCGAGTACATCCCCTCGGTCGACGCGGGCATCCAGGACGCGATGCAGGTCGGCGTGCTCGCCGGCTTCCCGACGGTGGGTGTCAAGGCGATCCTCGTCGACGGTGCGTCGCACGACGTCGACTCCTCGGAGATGGCGTTCAAGATCGCCGGCTCGATGGCCTACAAGGAGGCTGCGCGCAAGGCGAACCCGGTGCTCCTCGAGCCGCTCATGGCGGTCGAGGTGCGTACGCCGGAGGAGTACATGGGCGACGTCATCGGCGACCTCAACTCCCGCCGTGGACAGATCCAGTCCATGGAGGACGCGAGCGGCGTCAAGGTCGTTCGTGCCAACGTCCCGCTGTCCGAGATGTTCGGCTACATCGGTGACCTGCGGTCCAAGACCTCGGGCCGCGCGGTGTACTCGATGCAGTTCGACAGCTACGCGGAGGTCCCGAAGGCTGTTGCCGACGAGATCGTCCAGAAGAGCAAGGGCGAGTGACCTCGGTCGCTGCTCCCAGGCAACATCCCGTAACATAAGAAACCAATCCCGTAGGCCTCCCGGTCGAAATCCATCGACCGGGGTGTCTGCACGAGAGTCCTGAGGAGGACCACAGTGGCTAAGGCCAAGTTCGAGCGGACTAAGCCGCACGTGAACATCGGAACCATCGGTCACGTCGACCACGGCAAGACGACGCTCACCGCGGCGATCTCCAAGGTGCTTGCTGACAAGTACCCGTCGGCGACCAACGTGCAGCGCGACTTCGCGTCGATCGACTCGGCTCCGGAAGAGCGTCAGCGTGGTATCACGATCAACATCTCCCACGTCGAGTACGAGACCCCGAAGCGCCACTACGCGCACGTCGACGCCCCGGGTCACGCCGACTACATCAAGAACATGATCACCGGTGCCGCTCAGATGGACGGCGCGATCCTCGTGGTCGCCGCCACCGACGGTCCGATGGCTCAGACCCGCGAGCACGTGCTGCTGGCCAAGCAGGTCGGCGTTCCGTACCTGCTCGTCGCGCTGAACAAGTCCGACATGGTCGACGACGAGGAGATCCTGGAGCTCGTCGAGCTCGAGGTCCGCGAGCTGCTCTCCAGCCAGGACTTCGACGGCGACAACGCCCCGGTCGTGCGCGTCTCGGGCCTCAAGGCTCTCGAGGGCGACGAGAAGTGGGTCCAGTCGGTCCTCGACCTCATGGACGCCGTCGACGAGTCCATCCCGGACCCGGTGCGCGACAAGGACAAGCCGTTCCTGATGCCGATCGAGGACGTCTTCACGATCACCGGTCGTGGCACCGTCGTCACCGGTCGCGCCGAGCGTGGCACCCTCGCCATCAACTCCGAGGTCGAGATCGTCGGCATCCGCCCGACGCAGAAGACCACGGTCACGGGTATCGAGATGTTCCACAAGCAGCTCGACGAGGCCTGGGCCGGCGAGAACTGTGGTCTGCTCCTCCGCGGCACCAAGCGCGAGGACGTGGAGCGCGGCCAGGTCGTCGTGAAGCCGGGTTCGGTCACGCCGCACACCAACTTCGAGGGCACTGCCTACATCCTCTCGAAGGAGGAGGGTGGCCGTCACAACCCCTTCTACACGAACTACCGCCCGCAGTTCTACTTCCGTACCACCGACGTCACCGGCGTCATCTCGCTGCCCGAGGGCACCGAGATGGTCATGCCCGGCGACACCACCGACATGTCGGTCGAGCTGATCCAGCCGATCGCCATGGAGGAGGGCCTCGGCTTCGCCATCCGTGAGGGTGGCCGCACCGTGGGCGCCGGTACGGTGACCAAGATCAACAAGTAAGTCCCCGCGACTTCCTTGTGAGAGGGTCGGGCCTTCGGGCCCGGCCCTCTTCGGCGTTCCTGGGGCTGTTTTCTGACGGTTCGTCACCAGGGGTTTACCTCTCGCCGGGTGGGGCGCAGAATTGGTGCACCGTTTCAACCGAACGGGTCCGTCGACGAAGGGAGAGTGCCTATGGTGAGCAAGGACCTCGCAAACCAGACCAAGCCGCTGACCGGAGCACGGACGAAGAGTTCGGATACCGCCTAGGCGGCCTTGGAACCACGAGAGCGGCGGCGCGAGGCGCCGCTCGGAGCGGGACCGGCGAACGCCGGTCCCGCTTTCCGTTTCACGGGCTTCCGGTCTCACGGGGTCAGCCCGAGTTCCTCGAGCCGCGTCCGTGGATCGAGCGGCACGCCCTCGCGCAGCAGAAACTCCCGCATGAGATCGAGGCGGCGCCCGGTGGCCCAGCGCCAGCGGACGACCCGCAGCCCGGTCTGCTCGATCCGTCGGTCTCGCTCCGCCCGCGCGGCGAGCTCCTGCCGCACCTCCGGGAACCGCCGGAACGCCGGATGCTGCAGCTTCTGCGCCCCGTCCGCCTCGCCGGCGATCGCGAGCCCCGGCCAGCAGAAGTCGAGCCGGGCGACGACGCCGAACAGGTCGCACACCTGGAGTTGCAATTCGGGCGGCGGAGCCCCCGCGAGGGCCATCGTCGCCCGGCTCACCGATTCGAGCGGCGACTCGGCTCGCCCGTCTGCGAACCGCGCGACCGCGAGCGCCCGCCGCCGTTCCGCCGGGTCGGCCAGCAGCTCGGCTGCGCCGACGAGCTCCGCTCGCGTAGTGAGCGGTTCCCGCTCGCCGAATGCTCCCGTGTGCAAGGCGTGATCGGCAAGGACGACGCCTTCCAGGAACGATGTCCGTCCGGCGAGGGCTGCCACGGTCTCCCCGGCCGTGGTCGCCAGGAGGTCGCGCCTGCGCACGGGTGCGGTCCCCGGCGTCCGACGGTGGGCTACGACGCCGTGGGCGGCGCCCTCGGTCGCTGCTGCGGCGAGGACATGGATGGTCGCCGGGGGCGCGTTGAGCAGTGGCAGCCCATGGATGAGCGCCGCCGACCAGTACGCGAACACGGGCGGCCTCGCCCGCGTCATCGCGAACAACCGCAGCCGCTCTCTCTGCTGACGCGCAGAGCGCTGTCGTCCGATCTGTTGCAGGGTCGCATGGCGGGCCGGCTCGACGGCGCGCAGGTGCAGTCGATGGAGCAGCTGGGGCGGGGAGGAGTCGTGGATCGCTGTCATGCCGTCCAGCCTGCCGAGACGGGCAAGGCCGCGGGCGGATCGCTGGAAATCTGGGGATAACCCTGGCGCGAAACGCGCCTGTGGAGACCTTCCCATCGAGCGACGCGCCGACGCGACACGCCCGGGTTGCAGCATCGCCCTGAATCTGGCAAACTTGTCTGGTTCAACATTTCGGAACGAGTGCGCTCATGTGCGCTCCGAACGGATCACTGCCAGGCAGTGCATAGCCCACCGCGGGAGCCTTCGGGCCCGTGGTCGAGGGTTAGGCCGCAGGTAGCAGGACACGCTCACATCGACACCTTCGAAAAGCAGGGATTTCTCTGTGCCTCGAGGCGTGCGTGCGAGTTGACAGAAGAATAGTGGCGTTTCCCACGCGTACGTCGCACTGCGTCCAATGCGAGCGCGGTTCGTAAGAGCCGTCTCGTACGACGCCATAACAAGAGAGAGAGTCAGACATGGCGGGACAGAAGATCCGCATTCGGCTTAAGTCGTATGACCACGAGGTCATCGACACCTCGGCGCGCAAGATCGTCGACACGGTGACCCGTGCAGGCGCGACCGTCGTCGGCCCGGTGCCGCTTCCCACCGAGAAGAACGTGGTGTGCGTCATCCGCTCGCCCCACAAGTACAAGGACAGCCGCGAGCACTTCGAGATGCGCACGCACAAGCGGCTGATCGACATCATCGACCCGACCCCGAAGGCCGTCGACTCGCTCATGCGTCTCGACCTGCCGGCGGACGTCAACATCGAGATCAAGCTCTAAGGGGGAGTGCCGCTATGTCCAACAACGAGACCAAGACTTCGCGTGGCCTCCTCGGCAAGAAGCTCGGCATGACCCAGGTCTGGGACGAGAACAACAAGCTCATCCCCGTCACGGTCATCGAGATCACGCCGAACGTCGTGACCCAGGTCCGCACCCCCGAGGTCGACGGCTACAACGCCGTCCAGATCGCCTACGGCCAGATCGACCCGCGCAAGGTCAACAAGCCGGCCGGTGGCCACTTCGACAAGGCGGGCGTCACGCCGCGCCGTCACCTCACCGAGGTCCGCACCGCCGACGCCGCCGAGTACTCGGCCGGCCAGGAGCTCACCGTGGACGCCACGTTCGAGGCGGGCCAGCTCGTCGACGTCGTCGGCACCTCCAAGGGCAAGGGCTTCGCCGGTGTCATGAAGCGCCACAACTTCAAGGGTGTCTCCGCTTCGCACGGTGCGCACCGCAACCACCGCAAGCCGGGTTCCATCGGCGCCTCCTCGACCCCAAGCCGTGTCTTCAAGGGCATGCGCATGGCCGGTCGCATGGGTGGCGAGCGCGTGACCGTCCTGAACCTCAAGGTCCAGGCCGTCGACGCCGAGAAGGGCCTGCTGCTCGTCAAGGGCGCCGTTCCCGGCGCTCGTGGCCGCATCGTTTTCGTCCGCAACGCAGTGAAGGGGGCCTGAGTAAATGGCTACCTCGATTGACGTCGTCGACCTCAAGGGCAAGAAGGCCGGCTCCATCGAGCTTCCGGACTCCCTGTTCGACGTTCAGACCAACATCCCGCTGATCCACCAGGTCGTGACCGCCCAGCTCGCCGCAGCGCGCCAGGGCACGCACAAGACCAAGGGTCGTGGCGAGGTCTCCGGCGCCGGCCGCAAGCCGTTCAAGCAGAAGGGCACCGGTCGCGCTCGTCAGGGCTCGATCCGCGCTCCTCAGATGACCGGCGGTGGCGTGGTCCACGGACCGAACCCGCGCGACTACTCGCAGCGCACCCCGAAGAAGATGATCGCCGCTGCTCTGCTCGGCGCCCTCTCGGACCGCGCCCGCGGCAGCCGCATCCACGCCGTGCAGGCGTTCACGGTCGGCGAGGCTCCCTCGACCAAGGCCGTCGTGGAGCTGCTCAACGGCGTCGCGACCTCCCGCCACGTCCTCGTGGTGCTGGAGCGCGACGACGAGCTCGCTTTCAAGAGCGTGCGCAACGTCCCGTCCGTGCACGTGCTGACCTACGACCAGCTGAACGCCTACGACGTCCTGGTGAGCGACGACATCGTCTTCTCGCAGGCCGCGCTCGAGGGCTTCATCGCGTCCAAGACCAAGAAGGAAGAGGTGAACGCGTAATGGCCGCCGTCAACAAGGACCCGCGCGACATCATCATCGCTCCGGTCGTCTCCGAGAAGAGCTACGGCCTGATCGACGAGGGCAAGTACACCTTCCTCGTCGACACGCGTTCCAACAAGACCGAGATCAAGCTCGCCATCGAGTCGATCTTCAAGGTCGAGGTCGCGTCGGTGAACACCCTGAACCGTCAGGGCAAGACCCGCCGCACCAAGTTCGGCCTCGGCAAGCGCAAGGACACCAAGCGTGCCATCGTCACGCTGAAGTCCGGATCCATCGACATCTTCACGGCCGTCGGCTGAGACTAGAGGAAGACAGACATGGCTATTCGTAACTACAAGCCCACGACCCCCGGTCGTCGCGGCTCCTCGGTCGCCGACTTCGCCGAGATCACCCGCTCGACGCCGGAGAAGTCCCTTCTCCGTCCGCTGTCGAAGACCGGTGGCCGCAACAACCAGGGCCGCATCACGACCCGTCACATCGGTGGTGGCCACAAGCGCCAGTACCGCGTGATCGACTTCCGTCGCAACGACAAGGACGGCGTCAACGCCAAGGTCGCGCACATCGAGTACGACCCCAACCGCACCGCCCGCATCGCGCTGCTCCACTTCGTGGACGGCACCAAGCGCTACATCCTGGCTCCGGCCGGGCTGAAGCAGGGCGACGTGGTCGAGTCGGGCGCAGGCTCCGACATCAAGCCGGGCAACAACCTGCCGCTGCGCAACATCCCGACCGGTACCGTCGTGCACGCGATCGAGCTGAAGCCGGGCGGTGGCGCCAAGATGGCCCGCTCCGCCGGCGCCTCGGTGCGTCTCGTCGCGAAGGACGGCCCCTACGCCCAGCTGCGCCTCCCCTCGGGCGAGGTCCGCAACGTCGACGTGCGCTGCCGCGCCACGATCGGCGAGGTCGGCAACGCCGAGCAGTCGAACATCAACTGGGGCAAGGCCGGCCGTATGCGCTGGAAGGGCGTCCGCCCGACCGTCCGCGGTGTCGCGATGAACCCGATCGACCACCCGCACGGTGGTGGTGAGGGCAAGACCTCCGGTGGTCGCCACCCGGTCAGCCCGTGGGGTCAGAAGGAAGGCCGCACGCGCCACCCCAACAAGGAAAGCGACAAGCTCATCGTCCGCCGCCGTAACGCCGGCAAGAAGCGTAAGTAGGAGTTCGAGAAGATGCCACGCAGTCTCAAGAAGGGCCCCTTCGTCGACGAGCACCTGTTTCGCAAGGTGGTCGCCGCGAACGAGGCCAACAGCAAGAACGTGATCAAGACCTGGTCGCGCCGCTCGATGATCGTCCCGGCCATGCTGGGTCACACCATCGCGGTGCACGACGGTCGCAAGCACATCCCGGTGTTCGTCACCGAGACCATGGTCGGTCACAAGCTCGGCGAGTTCGCGCCGACCCGCACCTTCCGTGGTCACGTGAAGGACGACAAGAAGGGTCGCCGCCGCTAACGCGGTGGCGTAAGGAGGAGAGAAATGGTGGAGTCGATCGCACGCGTGCGTCACATCCGCGTCACCCCCATGAAGGCCCGCCGCGTCGTCAACCTGATCCGCGGCAAGCAGGCCCAGGAGGCCCTGGCCATCCTGAAGTTCGCCCCGCAGAGCGCGAGCGAGCCGGTCTACAAGCTCGTCGCGTCGGCGATCGCCAACGCGCGCGTCAAGGCCGACCAGAGCAACACCTACCTGGACGAGCAGGACCTGTACGTGAGCCGCGCCTTCGTGGACGAGGGCACGACCCTCAAGCGGTTCCAGCCCCGTGCACAGGGTCGCGCCTTCCGGATCAACAAGCGCACCAGCCACATCACGATCGTCCTCGCGACGCCCGATGAGGTTCAGGACGCCACGGCTACGAAGAAGGCGAGCAACTAATGGGTCAGAAAGTCAACCCGTACGGCTTCCGTCTGGGCATCACCACCGACCACGTGTCGCGCTGGTTCTCGGACAGCACGAAGAAGGGTCAGCGTTACAGCGACTACCTCGCTGAGGACGTCAAGATCCGCACCCTGCTGAAGACGTCGCTCGACCGCGCGGGCGTGTCCCGCATCGAGATCGAGCGCACCCGCGACCGCGTCCGCGTCGACATCCACACCGCCCGTCCGGGCATCGTGATCGGTCGTCGTGGCGCCGAGGCCGAGCGCATCCGCTCCGACCTCGAGAAGCTCTCGGGCAAGCAGATCCAGCTCAACATCCTCGAGGTCAAGAACCCCGAGGCCGACGCCCAGCTCGTCGCTCAGGGCATCGCCGAGCAGCTCGCCGCCCGCGTGGCCTTCCGCCGCGCGATGCGCAAGGGCCTGCAGGGCGCGCAGCGCGCCGGCGCCAAGGGTGTCCGCATCCAGGTGTCGGGCCGTCTCGGCGGCGCCGAGATGAGCCGCTCGGAGTTCTACCGCGAGGGTCGTGTGCCCCTGCACACGCTCCGCGCCAACATCGACTACGGCTTCTACGAGGCCAAGACCACCTTCGGTCGCATCGGTGTCAAGGTGTGGATCTACAAGGGCGACATCACGAACAAGGAGCTTGCCCGCGAGCAGGCCAACCAGAAGCCGTCGCGCGAGCGCAACGACCGCGACCGTCCGCGTCGCGGCGGTGGCCGGAGCAACGCTCCCGCCGCCGAGGCCGCGCCCGCCGCAGCAGGAGTTGAGGCATAACCATGTTGATCCCACGCAGAGTCAAGCACCGCAAGCAGCACCACCCCGGCCGTAGCGGCCAGGCGACCGGTGGCACGAAGGTCTCCTTCGGCGAGTTCGGCATCCAGGCCCTGACCCCCGCTTACGTGACCAACCGTCAGATCGAGTCCGCTCGTATCGCCATGACGCGTCACATCAAGCGTGGCGGCAAGGTGTGGATCAACATCTACCCGGACCGTCCGCTCACGAAGAAGCCGGCCGAAACCCGCATGGGTTCCGGTAAGGGTTCCCCCGAGTGGTGGGTCGCGAACGTCAAGCCGGGTCGGGTCCTCTTCGAGGTCTCCGGCGTCTCCGAGGAACTCGCTCGTGAGGCCATGACCCGTGCAATCCACAAGCTGCCCCTCAAGGCACGCATCATCAAGCGCGAGGAGGGCGACGCGTAATGGCGATCGGCACCAAGGAGCTCGCTCCCAGCGAGCTCGACACCTTTGAAGACGAGCGTCTGATCGACGAGCTGAAGAAGGCCAAGGAAGAGCTGTTCAACCTGCGCTTCCAGTCGGCCACCGGTCAGCTCGAGAGCCACGGCCGCCTGCGTGCGGTCAAGCGCGACATCGCTCGTATCTACACCGTGATCCGCGAGCGCGAGCTCGGGATCCGGGCGACCCCGGCTCCGGCCGAGGTCGCGCCGGCTAAGGCCAAGACTGCTAAGAACGCAGCGAAGAGCAAGGCGAAGGAGTCGGCCCCCGCGGCCGCCGAGGTCGCCGAGACCGAGACTGAGGAGGCCAAGTAATGGCTGAGACCACCAAGGCTGCGGCCGCGGAGTCGGCGGCCGACGAGGCCATCGTCCGCGGTTACCGCAAGGCCCGTCGCGGGTACGTCGTCAGCGACAAGATGGACAAGACCATCGTCGTCGAGGTCGAGGACCGCGTGAAGCACCCCCTGTACGGCAAGGTCCTCCGCCGCACCTCCAAGGTGAAGGCGCACGACGAGAACAACACCGCCGGCATCGGCGACCTCGTTCTCATCAACGAGACCCGTCCGCTGAGCGCCTCCAAGCGGTGGCGCCTGGTTGAGATTCTGGAGAAGGCCAAGTGATTCAGCAGGAATCCCGACTCAAGGTCGCCGACAACACCGGCGCCAAGGAGCTTCTCACCATCCGCGTCCTCGGCGGCTCCAGCCGTCGCTACGCCGGCCTGGGTGACGTCATCGTCGCCACGGTCAAGGACGCCATCCCCGGCGGCAACGTCAAGAAGGGCGATGTCGTCAAGGCAGTCGTCGTCCGCGTGCGGAAGAACACCCGCCGCCCGGACGGCTCCTACATCAAGTTCGACGAGAACGCCGCCGTGATCCTGAAGAACGACGGTGACCCCCGTGGCACCCGCATCTTCGGCCCGGTCGGCCGTGAGCTTCGCGACAAGAAGTTCATGAAGATCATCTCGCTGGCCCCGGAGGTGCTGTAACCATGGCGAACATCAAGAAGGGCGACCTGGTCCAGGTCATCTCGGGCCGCTCGCAGGCCCGCGGTGGCGACCGTGGCAAGCAGGGTCGTGTCATCGAGGTCCTCGTGGAGAAGAACCGCGTGATCGTCGAGGGCGTCAACTTCGTGACCAAGCACGTGCGCGTCGGTCAGACGCAGCGTGGCACGAAGACCGGCGGCATCGAGACCCACGAGGCTCCGATCCACGTGTCCAACGTGGCGCTCGTCGACCCCGAGACCAAGAAGCCGACCCGCGTCGGCTTCCGCACCGAGACCGTTACGAAGGACGGCGTCGCCAAGACGGTCCGCGTTCGTTACGCCAAGAAGTCTGGTAAGGACCTGTAATGACGGACACTGCAACGAGTGCTGGCAAAATCCAGCCTCGCCTGAAGCAGAAGTACAAGAACGAGATCTCCGCTCAGCTCAAGGGCGACTTCGGTTTCACGAACGTGCACCAGGTGCCCGGTCTCGTGAAGATCGTCGTCAACATGGGCGTCGGCGAGGCTGCTCGTGACGGCAAGGTGATCGACGGTGCGATCAACGACCTCACCCTGATCACCGGCCAGAAGCCGCAGGTCACGAAGGCCCGCAAGTCCATCGCGCAGTTCAAGCTGCGCGAGGGCCAGCCGATCGGCGCGCACGTCACGCTGCGCGGCGACCGCATGTGGGAGTTCCTCGACCGGCTGCTCTCGCTCGCGCTGCCCCGTATCCGGGACTTCCGCGGCCTGAGCGACAAGCAGTTCGACGGCAACGGCAACTACACGTTCGGTCTTACGGAGCAGTCGATGTTCCACGAGATCAACCAGGACCGGATCGACCGTGTCCGCGGTATGGACATCACGGTCGTCACCACCGCCAAGAACGACGACGAGGGCCGCGCGCTGCTCAAGCAGCTCGGGTTCCCGTTCCGCTCGAACGAGACGAGCAACTGACTCTAGTAGTCTTGTCTCTTTGTGGGCCGGCCGCCCGGCCGGCCCACTTCCACCACAGGTCGTCAGTCGTGTAACGGCTGTACGAAACCTGGTGAACGAAGGAAAACCGCAATGACGATGACAGATCCGGTCGCAGACATGCTGACCAGACTGCGCAACGCGAACTCGGCGCACCACGACACCGTGTCGATGCCGCACTCCAAGCTCAAGGCCCACATCGCGGAGATCCTCACCAACGAGGGCTACATCTCCGGCTGGGAGGTCTCGGACGCCCGTGTCGGCCAGACCCTGACGCTCAACCTCAAGTTCGGTCCGAACCGTGAGCGCTCCATCGCCGGCATCAAGCGCGTCTCCAAGCCCGGCCTCCGCGTATACGCGAAGTCCACGGAGCTCCCCAAGGTCCTCGGCGGCCTCGGTGTCGCCATCCTGTCCACCTCCTCGGGGCTCCTCACGGACCGCCAGGCTGAGAAGAAGGGCGTGGGTGGGGAAGTCCTCGCCTACGTGTGGTGACCCTGCCATGTCGCGTATTGGAAGACTGCCCATCGACGTCCCCGCTGGGGTCGATGTGAAGATCGACGGCCAGACCGTCACTGTCAAGGGCCCGAAGGGCGAGCTCACGCTCACCGTCGCGAGCCCGATCGAGGCGAAGCTGGAGGAGGGCCAGGTCCTGGTCACCCGTCCGGACGACGAGCGCGCGTCGCGCTCGCTCCACGGCCTCACCCGCACGCTCATCAACAACAACATCATCGGCGTCACCCAGGGCTACTCCAAGGGCCTGGAGATCGTCGGCACCGGATACCGCGTGGCGCAGAAGGGCGCGGGCGTCGAGTTCGCGCTCGGCTTCTCGCACCCGGTCAACGTCGAGCCGCCGGCCGGCATCACCTTCACGGTGGAGGGCAACAACAAGCTCACCGTGAGCGGGATCGACAAGCAGGCTGTAGGCGAGGTCGCCGCGAACATCCGCAAGATCCGCAAGCCCGAGCCGTACAAGGGCAAGGGCGTGCGTTACGCCGGCGAGGTCGTCCGTCGCAAGGCCGGAAAGGCTGGTAAGTAATCATGGCTCTGGGTACCAGAGGAAAGAGCAAGGCGGCCGCTCGCGACCGTCGTCACACCCGCCTCCGCAAGAAGGTCGTGGGCACCGAGGTCCGTCCTCGCCTGGTCGTGACCCGTTCGGCCCGTCACGTCTTCGTCCAGATCGTCGACGACGCCAAGGGCCACACGCTGGCCTCCGCGTCGACCATGGAGACCGACCTGCGCGGCTTCGACGGTGACAAGACCGCCAAGGCCCGCAAGGTGGGCGAGCTCGTCGCCGAGCGCGCGAAGAGCGCCGGTGTCGAGGCCGTGGTCTTCGACCGTGGCGGCAGCAAGTACGCCGGTCGCGTTGCGGCCGTCGCCGAAGGCGCTCGTGAAGGTGGGCTGAACCTGTGAGCGACGAGACTAACAAGGAGCAGACCGTGGCCGCTGAGGTAACGGAGACCGCACAGCCGGTCGAGACCGCTGCGTCGACCGACAACAACCGCGAGCGCGAGCCGCGCCGCGGTGGCCGGGAGCGCAACCCCAACCGCGACCGCGGCAGCCGGGACGCCGACAAGAGCCAGTTCCTGGAGCGCGTCGTCACCATCAACCGCGTCTCCAAGGTCGTGAAGGGCGGTCGTCGCTTCAGCTTCACCGCTCTCGTGGTCGTCGGCGACGGCAACGGTCTGGTGGGCGTCGGCTACGGCAAGGCCCGCGAGGTGCCGCTGGCGATCTCGAAGGGCGTCGAGGAGGCGAAGAAGAACTTCTTCCGCGTCCCGCGCGTCGGCAACACCATCCCGCACCCGGTGCAGGGTGAGGCCGCCGCCGGCGTCGTCCTCCTGCGTCCGGCCGCCGCCGGTACCGGTGTTATCGCCGGTGGCCCGGTGCGCGCCGTCCTGGAGTGCGCCGGAATCCACGACGTACTGAGCAAGTCGCTCGGCTCGTCCAACACGATCAACATCGTGCACGCGACCGTCGAGGCGCTGCAGCAGCTCGAGGAGCCCCGTGCCGTCGCAGCTCGCCGTGGTCTCGACTACGACCAGGTCGCGCCCGCGCGCCTGCTGCGTGCCGAGGCGGAGGCGGCCGAGGCCGCTGCTGCCGCCAAGAAGGCAGAGAAGGTAGGTGCCTGATGGCCGCGCGCCTGAAGATCACGCAGATCAAGTCGAAAGTGAGCGAGAAGCAGTACCAGCGCGACACGCTGCGCAGTCTGGGACTGAAGCGAATCGGTGACGTCACCGTCCGCGAGGACACCCCGCAGAACCGCGGGTACGTCAACACCGTCGCTCACCTGGTGAAGGTTGAGGAGATCGACTAATGGCTGACGACAAGCCGACCACTGAGGCCGCTGCCGAGAAGCCGGCCGCCAAGAAGAGCACCACCACCAAGGCCGCCGCCGACAAGCCGGCTGCCGCGAAGAAGGCTCCGGCCAAGAAGGCTCCGGCGAAGGCCGCTGCCGACAAGGCCGCCGCCTCCAGCACGGGCGAGACCGTCTCCGCCCCGGCGAAGAAGGCCCCGGCCAAGAAGGACGTCGCGGAGCCCCGCGAGCAGGTCCTCAAGGTGCACCACCTCCGTCCCGCCGCGGGCGCCAAGAAGGACAAGACCCGCGTCGGACGCGGTGAGGGTTCCAAGGGCAAGACCGCGGGCCGTGGCACGAAGGGCACCAAGGCCCGCTACCAGGTCCGCCCGGGCTTCCAGGGCGGTCAGCTCCCGTTCCACATGCGTTCGCCGAAGCTGCGCGGGTTCAAGAACCCGTTCCGCGTCGAGTACCAGGTGGTCAACCTCGAGAAGCTGGCCGAGCTGTACCCGGCCGGCGGCGATGTCACCATCGCCGACCTCGTCTCCAAGGGAGCCGTTCGCAAGAACGAGAAGGTCAAGGTTCTCGGTAACGGGGACATTGCGGTTAAGCTGAACGTTGCGGTCGACAAGGTCTCCGGCTCCGCCGAGCAGAAGATCGTCGCCGCTGGTGGCTCCGTCAAGTAGCCGCCCGTAAAGCAGCGCAGTCGGGTGGCCGGGACTCCCGGTCACCCGACTGACTCTTACAGGAAAGCAGGACGCACTTTTGTTTAGCGCCGTCGCGCGGATCTTCCGCACCCCGGACCTCCGCCGGAAGATCTTCTTCACGCTGGGGATCATCGCCCTGTTCCGGCTGGGCTCCTTCATCCCTGCGCCGTTCGTCGACTTCCCGAATGTGCAGACCTGTCTGAACGCCAACCAGGACACGTCGGGGCTCTACTCCCTGGTCAACCTGTTCTCCGGTGGCGCTCTCCTCAAACTCTCGATCTTCGCGCTCGGCATTATGCCGTACATCACCGCGTCGATCATCGTGCAGCTCCTCCGCGTGGTCATCCCGCGCTTCGAGACCCTCTACAAGGAGGGCCAGGCCGGCCAGGCGAAGCTCACGCAGTACACGCGCTATCTCACGATCGCGCTGGGCGTCCTCCAGTCGACGACCCTCATCACCGTCGCCCGTTCGGGCGCCCTCTTCGGCACCACAGCCGTCTCGCAGTGCACGCAGCTCATCACGGACGACTCCTGGTACGCCATCATGCTGATGGTCATCACGATGACCGCCGGCACCGGCCTCATCATGTGGATGGGCGAGCTCGTCACCGAGCGCGGCATCGGCAACGGCATGTCCCTCCTGATCTTCACCTCCATCGCCGCGCAGTTCCCGAGCTCCCTCTGGGCGATCGGCCAGTCGCAGAGCATCGAGGTGATGTTGGTGGTGATCGCGATCGGTCTGCTGATCGTCGCCGCCGTCGTGTTCGTCGAGCAGTCGCAGCGTCGCATCCCGGTGCAGTACGCCAAGCGGATGGTCGGCCGCCGCACCTACGGCGGCAACAACACGTACATCCCGATCAAGGTGAACATGGCGGGTGTCGTGCCGGTCATCTTCGCGTCGTCGCTGCTCTACCTGCCGGCCCTGATCGCGCAGTTCAACCAGCCCGCGGCGGGCAAGGCCCCGGCGCCCTGGGTGACCTGGATCACGAACTACCTGACCAAGGGCGACCACCCGCTCTACATGCTGCTCTACTTCCTGCTGATCGTGGGCTTCACGTACTTCTACGTGGCCATCACGTTCAACCCGGAGGAGGTCGCCGACAACATGAAGAAGTACGGCGGCTTCATCCCCGGGATCCGCGCGGGCCGCCCGACCGCCGAGTACCTCGACTACGTGCTGACGCGCGTGACGCTGCCCGGCTCGATCTACCTCGGCATCATCGCCCTGATCCCGCTGATAGCGTTCGCATTGCTCGGCGCCAGCCAGAACTTCATGTTCGGCGGCACGTCCATCCTCATCATCGTCGGTGTGGGACTCGAGACGGTCAAGCAGATCGACTCCCAGCTCCAGCAGCGGCACTACGAAGGGCTTCTGCGTTGACCCGTATGCTGATCGTCGGACCTCCCGGAGCGGGCAAGGGCACTCAGGCCTCCCGCATCACCTCCACGTACGGGATCCCCGACATCTCCACGGGCGACATCTTCCGGGCCAACATCAAGAACGAGACCCCGCTCGGCCAGCAGGTCAAGGCGATCGTCGACGCGGGCGACTACGTTCCGGACAGCCTCACCAACCAGCTCGTCACCGACCGGCTGGCGGAGGACGACGCGAAGGACGGCTTCCTCCTCGACGGCTACCCGCGCACGCTCGAGCAGGTCAAGTACCTCGACGACCTGCTGGCCTCCAAGGGCCAGGAGCTCGCGGCGGTGATCCAGCTCGTCGCCGACCAGGACGAGATCGTCTCGCGCCTCACCAAGCGCGCGCAGGAGCAGGGTCGCGCCGACGACTCCGAGGAGGCCATCCGGCACCGCCAGGATGTGTACGTCCGCGAAACGTCGCCGCTGATCGACGTGTACCGCGACCGCGGTCTGCTCGTGCCGGTGGACGGCCTGGGCGATATGGACGACGTCGCTGCGCGCATCCGCTCGGCTCTCGCCGAGCGCGGCATCCTCCCGCTGGAGGGCGCCGGCGAGCCGGTCGCCTGAAGCGCTCCATGGCTTTTCGACGGTCGTTCTACAAGTCGCCCGCCCAGCTCCGCCTGATGGTCGCGCCGGGACGGGCGACGGCTGCGTCGTTGGACGCGGTCGCGGCGGCGGTAGCGGCTGGCGTCTCGACGCTCGAGCTCGACCGGATCGCCGAGTCCGCGATCGAGGCGGCCGGCGGCAAATCGAACTTCAAGCTGGAGGCCGGCTACCACCACACGATCTGCGCGTCGGTCAACGACGAGGTCGTGCACGGCATCCCCGGCCCGCGGATCCTGCAGCCGGGTGACATCCTGTCCATCGACAGCGGCGCCATCCAGGAGGGCTGGAACGGCGACGCCGCGCGCACGTTCGTGCTGCCCGATCCGGCGCACCCGGAGCGCGTCGCCGAGCGGCAGAAGCTCTCCGACGTCACCGAGCAGTCGCTGTGGCATGGCATCGCCCGCCTGGCGCGCGCCCGTCACCTCAACGAGGTGGGCGAGGCGATCGAGGACCACATCATGTCGCAGGGCGACTACGGCATCCTCACCGACTACATCGGCCACGGGATCGGTCGCCGCATGCACGAGGAGCCGCCGGTGTTCAACTACCGGGTGCGCTCCAAGGGGCCGGAGGTCCGGCCCGGGCTCGTGGTCGCGATCGAGCCGATGGTGGTGCTGGGCGACCAGGACACCTACGTGAAGGACGACGGCTGGACCGTCGCCACCGAGGACGGCTCGGCCGCGGCGCACTGGGAGCACAGTGTGGCGGTGCACGCCGACGGCATCTGGGTGCTGACGGCGCTCGACGGCGGTGCCGCGGGGCTCGCGCCGTTCGGGATCACCCCGACGCCCATCCCGTGAGGACGCCTTCCGGGTCCTGTTCGCTCACAGCGGGCGCAGTTGATAGACCAGAATTGGCGAAATGGGCCGGTATCCCATAAGATTGATCCTTGGTGTCTTAGGCGCGCTTTCTGCGCGTCCGGCACCAGTCAACGCACGACCAGCAAACCACTACGACTAGCGACAGTGAGGCTATGGCCAAAAAAGACGGTGTCATCGAGATCGAAGGATCTGTGATCGAGGCGCTCCCCAACGCGATGTTCCGCGTCGAGCTCACCAACGGTCACAAGGTTCTTGCCCACATCTCCGGCAAGATGCGCCAGCACTACATCCGCATCCTCCCCGAGGACCGCGTGATCGTGGAGCTGAGCCCCTACGATCTGACCCGCGGCCGGATCGTCTATCGCTACAAGTAATGGGCTGCTGTAAGTAACGGCCACGCCACCGGGTAGCCCCTGGCGAGGTACGAGGACAGCGAACAAAGGTAACAACACTATGAAGGTCAAGCCTTCCGTCAAGAAGATCTGCGACAAGTGCAAGGTCATCCGCCGCAACGGACGGGTCATGGTCATCTGCGAGAACCCGCGCCACAAGCAGCGCCAGGGCTGATCGCAGCACCACTCGACTGGCAGTACACATCAATTGAATAGCGAAGCGATCCCAGAACCCGCATCCGTCTAGCGCGGATGCGGGGGACACCCTCGGAGGAGGCCGGGGCACCGGGATCGCTGAAGACCTCCACTCATCACAGGAGAAGCCACACCATGGCACGTCTAGCAGGCGTCGACATCCCGCGCGAGAAGCGCGTGGAGGTCGCACTCACCTACATCTACGGCGTCGGGCGCACGCGTGCGCTGCAGACCCTTCGCGAGACCGGGATCTCCGGCGACATCCGCGTCAAGGACCTGACCGACGACCAGCTCGTCGCACTGCGCGACTTCATCGAAGGCAACTTCAAAGTCGAGGGCGACCTCCGCCGCGAGGTCGCCGCCGACATCCGCCGCAAGGTCGAGATCGGCAGCTACGAGGGCATCCGCCACCGCAAGGGCCTCCCGGTCCGCGGCCAGCGAACCAAGACGAACGCGCGTACCCGCAAGGGTCCGAAGCGGACCGTCGCCGGTAAGAAGAAGGCTCGCTAGGCCGACAACAGGACTGAAGGAGAAACACAATGGCAGCACCCAAGTCGGCCGCTCGCAAGCCGCGCAAGAAGGAAAAGAAGAACATCGCTGTGGGCCAGGCCCACATCAAGAGCACCTTCAACAACACCATCGTCTCGATCACCGACACCACCGGTGCGGTCATCTCGTGGGCGTCCTCCGGTGGAGTTGGCTTCAAGGGCTCGCGCAAGTCCACCCCGTTCGCCGCCCAGCTCGCAGCCGAGTCGGCCGCCCGCCAGGCGCAGGAGCACGGGATGAAGAAGGTCGACGTCTTCGTCAAGGGCCCGGGCTCGGGCCGCGAGACCGCGATCCGCTCGCTGCAGGCCGCCGGCCTCGAGGTGGGCTCGATCAACGACGTCACCCCGCAGGCGCACAACGGCTGCCGCCCGCCGAAGCGTCGCCGCGTCTAGTTCTCTTCCACGTCCGCCCAGGCGGCGGTCCACCCGGGCCGCCGCCTGACGGCGTGACGAACCCCACCTCACTCACGCGAGTGTCATATAGCGGACACTCAGCCGAAAGGAATCAATAGTGCTCATTGCACAGCGTCCTACGCTCACCGAAGAGAACATCTCCGAGTTCCGCTCGCGGTTCGTCATCGAGCCGCTCGAGCCGGGCTTCGGCTACACCCTCGGCAACTCCCTGCGTCGCACCCTGCTCTCCTCCATCCCGGGCGCAGCGGTCACCAGCATCCGCATCGACGGCGTGCTGCACGAGTTCAGCACGGTTCCCGGTGTCAAGGAGGATGTCACCGAGATCATCCTGAACATCAAGGGCCTCGTCGTCTCCAGCGAGCACGACGAGCCGATCACCGCCTACCTCCGCAAGACCGGCTCCGGCCAGGTCACCGCGGCCGACATCTCGGCCCCGGCGGGCGTGGAGATCCACAACCCCGAGCTCGTCATCGCCACCCTGAACGACAAGGCGAAGTTCGAGGTCGAGCTGACCATCGAGCGCGGCCGCGGCTACGTCTCGGCCCAGCAGAACCGCAACGAGTACTCCGAGGCGGGCCAGATCCCGATCGACTCGATCTACTCCCCGGTCCTCAAGGTCACCTACCGCGTCGAGGCCACCCGTGCCGGCGAGCGCACCGACTTCGACCGCCTCGTGGTCGACGTCGAGACCAAGCCGGCGATCAGCCCGCGCGACGCCATCGCGTCCGCCGGCCGCACGCTCACCGAGCTGTTCGGTCTGGCCCGCGAGCTCAACAGCGCGGCCGAGGGCATCGAGATCGGCCCCGCGCCGGTCGACCAGGTGCTCAGCTCCGAGCTGTCGATGCCGATCGAGGACCTCGACCTGTCGGTCCGTTCGTACAACTGCCTCAAGCGTGAGGGCATCAACACCGTCAGCGAGCTCGTCTCGCTGTCGGAGACGCAGCTCATGAACATCCGCAACTTCGGTCAGAAGTCGGTGGACGAGGTCAAGGACAAGCTGACCGAGATGGGGCTCTCGCTCAAGGACTCGGTCCCCGGATTCGACGGCGCCCACTTCTACAGCGGGTACGAAGAAGACGAGACCACCATCTGAGGCCGCGTCAGCGAAGCCTTCGACTTTTCACTATCTGGAGATAACCGATCATGCCTAAGCCCACGAAGGGCCCCCGCCTCGGAGGCGGTCCCGCGCACGAGCGCCTCATGCTCGCCAACCTGGCCGCCGCGCTGTTCACGCACAAGAGCATCAAGACCACGGAGACCAAGGCCAAGCGCCTGCGTCCCTACGCCGAGCGTCTGATCACGTTCGCGAAGCGCGGCGACCTGCACGCCCGCCGTCGCGTGCTCGCGCTCATCGGCGACAAGTCCGTCGTGCACGAGCTCTTCACCGAGATCGCGCCGCTGGTCGCCGAGCGTGAGGGCGGCTACACCCGCATCACCAAGCTCGGCTACCGCAAGGGTGACAACGCGCCGATGGCGCAGATCGAGCTCGTGCTCGAGCCCGTCGCCCCGAAGGTGAAGTCGACCAAGAAGGCCGCCGCCCCGAAGGCCGCTCCGGTCGAGGAGCCGGTCGTCGAGGACGAGACCGCCGAGGACACCACGTCCGAGGAGACCGCCGCCGCTGAGGCCGAGGTCGTCGAGGAGGCCACCGGCGACGCCGAGGCCGCCGAGGAGACCACCGCCGAGGCGGAGGCCGAGAAGGCCTGAGCCTTCCGCATCCCGTCGAAACGCCCCGCATCCGTTCGGATGCGGGGCGTTTCGCCGTTAACAGCTGGTCAGGCGGCGCTGTGCTGCGCGGTGAGCCGCACCGGCGTGTTTGCGGCGCCGAAGCCGTCGTAGCGGCCGCGCCGCTCCACCAGCTCGAAGAACACGGCGCCCACCGTCTCGGTGTAGCAGTGCAGGTACTCGCCCGAGGCGTCGCGGTCGTAGAGCAGGCCGGAGTCCTTGAGCCGCTCCAGCTCGCCCGGCGCCAGCTCGAATCGGGCGGCGAGGTCGTCGTAGTAGTTCGCCGAGACCGGGACCGTCCGGAGCCCCCGGGCTCGTGCACGCTCGACCAGTCCGTGGAGGTCGTCGCACGCGATCGCCACGTGCTGGGCGTGCCGCTGCGCCGCGGTCGTCGCGCGCTCTGCGAGCGGCGGGACGACGTTCAGCGCGAGCCGCACGGCACCGTCGCGCGAGCGGAGCACCTGGCTGCGCACGAGGCCGGCCGGGCCGGCCAGCTCCGCCGACGACTCGCGCGTGAGACCGAGGGCCGTGCCGTAGAACAGCACCGCCTCCTCGATGTCGGCGGCCGGCTCGGTGAGGTTCACGTGGTCGATGCCGCGGATCGCCGGATCGGGCGTGCCCCGGCCGCCGGCGAACTCGCCAGGCCACGCCGAGCCGCTCTCCGGGCCGCTGATCAAGATCTCCGTGCCGTCGGGCGCGAGCACGGCCGGGAGGTCGGCCTCCCCGGACAGCACGCGGCGGTGCGCGCGCTTCGCCCCGAGGCGCTCGGTCCGGGCGGCGGCCTCCTCAGGGCGGTCGGTGCGGATGCCGAAGCCGGCGACGTGCGGGCTCGCGCCCGCGGCGTTGTGCTCGTTGAGGACGATCCGGGCCTCGCCGGCGGCGTAGAGCCAGGCCGGTTTCGTGACGTGGCGACCGCGCGGCGCGAAGCCGATCCGCTCCAGCACGGCCGCGATGGGATCGGTGTCCTGCGCCTTGACCTCCACCTGGTCGAGTCCGCGGGGCTCGGCGGCCGGACGGGCGGTGCCGGTCTCGAGGGCGTCCTCCAGGACCGTCAGCGACCGGAGGGCGTGCCGGGCGGTCCGGGCCGGATCGGTCTGCCGGAAGACGTCGTTGAAGACCTCCAGCGAGAGCGGACCCGTGTAACCGGCACGGAGGGTGTGGCCGACGAACGCCGGGAGGTCGAAGCCGCCCTCGCCTGGGAACAGCCGGTGGTGCCGGCTCAAGGAGAGCACGTCCATCGACAGCAGCGGGGCGTCCGCGAGCTGGACGAAGAAGATCTTCTCGCCCGGGATCCGCTCGATGTCGGCGGGGTCGTGGCCGCGGGAGAGGATGTGGAAGCTGTCCAGGCACACGCCGAGGGCCGGATGGTCCGCGCGTTCCACGATGCGCCAGGCCCGCCGGTAGTCGTCGATGTACCGCCCCCAGGCCAGGGCCTCGAAGGCGAGACGCTTGCCGTGCGCGTCGGCGCGGTCGGCGAGGCGGCCGAGCTGCTCGGCCGAGACCGCATCATCGTCGACCGAGGCGGTGGCGACGTTACTGCACACCAGGACCGTGTCGACGCCGAGCCGGTCCATGAGCACGAACTTCGCCTCCGCCCGGCGCAGCACCTGCGCGAACTCGGTCTCGGTGACGCCCTCCGCGTCGCGGAACGGCTGGTAGAGCGCGATCTCCAGGCCGAGCCGGTCGCAGAGCGCGCGCACCTCCTCCGGCGACTGGGGCGCGGCGATCAGGTCGGGCTCGAAGACCTCGACGGCGTCGAATCCGGCGTCGGCGATGGCGTGCAGCTTGTCGACGAGCGTTCCGGAGAGGCAGACAATCGCGATCGAGGTGCGCATCAGCGGCCCTCCCGGATCATCGCAGCGAAGTGCGCGCGCATCCGCTCCCGGTCGGGCTCGGCTCCGGTGATGAGCCGGAAGGCGTCGGCCGCCTGCCCGACGGCCATGCCGCCGCCGTCGAGTGTGCGGCAGCCGGCCTCGCGTGCCGCGCGGAGCAGCTCGGTCTCGACCGGCCGGTAGACGACGTCCGCCACCCAGAGGTCCGGTCGCAGCAGCCCGGCGTCGAGCGGGATGCCGGGATGGGTGTGCATGCCGACGAAGCTGGCGTTGACCAGGCCGCTCACGGCGCTCGCCCCCTCGGCCAGCAGCTCGGGCAGGGCGTCCGGGGAGACGCCGGAGGCCGACGCGGCCGGGAACCGCGGTGCGAGGGACGCGGCCAGCGCCCCGGCCCGCGCGGCGTCGAGGTCCGCGACGGTCAGCCGGGCGGCCCCGGCCTCCAGCAGCGCGGCGCAGACGGCGGCCCCGGCCCCGCCTGCGCCGATGACGACGACGTGGCCGAGGTCGGCGCCGGGGAGGCCGTCGCGGAGCGCGGAGGCGAAACCGGTGACGTCGGTGTTGTGGCCGACGCGCTGGCCGTCCGCGAGCAGCACGGTGTTGACCGAGCCGATCGCCGTCGCTGAGGCCGTCACCTCGTCGAGGTGGGCGAGGACGCGCTGCTTGCAGGGGTGGGTGATATTGAGGGCGTCGAATCCGAGCAGCGCGGCGGCGTCCAGGACCCGGGCGATGGTCGCGTCGAGGTCGTCGGCGTGATCGATTCCGAGCAGATCGATGGGCCGGTAGAGATAGCGCAGCCCCTGCTCGTCGGCCTCCCGCTCGTGCAGGGGAGGAGTCAGGGAGGGCAGGACGCCTTCGCCCAGCAGCCCGACCAGGTACGACTCTCCGACCACGCTCATGCGTCCTCCTCGACCACCGTGCGGAATCGCGCCGCTTGACAAGCGCCACGAGGTTTCTTAACGTACCAGATAGTTCATTAGCGAGGAGGCGGGATGGCCCGGCTGGATCACGAGCGGATTCGCGACGCGGAGCGTACGCGGGCCGAGATCCTCGCCGTCGCGACCCGAGAGTTCGCCGACCGTGGCTACTCCGGCGCCCGCGTGGACGAGATCGCGCGCCGGATGAGCACCACCAAGCGGATGATCTACTACTACTTCGGCGGCAAGGAGCAGCTCTACGTGAGCGTGCTGGAGGCCGCCTACGCCGAGATGCGCGGCTACGAGCAGCAGCTCGACGTCTCCGGTCTCGAGCCGGTGGAGGCCATCCGCGCCATCGCCGAGCGCACCTTCGACCACCACACCAGCCGGCAGGACTTCGTCCGGCTCGTGGCGATCGAGAACATCCACCGCGCCGCTTTCCTGCGCGAGGTGGGGGAGCCGGAGAGCCTCGCGCTCCCGGCCCTTGAGCTGATCGACGAGGTGCTGCGCCGCGGCCGGGCCGCCGGCCTGTTCCGCGACGACCTCGACGCCACGGACGTGCACCTGGCGATCAGCTCCTTCTGCGTCTTCCCGGTGGCCAACCGCCACACGTTCGGGTACCTCTTCGGCCGCGATCTGCTGAACCAGGCGCGTGCCCCGCATTACCGGCGGATGCTCGGCGACATGATCGTCGCGCTCCTGACCGCGGACCGTTGATCGTGCCGGGGTGCTCCCCGGCGGATCGAATAGCTACGAAAGAAACGAGTGTCGACGATGACCACCGTCGCTCCTTCCCCCACGCCCACGCGCACCCCGGTGCGTGCGGCCTTCGCCGGATTCCTCGGCTCGGCCGTCGAGTACTACGACTTCTTCATCTTCGGGTCGGCCGCCGCGCTGATCTTCCCGCACGTCTTCTTCCCGGACGCCGACACCACCGCGCGGGTGATGTCGTTCGCGACGTTCGGCTTCGCCTACGTGGCGCGCCCGGTCGGCGCGGTGATCCTCGGGCATTTCGGCGACCGGATCGGTCGCAGGAAGGTGCTGGTGTTCACGCTCGCGCTGATGGGCTTCTCCACCTTCGCGATCGGCTGCCTGCCGACGTTCTCGACGGTCGGCTGGCTCGCTCCTGTGCTGCTGGTGTTCTGCCGGCTGCTGCAGGGGCTGTCCGCCGCGGGCGAGCAGGCCGGCGCGAGCTCCATGACGCTGGAGCACGCGCCAGAGCGGCGCCGCGCCTTCTTCACCTCGTGGACGCTGACCGGTACGCAGGGCGGTCAGGTGCTGGCGGCCATCGCGTTCATCCCGATCATGCAGCTGCCGGAGGACGTGCTGTACTCCGTCGGCTGGCGCATCCCGTTCTGGCTGTCGGCCGTCGTGGTCGTCGTCGCGTTCGTCGTGCGCCGGTCGCTGGCGGAGTCGCCGGAGTTCGTCAGCGCGGCGGAGGGCGGCGAGATCGAGAAGCTGCCGCTGGTCGGCCTGCTGCGCTCGCACTGGCGCGACGTGCTGCGCGTGGTGGTGCTCGCGATGATCGCCGCGGTCTCCACCGTGTTCGGCAACCTCGCCATCGCCTACGGGACGGACGCCGGACTCGAAGCGTCGGTGACGCTCTGGCTGGTGGTCGTCGCGAACCTCGTGGCGCTCGTCACCCAGCCGCTGTTCGGGATGCTGGCCGACCGGATCGGCCGCAAGCCCGTGTTCGTCTACGGCGCCCTCGCCAGCGCGGTGCTGATGCCGTTCTACCTGCGGTCGATGTCGGGCTCGGAGGTGTGGGTGACGTTCCTGCTCGCGGTGGCGGTGTTCTCCTGCGGGTACGCCGCGGCGAACGCGGTGTGGCCGTCCTTCTACAACGAGATGTTCCCCCGCGAGGTGCGCTTCTCCGGCGTCGCGATCGGCACGCAGCTCGGCTTCCTGATGGCCGGCTTCGCGCCCACCATCGTCACGGCGATGGGCGGCACCGGGCCGGACGGCTGGATCGTCATCTCCGTGTTCACTGCGGTGATCGCGGTGGTCGTGACGTTGGCGGCGCTGACGGCGCGGGAGACCGCGAAGACCCCGACGGCCGACCTGGGCCGCCGCTAGGGGCGCGTCGTCGTGAGGCTGCGTCGTCGCTAGGCTGGCGGGATGCCGGGGACAGAGACGATCGACGAGGACCTCCGACCGCTGAGCGAGCGTGTGGAGGCGCCGCCGACGTACGTGCCGCGGCATCCCCTCGTCGCCGAGTGGCGTCCGATCGCGGAGGCCGACACCGACGCGGTGCTCGCGGTGCTGCGGGCGAGCGACGCCGCCGACCACCCGAACTACCTGACCACGCGGGAGGAGCTGGAGCACGAGCTCGCCTTCACCTTCCTCGACCGGGAGCGCGACACGCTCCTCGCGGTCGGTCACGACGGCGCGGTCCTGGCGGTCGGCTCGGTCCTGGAGCCGCCGCGGCAGGTCAGCCTGGTGCGCGAGTTCATGAATGGCACCGTGCACCCGGCGCATCGCGGGAAGGGCATCGGCCGCGAGCTGCTCGCCTGGCAGCGGGCGCGCGGCGAGCAGAAACTGGCCGCGCTCGACACGACGCTGCCGGGCTGGCTGGTGGGCTACGCCGACCGCCGCGCGCCGGATCGCGAGCGACTGCTGACCTCGGCGGGCTTCGCCGCGGTCCGCTGGTTCCACACGATGGAGCGCGACCTGGCGCAACCGATCCCCGAGGTGACACCGACGGAGGACGTGCGGATCGTGCCGTACACGAGCGACCTCGCCGACGCGGTGCACGCGGCGCGCGACGAGGCCTTCGCCGACCACTGGGGCAGCCAGCCGCTGAGCGACGAGCAATGGGAGTCCCTGATCGGGGGCACCTTCGCTCCCGACGTGTCGTTCGTCGCGCTGGCGGCCGATGGGGTCGCCGGCGTCGTCCTCTGCGACGTGAACGAGGACGACTGGGCCGGCCAGGGCTTCACCGGGCCGTACATCTCGACCGTCGCGGTCACCCGCGCGCACCGGGGACGCCGGATCGCGCCCGCACTGCTGGGCGCGGTGCTCGCCGAGAGCCGGCGTCGCGGCTGGCAGAAGGCCGTCCTCGATGTGGACGCCGCGAGTCCGACCGGCGCCGACACCCTCTACACGGGGATGGGTTTCGTCACGACGTTCGGCGAGACCGCGCTCGTCCGGGAGTACTGACACCTTTCTCTAGAATCGAGGGATGACCGACCAGGCGACGCGATTCCGGCTCGACATCGCCTACCAGGGCACCGACTTCAGCGGCTGGGGGCGCCAGCCCGACCTCCGGACCGTCCAGGGCGAGCTGGAGGGTGCGCTCGCCACGATTTTCCGGCGCGCGGGCGACCCGCCGCTGCTGACCGTGGCCGGACGCACCGACGCCGGCGTCCACGCGCGCGGGCAGGTCGCGCACGTCGACCTCTCGCCCGAGCAGGTCGCGGTGCTGCGGAAGCCGCACGGCAAGCGGCCGGCGCTGTCGGCGGACGAGGCGCTGGCCCGGCGGCTGAACGGCGTGCTCGGCCCGGTCGCCGACGTGGTCGTGCTGCGCGCGAGCGAGGCGCCGCCCGGCTTCGATGCACGATTCTCCGCGGTCTGGCGGCGCTATGAGTACCGGGTGGCCGATCGCCTGGCGCTGCGCGACCCCCTGCAGCGGCACCGCACGGCCTGGGTCTCGGCGGACCTCGACGCCGACGCGATGGACCTCGGCGCACACGGATTGCTCGGCCTCCACGACTTCGCCAGCTACTGCAAGGCGCGCGACGGCGCCACCACCATCCGCACGCTGCTCGACTTCTCCTGGCGGCGCGACGACGACGGCGTGCTGGTGGGGGAGGTCGTCGCCGACGCGTTCTGCCACAGCATGGTCCGCGCGCTGGTGGGCGCGTGCGTGGAGGTGGGGGAGGGCTCGCTGACGCCGGGAGACCTCGTGGAGCTCCGCGACGAGCGGGTCCGCACCAGCGCCTTCAAGGTGATGCCGGCGCGCGGGCTGACGCTGATGGAGGTCGGCTACCCGGACGACGCGGAGCTCGCGCTGCGGGCCGAGCAGACGCGCGGGATGCGATCGCTCTGAGGTCTTGCGGATTACATGCCAGACTGATATTCCTGAAAGGGTCCGAGCATCGGCGCCCGGGCCGAAAGGAATGATCATGAAGAGAAAGTTCGCCCTGGCCGCGCTGTCCGTCACCGCTGCGGTGGTGGGGGCCCTCGGTATCGCCACCCCCGCCAGTGCCGCCACCAGCCACGGCTGTGCGTCCGGCTACGTCTGCATCTACCCCGGCGCGGGCTGGAACGGGGACAAGCCCTCGCACACGTACTACAAGTACGGCACGTACAACCTCTCGAACCAGCTCGGCATGCACCGCGTGTTCAACAACCAGACGGGCGGGGCGATGCTTCGCCTCTACTTGGGCTACAACGGGGTTACGCCGTCGACGGGCGTCGGCGCCGGCCACTACGCCGACATCAACTTGACCCCGATCAACTCCATCGCGCTCCTCAAGTAGAGGTAGCGCTCGGGCTGCCCGTCGGAGGCCGGCGGGCAGCCTCCACGCCTCGGTTTGACCCCCTCCGGGCGTGTCGCGTAGTATTGAACCTTGGTGTCCGCGCCTCACTGCGGTGCGACACACGAACGTGAGCCCTCCACCGGCTTCGGTTCCCGTCTCATCGAGACGGCAACCCCCATCGGAGTGGGATTCACGAACTCCTCCGTTCGATACAGAAAGCAGCCACTACTGTGACGCGCACTTACTCCCCGAAGGCAGACGAGATCCAGCGCGACTGGGTCGTCATCGACGCGACCGACGTCGTGCTCGGCCGTCTCGCCAGCCACACCGCCGCGCTCCTGCGCGGCAAGCACAAGGCGACCTTCGCCCCCCACATGGACCTGGGCGACTTCGTCATCATCGTGAACGCCGACAAGGTGGCCCTCACCGGCCAGAAGGCGGCGCAGAAGAAGGCCTACCGCCACTCCGGTTACCCGGGCGGCCTCAAGGCCACCACCTACTCGGAACTCCTCGAGAAGAACCCGGTCCGCGCCGTCGAGAAGGCCGTCCGCGGCATGCTGCCGAAGACCTCCCTGGGCCGCGCCCAGCTCCGCAAGCTGAAGGTCTACACCGGAAGCGAGCACCCGCACGCCGCCCAGCAGCCGAAGCAGTACACGCTCGGCCAGGTCGCCCAGTAAGCGATCCAGACCTTCACGACTGACTTAAAGACAAAGGATTATCACCACCGTGGCGAAGATCGCAGACAGCATCGACTCGGCCCAGGCCGAGAACGTCGAGTCCTACTCGACCGAGACCCCCGAGAGCGCGGCCCCGGCCGCGCCCCGTCCCGTCCTCTCCGTGCCCGGCGCAGCCGTCGGCCGCCGCAAGGAGGCCATCGCGCGTGCGCGCCTGGTCCCCGGCTCCGGCACCATCACGGTCAACGGGCGTGAATTCGCGGACTACTTCCCGAACAAGCTGCACCAGCAGCTCATCACCGACCCGTTCAAGGTCCTCGACCTCCTCGGCTCGTACGACGTCGTCGCCCGCATCACCGGCGGCGGCCCGTCGGGTCAGGCCGGCGCCCTGCGCCTCGCCATCGCCCGCGCGCTGAACGAGATCGACCGCGAGAACAACCGTCCGACGCTCAAGAAGGCCGGCTTCCTCACCCGCGACGCCCGCGTCACCGAGCGCAAGAAGGCCGGTCTCAAGAAGGCCCGTAAGGCTTCGCAGTTCTCCAAGCGCTAAGCGTCGAGAGCGCTTAGGCTTCGGTCCATGCCACGCCTCTTCGGAACCGACGGAGTTCGCGGACTCGCGAACGGTAGTCTCACCGCCGACCTCGCGCTCGGCCTTGCTCAGGCAGCTGCTGCTGTCCTGACGCAAGGCCGCAGCGCGGAGGCGCGGCGTGCCGCGGGCAAGCGCCCGAAGGCGATCGTCGCCCGTGACCCCCGCGTCTCCGGCGAATTCATTTCAGCGGCCGTGGCCGCCGGGCTCGCCAGCTCCGGTGTCGACGTGTACGACGCCGGTGTCATCCCGACGCCGGCTGCGGCCTTCCTGATCGCCGACTTCGACGCCGACTTCGGCGTGATGGTCTCGGCGTCGCACAACCCCGCCCCCGACAACGGGATCAAGATCTTCGCCCGCGGCGGCACCAAGCTCCCCGACATCGTCGAGGACCGCATCGAGCAGCACCTCGACATGGAGAAGCTGACTCCGACCGGCGCGGACGTCGGCCGCATCCGCCGGTTCGCGGACGCGGAGGACCGCTATGTGGTCCACCTGCTGGCGAGCCTGCCGCACCGGCTCGACGGCATCCACGTGGTGCTCGACTGCGCCCACGGCGCGGCGGCCGGCATCTCACCCGAGGTGTTCACCGACGCGGGAGCCCGCGTCACCGTCATCGGCGACGCGCCCGACGGCATGAACATCAACGACGGCGTGGGATCGACGCACCTCGACAACCTGGCGAAGGCCGTCCTGGCGGCCGGCGCTGACGTGGGCATCGCCCACGACGGCGACGCCGACCGCTGCCTCGCGATCGACGCCGACGGCAACGTCGTCGACGGCGACCAGATCATGGCGATCCTCGCGGTCGGCATGAAGGAGCGCGGCAAGCTCACCGACGACACGCTCGTCGCCACCGTGATGAGCAACCTCGGCCTCAAGATCGCCATGCGCGAGCACGGCATCCGGATCGTGGAGACAGCGGTCGGTGACCGCTACGTGCTCGAAGAGATGAACCAGAACGACTACGCCCTCGGCGGCGAGCAGTCGGGTCACGTCATCATGCGCGAGTTCGCGACCACCGGCGACGGCATCCTCACCGGCCTGCACCTGCTCAGCGAGATGGCGCGCCAGCGCAAGCCGTTGTCCGAGCTGGCCAAGGTGATGACCGTCTACCCGCAGGTGATGATCAACGTGAAGGGCGTGGACCACCATGCCGTCCACACCGACGAGCCGCTCAAGCTCGCCGTCCAGACCGCCGAGGCGGCGCTGGGCGACACCGGCCGGGTGCTGCTGCGCCCGTCCGGGACCGAGCCGCTGGTGCGCGTCATGGTGGAGGCCGCCGACCAGCACACGGCCGAGCGGCTCGCCAACGAGCTGGCCGATGTCGTGCGGGAGCGGCTGAGTGTCTGAGCCTCGGGGCGTCTGAGCTTCGGGGCGTCTGAGCCTCGGGGCGTCTGAACGTCCGGCTGCCGCGGGAGGCCTGAGCCTCCCGCGGGTCAGTCCTCGGCGGCTTCGCGGTCGAGGCGCGCGTTCTGCTCGCGGACGAAGTCGGACACCGAGAACGGCCGCGTGCGCTCCGGCAGGAGGGTGACCTCCGCGAGGCCCTCGAGCAGTGCGCCGGGCTCGGTCTCGAGCGTGACGGCGAGCTGCAACAGTGTCAACAGCGTCGGGTTGCCGGCGCCGCGCTCGACTTTGCCGTAGTTGGCGACGTCGACCTGGCTGAGGTTGGCCACCTCGTACTGGGAGAGGCCCAGCTCCATGCGGCGCTTCCGAAGACGGCCGCCAAGGATACGGGCTGCTTCAAAGCGCGGGGACGGCATGCGTCTACTCTGTTTTCCTGCGTGGTCTTTTCCCAGAGGATGAACGCTATACGCACTTATCCATAGTGCATATATACCTCAATCAGGTCGCTTCCTGCCCACGCTTCGCCGCGATGAAGTCGGCGACGGTATAGGCGTGCTCGCGATCGGGGAGCATCCCGTCGCCGGAGAGCCCCGCCAGCAGCTCCCCGGGATCGACGCCGAGCGCCGTCGCGAGGCGGACGATGGTGTGGAGCTCCGAGTTGGCCTCACCCCGCTCCACGCGCCCGTAGTTGGTCACGTGCATGTCCGCGAGCTGGGCGATCTCCTCCTGACTGACGCCCAGCGCCGTCCGGGCCAGGCGCACCCGCTGGCCGAAGAGGAGGGCGGCGTGCGATCGAGGTGAAGCCATGCCTCATGCCTACGGGATGCCGGAGGGGCGGGCCAGAGTCTTCGAGCACGCGTCGTCTGTGCTCGCCTCCTGGGGGCGTGATGCGTCCGGACCCCGCTCAGAGCTTGCGGAGCAGCACCGAGCTGACCGTGTGGTCGGCCTCCTTGCGCAGCACGAGCTTCGCCCGCGACCGGGTCGGCCGGATGTTCTGGATGAGGTTGGGCTCGTTGATCGCCGTCCAGATCGACGCGGCGCGCGCCCTGGCCTGCTCCTCGGTGAGCTGGGAGTAGCGGTGGAAGTACGACTTGGGGTTGGCGAACGCCCCGCGCTGAAGTTTGAGGAAACGCTCCTCGTACCAGTGCGCGATGTCGCGCGTGCGGGCGTCCACGTAGACGCTGAAGTCGAAGAGGTCGCTCACCGCGAGCCGGTTGCCGCCTCCCGCGGGCTGCAGCACGTTCAGCCCCTCCACGATGAGCACGTCCGGCCGGCGCACCACGATCTCCGCGTCCGGCACGATGTCGTAGCTGAGGTGCGAGTAGAACGGCGCACGCACCTCGGGCGCGCCGCTCTTGACCGCCGTGACGAAGCGCAGCAGCGCACGGCGGTCGTACGACTCGGGGAAGCCCTTGCGCTCCATCAGGCCGCGCCGCTCCAGCTCGGCGTTCGGCAGCAGGAAGCCGTCGGTGGTCACCAGCTCGACGCGCGGAGTGTCGTCCCAGCGGGAGAGCAGTTCGCGCAGCAGGCGCGCGATGCTCGACTTGCCGACGGCCACGGAGCCCGCGACGCCGATCACGAACGGGGTCGGCTGGGCGCGCTCGCCGAGGAAGTCGCTGGTGACCCGGTGGAGCTGCTTGGTGCCGCCGACGTACAGGTTGAGCAGCCGGCTGAGCGGGAGGTAGACCTCCTCGACCTCCCGCAGGTCCAGCGGGTCGCCGAGGCCGCGCAGTTGGACCACCTCGGTCTCCTTCAGCGGCAGCGGAGTGTTCTGCGCCAGCTCGGCCCAGTCCGAACGGCTCAGCTCCACGAAGGGGGTGCTGGACTCACCGTTCGCCGTGGATCCGCCGCGAGCGGCGCCGTTCTCAGCCATAGGCGACAAGTCTAAGGTGCGCCCAGGATAGACTCGGGTGCATGTGTGGAATCGTGGGGTACGTCGGTGCCGACAAGAGCCTGGAGGTGCTGCTCGGCGGCCTGAAGCGCCTCGAGTATCGCGGCTACGACTCGGCCGGCGTCGCTGTCATCGACGCTGATGGCCGCCTCGGGACGGCCAAGAAGGCGGGCAAGCTGTCCGTGCTCGCCGGCGACCTGAAGGCCAACCCGATTCCCAACGGCGGCACCGGCATCGGCCACACGCGCTGGGCGACGCACGGCGGCCCGACCGATCGCAACGCGCACCCGCACCTGGGCGACGACGGCCGCCTCGCCGTCATCCACAACGGCATCATCGAGAACTTCGCGACCCTCAAGGACGAGCTGCTCGCCGACGGTTTCGCCTTCGAGTCCGAGACCGACACCGAGGTCGCTGCCGTGCTGCTCGGCCGCGAGTACCGCGCCACCGGCGACCTGAGCGAGGCGTTCCAGCGCGTCGTCTCCCGCCTGGAGGGCGCGTTCACGCTGCTCGCCCTGCACCAGGACCAGCCGCACGTCGTCGTCGGCGCCCGCCGCAACTCCCCGCTGGTGATCGGCCTCGGCGAGGGCGAGAACTTCCTCGGCTCCGATGTCGCCGCATTCGTCGAGCACACCCGTCGTGCGCTCGCGATCGGCCAGGACCAGATCGTCACGATCACCCCCGACTCCGTCACCGTCACCGACTTCGCCGGCGCGCCGGTCGAGGTGGAGCCGTTCGAGGTCGCCTGGGACGCCTCCGCCGCCGAGAAGGGCGGCTGGTCGTCGTTCATGGCCAAGGAGATCTCCGAGGAGCCGGACGCCGTCGCGAACACGGTGCGCGGCCGCATCGTCGACGACGCCGTGCACATCCCCGAGCTGGACGCGGTGGGCGACGCCTTCCTGGAGGGCATCGACCGCATCACCATCGTCGCCTGCGGCACCGCCGCGTACGCCGGCCTGGTCGGCAGCTACGCCATCGAGAAGTGGGCGCGCGTCCCGGTCACGGTCGAGCTCAGCCACGAGTTCCGCTACCGCGAGCCGGTCATCACCGACGGCACGCTGGTCATCTCGATCAGCCAGTCCGGCGAGACGATGGACACGCTAATGGCGGTCAAGTACGCCCGCGAGGCCGGAGCGAAGGCCATCTCGGTCTGCAACACCCAGGGCGCCACCATCCCCCGCGAGTCGGACGCCGCGCTGTACACGCACGCCGGCCCGGAGGTCGCCGTCGCGTCGACCAAGGCGTTCGTCGCCCAGATCACCGCGCTCTATCTCTTCGGCCTGCACCTCGGCCGGGTGCGCGGCACGCTGTCCGCCGCGCAGCAGCGCGACGCCGTCGCCGAACTCCTGGCCGTGCCGGAGAAGATCGCCACCGTGCTCGAGGCGCACGACTCGATCGCCCAGCTCGCGCACTGGATGTCGGACACCCGCTCGGTGCTCTTCCTCGGCCGTCACGTCGGCTACCCGATCGCGCTGGAGGGTGCGCTCAAGCTCAAGGAGCTCGCGTACATCCACGCCGAGGGCTTCGCCGCCGGCGAGCTCAAGCACGGCCCGATCGCGCTCATCGAGCCCGGCCAGCCCGTGTTCGTCGTGGTGCCCAGCCCTCGCTGGTCGGACGAGCTGCACAAGAAGGTCGTCTCCAACATCCAGGAGATCCGCGCCCGCGGCGCCCGCGTGATCGCGATCGCCGAGGCCGGGGACGCCGCCGTGCTGCCGTTCGCCGACGAGGTCATCCGCATCCCGCTGGCCGCGCCGCTGTTCGAGCCGCTGCTGTCGGTGGTGCCGCTGCAGATCTTCGCCATGGAGCTGTCCGCGGCCAAGGGCCTGGACGTGGACCAGCCGCGCAACCTGGCCAAGTCCGTCACCGTGGAGTAGGTCGCCGTGATCGCCGGCATCGGGATCGACGTCGTCGATCTGGCGCGCTTCGCTCGATCGCTGGAGCGCACCCCGAAGCTGCGCGAGCGCCTCTTCACGGAGGCCGAACGTGGGCTGGGGGTGCACTCCCTCGCCGCACGCTTCGCCGCCAAGGAGGCGCTGATCAAAGCGCTGGGCGGTTCGGAGGGCGTGCGCTGGCACGACATGGAGATCGTGCCCGACGAAGAGAGGAACCCGGGTTTCGTGCTGCACAACGTGGTCGGACGTCAGGTCGCCGAGCGCGGCATCGCGCACATCCACGTGTCGATGTCGCACGACGCCGGGATCGCCTCGGCGTTCGTGGTGCTGGAGCGCGACGCGTGAGCGGCTTCCGTGAGGCCGTCGTCGACCTGGACGCGGTGAGCGCGAACGTCGCACGGCTGCGCGAGGTCGTCGGCACCGAGCACGTGATGGCCGTGGTGAAGGCGAACGCGTACGGGCACGGCGCGATCGAGTGCGCCCGCGCGGCGCTCGCCGGCGGGGCGGACTGGCTCGGCGTCGCGGACGTCTCGGAGGGGCTCGCGCTGCGGGAGGCGGGGATCGACGCCCCGGTGCTCGCCTGGCTGCACGACCCGGACGAGGACTTCGCTGCCGCCGTCGCGGCCGGGCTCGACGTCGGCATCTCGTCGCGCGCGCAACTCGAGGCCGCGGCCGCCGCAGGCACGGCCGACCGCCCCGCGTTCGTGCAGCTCAAGCTGGAGACCGGGCTCAGCCGCAACGGCATCCCCGCCTCTGAGTGGGAGGCCGTCGTCGCGCGGGCGTCCGAGCTCGAGCGGTCGGGCGTGCTCGTGGTGCGCGGCCTGTTCAGCCACCTGTCGAACGCGTCGGCCGAGGACGACCGGGCGGCGATCGCCCGGTTCGCCTGGGGTGTCGAGCGGGCGGAGGCCGCGGGCCTGCGTCCCGAGCTGCGGCACATCGCCGCCAGCGCTGCCGCGCTCAGCCTCCCCGAGTCGCGGTTCAACCTGGTGCGGTTCGGGCTGGCCGTCTACGGGCTCAGCCCGTTCGGCGCCGCGTCGGCGGCAGAGCTGGGACTCCGCCCGGCGATGACGCTGCGCGGCCGGGTCGCGGCGGTGCGGCGCGTGGCCGCGGGCACGGGCGTCTCCTACGACTACACGTATCGCACGGAGGCCGAGACCACGCTCGCGCTCGTCCCGCTCGGGTACGCGGAGGGCATCCCGCGGCACGCGTCAGGCCGAGGCCCGGTGTCCATCGCCGGCAAGCGGTACCGGGTCTCCGGCCGGGTCGCGATGGACCAGTTCGTGGTGGACGTGGGCGACGCCGAGGTCGCGGTCGGCGACGAGGTCGTCCTGTTCGGCGATCCCGCCACCGGTGTGCCGGGCGCGGACGACTGGGCGGAGGCCGCGGACACGATCAACTACGAGATCGTCACACGACTCGGCGGCCGGCTGCGGCGCACCTACCGCGGGGGAGCGGCGTGAGCGGCCGCGTCCTCAGCGAGCGCACGGTCGGCACCGCCGACGATATGCATGCGCTCGGCCGGGAACTGGCCGGGATGCTGGTCGCCGGCGACCTCGTGGTGCTGACCGGACCGCTCGGCGCAGGCAAGACGACCCTCACCCGCGGGATCGGCGAGGGCCTCGGCGTGCGCGGTCCGGTCACGAGCCCGACCTTCGTGCTGGCGCGCACGCACCCGAGCCTCGTGGACGGCGCGCCCCTCGTGCACGTGGACGCCTACCGGCTCGGCAGCGCGGTGGAGCTGGACGACCTCGACATCGACTTCGCCCGCTCGGTCGTCGTCGTCGAGTGGGGCAGCGGGATGCTCGACGGCGTCGCGGAGTCCTGGCTGGAGGTCGACATCGTGCGGCCTACCGGCGCCGCCGATGCCGCGGACGGCGACCTCGGCGGGGTCGACCCGGGAGATGCGGACCTGGACGCCGACGAGCCCCGCACCCTCACCGTGACCGGCTTCGGCCCGCGCTGGGCCGCCTGACCCTCCTCCACCCGGAAGCGGGGTCGCGACACGCCGCTACCGCTGCTGGATAACGGCGTGTTGCGACCCCTCTGCGGCGGCGGTCAGCGCGTGTGCTGGAGCGCGCCGACGTCGGCCACGCCGTCGGCCACGACGCGGGTCGGGAGGTCGAACACCTGCACGTCGCGCTCGGGCAGCGCGTACGCGGGCCAGCCCGGGTCGCCGGTCAGGACGAACCGCACCGCGGCGGCGTGCACGTCGGCGGCGAGGGAGGCCGGCGGCTGCTCGCCCGCGATGTAGCCCACCCGCTCACTGTCGAGGCAGTCGAAGAAGAACGGCACGTCGAGGCAGTGGACGGCCGCGCCGAACGTAGGCGAGGTCCACGCGAACCGGTAGAGCCAGGCGGGGGCGTCGGCTGCGGCACGGGATTCCGCGATCGCCCGCGCGGGCGCGCGGAACATCGCGTCCGTGACGAACTGCCCGAGCGTCCCGGCGGTGTCGAGGTCGGCGTGGGCGGCGGCGTAGGCGTCTGCGACCTCCTCCGGGACGCCGACCGCTCTCAGCAGCCCGGCCGCGTCGGCGTGCGCCAGCGTCTCGCGGAGGTCGGCCACGGCCATGTTGAACTCGTTGTCGGTCGCGCCGAGCACCAGCGCCTTGTCGGCTCCGACGCCGTCCGCGACAGCCTCGCCGATGGGCGCGGGCACGAGGTCGCCGTCCACGACCGGGGCCCAGCGCAGTGCCGACCCGGAGGCCAGCGCGCGCAGCGGGGCCAGCGGGTCCGCCGGCGCCTCGGGGGAGGTGACCGCGTCGTGCTCGCCCTGCAGCGCCAGGATGCGCTCCTCGGTCAGCGTGGACAGTCCGGCGCGCGTCGGCTCGACTCCCGCTGCGGCGGCCAGAGCGCGACCGTAACGCTCGGCGTCCGCCAGAGTCACGCTCCCCGTGGTGCCCGAAATGGAGTAGACGCGCTGGAACAGGCTCGCCGCGCGCGGAACTGTCAGGAGGGTGAGCACCGCGCCGCCGCCGGCCGACTGGCCCGCGATCGTGACCTGTGCCGGGTCGCCGCCGAACGCCGCGATGTTGTCGCGCACCCACTCCAGCGCCAGGATCCAGTCGAGCACGGCGCGGTTCGCCGGGGCGTCCTCGATCCAGCCGAAGCCGTCGAAGCCGAGGCGGTACGAGACGTTGACCGTCACGATCCCGGCGCGGTTGAAGGGGGCGCCGTCGTACCACGGGCTGGCCGGCGAGCCGGCGACATAGCCGCCGCCGTGGATGTAGACCAGCACGGGCAGCTTCGCGTCGGTGTCGCCGGGTCGCGGGGTGAAGACGTCGACATTGAGCGTCGACTCGCCCGGGTACGACGGCTCGGGGATGAGCGTGATCTCCGCGAGCGCCTTGCGCTGCGGGGTCGCGCCGTGCTCGCCCGCGTCGAGCACGCCCTCCCACGGGCGGTGCGGGGCGGGCGCGGCGAAGCGGAGGGCGCCGACGGGCGGCTCGGCGAACGGGATGCCGAGGAAGGCGGCCGAGTCGTCGCGCCACCGGCCGCGCACACGACCTGCCGTCGTGGCGACCTCGGGTCGGTCGATGGTGCTGTCTGTCACGGGGTTCTCCTTGTCAGCGGACGGGTGCCGTGGGGAAGGCGAGAGAATGGTTACCCGCGTAAGCATTGCGCATTCCGCCCATTAATTCAAGCCTCGAATCAAATGACGGGGGCAGGCTGCCCGGTTGTCTTCACTGCGAGCGGGTCGTCGAGGAGGGCGTCGCGGGCGACCCGCGCAGCGCCGACCAGGGCGGCATCGTCGCCCAGTCGCCCCGGGACCACGGCGACCGGTGTCGCGGTCGCGGCCACCGCGGGGCCGTTCTGAGCGAACGCGTCCGCGATCGGCTCCGCCAGCTCGGCCCAGTACCCGCCCAGCACGACCACCTCCGGGTCGACGGTCATCGTCACGATGCGGAGGGCGTGCGCGATCCACGGCAACGCGGCCTGCCACGCGGCGCTCGCGCGAGTCTCGCCCGCCCGGATGCGGGCGACCAGCTCGCGCAGCGCCTCCGTCAACCCGCGCTCGGCGACCTCCGTCGCCAGGCCGGCCTCGGCCAGCACGATGTCCGGGCCGGCGACCGTGACCAGGCAGCCGCGCTGGCCGCACAGGCAGCGCGCACCGTGCGGGTCCACCGAGATGTGGCCGAACGCGCCCGCGAAGCCGTGCGCGCCCGCGACGACGGCGCCGTCCACGACCACCGCGCCGCCGATGCCCGAGTTGCTCTTGGCGTAGACCATGTCGCGAACGCCCGCGCCGACGGCCTCCAACTCCGCGAGCTCGGCCAGCGCGGCGACGGTGCCGTCGCTCGCCAGCGTGGCGGGAGGCAGCCCCTGGACACGCTTCCGGAGTTCGCCGAGCACATCCACCACGCCCCACTCGAAGTCGGTGTCGGCCACGACCACGGGAGGCGTGCCGCCGATCGGCGCGAACACCACGACGGTCAGGTCGACCACACGCCTGCCGAGTCCTGCGGCGGCGTCGAGGGTGCGGGACAGCACGCGGGCGAGCACGTCGAGCACGCGCCCGGGGTCGCCCATCGGCCGGCCGTGGTGCTCGGCGACCCGGAACAACACGTGGCCGTCCAGCGCCGTGAGCACAGCCGTCGCCTGGTCGGCGTCGAGCTGGAGGACGAGGAGGGCGACGTCGTCGGCCGCCAGCCGCAGCAGCGTGAGCGGCCGGCCACGGGAGGCCGACCCGCGCGGCGCGGTCTCGGGCTCCTGTGACTCGCGGACGACCCCGGCCTCCACCAGGGCGGCGACGAGCGCCGTCACCGAGCCGCGGGCGAGCCCCGTGGCCTCCGCGAGCTGGCTGCGCGACAGCGGCCCCTGCTGCGCGAGCCGGTGCGCGACAAGCGCCAGGTTGTGGCGGCGCACGTCGACCGAGGCGAGGGAGCCGGACGGGGAGGACGCCATGCCGACAGCTTCGCACACGGGAGGCCGGCCGACTCCGCAGCGGGCGCGCATCCCGCCTAGGCTGGAGGCATGCTCCTCGCCATCGACACCTCCGCGGGCACGAGTGTCGCCGTGGTCGACCGTGACGGCGGAATCCTCGCCGAAGTGACGGAGCCGGACACCATGCGGCACGCGGAGGTGATCGGCGACCTCATCGCCACGGCGCTCGACGCCTCCGGCACACTCGTCGGCGAGCTCTCGGGCGTCGTCGCCGGGATGGGCCCGGGCCCCTTCACCGGGCTGCGGGTCGGTATCGCCGCCGCGACCGCCTTCGCGTTCGGCGCCGGGCGCCCGCTCGTCCCCGTCGTCAGCCATGACGCGGTGGCGTACGAACGCTACCTGGCCGGGCACACCGGGCCGCTTTTGGTAGTAACGGACGCGCGCCGCCGCGAGCGCTACTGGACGGCGTACTCGGGTGTGGACGAGCACGGCCTCCCCGTCCGTCTCGACGGCCCGGGCCTCGACAAGCCGGACGCGCTGCCGCACCCCGACCTGCCGCGCGAGGAGGCCGCGACCGTCTCCGCGGGACTGCTCGGGATGATCGCCGAGCTGCGCTTCGCCGCCGGCCTCCCCTTCGACCGTGACGAGCCGCTGTACCTGCGCTCGCCGGATGTCACGCTCTCCGCCGGCCCGAAGCGGGTGAGCGCGTGAGCGAGCCGACCGCCGCTCCGTCGTGGCAGCTCCGTCGCGCCACCGAGGCGGACGTCGACGCGATCATGCTGCTGGAGCGCGCGACGTTCGTCACGGACGCCTGGTCGGAGCAGTCGATGCGCTCCGAGGTGACCGGAGCGCACGGGTACTACCTGGTCGCCGTCGGTCTCGACGACCCGGACCGCATCGACGGGTACGCCGGCCTGCTCGCCCCGCGCGGCGCGGGCGAGGGCGACATCCAGACCATCGCCGTCGCGCCACGCGCCCGCCGCCACGGTCTCGGGCGCGTGCTCATGCTCGCCCTGATCGGCGAGGCGCGCAACCGCGGCGCCCGCGAGGTGTTCCTCGAGGTGCGCGCCGACAACCCCGGCGCCCAGACCCTGTACCGCACGCTCGGCTTCGAGGAGATCGGCGTGCGCCCGCGCTACTACCAGCCCGACGGGGTGGATGCGATCGTCATGCGTCTGACCGTCCCGACCCCGGAGACCACGATCGCATGAACGACGCTCAGCACGGATCGCACGGCGACGGGCCGCTCGTGCTCGGCATCGAGACCTCCTGCGACGAGACCGGCGTCGGCATCGTGCGCGGCACGACCCTGCTCTCCAACACGATCGCCTCCTCGATGGAGGAGCACGCCCGGTACGGCGGCGTCGTCCCGGAGGTCGCGGCGCGCGCCCACCTGGAGGCGCTCACCCCGACCCTCCGCACCGCCGTCGCGGACGCGGGGATCGAGCTCGCGGACATCGACGCCATCGCGGTGACGAGCGGTCCCGGCCTGTCGGGCGCGCTCATGGTCGGTGTGGGCGCCGCGAAGGCGCTCGCGCTCTCGCTCGGCAAGCCGCTGTACGCCGTCAACCACCTGGTCGGGCACGTCGGCGCGGACGTCCTGGACGCGGCCGGAGGCCCCGGTCATCCCGTCGAGGTGCCGACCGTCGCGCTGCTGGTGTCCGGCGGCCACACCTCGCTGCTGCTCGTGCGCGACCTGGTCTCCGACGTGGAGCTGCTGGGCGAGACGATCGACGACGCCGCGGGCGAGGCGTTCGACAAGGTGGCCCGCGTTCTCGGCCTCCCGTACCCGGGCGGCCCGCAGATCGACCGCGTCGGCGCGGACGGCGACCCGCGCGCCATCCGGTTCCCGCGCGGGCTGACCAAGCCGAAAGACCTGGAGCGGCACCGCTACGACTTCTCCTTCTCTGGGCTGAAGACCGCGGTCGCGCGCTGGGTGGAGCAGCGCCAGGACGCCGGCGAGGAGGTGCCGATCGCGGACGTCGCCGCCTCCTTCCGGGAGGCCGTGGCGGACGTGCTGATCACCAAGGCGATCGCCGCGTGCCTCGACCACGACGTGCCGCGCCTGCTGCTCGGCGGCGGCGTGGTCGCGAACGCGCGTGTGCGCCAGCTCGCCGTGCAGCGCGCGGCGGAGGCCGGCGTGGCCCTGCGCATCCCGGCGCTCTCGCTCTGCACGGACAACGGGGCGATGATCGCGGCGCTCGGCGCGCAGCTCATCCTGGCCGGCCACGCGCCGAGCCGGCTGGACTTCGGTGCGGACTCCACGCTGCCGGTCACGGACATCCAGGTCGCGGAGGCCTGATCCGGCGGAGAAATGCATGCGTTGACACGCCGATCCCCCGCTGAGACCATGGATTCAGTACGGACAATTCTCAGGAATTCACCAGAGAGGGAGAGGGGCAGCATGTCCGATCCGACCACCCCATCCGGCGCACCGGAGCCCGAAGGGATGGACGGCAGCACGCCGGGCCAGCCGGTTCCTCCGTCCTCCGACATCCCGCCCGCGACGGCGCCCGACGGCGTCCCGCCGACGCCCCCGGTCGCCCCTCCCGCGCAGCCGGCCGCCCCCGGGTACGGCGCGCCGCAGCAGCCGTACGGGCAGCCGCAGCAGCCGTATGGCCAGCCGCAGCAGCCGTACGGGCAGCCGCAGCAGCCGTATGGTCAGCCGCAGCAGCCGTACGGGCAGCCGCAGCAGCCGTACGGCCAGCAGCCCTACGGCCAGCAGCCCGGTCAACCCGGTTACGGTCAGCCGGCGTACGGTCAGCCCGCGCCCGGCTATGCCCAGCCCTACGCCACGGGTCCCGCCACCAAATCGCCCATCCTCAGCATCCTGTCGCTCGTCGGCGGCATCGCCGGCATCATCCTGAACTTCGCGTTCGGGATCGGCGCGCTGTTCGCCGTGGCCGCGATCGTCCTCGGCTTCATCGGCCGCACCAAGGAGCCGCAGGCCAGGGGCTTCTGGCTCACCGGCATCATCCTGGGATTCGTCGCGATCGTCATCGCGATCGTCTTCTGGATCGTGTGGGGCATCATCCTGGCCAACCTGTCGAACACCTACCGGTACTGACCGGCGCCGGGCACTGAGCCGGAGCGGTCGGACGATCCGCGGCGCCCAGACGATCCGAGCCGGTCAGACGCGCTCGGCGAGCAAGGCGGTGTGACGCCCCGCGACCCGGGTGAGGATCAGTGTCGCCGGCCGGTCGCCCGAGAGCTTGAGGCGTGTCCGGAGTGCGGCGGGGTCGACGTCCACGCCGCGCTTCTTGATCTCCAGCGTGCCAATCCCGCGCGCCCGCAACGCCTTCTTGAGGTCCTTCTCTGCGAACGGCAAGGTCTCGAGGATGCGGAAGCCTGCGGCGAACGGCGTCGACACCGGCTGGTCCGCGGTGATGTAGGCGATCCCGTCGCCGAGCATCCGCCCGTCGAGCCGCCGGGCGAGGTCCCCGATCAGGCGCGCTCGGATGACAGCGCCGTCCGGCTCGTAGAGGTACTCGCCGAGCTCGCCGGTCTCGGCGTCCTCGCTGTCCGTCTCGGAGGTGAGTTCGTTCGCCTCGTCGCCGCGCAGCACCAGGGCGGCGCGCCGGATGCCCGACCGGGCGAGCGCGCCGAACCACAGCCCGAGCTCGACGACCTGCCCGTCCGCGGACACCCACTGGGCTTCCGCGGTCGACGGGATGAGGTCCCGATCGAAGCCGGGACCGAGCTTCAGCCCCACCGAGCGGCCGGTCGCCAGCTCGTAGGCGAAGCCGAGCGACGGCGTGTAGTCGTCGGGATCGGTCAGCCGGTCGGTGTCCGTGTGCCCGGCCGTGCGCCGGGCCGGGTCGAGGAAGACGCCGTCGATGGCGCGCAGGCTCACGTCCTCCGCACGGCGGTGCTCGACGGTCGCGGAGGGGAACGGCGCGAGGTTGAAGGCGGCGATGGCAGCAGTGACCTCATCGGCGTCCACCGCCGTGACCTCCAGGTCGAGGGCCGCGAGGGCGAGCGCGTCGCCGCCGATGCCGCAGCCGAGGTCCGCGATGCGGGTGAGCCCCGCCGCCCGGAACCGGGCAGCATGCCGCGCCGCCACCGACAGCCGCGTCGCCTGCTCCAGTCCCGCCTCGGTGAACAGCATCCGGGAGGCGAACTCGCCGAACTTGCCGACCGCCTTCTTGCGCAGCTTCGCCTGCGTCAGGACCGCCGCGACCAGCCCGGGCGAGTGGCCCTGCTTGCGGAGGTCCGTGACCATCGCGAGCACGTCCTTCTCGGACCGGTACGGGGGCAGCGAGTCGAGCAGGCGCAGCCCTTCGGGGCTCAGCAGCTCGACGAGTTCGGACCGGTCCATGTGCACCACGGTACCTTCTGGCACTCACGTTGCGGGACTGCTAACGCACCCCCTAGACTCGTGTTAGCACTCTCCGTGCGAGTTTGCTAACGCAAGCCGCGCAGACGCATTGAGTTCGCAAAGACTGAGTTCACCAAAGAAAGAGGTCAACCGTGTCGGTCTCCATCAAGCCGCTCGAAGATCGCATCGTCATCAAGCAGGTCGAGGCTGAGCAGACCACTGCTTCCGGTCTGGTCATCCCCGACACCGCCAAGGAGAAGCCCCAGGAGGGCGAGGTCGTCGCCGTCGGACCGGGCCGCATCGACGACAACGGCAACCGCGTGCCGCTCGACGTCGCCGTCGGCGACAAGGTGATCTACTCCAAGTACGGCGGCACCGAGGTCAAGTTCGGCGGCGAGGACTACCTGGTCCTCTCGGCTCGCGACGTCCTCGCGGTCGTCGTCCGCTGACGCACCTTCTTTCGACCGGGGCCCGGGCGCTGCTGCGCCCGGGCCTTCGTCGTCCCTGCGGGCCGGCGAGCGCGGCCGCCGTCGCGCTCGCCTCCGCGTCCGTCCGTGTCGCCGGTTCGGAGTAGTGTCGTGGGAGTGCCGCAGCCCCTCTCCGAACACCGCAGGTCCGGTCTCACCTACGCGGTCAGCGCCTACGTCCTCTGGGGCATCCTCCCCATCTACTTCCTGGCGCTCGCGCCGGCCAGCGCCTGGGAGATCGTCGCCTGGCGCGTGCTGTTCTCGCTGGTGTTCTGCGCGATCGCGCTCACCGTCACGCGTGCGTGGCGCACGTTCGGCGCCCTGCTGAAAGACCGCAGGGTCCTGTTCACGATGGGCCTCGCCGGCGCGCTGATCTACGTCAACTGGCAGACCTACGTGCTGGCCACGGTCAGCGGCCACGTGGTGGAGGCCGCCCTCGGCTACTTCATCAACCCGATCGTGACCGTCTTCCTCGGCGTCCTCGTCCAGCGCGAGCGCCTCCGCATCGCCCAGTGGGTCGCGGTCGGCGTCAGCATCGTCGCCGTCGTCGTGCTCGCGATCGGCTACGGGCAGGTCCCGTGGATCGCGCTCATCCTCGCGTTCTCGTTCGGCTTCTACGGCCTCATCAAGAAGCGCGTCGGCGGTCGGGTCGACGCCGTCTCGGGGCTGACCCTGGAGACGATGTGGCTGACCCCGGTCGCGACCGTGCAGCTCGTCGTCGTGAGCCTCACCGTCGGCCTCACGATCGGCACGGTGAGCCCCTGGCACACCGTCGCCATGATCGGCGCGGGCGTCATCACGGCGGTGCCCCTGCTGTTCTTCGCCGCGGCCTCCCGCCGCTTGCCCCTGGTCTACATGGGCTTCATCCAGTACTTCGCTCCGTTCATCCAGTTCCTGGTCGGCGTCGCGCTGCTGCACGAGGCGATGCCGCCGGAGCGCTGGGTCGGCTTCGCGATCGTCTGGCTGGCGCTCGCCATCCTCAGCGTCGACATGATCGTGGCGGCCCGACAGGGAAAGAAGCAGGCGGAGCTGGATCTCGCAACGGTGGAGTAAGGGGGCCGGAATATCCGCCCAGGTTGAGCCGTTAGCATTGGACATCAACCACTCGCGCGACCTTGATAGGGGTGAAATGGACCAGGCGGATCCGTTCGGATTCATCGGTTTGACCTACGACGACGTCATGCTCCTTCCCGGGCACACCGACGTCATCCCGAGTGAGGCGGACACCTCGACTCGCCTGACCAAGCGGATCAGCATGGCGACCCCGCTCCTGTCCAGCGCCATGGACACCGTGACCGAGTCGCGCATGGCCGTCGCCATGGCCCGTCACGGCGGTATCGGCATCATCCACCGCAACCTCTCCATCGAGGACCAGGCGACCAACGTCGACAAGGTGAAGCGGTCCGAGTCGGGCATGATCACCAACCCGGTGACCACCACGCCGGACGCCACCGTCGAGGAGGTCGACCTCCTCTGCGGGCAGTTCCGCGTCTCCGGCCTTCCGGTCGTGGAGGGCGACGGCAAGCTCGTCGGCATCATCACCAACCGCGACATGCGCTTCGTCTCCCCGTTCGAGCGCTCCACCACCCTGGTGCGCGACGTCATGACCCGCATGCCGCTCATCACCGCCCCGGTCGGCATCGACCCCGACTCCGCGGTCGCGATCTTCGCCGAGCACAAGATCGAGAAGCTCCCGCTCGTGGACGCGGACGGGCGCCTGCGCGGGCTCATCACCGTCAAGGACTTCGACAAGAGCGAGAAGTACCCGAACGCCACCAAGGACGACGAGGGCCGCCTGCGCGTCGGCGCCGCGATCGGCTTCTTCGGCGACGCCTGGGACCGCGCGATGACCCTGGTCGACGCCGGGGTGGACGTCATCGTGGTGGACACCGCCAACGGCGACTCCGCCGGCGTGCTCGACATCATCCACCGCCTCAAGCACGAGCCGCGCGCCTCGCACGTCGACGTCATCGGCGGCAACGTCGCGACCCGCTCCGGCGCGCAGGCGCTCATCGACGCGGGCGCCGACGCCATCAAGGTCGGCGTCGGCCCGGGCTCCATCTGCACCACCCGCGTCGTCGCCGGCGTCGGCGTGCCGCAGGTGACCGCGGTGTACGAGGCCTCGCTCGCCGCCCGCGCGGCGGACGTCCCGCTCATCGCGGACGGCGGCCTCCAGTACTCCGGTGACATCGCCAAGGCGCTGGTCGCGGGAGCGGAGAGCGTGATGCTCGGCTCGCTCCTGGCCGGCACGGCCGAGTCGCCCGGCGACCTCGTGTTCGTCAACGGCAAGCAGTTCAAGAACTACCGCGGCATGGGCTCCCTCGGCGCCCTGCAGACCCGCGGCAAGAAGACCTCGTACTCGCGGGACCGCTACTTCCAGGCGGACGTCCCCAGCGACGAGCAGCTCATCGCCGAAGGCATCGAGGGCCAGGTGCCGTACCGCGGCCCGCTGTCCGCGGTGGCCTACCAGCTCGTCGGCGGCCTCCGCCAGTCGATGTTCTACGTCGGTGCGCGCACCATCCCGGAGCTGAAGGAGCGCGGCCGGTTCGTCCGGATCACCGCGGCCGGCCTCAAGGAGTCGCACCCGCACGACATCCAGATGGTCGTCGAGGCGCCCAACTACCGCCGCTGACGCACCCCTCTTCCGACAACGGACGAGATCCACCCCCCTGCGGGTCCGGATCTCCTCCGTTGTCTGCTTTTCGGGGTGCGTGCGGCTTGGATGTCCTCCGTTGGCGGCTCGACGGCGGCAGCGTTGGGTGGGCGGTGGGTTTCCCCTAAGCTGGGTGACTTTGTCTACGTGGATGAGGTTGGGGCGACCGTGGGGCGCGTGCGGTGAGCGAGTTCAGGGGTGAGTTCCGCGCAGAGTACGCGCCGTGGGAGCGCTGATCACCGCTGACGAGTGCGATTTGTCCCGGAAGATGACCAAGTACTGCGAGGCAGGGAGTCGGGAGTGAGGAACACATGGCCCAAGTAACCGTCTTCGCCTGTCGCGCCACGATCGACCGGCACCGAGAGGCGCTGTCCGACGCGATCCACGGGGCGGTGATGGCGGCGCTCGCCTATCCGCCCGAGAAGCGGTTCCACCGCTTCATCGGTCTGGACCCCGCCGACTTCGTCTATCCGCCCGACCGTGGCGACGACTACACGATCGTCGAGGTGTCCCTGTTCGAAGGGCGGACGGTGGATTCCAAGCGCGCGCTGATCGCAGAGCTGTTCGGCCGGATCGAGGCGGCCACCGGCATCGCCCCGCACAGCGTCGAGGTCACCTTCTTCGAGACTCCCAAGGTCAACTGGGGCATCCGCGGCGTCAACGGCGCCGACCTCGCCCTGGGGTACACCGTCGAGGTCTGACCGTCAGCGCAGCCGCGCGATCCGCTCCACCGCCTCCGTCAGCACCTCCGGCGAGCACGCCAGGTTCACCCGCGCGAACCCGGCCCCCTCCCGCCCGAAGTCGAGCCCGCGCACCAGCGCCACCCGCGCCTCCGAGAGGATGCGCGCCGCCGGCTCATCGCCCCAGCCGAGGCCGCGGAAGTCGACCCAGGCGAGGTAGCCGGCGTGCGGCTCGCGATAGCCCGCTTCGGGAAGGTGGGTGGCCAGCAGCTGCCCGAACAAGACCCGGTTCGCCTCGATCGATTCCAGCGTCCCCGCCAACCATTCCCTGCTGTCGTCGAACGCCGCCTCCGTCGCGATCCGGCCGAGCAGGCTCGTCCGCACCTCCACTTCCACCGGGAGGGCGTGGAGCTGAGCGGAGCGCACCGGCGACGCGGCGACCATCAGCGCGCACTTCACTCCGGCCAGGTTCCACGCCTTACTCGCTGAGTGGGCGGCCACGCCGACCTGACGCGCCGAGGAAGACACCGAGAGGAACGGCGTGAAGGTCTCGTCCGAGTGGGTCAGCGGCGCGTGGATCTCGTCGCTCACCACGGCGACGTCGTAGCGGGCGGCCAGCACGGCCACCGCCTCCAGCACGGGCCGCGGGTGCACGAGGCCGAGCGGGTTGTGGGGGTGGCAGAGCAGGAACGCGCGGGCGCCGCCGGCGAAGGCGCGCTCCAGGCCGTCCAGGTCGAGGGACCAGCTCGTGCCGTCGTCCAGCAGCGGGACCTCCTCGACCACGCCGCCCGCCTCCGGGATGAACTCGTAGAACGGCGGGTAGACGGGCGGGGTGATGACCACCCGGTCGCCGGGCGCGATCAGCATGCGCAGCGCCTCCACGATGACGACGCTGACATCGGTCGTCGTCAGGACGGACCCCGGGTCGACCTCCCAGCCCCAGGTGTCGTGCGCGAAGCGGGCGAAGGCGGTCTTCGCGCGGTCGTCCTCGCCGATGTAGCCGGTGTCGTTCCGATCGATCGCGGCGTGCAGCGCGGCGGCGATCGGCGGGGCCAGCGGGTAGTCCGTCTCGGCCACGAACAGCGGGAGCACGTCGTCCGGATACAGCGACCACTTCTCGCTCGTGCGCTGGCGGAGGCGGGCGAGGGGCTCGGCGTCGACGGTCACCTGCCTACTCTGCCAGTGCCGCGCCATAGACTGAACCTGTGAGTATGGAGATTGAGATCGGGCGGGCCAAGCGTGCCCGCCGCGTGTACGCCTTCGATGACGTCGCGGTGGTGCCCAGCCGGCGCACCCGCGACCCCGAGGACGTCTCGGTCTCCTGGACCATCGACGCCTACCAGTTCGACGTCCCGTTCCTGGCGGCGCCGATGGACTCCGTGGTCTCGCCGACCACCGCGATCATGATGGGCCAGCTCGGCGGCCTGGGCGTGCTCGACCTGGAGGGCGTCTGGACCCGCTACGAGGACCCGGAGCCGATGCTCGCCGAGATCCGCGAGCTTCCCGCCGAGACGGCGACCCGGCGCATGCAGGAGATCTACTCCGCGCCGATCAAGCCCGAGCTGGTCACCCGGCGTCTCGCCGAGATCCGGGAGGGCGGGGTCACCGTCGCCGGCGCGCTCTCGCCGCAGCGCACCCAGGAGCTCTACCAGACCGTCGTGGAGGCCGGGGTCGACCTCTTCGTCATCCGCGGCACTACCGTCTCGGCCGAGCACGTCTCCAAGAGCGTCGAGCCGCTCAACCTCAAGAAGTTCATCTACGAGCTCGACGTCCCCGTGATCGTCGGCGGCGCCGCGACGTACACGGCGGCGCTGCACCTCATGCGCACGGGCGCGGCCGGCGTGCTCGTCGGCTTCGGCGGCGGCGCGGCCTCGACCACCCGCTCCACGCTCGGCATCCACGCCCCGATGGCCACCGCCGTCGCGGACGTCGCCGGCGCCCGCCGCGACTACATGGACGAGTCGGGCGGCCGCTACGTGCACGTCATCGCCGACGGCGGCCTCGGCAGCTCGGGCGACATCGTCAAGGCCATCGCCTGCGGCGCCGACGCGGTCATGCTGGGCACGACGCTCGCCCGCGCGACCGACGCGCCGGGCGGCGGCTGGCACTGGGGCGCGGAGGCGCACCACGCGCAGCTCCCGCGCGGCAACCGGGTCGCCGTGGGCCAGGTCGCGCCACTGGAGGAGATCCTGTACGGGCCGGCGCCGGTCGCCGAGGGAACTGCGAATCTGGTGGGGGCCTTGCGCAGGAGCATGGCAACGACGGGATACTCGGACCTGAAGGAGTTCCAGCGCGTAGAAGTCGTGGTGGCGCCCTACCAATCGCACTAGGTCCTGGCCGAAGGCGGCCGGGGAGGAGGAAACGATGGCGACAACATCCCCGTCCGGCACCACCGCGCGGTCAACGGCGGTGGCCTACCCTTCACGCCTCGGCCCGGCCGAGCGCGCCGCCGCGATCGAGGCGCTGAAGAGCACCGAGCTCGACATCCTCGTGGTCGGCGGCGGCATCGTCGGCGTGGGCAGCGCGGTCGACGCGGTCACCCGCGGGCTGAGCGTCGGCCTGGTGGAGGCCCGCGACTTCGCCTCCGGCACCTCCAGCCGGTCGTCCAAGCTGGTCCACGGCGGCATCCGCTACCTGGAGCAGCTCGACTTCGGGCTCGTGCGGGAGGCGCTGATCGAGCGCGGCCTGCTGCTGCAGCGCATCGCCCCGCACCTGGTCAAGCCGGTCCGCTTCCTCTACCCGCTGCACAAGCGGGTGTGGGAGCGCTTCTACATCGGCGCCGGCATGATGCTGTACGACATCTTCTCCTACAGCGGCCTGCGCCCGCCGGGGGTGCCGCACCACCGCCACCTCAGCAAGCGGCAGGTGCTGCGGGCGATCCCGAGCATGGCACCGAACGCCCTCGTCGGCGGGATCACGTACTACGACGCGCAAGTCGACGACGCCCGGTACACCGCCACCCTCGCGCGCACGGCGGCGCACTACGGCGCGCACATGGCCACGCGGGTCAGGGTGGAGGGCTTCCTCAAGGTCGGCGAGCGCGTGGTCGGCGTGCAGGCGCACGACCTGGAGAGCGGTGAGCGCTTCGAGATCCGTGCCAAGCAGGTCGTCAACGCGACCGGCGTCTGGACGGACGACACCCAGTCGATGGTGGGCGAGCGCGGCCAATTCAAGGTGCGCGCCTCCAAGGGCATCCACCTCGTGGTGCCACGCGACCGCTTCCAGTCCAAGATGGGCCTCATCCTCCGCACCGAGAAGAGCGTGCTCTTCGTCATCCCGTGGGGACGGCACTGGCTGATCGGCACGACCGACACCGACTGGCATCTCGACAAGGCGCACCCGGCGGCGACGGCGGCCGACATCGACTACCTGCTCGCGCACGTCAACCAGGTGCTGAACGTCCCGCTCACCCGGGAGGACGTGGAGGGCGTCTACGCGGGCCTCCGCCCGCTGCTCGCGGGCGAGTCGGAGGAGACCTCCAAGCTGTCGCGCGAGCACCTGGTCGCGCACTCGGTGCCCGGTCTGGTCGTGATCGCCGGCGGCAAGTGGACGACGTACCGGGTGATGGCGAAGGACGCGATCGACGCCGCGGTGGACGCGCTGGACGGCAAGATCCCGGCGAGCACCACGATGGAGATCCCGCTCATCGGAGCCGAGGGCTACCAGGCCGCGTGGAACCGCCGCAGCCGCATCGCGAGCGAGTCCGGCCTCCACCCGGCTCGGGTCGAGCACCTGCTGAACCGCTACGGAACGATGGCGGAGGACATCCTCGCGCTGATCCGCGAGGACCCGTCGCTCGCCCACCCGCTGCCCGGTGCGGACGATTACATCGGCGCGGAGGTGGTCTACGCGGCCAGCCATGAGGGCGCCCTCCACCTGGAGGACGTGCTTGCCCGCCGCACCCGCATCTCGATCGAGGCCTGGGACCGCGGCGTCTCGGCGGCGCCGGTGGCGGCGTCGCTGATGGCGGGCGTGCTGGGCTGGGACACCGGCCGCGAGGAGCGCGAGGTGCAGACGTATCTCAAGCGCGTCGCGGCGGAGCGGGCCAGCCAGCAGCAGCCGGACGACGAGTCGGCGGATCGCGTGCGGCTGGAGGCGCCGGACATCGTGGACGTGGACGCGGCCGCCGCGAAGGCGGGCTCGGTCACGCGCACGGCGAAGGCGTCGGCGGGGAAGGCCGCGGCGGCGAAAGCGGGCGCGGGGGAGGCTGCCCCGGCGGCTGCGAACACGACGGCGGCGACCCCGGTGGCCGAAGCGGACGCGCCCCCGAAGGAGGAGTGAGCCGCCTCCGGCGAAAAGAGCCCGAAACCTCCGTCCCATAAACTGGACTCCAGTGCCCGCGACGGATGGAGACGGATAAATGGTTGACGTTCGACGGGTCAAACTGCCCGGCGTCGGGGTGTTGCACACCTTCGTGACGGACGACGGGGGCAAGGTCGGCGTCATCGCGCACCGTTCCGGGCACAGCGACCTGATCACCTTCTCCGACCACGAAGACGGCTCGGACGTGACCAAGGTCTCGCTGCGGCTCAACGAGGACGAAGCGCACACGCTCGCCGAACTCCTGGGCGGCACGCAGATCACCGAGTCTTTGACCGCGCTCGACCAGATCCCCGGGCTCAGCATCGACTGGTTCTCCGTCGACTACGAGGACTACATCGCCGGCCAGCAGCTCGGGGCGCCCGGCGACCGCGGCTTCGTCGGGCTCACCGTCGTCGCCGTCGTGCGCGGGGACTCCGCGAATCCGGCGCCCGCTCCCGACTTCAAGGTCTTCCCCGGCGACACCCTCGTCGTCGCGGGCACCCCCGAGAAGGTCGCGAAGGCCTTCGCGTTCTTCCGCACCGGTCAGACCGCGCGGGCCACGTCCGACGCTCCGCCGGGAGGCTGATCCATGCATCTCGGAGAAGACCTCATCATCCTCGGCATCCTGCTGCTCGTCGCGTACGTGCTCGGACGGCTCGGCAAGCTGGTGGGGCTCCCCGCGATCCCCATCTATATGCTCGTCGGCCTGCTGGCGAGCCCGCACACCGGTTGGTTCCCGCTCGACTTCGAGAGCAACTACATCGAGCTCATCGCGATCTTCGGGCTCATCCTGCTGCTGTTCAACCTGGGGCTGGAGTTCGACCAGGACGAGTTCTTCGGCAACTTCGGCAAACTGGTCGTCTCCGGCGGCTCCTACATCCTGATCAACATGGGTGTCGGCCTCGCGTTCGGCTTCTGGGTGGGCTGGGGCACCCGGGAGGCGCTCATCATCGCCGGGATGACGGCCACGTCGTCGTCCGCGATCGTGACGAAGCTGCTGATCGAGCTGCGCCGCCTCCCGAACGCCGAGACGCCGATGATCCTCGGCGTGACGGTCGTGGAGGACATCTTCATCGCGATCTACCTCGCGATCGTGTCGGTCGTGCTGAGCGGCGAGACCGCGGTCTGGCCGGTGGTCGGCAAGCTGACCGTGGCGTTCCTCTTCCTGGTCGTGATGTTCACGCTCGCCCGGTTCGGCGGGAGGTACGTCTCCCGGCTGTTCCGCACGAAGGACGACGAGCTCTTCACCATCCTGTTCTTCGGGCTGGCGGTGCTGTTCGCGGGGATCGGCGAGCTCCTCGGCGTCACCGACGCGATCGGGGCGTTCCTGATCGGGCTCGTGCTGGGAGCGACGAAGTACCGCAACAAGATCGAGCACATCGCCCTCCCGCTGCGCGACGTGTTCGCGGCGTTCTTCTTCCTCAACTTCGGGCTCGCGCTCGACCCGGCGAAGTTCCCGGCGGTGCTCGGACCGGTGCTCATCGCGGTCGGGATGACGATCGTGCTGAACATCCTGGCCGGGCAGTTCGTCGCGTGGCTGAACGGCTTCGGCCCGCAGGCCGGGATCAACACCGCCGTCATCCTGCAGAACCGCGGCGAGTTCGCGCTCATCCTGGCGACGCTGTCGCTCAGCGCCGGACTCGACCCCCGGATCGCGCCGTTCGCCGGCCTCTACGTGCTCATCATGTCCGTGCTCGGGCCGGTCCTCGCAGCGAACTCCGAGAAGATCGGTGCGATGATTCTCCGGACCGGATCGTCCAAGCGGCGCGACCGGCGGAAGCAGCGCGATCCCATGCTCGACGAGGAGATCGCCCTCGTGGAGGCGGCCACCGCCGACCTCGACTCCGACACGCGCCGCGACGACAGGGGCGCGGACCACACGCGCCCGGCTGTGGACCGGATCGTCGAGCAGGCCATGCAGCAGCAGGACACGACCGTCGAACGAAAGCGGGACTGAGCCATCGACACCACCCCCGGCAGCCCGGCCGGCGCGCAGGCGCAGGCGGGCGGCAGCACCATGCTGCAGATGATGCTCCGCCCGCGCTGGATCGGCGCGCTGGTGTTCGCGCTCGCGCTCGCCGCCGGCTTCGCCGGGCTGGGCCAGTGGCAGCTCGAGCGCGCGATCGAGTCCGGCAAGGCCGTCGTGGCGCCGACCGAGACGGTGCTGCCGCTCGCGAAGGTCGCGAAGCCGAACGGCCCGATGACCGACACGTCGGTGGGGCAGCTGGTGGAGTTCACCGGCACGTTCGTCGCCGGCGACGACCAGCTCCTGTACGACCGGATCAATTTCGGCAAGACCGGCTGGTGGGTCGTCTCCCATGTGGACGTGGACGCCGGCGACGGCCACCGGATCGCGCTCGCCGTGGCCCGCGGCTGGGCGCCGGACGAGGCGGCGGCGAAGTCGGTCGTGGCCCGGCTCGCCGAGCAGCCCGAGACGCCGCAGAAGATCGTCGGGCGGATCCTCCCCGACGAGCAGCCGCAGGTGCCGGACGACAAGAAGAACCCGACCGCGATGAAGACCCTCGGCGTCGGCCAGCTCTACAACCTGTGGACCGGCGTGGACGGCATGGACGTCTACAACGCGTACGTGGTCGACCGCACACCGCCCGCCGGGCTCGACAAGATCGACTCGCCCCCGCCCATCCAGCAGACCGAGCTCAACTGGCTCAACGTCTTCTATGCGGCCGAGTGGATCATCTTCGCCGGGTTCGCGATCTTCCTCTGGTACCGGCTGGTACGCGACGCGAAGCAGCGGGAGGACGAGGAGCGCGAACTGGCGGCGGAGGAGGCCGCAGCAGCAGCGGACGGCGGCGCGAGGGCTCATGCCGGGAACGTAGAATAGCCCCATGCCCCTCGCTCCCAAACCCGAAGACTTCCCGAAGATCCGCGGGGCGCTCAAGTTCTACGCGGTGTTCGCGTACATCACCGGAATCATGCTCCTGCTGCTCTGCGTGGAGATGATCGTGAAGTACGGCCTCGGCTACCAGCTCTTCGCCTTCAGCAACTACGGCGCCCTCACCCTCGTGCCCGTCAAGACCGCGGTCGCCCCGACCGGGCTCGACCTGAGCACGGGCATCCTCATCGCCCACGGCTGGCTGTATGTGATCTACCTGTTCTCGGACTTCCGGCTGTGGAGCCTGATGCGCTGGCCGTTCTCGAAGTTCATCACCATCGCCCTCGGTGGCGTCATCCCCTTCCTGTCCTTCTTCGTGGAGGCCAGGATCAGCAAGCAGGTCAAGAGCTATCTGGCCGGCCGCGAGGCCGAGGCAGCGACGTACGTGGAGGCAGCAAATTAGCACCGACGCAGTGTTCTCGGACATCCTCGGAGGAGCCGACTCGGCTGCGCCGGCCGGTCCCGTCCTGGTGGTCGACTTCGGCGCCCAGTACGCGCAGCTGATCGCTCGCCGCGTGCGCGAGGCGAACGTCTACTCCGAGATCGTGCCGCACACCGTGACGGCGTCGGAGGTCGCGGCCAAGCGTCCCGCCGGCATCGTGCTCTCGGGCGGTCCCTCCAGCGTGTACGAGGAGGGCGCACCGCACCTCGACGAGGCGATCTTCGAGCTCGGCGTCCCCGTGCTCGGCATCTGCTACGGCTTCCAGGTCATGGCCACCGCTCTCGGCGGCGAGGTCGCGCGGACCGGCCGCCGCGAGTACGGCTCCACCGCCGTGCGCGTCACCGGCGCCGCTTCGGACGGCTCGGGCAGCCTCCTCGACGGCCAGCCCGCCGAGCAGACCGCGTGGATGAGCCACGGCGACTCGGTCTCCAAGGCCCCCGAGGGCTTCGAGGTGCTCGCCTCGACCGAGGACACCCCGGTCGCGGCGTTCGCGAACGAGGAGCGTCGGCTGTACGGCGTGCAGTGGCACCCCGAGGTCAAGCACTCGCAGTACGGGCAGGCCGTGCTGGAGAACTTCCTGCACCGCGCCGCCGGCATCCCCGCCGACTGGAACAGCGGCAACGTCATCGCCGACCAGGTCGCCGCGATCCGCGCCCAGGTGGGCAGCGGCCGCGTGCTGTGCGCGCTGTCCGGCGGCGTCGACTCCGCTGTCGCGGCCGCGCTCGTGCACAAGGCGGTCGGCGACCAGCTCGTCTGCGTGTTCGTGGACCACGGCCTGCTCCGCAAGGACGAGGCCCGCCAGGTCGAGGAGGACTACGTCGCCGCGACGGGCGTCCGGCTCGTCACCGTGAACGCGCAGGAGCAGTTCCTGTCCGCGCTCGCGGGCGTCTCCGACCCAGAGACCAAGCGCAAGATCATCGGCCGCGAGTTCATCCGGGTGTTCGAGAAGGCCCAGGCCGACCTGATCGCCGAGGCAGAGCACGACGGCGACCCGATCCGCTTCCTGGTGCAGGGCACGCTCTACCCGGACGTGGTGGAGTCGGGCGGCGGCACGGGAACAGCCAACATCAAGAGCCACCACAACGTCGGCGGCCTGCCGGAGGACCTCCAGTTCGAGCTCGTGGAGCCGCTGCGCACCCTGTTCAAGGACGAGGTGCGCGCGATCGGCCGCGAGCTGGGGCTGCCGGAGGTTATCGTCGGCCGCCAGCCGTTCCCCGGCCCCGGCCTCGGCATCCGCATCGTCGGCGAGGTGACGCAGGAGCGTCTCGACCTGCTCCGCGACGCGGACGCGATCGTCCGCGCCGAGCTGACCGCGGCGGGCCTCGACGCCGAGATCTGGCAGTGCCCGGTGGTGCTGCTGGCGGACGTCCGCTCGGTCGGCGTGATGGGCGACGGCCGCACCTACGGCCACCCCATCGTGCTGCGCCCGGTCTCCAGCGAGGACGCGATGACCGCCGACTGGACGCGGCTGCCGTACGACCTGCTGGCCACGATCTCCAACCGGATCACCAACGAGGTGGACGGGGTCAACCGCGTGGTTCTCGACGTCACGTCGAAGCCGCCGGGGACCATCGAGTGGGAGTGAGTCTCCCGTAGACGTGAGAAGGGCCGGGATGCTGATGCATCCCGGCCCTTCTGCGTGTGCGCCTAGTTGCGCGAGATCGCGAAGATGCGCAGGAGCTCCAGGTACAGCCAGACGACGGTGACCATGATGCCGAAGGCTCCGGCCCAGCCGAACGCGCGCGGCGCCCGGTTCTTGACGCCCTGCTGGATGGCGTCGAAGTCGAGCACCAGCGAATATGCGCACATGATGACGACGAGGACGCCGATCACCAGCCCGAGCGGGATGCCGAAGATGTGGACCGTGCCGCGGAGGCCCCACGGGTCGTTCACCGCGCCGGTCCAGACCAGAACGATGTTCACAAGGGAGAACACCAGGTAGCCCACCATCGCGATCAGGAAGATCTTCGTCGCCTTCGCCGAGGCGCGGATCTTGCCGCTGGCGAAAAGGGCGAGTGTGACGCCCACGACCACGATGGTGCCGATGACCGCCTGGATGACGACGCCGCTCCAGAGGTCCTCGTAGAACTTGGAGATGCCGCCGATGAAGAGCCCCTGGGCGCCGGCATAGGCCAGTGTGAGCGCGGGGGAGGGGAGCTTCTTGCGGTTGTGGAAGATGTTGACGAAGGCCAGGACGAGGCCGGCGAGCGCTCCGACTACCCACAAGCCGGGCACCCACCAGCCGAGCACGGCGCCGACGAGCAGGACGCCGAAGCTGACCGCAGTCTTGCGGATGGTGTCCTCGACCGTCATGCGGTCGGTGTCCACCGACGTGGCGGATGGGGCGTTGAAGAGCTCTTCCAGTTGCTGCGCGCTCGCGGAGCCCGTCGCGGCGTTTTGGAACGCCGGGCTCTGGGAGAAGGCGGGGTTGGAGGTTGCCATGGGTTCCTCGCTTTGTCGGGGACCGCTTACGGTCTCGGTCCGCCCAATCTATCGGGTTGGTTTCTGAGAGTTCTGACAGCTTGCCATGAATCGACTGCGATCGCGCCCGCGCGGGCCAGCCACGCCGAGGCGACCACGACCACGCTCATGGTCAGGATCGTGATCCAGCCCTGCGCGTAGGTCGTCACGAAGAGGGGCAGGATCAGGCTGGCGGCGATCGGCAGCACGAGCACGGCGAAGGCCGGGAGCGGCCGCAGCCGCACCAGCAGCCACGCCGCGAGGACGACGGCGTAGCACCAGGCGAACCCGGCGCCCCCGAGCATGAGCCACGTGAAGCCGAGCACGGGCACGACGACGGCGACCCTCCGGCCGATCGTGGAGGGCATGACCGCCCAGCCCGCCGGCTGCAGGATCGAGCCGACCAGCAGGAACGGCAGGCTGTACGCGGTGGTGACCAGGACGCAGGCCGTCCCGACCACGATCATCGCCAGTCCGGCGGTCCAGCGGGTGCGGTACGTGCCCCAGTGCAGGTCGAGCGAGCGCGACGGCTCGCGCCAGGCGCGGGTCGTCCCCGGCGCCTCCGCATCGAGTGCGGAGGGCGCGGGAGCCGGGGCGGGGGGACCATCGAGGTCGGGCACCCTCTGATTGTTTCACCCGGGAGTGCGCACCGGAACGCCCCGAACGCCCGGCTAGGATCGCCACATGCGTGCCCGCTCGAGACCGTCCGTGATCGGTCATCGCGGCGCGCCCGGCTACCGGCCGGAGCACACCCGGGGCGCCTACGAGCTGGCGTTCGCCCTCGGCGCCGACTCGGTGGAGCCCGACATCGCCGCGACGAAGGACGGCGTGCTGGTCGTGCGGCACGAGAACGAGATCTCCGGCACGACGAACGTGGCCGAGCATCCCGAGTTCGCCGGCCGGCGCACGACCAAGGAGGTCGACGGGATGCCGTTGACCGGCTGGTTCACGGAGGACTTCACGTGGGCGGAGCTGGCCACGCTGCGCGCGCGGGAGCGGGTGCCGCATCTGCGCCAGGCGAGCGCCACGTTCGACGACCGCTACCCGATCCTCCGGCTCGCGGACGTGCTGGAGGTCGTGGACGCGGCCTCCGACGCGGCGGGCAGAGCGCTCGGCCTGGTCGCCGAGCTGAAGCACGCCACCTACTTCGACGCGGCGGGACTCCCGCTGCACGAGCTGTTCCTGGCCGAGCTTGCGGAGGCGGGCTGGTCCGACCACCCCGGGCTCGTCGCCGAGAGCTTCGAGAAGACCGTGCTCGGCCGCCTGCACGACGGCGGGTTCCGGGGCAAGCGCGTCTACCTCCTCGAGCGGGAGGGTGCGCCGGCCGATCGTGTCGCGTCGCTGGGTGCTGCGGCGCCCGGGTACGCCTCCGACCTGACGCTCCGCGGGCTGTACGCGCTCGGCTCCGCGGCGGCGCCGGCCGAGCGAGTCGACGGGATCAGCGTGGACGTCTCCCAGATCCTGCAGTCGGGATCGGTGTCGGTCGGGCTGTTCGGCGAGGACGAGGGCGGCGTCGACATCGGCGCGGTCACCTCCGACCTGGTCGACCTCGCGCACTCGGCCGGGCTGTTCGTCTACTGCTGGACGCTGCGGCCGGAGAACGGGATGCTGCCGGCCGACTTCCGCCGGGCCGGCCGCGACGACGAGTGGGGCGACTGGCGGCGGCTCTACGCGATCCTGCTGCACTCGGGCGTCGACGGGGTGTTCGCCGACCACCCGGACCTCGCGGTGGCCGTGCGCGACGGACGCTGACCGGCGCGGGCCGCCTGACTGTCATCCTGGCTCCCGGCCGTCATCCTGGCTCCCGGCCGTCATCCTGGCTCCCGGCCGTCATCCTGGCTCCCGGCCGACATCCCGGCTCCCGGCCGCGATGACGGTGGCGGCGGCTAAAATGAGTGGAGACATGACGAGCCTCCCCGACGCCCCCTCCTCCTCTTCAGCGGTGCCCTCCTCCGTGCCGATCATCCTCGACGGCTGGGAGGGCGACGTGCGCCCCGGCGACGGCTCCGCGCACGGCGGCCCCGGCGGCGGCGACGGCCCCGGCGGCGGCCGCCGCGGCCCGAACGAGCGCCTGTTCGCCGGACTCAACCCGCAGCAGCGCGAGGCCGCCGAGTACCGCGGCCCGGCCCTGCTCATCGTGGCCGGCGCCGGGTCGGGCAAGACGAGCGTGCTGACCCGCCGCATCGCCGGGCTCATCGAGAGCCGGGAGGCCTGGCCGAGCGAGATCCTCGCGATCACCTTCACCAACAAGGCCGCGAACGAGATGCGCGAGCGCGTCGAGCAGCTCCTCGGCGGCCGGGCGCAGGGCATGTGGATCTCGACGTTCCACTCGGCGTGCGTCCGGATTCTGCGCAGGGAGGCCGAGACGATCGGCAAGACGCAGAGCTTCTCGATCTACGACTCCGGCGACACCCGCGCGCTGCTCAAGCGCATCATCAAGGAGCTGGACGCCGACACGCTCGGCTTCACCGTCGCCGGGACCTCCGGGCGCATCTCCAAGCTCAAGAACGAGCTCACCGACATCGAGACCTACGCGCGCTCGGCCAACCTGAGCGACCCGCAGGAGGTGATGTTCCTCGAGATCTTCCGGCAGTACACCCGCGCCCTCCGCCGTGCGAACGCCTTCGACTTCGACGACCTCATCGCCGAGACGGTGTTCCTGTTCCGCGCCTTCCCGAAGGTCGCGGCGCTGTACCAGACGCGGTTCCGGCACATCCTGGTGGACGAGTACCAGGACACCAACCACGCGCAGTACTCGCTGATCCGCGAGCTGACCATGCCCGTCGCGCCCGACATCGCGGAGGACATGGAGCAGCACGGCCGCAACGTCGCCAAGCTGCGCGACGTCGTCGGCGCCATCCCCGGCGCGTCGCTGACCGTCGTCGGCGACTCGGACCAGTCGATCTACGCGTTCCGCGGCGCGGACATCCGCAACATCGTGGAGTTCGAGCGCGACTTCCCCGGCGCCAAGGTGGTGCTGCTGGAGCAGAACTACCGGTCGACGCAGAACATCCTGAGCGCGGCCAACGCCGTCATCTCCAACAACTTCGACCGCAAGGACAAGAAGCTGTGGACCGCGGTCGGCGACGGCGACAAGATCGTCGGCTATACCGGCTACTCGGGTCACGACGAGGCGCAGTTCGTCGCGGACGAGATCGAGAAGCTGCACGCCGCGGGCATGGACTACAAGGACATGGCGGTCTTCTACCGCACCAACGCGCAGACCCGTGCACTGGAGGAGATCTTCATCCGCTCGGCCCTGCCCTACAAGGTGATGGGCGGCACCAAGTTCTACGAGCGCGCCGAGATCAAGGACGCGATGGCGTACCTGGTGACGGTCGCCAACCCGGACGACACCCTGGCGCTCCGCCGCATTCTGAACACCCCGAAGCGCGGCATCGGCCCGGCGACCGAGACGCAGCTCGCCAGCTATGCGGAGGACAACGGCTTCACCTTCCGCGACGCCATGCGCGACGCCGGGTCGCTGGGTCTCGGACCCAAGGTGACCGGCGCGATCCTGCAGCTCTCGGGGCTGCTGGACGAGGCCGCGGCGAAGATCGACCCGGCCAACCCCGCGGGCGTCGCGGCGGTCGCCGACGTGCTCACCTTCCTGCTCGACGGCAGCGGGTACCTCGACGTGCTGCGCAACAGCCGCGACCCGCAGGACGAGGCGCGCGCCGAGAACGTGGACGAGCTCGTCGCGGTGACGAAGGAGTTCGCGCGCAACAACCCGGACGGCACGCTGGTCGACTTCCTCACCGAGGTGTCGCTGGTGGCGGCGGCGGACGAGATCGACGACTCCAGCGGCTCCGTGTCGCTGATGACGCTGCACACGGCCAAGGGGCTGGAGTACGACGCGGTGTTCCTGACGGGCATCGAGGAGGACCTCCTGCCGCACCGGATGTCGGCCAACGAGCCGGGCGGCCCGGCCGAGGAGCGGCGGCTGTTCTATGTCGGGATCACGCGCGCCAAGAAACGCCTGTTCCTGTCGCTGGCGATGACACGCGCGCAGTTCGGCGAGACCGCTGTCGCGATGCCGAGCCGGTACCTGCAGGAGATCCCTGCCGACCTCATCGACTGGCGCCAGTCGCCGGGGGCGGCGAACGGTCGCGGCGGCTCGCAGTCGCGCGCGCTGAACGCGCGCCGGCCCGGCATCGGCAGCGGGACCGCCGGCCGCTGGAACGAGAGCTACCCGGTCGGCGGCAGCGCCCCGGCCGAGCGCCCCAAGGCGGAGTGGCCGAACCGGGTGACCGGCAAGGTGCGCGACAACGGCGACCTGGAGCTCGCCCCCGGCGACCGGATCCGGCACGCGGACTTCGGCGAGGGCCGGGTGACCAACGTCACCGGAGAGGGCGCCAAACGCGTCGCGCACGTCCAGTTCGAGAAGGTGGGCGCGAAGAAGCTCCTCATCAAGATCGCCCCGATCGACAAGCTGTGAGGCGCCAGCTCGCCTCGATGAGCGTCGAGGTCGGCTTCCGGGCCGCTGCGGCGGTCGCGGTGCCACTTCTCCTGCTTTTCGCCGTCGGTCGCCTCGACCTCGCGGCGTATGCGACGTTCGGCGCGTTCACCGCCCTGTACGGCCGCAACGAGCCCTACCGGCTGCGCCTCCGCAGCGTCTCGGTGGCCGGGGTCGCGCTGTTGGTGTGCATCGCGCTCGGCGTCCTGGTCGCCGTGCTGGGCGAGCCGCTGTGGTTGACCACGGTGCTCCTGGTAGCCGTGGTCGTGGTCGGGACCTCCCTCGCGGCGGCCTTCCAGCTCCTGCCCGCGCAGACGCTGTTCTTCGTGTTCGCGCTGCTGGTGTGCGCGGCGATCCCGACCCCCGCCGCGGAGGCCTGGGGCCGGATCGGCCTCGCGGCCGCCGTCGCCGCGTTCTCGTGGCTGCTCACGATGTCGGGATGGCTGCTGCGCCGCGCGGCCGGCGACCGCGCCGCGCGCACGGGTTCGGTGCTCTTGAAGAAGCTGCACCGTCGCCCCGGCGTGGATACGAGCGTGCTCCGCGACGGCCGCGTCTGGCTGACCGCGACCCAGAACGCCGTGGGCGTCCTCCTCGCAGGAAGCATCGCCCTCAGCTTCGGGCTGGGCCACGCCTATTGGGCGGTGGTGAGCGTGGTCGCCGTCATCCCTCCCGCCCGCGCCGCGCACTCGATCTCCCGTTCGGTGCATCGGATCTTCGGCACCATCGGGGGCGTCATCGTGACAGGCCTCGTGCTGGTGTGGGGGCCGCCGGCGCTGGTGGTGATCGTGGTGGTCGTCGTCTGCCAATTCTTCGCAGAGATGCTGGTCGGCAGCCACTACGGCACCGCCCTGCTCTTCATCACCCCGATGGCGCTCGCGGTGTCGCACCTGGCCTCCCCGACGCCGCTCGACACGCTGCTCATCGACCGCGTGCTCGAGACCGTGCTGGGCGCCGCGATCGGGATCGGGCTGGTGCTCGCGGCGCGCTGGGTGGAGCGGTCGCGGGGGTTGGCCCCGTAGCCGGCGACCAAGCCATGCCCTCCGGCCGGCGACCCCGACGCTGACGCCCGCCCTGCGGCCGGCGATCGAGCGCTCGCGGCGCCCTGCGAGTCAGCCGCTCCCTTCCGCGATCGACCGTCGCAGCCGGCGTAGGTACAGGTCGCGCGGCTGGTGGCGGAGTCGCTCCGGGAGCCGCGGGTAGACCGCCGCCGCAACCCGCATCCGGCGTTCGAAGCCCCGTTCGATCGACGGACTCCACGGCAGTCGGAACTGGTCCCGCACGTCGGGCGGCAGCAGCCCGGCTGTGACGATCCGCGCGTCAGGGAGCGTCGCCCGCAGCCACAGCGGCACACCCCGCGGGTGCAGGATCTGCTCGGCGACCGCGCGGGTGGCGTCCGTCACGCGGAGCTGGCCGACCATGTCGTCCCAGTAGTCGCGGAAGTCGGCCTCGGTGGGCGGCCATTCTTCGGGACGGACCTGAAGCCCGACTCCCGAACGGGTCGCCTCGCGATACAGCTGCTCCCGCGCGGTGGCGCTCTGCGGCCCGAGGACGCGGTCGGCGAGGTCGGTCATCGTCGCGTAGAGGGTCGCCGCCACCCAGAGCTGCAGCTCATGGTCGAACGCGCTGTACGCCGGCTCGGTGCCGGTCGCCGCGCCGCGCACCGGCGCGTGCGCGCGATTGACCCGTCGGCGGACCACCTCGAACTCCGCGGGCGTCGCGAAGGTCGCGGCGTAGACGAAGGTCATCGTGGCGTGGAAGCGGTCCACCATCCGGTCGGCGAAGTCGCTGTGCTCGACGACGCCCCGCCCGACCGCGGGATGCGCGATCTGCAGCAGGAGGGCCCGACCGCCACCGGCGAGGCAGAGCGCCTCGCCGGTGAGCTGCCGGAACGTGAGCTCCCGGGTTCCCTCGGGGCCACGAACTCCACGGACGCCACGGACGGTGGTCATACCTCCATCCTGCATCGGGAGCCCGCGTTCCGGCGACGCAGCCGCCAGCCGAGGGTGCCGGTCAGCACCGCGGCGCCGGCCGCCCCCATGGCCGCGGCCGCCGGCCACGCCTCCGCCGCCCAGGAGCCGCCCGTGTCGGCCAGCGCGGCCGGCGCCATCGGCGCGGGCGCAGGTGCGGGCTCCTCGGGCGTGGGGACCACCGGGGCCGATGCCAGCGTGATCTCCGTGGCCACGCCGAACGGGGACCGCCAGGCACGCATCCGCTCCCCGCCGCCGCCCGCGGGCAGGCGTTCCGGGGCGATCCGCTCCACCCAGACGTAGTGCCCCGCGGCCGGGAGGGCGCACTCCGGGGTGTCGTACTCGCCCGTGCCGGCCACCGTCGTCTCCACCGTGCAGACCACGGGCGCGTCCGCCGGCACCTCGGGCGACTCCGACAGCGGTGCGCCGAAGGGCCCGTACAGCGTGCTCTCGACCACGGCCTCCACCGGCTCGAAGCCGCCATCGACCGCGCGAACGCCCCAGGACGGCAGGAGCCCGTCCGCGGTGTCGACCGAGACGGTGAGCCGGTCGTGGATCAGCGCGCCGGGCAGCGCCTCCGGAGCGCTGGTCACGGTGGCGACGACCGGCTGGAACGGCAGCGGGGACGGCCCCGTCGTGGACGCGGCCGCGCGCGCCTCCGCCGTCGCGGGGACCGCCACGAGCACGGCCTGCGCGTCCCCGTGGGGCGCGGCGACCAGCAGCCGGTCGCCGTAGGGCAGCGTGTCGAGGGAGGCCGCAGCGCTCACCGTCACGCTCACCGCGTCGCCGGAGGGGACGATCGACACATCGGTCCCGGTCGGGACGTCGGCGTCGCCCGCGCCGTCCGCGAAGGTGGCGCCGTCGAGCGCCACCCGCGCCCGGTGCGCGCCCGGAGCCAGGAGCTCGGTGCCGGTGGGCCGGACGACGGCGAGCTCGACACGGACCCGGCCTGGCCCGGTCTCCGCCAGTTCGAGCACGGCGTCCGCCCGCACGGAGGTCGAGCCGAGGCGCACGGCCTCGTCCACCATCTCGTGCGCCCGGGCGAGGACCCGGCCGGCGTCCGCCCCAGCCCGGCCGGCGAGCTCCTCCGGTGTGTGACCGCCGAGGCCCGCGACCAGCCAGGTCGCGATCTGCCCGGCGGCGGCGGTCAGCCGCTCGTCGGTGCCCGCCCAGGTGCGGGAGATGTACGCGAGGGAGGCGGACTGCTCCGGCGTGTACCAGCCGAGCGCCGCCGCGTCCGCGTAGTCGTAGCCGTTGCCGGTGGGGCTCGGCTTGCCGGCGTTGAGGCAGAAGCCCTGCGCGCCGTCGTCGAGGCGGTAGGTGCCGAGCCACCAGCCGTCCTGGGAGAGGTAGCCGGGACCGTGGCCGGCGCCGGAGAGCGCCCGGGCGTCGGGGGAGGGGACGAGCGCGTTCAGCATGCCGAGGAAGACGGCGAGGCCGGCGAGGACGAAGACGGTCACGAGGTTCGAGATGCGATGTGTCATGCCCTCAACGGTCGCGGCGACGGACCGTCCGCGGGCGGCTCCGACCGAATCCGTGGAGAGGTCGTCCTGCCCGTCGAACTGTGGAGGAGAACCGGATTCGGGCTGTTCAGTCGGACGCGCTAAAGTTCTCACTGGCGAATTTATCTCGGCGTCGAGCTATTCTCCCGCCGGACCGCCCAGCAGATAACCGCCGGAGCGCCACGAGCGCGCCGGACATCAGCGGATTGGATAACCGTGGATCTATTCGAGTACCAGGCCAGAGACCTGTTTGAGAAGTACGGCGTCCCGGTCCTTCCGGGCATCGTCGCGGACACTCCGGAGGAGGTTCGTGCGGCCGCCGAGAAGCTGGGCGGCGTCACCGTCGTCAAGGCGCAGGTCAAGGTCGGAGGCCGTGGCAAGGCGGGCGGCGTGAAGGTCGCCAAGACGCCGGAGGACGCCGAAGAGGCGGCCAAGGCCATCCTGGGCCTCGACATCAAGGGCCACGTGGTCCGCCGGGTCATGGTCGCCGGCGGCGCCCGCATCGCCCGCGAGTTCTACTTCTCGGTCCTCCTCGACCGGGCCAACCGCTCCTACCTGTCGCTGACCAGCGTCGAGGGCGGCATGGAGATCGAGCAGCTCGCGGTCGAGAAGCCCGAGGCGCTCGCCCGCATCGAGGTCGACCCCCGCGGCGGCCTGGACACCGCGAAGGCCACCGAGATCGCCAAGGCCGCCGGGTTCCCGGACGAGCTGGTCGCGAAGGTCGCCGACGTCTTCGTCAAGCTCTACGACGTCTACACCGGCGAGGACGCGACGCTGGTCGAGGTCAACCCGCTGGTCCTCACCGAGGAGGGCGACATCATCGCCCTCGACGGCAAGGTCACCCTCGACGAGAACGCCGACTTCCGTCACCCCGAGCACGAGGCGCTCGAGGACGCCGAGGCCGCCGACCCGCTGGAGGCCAAGGCCAAGAAGGCCGGCCTCAACTACGTCAAGCTCGACGGCCAGGTCGGCATCATCGGCAACGGCGCGGGCCTGGTCATGTCCACCCTCGACGTCGTCGCCTACGCGGGCGAGAAGCACAAGGGCGTCAAGCCGGCGAACTTCCTCGACATCGGTGGCGGCGCGTCCGCCGAGGTGATGGCGGCGGGCCTCGACGTCATCCTCAACGACCCGCAGGTCGAGAGCGTGTTCGTCAACGTCTTCGGCGGCATCACCGCGTGCGACGCGGTCGCGAACGGCATCGTCACGGCGCTGCAGATCCTCGGCGACGAGGCGAACAAGCCCCTGGTCGTGCGTCTCGACGGCAACAAGGTCGAGGAGGGCCGCCGCATCCTCGCCGAGGCGAACCACCCGCTGGTCACCCTCGCACTCACCATGGACGAAGGCGCCGACAAGGCCGCCGAGCTCGCCGCGAAGTAAGGACGAATCAGAGAATGTCTATCTTCCTCAACAAGGACTCCAAGGTCATCGTCCAGGGCATCACCGGCGGCGAGGGCACCAAGCACACCGCGCTGATGCTGAAGGCCGGCACCCAGGTCGTCGGCGGCGTCAACGCCCGCAAGGCCGGCACCACCGTGACCCACGGCGACGTCGAGCTCCCCGTCTTCGGCACCGTCGTGGAGGCCATCGAGAAGACCGGCGCCGACGTGTCGATCATCTTCGTGCCGCCGGCGTTCGCCAAGGACGCGATGGTGGAGGCCATCGACGCCGAGATCCCGCTGCTCGTCGTCATCACCGAGGGCATCCCGGTGCAGGACTCCGCAGAGGCCTGGGCCTACGCCAAGGAGAAGGGCAACAAGACCCGGATCATCGGCCCGAACTGCCCCGGCATCATCACCCCCGGTGAGTCGCTCGTCGGCATCACCCCGGCGACGATCACCGGCAAGGGCCCGATCGGCCTGGTCTCCAAGTCCGGCACGCTGACCTACCAGATGATGTACGAGCTGCGCGACCTGGGCTTCTCGACCGCCATCGGCATCGGCGGCGACCCGGTTATCGGCACCACGCACATCGACGCGCTCGCCGCGTTCGAAGCCGACCCGGAGACCAAGGCGATCGTGATGATCGGCGAGATCGGCGGCGACGCCGAGGAGCGCGCTGCCGACTTCATCAAGGCCAACGTGACCAAGCCGGTCGTCGGCTACGTGGCCGGCTTCACCGCTCCCGAGGGCAAGACCATGGGCCACGCCGGTGCGATCGTCTCCGGCTCGGCCGGCACGGCGCAGGCGAAAAAGGAGGCGTTGGAGGCCGCGGGCGTGAAGGTCGGCAAGACCCCGTCCGAGACCGCCGCGCTGCTCCGCGAGGTCTACGCGGCGCTGTAACAGCACCGCACCACTCCGCCGATCGGGGCCGGACTCCTCCACGGAGACCGGCCCCGATCCGTCTCTCCACAGCCGCGATCGGGGCCTGCCCGCGGCCGCAGCGGCGGCGCTACAGTGAGCGCAACCTTCCGGGAGGGGGATGCGATGCCACGTCTGACGAACGCGGAGCTCGAGCGTCGTGTCGCGGCGCTCGAAGCCGAGAATGCGACGCTCAGGAGCCGGCTGGACCCGAACTCGACCGAGCCGCTGCCGGGCCTGGCGCCCGCACCGGAGGCGAAGCACAAGCGCGGCTGGGGCTGGACCCTGCTCGCCGTCGTGCTGATCGTGATCGGCGCGATCCTCGCGCCCGTGGCCGTTGTGGCCTCCTGGGCGAAGGTGCAGCTCACCGACACGGACGCGTTCGTCGCCACCTACGCGCCGCTCGCGAACGACCCGGGCGTCCAGGCGTACGTGACCGACGAGACCGTCAAGGTCATCCAGCAGCATGTCGACATCCCGCAGCTCACCTCGCAGGTGATCGACGGCATCACCGGCCTCGGCACCGGGCCCGTGGCGACGAGGGCGCTCGAGGCCCTGAAGGCGCCGCTCGCGCAGGGCATCGTGTCGCTGATCCAGACCACCGTCGGCCGGTTCGTGGCCTCCGACGCCTTCGCCCAGGTGTGGCAGGACGCCCTGCGGGTCAGTCACAACCAGCTCGTCGCGACGATGCAAGGCAACCCGCAGGCGGCGATCGCGATCGGCAAGGACGGATCGGTCGGCATCCAGCTCGGGCCGATCATCGACAAAGTGAAGCAGCAGCTCGTGGACCAGGGCATCAGCTTCGCGTCGCGCATCCCGACGATCGACAAGACGATCACGGTCGCGCAGAACTCGTCCATCCCGACCCTCCAGGTCTTCTACAACCTCGCGGTCGTCGCGGGTGCCTGGCTGCCGTGGGTCTCGATCGGCCTGCTCGCGCTCGGCGTGATCGTCGCGCGCCGCCGCGCCGTCGCCCTGATCGGGGCGGCGTCGGCCCTGGCCATCGCGATGATCGTCGTGATCTCCGCCATCGCGATCGGCCAGATCGTGTTCATCGCCTCGGCCTCCCCGAAGCTCGTGCCGGCGGGGGTGGCGACGACGCTCTACACGACGGTCTCGACGGCGATGAAGGACACCGGTGTCGCCGTGCTCGTGCTGGCGATCGTCGTCGCCCTGGTCGGCTGGTACGCGGGGCCGTTCGCGGTGCCACGCAAGCTGCGCGGATTCTTCGGCTCGGGGGTGACGTGGGTGCGGGAGTCCGCGGAGCGGCACGGGATCACCACCGGCCGGGTGGGGGAGTGGCTCTACACCCAACGGGTGCTGCTGCGGGCCGCGATCGCGGTCATCGCCGCGGCGATCGTCCTCTTCGTCCGGCCGCTCACGCCGTCGCTCATCATCTGGACCCTCGTGATCGCGGCGGTCGTCATCGCGATCCTCGAGCTCGTCCAGCGACCCGTCATCACGGTGCCGGAGGACGCCGACGACGACACCGAGGTGATGACCGTCTCCTGAGCCGGCGAAGTGTCTGCCGGGCTCGCGCCCGCACGGCGGGTAGGCTCCATCCGGTCATGAATCGCACAACCGTCGCCCTGCTCGCCGCGCTCGAGGCGGTCATCGCCGCGGCGATCGGGCTCGCGATCTGCCTCGTCCCCCTCACCGTGCTGTGGGCGGCCCAGTACCACCTCGCCGGGGATTTCGCGATCGTCTGGCGCGCGACGGCGGACATCTGGCTGGTCGGGCACGGCGTCGACCTCACCGTGACGCTGGACCCGCAGCTCGTCGGATCCCTCGGACTCCCCGCCGCCGCGACGCCGTTCCCGGTGACGATCGCGCTGCTGGGGTTCGCCGCGCTGACCGCCGGCCTCGGAGTGCGCACGGGACTGCGTGCGGCCGAGACGCCCTACCGCTCGACCGCGGCCGTCTCCGCGCTCGCGGTGTTCCTCCTGATCTCCATCGTGGTCACGGCGACCGCCGGCAGCGCGATCGTGCAGCCCTCGATCTGGCAGGGCTTCGTGCTGCCGACCGTCGTCTACGCGCTCGGCATCGGCGTCGGCTTCGTGTTCGCTGCGCTCCGCGGCGTGCGCGAGCAGGCTCCGGAGGCCGGCGGCGACCGGGCGGACAGCGCTGCGACAGCGGCGCCGGGCCGGGGCGCCGCCACACCGGTCGCCGTCGCGGTCCGCTCCCGGGTCGCCGCCGTGCCCGCCCCGGTCCGCACCGCGGTCCTCGGCGCCCTCCGCGCCGGCAGCGCGGCCGCCGCCATCGTGGTCGGCCTGTCTGCGCTGCTCCTGACGCTGCTCATCTTCGGCAACTACGGCGCGATCATCGGCCTGTACGAGCAGCTCCAGACCGGGGTCGTCGGCGGAATCGCGCTGACCGTCGCCCAGCTCGCGTTCCTCCCCAACCTCGTCATCTGGCTGATGTCGTGGCTCGTCGGCCCGGGCTTCGCCATCGGCGCCGGCTCCACGGTCAGCCCGATCGGGACCGCGCTCGGACCGCTGCCGGGCGTCCCGCTCTTCGGCGTCATCCCGGCCCACGGCTACACCTTCGGGCTGGCGGGCGTGATCGTGCCGCTGCTCGCGGGGTTCCTCGCCGCCGCCCTGCTGCGCGGCACCCGCAGAGCGCAGCCCGACGGCGTGGTGGCGCTCGTCCTCACCGCGCTCGGCATCGGCGTCGTCGCGGGTGTGGAGCTCGGCCTCCTGGCCTGGTGGTCCTCCGGCGCGCTCGGCCCCGGCCGGCTGCACGACGTCGGACCGAACCCGTGGCTCGTCGGCGCGCTCGCGGCGGAGGAGGTGGCGGTCGCCGCCGTCATCGGGCTGGTGGCGGGAGCCCGCGCGCGGCGCTGAGTGGATGACCGCTGCAGCACCGGCCCCTCCAGCGCTGCCCGCTTCCGTGCTGGTCGGAGCGCGCCCCGCCGGGTGGGTAGGCTGGTCGCGTGCTCTCGATCGTCGTGCTGATCTCCGGTGGTGGCTCCAACCTGCGTGCGCTGCTCGAGGCCGCCTCCGACGCCGAGTTCCCGGCCCGCGTCGTCGCGGTGGGAGCCGACCGCGAGGCCGACGGGCTCGACCACGCCGAGGAGTTCGGCATCCCGTCGTTCACCGTGCCCTTCACCTCCTACGACAGCCGTGAGGAGTGGGGTGACGCCCTGCTGGAGCAGATCCGGCTCTGGGAGCCCGACCTCGTCATCCTGTCGGGTTTCATGCGCCTGCTGCCGCCGCGCGTGGTCGACGCTCTCTCGCCGCACTTGATCAACACCCATCCGGCGTTCCTGCCCGAGTTCCCCGGCGCGCACGGCGTCCGCGACGCGCTCGCCGCCGGAGTCACGCAGACCGGCGCCAGCCTGATCGTGGTGGACAACGGCGTCGACGCCGGCCCGGTGATCAGCCAGGAGCGCGTGCCGATCGAGCCGGGCGACACCGAGGCCAGCCTGCACGAACGCATCAAACCCGTGGAGCGACGGCTGCTGATCGACGCCGTCCTCGACATCGCCAACGGACACATCGACCTCAAGGAGCTCTCCCGAGTATGAGCGGACCCCGCCACGACGCCAGCCTCTACCGCGAACGGGACGTCGTCCCGATCCGCCGCGCACTGATCTCGGTCAGCGACAAGACGGGCCTGCTCGACCTCGCAGCGACGCTGGCGGAGGCCGGGGTCGAGATCGTGTCGACGGGCTCCACCGCGCAGACCATCCGCGACGCGGGCCACGCCGTGACCGACGTCGCGAGCGTCACCGGCTTCCCCGAGTCGCTGGACGGCCGGGTCAAGACGCTGCACCCGGCCATCCACTCCGGCCTGCTGGCCGACCTGCGGCTCGCCTCGCACGAGGAGCAGCTCAACGATCTCGGCATCGAGCCGTTCGAGCTCGTCGTCGTCAACCTCTACCCGTTCGTGGAGACCGTCGCCTCGGGCGCGGTCGGCAACGACGTGGTCGAGCAGATCGACATCGGCGGCCCGGCGATGGTGCGCGCGTCCGCCAAGAACCACGCGAACGTCGCGATCGTCGTCTCGCCGGACGACTACGCCGAGGTCGCGGCAGCGGTCGCGGCGGGCGGCACGAGCTTCGACCAGCGCCGGGCGCTCGCCGCGAAGGCGTTCGCGCACACGGCCTCCTACGACGGCGCCGTCGCGGCGTGGTTCGCGGGGGAGGCGCCCTCCACGGCGGACTTCGCCGAGCGCTTCGAGGTGCGCGCCGAGCTGAAGCAGACCCTCCGCTACGGCGAGAACTCCCACCAGGCCGCGGCGCTCTACGCCGACCCGGCCGGCCGCGGCATCGCCCAGGCGACGCAGCTCGGCGGCAAGGAGATGTCGTACAACAACTACGTGGACGCCGACGCCGCGCTGCGCAGCGCCTACGACTTCACCGAGCCGGCCGTCGCGATCATCAAGCACGCCAACCCGTGCGGCATCGCCGTCTCCGACGACATCGCCGACGCGCACCGCAAGGCGCACGAGTGCGACCCGGTCTCCGCCTACGGCGGCGTCATCGCGGCCAATCGCACGGTGACGCTCGCGATGGCCGAGACGGTCAAGGGCATCTTCACCGAGGTGCTCATCGCCCCGGACTTCGAGCCGGAGGCCCTGGAGCTGCTGCAGACCAAGAAGAACCTCCGCATCCTCCGCCTGCCCGAGGGCTACGCCCGGTCGGTGACGGAGTTCCGCCAGCTCTCCGGCGGCGTTCTGGTCCAGGACGCCGACCGGTTCGACTCCTTCGATTCAAGCGGCTGGACGCTGGTCTCCGGCGAGGAGGCCGACGCCGCCACGCGCGCCGACCTCGAGTTCGCCTGGAAGGCGTGCCGCGCCGTCAAGTCGAACGCGATCCTGCTCGCCAAGGACGGCGCCTCCGTCGGCGTCGGCATGGGCCAGGTCAACCGGGTGGACTCCTGCAACCTCGCCGTCAGCCGCGCGGGCGACCGCGCCGCCGGCTCCGTCGCGGCGTCGGACGCGTTCTTCCCGTTCGCCGACGGCCCGGAGATCCTGATCGCCGCGGGCGTGTCCGCGATCGTGCAGCCGGGCGGCTCGATCCGCGACGAGGACGTCATCGCCGCAGCGAAGGCGGCCGGGGTGACGATGTACTTCACGGGAGAGCGCCACTTCTTCCACTGAGCCCGCGTTCTGCCGGCTCGCCGGATTGCGTCACCTCGCGGGGTCGCGGAGAATAGACGACGGTCCACAAGACCCTCAGCATTCACCGCGATCCCACGAGGAGACACCGATGTCCGTCCTGCCCACCGACCTTCCGCACGAAACGCTGCACGTGGTGAAGGGGAGGCGGAGCGGCCTCACCATCAGCATCGCGGTGCACTCCACCGTCCTTGGCCCCGCCCTCGGCGGCTGCCGCGTGTGGAACTACGACTCCTGGCAGGAGGCCGTCGCCGACTCCCTGCGCCTGGCCGAGGGGATGACGTTCAAGAACGCCGCCGCCGGCCTCAACCGCGGCGGCGGCAAGGCCGTCGTCTACCTGCCGCGCGGCAAGCAGCTCAGCCCGACCGAGCGCTACGAGGCCATGCTCGACCTCGGCGACGCGGTCGAGAGTCTTGGCGGCAGCTACATGACCGCGGAGGACGTCGGCACCAGCGCCGAGGACATGTCCGTCGTCGCCACCCGCACTGAGCACGTGTGCGGCCTCCCGCCCGCGGAGGGCGGTGTCGGCGAGCCGAGCGACGCGACCGCAGCCGGCGTCTACGCCGGGCTGCTCGCGACCCTGGAGCGCGCCACCGGCAGCCGCGACGTGGCCGGCCGCCGCGTCACCGTGCTCGGCCTCGGCCACGTCGGCTCGATCATCGCCATGCGCCTCGCCAGCGAGGGCGCGGTGCTCACCGTCACCGACGTCAACCCGGCCAAGCGCGCGCTCGCGGACGCCCTCGGCGCCACCTGGGTGGAGCCCGACGAGGCGCACCGCGTGGAGGGCGACCTGTTCGTCCCCGCCGGCGTCGGCGGCGTCCTGACCGACACCGTGATCGACGAGCTGCGCGTCAAGGCGGTCGTCGGACCGGCGAACAACCAGCTCGCGGAGCGCTCCGGCGCCGAGCGCCTCGCCGCCCGCGGCATCCTGTGGGCGCCCGACTTCGTCGTCAACGCCGGCGGCGTCATCTTCCTCGCCATGATGAACGAGGACGAGCCGTCGGCGGAGGCCACCCGCGAGCGCGTCGAGGGCATCGGCGACATCGTGGCGCACGTCTTCGACGTGGCCGCTGAGCGCGGGATCACCACGCTGGCCGCCGCCGACGAGATCGCACTGGCGCGTCTGCGCGAGCCCGCGCACGCCTGAACCGTTCCCGCGTCCCGCCATCGTCCGCTCCGGACGATGGCGGGACCACCGGCCGGCGCCGCCGGATGCCAGCATTCCCATAGGGACGGGTCGGATAGGCTCGTTCGCATGACTTCCTCCTGGGCCCGCCGGCTCATCGCCTCCCTCGTGTCCGCCGTCGCCGTGGCCGCCATCGGCCTGGTGGCCGCGACGCTCGTGCTGCTGGTGGCGAACCAGCTCAACTCGGCGGTGCTGGGGAGCATCACGCCCTACGTGGGGTGGAACGCGCTCGCGGCGTTCGTCCTGGCGGCGATCGCGGCCCTGCTGGGCGCATACGACCGCCGCTGGATCGCGGTGGTCGCGGGCATTCTGGTCGGCCTCATCAGCGCGGCGATCGGCACGCTCGTGCTGTTCTCGACGCTGAACGTCACCCTCACCGGGGCGGCCTGGGGACAGATCGCGTCGTCGTTCATCGGGATCAACCTCCCGTTCTGGCTCGCGGTCGCCATCGCGTTCCCGACCGCCGGCTTCGCCGTGTTCGGCGCCATCGAGTCGCAGGGCGCCCCCACCTCCCGCAAGATCGCCCTGGTGCGCATCCCCGCGGGCAACCTCGCCGAGGGCCTCGTCACCCACATCGAGCGCGAGGCCGTCGACAGCGAGCTCGCCGACACGCAGTGGGACGCCTACGTCGCGGCGCTCTCCGCCGCCGGCTGGCAGACCGTGGAGGTCGCCAGCGCCGACCAGCTCGCCGACTCCGTGTTCGTCGAGGACACGGCCGTGGTCTTCGGCGACACCGCCGTCATCACCCGTCCCGGCGCCGACGAGCGCAAGCCCGAGGTAGCCGGCACCGAGGCCGCACTGCGCGCCCAGGGCCTCCGCCTGCTCCGCATCGAGGAGCCCGGCACCCTCGACGGCGGCGACGTCCTCAAGGTGGGCGACACCGTCTACGTCGGCCGCGGCGGCCGCACCAACGCGGAGGGCATCCGCCAGCTCCGCGCGCTCGTCGCGCCGCTCGGCTACACCGTCGTGGCGGTGCCGATCACCAAGGCGCTGCACCTCAAGACCGCCGTCACCGCCCTCCCGGACGGCACCGTCATCGGTTACGAGCCGCTCGTGGACGACCCGCGGATCTTCCAGCGCTTCCTGCCCGTCCCGGAGGCGCACGGCACCGCTGTCGTCGTCCTGGACGACGAGACCGTGCTGATGTCGTCGTCCGCGCCCGCTTCGGTCGCGCTGGTCGAGGACCTCGGCTACACGGTGATCCAGGTGGACATCTCGGAGTTCGAGAAGCTCGAGGGGTGCGTAACCTGCCTCTCCATCCGCATCCGCTGAGCCGGGCGGCTCTCAGTCGCCTGACACGTCCGTCGTGCAGGGGATGGATCCGGCCACCTCGGCGTCGACCCGCTCGCCGGAGAGGCGGGTGTCGGTGAAGCTGCCGCCCGTCGCGGCGAAGCGGACGGTGTCCCCGTCGAGCACGAACGGTGCGGTGGAGACGAACGTCCCGCCGTCGCCCGTCGAGATGCTGGTGCTGAACGCGCCGTTCTGACGGTCGGCGACGATCTGGGCGGGAACCCGATCGGTCGGGTCGTTGCGCACCACGATGCGGCCGTGCGCCCGCAGGATGCAGGTCGCGTGGTACAGGTCGACGGTGCGCGGGGAGGAACCGGAAACGCGCAGCTCGATCGGGGTCTCGTGGGCCTGGTAGGCGAGTCTCCCGGCCGCGGCGACGGCCGCGAACATGCCGCCGACCACCGCCGCGAACACGGCGAACGCCGCGAGGACGGTCCAGAACGGGGTCGAGCGCCAGGCCATCCCCGCAGCCTATCGACGCCCGATCCGAAACTCGCTCTTGCGTTCTCCGCGATGCTGGGAATATCCTGTAGGGCTGCCTTGTCGCAGCATTCGGAAGACGCATCGGGCTACGGGAGGACGCCATGACAACGACTGAGAACACACGAACCGTGACCGTGTTCGGGCTCGTCGCCGTCGCGTACGCGTCCCCGGAGCCGACCCCCGCCGGGTAGATCCCAGCCAGGTACGCGCTTCCGGCCGACTGCCGCCGGCACCCTGCACAGGGCATCCCTCGCCCTGGCACGTCACGCCCTCATGGACGCGTCCTTTGGCGACCTCTCGGCATGCCCATCGGGTCGGAGCCGACCCCGCACCCCACCACGAAGACAAGAAACGCACGAAGAGAAAACGGAACTCATGGCTATCGCTGAAACCCATCAGCACCCTCCGCAAACAGAACAGAAGAAGCGCGCGGGAACCGTCCGCACGCTCCTGCGCGTCCTGCCGTTCGCGAAGTCGGCGGCGCCCCGCATCCTGCTCGGCATGGTCGCCGCGCTGCTGGCGAGCCTCGTGGCGCTGAGCATCCCGCAGGTGCTGCGCTGGCTGGTCGACGGCCCGCTCTCCACCGGCGACCCGACGGCCGTCTGGCCGGCGGCGCTGCTCGTCGTCGGGCTGGGCGCGGCCGAGGCCGTGTTCATCTCGCTCCGGCGCTGGTTCGTGCTCACCCCGGGCACCCACGTCGAGGCGCGGATGCGCAACGCCCTCTACGAGAAGCTGCAGGACCTGCCAGTGTCGTTCCACGACAAGTGGCCGAGCGGCCAGCTCCTCTCGCGCGCCGTCAGCGACCTGAGCCTGATCCGGCGCTGGCTGTCGTTCGGCATCGTGCTGCTCGTGGTCAACGTCGTCACGATCATCGTCGGCTTCGCCATCCTGATCGGCTGGAACTGGATCCTCGGCCTGATCTTCCTTGTCCTGTCCGCGCCGCTCTGGGTCTACGGCTTCGTCTTCGAGAAGAAGTACTCGATCGTGGCACGCCGCAGTCAGGACCAGGCCGGCGACCTGGCGACCGCCGTCGAGGAGTCGGTGCACGGCATCCGCGTCCTCAAGGCGTTCGGCCGCGGCAAGCACGCGCTCAAGAAGTTCGAGTCGCAGGCGGAGGCGCTGCGCGGCACGGAGATCGAGAAGGCCAAGGCCGTCGCGGGGATCTGGCTGTGGCTGCTGCTCATCCCGGACGTCGCGTTCGGCATCTGCCTGGTGGTCGGCGTGTGGCTGGCCTCGCAGGGGCAGCTGACCGTCGGTGAGCTGGTCGCGTTCTTCGCGACCGCGACGGTGCTGCGGTTCCCGATCGAGTCGATCGGCTTCCTGCTCTCGATGACGTTCGACACGCGTACCGCGGCCGACCGCTTCTTCGAGGTCATGGACGAGGTCAACACGATCACCGACCCGGCGGAGCCGAAGCGCATCGCCGAGCCGCGCGGCGAGCTCGTCTTCGACGACGTGCACTTCCGCTACCAGGACTCGCCCGAGCGCTTCCCCGACCTGCTGAACGGCATCGACCTCACGGTCCGGCCGGGGGAGACGATGGCGCTCGTCGGTCTGACCGGCAGCGGCAAGTCGACGCTGACCGCGCTCACCACCCGCCTCTACGACGTGACCGGCGGCGCGGTGAAGGTGGACGGCGTGGACGTGCGGGACCTCACCCGCTACGACCTGCGCAAGGCCATCGCGATGGCGTTCGAGGACGCGACCCTGTTCTCGGCCTCCGTGCGCGACAACGTGCTGCTCGGCCGCGACGGGCTCGACCCGGCCTCGACCGAGGCCGAGCGCATCCTGACCGAAGCGCTGGAGATCGCCCAGGCCGGCTTCGTCTACGAGCTCCCGGAGGGCGTGGAGACGAAGGTCGGCGAGGAGGGTCTCAGCCTGTCGGGAGGCCAGCGCCAGCGATTGGCGCTCGCCCGGGCCGTGGCCGCAGCGCCCAGCATCCTGGTGCTGGACGACCCGCTGTCCGCGCTCGACGTCGACACCGAGGCGCTGGTCGAGGCCGCCCTCCGCCGGGTCCTCGCCGCCACGACGGCCCTGGTCGTCGCGCACCGTCCGTCGACGGTGATGCTGGCCGACCGGGTGGCGCTGCTGGAGGACGGCCGCATCACCGCCGTCGGCACCCACCACGACCTGCTCGTGAGCAACGAGCACTACCGTTTCGTCCTCTCCTCCCTCGAAGAGGAGCGCGACGAGGAGATCCTTCAGGAGGTGAACCTGTGAGCACCGCGACCGTCCTGGGCGTCGAAGGCGAAGAGCGCAACGACCTCAACAAGGAGGAGAGCCGGCAGATCCGCCGGCGCTCGCTCCGCCTGCTCGGCTCGCTGCTGCACCCGCTGCGCACGCGGCTGGTGCTGACCGCGATCGTGGTCGTGATCAGCACCGCCGGTCAGGTGGCCGGGCCGGCGATCATCGCGTTCGGCATCGACAACGGCATCACGGCGCTGAAGAGCCAGAACTGGCTCCCGGTGGCCGCGGCCGGCGTCGCATACCTGATCACCGGCGTCATCGGCGCCGTCCTGATCGCGTGGTACACGGTGCTGAGCGCACGGATCAGCCAGGCGATCCTGATCGACCTGCGCAAGCGGGTGTTCCTGCACACCCAGAAGCTCTCGCTGGAGTTCCACGAGTCGTACACGTCCGGTCGCATCATCTCGCGGCAGACCAGCGACCTGGACTCCATCCGGGAGCTGCTGGACTCGGGCATCAACCAGCTCGTGCAGGGCTTCCTCTACATGCTGTTCATCGCGATCGCGCTGTTCTGGCTCGACTGGGTGAGCGGCGTCGTTCTGCTCTGCTCGCTGGTGCCGCTGTACTTCTTGACCCGGTGGTTCCAGAAGCGCTCGCAGGTGCTGTTCCGCATCTCGCGGGTGGCGTCGGCGAAGCTGATCGTGCACTTCGTGGAGACGATGACCGGCATCCGCGCGGTCAAGGCGTTCCGCAAGGAGAAGCGCAACGAGAAGGAGTTCGGCGGCCTCGTGGAGGACTACCGCGACGTCAACGCGCGGGTCATCCAGCTCTTCGGGATCTTCGACCCGGGCCTCGTGATGATCGGCAACCTGACGGTCGGCGTGGTGCTCCTGGTCGGCGGCTTCCGGGTCGCGGACGGTCAGCTCGCCATCGGTGTGCTGCTGGCGACGCTGCTCTACACGCGCCGGTTCTTCGACCCGATGGAGGAGATGGCGATGTTCTACAACTCCTACCAGTCGGCCGCCGCGGCGCTGGAGAAGATCTCCGGCGTCCTGGAGGAGGAGCCGAGCGTCCCCGACCCGGTGAAGCCGACCGACCTGTGGACGGCGGAGGGCCACGTGCGCTTCGACGACGTGACCTTCGCCTACAAGCGCGACCGTGTCATCCTGCCGGAGTTCAGCCTGGACATCCCGGCCGGGCAGACGGTCGCACTGGTCGGCTCGACCGGCGCGGGCAAGTCGACGCTGGCCAAGCTGATCTCGCGGTTCTACGACCCGAGCGAGGGCTCGGTGACCCTGGACGGGGTGGACCTTCGGGACATGCACCCGAAGGACCTGCGCCGCGCGATCGTCATGGTCACCCAGGAGGCCTACCTGTTCAGCGGCTCGGTCGCCGAGAACATCGCGCTCGGCAAGCCGGACGCGACGCGCGAGGAGATCGAGGAGGCCGCGATGGCGGTCGGCGCCCACGAGTTCATCGCGGGCCTGCCGAACGGGTACGACACCGACGTGAACAAGCGCGGCGGCCGAGTCTCCGCCGGCCAGCGGCAGCTCATCTCGTTCGCCCGGGCGTTCCTGGCGAACCCGGCGGTGCTCATCCTGGACGAGGCGACCAGCTCGCTCGACATCCCGAGCGAGCGCCTGGTGCAGGAGGCGCTACAGACCCTGCTCGCCGACCGCACCGCCGTGATCATCGCGCACCGGCTGTCGACGGTCGCGATCGCGGACCGGGTGCTCGTCATGGAGCACGGCCGCGTGGTCGAGGACGGCTCGCCGGCCGAGCTCATCGCGGGCACCGGCCGGTTCGCCCAGCTGCACGCCGCGTGGCGGGACTCGCTGGTCTGATCCATCGGCGCCGACGACGAAGGCCCCGGAACGTTCTCGCGTTCCGGGGCCTTCGGACTGTCCGCCCGTGTCAGCGGACGACCGAGAGGGTCACAGTGCCGCCGTCGTAGACACCGGCGGACCAATCGATCGTCACCGTGTTCTCGCCGGGAAGGAGGCCGGTGAGGGTGAGGGTGCGCGTCCCGGCCGAGCCCAGAAGCGGCTTCGCGGGAACCGTCGACGCGGTGCTCGCGCCGCCGTTGACGCGGTAACCGACGCTCACGACCGCGGACGTGGTGTTCGTCAGCGTGAGCGTCGCCGTGCCCGACGCCGAGACGGCGCCCACCGTCGCGGCCGGCGCGGTCAGCGTCGCAAGGCCGACATCCTGCGTCACCGAATCGGCGGTGTCAGCGCCGGAGAGCCGGTACGAGCCGATCAGTGTCACGTCCGCGAGCGCGGCGGGCGCCTCGCCCGTGAAGCGCACCGACGGTGTCTTGGCGGTCCCGCTCAGCCCCAGGTAGATGTCGGTGTCGTAGGGGAGGCCACCCAGCTTGTAGGAGCCGACCAGCGACGGCGTCTTGGTCGAGCCGAGCACTGTGCCGTCCGCCCGGTATGCGGTCAGTGTGACGGACTCGGAGGTCTCGAGGCCGTCCTTCTTGCCGTTGGCGTTGGAGTCGTTGAACACCGTGCCGGCGATGCTGACGTGCTGGCGGGCGCCGAACAGGAAGTCCGTGGTCTTCTTCACCTTCAGGTCGGTGAGCTGGTAGCTCGTGCCCCAGTGGTCCACCACAGCGAAGTGCGTCGCGGGGATGCCGGCGAGCAGGCCGGCCGCCTGCGCGACCGTGGCGGTGATCGAGCCGAGTTGCCCGGACGCCTCCGCACCGAGGAGGCGCTCGGTGTCGGCGCGGTCGATGACGCCGACCGCGCGCGAGAGCCCGGAGGCGAGCGTCGTCAGGTACTCGTTGCGCGGCGTCGTGCTGATGTCGCCGGTGCTGAGGAGGGCCGGGTCCATCGCGAGGAGGGCGTCCGCGCTGCCCGAGCCGATCAGGTCGAGAAGGGCCGTGACGCGCGAGGTGTTCGCGAGCAGGTCGCCGACCGTCAGGTTGAACGGCGAGCGCATCACGACATACGCGCCCTCCGGCACGTCGGCGAAGGTGAGCGGCTGCCCGTTCGCGGTCGTGCGGAATCGGACGGCGTCGCCCAGGTCGAGCGAGCCGCCGAGGGCGCCGGCGACGGCAGAGCCGACGTCGACGGACGCGAGCGAGCCGTCCTCGATAGCCTTCTGGGTCGCGAGGACGTCGATGAGGATCAGCGTCTTGCCGTTGAGGTTGCTCTCGCCGGCGTCCTTGACGCCGTTGCCGTTGCTGTCGGCGAAGACCGTCGCGGTGAGGTCGGTCTGCTTCGTCGCTGCGAGGTCCGCGACGCCGACCAGGGACAGGCCTTGGACGGTGGCCGCGGCCGCGGCGCCGGGCCGGTAGCCGTCGGCGCTCGCCGCGGCGTAGTACGTGCCGGCGGGGAGCTTGGTCGCCGAATAGACGCCGAGCGCGTTGGTGGTCATCGTGCGCAGGGCGCCGGTGTGCGCGGCGGCGGCCTCCGCGCTGGCGTAGAGCGCGACGGCGGCCTTCGCGAGCGGAAGGTCGCCGGGCGAGAGGACGCCGTCGCGGTCGGCGTCGTGGAAGACGGTTCCGGTGACGGTGTAGACGGCCGGGGCGGCGGTCGCCGGTGCCGCGGCTCCGACGGCCGAGACGCTCAGCGCGGCGCTTGCCATGAGGATCGATGCAAATTTCACATCCCACACGATACACGGCACGACAGGCAAGCCCCGGCCCTCCGCGAGGGAGCCGGGGCTTGTCGTCGTGGTCGGGGGCGGGCCAAGGGGTTGGATACGGGTTGGGTGACGGCCCGCCGCCGGCCAGATCTGTGCGGTTCAGCCGCGTGGTGCCCTTCGGATGCTCCGGTGCTCGGGGACGCCGGCGGCCAGCGGGCGGACCAGCGGGAGGTGCAACAGCGGGAGGCGGTGCGCACGTGAGGAGTCGGTGTCGAGCACCACGACCTCCGCGCCCGCGTCGATCAGCTCGCCCGCGGTCCCTGGATCGATCTCGCTCCGGTTCTCACCCGCGACGACGGTCACGCACCCTGCCGTGACGGTGTCCCCGGCCGCGGCGGTCACCGTCACCCCGGAGGTCGCGGGGGCGACGATGCCGCGGATCGCGCGGGCCAGCTCCGCACGCTCCGCGGTGCGGTCGCCGCAGCCTCCCGGGAAGCCGCCGCCGAGGTCGAGGATGCGCAGCCGGAGGCCGGTCGCCGCCTGGATGTCGGCCGCGACGCCGGCCGCGCGGACGATCTCGGCCACGTATTCGGCGGGGCCGCCGTTGTCCGGGAGGGCGATGGAGAGCCCGGCTATCCGGACGCCGAGGCCGCGTGCCGTCGCGGCGGCGGACAGCGCCTCCGCCGGTGTCATCCCGCCCGCGGCGCGGTGTGCGGGCCGCGGCGCGAGGTGCGGCCGCAGCCGCAGGAGGACGCGCAGGTCGTCGGGCGCGCCCGCGAACGTCTCCACGGCACGGGGTCCGTCGGCGACGAAGTGCCGGACGCCGGCGTCGTAGGCCGCGCGCGACTCGTGCGGATGGGCGACCGGCGTGGCGTGCAGGGTCCGCGCGCCGCCGACGCCGGCGGCGAGCAGCGCGGGGAGCGCCTGATCGTGGGTCACCGCGAAGCCGCCGCCCGCCTCCGCCACCGCGGCGAGCAGCCGGGGGTGCGCGAGCGCACTGACGTCGTAGAGCACGTCCACCCAGGGGAAGGCCTCCCGCAGCGCGGCGTACCGGCGCCGAGCGCGGTCGAGGTCGAGGACGACCACCGGGAGGGGGTCGAGGTCCGCCGCCACCGCCCCGGCTGCCGTTCGGGCGGCGCCGTTCGGGAAGGCGGTTCGGGTTGCGGCGGACATCGCGTTTCTCCTCGGGTTTCCTGTGGCTCGTGTTCCTCAGGCTCACGTTCCTTTGGCCGGCCGGCGGGCTTTCCGGCTTTGCTGAGCTTGACTCATATCGTCTCGCCGGCGGTCGGCGACCCGCATCCGGGGGGTCACCGGTTTGCCGATGCGTGCTGGCACGGATGTGAGGGGAGAGGGCGCCGGAGAGAATCGACGCATGTGCCTCCGTGTTGTGATCGTCGACGACCACGCACGGTTCCGGGCCCAGGCGGCCGAACTCCTCACGCTGGAGCGCTTCAGCGTCGTCGGGGACGCCGAGACCGGCGCCGGCGGTGTCGAGCTCAGCCGTACCCTCGCCCCCGACGTGGTGCTGCTGGATGTCGGCCTCCCCGACGCAGTCGGCTTCGACCTGGTGACCGCGATGCACGAGACCGGAGCGGCCGTCGTGCTCACGTCCAGCCGCTCGCTGCGCGACTACGGGACGCGCGTGACCGACAGCGGGGCGGACGGCTTCATCACCAAGGCGGAACTGACCGGTGAGGCGATTCGCAGCCTGCTCAGGTGACCGCGTGTCCAGACGGAACAGGCCCGTGAGGCGAATCCCGTCCTGCTAAGGTGAGCGCGTGGTCGGGGGAGACAACTCGGGTTCCCGTCCGCTCCGGGTGGCGGTCGCCGATGACGCTGTGCTGCTCCGCGAGGGGATCGGGCAGATCCTGCGCGCGGGCGGCGTGGAGGTCGTGGTGTCGGTGGACACCGCCGAGCAGCTTCTCGACGCGCTCGCCGCGGCCGGCCCTGGCGCCGTCGACGCCGTGGTGCTCGACATCAAGATGCCCCCGACGCACACCGACGAAGGCCTCCGCGCGCTCGAGACGTTGCGCGCGTCCGGCTCGCAGGTCGGCGTCCTCCTGCTCTCGATGTACACGACGGCGGCGTACGCGATCCGCGCCATGAGCGCGGGAAGCGGCACCGGCTACCTGCTGAAGGACCGCGTCGCGGACGCAGACGCGCTGGTGAACGCGGTGCGCACCGTCGCAGCCGGCGGGTCGGTCGTGGACCCGGAGGTCGTGCAGGTGCTCGTGTCCGCGCGGTCGACGCAGGCCGCGGTGGAGTCGCTGTCGTCGCGGGAGGTCGATGTCCTCCGGCTGATGGCGGAGGGCCTCTCCAATGCGGGGATCGCCGCGGCCCTGCACCTCAGCCTCCGCACCGTCGAGTCGCACATCGGCCACATCATGGCCAAGCTGGACATCGAGGAGACCACCGAAGGCCATCGGCGCGTGCTCGCGGTGCTGCGCTTCCTCGGCCGGGACGCCTGAGGCGGTCATGGAGGGCGGGCGCCTCTGGCTGCGGGCCGCAGCCGTCACGGCGACGATCGCCGCGAACGTGCTCGCGCAGGTGTTCAGCGCGCTGACCGACGACTACGGTCCGCGGCCGCAGGGCCTCGGCTGGGCCATCGTGTTCGTCGCGGTCGCGCTGGACTATGTCGTCTGCGCCGTCATCGCGTGGCGGGCGATCCGCAGCCCGGCGCCCGGCTGGCTGATGGTGGGCGCGGCGTTCTTCTGGGCGGCGGGCGCCTGGTACCCGCTCACCCGGGACCTCGGCTGGCTGTGGCCGCTGGTGGAGGGCGTGACCGACCTGTGGGCGGTGCTGGTCGGCATCCTGGTGCTGACCTATCCGGGCGGCCACCTGGTGTCGCGCTTCGACCGCGTCGTGGCGTACACCCTGAGCGGCGCGTTCCTGGTGCGGTTCTTCGGCATCCTGCTGTTCTCCTCGCCGGCGCCGGCCGACTGCGGCTGCGTGGCGAACCCGTACGCCATCCTGCCGAGCCCCGACGCCGACTACTGGCTCGGCGTCGCGTGGCGCGTCGTCGGCGTCGTGCTGCTGCTGACGGTCGCGGGGAGGCTGGCCGTGCGCTGGGTCACGAGCTCGCTCCCGGCCAGGCGGGTGTCGTTCGTGATGCCGCTCGCTCTGCTGCTGTGGTGCTACGGCACGGTGCAGGACTCGGTGAGCTTCGCCCTCGGCTGGGACAGCGGCTGGCTGCAGTTCGTCCCGCCGATCGCCATCGGGCTCATCCCGCCGGCCTACGTCGGCGGCGTCTTCTACGCGCGCGGGCTGCGGTCACGGGTGGCCGACCTGGTCATCGTCGCGCGCGACAAGGTGGACAGGGCACTCTGGGAGTCCAGCCTCGCGCGCACCCTGCACGACCACTCGCTCCGCGTGTACTGGTGGGACGAGCATCGGCGTGCGTACCGCACGAGCGCCGGGGACGCGGTGCCCGACGGCGGCCGGCCCGAGCGACCCGGCCGGTCGACGATGGCGATCGACTCGGATCAGGGCCCGATCGCCCTGATCGAGCACGACGTGGCGCTCAGCCAGGACGACCGGCTGCTCGACGCCGTCTCATCCGCCCTGCTGCTCTCGGTCGACAACGACCGGCTGCGCGGGCGGCTGGAGCAGACCATCCAGGAGCTGCGGGAGTCCCGGCTGCGCATCGTGGAGGAGGGGTACCTCGCCCGGCGGCGGTTGGAGCGCGACCTGCACGACGGCTCGCAGCAGCAGCTCGTCTCGCTGGCCATCGGCCTCCGCATCGCGACGACGAAGGCCGCTGCCGCCGGGCAGCAGGAGCTGGTCCGCGACCTGGAGAAGGCGTCGGCGCAGCTCGCCGACGCGCTCAGGGAGCTCCGCGAGCTCGCCCGCGGCATCCACCCGACCGTGCTGACCGACGGGGACCTGCGCTCGGCGCTGGAGGAGCTCGCCCAGCGCAGCCCGACGCCGGTCGAGGTGCGCGTGGAGCCGGCCGGTCGCCTGCCGGACGTGGTGGAGGAGACGATCTACTACTGCGTCTCGGAGTGCCTCGCGAACGCCGCCAAGCACGCCGGCGCCCGCACCTGCGCGGTGGTCGTCGCCCGCGACGGCGACGCGGTGACCGTGACCGTGAAGGACGACGGCAACGGGGGAGCGCGCATCGAGCCAGGCGGCGGCCTGGAGGGCCTGCGCGACCGGGTCGAGACCGTCGGCGGCCACGTCGAGGTGCGGTCGGTGGCCGGACTCGGGACGATCGTGGAACTCGTCCTGCCCGCTCAGGTGGCGGAGGGCAGCAGGCCCTGAACGCGACCCGTCAGCGGGCGCGAGCGGTCACTTGTGCGTAGCGGCGGTGGCGGGCCGGATGGCGTACACCTGCTGGGCGATGGTGAAGCCGCTCCACCCTCCGGGGCAGGAGTAGGAGGCGTTCGCCGGGATCCCGGAGATGGGCCACCAGCTGTCCTGGATGGTCGGCTTGGGCGGCGCGACGTTCGTCAGCTTGCAGACGTCCTTCTTGAGCAGCGTCGGCGAAGTGAACGTCATGATCGCCTCGCCGGTCTGCGTGTCGTAGTCGACCCGGATCACGGTCGCGTCGTCGGGCACGAACGAGGGCGAGCCGATCCGCGACGTGTTCGCCGCGTTGAACTCCTTGGCCGTGTCGTAGATCGCGGGATCGACGTGCGGGGTGAACGCCGCCACGACCGAGCACCCGGAGAGGGCGGCGACGAGGGGGACGGCGGCGACGGCGAAGCCGAGACGACGGGTACGGGGCACGGACGCTCCTGGACGGGTTCACATGGACAGACCCGTCCAGTCAACACCATGAAGCTGAGGACTCGCATCGATCGGGAGGATGACCTCAGTGTGTGTCGTGCCGCGCCGTCCTCAGATCCACCCGGTACGGCGCCGTTCCACCGCCGAGCAGCGGCGTCCCCTCGGCGCGGTAGTGCTCCAGCGCGAGGTGCTCGTGGTTCGCCGGAGGGTGGCCGCTCGCGCGGACGACGCGCCACCAGGGCACCTCGCCGCCGGAGTAGGCCATCACCTGGCCGACCATGCGCGCCGCGCGCGATCCGAGCGTGGCCGCGACGTCCCCGTAGGTCATGACCCGGCCGGGCGGGATGCTGTCCACGACCGCGAGCACGCGCGAGGCGAAGTCGTCGCCGGCGTGGTCGGGCGTCGGCTCAGAGGTCGAGGGCACCGATGGTCTCGCCGTACTGGGTCTCTCCGATCGGCTGGAAGCCGGTGCGCAGGAAGAACTGCTCGGGTCCGAGCTCGCCGGACTCCCAGATCACGTGGAGGCGGCTGACGCCGCGGTCGCGCGCCTCGTCGGCGAGGGCCTTGACGGCGAAGGTGCCGATGCCGCGGCCCTGGTCGTCTGCGTCGACGTTGATGCGCCAGAGGATCGCCTTGAACTCGTCGTGCTCGGCGTGCGGGTTGAAGTCGCCCATGATGAAGCCGACCACGTCGTCGCCGTCGAGAACGACGCGCTGCCACGACGTCGACGGGTCGGCCACTGCGGCCGCGGCCGAGTAGGACACCGGAGCGATGAACTGCTCCTGGCCGGGCTTCAGGGACAGCGCGTTCGCCGCCACGACGGTCTTCGCGCTCAACTCTTCCAGTCTCAACTCAGCCATAACGAAAGGGTAACGTGCGAGGCGATTCCCGCATAGTCGGGGGGAGGCCTGACCGTGCGCTGGCAAAACTGTCTCGATGTCAAGATAGTTGCCGGACTCGGGTAAGCTGTCTCCGGCTGAAAAACGGCACAGACCTCAGGAGAACCAGTGGACAAGATCAAGGTTGATGGAACGGTCGTCGAGCTCGACGGCGACGAGATGACGCGGATCATCTGGAAGGCGATCAAGGACTCCCTCATCCACCCGTACCTCGATGTGAACCTCGAGTACTACGACCTCGGAATCCAGAAGCGCGACGAGACGGACGACCAGATCACGATCGACGCCGCGCACGCCATCCAGAAGCACGGCGTCGGCGTCAAGTGCGCGACCATCACCCCGGACGAGGCCCGTGTCGAGGAGTTCGGCCTCAAGAAGATGTGGCGGAGCCCGAACGGCACCATCCGCAACATCCTCGGCGGGGTCGTCTTCCGCGAGCCGATCATCATCTCCAACATCCCGCGGCTGGTCCCGGGCTGGAACAAGCCCATCGTCATCGGCCGTCACGCCTTCGGCGACCAGTACCGCGCCACCGACTTCACCTTCGACGGCCCTGGCACGCTGACCATGAGCTTCCAGCCGGCCGACGGCGGCGAGGCGCAGTCCTTCGAGATCTACCAGGCCCCGGGCGCCGGCGTCGCGATGGGCATGTACAACCAGGACGACTCCATCCGCGACTTCGCCCGCGCGTCGTTCAACTACGGCCTCGACCGTCAGTACCCGGTCTACCTGTCGACCAAGAACACCATCCTCAAGGCCTACGACGGCCGGTTCAAGGACCTCTTCCAGGAGGTCTTCGACACCGAGTACAAGGAGAAGTTCGACGCGGCCGGCCTCACCTACGAGCACCGCCTGATCGACGACATGGTCGCCTCCAGCCTGAAGTGGGAGGGCGGCTACGTCTGGGCCTGCAAGAACTACGACGGCGACGTGCAGTCCGACACCGTCGCGCAGGGCTTCGGCTCTCTCGGCCTGATGACCTCGGTGCTGACCACCCCGGACGGCTCGGTCGTCGAGGCGGAGGCCGCGCACGGCACGGTCACCCGCCACTACCGCCAGTACCAGCAGGGCAAGCCGACCTCCACCAACCCGATCGCCTCGATCTTCGCCTGGACGCGCGGCCTCGCGCACCGCGGCAAGCTCGACGGCAACCAGGAGCTGATCGACTTCACCCACACCCTCGAGGATGTCGTGGTGAAGACGGTCGAGGAGGGCAAGATGACCAAGGACCTCGCGCTCCTCGTTGGCCCGGAGCAGAAGTTCCTGACCACCGAGGAGTTCCTCGACGCGATCAGCGAGAACCTGAAGGCGCGCATGGCCTGAGTGCCCGGCGTCCGCTGAACCGCCCAGGCCGCGAGCATCGTCTCGCGCCTGGGCGGTTTTTCGTGCCCGCAGCGCGCGGGCGTGCGGGTTATTTCGCAGGTGAGCCCCGGCGTCACCTGATTCAGCTCGGCGCGCGAGCTCGCGCGGATCCGGGTGCCGTGTGAGCGGTTCTCGCACGTTACCGCGGCGATTCATCCGGTAGAAATATCACCATAGATATTTTCCGATCGATATCGCTGGAGGGCCCATGACTACACGCAAGCGCACCACCGACGACGAAGGCACGCACGCGAACGACGCGCTGCCCTCTTCCCCGACCCCGCCCGCCGAGGTGTCAGGGATCTCACGACGGACGGTCGCGAAGACCGCCGCCTGGGTTGCCCCGGCGATCGCGCTGTCCGTCGCGTCGCCCGCCGCGGCCACGTCCCCAGCGCCCTCCGGGCCGCCCCTCGCGGCGGAGTTCACGAGCCCCGTCTACTCGACCGTCCCGGACGGCGCGTACGACGAGAGCACCAGTGGCCGCGTCGCGCTCCTGGTCACCTCGAACGGCCTCCCGGCCGCCGGTGCGACGGTCATCTTCACCATCGGCCCGCAGGAGACGGACGCGGGCGACGAGAACGGCCTCGAGGACGACGACACGTCGACCGGTGAGGACGACACCACCACGGGCGGGGGCGGCAGCGAGCCGTCTGCCACCTTCGCGGGCGGCGTTCTGACGGAGACGGTCGTGACCGACGCGTCCGGGCTCGCGGTGCCGTCCGTCGTCACCGTCGGCCACCCGTCGGGTCTGCTGGCGGTCACCGCGATCGTCACGCGGGACAGCAACACGGCCACGGCGGAGGCCATTCTGCGCATCTCCCAGCCGCTGGCCCTGCAGGGCTGGGGCTACAACGGCGCGCCGGGAGCGACCGGCATCGGCGTCGTCAGAACCAACACCACCCTGCCCGTGGCACTCATTCTCGCTCCGCACGTCGCCACCGAGCACCTCGGTCACTCGCACGGCGACCGCGGCTTCATCGTCGACCGCGACCACCAGGTCTGGGGCTGGGGGCGCGGCACCTACTACGCGCTCGAGCCGCAGGGGAGGCTCAATCGCAGCACCCCGGTGCTCCTCGAGCTCGGTGCCGAGGTCGCAGCGGCGAGTCCGGTCCAGGTCGAGGGCACCTACTTCAACACGTCCGTCCTGACCGCGACCGGCGAGGTGTTCAGCTGGGGCGACGGCCGTAACGGCCTGAACGGCGACGGCCGCATCAGCGGCGTGCAGCAGTCCGTTCCGAGCAAGGTGCGCATCGACGATGTCATCCAGATCTCGGGCGGGTACAACACGATGTACGCGGTCCGGGGCGACAACACCGTCTGGGCCTGGGGCTACGGCGGGTACGGCGCTCGCGGGGACGGCACCACGAACGCTGCCGGAGGCGGCGTGCCCGTGCAGGTGGTGCTGCCCCCGTCGGAGAAGTGGATCCAGGTCGCGGGCAAGACCTACGGCGGCGTCGCGCTGGCCGAGTCCGGTCTCGTCTTCACGTGGGGGACCGGCGCGTACCACTCGCTCGGCGACGGGCGCACCGGCACGGGCCGCGCAGCCTTCCCGGTGCGGGTCTCCGGCATCGACAGCGCGGTGTCCATCGCCGCCAACCGATACCAGCTCGGCGCCGTGCTCGCGGACACGACGGTCCGCACGTGGGGCCGCCCGTCCAACCGTGCTCTGGGGAACGGCTCGACAGGGACCGTCTACGCACCGGTGAGCCCGACGTATGCGGACGGCAAGCAGCTCGACGGAGTGAGCAAGCTCGCGTTCGGCGACAACTCGTCGATGGCCCTGCTGATGGACGGGAGCGTGGTCACCTGGGGTCGCCCCGGCTACGGCCAGCTCGCGAACGGGACCACGAACTACTTCCGCAACGGAACTGCGTACGACTACTTCCCGCGGAAGGCCCTGTACCTGAAGGACGTCACGGACATCACGAGCTCGCGCCTGCAGAACTGGGCGGTCGTGAAGGTCTGACCCGCGCGTTTCGTACCGGATGCCGCCCTTTGCGTCGCGAAGGGCGGCATTCGCCACGAAAGGTAACGACTTGGAATCGAAGCTTGCGTTTCTTTTGTTCGTAAGCTTTACTAACAAACATGACCACGACGGATGTGCTCGGCAGCACCGGAAGCCTCGGCCCCGGCAAGGCGCTCCGTCCGCGCTCCAAGGTCCTCCCGGAGCACGCACGCAGCCACAACCGCTCGCTGGTGCTCCAGACCCTCTACCGCTTCGGGCAGCGCAGCCGGGCCGACCTCGCCCGGGACACCGGACTGACCCGCGTCACGGTCTCCGACCTCGTCGCCGACCTCCTCGCGGAGGGACTCGTGGTCGAGCTCGGGCAGCGGGAGTCCGCCCGCCCGGGCAAGCCCGCCGTCCTCCTCGACATCAACCGGACTGCGCACCAGATCGTCGGCGTCGACCTCAGCGACCACGACCGCTTCCGCGGCGCGGTGATGGACCTCGACGGCGAACTGCTCGCCTCGGCGGAGGTGCCGCTCGAAGACGGCGACGGGCAGCCGGCGACGGGAGAGGCGGCCCTCGCCAAAGTGCGCGCGCTGGTGTCGCAGCTCGTCGCCGCCGCGACCGCCCCGATCCTCGGGATCGGCGTCGGCTCGCCCGGTGTCGTCGACCTCAGCGGCACCATCCTGACCGCGGCCAACCTCGGCTGGAGCGGTGTGCGGCTGCAGGACGACCTCCACGCGCTGACCGGCCTTCCGGTCGTCGTCGCGAACGACGCCAACGCGGCCGTGCTCGCCGAGCACAGCTACGGCGGCGCGACCGGCGACATGATGCTGATCCGCGTCGGCCACGGCATCGGCGCGGGCCTCATCATCGCCGGAACGCTCGTCTACGGCAGCCACTTCGCCGCGGGCGAGATCGGCCAGGTCATGGTCGGCACCGACCTGGGCCTGGACGCGACCTACACCCGCGAGCAGGTGCTCGAGCACTGGCTCAGCGTGCCGCAGCTCCGGCGCGGCATCCGGGAAGCCGAGGCCGCCGGGCGGGACGCCACCCCGGTCCTCCGCGAGGCCGGCCAGCGGCTCGGCATCTCCCTGGCGCCCGTCGTCGGCGCCCTCAACCTGTCGGAGCTCGTGCTGAGCGGCCCGACCGACCTTCTCGATGGCCCCCTCGCCGAGGCGACCATCCTCACACTCCGGAACCGGACGATGGCGGAGAACCACGCCGACCTCGCGGTCCGGATGACCACGCAGGGGCAGGACATCGTCCTGCGCGGCGCGGCCGTACTCGTCCTCTCCGGACAACTCGGGGTCTCGTGACACAGCACCGCCCGATCTACGACCCCTGCACCGACAGTGCGCTGCGACCGCAGACACTGACTACCCAAGAAAGCCCGAACGAATGAAGGGAACAGCAATGAAGAGAAAGCTCGTCGGCCTCGCCGCTGTGGCTACGGCTTCCGCTCTCGTGCTCGCCGGATGCGCCTCTGGCGGAGCCCAGGCTCCGAGCACCGATGGGAAGGGCAAGACGGTCACCCTGTGGCTCGTCGGCTCCGACACCCCGGACGCGCTGCGCAACTACCTGAAGACCGAGTTCAACAAGGAGACCGGAGCCACGCTCAAGATCGAGCAGCAGGACTGGGGAGACATCGTCACCAAGCTCACCACGTCGCTGCCCGACGCGAACAACACGCCGGACGTGACGGAGATGGGCAACACCCAGTCCCCGACCTTCACCAACGTCGGCGCGTTCCTCGACGTCTCCGACATGTACCAGGAGCTCGGCGGAAGCAAGCTGCTGCAGTCCTTCGTCGACGCGGGCAAGGTCGACGGCAAGAACTACACGCTGCCGTACTACTTCGGCTCGCGCTACATGTTCTACCGCAAGGACGTCTACAGCGCGGCCGGCGCCCAGGTGCCGACCACGCTCGACCAGTTCAACAGCACCGTCGCCGACATCACGGCCAAGAACCCGAAGGGGATCCCGAACTTCTCCGGATTCTTCCTCGGCGGCCAGGACTGGCGCGACGGCATCTCCTGGATCTTCGCCAACGGCGGTGACATCGCCAAGAAGGAAGGCTCCAAGTGGGTCGCCACGCTGGACCAGCCCGGTGCGCTGAAGGGCCTCCAGCAGCTTCAGGACATCTACAAGAACGCGTCCAAGGCCCCGAACGACGCCAAGGACTCGAACCAGTACATCTACCTGAACGACACCGACCAGACGGTGGACGCCAACGGCAACAAGACCGGTAGCACCTCGCTGGCCGCCGCCACCATCATGGCTCCGGGCTGGGCGCACTGGTCGATCGGCGACCTGTCCACGCAGAACGGCAAGGCCGTCCGCACCTGGAACGACAACACCTTCGGCACCTTCGTGCTGCCGGGCAACGACGGCAAGCCGGCCCCGGTCTTCGCCGGCGGCTCCAACATCGGCATCTCGGCCAAGTCCAAGAACCCGGGCCTGTCCAAGACGCTGCTGAAGATCATCTTCAGCAAGCAGTACCAGGAGATGCTCGGCAAGAACGGCCTGGGCCCGGCGAACTCGGACTACATGTCCTCGCTCGGCAACGACCAGTTCGCGAAGGCGCTCATCGAGTCGGCCTCCCACTCCAAGCTGACCCCGGCTGCGCCGGGCTGGGCTTCGGTCGAGGCGGCCAACGTGATGGAGGAGTTCTTCTCCAAGATCCGCGACTCGTCCGACCTGAAGGGCCTCGCCCAGCAGTACGACACCAAGATCAACGCCCTCCTCAACGTGAAGAACGGCTGATCGGCTCCACCTAGCACCAACCGGCAGGCGAGGGCGCGGAAGCAGCACCACCCCTTCCGCGCCCTCGCTCCTGCCCCCAGAATTTTCTCGACGCACAGACTTTTCCCAACACCACCCGGAAGGAGGACCGCAGTGACCGCGACCCGCGAACCCGTGACCGCCCCGCCGACCACGAGCGCAACCGCTCCGTCCGCGCCGCGCAAGCGCCGAGGCCGACTCACGCCCTACGCCCTGCTGCTGCCGGCCATCCTCATCCTGCTGCTGGCGCTCGGCTACCCGATCGTCTGGCAGCTCGTCACCTCGATGCAGCACTTCGGGCTCGCCCAGCAGTTCGGCCAGCCCGCGCCGTTCGTCTGGTTCGGCAACTACGTCACGCTGTTCTCCGACCCCTACATGTGGACCGTGGTCGGGCGCTCCCTGGTCTTCTGCCTCGTCACCGCGGGCGTCACCGTCGTGATCGGAGTCGGACTCGCCCTGCTGATGTCGGGCATCTCGCGCTTCCCGCGGATCTTCCTGCAGATCACCCTCCTGCTCGCCTGGGCGATGCCCGTGGTCGCCGCCATGACCGTGTGGAACTGGCTGTTCGACTGGCGCCGCGGCGTGATCAACAACGTCCTGACCTCCTGGGGCCTGGACTTCCAGAACCACAACTGGCTGCAGAACCCGCTGTCGTTCTTCTTCGTCGCCGGCATCATCGTCACCTGGATGAGCGTGCCGTTCGTGGCCTTCTCGGTCTACGCCGGGCTGACCCAGGTCTCCGGCGAGGTGCTGGAGGCCGCCCAGATGGACGGCGCGAAAGGCTTCCAGCGGCTGCGGTACATCATCCTCCCGATGATCCGTCCGGTGCTCGGGATCGTGCTGCTCCTCCAGATCATCTGGGACCTGCGGGTGTTCACCCAGATCAAGCTGCTGCAGGACAAGGGCTCCATCGCCAGCGAGACCAACCTGCTCGGCACCTACATCTACCAGCTCGGCGTCGGGTCGAGCGACTTCGCGATGGCCAGCGCCGTCTCGGTGTTCGTCCTCATCCTGACCATCGCCCTGAGCTGGTTCTACGTCCGCCACCTGCTCAAGGAGGACCAGTCATGACCACCGTCGCCGGCGACCGCAAGCTGAAGCAGAAGGTCCGCCCCGGTCGCATCCTCCTCGGCGCGCTCGCCGTGGTCCTCGGCCTGATCTGGGTGTTCCCGGTCTACTGGATGCTCAACTCCTCGCTGCTGCCGAACGTCGTGCTGCAGAGCACCACCCCGACCTGGCTGCCGTTCGGCGGCTCGCTCGACAACTTCACGGCCGTCATCAACGGCGGGACGTTCTTCCCGGCGCTCGGGATGAGCGTGGTCATCGCGCTGGTCACGGTGGTGTTCTGCCTGGCCTTCGCGTTCCTCGCGGCGCTCGCCATCAGCCGATTCAAGTTCCGGGGCCGCACGTCGTTCGTGCTCGCCGTGCTGCTCATCCAGATGCTGCCCGCTGAGGGCCTCTTCATCGCGCAGTACAAGCTGATGGGCTCGCTCGGCCTCCTGAACACCGTCATCGGCGTCAGCATCATCTACATCGCGGCCGTCGTGCCGTTCACGATCTGGATGCTGCGCGGCTTCGTCGCCGGCATCCCCGCCGACCTCGAGGAGGCGGCGATGGTGGACGGGCTGAGCCGCACGCAGGCGTTCCTGCGCATCACCTTCCCGCTGCTGGCGCCGGGCCTCGTGGCCTCGGGCGTCTACGCCTTCCTGCAGGCCTGGAACGAGTTCACGGTGGCGCTGGTCATCCTGCAGGACAACAGCAGCCAGACCCTCCCGCTGTGGCTGCGCGGCTTCATCCAGCAGTCCGCCTCGCGGGCGACCGACTGGGGACAGGTGATGGCGGCCTCCATGCTCGTGGCGGTGCCGGTCATCGTCTTCTTCCTCATCGTCCAGGGACGCATGACCAGCGGGCTGGTCAGCGGGGCGGTCAAGGGGTGAGCGGGATGTCGGTCACCCAGGCCAGCCCGACCGACACCGACCTCCGTCGCAGCATCGCGGCGACCCTCCTCCCCGGCTTCGTGGGGACCACGCTTCCGGCGTGGCTGGAGGAGCGCCTGCGGAACGGCCTCGGCGGGGTGTGCGTGTTCGGTCAGAACGTGGAGTCCGTCGCCCAGCTCCGGGCGCTGACGGACGCGATCTACGCCGCCAACCCGGACGCCATCGTGGCGATCGACGAGGAGGGCGGCGACGTCACCCGGCTCTACTACGAGACGGGATCGCCGTACCCCGGCAACGCCGTGCTCGGCCGCCTCGGCGACGTCGCCTACACCGAGGGCATCGCCCGTCGGGTCGGCGAGGAGCTGCGCGCGGCCGGGGTGAACCTCGACTTCGCTCCGGACGTCGACATCAACTCCAACGCGGACAACCCGGTCATCGGGGTGCGCAGCTTCGGCTCGCTGCCCGCTGTGGTGGCCGAGCAGGGCGCCGCGTGGACGCGCGGCCTCCAGTCCGCCGGCGTCGCGGCGTGTGCCAAGCACTTCCCGGGGCACGGCGACACGGCGGCCGACTCGCACCTGGAGCTCCCGGTCGTCGACCTGACGCCGGAGGAGCTGCGCGAACGCGAGCTGCAGCCGTTCCGCGCCGTCATCGACGCGGGCGCCCGCACGGTGATGACCTCCCACATCCTGCTGCCGCGCATCGATCCGGACCTGCCGGCGACCTTCAGCCGCACCATCGTGGAGGGTCTGCTCCGCGGCGAGCTGGGCTTCGGCGGCGTCGTCGTCACCGACGCACTCGACATGCACGGCGCGAGCGGGGAGCGCGGCATCCCGGAGGCCGCTGTGCTGGCGCTGGCGGCGGGCTGCGACCTGCTCTGCATCGGCACCGAGAACACCGACGCGCAGCTCGCGGAGATCGAGGACACGATCGTCACGGCAGTGGCGGACGGGCGTGTGGCCGGGACCCGGATCGCGGAGGCGGCCGGACGCGTGCTCGCGCTGGCCGAAGCCGTCCGGGCGGACGGCGCCGCACACGCGGTCGCCGCGCCGGGCGGCGCCGGGGCCGTCGATCCCGCGGACGTGCGTCGCGCGCTGGAGGCGTTCGACATCTCCGAGCACGCGGCCGCCTGGCTGCGGGCGCAGCACGGCCGGTACTCGGTCGTGCGCGTCGACACCGTCGCGAACATCGCGATCGGCGAGGCTCCGTGGGGCCCGTTCGCGGAGGTCGCCGCCGGAGCGGACGGCGCCGCGTCGGCGTTCGCGGCCAACCCGCTGCTCGTGCTCACCGAGGGCGACCGGCCCGACCTCGCGCTCGCCGCGCAGTCGCCGGTGCTCGTGGTCGGCAAGGACAACCACCGGCACGCCTTCGCCCGAGCGGCGATCGACCGGCTGCGCGCCGAGCGGGACAGCGTGCTCGTGGTGGACATGGGCTGGCCGAGCGACGACCGCCGGTATGCGGACATCGCGACGTTCGGCGCCTCCCGGCTCGTCGGGCGCGCGCTGATCGAGCTGCTCGACGGGCTGATCGAGCTGCTCGACGGGGAGCGCACCTCGTGAGGCTCGGCATCGACATCGGAGGAACCAAGACCGACGCCGTCGCCGTCGACGACGCGGGCGGTCTCGCGCAGCGGATCCGGCTGGTGACGGGCTTCGGCCACGCGGCGGTCGTGGAGACCGCCGTCGCCGCGGTCGCCAGGATCGGAGAGTTGACCGGGCTGGCGGCCGCTGGATTCACGTCCATCGGCATCGGTATCCCCGGGATGGTGGACAGCGCCTCCGGACACGTCGCGCACGCGGTCAACCTCGGTGTGGAGCGCCTCGCGCTCGGCGGCGAGCTGGCCGGCCGGCTGGGCGTCGGGGTGCGGATCGAGAACGACGTGAAGGCCGCGGCGCTCGGCGCGTTCCACGTCCTCGGCCTCGGCGGCACGATGGCGTACCTGAACCTCGGCACCGGAATGGCCGCCGGGATCGTCGTGGACGGCCGGCTCTGGCGCGGGGCCAGCGGCGTCGCGGGCGAGATCGGGCACATTCCGGTCGACCCCGCCGGCGCGCCCTGCGGCTGCGGTCAGCGCGGCTGCCTGGAGACGGTCGCGAGCGGCTCCGGCATCGCCCGGCAGTGGCGCACCGACGACCCGTTCCCGGCGCGCTCGCTCTTCGCGGCGGCGGCGGACGGCGACCTCGAGGCCCGCGCGATCAAAGCTAGGCTGGCGGAGGGCATCGCCGCAGCGGTTCGGATCCTCGTGCTGACCGTCGACGTCGACACCGTGGTGATCGGCGGCGGCCTCAGCCACCTCGGGGACCGGCTGCTCTGCGACGTCCACGAGGTGCTCGACGGCTGGGCGGAGAAATCCCCGTTCCTGGCGTCGCTCGCGCTGTCCCGGCGGGTGCGCCTCGTCCCCGAAGGAACCCCCGTTGCCGCCCTCGGTGCGGCGCTCGTTGGAGGAACAGATGGCTGAAGTCGTGGTGGTGGCGGACAAGGACGCGGCGGGCGAGCTCGCGGCGGAGTCCATCCAGGCGCTGATCGCAGCCAAGCCCGACGCGGTGCTGGGGCTCGCGACCGGGTCAACTCCGCTGCCGGTGTACCGGGCGCTGGCCCGGCGGATCGCCGCGTCCGGCACCGATGTGTCCCACGTGCGCGGATACGCGCTGGACGAGTACGTCGGCCTCCCGGCCGGACACCCGGAGTCGTACCGCGCGGTGATCACCCGGGAGGTCGTGGAACCCCTCGGCCTCACCCCGTCGCTCATCCACGTGCCCAACGGTGCCCTCGCGACGATCGAGCACGCCGGGGCGGACTACGAGAAGGCGATCGCGGAGTCCGGTGGAGTGGACGTGCAGTTGCTCGGCATCGGGACGGACGGTCACATCGGCTTCAACGAGCCCGGCTCGTCGTTCGCGTCGGTCACGCGGGTGAAGACGCTGACCGAGCAGACCCGGAAGGACAACGCGCGCTTCTTCGCCAGCGAGGACGACGTGCCCATGCACTGCATCACCCAGGGGCTGTCGACCATCCTGCGGGCGCGGCACCTGATGCTGCTGGCGTTCGGGGAGGGCAAGGCGGAGGCTCTGGCCGGCGCGGTGGAGGGGCCGGTGTCGGCCTCCAACCCGGGCTCGGCCATCCAACTGCACCCGCACGTGACCGTGCTCGTCGACGAGGCCGCGGCCTCCAAGCTGCGCAACATCGACTACTACCGCTACGCCTATAACCACAAGCCCGCCTGGCAGAAGCTGTAGCGGCGCGCGGGGCGCCGAGCTACAGGAGGCGGCCGTCGGCCAGGACGTGGCGGACGTGCCAGTCGTGGTCGAGCAGCACCGCATCCGCCGCGAAGCCGGCGCGCAGGCGGCCGAGGCGGTGGGATTCGCCCAGCGCCTTCGCCGGGGTCGCCGTGAGCGCGGTCACCGCGGTGACCGGGTCCAGCCCAACCCGGGTGATCGCGTTGCGGAGGGCGGCGTCCTGGGTGAGGGTCGAGCCGGCGATCGTGCTGGTTCCGGAGAGCACAGCGAGCCCGTCGCGGACGCTGACGTTCAGGCCGCCCAGCCGGTAGTCGCCGTCCGTTGCGCCAGCGGCGGCCATGGCGTCGGTGACCAGGGCGACCCGTCCCGGCGCCTCCCGGAACAGCAGGCCCGCCACCGAGGGGTGCACGTGGAGGCCGTCGAGGATGAGCTCGAGCGTCACCTCCGGGTTCTCGATCGCCGCCATGACGGGGCCGGGGGCGCGGTGGTGGATGCCGTTCATCGCGTTGAACGCGTGCACCAGGAGACGCGCCCCGACCTCGAAGGCCAGCTTCGCCTGCTCGTAGTCGGCCGCGGTGTGCCCGATGCCGACGACGACGCCGGCCTCGATGAGCACGCCGATGGCCTCCAGCGCGTTCGGCAGCTCGGGTGCGATGGTCGCGGTGCGCAGGGTTCCACGGGCGGCGCCGATCAGCTCCTCCACCATCTCGGGCCCCGGATCGCGGAGGAAGGCGTCATCGTGCGCGCCGCGCCGCTCGCGGGCCAGGAACGGCCCCTCCAGGTGCGAGCCGAGCACCATCGGCTCGACCTTCGTCAGCTCCGCCACCACGCCCAGACTCTCGCGCAGGGACGCCAGCGGGTTCGCGACGTGCGAGACGAGCGCGCGCGTGGTCCCGTGGGCGCGGTGGGTCGCGAGGGCCGCGAGCATCTCCTCCGGACCGTCGTCGTACGGGTGGCCGCCGCCGCCGTGACAGTGCAGGTCGATGAAGCCGGGTGTCAGCCAGTGCCCGCCGGCGTCGACCACCTCGCGGCCCGGGGTGCGGGCCGCCTCGTGCCAGCCCGTGCCGGAGCCGGTCGCGACGATCACGCCGCCGTCGGCGACCAGCCAGAACTCGTCGACCCGTCCGCTCGCATCCACTTTGCGGGCGTCATGGATGACGACGCCGGTCATGCGAACTCGCGCCGCCCGTTGATCACGCCGCTCACGGTCGCCACGACCGCGAACACCAGCGCGACGATCGGCTGCCCCAGACTCCACCAGGCGAAGGCGGCGGACCCCATCACGACGAGCTCCACGATCGCCTTCACGAACGCGTCGACGTGCAGCACGGCCTTGGGGGAGCGGAACAGCGCCCACAGCAGGATCGCGAGCACCGGGGCGCCGATGCCGACGACGATGTTCCACGGCAGCGGCCACACGGCGAAACCCCAGATGCCCAGCGAGACGACGGCGAACAGCTCCAGCACGAAGCGGAGGATGTCGTTGGGTCCGACCTTGATCGGGGTCTGCTGGTCGTGCGTGGTCACCGCGCCATTCTACCGATCCGGGTCCGTCGTGGCTGAGCGCCTGCCGGCCCGGCTCACCGGAAGATGATCGTCCGGGCCCCGTCGAGCAGCACGCGGTCCTCCGCGAACCACTTGACCGCCTGCGTCAGCGTCCGCGACTCCTCGTCCTGGCCGATCGCGACCAGCTCGGGGACGCTGCGGGTGTGGTCGACGCGCACGACGTTCTGCTCGATGATCGGGCCCTCGTCCAGGTCGCTGGTGACGAAGTGCGCCGTCGCGCCGATCAGCTTGACGCCGCGGGCGTGGGCCTGACGGTACGGGTTGGCGCCCTTGAATCCGGGCAGGAAGGAGTGGTGGATGTTGATCGCCCGGCCGGCGAGCTTCTCGCACAGCTCGGGGGAGAGGATCTGCATGTAGCGCGCGAGCACGACCAGCTCGATATCGTGCTCCTCGACGGCCTCCAGCACGCGGGCCTCGAACGCGGCCTTCGACTCGGTGTCCGTGACCGGACGCGACTCGAACGGGACGCCGTAGAAGCCGGCGAGGTCGCCGAGCGCGGCGTGGTTGGACAGCACGAGCGGGATCTCGACCGGGAGCTGCCCGGCGCGCTGGCGGAACAGCAGGTCGTTGAGGCAGTGCGCGGCGGTGGAGACCAGCACGAGCGTCCGCAGCGGCCGGCCGACGTTGTCGACGCGGTGCGTCATCCCGAACCGTTCGACCACGGGCGCGAGCGCGCGCTCGAACTCGGCGCGGTCGGCGGCGGACTCCACCTGCAGGCGCATGAAGAAGCGCCCGGTGTCGGTGCTCGCGAACTGCTGGCTCTCGGTGATGTTCCCGCGCGCGGCGACGATGGCGCCGGAGACGGCGTGGACGATCCCGGGACGGTCGGCGCAGCTGAAGGTCAGCACCCAGTGGTTGGCGGAGGTCGCGGGAGCGGAGTCCATCCGTCCAGGGTAGCGGGCGCGCCGGTGCGGCGATTCCGCGTTACTCACCGCGCGACGGCACCCACCGCGCGACCGGCACCCCCGCCGTCCACACCTGCAGCACCCGGAAGTCGTCGTCGAGCAGCACCGCGTCGGCCGCGTATCCCGGCGCGAGCCGGCCCAGGTCGCTGCCGCGGCCGATCGCCGCGGCCGGTGTCTCGGTGAGCGCGCGGACGGCCTCCTCTACCGTCACGCCGACATCTTGCACCGCGCGACGCAGCGCGGCGTCCTGGGTCAGCGTGGAGCCCGCGATCGCGCCGCCCTCGGCCAGGCGGGCGACGCCATCGCGCACCTGGACGCGGAGGGAGCCGAGCAGATAGTCGCCGTCGGACTCGCCCGCCGCCGCCATGGCATCGGTGATCAGCGCGACCCGCCCGGGGGCGGAGGCGAACGCCATCCGGACCACCTCGGGGTGCACGTGGATGCCGTCGTTGATGACCTCGACCGTGACCCCCGCCGTGCGCGTCGCGGCCGCCACGGGGCCGGGTGCGCGGTGGTGGATGCCGTCCATGCCGTTGAAGGCATGCGTCAGGATCGTGGCCCCCGCGTCGAATGCGGCGCGGGTCTGGTCGTAGTCCGCTCCGGTGTGGCCGACCGCGACCGCGACGCCGGCGGCGGCGAAGGCGCGCAACGCGGCCAGGCCGCCGGGCAGTTCGGGCGCGAGGGTGATCTGGCGCAGGGTGCCGCCCGCGGCCTCCAGCAGCAGCTCGATGTCGGCGGGTGTCGCCGACCGCAGCAGGGCCGGGTCGTGCGCACCCTTGTGGGCGACGTCGAGGAACGGCCCCTCCAGGTGCGAGCCGAGCACGCGCGGGTCGTGCGCCGCCAGCGCCGCCACCCCGCGCACCCGCTCGGCGAGCTGGGGCACCGTCGCGGTCACCAGCGAGACCACGAAGCGCGTCGTGCCGTGCCGCTGGTGCAGCGCCATCGCCGTACGGATCGCGTCCGCGCCGTCGTCGAACGCCGCCCCGCCGCCGCCGTGGCCGTGGAGGTCGATGAAGCCCGGCGTCAGCCAGCCACCGTCGGCGTCCGTGACGACGGCGGACGGGTCGCCGGCGACCGTCGCGCGCCAGTCGTCTCCGACGCCCGTCGCGGCGACGACCTCGCCGTCGAACAGCACCCAGGCGTTGTGGGTGGTGCGGCCCTCGCCGACGAGGCGGGCGGAGTGGATAACGTGCGCGGACATCCTCACAAACCTACGCGAAAGCAGCCCGGCTCACCCGACGATGACGCGGCGGATGCACCCGATGCACCACTGCATCGGGGCGGGGTAGCATCGAAGACGATGACGGCCGGTATCACGAGTTCGCTGCACCCGGCGGATCCCGCCGGGCCCGTGACCGAGTCCGCCCGTGTGCGGCTCTTCCGCTGGGAGATGCCCTGGTGGGCCGGCGTGCTCGGCGTGTACGCCGCCTCCCGCGTGCTGACCACGCTCCTCCTGCTCGTGCTCTACCTGGTGACGAGCGCGCTGCACTGGGAGGGCGGCAGCCCGCAGGCGCACCCGACCTTCCTCGGCTTCGCCGGCACGTGGGACGCCTCCTATTACCGCCGCATCGTCGAGCACGGCTACCCGGCGACGCTGCCCGTCGACGCCGACGGCGACGTGCAGCAGAACGAGTGGGCGTTCCTGCCGCTGTACCCGCTGATCGTGCGCGCGCTCATGGCGGCGACCGGCCTCGGCTTCCCGGCGGCGGGGGTGCTGATCGCGGTGCTCTTCGGGGCGGGCGCCGCCCTGGTGCTGTTCCGGCTCGTGGCATCGCGCGTCGGCCCGGTCAGCGGGCTCTGGGCGGCCGTCTTCTTCTGCTTCGGCCCGCTCTCGTTCGTGCTGCAGATCGCGTACGCCGAGAGCCTGTTCTTCCTGCTGCTGTTCGCGGCGCTGCTGGCCACCATGACGCGGCGGTACTGGCTGGTCATCCCGTTCGGAGTCGCGGCCGCGTTCACCCGGCCGGGGGAGCTCGCCCTTCCGCTCACCCTCGGGATCGTGTTCCTGATCCGCGCGTGGAGGGCGCGCCGCGGAACCGAGCCCTTCGGCGCCCGGGAACGCGTCGCGATGGTCGTCGCCGGTGCGGCGACCGCCGTGGCCGGGCTCGCCTGGCCGCTGATCGCGGCGACCGTCACCGGGACGCCGGGGGCCTACGTGGAGACGGAACTGTCCTGGTGGACGGGCTTCATCGGCCGGGTCGCGTTCGTCCCGCTGACCCCGTGGTTCCTCTTCACCTGGCGGTACGCGAGTGTCGCGGGCGCCCTCCTCGTCCTGGCCGCGATCGCCGGCTACGTGTGGCTGCTGAACCGTCCGGGCATCCGCGCTCTCGGCACGGAGGTGGTGGCCTATGCGGCCAGCTACGCGCTCTACCTCTTCGCCGTCTTCCTCCCGCAGCAGAGCCTCTTCCGGCTGCTCATGCCGCTGGCTCCCCTCGCCGGGGCGCCCGGGCTGACCCGCAACCGGCGCGCGCGCACCGTCACGCTGGCGGTCGGGATCGCGCTGCAACCCGTGGCGCTCGTGCTGTTGTGGTTCCTGGGCTATCCGTGACCTGACCGCGCTCACGGGGCGAGGCGGAGCGCACGGGCCACGAGCTCGCCGCGGTTGGCCGCCGAGGTCTTGCGCATCACCCTGCTGACGTGGCTCTCGACGGTGCGGACGCTGAGGACGAGCCGGGAGGCGATCTCCGGGTTGCTCAGGCCCGCGGCCACCAGCCGCGTGATCTCGCGCTCGCGATCCGTCAGCGCGATCGGCGTCGAGAAGAACCCGCCGCCGGTCCCGTCGCCCGCCGGGTGCCGAAGCGCGGCGGCCGGACCCGCCCTCCCCGTCGCGATGAGCCGTTCCGCGAGGGCGCCCCTGTCCACGTCCCCGGATTCGGCGCGCGCCGCCAGGAAGGCGAGGTGCGCGTCGTGGAGCTCGGACTGCTGAGGTTCGAGGAGGGCGCGCGCCTCCTCCAGCCCGGCGTCGTCGACCGCGTGCTCGAGCGACGTCAGCAGAGCGAGGGCGGCCGTCGGCAGCTCGCCGTGCTCCGCCAGCGTCGAGGAGAGGCGGCGGAGCAGTCCGGCGGCCTCGTCCGGCCGCCCCCTGCCCGCCGCGAGCTGACCGTCGATCCAGCGCACGCCCGTGCCGACCGCCGACGGCGGGTGCCTGTCCGAGGAGGCCGGCAGCCCGGCGGCGAGTTCGTCGCGGATGCGCTCGGCGAGCGCCGTGTCCCCCCGGCGCACCGCGATGACGGCGGTAAGGACCTGGAGTGCGACCTGCACGGCGGCGCCGGGCACGGGAGGCGTGCCGAGCGCCGACGCCGTCGAGAGCGTTTCGGCCGCGTGCTCCGGGCGGTCGGCGAGGAGGTGGCAGAGTCCGAGCGCGACGCTGTGGGCGCGGAGCGCTCCGGCGTCGAGCCGGTCGCGCGCCGCCGCTGCGCCGCGTTCGGCCCAGGCGACCGCGGCGGCGTGCCGCCCGGAGCCGAGGAGCGCATAGGCGTGCGCCGCCGACTCGTGGGCGGCCGCCGGCGCGCCGGGCACGGCAGCGAGCTCGTCCAGGAGGCGCGCGGCGTCCTCGAACCGCCCGCGGCGGAGGGCGACGGCCCGGGCGGCCTCCAGCAGTCGTGACCGCACGGGAGGCGGGAGGTCGCGGTCGTCGCGCAGGCGCTCGTCGGGGACGGCGGGGTCGGCTCCGACCTCGACGGCGAGCAGCACCGCGGCGGCGTCCGCGAGCCGGGCGAGCGGGCCCAGGCCGGCGGTCTCCGCCCTCAGCGCCGCGACCGCCCTGGCGAGCCCGTCACCTCGGGCCAACGACCGGCGGGCGCGGAGCACGGCGAGCTCCGCCACTTCGAGCGGGGGCCCGGGCAGACCGGCCGCGGCGGCCAGCAAGCGGTCGAGTTCCGCGGCCGAGCCCGGCGCCATCCCGGTGTCGGCCATCAGGGCGCGCGCGAGAGCGAGAGCCGACCCCGGCGAGGGTGCGTCGCGCCACGCCCGCCGCGCCTCCTCACAGCGGGAGTCGGCCGCCGTGTGCACGAGTTGCACGAAGGCGGCGTCGGTCGGCGGGCCGTCGAGCCGGGCACTGTCGCGGAGATGATCGGCGAGGACCGGGGGATCGAGGACGATGAGCCTGCGACCGCCGTGCGGCACGATCCGAACGACGCCCGCTGTGGCGAGCCCGTCCAAGGCTGCGGGGTCGACCAGCCCGCGCACCGATCCCACATCGCAGGCGCCTGTCGCGGCGATCCTCTCGAGCGCGACGCGCTCGGCCGGCCCGAGCCCGGAGAGCTGCGCCTCGAGGGCGCCGCGGAGGGATCTGCTCCACAGCTCGCCTGCCGCACACCACGCGCCCGAGGCCCGGACCAGCCGGCCCTCCAGCGCGGCGAGCTCTGCGACGGCGAGCGCGAGACCGACATTGCCGCCGCAGAGCGCGTACACGCGGCTCATCGCGCCCGCGTCGATCGGGGCGCCGAGGCGGTCGGCCACGACCGACCGCAGCTCCTCGTAGCCGAGCGGCTCGAGCTCCACCACGTACGCCTTCGACGGTCCTTCGTCCAGGCGCGCGCGGGTGCGCAGCAGCGGCGTGCGCGTCGCACGGCAGGCGGCGTCGATCGCCCCGGTCGACGCCTCGTCGAGGAGGTCGGCGTCGTCCACCAGGAGCGCGGACGGGCCGGACACGATGGCGGCGGTGAGCGCGTCGATCGCCTGCTGCAGAGCCGACGCCGTGCGGCGCTCGGGCGGTGGCAGGACGCCGATCCCCGCCGCGTGAAGGGCGGCGAGCGGGCTCTCGCGCAGCGACCGGACCCCGTTCACCCGCAGGACGGTTCGGCGCGCGTCGGCCGCGGTTGCCGCCACCTCGGCGACCAGGGTCGAACGCCCGCTCAGGCGCGGACCGACGAGGTCGACGTCGGCGTCGCTGGAGAACAGGAGGTCGCGGACGAGCGTCAGCGTTCGGTCCCTGCCGCCGAGCGGAGCGGAGCCCGCGGCGCGGGGATCGATCATCGGCGGGCTCCAAGGGACAGGGAGTGGACTAGTGCGCTCTACGGTAATACGCAAGATGTAAGGCGCTCCACGTAAGGTCTCTCAAACTGCACGGAACATCGACCCATCCGCACGTAAATCCGCGGATCGGCAATGGCTTGCCCCGCGACCGACGACAGCATGGGTCCCGATGTCGAAAGGGAGTCAGGGTCTATGAGCGGTCGATCGCGCCGCCGTGCAAGAGCGGCCGAGCGCGCACGCGTCACGCGTGTCGTGCTCCTTTCGCTCTGCGCCGTCGCCGTCGTCCTCGTGGCCTGCGCCGCCTGGGTGGGGGTGAGGGCGGCCCTCTCCTACGGCCACGTCTCGGCCGCGCGCGCGGAGGCGAGCGCGACCGTGGCCGCCGTCGCGGCGGACCCGGTGTCGGCCGCCTCCCGCGCCGACCGGCTGCGCGCGGTGGGCGAGCGCCTGGACGACGCCACGGGACTCACGGGCGACATCGTCTGGCGAGCGTCCGAGTACCTCCCGTTCGCCGGGGCCAACCTCCGCTCCTACCGGCTCACCGTCGAGGCGCTCCACGAGACCGTCGACGGGGGACTGACGCCCGTCGTCGCCGACCTCGCCCGGTTGGACACCGCAGTGTCGCTCGCCGATCGCACGGTCGACACGAAGGCCGTCGCGGCGACCGCAGCAGGCCTCCGCTCGGCGGAACGCGCGCTCGAACGCGGGCGCACGACGCTGCGCGAGGCCTCAGCGGGCCCGCTCGTGCCGCCCCTCGCCTCCGGTGTCCGGCAGGCGGAGGACCTGGTCGACAGCCTCCACAAGACCGTCTCCTCTCTCGCGGTCGCTGCACGCGTGCTCCCGGACGCGATCGGCGCGAGCGGCGCGAAGAACTATGCGCTGCTGTTCAATAACAATGCCGAACTGCGGACCACGGGCGGCATCGCGGGAGCCCTCTCGGAGCTCACCGCCGACGGCGGGCGCATCGAGCTGGGAGAGCAGCTCGTCCCCGACCAGCTCAACCCCGCTGCAGGGGCGGGGCTCGAGGTGAGCCCGCAGGAGCGGGGGCTGTACGGACCCCAGCTCGGCGAGTATGTCCAGGACGTCAACCTCACGCCCGACTTCGTCCGCAGCGGCGAGCTCACAGCCGCCCACTGGCGCGCGGCGCTCGGGCAGGAGCTCGACGGGGTGGTGTCCATCGACACGGCGACGATCGGCCTGCTGCTGGCGGCGACCGGCCCGATCACGGTCGACGGGCGCGTGCTGAACAGCGAGAACGCATCGACGGTTCTGCTGAGGGACGTCTACCTCGAGATCCCCGACCGCGACGCGCAGGACGTGTTCTTCGGCGAACTCACCCGCGTCATGTTCGACAAGCTCTTCGGCGCGGGTACCGGAACCGTCCCGGTGCTGAAAGCACTGGGCACCGCAGTGGACCAGGGCAGGATCTCGATCTGGTTCGCCGACAGCGCGCTGCAGCGCGAGATCGCGGGCGGCCCGCTCGCCGGACCGCTCGCCCAGCTCGCCGACGACGGGACGCCGGTCGGCGTGTTCCTGGCCGATGGGACCGCGGGCAAGATGGACGCCTACCTCGAGGGCTCCATGACGGCCACCTGCCATGCCCCAAAGGCGAATGGCCCGGCGGAGAAGAGCCCGGCGAAGGGCGCGGGAACGCGTGGCCGGACGGTCACGGCCACCGCGACCCTCGTCTCCACGGCGCCGCAGGACATCGCTTCGTTTCCCTGGGTCGTGATCGGGTACGGCGTGCCGAATCTGCCAACGGGGCACATCCGCACCATGGTGCAGTTCGCGGCGACCGACAGCCTCCGCCCGCAACGGATGATGGTCGACGGCACGGAGGTCCCGCTCCTCTGGCGGATGATCGACGGCCATCCGGTGGCCGTCGTCTCGGTCGACCTCGCCCCGGGAGCCGTCTCGGTCGTCGTCGCCGAGTTCACCGCCCTGCCCACCCGGTCGCCGACCGTCGACCGCGTCGTCGCGACCCCCACCGCCACCGAGTTCGAGCACTACGCCGAGCGCGGGACCTGTGGCTGACCGAACCGCTCCGGTCGGCCAGTGACACCCATCCCCTACGAAGGAGAACCCATGAAGAAGAAACTGTTCGGCGGCCTCGTCGCCCTGGCGCTGGCGCTCGCCCCCGCGGCGGCAGCCCACGCGGACTACCCGCCGGGTGAGCTCCACGGCGTCCTCGACACGTACACGGTCGACCCGGGCGAGACGGTCACGTACACCGCTCCGACCAGCACCTACCTGGCGGGCGAGGCCCTGACGCATCAGCTCACCGGCGTGAACGGGCACACCGCGACGCGCGCGTCCTTCCGGACTGCCCCGGTCGCGCCGACGGTCGGCACATTCACCGCGACGGCGCAGGCCGACGGCTCGCACTCGTTCGCCTTCGTCATCCCGTCGCAGGCGGGCGCGAACTACACCTTCGAGGTCCTCCGCGCCGACGGCACGGTTTGGGACACGTTCGACATCTCGGTGGCGAACCCGGTCGTTCCCCCGACGGACAACGGCAACGGCAACGGCGGCGCCGGCGGGGGCGCGGGCAACAGCGGCGGTAACGCGGGCGGTAACGGCGGCCTCGCGATGACCGGTTCGGACATCGCGGTCGCGGGCATCGCCGGCTCGGCCGTGCTGCTGGTCGGCGCGGGCGTCGTCCTGCTGGTCGTCCGTCGTCGCCGTCGCAGCGTGGAGTCCGCTGCCGCGTGATGATCGCGACCCGGTGAGAATCTCACTCGCCGGAGGAGAGGAGCCGGTGGCCCGTCGGGGTCACCGGCTCCTTTCGCGTTCTGTGCCGAGCATTCTGGCGACTCAGGGCGTCGCGTCCTCTGGCCACGGAACCTCGGCGACCCGGCGATACGACGTCCCCGACGCGTCCCAGTGCTCGGCCAGCCGGCCGACCCGGGTCGCGAACTCGTCGAAGTCGCGCGTCGAGACGACCTCGGCCGTGTCCGGGGGCCCCGGGGACCAGCCGATCTCGGCGACGGCCGCGAGCCGGGGGAACACCATCCGCTCGACCTCCTCGATCGTCGCGATGGTCTCCGTCCAGACGGGAGCCTCCACGCCGAGGATGTGCGCGTCGCCCAGTCCCGGCACGATCCGCGCCGGGTCCCACTCGTAGGCGCTGCGGAGGTCCGTCGGCCCGTCGGCCCAGTCCTGACCGACCGGGTCGCCCTCCTCGTACACGATGTCGAGGTAGGCCACATCGGCCGGGGACATGATCACCGCTCCGCCGCCGCGGACGAACGCCAGCGTCTCCTCGGCCGCGTCGTCGCGCGGCGTGCGGAACGACCAGTACTGACCGATCGTCCCCTCGGGGAGCCCGGCTGCCCGGCCCATCTCGTGCCAGCCGACGGGGACTTTGCCGGCCTCCGCGACGAGCTCGGCCGCCCGGCGCACGAACGCCTGGAAGTCCGCCTCCGGCGTGCTGAGGCTCTCGTCGCCGCCGATGTGGAGGTACGGGCCGGGCGTGAGGGCCGCGACCTCGTGGATCACATCGCGCACCAAGCCGTCGGTGACCGGGTCGCCGGTGCGCAGGGTGCTGAAGCCCACCTCCGACCCGGTGTAGAGCGCGGGCGCGATACCGTCCGGGTTCAGCTCCGGGTAGGAGGCGAGCGCAGCGTTCGTGTGCCCCGGCATATCGATCTCCGGGACGATCGTCACGTGCCGTTCCGCGGCGTAGGCGACCAGGTCGCGGTAGTCGTCCGCGGTGTAGAAGCCGCCTCCGCTGCCGTCGCTGCCCGTGGACCCGCCGACGCGCGTCAGCTCCGGCCATCCGGCGATCTCGATGCGCCAGCCCTGGTCGTCGGTGAGGTGCAGGTGGAGGTGGTTGACCTTGAGCAGGACGATCGCGTCGATGAACCGCTTGACGTCCGCGACCGGGAAGAAGTGCCGCGCGACGTCCAGCATGGCGCCCCGGTAGGCGAACCGCGGGTGATCGCCGATCCGGACCGCCTCGACCGTCAGCGGGTCGCCTTCGCACTCGGCCGGCACGAGCTGGCGGAGCGTCTGCACGCCCCAGAAGGCGCCCGCGGCGGTGGCGGCGCCGATCCGCACGCCCTCGGCGGCGACCTCCAGCGTGTAGCCCTCGGCCGGGTGCCCGGCCGGCCCCTCGTCGTCCGCGATCACGATGGCGATGTCACCGAACGCGGGAGGTTCGTGGACGACGGCCAGCTCGCGCCGGCAATCCACGGCGAGCTCGGAGCGCAGCAGCCGGCCGACCGCCTCGGCGCCCGGGCCCGCGACGATGATCCGGGCTCCCGGGAGGAGCGTGAAGGGCGCGTCGCCCGTGCTCTCGAGCTGGGCGGGGCGAGGCACGACCACGGGGGCTCCTCAACGATGTCTGGGGGATGCTCGGGATTCGGCCGACGCTGCCCACCCGCGGGACGGCCAAGTGCGAGTATCGCAGGCGTCCTAACTAATCAGCAAGGCCTCCCGCAGATGAGCACGGGCCGGTTCGGCGCCCCTTTGCTATGCTTGCTCACGTCGCGACTGGCGCTCAGATGGTCACCATCGGGGAGCGACAACGGTTACCTCGAACGGACGGATGGATTCGGCCGCGCGCCTGGGTCGATGCACGACGATTGTCCATCCCTGCTTTCAAGGAGCCGATTGTGACCGACACCCTTCCCTCCACCTTCACCGCCCCTCTGGCGGAGGTCGATCCCGAGATCGCGGAGGTGCTGCAGCTCGAGCTCGGCCGGCAGCGCGACTACCTCGAGATGATCGCCTCGGAGAACTTCGTCCCGCGCGCCGTGCTCGAGGCCGTCGGCTCCGTGCTGACGAACAAGTACGCCGAAGGCTACCCGGGCCGCCGCTACTACGGCGGCTGCGAGTACGTCGACATCGCCGAGCAGCTCGCGATCGACCGCGCGAAGAGCCTGTTCGGCGCCGAGTACGCCAACGTCCAGCCGCACTCGGGCGCGTCCGCGAACGCGGCCGTCCTCTCGGCGATCGCCACCCCCGGCGACACCATCCTCGGTCTGGAGCTCGCCCACGGCGGTCACCTGACCCACGGCATGAAGCTCAACTTCTCCGGCAAGCTCTACAACGCGGTCGCCTACGGCGTCGACCCCGAGTCCTTCCGCGTCGACATGAACGTCGTGCGCGACAAGGCCATCGAGCACAAGCCGCAGGTCATCATCGCCGGTTGGTCGGCCTACCCGCGCCAGCTCGACTTCGCCGCGTTCCGCGAGATCGCGGACGAGGTGGGCGCCAAGCTCTGGGTGGACATGGCGCACTTCGCCGGCCTGGTCGCCGCCGGGCTGCACCCGTCGCCGGTGCCCTACGCCGACGTGGTCAGCTCGACCGTGCACAAGACCATCGGCGGCCCGCGCTCCGGCTTCATCCTCAGCCGCGACATGGAGCTCGCCAAGAAGCTCAACTCGAACGTCTTCCCCGGCCAGCAGGGCGGCCCGCTCATGCACGTGATCGCCGCGAAGGCGACCGCGTTCAAGCTCGCCGCGACCGAGGAGTTCAAGGACCGTCAGGAGCGCACCATCCGCGGCGCCAAGCTCCTCGCCGAGCGCCTCACCGCCGACGACTCGCGCGCCGTCGGCGTCGACGTGCTCACCGGCGGCACCGACGTGCACCTCGTGCTCGCCGACCTGCGCCACTCCGAGCTCGACGGCCAGCAGGCGGAGGACGTCCTCCACGAGGTCGGCATCACCGTCAACCGCAACGCAGTGCCGTTCGACCCGCGCCCGCCGATGGTGACCTCCGGCCTCCGGATCGGCACGCCGGCGCTCGCGACCCGCGGCTTCGGCGACGCCGAGTTCACCGAGGTGGCCGACATCATCGCGCTCGCGCTGCGTCCCGGCGCCGACACGAAGGCGCTCCGCGCCCGCGTCGACGCGCTCACCGCCGCGTTCCCGCTCTACCCGGGCCTGACCCCCTCCGGCCAGGAGGGCTTCCCCGTCGAGCTCCCGTCCTCGATCTAACCCCTCGCAGGCAACCGCCGAGTACGCGAATAATCAGCCAGAAACCGTCGAGTACGCGGACTTTTCGCGTACTCGACGGTTCGTAACGAGTGTGGAGGGCCGCGTGACGGCGAAGATTCTGGACGGCAAGGCTACGGCCGGCGCGATCAAGGCAGAGCTGAAGGAGCGGGTGACGGCGCTGCGCGAGCAGGGCGTCGTGCCCGGCCTCGGCACGATCCTGGTCGGCGACGACCCGGGCTCGCAGTGGTACGTCGCGGGCAAGCACCGCGACTGCGCGGAGGTGGGCATCGCCTCGATCCGCCGCGACCTGCCCGCGGACATCTCGCAGGCGGAGCTCGAGGCCGTGATCGAGGACCTGAACGACGACCCGGACTGCACCGGCTTCATCGTCCAGCTCCCGCTGCCGTCGCACATCGACACCGACGCGATCCTGGAGCTGGTCGACCCCGCCAAGGACGCCGACGGCCTCCACCCGACGAACCTGGGCCGCCTGGTCCTGAACGTCAACCGGCCGATCACGACCCCGCTGCCGTGCACGCCGCGCGGCGTCATCGAGCTGATGCTGCGGCACGGGATCGAGCTGAACGGCAAGCACGTCGTGGTCGTCGGCCGCGGGGTGACCGTGGGCCGCGCGATCGGCTCGCTGCTCACCCGCCGCGAGTACAACGCCACGGTGACCCTCACCCACACCGGTACGGTCGACCTCGACGGCATCCTGCGCAGCGCCGACGTGATCGTCGCCGCCGCCGGTGTCGCCGGCCTGGTCACCGCCGACAACGTGAAGCCGGGCGCGATCGTGCTCGACGTGGGCGTCAGCCGCGTGGAGGACCCGGTGACCGGCAAGAGCAAGGTCGCCGGCGACGTCGCGGCCGACGTGGCCGAGGTGGCCGCGTGGGTCTCGCCGAACCCGGGCGGCGTCGGCCCGATGACGCGCGCGCTGCTTCTGCAGAACGTCGTCGAGTCCGCGGAGCGGGCGCTGGCATGACCGACGCCGAGCGCACGCATCCGGCCGTCGAGCGGGTGGAGGCCGCCCTGCTGGAGGCCGGGATCGAGCCGCGCGTGCGCTGGTTCGAGTCCGCGACCCCGACCGCGGTCTCGGCCGCGGCGGAGCTGGGCGTGGAGGTCGGCGCGATCGCCAACTCCCTGGTCTTCACGATCGACGGCGAGCCGCTGCTGGTGATGACCTCCGGCGCGCACCGCGTCGACACGGCCTTCCTCGGCGAGCGGCTCGGCGGCCGCATCCGCCGCGCGGACCCGGAGACCGTGAAGGCGGCGACCGGCCAGACCATCGGCGGCGTCGCCCCGCTCGGCCACCCGGAACGCCTCCGCACCGTCGTGGACGTCGCGCTCGCCGGCTACCCCGAGGTGTGGGCCGCCGCCGGCCACGCGCACACGGTCTTCCCGACGACGTTCGCCGAACTCGTCCGCATCACGGGCGGCGAGCCCGGCCCCGTCGAGCCCACCTCCTGACCCCAGCAATCGGTTCCTCACTCCCTCCCGCGACACGCCGGGTTCAGGGGAGAGAAAGTGAGGAAGCGATGGCTGGGCGTGTCAGCGGGCGGGGTGCTCGGTGACGTGGGTGAGGTAGGCGGCGGCGTTGCGGAGGATGCCGGCGCGCTCCTCGTCGGTGAGCTCGCGGCGCACCTTGCCGGGGACGCCGGCGACGAGTGAGCCGGGTGGGATGACGGCGCCTTCGAGGACGACCGTCCCGGCCGCGAGCAGCGAGCCCGCGCCCACGACCGCGCCGTTCAGCACCGTCGCGTGCATCCCGACGAGCACCCCGTCCTCGATCGTGCAGCCGTGCAGCACCGCGTTGTGGCCGACCGACACATCCGCGCCGATGGTCAGCGGGTAGCCGTGGTCGACGTGGCAGGACACGTTGTCCTGGAGGTTGCTGCGCTCGCCGAGGACGATGTCCTCCGCCTCCGCCCGCAGCACCGCGTTGTACCAGACGCTGGAGCCGGCGAGCAGCCGCACCCGCCCGGCGAGGACGGCGCCGGCCGCCACGAAGGCGTCGTCCGCGACCTCGGGGGTGGAGCCGTCGGTGAGCGTGATGATGGTCATGCCCACACCTTACGGGGCCGCGACGACCGAAGGCGCGGCGTCACTCGTCGACGAGCACGAACCGTCGGCGCACGATCCGGGCGTCGGGCGCGTCGCCGGCGTCGTCCAGCGCCGACAGCACCCGGTCGAGGATGCGCGGCGGGAGCGCGAGCGGCAGCTCGTGCGGCTGGTCGACGGTCCCGGGCGGGTAGATCACGCCGGGGGTATCCGACATCTCGACGTGCGCGCCGCGCAGTTCGCGCACCGGCGCCGTGGGGGCGTCCCGGAAGCGGATCAGCCGCTCGATCGTCGCCCGGTACTGCGCCCGGTCGCGCACGTAGAGGTGGCCGGGAAGCACGGTGTCGCCGGTGAACAGGATGCCCGTCTCACGGTCGAAGAACGCCACCGCCGAGGGCTCGTGCCCCGGGCCGCCGATGACATCGATGGTGCGCCGCCCGAGCGAGAACTCCACCGTCTCGTCCGGCCAGGACCGGAAGCCGAAGAACGCGATCACCTGCGCGGGCGTGGTCCCGACCAACGTCGTCCCCGGCCGCCCGGCCAGCAGCGGGTCGCCCGCGATGTGGTCCCCGTGCGCGTGACTGTGCGCGACGACGAGCGGATACGGCCGCGTGAAGACGGCGGGAGTGCGGCGCAGCCAGTCCTCGGTGAGCGCGTCCACCGTCGCCCGGAGCGGGAACACCCGTTCGTCGGTCGTCGCCCCGGTGTCGATGAGCAGGGAGCGTTCCCGCCCGAAGAGCAGGAACAGGAACGGCGCCTCCCAGTGCGACGACTTCGGCTGGCGGAGCTGGACGGTGTCAGCACTCAGCCAGGTGATCTCCGGTGCGGTCATCGTCCTATTCTGGCGAACGGACGTGGCCGGGGGATGAACGCGCTCAGCTCTCCCGGCGGGAGCCCTCCGACGCGTTCACCGTGAACAGCTCCGGCTGGCCGAAGCCGTGCTCGGCGAAGGCCCCGTCGAGGGCGACCTGCACGCGGCTGAGCGCGTCGACCGGCACCAGTGCGAGCGCCGAGCCGCCGAAGCCGCCGCCGGTCATCCGCGCGCCGATCGCGCCGTTGGCCTGGGCCGTCTCGACCGCGAGGTCGAGTTCCGGGACGGAGATCTCGAAGTCGTCGCGCATGGAGGCGTGGGAGGCGTCGAGCAGCTCGCCGATCGCGGCGGGACCGCTCTCGCGGAGGAGGCGGACGGTGTCGAGGACCCGCTGGTCCTCGGTCACGACGTGCCGCACGCGGCGGAAGGTCACGTCGTCCAGGAGCCCGCGGGCGCGCGGGAGGTCGTCCACGCTCAGTTCGCGCAGCGACGCGACGCCGAGCGCCGCGGCTCCGGCCTCGCACGACGCCCGCCGCTCGGCGTAGCCGCCGGTCGCGTGCGCGTGGGTGACGCCGGTGTCCACGATCAGGATGACGAGGCCGGCCTCCTCGAGTCCGAGCGGCACGATCTGCGACTCCAGCGACCGGCAGTCGAGGAACACGGCGGCGTCCCGCTGCCCGAGCAGTGACGCGGACTGGTCCATGATGCCGGTCGGCGCGCCGACGACGATGTTCTCGCTGCGCTGCCCGACCCGGGCGAGCGTCTGCCGGTCGAGCCCGAGCCGCCACACGTCGTTGAGCGCGAGCGCGGTCGCGCCCTCGATCGCCGCGGACGACGACAGCCCGGCCCCGACCGGGACGTTGGAGTCGATCAGGAGGTCGAAGCCCGGCACGGCGGCGAGGTCGGCGCCGAACTCGCCGAGCGCCCAGGCCACGCCGAGCGGGTAGGCCGACCAGCCGTCGAGCGCCTCGGGCGAGAGCCGGTCGAGGTCGATCTCCACCAGCTCGTCGGCGAAGGTGCTCCCGACCCGGACGGTGCGGTCGTCGCGCAGCCCCAGCGCGGCGACGGTGCGCCGGTTGATCGCGAACGGAAGCACGAAGCCGAGGTTGTAGTCGGTGTGCTCGCCGATGAGGTTGACCCGGCCGGGGCTCGACCAGACGCCGTCGGGCTCGCGGCCGAAGATCGAGACGAAGTCGTCGCGGACGCCGGTGCGCAGGTCGGTCATGCGGGGATCTTTCCTTCGGGGGCGGAGGCGGGGTCGGGGGCGGGCATGGTCACCAGCCCCGAGATTCCGGCGGGCAGCTCGCCCACCGGGTCGTCCCGGTCGGCGCGGGCGACGGCCTCCCGGAGCGCGGCCGCGGCCTGCTCGGGCGGGATGTCGCCGATCCACGCGCCCATCGCGGACTCGGAACCGGCCAGGAACTTCAGCTTATCCGCGCCGCGGCGAGGGGAGGTGAGCTGGAGCATGAGCCGGATGTCGTCGCGGTGTGCGCCCACGGGCGCCTGGTGCCACGCCGCGATGTACGGCGTGGGGGATTCGTAGAGCGCGTCGACGCCGCGCAGCACGCGCAGGTAGAGGGTGGCGAGCTCGTCGCGTTCGGCGTCCGAGGTGGCGGCGAGGTCGGGGATGTGGCGGTGCGGCAGCACGTGGATCTCGATGGGCCAGCGCGCCGCGAACGGCACGAACGCCGTCCAGTGCTCACCGGCGAGAATGACCCGCTCGGACGCGCGCTCGCGCTCCAGGATGTCCGCGAACAGCGTCGGGCCGTAGCTCTCCAGCGACCGGATGAGCGAGCTGGTGCGCGGGGTGATGTACGGGTAGGCGTAGATCTGTCCGTGCGGGTGGTGCAGGGTGACGCCGATGGCCTCCCCGCGGTTCTCGAACGGGAACACCTGGCGCACGTTCGGGAGGGCGGAGAGCGCGGCGGTGCGGTCGGCCCACGCCTCGATGACCGTGCGCGCACGCGTCGGCGTCAGGCTCCCGAACGAGCCGGTCGTCGCCGGGCTGAAGCACACGACCTCGCAGCGGCCGACGGAGGTGCGGGTGCGCTCCAGGCCGACCGTCGTCAGGTCCTCCAGCGAGGCAGGCTGGTCCGGGTCCTCCAGCAGGGGGCCGAACGACGGCGACTTGTTCTCGAAGACCGCGACGTCGTACACGCTCGGGATCTCGGACGGGTTGCCCGGCGTGGCCGGCGCCAGCGGGTCGAGCTCGGCCGGCGGGAGCATGACCCGATTCTGCCGGGCGGCGGCGATCGACACCCACTCACCCGTCAGCGGATCCTGGCGCATGGTGGCCTTGGCCGGGCGCGGCGCGGGCTCGCGGAGGTCGGGCGCACGCTCCGGGGCGAGCGCGGAGTCCGGGTCGTCGTAGTAGATGAGGTCGCGACCGTCGGACAGGCGGTGCGGGCGCTTCGTGATGGCAGCCATGCTTACCTTTCGTTTCCGAAAGCAAATGTAGCGATTGACTTGCGGATTGACAAGTAAACGCAAGCGCTGGAGCATTGCCGGTATGAGCGAACCGCTGCCCGCCGCCCTCCGTCGCGAGAGGATGCTCGACCTCATCGGCCGGACCGGGTTCGTGCGCGTCGCCGAACTGAGCGAGGCGTTCCAGGTCTCGGACGTCACCGTGCGCACCGACCTCGACGCGCTCGACGCCCAGCAGAGCATCCGCCGCGTCCACGGCGGGGCCGTGCTGCGCGGCGCGGGCACCCGCGAGGCGAGCTTCGAGGAGGCGCTGGAGTCGTCCGCCGAGGAGAAGCGGCGCATCGGCGTGGCCGCGGCGGCGCTCGTCGAGTCCGGCAGCAGTGTCCTGCTCGACGTCGGCACCACCACCGCCGCCATCGCGCGGTCCCTCGCCGACCGCGACGACCTGGAGGACGTGACCGTCATCACCAACGGCCTCACCATCGCCCTCGAACTGGAGCGCGCCATCCCGCGTTTCCAGGTGGTCGTCACCGGAGGCACGCTGCGCCCGCTGCAGCACTCCCTGGTCGAGCCGCTGGCCGCCGTGCTCCTGGAGCGGGTGCACGCCGATCTGGCCTTCATCGGCTGCACGGGCGTCGACCCCGCCGGCGGCATCACGAACGTGAACCTCCCGGAGGCCGACCTCAAGCGCGTCATGGTGGCGTCGTCCGGCCGCGCGCTGGTCGTCGCGGACGGCTCCAAGCTCGGCCGCACGCACGTCGGGCGCATCGCCGCGCTGGCGGACGTGGCGGGCCTCCTCACCGGCGAGTCCGCCGACCCGGACGCGGTCCGCGCCCTGCGGGCCGCAGGCCTGCCCGTGACCATCGCCTAGGAATACGCTGTCCCCATGCGCGCACCGACGGGAGAACAGTACGACCTCGAGTTCGGCGACCTGACCGCCACGGTCACCCAGGTCGCGGCCGGCCTCCGCACTCTGCGGTACGGGGGAGTGGACATCCTCGAACCCTTCCCGGAGGGCTCGACACCGCCCTCCGCCGACGGCATTGTGCTCATGCCGTGGCCGAACCGGGTGAAGGACGGCGTCTGGGAGCTGGATGGCGTGCCCCAGCGACTCGCCCTCACCGAGCCGGCGCTCGGCAATGCGTCGCACGGCCTGCTCCGCTACCGCCCCTACACGCTGGTCGAACGCTCCGACTCCGCCGTCACCCAGGCGGCGACGATCTACCCGGAGGCCGGCTACCCGTTCATCCTCGACACCACGGTCACGCACGAGCTCGACACGGAGGGCCTGACCGTCACCCACACCGTGACGAACCAGAGCGAGCGGAGCGCGCCCGTCGCCATCGGCGCGCACCCGTACCTGCGCATCGGCGACGTGCCGGCGACCCAGCTCACGCTGACCGTCCACGCCGGCACCCGGTTCGAGACCGACGACCGGCTGAACGTCACCGGCGAGACCCCGGTCGCAGGCACGGCCTACGACCTCTCCGCGGGCGGCGTCGTGGCCGACCTCGATCTCAACGACGGCTTCGGCGACCTCCGGCAGCCGGCCGAGCATGTGCTCGCCGCGGCGGACGGCCGCACGGTCACGCTCTGGGGCGACGCGTCGTTCGGGTACGTCCAGGTGTTCACCCACCGGGCGTTCGCGACGAAGGAAGCCGGTGAGGTCGCGCTCGCCTTGGAGCCCATGACGGCCCCGGCGAACGCGCTCAACACCGGCCAGGGCCTGCGCTGGGTGGAGCCCGGCGAGACCTGGTCCGCGCAGTGGGGCATCCGGCCGCGCGGCTTCGCCTCCGACTCCTACCTGGCGAGCTGGGGGTAGAGGACGCGCACGTCCTGGTGGAGGACCGCCTTCACCTGCTGTGCCGTCTCCCCGACGATCGCCTCCGCGTCTCCCGCCGCCACGGCGTCGAGCGCCTCGGCGACGACCTGCGCCGGCGGCACCTTGTAGCCGTCCGCGTGTGCCGCCATCTCGGTGTCGACGTAGCCGACGTGCACGCCGACGACCTGGATGCCCTGCGGGGCCAGCTCGACGCGGGCAGAGTTGCTCGCCGACCAGAGCGCGGCCTTGCCCGCGCTGTAGGAGCCGATGGCGTACCAGCTCAGCGCCGAGTGCATGTTCACGATCGCGCCGCCGCCGTTCCCGGCGAGGATGGGGGCGAAGGCGCGGGTAACTAGCACCGGACCCCAGAAGTTGGTGTCGAACTCGCGGTGGATGTCGGCCAGGTCGCCGCTCACGAGCGACTGGTTCACGCCGATGCCCGCGTTGTTGACGAGCACGGTGACGTCCGTGGCGGTCTCTGCGGCGCGGCGGATGCTCTCGGCGTCGGTCACGTCGAGCTCCAGCGGGACGACGCGCGGGTCGGTGACGGCGACCGACTCGGGGCGGCGGGCGGCCGCGTAGACCTTCGATGCTCCCCGCTCCAGGAGCTCGGCGACGAACGCCGCGCCCAGTCCGCGGTTGGCTCCGGTGACGAGTGCGACGCGTCCGGTGATGTCGGTCATGTGAATCCTCCAAAAGTAAACCGATCAGTTTCCGACAATGTACACAGATCGGTTTACTTTGCGCAATCCGGCCTCTAGAATCGACCCATGACCACGACGACCCCCGCCCGCCCGAAGCCCCGGGAGCGCGTGCTGGACGCCGCAGCCCGGCTCTTCATCCGCGAAGGCGTGCACGCGGTCGGCGTCGACCGGCTCGCGCAGGAGGCACAGGTCTCCAAGCGCTCCATCTACCAGCACTTCGAGAGCAAAGACGCGATCGTCGCCGACATGCTGACGGAGTACGGCCCGCGCGTGGTCGCGGGCTACTTCAGCGACGGCGACGACGGGCGCACCCCGCGCGAGCGGGTCCTGCACGTCTACGACGCCCTCCATCGCGCCGCGGAGGCCGGCGACTACTTCGGCTGCCCGTTCGTCAACGTCGCCACCGAGCTGCGCGACCGGGAGCATCCCGCCGCCCAGGTGGCGCAGCACTTCAAGGGGGAGCTGACCGCGTACTTCCAGCGGCAGGCCGAGGCCGCAGGAGCCGCGTCGGCGCACGTGCTCGCCGTGCAGCTCACGCTCCTGTTCGACGGCGCCTCCGCGAGCGCGGCGCTGTGCGGGGGAACGCCCCTCGCGGCACGGCTCGCCGCCGAGACGCTCTGGGACGCAGCGGTGGGCGACGCGGCGGTCAGCGCCGCTCGGTGAGTGACCGCCCGGTCAGGGCACGATCGACAGGAAGATGAACGCCGCGAAGACGATCAGGTGGATGCCGCCCTTGATGCGCGCCGCCTGCCCCGGCATGATCGTCAGGATGCTGATGACCACCGTCAGCATCAGCAGCACGATCTGACTCGACCCGAGCCCCAGGTGCAGCGGCCCCGGCAGCCAGATCGACGCGATCGCGATCGCCGGGATGGTGAGCCCGATGCTCGCGATCGCCGAGCCGAGCGCCAGGTTGAGGCTGGTCTGCATCCGGTTGAGGCGGGCGGCCTTCGACGCGGCGATGCCCTCCGGGAGCAGCACCAGCAGCGCGATGATCACGCCGACGAACGACTGCGGGAGGCCGATCCCGGTCACCGCGCGCTCGATCGGGGTGGACTCCAGCTTCGCCAGCCCGACGACCGCGACGAGAGCGACGAGCAGGAGGCCGACGCTGATCAGCGCGGTGCGGGTCGTCGGCGCGTCGGCGTGGCTGTCCTCGGTGAGCGGCGTTCCCTTGGGGGAGACCGGGAGGAAGAAGTCGCGGTGCGCGAACGTCTGCGTGAAGACGAACATCCCGTACAGCGCGACCGACGCGATCGCGGCGAACATGAGCTGTCCGGGCGAGAACTCCGGGCCGGGCGTGGCCACCGTGAACGTCGGCAGTACCATCGTGAGCGTCGCCATCGCCGCCACGGTGCCGAGCGCGGCGCCGCTGCCCTGCGCGTTGAAGGTGGTGGTCTCCTTGCGGCTGGCGCTGAGCAGGAGGCTGAGCCCGACGATGCCGTTCATGGTGATCATCACCGCGGAGAACACGGTGTCCCGGGCGAGCGTCGCGGTGTCCTTGCCCGTGGTCATCAGCGTCACGATCAGCGCCACCTCGATGACCGTCACGGCCACGGCGAGCACGAGCGACCCGAACGGCTCACCGACGCGGTGCGCGACGACCTCCGCGTGCTGCACGGCGGCCAGCACCGTCCCGGCCAGCACGACGGCGATCAGCCCGACGGCCACCGGCTCGAGCTCCACCGTCCAGAAGGCCACCAGCACGACCACCCCGATGACGGGGACGACGAGCGCCCAGTAGCGTGCCAGCCAGGTCCCGAGCGCTCTCATGCCCTCATACTGCCAGTGCGACTCGGAACGGGGCGGCGAGTCCTTGCGCCCGCAACGCCCCGGCGTGCTGAAAATAGTCCATGTCCGTCTCGACTCGCGCCTCCGTCATCGCCAGGCCCGCCCTCGCCCTCGCGCTCGCCGCGGCGTTCGCCTGCGGCCTCGCCGGCTGCTCCTCAGGCGCGAGTCAGTCCTCTTCCCCCGCCGCGTCGGACTCGACGTCCGGCACGGGCTCCGGCTCGCCGCGCCCGACCGCGACCAGCACCTCCCAGCCGGTCCAGGGCCAGTGCGCCACCTCGAACCTCTCGGGGAGCATCGGCCAGGGGGGAGGCGGCGCCGCGGGCAGTGTGGAGGTCACCCTCGTCCTCACCAACACCGGCTCGTCGCAGTGCTCGCTGCAGGGCTGGCCCGGCGTCTCGTTCGTGGGGGACGGCAACGGCACCCAGCTCGGCAACCCGGCCCAGTTCGACCGCAGCACCCCGCACGACACGGTCGTCCTGCAGCCGGGCGGCACCGCGCAGGCGCCGCTCAAGATCACCCAGGCTCTCAACTACTCCGACGCGGACTGCAAGCCGAAGCCGGCCGATGGCTTCCGCGTCTACCCGCCAGGGGCGACCGACTCGCTGTTCGTGAAGGCCGGCAGCTACACGGCGTGCACGACCACGACGGTCAACCTCCTCACCGTCGGAGCGCTCGCGGCCCCGTGAGCGGCATAACCGGGACGCGACGCGGCTGGCAGTAGCCTGGGAGCGTGGCCACCTCCCGACGCGTTCCCGCGGGCGCGACGCCCGCCTGGCTGACCAGGCTCGTCGTCGTCACCGCGCTCGTGGGAGTCGGCGCCGGGGTGGGCGGCGGGCTGGTCTACCTCGGCCTGCACACCATCCAGCACCTGGCGTTCGGCTACTCGGAGGGCACCTTCCTGGAGGGGCTGCTCGACGCCCCGCCGGTGAGCCGCGTCGTCGCGCTGGTCCTCGCCGGCGTCCTCGGCGGTGTCGGCTGGTTCTTCCTGCGCCGCTGGGGACGCCGGAGCCCCGTGCACGCCATCGTGTCGGTGGAGGCCGCGGTCGGCGGCCGCAGGATGCCCGCCGTCGTCACGCTCCTCAACGCCGCCCTCCAGGTGATCATCGTGGGCCTCGGCGCCTCCATCGGCCGCGAGGTCGCCCCGCGCGAGATCGCGGCCTGGTGGGCGTCGTGGCTGACCGAGCGGGCCGGAGTGAGCGCGCGCGAGCGCCGCATCCTGGTCGCGTGCGGCGCCGGCGCAGGCCTCGCCGCCGTCTACAACGTCCCGTTCGGCGGCGCGGTGTTCGCCGTCGAGATCCTCCTGGCGGAGATCAGCTTCGCGACGGTGCTGCCCGCCCTCGCCACCTCGGCGATCGCCGCGCTCGTCGCCCGGCTGGTGGTGCCGGCCAACCCGCTGTACCTCGTGCACCAGATCCCGCTGCGCCCGCAGATCGTGGTGTGGGCGATCCTGGCGGGCCCGATCATCGGCTTCGCTGCCGTCGGCTTTGTGCGGCTGACCCGCTTCGCCCAGAACCACCGCCCGAAGTCGTGGGGCATCCTCATCGTGATGCCGCTGGTGTTCGCCGCCGTCGGCGTGGTGTCGCTCTGGTTGCCCGCGATCCTCGGCAACGGCCGCTCGCTCGGCCAGCTCGCGCTGTCCGCGACCCTGCCGGTGCTGATCATCCTGCTGACGACCGTGGTCAAGACCGCCGCGACGGTCGGCACCATCGGCGCGGGCGCCGCCGGCGGCACCCTGACCCCGTCGTTCGCGATCGGCGCGGGCCTCGGTCTGACGCTCGGCGCCGTGTGGGAACTGCTCTGGCCCGGCGAGCCGCTCGCCGCGTTCGCCCTGCTCGGCGCGGCCGCGTTCCTCGCAGTGACGATGCGGGCGCCGCTGACCGCGCTGCTCCTCGTGATGGAGTTCACCAACCAAGGCCCGGACATGCTGGCGCCGATCATGCTGTGCATCGCGGGTGCTGTGGCGGTGGGGTACGTGGTCGAGCGGGGGCGGGTCACCGGGGTGGCGTGACCCCGCCGTAACCCGATTCATAGGAATCTCTAGTCTTCTCCCGGCGTCGTCAAAACCTGTGCATCATCGCCTCCCACGCGGATGCGGTGTGCTGTCGACATCGAGCCTGAAGTCGAGAGGACCACAGCCATGGACGAGGTCGAGGGAGTTCCCTCCGTAGCAGCAGAGCAGGGTGCGGCGCAGCCCACCGCTGCCGTACCGGAGCGGGCGCCGCGGAGCCGACGCCGGCCCGTGGTCGTGGTGTGCACCGCGGTCGCCGCGACCGTCGCCGTGGGATCAGCGTTTGGGCTCGGGGCGCTGGCCTACGCCGGGTCTGCCTCCACGACCGCCTCCGCCTCCAGCAGCGTCCACAACACGCTGAGCCGCAACGGGTTCGGCTCGGGAGGGTACGGGTACGGCTACGGGAGCAGCGGAGGCTACGGCGGCTCGGGTTCGGGGTCTTCCTCGGGCTCGTCGTCCTCCGCCGGCTCCTCCGTCCTCGCGAGCGCCACCGCCGCCGAGCAGGTCGGCGTCGTCGACATCACGTCCCAACTCACCTACGCTCAGGCGGAGAGCGCCGGCACCGGCCTGGTGCTGACCTCCGACGGCGAGATCCTGACCAACAACCACGTCGTGGAGGACGCGACCAGCATCAGCGTCACCGTCGTCTCCACCGGCGCTCAGTACACCGCGACCGTCGTCGGCACCGACGCCACCGACGACATCGCCGTGCTCAAGCTCAGCAACGCCTCCGGCCTCAGCACCGCACACCTCGACACCTCGGGCGACGCGGCCGTCGGCGACGCGGTCACCGGCGTCGGCAACGCCGGCGGCACGGGCGGCACCCCATCGGCCTCGCCCGGGACCGTGACCGCGCTCGACCAGACCATCACCACCCAGGCCGAGCAGACCGCCGTCTCGGAGACCCTGAACGGCCTCATCCAGACCGACGCCGACATCCAGGCCGGCGACTCCGGCGGCCCCCTCTTCAATGCCGCGGACCAGGTGATCGGCATCGACACCGCCGCCGAGCAGGGCGGCACCACGACCGCCGGCTACGCCATCCCGATCCAGAACGCGCTCACCATCGCAGACGAGATCACGTCGGGCCAGGCGTCATCCACGGTCACGATCGGCTACCCCGCCTTCCTGGGCGTGGAGGTCGCACCCACCGACAGCACGGGCTCGGGCACCGGTGACGGCTCCTTCGGGTCATCGGGGACCGCGAGCGGCTCGGACGCCGGCGCCACCATCTCCGGCGTCGTCTCCGGAGGCCCCGCCGACTCCGCAGGCCTCACCGCCGGCGACACCATCACCGCGGTGAACGGCACGACGGTCGACTCGGCCCAGGCCCTCACGGCCGCCCTCGCCGCCCTCCGCCCGGGCGACAGTGCGACCATCGCCTGGACCGACGCTTCGGGAACGTCACACATGGCTCAGGTGACGCTGGCGCAGGGGCCGGTGGCGTAGGTTCCGTCTCGCGGGCCCCGGGCTTCGTGCCCGGGGCCTTCGTCGTGTCGCGCGCGGGCGATATCCGCGTCGACGCGGGTGGTAACATCCGAAATCATCTGCCGGCGGCCTCCGCCTCCGGTGTGGATACGTTGCCCGGGGGGTGCGATGAGACGACGTAGCGTGGCGCTCGCCGTCGTCGCGGTCTCGGTGACCCTCGCGCTCACCGCCTGTGGTCGAACGCCCACCCACCCGGCGTCCGGAGACCCGGCGCAGAATCAGACATCCCCGTCGACGGGTGTTCCCGCGTTCGTCTCCGGCCTGGCCGGCCCTGTCAGCGGGACGCCACCGAACGATCCGAACGCCGTCACCCTCGCGCGCGACTGGGTCGCCTCGGCCGTCCCACCGCCCGGTGTGCGAACCCTCGGCGCCCCGCCGCCGTCCAGCCCCAGTGCCCCGGCCACGACCCCGGCCTGCGACTGGCTGGTGGAGGCCACGAAGTGGTGGTCGACCGACCGCGCACACCTCACCGAGGCCTCCACCTGGCTCACCCAGCACCCCGTCCAAGGTCTCGCCGCCGACGGCACTATGACCGGCCCGGGCGAGAACTCCGCGATCGTCGAGCACGCCCCGCAGAAGCCTGATGACTCGATCGAGTTCGAATTCGTGCCAGAAGGCGACACCGTCACCATCCGGGTCGACGTCATCGTCGTGCCCACAGGCGCCAAGTGCGCTTCGGCTGGTGGCGCGCAGACAGGACCGGCGAACTCGGTGGGCCGGTAGGGGACGGAGCGCGCAGCCCCTGGGGGGCGATCAGTCGGCCACGCGGTACTTGAAGCCGATGTGCGAACCGACGAAGCCGAGTCGTTCGTAGAAGCGGTGAGCGTCAGCCCGCTGCGCGTCCGAGGTGAGTTGCACCACACCGGCGCCGACGCTGGGCGCTGCGCCACGGAGCACCCAGCCCATCATCGTTGTACCGATCCCGGTGGAGCGCGTCGAACTCGAGACACGGACCGACTCCACGAGGAGCGTGGTCGATCCTCGACGCGTCATGCCGGGAATCCTGGTGAGCTGCAGAGTGCCGACGATTCGGCCGGTTCGATCCGTAGCAACGATGATCTCGTTGGCGGCGTCGCCCTGGACGGCTGCAAACGCGGCCTCGTACGCGGGGCGGTCGTTTTCCGCCGCCACATCGCCGCGCGTCGCGCTGACGGGATCGTCGGCGAGTAGCTCGATGATCCGGTCCAGATCGGCCGGCATCGCTCGTCGGAGACGGATGGCCTCGGTCGAGCCCACGCTCACCGGCAAATCGAGTTCCGCGATCACACAGCCAGTCTGGCAGTTGTCTGGCGGGGTCGATCGAGCACTACGAGTCGATCGCCCGCCGAGTTTGGGCAATGCGCAACGAGTCGGATGGGCTCGCATAGGGCTGACGTCTCGCGGGGCGCCATGAAACGGGCCCCAGAGTGGCTCGGCCAGTAGTGATAACGGGCCTGAAGAATGATCGCGTAAGTGTCGTCGACCAGGTACACGAGCCGATTGGCTTCATCGCTGCGTCGCGACCACGCCCAGCCAAGCGACTGTACCCTGGGCACTGCTCAAGAACTGCGTTGCAAGATACGCTCGCCCGATGGAGGCCATATTCGTCACTAACGGCGACGTTCCTCAGATCAGCGGAGACGCCGCCAATTACTGGGTCCGGTTGTGGGCGCCTCCGGCCGTGGAACACACTGCGTGGTTTGTTGACGAATGGCAGGTTTCGGAAGCGCCGGACGTGCTTGCGGTGGTCGAGTGGGCTCGCGAAACTGGTCGTCGGAGTTCTCCAGCCGCTGGGCTTGGATCCCTTTGATCTACTAGGTGGGCCCCGTGGGGCTCGAACCCACGACCCGCGGATTAAAAGTCCGATGCTCTACCGACTGAGCTAGAGGCCCTCGTCCTCTAATCTAGCGTGGATTCCGTCGCTCCCCGTGCCGGGGCAGAATGGGGGGATGCCCGATCGTTATCACAAGCCCACGCTGTTTCCCGGGGGGATGTTCGAGGCGTTTCTCGGTGGGGATGATCCCGCGCAGATCAGCAAAGTCGCCCACGAGACCGCGCAGGCGCTGCTCGCGCGCGTTCGTGAGGACCCCGATCCGGAGATCGTGGACCGGCTGGTCGCGTACACCGACGAGCACGGCATCGACGCGATCGCCGAGCTGTGGGCGCGGTCCAACCCCAAGAGCCTGCCAGGGGCCTTGTGGCGCATCTACCTGTTGCGGCTGCTGATCCGGCAGGATGCCGAGGGCACCGCGCTGCTCTACCAGCGTGGCACGGAGGTCCTCTCCTCGATCGACCCCGTTGTCGCGGGGGCGCCGACGCCGGCCGGGCCGGGGGAGGTGACCGAGCTCGCCGACCGAATCTTGCGCGGGGTGTTCGAGGGTGACTTCGCCGTCGCGCTCGATCGGGCGGCCGCGTTCTGCCGGGTGACGGCGGCGGGGTGCGTGTCCCTGGCCGACGATCGGGAGGCGCTCGACCCCGAGCGGGCGAGCGAGCTGACCACGCGCGCGCTGCGTTTCACCCGCACGGCGGAGGAGCTCACGACCTGCGCACGGCTGTGGCGCACCGACTCGCTCGACTGAGTGCATCCGAGCGCAGAGCGACCGCAGGCCGACCGCAGCCCGGCGCGTATTCCCGTTCGCCGTTCTCTCCCTGCGAACGCCACGCCGTGAAGCCGGCGGCGGCCTCCTGTATGCTTGACGAAGCCGGACCGCAGTAACCCCGGGCTCCAATACTTGCCGCTTCGAGCGGCCTCGCGCCGAGAGGCGTTCTGCGGTCCGGCTCTTTCATGCCCGTCCGCCTGTTGCGATCGCGGTCGTCGCACGGTGGTTTACGCTCAAGGACGACAGCGGCCGGCGAAGAGTGGAGAACAAAACGGTGGACGACGCCCCGGCGGCCGAACTCGACGGCCTCCTCCTGCGCACCGCGCAGGGCGACCAGCGCGCGTTCTCCGACTTCTACGACCGCACGGCGCCCCGCGTGCTCGGCCTGATCCGGCGCGTCCTGATCGACGCCGCGCAGTCCGAGGAGGTCGCCCAGGAGGTCTTTCTGGAGGCGTGGCAATCCGCTCCGCGTTTCGATCCGAATAAGGGCAGAGCGCTCACCTGGGTCCTGACGATGGCACACAGGAGGGCGATCGACCGCATCCGCGCGTCCCAGGCCTCGCACGACCGGGACACCGCGGTGGGCATCCGCGACCTGCCCACCGCGTTCGACGTGGTGGCGGAGACGGTGGAGGTCCGGGTAGAGCACGAGCGAGTGGAGGTGGCGATGGCGAAGCTGAGTGAGGCGCAGCGGCAAGCCGTCGCGCTCGCCTACTACGGCGGGCTCACCCAGAGCGAGCTCGCGGCCGAGCTCGGCATCCCCCTCGGCACAGCCAAAACCCGGTTGCGGGATGCGATGATACGCCTGCGCGACGAACTGGGGGTGACCCGATGACCGACGAGAACCGCGACTCCGTGGACCCCACGAGCCTCGGCGGCCGCCTCGGTGCGGAGAACGCCCGGGAGGCGCAGGACTTCGAGGACACCGCCGCCCAGCTCGCCCTCGCGGCGGACCCGGTCGAGCCGTCGCCTGCGCTGAAGGCCGCTCTGTTCGCGCGGATCGCGGAGACGCCGCAGCTCGCCCCGGAGGAGGAGCCTGCCCAGACGACGGCAGCGCCCGCCCCGGCAGCCCCCGCCCCGGCAGCCCCCGCGGTCACACAGCACGCGACGCCCGCCGAGCAGCGCGCAGCCCGCCGCTGGTTCCAGCGCCCCGGCGCCATCCTCGCCTCCGCCGCCGCCGCCGTCATCCTCTTCATCGCCGGCGCTTTCGTCGGCGTCAGCCTCGCCGGCACCGACTCCTACCAGCAGCAGCAGTCCACCGCCCTGGCCGCCCTCAACGCGGCCCCGGACGCGCAGCGGAGCAGCGCCCCCATCGCCGGGGGAGGCACGGCGACGCTCGTGTGGTCGGCCAAGCTCGGCCAGTCCGCGCTCGTCGCCACCGACCTCCCGCCGCTCGCCGGCGGCAAGACCTACGAGCTCTGGTACATCCGCGGCGGCGCCGCCATCCCCGCCGGCACGATGGACTCCAGCGGCCACGTCGCGACCTGGCGCGTCCTCGCCGGCACGATGACGCCCGGCGACACGGTCGGAGTGACCGTCGAGCCGAGCGGCGGCTCGAAGCAGCCGACGACGAAGCCGATCGTCGCGATCAACTCCTGAGCCGGGCGCCGCTCGCCCGACCGAACGAAGCGAGGCCCACGGGACATCCCGTGGGCCTCGCTCATGCGGTGCGGCGGCTCAACCGAAGCGGCCGGAGACGTAGTCCTCGGTGGCCTGCTGGGTCGGGTTCGAGAAGATCATGTTGGTGTCGGCGTACTCGATGAGCTTGCCCGGCTTGCCGGTGCCCGCGATGTTGAAGAACGCGGTGCGGTCGGAGACGCGCGAGGCCTGCTGCATGTTGTGGGTGACGATCACGATCGTGTAGTCGTTCTTGAGCTCCTCGATCAGGTCCTCGATCGCGAGGGTGGAGATCGGGTCGAGGGCCGAGCACGGCTCGTCCATCAGGAGCACATCGGGGGAGACCGCGATGGCTCGCGCGATGCACAAGCGCTGCTGCTGGCCGCCGGACAGACCGGAGCCGGGGAGGCTCAGCCGGTCCTTCACCTCGTTCCACAGGTTCGCGCCCTGCAGCGACTTCTCGACGAGGTCGTCGGACTCGCTCTTCGACATCCGGCGGTTGTTGAGCTTGACGCCGGCGAGCACGTTGTCGCGGATGCTCATGGTCGGGAACGGGTTCGGGCGCTGGAAGACCATGCCCACCTGACGCCGCACGAGCACCGGGTCGACGCCCGCGCCATAGAGGTTGTTGCCGTCGATCAGCACTTCGCCGTCGACGTATGCGCCGGGGATGACCTCGTGCATGCGGTTCAGCGTGCGGAGGAACGTCGACTTGCCGCAGCCCGACGGGCCGATGAACGCGGTCACCGTCCGGGGCTCGATGGTGAGCGACACGCCCTCCACGGCGAGGAACTTGCTGTAGTACACGTTGAGGTCGTTGACTTCGATGCGCTTGGACACGTTTTTCCTTGTCTGCGTTCTTCGGGCTGAAGCTGTGGAGTCCGCGGTCAGCGGCCGTACTTGGGGGCGAAGACCTTCGCGACGATCCGGCCGACCAGGTTCAGGAGCATGACGATGATGATCAGCGCCAGCGCACCGGTCCAGGCGCGGTCGATGGAGGCCTGCGCGTGCAGGCCGGCCGCCTGGGTGTACTGCGTGTACACGAACACGGGCAGCGTCATCATGCGGTCCTGGAACGGGTTGTAGTTCATGCTCGTCGTGAAGCCGGCGACGATCAGCAGCGGCGCGGTCTCGCCGATCACGCGGGCGATCGCGAGCATGACACCGGTCACGAGGCCTGCGAGCGACGTCGGCAGGACGATCTTGACCACAGTCAGCCACTTGGGAACGCCGAGGGCGAGGGACGCCTCCCGGAGCTCGTTGGGCACGATCCGCAGGATCTCCTCGCTGGAGCGGACGACCACCGGGATCATCAGCACGGACAGCGCGATGGCGGCCATGAAGCCGTTGCGGATGGCCGGGCCGAAGATCAGCGCGAACAGGGCGTAAGCGAACAGACCGGCGACGATCGACGGGATGCCGGTCATCACATCCACGAGGAAGGTGATGGCCCGCGCGAGCGGCCCACGGCCGTACTCCACGAGATAGATCGAGGTGAGCAGGCCGATCGGAACGGAGATGATCGCCGTCAGCGCCGTGATGATCAGCGTGCCGACGATGGCGTGCAGCGCGCCGCCGCCCTCGCCGATGACGTTTCGCATCGACTCGGAGAAGAAGGTGATGTCGAACCGTGCCAGGCCCTGGGCGACGACCGTCCAGCCGAGCGAGATCAGCGGCAGCAGCGCGATGATGAAGGCGGTGGCGACGAGCGAGGTGACCAGCCGGTCCTTCGCCTTGCGGTTGCCTTCGACCAGCAGCGACGTCGTGTAGATCGCGATGTCGAAGAGCACGGTGCCGAAGAAGATCGCGCCGACGGGGTTGAAGCCCTTGGTGGCGCCGCTGGCCGCGAGCATCGCGAAGACGGCGATCAGGACGGCCCAGGAGCCGACGAGCATCGCCCACGGGGCCCAGCGCGGCAGCTTTCCGGCGGTGTAGGAGTTGGTCAGCGGGCGGGGCGCCGCGGTCGCGGTCGTGGTGGCGGCCATCAGTTCGCTCCAGAGAAGGCCGCACGGCGGCTGACGATGTAACGGGCGAGCATGTTGATCAGCAGGGTCACGACGAACAGCACCAGGCCGGACGCGATGAGCGCGTTGACGCCGAGGCCGGTGGCCTCCGGGAACTGCAGCGCGATGTTCGCGGCGATGGTGTTCGGGCTCTGCGCCTGCAGCACGGCGAACTTCACGATCAGCGCGGGCGAGAGGACCATCGCGATCGCCAGGGTCTCGCCGAGCGCGCGGCCGAGGCCGAGCATGATCGCGGAGACGATGCCGCTGCGGGCGAAGGGGAGGACCGCCATGCGGACCATCTCCCACTTGGTCGCGCCGAGCGCGAGCGCCGCCTCCTCGTGCAGGCGCGGGGTCTGCAGGAAGATCTCGCGGCAGATCGCCGTCATGATCGGGATGACCATCACGGCGAGCACGATGGCGGCGGTGAGGATGGTGCGGCCGGTGCCGGAGACCGGCGGGGCGAAGAGCGGGAACCAGCCGACGTACTGGCCGAGCCAGGCGTAGAAGGGCTGGACGAATGACGAGAGGGCCGCGATGCCCCAGAGGCCGAAGACCACCGACGGGACCGCTGCCAGGAGGTCGATGATGTAGCCGAGGGTCTGAGCGACGCGGCGGGGCGCGTAGTGCGAGATGAAGAGGGCGATCCCGATCGACAGCGGCGTCGCGATGATCAGGGCGATGAGCGCCGCCCAGATAGTGCCGAAGACCAGCGGCCAGACCCATGCCCAGAAGTTGGTGGCGTTGTTGGGGAGCTGGCCGGCGCCGGCTCCCAGAGCGGGGATGCTCTGGATGATGAGGAAGAGCGCCACGGCGGCGAGGGTGGCGAGAATCAGCGACCCGGCCACGACAGTCGAGGTGGAGAAGACGCGGTCGCCGAGGCGGACTTTCGCCTTCGGCCTGATGGCTCCTGCGGTTCCGGCGGTCATTCGTTGCTTTCTCTCATCGGGTCCCCGGTGGGGTGAGTGTGATGCGCCGCTCGGCCTGGACCGGGGTGCGGTCCAGGCCGAGCGGCCGGGGTGTTACTTGATGCTGGCGACAGCCTTGCTGACCTTGGAGGACAGGTCGCTCGACAGCGGAGCCGAGCCGGCCTGGTCCGCGGCGGCCTTCTGCGCGTCGCTGGAGATGATGTAGTCGACGTAGCCCTTGACCAGGTCCGCCTTGGCGGCGTCCTTGTACTGCTGGCAGGCGATCACGTACGAGACCAGGACCAGCGGCCAGGCACCCTTGGAGGTGTCCTTGCGGTTGATCTGGATGGCCAGGTCGTTGGTGCCGCGACCCGAGGCGATCGGGGAGGCGGCCACGACCTTGGCAGCACCGTCGGCGCTGATCTTGGTGTAGGTGTCGCCGACCTTCAGCTGCGCGATCGAGAGACCGGCCGAGCCCGACTCGTCGATGTAGGTGATCGAGTTCTTCGCGTTCTTGGTGGCGTCCGCGACACCGGAGGTGCCCTTGGCGGCGTCACCGACCTGGAACGGGAAGGTCTGCGAGGCCGGAGCGGTCCACACGGTGGGAGCGTTCGCCGAGAGGTAGTCGGTGAAGTTCTGCGTGGTGCCCGAGTCGTCCGAGCGGTGCACGACGGTGATCGGCGCGGACGGGAGCGTGGCGCCCGAGTTCTGCGACTTGATCTTCGCGTCGTCCCACGTGGTGATCTTGCCCGAGAAGATGCCGGCGATCGTGTCGGCGTCCAGCTTGAGGTCCTTCACGCCGTCGACGTTGTACGCGATGGCGATCGGGGAGATGTAGACCGGGAGGTCGATGCCCTTGGCGCCGGCGGCGCAGCCCGCGAACGTACCGGCGAGCTCCTCCGGCTTGAGGGCGGCGTCGGAGCCGGCGAAGTCCGCCGCACCCGAGATGAAGCTCTTGCGACCGGCGCCGGAGCCCTGCGGGTCGTAGTTGACGGTGACCTTCGGGTTGGCCTGCTGGAAGCCGGCGGCCCAGACGGTCTGCGCGGCGCCCTGGGCGGACGAGCCGATGCCGTTCAGCGTGCCGGAGAGGTTCGACGGCTTGGCCGTGGTGGTCGCCGGGGTGCTGCCCTCGTTCGACGCACAGGCGGTGAGGGAAATGGCGGCGGCGGCGAGAAGTGCCACGGGAACGCCAAGACGCTTCAGTTTCACAGTTGTCCCTTCCGGGGATCAGTAACAACAGGACGGGGTCGGTGCGACCCTCGTGAGACGCTATTCCCGGTGTCTGACCAGAGTCCCCCGCACTGGTAAACGGAAGGTTAACGACCAGCGACCTCTTGATGCGCACGCATGGGTTCGGCGGCCGTTCGCGCCGTCAGTCCTGAACCGTGATCGGCGTTCCGAGCGGCAGCCGGTCGACGGCGGCGATCGCGTCGGCGCCCAGCCGGACGCAGCCGTGGGACACGGCTCCGGACGCCACATCCTGGTAGTGGATGCCGATGAGGCCGCCGTCCGCACCGCCGTAGGGCTCGTCGGCGGCGGTCGCGTGCAGCGAGGTGAGCTGGATGCGGTGCACGGATTGGCCCTGGGCCGGGTCCAGGTAGCGGGCCTGCAGGTATCCGGTCGCTCCGGTGGGCGTCGGGGTCTCCGCGGTGCCCACGCCGACGGGGAAGGTCTGCTCCGCCTTCCCGTCGGCGTCGGTGATGGCGAGCGTCTGCGCGGAGACGGACACGACGATGCGACGGGGGAGTGAAACGGGCGTCCCGAGCGCCGAGGTGGGGACCCACGCGGCCGTCTGGGCGGGCGCGGTCGTACCGTCGCCGGCCTGCGAGGGGAGGTGCTGACGGCTGGCCGTCAGCACCATCGACCAGGCACCCTCGGTCGCGACGGCGACGACGACGGTCGGCTTGCCGAGGAAGTCTTTGGCGGGGACGCGCGCAACGGGCGTGGCGAAGTCCGCACCGTACACCGGGGTGTCGAACGCCACGGAGGACGCGTTCGCGGTGCGGAGTTCCCCTGGGGCGGCGAGGAGGCCCGGGATCACCGCATCGTAGACCGCCGCGGGGAGCGCGGCGATCGCCGACGGCGTCATGGCGGGTGGAAGGGCGGGGCCGGCGGCCTCCGGCGTCCGGGAGGTGCTCGGGGTGGTCGTGGCCGCGGGCGTGCCTGGGGCGCAGCCCGACAGGGCGAGGAGGGCGAGGAGGGCGGCGGTCGCCGCGAGGGGAAGGCGTTTCATCTGATGCTCCGACGAGAAGCGGGGTGGACGCTGAACGCGTCCACCCCGCTGTGCGGTCGATCCTGGGGTCAGCCGCTCACGACGGGCAGCTTCGAGCCCGAGGTGGTGGGGGCGTCCACAATCGGCGCCGGGGCAGGCAGGCCGGGGCCGCCGGGAGCCTCGATGTCGTCACCGGTGACGGTGATGGTGATGGAGTTGGCCACGGCCGAGGTCTCACCGGTGAAGGTGAACTCGAGCTGGCCGGCGACGGCGGTGCCCTTCGCGAGGTAGACGCCCGCGAAGATGCTCCCGCTACGGTCGGCGGTGTACGTCATGGCCGGGAGCGTGTCCCCGTTGTAGACGGTCGTCAGCGTGACGGTCTCGCCCGGGGTGTATCCCGAGGCGGTGATCTCCACCCCGACGTTCGAGTCGGTCAGGTCCTCCGTCGAGATGGTCGTGGTGTTCGCGGAGATGCCCTTCGGCGCGAGCACGTCGAGGGTGACCGTGTTGGAGGTGTCGCCGTCGGTCGACGTGGCCTGCACGACGACGTCCTCGCCGACCGCGGGGAGCGGCAGGTTCGACGTCGGAGTGAAGACCTCGTTCGCGAAGGCGCCCGTGGCGTCCGCCGTGACGTCCTGCTGGCCGAGGACGGTGCCGTTGTCGGGGTAGCTCACGGTGATGGTGACGGTGGTGTCGGCCGTGAAGCCGGAGCCCGAGACGTCGAGGCCCGAGCCCCAGTCGCCGGCGGTGAAGGTCGAGTTCGCGAGCGTGAGCTCGCCGGTGGCGGCGTTCGCCGGTGCGGCGACGAAGAGCCCGCCGATGACGGCGGCGGCCGCTGCGGCGCCGAGCGTCAGGCGTGTGCGAGTGGTAGAGAGCATGCTTCCCCTTGGTTGGTACATCCATCCCGAGTGGGACGACCGTGCCAATCTAGCGTGCTAACCGGAAGAACCTCAAATAAACATCAGTATTTCACTGAGGCTCACTCGACCGGCGGTGCATACGTCTCGATGGAGACGATCCCGGACGACGGGTTCGTCGCCGAGAGGTGCACGACCGAGAATCCGCCGGTGTCGAGGTCGGCGGCGTCGGTGAGGTAGCCGCCCGGCATCGTGCCGGTGGCCAGCGCGATCTCGCGCAGGATCTCGGGCAGGACCGGTCCGTGGCTGCAGAGCACGGCGGTCCTGCGGGAGCGCACCCGCTTGCCGATGATCGTGCGCACCTCGCCGTCGCCGGCCTCGTAGGCGTCCTGGCTGAGGCCGGGCTCGCGGTGCGGCTTGATCCCGGTCGCGGCGGCGAGCGGCGCGACGGTGGCGACGCAGCGCACCGCGTCGCTCGTGAGGATGCGCTTGGGGCTCCAGGCGAGCAGCGTCGGCACGTCGCCGGCCGCCTGGCGGACACCGCGCTCGGTGAGCGGGCGGGAGGCGTCGGGCCCCGACCAGTCGCCGCGGGGCACCGCCTTGCCGTGGCGCAGCGCGATGAGCGCGAACGTCGACGTGACGCCCTGGCGCACCAGCGCCTCGAACGCCTCCACGATCTCCACGTCGCGCTCGTAGGTGAGGTAGCTGCGCGCCTTCTTCAGCGACACCCACTCGATCGCCGCGATCTCGGTGTTCGGCACGAAGGTCGAGCGCTCGATCGCGTGATCGGCCACCTCCGCCGCCCAGTAGTGGACGATCTTCTCCCGTCCCGAGCTGAGCGGGTACGCGGAGGTGCCGAGCGGCACGCCGAGCGTGATGGCGAGGCCGGTCTCCTCGAGGATCTCCCGCACGGCCGTCTGCGGCAGTGTCTCTCCCGGGTCGACCTTGCCCTTCGGGATGGTCACATCGCCGTACTTGGTGCGGTGCACGACGAGCACGACGATCTTGTCGTCCACGACGCGCCAGCAGAGGGCGCCCGCGGCGTAGACGGCGAGGCTCACCGCCTGGTTCCCGTGCGGGCCGAACGCGGACGGTGGGCGGCCTGTTGCATCAGCTTGGTCTGGAGGTCGGTGAGCGGCGCACCGTTCTCGTCCACGTGGTGCCGGGTCCACACGCCGTCCTCCGCGAGCGTCCACGCCGCGGTGCGCTCGTCGAACGCCAGATCGAACAGGCGGTCGAGCTCGGCGAGGTGCTCGGGGGCGGCCAGCCGCACCAGTGCCTCCACCCGGCGGTCGAGGTTGCGGTGCATCATGTCCGCGCTGCCGATGTAGACGTGCGGGTCGCCGTCGTTGACGAAGGAGAACACTCGGGAGTGCTCGAGGTACCGGCCCAGCACCGAGCGGACCCGGATGTTCTCGGAGAGCCCCTCGCGCCCGGGGACGAGCCCGCAGATGCCGCGCACCCACAGCTCCACCGGCACGCCGGCCTGGCTGGCGCGGTAGAGGGCGTCGATGATCGCCTCGTCGACGATGGAGTTAAGCTTGATGCGGATGCCGGAGGGCCGGCCCGCCGCCGCGTTCGCCGCCTCCGTGTCGATGCGCTTGAGCAGGCCCTTGCGCAGGTGCAGCGGGGCGACCAGGAGCCGCTTGAACTTCTTCTCGATCGCGTAACCCGACAGCTCGTTGAAGAGCCGGGTGAGGTCCTTGCCTACCTGGTCGTCGGCCGTCAGCAGGCCGAGGTCTTCGTAGATCCGGGAGGTCTTGGGGTTGTAGTTGCCCGTGCCGATGTGGCTGTAGTGCTTGAGGACGCCCTTCTCCTCGCGGATGACCAGCGCGAGCTTGCAGTGCGTCTTGAGCCCGACCAGGCCGTAGACGACGTGCACGCCGGACTTCTCGAGCTTGCGCGCCCAGGAGATGTTGTTCTGCTCGTCGAACCGCGCCTTGATCTCGACCAGCGCCAGCACCTGCTTGCCCGCCTCCGCCGCGTCGATGAGGGCCTCGACGATCGGGCTGTCCCCCGAGGTGCGGTAGAGCGTCTGCTTGATGGCGAGGACGTGCGGGTCGGCGGCCGCCTGCTCCAGGAACGCCTGGACGCTCGTCGCGAACGACTCGTACGGGTGGTGCAGCAGGATGTCCTGGCGCGCGACGGCGGCGAAGACGTCGGGCTTCGCGTTCGGCTCGCTCGGCATGAGCTGCGGCGCCGTGGTGGGCACGTGGTTGGGGTAGTGCAGGTCGGGCCGGTCGATGCGGGCCAGGTCGAAGAGCCCGCCGAGGTCGAGTGGAGCGGGGAGGCGGTAGACCTCCTGCTCGGTGACGTCCAGCTCGCGCACCAGCAGCCCGAGGGTCACGTCGTCCATGTCGTCGGTGACCTCGAGCCGGATGGGCGGGCCGAACCGCCGGCGCAGCAGCTCGCGTTCCAGCGCCTGGATGAGGTTCTCGGTCTCGTCCTCGTCGATCTCCACGTCCTCGTTGCGCGTGACGCGGAAGACGTGGTGATCGAGGATCTCCATGCCGGGGAAGAGGTCGCCGAGGTGGTTGGCGATCAGATCCTCCAGGCGGAGGAAGCGCACCTGGCCGAGCCCTTCGCGTTGGTCGATGCGGACGAACCGCGGCAGCATCTGCGGCACCTTGAGGCGCGCGAACTGTTCCTTGCCCGTGCGAGAGTTGCGCACTCGGATGGAGAGGTTCAGCGAGAGCCCGGAGATATAGGGGAACGGGTGCGCCGGGTCGACCGCGAGCGGCATCAGCACGGGGAAGATCTGCTGCGAGAACACCTCGCGCATCTGCGCTCGGTCGGCCTCGTCGAGCTCGTCCCACGACGAGACCGTGATGCCGGCGGCTTCGAGGGCGGGCAGCACGAGCTCGCGGTACGCCTTGGCGTGCCGCACCTGCAGCTCGTGGGCCTTCTCGGAGATGTCGGCCAGCACGTCCTGCGGTGCGCGGCCGATGTTCGTTGGAACCGCGAGGCCGGTGGCGATGCGGCGCTTGAGCCCGGCGACGCGGACCATGAAGAACTCGTCGAGGTTGCTGGCGAAGATCGCGAGGAAGTTGGCGCGCTCCAGCACCGGCAGGAGCGGGTCCTCCGCGAGCTCGAGCACCCGCTGGTTGAACGCCAGCCAGCTCAGCTCGCGATCGAGGTAGCGGTTCTCGGGCAGCGTCGGGTCCGGCTCGTAGATGAAGGGGGCGAAGTCGTCGTCGAAGTCGCTGCCCAGGCTGCCGCTCAGCCCGTTGTCGAGTAAGCCGTTCTCCAGTGCAGTGCGCTCGCCGTCCATGCCCCCATCATGGCACCGCGCGCCCGGCTGGCGGCACGGGTTCGGTTAACTGTGAAGAAACGACCTCGCACTGCGAACGGTGGAGGAGAACGCCGCGGACCGACGCCGCAGACCAAGGCCCTGGACCAACGCCCTGGACCAACGCCCTAGGGCCGCACCGACGACGGCAGCCGGTCGTTCTCGTCCTCGTACACATTGAAGCGGTAGCCCACGTTGCGCACCGTCCCGATCAGCGACTCCAGGTCGCCGAGCTTGGCCCGCAGCCTCCGCACGTGGACGTCGACCGTGCGCGTGCCGCCGAAGTAGTCGTAGCCCCACACCTCGCTCAGGAGCTGCTCGCGGGTGAAGACCCGCGAGGGGTGCGTGGCGAAGAACCGCAGCAGCTCGAACTCCTTGAAGGTGAGGTCGAGGGCCTTCCCGTGCGCCTTGGCCGAGTAGCTCGCCTCGTCGATGGTGATGCCCGATGCCTGGATCTTCGTCTGCGAGTGCTCCTGCGTCTGCCGGCCGATCGCGAGCCGGATGCGGGCGTCCACTTCCGCCGGGCCTGCGCTGTCGAGCACCACGTCGTTGACGCCCCAGTCGGCGCTCACCGCGGTGAGGCCGCCCTCGGTGAGCACCAGCAGCAGCGGGACGGTGATACCGGTCGTCGTGAGGATCTTGCACAGCGACTTCGCGCTCGCCAGGTCGCGCCGCGCGTCGACGAAGATCAGATCGCAGGCGGGGGCGTTGACCAGGGAGGCGGGCTCGGCGGGGATCTGCCGGACGCGGTGGCTGAGGAGTCCGAGAGCCGGGAGGACCTCCGCGTCGGGAGCGGACGTGAGGATCAGAAGCTGCGCCACCCAGTATCCTCCTCGCCCGTCTTTGTGCGGCAATGCTACCGGAAACGCTTACGGCGCCAGATCGCGGACGTCACAGGGGGAGACGGTCTGCCCCGCGCACGGCACAATAGGAGGATGAGCGAGACGCCGTCCGATCCGGGCCTTCTCGGTCCCGCCGCCGCCGCTGGACCGCCTCCCGAGCCGATGCCGCGCTCGATGGTCGCGCTGAGCGTCGGCGGGGTGTGGGCGCTCGCGCTGGTGCTGGGCGTGCTCATCGCGTTCCTCTCCCATCCCATCCAGTACGCGTCCTGGCTGTCGCTCGCGCTCGGCGTCAGCGTGATCGCGTCGTTCGGAGCCCAGCTCGCCACCCAGCGCAAGGACGGCTTCGTCAACCGGCTGGCGACCACGCTGACCGGGAGCTTCGTCATCCTCGGCGTCATCGGGGGCATTCTCGGCCTCGTCACGCTCGGGCACTGAGTAGACTGGCCGTATGCTCGTCGCTCTCGAACTCTTCTTCATCGGCCTGCTGGGTCTGGCCACGCTCGCGATCCTCGGTGTCTCCGGCGTGGTGGTCTACAACCTCTTCCGCGGCCAGCGCTAGGCATGATCGAGCTCCCCACCGACCTTCCGGCCGAACTCGTCCCGCTCTCCTGGCTGATCGGGGTCTGGGAGGGGACCGGCGTGGTCGACTACGCCGTCGGCGAGGAGCACACCCAGCTCGAGTTCGGCCAGCGGGTGAGCTTCAGCCACGACGGCGAGGCCTACCTCAACTACTCCGCGACCTCGTGGGTGCTCGATGACGACCGCACCCCGCTCGCGGCGGAGACCGGCTACTGGCGGCTGAGCCGCACCCTGGTCGAGGGCGATCCCGGCCCGGCGATGCTGCCCGGCCTGGGCACGCGACCGTTCGGCACCGCGCAGTCGGTGGAGACGCTGCGTGCGTCCAGCGGCGGCTTCGACATCGACGTGGCGATCATCCACCCCGACGGGGTGAGCGAGCTCTACATCGGTCAGGTGAACGGCCCGCGCATCGACCTGGCGACGGACGCCGTCGTGCGCACCGCCGGAGCCAAGGAGTACAGCGCGGCGACCCGCCTCTACGGGCTCGTGGAGGGCCACCTGCTGTGGGCCTGGGACATCGCGGCGCTCGGCCAGGAGCTGCGCACGCACGCCTCCGCACGCCTCGCCAAGGTCGACTGACGTGGACGCCTCCCCCTTCCTTTCCCTCCCTGGCGCGGTGGACATCGCCGACGCCGGCGTCCCCTCGCACTACGGCAACCCGCTCGCGGAGCAGCGCGCCCTCGTCGACGGCGGCGCCATCGTCGACCTGTCCGACCGTGCTGTGCTTTCGATCACCGGCCCGGACCGGCTGAGCTGGCTCAACTCGCTGACCAGCCAGTCCCTGCTCGGCCTGCAGCCGGGGGAGTCGTCCGAGACCCTCCTGCTCGACGTCACCGGCCGCGTGGAGCACGCGGTGCGGCTGATCGAGGACGGGTCGACGCTGTGGCTGCTGGTGGACAGCCCGGAGGCCGCCGGCCTGCTCGCCTGGCTCGACTCGATGCGCTTCATGCTGCGGGTCGAGCTCGCCGACCACTCCGAGACACTCGCGACGATCGGGACGCTCGGCGAGCCCCCGCTGCCGATCGCCGCGCCGAACGGCGTCCCGCTGATCTGGCACGACCCGTGGCACGCGGTGACGCCGGGAGGCCACCAGTACGCCCGTGGCGAGCATCCCGGCGCGAACTGGAGCTGGAGCGAGCGGGTCGTGCCGCGCGATGCGCTCCCGTCGATCGTCGCCAGGGTCGAGTCCGGGGAGCTGACCGCCGCCGGCACCCTCGCCGCGGACGCCCTGCGGATCGCCGCCTGGCGCCCACGCTTCGCCACCGAGGTGGACGAGCGCACCATCCCGCACGAGCTGGACTGGCTGCGCACGGCCGTCCACCTCACCAAGGGCTGCTACCGCGGCCAGGAGACGGTCGCCAAGGTGCACAACCTCGGCCATCCTCCGCGCCGTCTGGTGATGCTGCACCTGGACGGGTCGGAGGGAGTCCACCCGGTGCGGGGCGCCGAGGTCACGCTCGACGGCCGCGTGGTCGGCACGGTGACCTCCTCCGCGTTGCACTACGAGCTCGGCCCGATCGCGCTCGCGATCGTCAAGCGCGGCACCGACGCGACGGCCACGCTGACGGTGGACGCCGACGGCACGCCGGTCGCTGCCGCTCAGGAGGTGGTGGTGCCCCCCGAGGCCGGAGCCGAGGCGCACGTCCCGCACCTTCCGCGCCTGGGCGCGGTCACGCGGACGCCCCGCGCGCCGCAGAGCTGACCGCAGTCGCCTACGCCGGCGCGACAGCCTCCCACGCCACGGTGAGCTCGCCCAGCCGCCACCGCGACCGCCCGCCGACGACCGGCCAGCCGGCGCCGCGCATCCCCTGCGCCGCCGCCATCCAGCGCTGCTTCGGCCCGTAGGCGGCCAGCGGCGAGTGGACGCGCCAGAGCCGGTCGAGGTCCGCGAGGTAGGCGTGCACGCGCTCGCCGGGGACGTTCCGGTGGATGAGCGCCTTCGGCAGCCGCTCGGCCACGATGCTCGGCGCGTCGAGCCCGCGCAGCCGCAGCGAGATGGAGAACGTCTGCGGCCCCGTCCGGTCGAGCGTGACCCAGCTCGCGATCCGTCCGATCTCGTCGCAGGTCCCCTCGACGAGCGCACCACCGAGCTGCAGCCGGCCGAGCATCCGCTCCCAGGCGGCCGCGACCTCCGACTCGTCGTACTGGCGCAGCACGTTGAACGCCCGGATCACCGCGGCATGCCGGCCCGCCGGCAGCGGCACCTCGAAACCGCCGACCGCGAAGCCCACCCGCGCCCGTGGATCGAAGCCGGTGCCGCCGGCGCGCACCGACTCGAGCTGGGCCACGGCGGTCGCGACTCGGCCCGGGTCGATCTCCAGCCCGAGCACCTCGACATCCGGGCGCACCTTGGCCAGCCGGTGCTGGAGCTCGAACGCCGTCACGCCGCTCGCGCCGTAGCCGAGGTCAACGACCAGCGGATCGCCCGTGCGGCGCAGTTCGGGGAGTGCGGCGATCCAGCGGTCCACCCGACGCAGCCGGTTCGTGTTCGTGGTGCCGCGCGTCACCGAGCCGACCACGCCGGGAGCGCGGGAGGACGTGGAGGGCATGTGACAAGATTAATCGCATGGCCCCCTACACTTTGATCCTCCTCCGCCACGGCAACAGTGTGTGGAACCAGCAGAACCTGTTCACCGGCTGGGTCGACGTCCGGCTCAGCGAGCAGGGCGTCGCCGAGGCCACCCGCGCGGGCGAGCTGCTGGCCGAGTCCGGTCTCGCGCCCGACATCCTCTACACGTCGGTGCTCACCCGCGCCATCCAGACCGCGAACATCGCGCTCGACGTCGCCGACCGGCTGTGGATCCCGGTCGAGCGCTCCTGGCGCCTGAACGAGCGCCACTACGGCGCACTCCAGGGCCTCGACAAGGCGGAGACACTGGAGAAGTACGGCCCGGAGCAGTTCCAGGTCTGGCGCCGCTCGTTCGACGTCCCGCCGCCGCCGCTCGCCGACGACAGCGAATGGTCGCAGGCGAACGACCCGCGTTACGCCGGCCTCGGCGACGACCTGCCGCGCACCGAGTGCCTCAAGGACGTCATCGCCCGCATGCTGCCGTACTGGGAGTCCGACATCACCGTGAGCCTCGCCGAGGGCAAGACCGTTCTGGTCACCGCGCACGGCAACTCGCTGCGCGCGCTCGTCAAGCACCTCGACGGCATCTCCGACGAGGAGATCGCCGAGCTCAACATCCCCACCGGCATCCCGCTGGTCTACAAGCTCGACGAGACCTTCGCGCCGATCGAGCCGGCCGTGTACCTCGACCCGGAGGCCGCCGCCGCCGGCGCCGCGGCCGTCGCGGCCCAGGGCAAGAAGTAGGCCAGACGGCCAGTCCGTCGTTCGTCGTCGTCGCGTTCCTGCCGGGACGCGGCGGCGACGTCGTCGTTCCGGGGGAGTTCGCGTCGGGAGACTGGCCGCTGCACATCACTGTGGTCCCTCCGTTCCAGATCGAGCTGGAGGCAGAGGCCGTCGCCGCGCTGCTGCCGCACGGCCCGCGCATCCCCGTCGTCGCGGGTGCGCGGGCGTCGTTCGGTCACCGGCGCGCGGTTCCCGTGACGCTGGTCCGGCCGTCGCCGGCGTTGCTCGCGCTGCACACGGCATGCGTCGACGCACTGGAGGCCGCGGGCGCCGTGATCGCCGACCCGCGCCACATCCGCGCCGGCTACCGGCCGCACGCGAGCGACCAGCGCTCCGGCGCCCTCGCCCCCGGCGACCATTCCTCCGTGGTGGAGCTCGCGCTCGTCGAGCGCGCCGCCGGCTCCCGAAGGATCGCCGCGCGCATCCCGCTCGCCTGACCGCGACCGGGATGTGTGTGCTCGCATGTCAGGTTCGAGATTTGACAGAGAGCGCGTGAGCTTATAGCTTCGAAGGCGAAATACCGCGCTCTACGCGGTAGCACGTTTTGTTTCGAAGCAGGGGGTTTCTCATGGGCCAGATCAGCGTCACACCGGAAGAACTGAAGCAGCAGGCTCAGGTCTACACGCGCTCGAAGGAAGAGATCGAGCAGGCGATTCAGAAGGTCAACCAGATGAACTCGACGATCGCCGACCAGTGGAAGGGCCAGGCGTTCCAGGCCTACCTCGAGCAGTACAACCAGCTGCACGAGAGCGTGAAGAAGTTCGAGGAGCTGCTCGTCAACATCAACGAGCAGCTGAACAAGTACGCCGACACCATCGCCGAGCGTGACGCGCAGGATGCGCAGAGCTTCGGCTTCTAGTCGGCTCATCGTCGGGGCTTCGGCCGTGGCCGCGCTGGCGGTCGGTTTGGCGACAAGCGCGTCTTCCGTCTCGGCCGCGGCCGACGACTCGGACGATGCGGGCAGGCTGAGCCTCAACACGACCGTCCTCGTCAATGAGTCGGCCGGGACAGGCTCCTCCGGCGAGTTCGCGATTCGCAGCCGCCTGTTCTCCGACCGCCTCACCGCGCGCGTCGACCAGCAGCGGGAGAGGTCAGCGGAACGGCTGAGCGTCGTCGACGCCTTGACCTTCGGCGGCGCCCACTCGTCCGGTGAGCAGTACGAGTCGGTGAAAGCGCTGTTGTTCGAGAACTACACCTCCGACGTGATCGCTTCGTCGTCGGATGATCGCACGGAGTCGCCTGTCCTTCAGTGGGTGGTGGCGGTTGTCGCGGTGCCGCTGGTGCTCGTGGCCGGCATCGTTTTGGGAAGACGCTGGGCGAGAAGGAGTCGGGTGACGTCGTGATCGAGATCACCCTCGTCCATGCCCACCGGCAGATCGACCTCCTCGTGCCGTCCGCCGTCCGGTTCGACCGGCTGCGGCAGCTGATCCGGGACGCGTTCGCCGCGAAGGGCACCCTGCTGCCTGACGGCTTCTCGTTCACGCTCGACGACAAGGCCCTCGTGGTGAGCGGACACGACTTCATTTCCTCCTATGGGATCGGCAACGGCGATCGCCTCCAGATTGTGACTTCAGCGAGCAATGCACAGTGAGATAGACGGAACGGTTCTCGAACTCGAAGCGAGCTCCGGCGAGCTCCGCGCGAGCGTGGACAAGAACGGTTACGACGGGGCGAGTCTCGACGTGATCGCCCGGTACGTCGACGCCCACGAGACCGATGCCGGGCTCGTGGTCGTCTACGCTCTCGCCGACGGCGAGGTCAGTTTCGGGATGCGGTCGCTCGGGCCGAGACCCGGCTGGAACGGCTGTCGCTGGCTCAGAAACTCGTGGCCTGCGTCGGCTACCGCGACGGCTTCCGAGTGCCGGTGATCCATCCGGACAACGTCTATCTCAACGGCGGCCTGCTTCGGGTGGTGCACTGCGGCCTCCAGGGCATGCTCGCTCCGATGACGTTCGATGAAGCCCGCTTCTTCGCCTCGCTGCAGGCGATGGTGCTGCACATCTTCCGCCCCAAGCTCGCCTTCGAGCAGCTCCTCGGCGGGGCAGCGGCGCTGCGGGACACCTTCTCCACTGCGGTGCGGGAGACGACGACGACCGACGAGTTGTTCGCATATATCGATGCGCAGTTGAAGACCGAGCAGGCGCACGTCGCGGCTCGCAAGGTCAGCGTGTCGAAGCGCCGGTATTCGGGGTATCGGGCTGTTGGCGCGCTCGGCCTCGCCGCCGCGGTGGTGGCGGGAGTGTTCGCGTGGCAGACCGCGAGCCACAACCGGCTGCAGGACGCGGTGGTCGCAGCTCAAGCACGCTTCCTCGCGAACGACTACGGCGGCACGTTGACCGAGCTGGAGGGCTTCGCGGCCACCTCCCTGCCCGCGTCCGCGAAGTACGTGCTGGCGGTGTCGAGCGTCAACCTCGACGACCTCACCGCCACGCAGAAGCAAGCGATTCTGAACACCATCTCCCAGAAGTCCGACGACGTCACCCTGAACTACTGGATCGCCATCGGCCGCGGTGAGTTCGAGCAGGCCCTCGACTACGCGCAGAACCTCGGCGACGAGCAGCTCACGCTGCTCGCCTACACCGACCTGTACCAGTCGACCAAGCTGAACTCCCAGATGCCCGGTGGTGAGAAGCAGAAACTTCTGGACGAGTACGCGAAGGCCATCGATGAGCTGACGGCCACGCTGGAGGGCGCGAACGACACGGCGGCCGCGAAATGAGCGTGTTCGAGACCGAGCAGGCCGCCGGCGTCCAGACAGCGGCCCTCGACTCCCGGCTCGACCCGGGCGAGCTGCTGTTCCTCGTGTACGCCGTCGACGGGCAGAGAGCCGTCAGGCTGGCCCTCACCGAAGAGCACCCGTTCGTCGAGCACGAGGGCCACAAGTTCAGCGTCATCAACGATGCACTGTATGTCGACGGGGATCTGATCGGCGCCGGACCGGGAACCGTCGTCGCGCTGCAGTGCGTGGTCGTACCCGCCGCGCTCGCTCGCACCGAGTGTTTCGTCGCCGCGACGACCAGTGATCTCGTGATCGGCGATGTGCCCTACGCAAGCGTCAGAGCAGCGGGCTCGCCACTGCTGATCGTCCAGGGGGACTCGCTGATCGTCGAGCCTCAGGGGCAACTCGTGTATGTGGACGATGTCGCGGTCACCGATCGGCAGCTCTGCGAGCTCGTCGTCGGCACGGTGGTGCTGACCGCAGGATTCATCCTCGAGATGCGGCCGACGCAGTTCAAGATCACCGCCTTCGCCTCGGACGTGGAGTTCGACCACACGAAGGTGCTGGTGCAGCCGCCCGAGAGGGAGTTCCCGCCGGATTTTCCCGACTATCGACGGTCTCCGAAGCTGAACTTGGAGGTCGAGGACGCCGAATTCGCGCTGCAGGGGCCGGACAAGCCGGGCGCGAAGCCGAAGAACCGGCTCCTGCGCATGGTGGCGCCGCCGTTCTTCATGATCGCGGCGTCCGGCGTGACGACGATGATCATCGGGAGCAATCCGGCGATGATGCTCGGTATGGGTCTGGCGACCCTGCTGACGGCGTCGTTCACGGTGTCGCAGTACGTCACGGAGAAGAGGGAGGCCAAAGCCTCCGCCGTCGCGGCCGAGGAGGACTACACCCGCTACCTCGTGAGGACGGTCGGCGCCATCTCCCAGGCGTACGAAGAAGAGCGCGATGTGCTCCGGTACCAGCTCCCGAGCCCGCACGAGCTCGCGGTCATGGTCGAGGCATACGACCCGAGGATCTACGAGCGTCAGCGTTTCAACAAGGACTTCTTGCGCGCCTCGCTGGGGTGGTCCGATCGACCTTCGGCGTTGAAGGTGTCCTCCGACGTGAGCGAGAAGGACTCGAGCGTCGACGCGCAGCACGTGTCGGAACTCGCCTCGGGGTTCCGCACCCAGCGTGACGCGCCGACTCCGATCGGCCTGGCCGGCCAGACGCTCGGGTTCGTCGGACCTCCCGGAAACGTCACCGATTACGTCCAATCCCTGCTGTTTCAGACGGCGTTCTTCCACTCCTACCGTGACGTGAACTTCATCAGCCTGCTCTCTCGCGAAGAGTACGGGAAGACATGGACCGCCTGGCGGCTGCTACCGCACTTCAAGCTGCACGAGCTGAACATGCGCGGTCTGATCCACAACGACAAGCTGCGCGACGTGGTGCTGAACGGCTTCTACCAGCTCCTCCAGAAGCGCAAGCAGGCTCTGAAGGACGCGGGCACGCAGAAGCCGCAGTTCTCGCCGCACTACGTGTTCACCATCTCCGACGACCGCCACCTCGCCGGCCACGGCATCAACGAGCTGCTCGCCGAGGATATGAGCGAGCTGGGCGTGACCGTCGTCTGGTGCAGCGAGGACGCGAAGCTGCTGCCCGAGACGGTGACCGCGCTCATCCAGGCGCCGCACCAGGTGAAGGGTGAGCTCGTCACCGACAACGACGTGTATGTGGCCACACCGTTCACGCCCTACCCGTTGCCTCCCGACCTCGAGCACTCCCTCCGCAAGCTCTCGAATCTGAACCACCTTGAGGTCGAGAAGAACGCCGTGCCGGAGGCGCTGAGCCTGCTGGAACAGTACGAAGTGAAGACCGTCGACGACCTGCGGATCGCTGACCGCTGGGCGCGCGCCGAACCGAACAAGTCCATTGCGTCGCTGATCGGCTGGCGCGGCAAGTCCGATCACGTGTTCTGGGACCTGCACGAGCGCGCGCACGGCCCGCACGCGCTCGTCGGCGGCACGACGGGTTCGGGCAAGTCGGAGTTCCTGACGACGTATCTCATCGGTCTGGCGATCAACTTCTCTCCCGAAGACGTGGGCATGCTCATCATCGACTGGAAGGGCGGCGGCATCGCGAACACGCTCGACCGGCTGCCGCACTTCATGGGCGCCATCACTAACCTCGATGGCGCAGGCACGGCCAGGGCGCTGGCGAGCATCAAGGCGGAGCTCGACAAACGGCAGCGTGAGTTCGCGATCTACGGCGTGAACAGCATCAACGCGTACATGACCTTGTACAAGCAGCGCCATGACCCGAAGCCGGAGGTGAAGTACCCGACGAAGCCCCTGCCGCACCTCGTGCTGGTGTCGGACGAGTTCGCCGAGCTGAAGGCCAACGTCCCGGAATTCCTCGACGAGCTGACCTCGGTCGCACGTATCGGCCGAAGCCTGGGCGTGCACCTGATCCTCGCGACGCAGAAGCCGAGCGGTGTGGTGAACGACCAGATCGAGGCGAACTCCACGTCGAAGATCGCCCTGAAGATGGCGGGCGAGCAGGACTCGAACGAGCTGCTGAAGACCACAGACGCTGCGCACATCACCAACCCGGGCCGCGGTTACCTGAAGGTCGGACAGAACGAGGTGTACGAGCTCTTCCAGAGCGGCTACGCCGGCGTGCCGTACGACCCCGACGCGCAGGTCACCGAGAAGGTGGACGAGCGGATCTACAAGATCAACGAGCTCGGCCAGTACGAGCTGTTCTTCGACCCCGACGAGGAGGTCGAGCAGGGGAAAGACACGAGCGACCTGCCCTCGCAGCTCGAAGCGGTCATCGACACGATCGCCGACGTCTTCGACAGTGACGACGCGCTCACGCAGCCGGACAAGCCGTGGGTGCCGAGCCTGGCGGGGAGGATTGCTTCGCCGGAGCCCACCGGTGAGCGCCGGTCCGGCATCCCGCTCGGCCTGCTGGACATCCCGAGCCGGCAGGCGCAGGAGAGCTACGACTTCGACCTTGCGCGCGCCGGGCACACCGTCGTCTTCGGCAGCCCGGATTACGGGAAGTCGACCGTGCTGCAGACGATCGTGGTGAACCTCGCGAAGACCCGGACCCCCGAACACCTGCACGTGTACCTGTTCGACTTCGGCAACAACGGGCTTCTCCCGCTGCAGGATCTGCCCCACGTCGCGGACATCGTCACTCCGGAGGAGGGCGAGAAGCTCGACAAGATGCTCAGCGCGGTCTCGGACGCGATGGCCACCCGCAAGCAGCTGTTCAAGGATGCCGGAGTCGCGAATCTCGACCAGTACGAGGCGAAGACATCGCAAGCGCTCCCCGTCACGCTGAACGTGCTCGACGGCTACGACAACCTCACTTCGAACGACTCCCGAAAAGACACGATCGACAACGTGCTGTTGCAGGTGCTCCGTGAGGGCGCAGGCCTCGGTGTGTATCTCGTGATGAGTGCGAGCCGGGTGGGCGGCGTGCGCATGAACATGCTCAGCAACGTCTCGACGAAGCTCTGCCTCTACCTGAACGACGAGAGCGAGCTGGCCCAGCTCCTGGGCCGGGAACGGCTGCAGCAGACCGACCTCCCGGGCCGCGGCCAGCTCCTCGCCGACGGGCCGACAGCGATCCAGTTCTACCTGCCTGCGGAGGGCGAGAACGGCTCCGAAACCCTCGCGGCGCTCGAAGCGCAGGTGACCGCTCTGAACGACGCGTGGGACGGTGCGCGGCCGGCCCGGATCCCGATGGTGCCGCGGGAGTTGACAACCGAGGTGTTCACCCGTTTCGCAACGCGCGACGCAGCGTCGAACAGGCTGCTTCTCGGTTTGAACAAGCTCACTTCCGAGCCCGAGACGCTGGACCTCTTCACGGGCAAATCGGTGGCGATCTTCCCGGAGTCGGGAAAGCAGGCCGCTCTGCTGTACCCGTTCTTGATCCGGCAGATCGCCGATGCCGTCGACGCCGAGCACCTGGTGGTGATCGACGCTCATGACGCGCTGCCCGCACACCTGGCGGCCGGAGCCGCGCTGTACGTGGGCAAGAAGGCGCTGAAGGCCCACGCCGAAACGGTGAATCTCGCGCTCGCCGAGTTGGTGGAGCATGGCACGCAGGTGCCGCGGTGCGTAGTCATCAATGGCATGACGGATGTGTTCGACAGGCTCACATTGCCGATGGATCAGATTTCCGAGTTCCTCGGCCTGGGCAGTGAGCGCGTCCAGATCATCGTTCTGGATCACCTGTCGAAGGTGAACAGCGTCTTCGCATTGGCTGGGCCGTTGAAGGAGAACATGCACCAGATCCTTTTCGGTGGCGACCTGAACGGGCAGCGCTTCATCGAGGGCCTGCCGCTTGGCATGAAGAAGGAGGCGCACGCCAAGAACGTGCTGCACTCCGTCATCGATGGAGAGCTGGACCACATCGTCGTGCCGACCCCGAACGAGAGCGAGGGGTGACGATGACTTTAGAGCTGCAGGGGGACCTGTTGGGCCTCGGCTCCATCGTCCGCCTCGAGAATGAGCAGGCGTCCGGGTTGTTCGTCGTCCTGGCGCGCGGCGCGTTCCGCCCGGACAAGCAACGGCCCGCGGTGAAGCCCCGCTATCTGGTCGCTCCGCACCCGTACGGCGAATCGCCCGATCAAGAGACCTTCCCCATCCTGGCCGGTGATGTTCACGAGATCGTCTTCGAGGGGTATCGCGACGCCGCCGACGAGGCGTTCCTGGCCGACCTTCTCGACCAGATGGAGAACGGCCCACGACAGATCAGTCGAGCGCAGCAGTTCACAGGCCCGCTCACGGAGCTTCCCGAAGCCTCGGTGTCGGACGCGGAGGATTCGGATGCTCCCGAGCTCGGCGTCGATCCGTTCGCGGAACTTCGTCGATTGACCGATCAGGACCACCGAAGGGATGAACGATGAAGGTCGCATCGAATACCGCCGCGGCGCAGGCTGCCGTGGCGGGTTTCGCGAACATCGAGGTTGAGAGCGATGGCCAGCAGGTGAGTCTGGGGTCGAGCAATGTCGCGAGCATGCAAGAGGGCGCGAGCGTTGCCAACGGCGTTCTGGACAGTATTTCCGAGTTGGTTTCGGGCGTGAAGCGGCAGGCTGCCGGCGTTACTGCTCTTGCGACGGAGATCGAGGCACGTGACAAGCGCGATGCGGCGAGCGTGGGCGGAAAGCGATGAGCGAGCCTGGTGTGGAGCAGCGTCTGGCACTCGATCGGCAGATCAGGGATCGCGAGAGCCGGACCGCGGAAGACCTTGCAACCATTCGCATGCTCGGCGAACAGTGGGAGTCGTATGCCCAGGTGATGCGCGTGAATTCCGAGCGGTTCGAAGAAGCCGGCGTTCGCCTGGATGCGAAGAACTACTTCGTGCAGAAGGGACTGGCCGCGAACAGAGAGATCGATTCGTACGTGAGCCGGCTGGCAGGCGATCACGCTGAACTTCTGGATGAGACCGAGAGGCACGTCCGCTCGACGTCGGAGACCGAGTTGGAACGGTTGCGGCGAGAGAAGGCGGACGTGTCATGGGGTTGAGCTACGACCCGGGGGAGTCGGCTGCGTTGGCGGGTGCGCTTTCGGCGAAGCTGACCGCCGCGACGGCTGTGCTGGATGCCACGGACAGCGCCTGCGCAAAGCTGGGGGAGGCTTTGGCGGGTGGTGAGTTGTCGGGTAAGGGCTACTCGGCGGTCGACACGCTCTTCGCTCAGATCATCCGGCCGAGCGTCGTGGATGCGCGGGGTGAGATCGGTGCCATCCGGGAGGACCTGGAGAAATACACGCAGGCGGACTCCTTTGTGGCCCCGTTCGGGGTGCTGAAAGAGGACGAGCTGAACACGCAGCTCAAGGCGACCAGGGCGCAGCGGGACGCGACGGAGCGTCAGATCGAGGCGAACCGGACAGCGGCCGCTGCGTCGTCGACGATTCCCGGGTTGGCTCCGGCGTTGGAGGCGGGGAACGCGCAATTGGAGTTGGTGCTGTCGCAGCTCGACGCCACCGTGCGGGACGTGGAGGGCAGGCTGCAGGCGTTGCATGACTTCGCCGCGCGAACGGCGGGGCTGTTCGGCGCAGCGCTCGTGAATCTTGCGGCGGCGACCGGCGACACCGTTTCCCTTCTGGAGCAGTTGCGGGGCTCGCTCGTCCTCGGGTCTGTGGGGACCGGTCTCGGTGCTGGTTTGACGAGACAGGCGATCCTGGATCAACTCGCCGGCAACAAGATCACACGCGGCGCCGGCGGCCGCCTGAAATCGGGTGGAACCGTTCTCTACAAGCCCGCCAACGGGCGCCTCTACGCCGGGGGAGCGGACTTCAATAAGGCCACCAAAACCCGGATCGATCACTACCAGAAGTGGGTCAAAGCCGGTGCGAGCGGCTTTGCCGCTGATGTTGTCGATGACTTCAAGGGATGGAAGGGCGCGTCGAAGCTCACCAAGGTCAGTAAAGGCCTGGGGTTAGTGGGCACGGCGATGTCCGTTGGGGCCAACGCCAACAAATACTTCGGCGATGGGGATGCGACGCTCGATGATTGGCGTGACTTCGCCGTCGAGACGGCCGTCGACATCGGCAGCGGCGCTGCGGCGGCGGGATTTGGCGCAGCAGTCGGTTCGCTCATCCTGCCACCTTTGGGAACGGTCGTCGGAGCCGGCCTGGGGATCGGCGCCAATTGGTTCCTGAACGAGTTCAAGTTTGGTGACAAGTCGGCCGTGGAGTGGGCCAAAGAGGGTGTGAAGAGTGCGTGGGACAGCATTGCGGCGAAGTTCTGGTGACGCGATGAGCAACCAATTGAGTAAGTCTGAGCGTGAGCGCGATGCAGCAAACCAGACGTACTTCATTACTCTTGCAGAGAGCAGGGCGTCGCTGGTCAACTTGCCGATGTTGGCGTTCGTCAACGCGGCTCTCATGAGCCTGCTGACGTTCACCATTGTGGCCTCAATGGCTTTCTATGTCGGCTCCCGGTCGTTCCTGTTCCTTTACTACGCGCATCTGGCTGTGCTGGGGTTCAGCGCTGTTGTGTTCCTGGTCTCGTTGGTCAGGCCGTTGACTTTCCGGTTTCAGGTGTTCTTCTCCAGCCTCCTGGCAGTCTTTGCAACCCTTCTGGTCTACACGCTGTGCCTTATGGGGCTGGGGATGATCACCAATGTGACCCGGGGAGGCTACACGATGTTCGATCTCGCCGTATTCCCCGTCGCCGGCGTGATGGGGCTGTTGTATGTCTGTGGTGCGATTGTGGTGCATGTGTTGCTGTTGCGGAAGCGTCTGCGTGAGGGGCATTCGGAGGCGCGGACGATGGGGAACCTTACGGCTGCGTCGAGTGTGTACAACTCGAAAAGTCTGTGGATCATTTTCGGGGCGGTGATGATCGTCCCGAATGTGCTTACGCAAGGCCAGTACGTGTCCAACACCCTCGGTGTGATCCTCTTCTTGCTTTTCGCATCGGTAGTGCCGAGTTTGCCGGTGGAGTTCACCTACCTTGCGTATCTGAAATCGCAAGATAAGCGGTATTGGGAGCATCGGCCTGGCAGGCGTGTTCGTACGAAGCGTGAGGTACGCGCAATTGTCAAGAAGGTCACACTCTGGGTGGGCATAGTATTCGCGTTCTGCGTGGTTCTGCTGGTCCTGACCAAGCTAGGGATGTCAGATTCACGGTGACGAACCAGCGTGCGAGCGAAGTACTGAGTACACGATTGGAAGGACCACTTCATGCGGTTTAAGCAGCGGACGTTGAGCATGCACAACGTTGTGAGTCACACAGCAGAGCTTCGACCGGTCGACGACCTCTTCGAGGTCGTCGACCCCGTCGGTGAATACTTCAAGCAAGTGTTGATGCACAACGGCTACTACACCAGCGGTCCGCTCGTCTTCTCCAGTGTTCCCGGGGGAAACGAATTCACGATCATGACCACTCTCGGCAACCGGATCAACATCGTCGAGGACAGCGCTGAAAGTTTCCGTTTCGAGGAGCATCTCGAAATGGAGACCGACTTCTTCTACCGACACTACGACCTGGACGAGCCGGTGCCATATGAGGACATCGAGGGGGCGGTGGCGGCGGCTGGACTGGAGATCAAGACCATCTACCACGTGGTCCTCAAGTTCTATGGCGAGGTCATGCTTGATCTGTACGTCGACGCGGTGGCTCGCTGATGGATACTCTTCCCCAAGGCGTCACTTTCGACGAGAAGCTGGCATACCAGAACGTGGTCAGTCGCCGCGCGACGTTCCACTACAGCAAGCTCGGCGAACAGCTCGCAGCGTTCGTCTCGGACGTCGTCCGGCGGGGTGGTACCCCGAAGGGTCCGTATGTGTACAGCCTGAACAACGTGCCGCTGGATGAAATCACCGACATCGAGTTCCTCCTCCCGATCCGAGAGAACACCTTCACGGCTGAAGAGGGCACGCGGTTCCATTCCTATTTCGAGATCCGCCCACTGGCAAAGGGGATCGTCACCGGCGACTTCGAGCACCAGACCGAGCGGGTCTACGCACAACTCCTCGCAGCGTTGGACAGCAACGGCTTGGAGATCAACGCTCCCTTCTTCCACGTCCTCCCCGAAGACGGCTCGAAGTACGCGTCGGTGTATGTCGGCTACGTCGACCCGAGCGAAGCGGGGGACTGAGAAGGCGCCTGCCGGCGCGGGCGCGCGCCTGTGTGGCACTTGGAGCCGCGGCCGCCAACCGGAGGCGGCGCGCCATTGAGGAACTCCCGGGGGAATTCTCCCTGACCGCCTCTCGGAACGTGTCTGACGGCGTCCAAGAACTTGTCGACGGAAATGTCTGAAGGAGATTCCATGAACCGTGAGCAGTACATTGCAGCCATGTCAGCGCTCGGCTACCCGTGAGGTAGCTGAGCGCCTCATTTGGCTGTCCAAGGACGCCACCGATGTGGTCTTGCGAAGAAACAACTTCGTTCCGAGGGGTGACGGTCTCTACGAGATCTGAATCACAGACGAAAGAGGCAACTTTTTTCGCGTTCGAAAGGGTGGCCGGGAGTTTCTTGGGACGCTGAGCGAGGCTTACGAGCTCATTTATGAGGCGAAGCGGGAATGGCTCGATGCGCACCCGGATGCACGACGCAACTCCGAATGACCGCGACCGGGTTCGAGCTCGCTGACGATCGCCAGCGGTGAGGAGATTCCATGAACCACAGGCAGTACATTGCAGCCATGTCCGCGCTCGGGTACTCGCGGGCTGGTGCCGAAGACCTCATTTGGCTGTCCAAGGACGCCACGGATGTGGTCTTACGAACAAACAACTTCGTTCCACGAGGTGACGGTCTCTACGAGATCTGGATCACAGACGAAAGAGACAACTTTTTTCGCGTTAGCAAGGATGACCGGGAGTTCCTTGGAACGCTGAGCGAGGCTTACGAGCTTATCTATGAGGAGAAGCGTGAATGGCTTGAGGCGCACCCGGATGCACAGCGCCACTCCGAATGACCGCGACTGGGCCTGAACGGAACACCCTATTGTTGACGAGCTGGCTGCGTCTGTCCTTGCCGAGTTCGAGGTAAATACTGTGCCTTGCGCTTGTCGTCGCTGATTCGAGGAAGGGCTCCGAAAAGTGGCTCGTCCAGCCGGTGATCAGCCCGAATCATCTTTCGCGTGAAGCTCTCCCCGAACTTCCTACTCAACGCCTGTCCTCCCTTAGCCGCGGCGCGCAAGGGTCCGGACCTTCCTCCTGCGGATCGCGCCGACGACCGCCATCGCGAAGCCTCCCACGAGCAATCCGTCGGCGAACACGATCAGCCATTTCGGGTCGAGGGCGCCCGTGCGATCAGACGCGACCGACGCCACGCTCGCCCGCTCCGGCGTCACATCCTTCGCGTCGATCGGGGCGGAGAAGAACGCGTAGATGCTCCCGGTGTCGACGCCCGGTGTCCGCGTGTTCGCGAGGACGGTGGCGAAGTTGGCGTAGTACGCCTCGTTCTCGATGAGGCTGGTGTTTCCCGAGGACAGCAGCTTGTTGACGCCGGTGAAGACTCTCTCGGCGCCCGTGGACGTGCTGGTCGAGTTCTGGAGGAGCGCCTCGAACTGGCTGGCGTTGTCGGGCACAGCCGTGGCACCGCTGGTGAGCCTGCTGCTGGTCTCCGCCGATTGCGTGATGAACGCGGTGATGTCGTCGGTCAGTTGGTCGCTGGTGTCGACGAACACCCCGGGGGCGTCGGGGGTGTACGTGCTCCAGTCCTGGACCTCGAGGCTGTTGACGGTGCTCGGTGCCAGGGCGGCGTCCTTGACGGCGTTCAGCATGTCCGCGTACCAGAGGTCCAGGTTCGTCAGCTCGGGGTCGAACAGCGGAGCCGGCGCACTGCTCGGGTCGAGGGAGTCCCGGAGGGCCTGCAGTGCCTCGATCTCGTCGTGCAGGAACTGGAGGATCACCGGGTGGACGGGATGGGTCGGCACGGCCGGGTCGAGGGGCACCGCGGGCACCGAGGGGACGCCTGGGCCAGGCGGGCCCGCGGGTGGAGGCCCATTGCCGGGAACGGGCGGAGTGATCGGCGCCGCCGACGGGTTCAGCAGATACTCGATGACGCGCAGATTGGTGATCCTCTGGTCGAGGCTGTCGGCGATGCCGGCGAGGGAGAGCGCGTGACCCGCGGAGAACTGTGCGATGGCCTGGCGGAGCTCCGCGAGTCGGCTTTGGAAGTGCGGGGGAACGGCGCCTCCCGCATCCACGCACGGCTCCGGTGCGTCGGCCACGTCGAGACCGTTGAGCTTGCACAGCATGCCGGTCCGGAAGGCGTCGAACTGCGTCCCGTAGAAGCCGTGGTCGGACTCGGCCTGGTCGGCGATGCCCCGGTTGCTGTTGTCCGCGTTGAGCTGCGCGATGTCCCGTTGGCGTTCGGCGTAGGCCTCGATGCCGGGCAGTTTGCCGGTGAGGGCCTCGCTGTTGCCGGCGAGCAGGTCCATGATCGACTTCGCGTAGGAGCTGTACGCCTCGGCGGTCGCGGCGTCGACGTCCTTCAGCCCGGTCGCGGTCGCGATGAGGCTCTGGAAGTTCGGCATCGTGGACGAGAACGGCTCCTGCACGTCCGACGCGAGCGCTGCGATGAGCGCCTTCTGGATGCCCAGCGTGGCGCTCATCTGTCCGTCGGCCTGGGCGATGTTGTCGGCGAGCGAGGCGTAGTACATCGTGACGACGCTCTGGTTGAAGTCGTGGACGATGCCGCGGATCCTGCTCTCCAGCAGCCGGTCCGCGCTGACGTCGGGCTGATGCCGGAGCCGGAACTCCACCGTCGCCTTGGTCGGACTGGTCTCCTGCAGCGTCAAGATGTCGTGCGTGAACGACTGCGGGATGTAGAGGAGGGCGTCGACGGAGCCGTCCTTGTACGCCTTCTCCGCGACCGGCCGGGAGACCACCGTCCAGTTGTACTCGGAGTCCTTGGAGATCCGGTCGACGAAGGAGGCCCCGAACGCGTACTCCTCGTTGTCGAACGGGGCGGCGAGGTCCTCGTTCACGAGCCCCACCGTCGGCCGGAAGTCGCCGACACGATGGGCGGCGTCGTCGTTCAGGACCAGGAAGCCGGCGACCAGCGCCGCCAGTAGCACGGGCACCGACAAGAGCCGTACGAGCTTCGCTCTGCGTTTTCCCCGTGACGCCCCCGCCATGTATACCTCTCCCCACGAACTCGCTGTCTGCCTCGTCCATCCTAACGCGTCTGAAATCTGAGGACAGATATCCAACCCAAAAGGTGCAGAAAGCACAACCGCCGAGCACGCGATCGAAGTCGCGTACTCGGCGGTGTGCGTCGAGAAGGGAGGTCAGCCGGCCAGTTCGGGGGCCCAGTCGCCGGTGGCGAGGTACTGCACCTTCTTGGCGATGGAGACGGCGTGGTCGGCGAAGCGCTCGTGGTAGCGGCTCGCGAGGGTCGCGTCCACGGTGTCCACGGCCTGGCCCTTCCAGGTCTCGCCGAGCACCTTGTCGAAGACGCTGGCATGCAGCTCGTCGATGTCGTCGTCGTCGTTGCGGATCTCGTCGGCGATGCGCATGTCCTGGGTGCGCAGCAGCTCGGCGAGCTTCTCGGCGATCTGCACGTCGAGGCGGCCCATCTCCGCGAACGTCCCGCGGAGGCTCTTCGGCACGACCTTGTCCGGGAAGCGGTAGCGGGCGAGCTGGGCGATGTGCTCGGCCATGTCGCCCATCCGCTCCAGCGAGGCGCTGATGCGCAGCGCGCTGACGACGATGCGGAGGTCGCGGGCGACCGGCTGCTGGCGGGCGAGGATCTGGATCGAGAGCTCGTCCAGGAGCACGGTCAGCTCGTCGATGCGGTGGTCGTTGGCGATCACCTCTTCGGCGAGGGACACGTCCGACTCGTTGAACGCCTCCGTGGCGCTGCGGATCGAGCGGACGACCAGCTCGGCGATCTCGACCAGCCGGTCCTGAACGTCGGCCAGCTCCTGCTGGAAAACTTCGCGCATGGGATGAGGTCCTTCCTGCCGCGTGCGCGCGCACGCGGAATACAGGGGTCGGCTGACCCCGTTCAGCATGGTCGCTTCGGGAGGTTAACGGACGGTGCCCTCAGGCTGAACACTGTCTAACGTACCCGCGAAAAGACGCGGCGCAGAGCCTCATCGGTCACGGCGCGTCCGCCTGCATCACATACGCTTCAGGTATGGACTCCGCCTGGTTGGTGCTGCTCTCGCTCGGCCTGGGGCTGGTCGTCGGCGCGGGGTTCGTCTGGATCCTCCACATCGCGGCGCGGCGCGGGGACCACGCGGCCGCGGTGTCCAACCCGGCCGTGCCGGACGGTGTCGACCAGGTGCTCGACGCGATGGAGTCCGCCGGCGTCGTCATCGACCCGTCGAACAACGTCATCAAGGCATCCCCTGGCGCGCATGCGATCGGCCTGGTCTGGAACGGCGCGCTCGTCCACCCGCACCTCGTGGAGCTCGTCGACCGCGTGCGCCGCACGGGCGAGCCGATCACGGAGGAGTGCGAGATCGCGCGCGGGCCGTTCGGCGACGCCAACATCCACCTGAGTGTGCGGGTGGCGCGGCTGGGCTCCCGGTACATCCTGCTGCTGGCGGAGGACCGCACCGAGTCGTTCCGGCTGGAGTCCGTGCGCCGCGACTTCGTGGCGAACATCAGCCACGAGCTGAAGACCCCGATCGGCGCCGTCACCCTCCTCGCCGAGGCGCTCGACGACGCCTCCGACGATCCGGAACAGGTGCGCCGGTTCGCGCTGCGGCTCAGCGAGGAGGCCTCCCGGCTCGCCAGGATCACCCAGGACATCATCGAGCTGAGCCGCCTCCAGGCCGCCGACGCCCTCGGCAACGCCGAGCCGCTCTCGGCCAAGAAGGTCGTCCGGGCCGCCATCGACCAGAACAAGGTGGCGGCGGAGGCGCGCCAGATCGAGATCGCGATGCGCGGCGAGAAGGACGCCACCGTGATCGGCAACGAGGCGCTGCTCGTCACGGCCGTGCACAACCTCATCTCGAACGCGATCCAGTACTCGCCGGAGGACTCCCGCATCGGCATCGGGGTGCGCACGGTCGACGGCGTGGTCGAGATCGCCGTCACCGACCAGGGCGAGGGCATCCCCGAGGAGGACCTCGACCGCGTCTTCGAGCGCTTCTTCCGGGTGGACCAGGCCCGCTCCCGCAACACCGGGGGGACCGGGCTCGGACTCTCGATCGTCAAGCACGCCGTGCAGAACCACGGCGGCGAGGTCCGGGTCTGGTCGCAGCCCGGCCGCGGCTCCACCTTCACCATCCGGCTGCCTGAGGCCGCCACCGTCCGTCCCCCGATTGGAGAGAACCTGTGACAGTCATCCTGCTCGTCGAGGATGAGGCCGCGCTCAGCGAGCCGCTCGCGTACCTGCTCAAGCGTGAGGGCTACGAGGTGACCGTGGCGGAAGACGGCCCGACCGCGCTCGCGGAGTTCGACCGCGGCAGCGCCGACCTGGTGCTGCTCGACCTCATGCTCCCCGGCATCCCGGGCACGGAGGTGTGCCGCGAGATCCGCACGCGCTCCAACGTCCCGATCATCATGCTGACCGCCAAGGACTCCGAGGTGGACATCGTGGTCGGGCTGGAGCTCGGTGCGGACGACTACGTCACCAAGCCGTACTCGTCGCGGGAGCTGCTGGCCCGCATCCGCGCGGTCCTCCGTCGCCGCGTGGACGAGGCCGAGCTGGAGGACGACGGCATCCTGGAGGCCGGAACGGTCCGCATGGACGTCGACCGACACACGGTCGCGGTCAAAGGCGCGGAGATCTCCATGCCGCTGAAGGAATTCGAGCTGCTGGAGCTGCTGCTCCGCAACGCCGGACGCGTGCTCACCCGTGGCCAGCTCATCGACCGGGTGTGGGGGAGCGACTATTTCGGCGACACCAAGACGCTCGACGTGCACATCAAGCGCATCCGCTCGCGCATCGAGGAGAGCCCCTCCGACCCGCAGATGCTGGTCACGGTGCGTGGGCTCGGCTACCGCTTCAACGCCTGACCCGGCCGGAGCCGGATACGACGAAGCCGCCCTCGCGATTCGCGAGGGCGGCTTCGGTATGTCTGGGGCTCGGTGCCGGTCTGTCAGCCCTGGGCCGGCAGGATGGTCGGCGGCACGAGCTGCTTGTAGTCCGGGAGGCCGCCGTCGAGGACCGGGACCTGCAACTTCACGCCGGTCGCGTCGCCGTACTGGAAGTACACGTCGTAGTTGCTGCCGGGCAGTGCGTCGAACGGGGTGAGGAAGACGTTGCTGGAGGAGGTCTTGTCGGGCTGCGCGCCGATCTTCTTGACCTGGCCGGGCTCCACCGTGACGTAGGCCGCGCTGCCGGAGGAGCCGGACGTGATGGCCACGCGGTGGCTCTTGCTGTCCGTGTTGACGAGGCTGACCACGAGGTTGCCGACCTTGCCGTCGGCGCCGTCGGTGACGATGAAGGCGTTGCGCACGTCGATCTGGCCGACGTTGCCGCTCACGCCGTCGCTCGCGTCGTAGTGCTTCGTGGTGGCCTGCGGTGCGACGAAACCGCACCCGGCTGTGCCGGCTGCGACCGCCAGGGCGAGGACGATGGACGCCGCGACGCGAGCTTTCACTGGATGATCCTCCGAATCGTTCCGCTCGACGGCGCGCTGATGCCCTGTTACGAAGCGGTTGTGAGCACGAGTTTACCGTATGCCGACGGGGCTCCCCGGCCCCCGGGGAGGTGCGGGGGCGAACCTTAGCATGTGCCTCGTGTGGTATCCTATTCGTTGCTGAAGGGACAACATATCTATGCTTTTCGAGGTCGGCGAAACCGTCGTTTACCCCCATCACGGTGCTGCAACAATCACCGAGGTCAAGAAACGAATCATCAAGGGTGAAGAGAAGCTGTACCTCAAGCTCAACGTGACTCAGGGCGATCTGACCATCGAGGTCCCCGCTGAGAACGTGGATCTCGTGGGCGTGCGCGACGTCATCGGCAAGGAGGGCCTCGACCGCGTGTTCGAGGTGCTGCGCGCCCCGTTCACCGAGGAGCCGACGAACTGGTCCCGCCGGTACAAGGCCAACCTGGAAAAGCTGGCGTCGGGCGACGTCATCAAGGTCTCCGAGGTCGTCCGCGACCTGTGGCGCCGCGACCAGGACCGCGGCCTGTCCGCCGGCGAGAAGCGCATGCTGGCCAAGGCCCGGCAGATCCTCATCTCGGAGCTCGCCCTGGCGGAGAAGACCGACGACGAGAAGGCCTCCAGCCTCCTCGACGAGGTGCTCGCCTCCTAACCCGCGACTCACCTGCTTTCGAAAGGCCCGCGACTTCGGTCGCGGGCCTTTCGGCGTCCCGGGTCCGGCAGGCGGCGCGGCGATGCCCGTTGGTACGCTCGTCGGGTGAGCAGCAACCCTGGACCGCGCGTCGCGGTCGTCGTCGTCGCCGCCGGCTCGGGCACGCGCCTGGGAGCCGAGGTGCCGAAGGCGTTCGTGGAGCTCGACGGCAGCACCCTCCTGGAGCGATCGCTGCATGCCGTGCGCGGCATGCGGTCAGGGGCCGAACCGGTGCTCGTCGTGCCGGCCGACCGCGTCCGCGAGGCCGCCGAGGTCGGGCAGCGCGTGTTCGGGCGTCCCGTGGAGGTGGTCGGGGGCGGCGTCACGCGCCAGCAGTCCGTCGCTGCCGGGCTCGCGGTGATCGGCGACGACGTGGAGGTGGTCCTCGTCCACGACGCGGCTCGCGCGCTCACGCCCTCTACGTTGTTCGACGCCGTGGTGGACGCCGTGGCCGAGACGGGCCACGGAGTCATCCCCGGCCTCCCGGTCAGCGACACGATCAAGCGCGTCCACGCCGACGGCTCGGTGCACGAGACCGTGGACCGGTCGACGTTGGCCGCCGTGCAGACTCCCCAGGGCTTCCCGCGCGAGCAGTTGCTCGCCGCCTACGCCGCCGCGACGACCGACGAGACCGACGACGCAGGCCTGGTCGCCGCGGCCGGGTACCGGGTGACGGTGCTGCCAGGCGCGACGGAGGCGTTCAAGATCACCACGCCGTGGGACCTGCAGCGCGCACGCGACCTCGTCGGCCCCACCGGGGCGCCGCGGATCGGGCTCGGGACGGACACGCACGCGTTCGATCCGTCCGCCGAGCTCTGGCTGGCCGGCCTGCACTGGCCTGACGAACCAGGCCTGTCGGGGCACAGTGACGGGGACGCGGCGTGCCACGCGATCGTCGACGCGCTGCTCGGGGCCGCGGGCCTCGGCGACATCGGCGGCGTGTTCGGGACGGGCGACCCACGGTTGGCGGGGGCGCACGGCGAGGTGTTCCTCGCGGAGACCCGCCGCCTATTGGAGGAGGCGGGCTTCCGGATCGGCAACGTCTCCGTTCAGATCATCGGTCAGCGACCCAAGTTCGCGCCGCGACGGGTGGAGGCCGAGCAGCTCCTGTCGGGGATCCTCGGGGCTCCCGTCTCGCTCGCGGCGACGACCACGGATGGACTGGGCTTCACCGGGCGCGGGGAGGGGATCGCCGCCTTCGCGACGGCGATGCTGTTCGCCCGCTGACCGGAGGCCGCAGGCTCAGCGGCCGGGTGTCAGCGGCCCGGCGTCAGCGGTCCGTTGTCACGGGCCGGGCGTGAGCGGTCGCCAGTGGTCCTGGCCCGGGTCCTGGCCGGCCGCCGCGAGAGCCAGGCGGGGGAGGAAGTGCGCCCAGCCGGCGCGGTGACCGGCGACGCGCGCCTCGGGGAGGCCGGTGTGCTGGACCTCCACGCGCGTCCCCGTCGCGATCGGGGTCAGCGTGAACGTGACGGTGGACGCTCCTGGCGGGAGGTCGGCGCTGCCGGCCACGCCCCAGCTCACCACCACCCGGTGCGGCTCGTCCACCTCCAGGAACTCGCCGCGGATCGGGCTGCCCGCAATGTCGGCGGTGAACTCGCCGCCCGGGCGTGGATCGAGGACGGCGTGCTGGCCCATCCAGGCGGTGAGGCCGTCCGCGGTGACGAGGTAGGCGAACACCGTGCCGGGCGGCGCAGCGATGTCGACCACCGAGCGGTGCTCAGCCATCGGTGTCCTCCTGTCGGCTCTCGACGGCCGCCTTCAGCGCCCCCAGCCGGCTCGGCCAGAAGTCGTCGAGGTAGGAGCGAACGGCGGCGAGGCCGTCGTCGTCCACGACGAAGAGGTGCCGGGTGCCGTCGCGGCTTCCGGAGACCAGCCCGGCGCGGCGGAGGACGCCGAGATGGTGCGAGGTCGTCTGCTGCGAGAGGCCGAGCTCGGAGGCGAGCCGGCCGACCGGGGTCGGGCCGTCGCGGAGCGCCGCGAGGATGGCACGCCTGTTCGCGTCGGCGAGGGCGGTGAGCGCGGCGTCGAGCGACGGGGCGGTGGGGCTGGTGGCGGCGGTCTGCGGCATGGCTCTCCTGTCCGATTCACCCTAGCACAAATGAACGTTTGTACTTACCCTTGCTTGTGGAAGGGAGATCGACATGACGGAGACAGACACCGCGGCCGTCGCCCGCGAGTACATCGAGGCGGTCGGCGCGCACGATCTGGAGCGGGTCGACGAACTGCTGCACGAGGAGCTCGCCGCGCGGTTCGCGGGAGGGACGCTGGGAAAGCGGGAGTGGATGGCAGCTCTCGACCGGCTGCTGGCCGCGCTGGTGCGCAACGATGTGCGGGAGGTGTTCGCCGACGGCGAGCGTGCGTGCGTCGTCTACGACTTCGTGACGGACACCGCGGCGGGCGCGGTACCGTGCGTCGAGCTGGTGACGGTGCGGGACGGCAGGATCACCGCGATCGAGCTGATCTTCGACCGGGTGGCGTTCGCGCCCGTCAACGAGGAGCTCGCCGCGCGCGCTGCCGCTCGGTAGTCCTCCACAGGTCCCGGGTCGGGGCGACTTCCCCACCTCTTCGGCCACGGATCGCGTGACCGTTCGCCCGACCCGTAGGCTTGTGCCGTGACTCTGCGACTCTTCGACACGAAGGCCGGCGCCCTGCGCGACTTCGTCCCCCTGCGCCCCGGCGCGGTGGGCATGTACGTCTGCGGGCCCACGGTGCAGTCGTCGCCGCACATCGGACACCTCCGGTCGGCGCTGGTCTACGACCAGTTGCGCCGCTGGCTCGCCTACCGCGGGCTGGACGTGACGCTCGTGCGCAACGTCACCGACATCGACGACAAGATCCTCGTCAACGCGCTCGCCGCGCAGTCGCAGGGCGGTTCGGAGGAGTGGTGGGCGCTCGCCTACCGCTTCGAGCTGGAGTTCACCGCCGGCTACACGGCGCTCGGCGTCCAGCCGCCCACCTACGAGCCGCGAGCGACCGCCAGCATCCCGCAGATGCAGGAGCTGATCGCCCGACTGATCGAGCGCGGACACGCCTACGTGGCCGAGGACGGCACCGGCGACGTCTACTTCGACGTGAAGAGCTGGCCGGCCTACGGGGAGCTGACCCGGCAGAGCATCGACAAGATGGAGGCCGCGGCCGACGCCGACCCGCGGGCCAAGCGCGATCCGCGCGACTTCGCCCTGTGGAAGGGGCGCAAGAGCGACGAGCCGGCCTCGGCCGCCTTCGCGTCGCCCTGGGGGGAGGGGCGGCCCGGCTGGCACATCGAGTGCTCCGCGATGTCGCGCCGCTACCTCGGTCCGCAGTTCGACATCCACGGCGGCGGCCTCGACCTGCGCTTCCCGCACCACGAGAACGAGCTCGCCCAGTCCACCGCAGCGGGCGATGGGTTCGCGTCGTACTGGGTGCACAACGGCCTCGTCCACGTCAACGGGCAGAAGATGAGCAAATCGCTCGGCAACTCGGTCTACGCCGCCGACCTGCTCGGCGCCGCCCGTCCGCTGGTGGTGCGCTACTACCTCGGTTCTGCGCACTACCGCTCGACCATCGACTACCACGACGGCTCGCTCAGCGAGGCGGAGGCGGCGCTCGACCGCATCGCCGGCTTCTTCGAGCGCGTCGACCGCCGGCTCGCGGGCACACGGTTCGCCGGCAGCGGCGTGGAGGTCGTTCCCGGGGCGTTCGCCGAGGCGATGGACGACGACCTCGCCGTGCCGCAGGCGCTCGCTGTGCTGCACGACACGGTGCGCTCAGGAAACGCGGCGCTGGATGCGGAAGACTTGGAGGCGGCCGCGGCCGCTCGCGGTCACGTCCTGGCGATGACCGAGGTGCTCGGCATCAACCCGCTCTCGCCGCACTGGCGCACCGCCGGTTCCAGCGCCGCCGAGCACGCGCTCAGCACGCTGATCGGCCGCCTGCTCGACGATCGGCAGGAGGCGCGTCAAGCACGCGACTTCGCCGCCGCAGACCGCATCCGCGACGAATTGACCGCCGCGGGAATCAGTATCGAAGACACCCCGTCGGGGTCGCATTGGAGTATCGAAGCATGAAGAACTCAGGTGGCAAGCCCCGCGCCGGGGCCGTAAGGAAGAGCAAGAAGGGCGCCCAGGTCGGCACCGGCGGCCACGGCCGCAAGGCTCTCGAGGGTCGTGGCCCGACCCCGAAGGCCGAGGACCGGGAGTACCACGTCGCCTACAAGAACAAGCAGCTCCGGGAGCGTGCGGCCGCCAAGGCCGAGCTGCGCGGCGGCCGCGACGGCGCCCCGCGCGGAGCCTCCGGCGCCGCCCGCCGGGCGAAGAGCGGCGACGAGAGCGAGATCGTCACCGGCCGCAACTCCGTGCTGGAGGCCCTGCGCGCGGCGATCCCGGCGTCCACGCTCTACATCGCGTCGCGCATCGAGATGGACGACCGCACGAAGGAGATCCTCTCCATCGCCACCGGCCGCGGCATCCCGGTGCTGGAGGTCATGCGCCCAGAGCTCGACCGTCTCGCCGGCCGCGACGCCGTGCACCAGGGCGTCGCGCTCAAGGTGCCGCCGTACGAGTACGCCCACCCGGCCGAGCTGCTCGACCTCACCCTGCGCAAGGGTCAGACTCCGCTCTTCGTCGCGCTCGACGGCATCACCGACCCGCGCAACCTGGGCGCGATCATCCGCTCGACCGCCGCGTTCGGCGGCCAGGGCGTCATCATCCCGCAGCGCCGCTCGGTCGGCATGACGGCTTCGGCCTGGAAGACGTCGGCGGGCGCCGCGGCACGCACCCCCGTTGCGATGGCGTCCAATCTCACGGCGACGCTCAAGGAGTTCAAGAAGGCGGGTGTGTTCGTGCTCGGCCTCGACGGCGACGGCGACACCAGCCTCCCGGGCCTCTCGTTCGCGGACCGCCCGGTTGTGATCGTGGTCGGCAGCGAGGGCAAGGGCCTGTCCCGCCTGGTGACCGAGACCTGCGACGCGGTGGTCTCCATCCCGATCTCCGCCTCGACCGAGTCGCTCAACGCGGGCATCGCGGCCAGCGTGACGCTCTACGAGATCTCGAAGCTGCGGGCCGAAGGGAAGCGCTGACCCGGGCCCCACGGCCGAACGAAACCGCCGAGCCACGGATCATCCGTGGCTCGGCGGTTTCGTCTGTGCGCCGGAATGCTCCGGCTGCTCACACCTTCGAGCGCCAGTCGTCCTCGTCGTCGTCCGGCTCGCCGGCCGTCGCGCCGCCGATCACCGGGATGCTCATCGTCTCCGTGGGCGGCCCGACGACGGTGGCCTCGTCGCGGCGGTGGCGGAGGATGTCGTTGATGTAGGAGGTCAGCGCCTCGGCCAGCGGGACGTCACGGCCCTCCGCCTGCGACATGAACCAGCGGTGCTCCAGGAGCTGGTGGAAGACCTCCGCCGGCTCCAGTTTGCCCTTCAGGTCGGCGGGGATGGAGCGGATGACCGGCTCGAAGACGCGCATCAGCCACTCGTGGGCCATCGCCTCCTCATCCAGTCCGCGCTTGCCCAGGGTCGCCGAGTACGAGTCCAGGTCGTTGAGCAGGCGGCGGGCCTGGTTCTCGCCGGTGTCGAGGCCGGTCAGGCGCAGCAGGCGGCGGGAGTGGTGGCCGGCATCCACGACCTTGGGCTGGATGCGAACGGTCGTGCCCTCGTCGGAGGTCTTGATCGCCAGCTCCTCGATGTCGAAGCCGAGCTCGTTCAGCCGCTCGACGCGCTGGCTGATCCGCCAGCGCTCCGAGGACGAGAACGACTCGCTGCCGGTGAGCTCCTTCCACAGCGACCGGTAGGCGGCGACGATGCCGTTCGACACCTTGATCGGGTCGAGCTCCTCGTCCACCCGGCCGCCGGCCTCCAGGTCCATCAGCTCGCCAGCGATGTTGACGCGGGCGATCTCCAGGTCGTTCTCGCGCTGGCCGTTGGAGAGGCCGCCGTCGTAGAGCTGACCGGTCTCGGCATCGACCAGGTAGGCCGCGAAGGCGCCCGCGTCGCGGCGGAACAGCGTGTTCGAGAGCGAGACGTCGCCCCAGAAGAAGCCGACGATGTGCAGCCGCACCAGCAGCACGGCCAGCGCGTCCACCAGACGGGTCGCGGTGTCGGGGCGCAGGGTCTGGGAGAACAGCGCGCGGTAGGGGAGCGAGAACTTGAGGTGACGGGTGACCAGCGCGGCGTTCAGCGCGTCCCCGTCGTCGTCGGTGCGGTTCTTGATGACGGCGACCGGCTCGACGCACGGGACGTCCAGCCGCTGGAGGGTGCGCAGCATCTCGTACTCGCGCTGCGCCATCTCCGCGGTCGTCTCCTTGATGGCGATGACGTAGCCGGACATGTTGGCGAACCGCACCAGGTGGCGGCTGATGCCCTTCGGCAGCAGGGCGATGTGCTCGTTCGACCACTGCTCCAGCGGGATGTTCCAGGGCAGATCGAGCAGTGCGGGATCGACGGTCGCCGCGGTGATGTTGACAGAGCCGGCCATAAGGCGCCTTCCAGGAGCGGGTGGGGGCGGAAAGCACTCTGCCGCAGCCCGGGCCCGGACTGCGGCAGAGTGAGGATCAGCTTCGACGACCTCAGTCGACGACGGCGCCGCCGAGACGCTCGCCCGTCTCCGAGTGGAAGAGGTGGACGTGGCCCGGCTTCGGGGTGATGAACACGGTGTCCCCGGCGTTCGGGTGCACGCGCCCGTCGACACGGCCGACGATGTCGGTGCGCTTGCCGTCGAGCTCGGAGTGACCGTAGAGGTAGCCGTCGGCGCCGAGCTCCTCGACCAGGTCGACCGCGACCTTCAGGCCGCCGCTCTCGGCGGACGAGACGACCACGTCCTCCGGGCGGACACCGATGGTGACGGTGTTGCCGGCGCCCGCGATCACGTCGCGCTCGACCGGGACGACCGTCGTGCCGAACTTGATGCCGCCGTCGGTGACGTCCGCGGTGAACAGGTTCATGGCCGGCGAGCCGATGAAGCCGGCGACGAAGACGTTCTTCGGCTGGGCGTACAGGTCGCGCGGAGTGCCGACCTGCTGGAGCACGCCGTCCTTGAGGACCGCGATGCGGTCGCCCATGGTGAGCGCCTCGGTCTGGTCGTGGGTGACGTAGACCGTGGTGACGCCGAGGCGGCGCGTGAGGGACGCGATCTGGGTGCGGGTCTGTACGCGGAGCTTGGCGTCGAGGTTCGACAGCGGCTCGTCCATGAGGAACACCTGGGGGGAGCGGACGATCGCGCGGCCCATCGCGACGCGCTGACGCTGACCACCGGAGAGCGCCTTCGGCTTGCGGCCGAGGTAGGGCTCCAGGTCGAGCAGCTTGGCGGCCTCGAGGACGCGGGAGGCGCGCTCGTCCTTGCCGACGCCGGCGATCTTGAGCGCGAAGCCCATGTTCTCGGCGACGGTCATGTGCGGGTACAGCGCGTAGTTCTGGAACACCATCGCGATGTCGCGGTCCTTCGGCGGGACGTCGGTGACGTTGCGCTCGCCGATGAAGATGTTGCCGTCGTTGACCTCTTCGAGACCCGCGAGCATGCGGAGCGAGGTGGACTTGCCGCAGCCGGACGGGCCGACCAGGACGAGGAACTCGCCGTCTGCGATGTCGAGGTCGAGAGCGTCGACCGCGGGGCGGTTGGAACCCGGGTAGAGCCGGGTCGCCTTGTCATAGGTGACAGTCGCCATTTTTCTTTTGTCTCCTTCACCGGCAGGTACGTGCCGGACGATCCGTTGTGAATGGAATAGACGTGGCGTCGACGTCCGAGGGCGTCGATGCCACGACCCCCATAGTAAGGCATCGGAACCGCTGCACTTACCACGTGTATTCGAGAGGCCGCCAGGGGTGGACGTCCCGCACTCGGGGGCCAACCCCCAGGTGGCGCTCGGGGCGTGAGCGGGGTATGTCTGGTCTATTCCCAGACTGCCGCAATATGGTCGTCTGGTTGCGTCTGCTCACGCCGCACCCGCCCGGCACGTCCCCCCGCGCGCCGCACCGACTACACCCGAGAGCCGATTCCCCCGAGATATGAGTTCCATGAACGATCCCGACGAGAGCCGCAGCGGCGACGTCCGCGCTGCCGCCCGGGAGAAAGCCCGTCAGCTCCGCACGAGCCAGCAGCGCAGGGACCGCAGGAACAAGGCCCTGCTGTCCGGCGGCATCGTGATCGCCGTCATCGCGGTCCTGGCCATCGTCGCGGTGGTCATCATGGGCGCGATCAGGCCCACCGTCCCCGGCCCGAAGAACATGGCCAGCGACGGCGTGGTCGTCGGCTCCGGCCTCAAGGTCAAGACGACCCCGGCGCTCGCGGCGGACGCGAAGCCGATCGCCAGCACGCCCGACCCGAGCGGCAGTTCCGTCGACATCCGCATCTACGCCGACTACCTCTGCAAGCTCTGCGGCGACTTCCAGCGCACGAACCTGAAGCAGCTGCAGCCGCTGGTGAAGGACGGCGCGGTCACGGTCGAGATGCATCCCGTCGCCATCTACACCAGCCACTCCGCCGGCACCCGGTACTCGCTGCGCGCCGCCAACGCGGCGGCGTGCGTGGCGAACTACTCACCGCAGTCGTTCTGGGCCTTCAACCAGTCGCTGTTCGAGAACCAGCCCGCCGACGGGGGCCCCGGGCTCACCGACGACCAGCTCAAGAAGCTCGCGGCGGCGGCCGGCGCCTCCCCGTCGGACATCGACTCGTGCGTGGACGACGGCCGGTTCAAGAGCTGGGTCGGCTCAGCCAGCGACCGCGCGCTCAGCGGTCCGATCCCGAACTCCAGCGTGAAGAAGATGACGAACGCCCTGCTCGTGCTCGTCAACGGCAAGCCCTACACCGGCCCCCTGACCAACGCCGACGACTTCAAGGCGTTCATCCTCCAGGCGCAGGGGGACGAGTACTCGTCGACCTCGACGCCGACGCCGTCGCCCAGCGCGCGGAGCTGAGTCCGGCTCCTTCCGCCATCAGGACGCCCGTCGCCCATCCTCTAGGATGGTTCGCGACGGGCGTCCGTCATTCCGCCGACTTAGCTCAGCTGGTAGAGCACTCGCCTTGTAAGCGAGCGGTCGCGAGTTCGAACCTCGCAGTCGGCTCCGTCTTCTCCTCTCGAACGACTCCGTGGCCGCGTGCTGTTCGCCGCGCTTGCCGGTCGTCGCGCTTGCCGGTCGTCGGCGCGCGCTCTATCCTTGCTGTGCGGAATTCGAATCAGTCGTTCGAATAGAGAACACGCGATCACGACGATGTGAGGAGCCTCCCCATGCAGTTCCACCACCACGGCTACGTGTCCGGCGACCCCCATGTGCTGCCCGCGGTCGGGCCGGCCTGGTCGCCCGAGCTGCCGGAGGTCATGGACGTGCTCGTCGTCGGCTCCGGGCCGGCGGGGATGGTCACCGCGGCACAGCTCGCGCAGTTCCCTGGGGTCAGCGCCCGGCTGGTGGAGCGCCGCGGCGGCCGGCTGGAGATCGGGCAGGCGGACGGCATCCAGGCCCGCAGCGTGGAGACCTTCCAGGCGTTCGGGTTCGCGGAGCGGATCACCGCCGAGGCGTACCGGATCACCGAGATGGCGTTCTGGAAGCCGGACCCGGCCGACCCCACCCGGATCGTCCGCGCCGCGCGCGCGGCGGACGACCCGACCGGCATCAGCGAGTTCCCGCACCTGCTCGTGAACCAGGCGCGCGTGCTCGACTACTTCAGCGAGTTCATGACGAACGGTCCGACGCGGATGCGGCCGGACTACGGCTGGGAGTTCCGCGGCCTCCGCGTCGAGGACGAGGGCGAGTACCCGGTCGTCGTGACGCTCGCGCGCAGCGTGGGTGAGAACGTGGGCGAGGAGCGGGTTGTGCGCGCCAAGTATGTGGTCGGCGCCGACGGCGCGCGCAGCAAGGTGCGCGAGTCGATCGGCTGCACGCTCGCCGGGGACCAGGCCAACCACGCCTGGGGCGTGATGGACGTGCTGGCCGTCACCGACTTCCCGGACATCCGCACCAAGTGCTCGATCCAGTCGGAGTACGGCAACATCCTGCTCATCCCGCGCGAGGGCGGCTATCTGTTCCGGATGTACGTGGACCTCGGCGCGGTCGCCGACGACGACCACGGCGCGGTGCGGGCGACGAGCATCGAGCAGATCATCGCGAAGGCGAACGAGATCCTGCACCCGTACACGCTCGATGTGCGCAACGTCGCCTGGCACAGCGTCTACGAGGTCGGCCACCGGCTGACCGACCGGTTCGACGACATCCCCGTCGACGCGCTCGGGTCGCGGACCCCGCGCGTGTTCATCGCCGGCGACGCCTGCCACACGCACAGCGCCAAGGCCGGCCAGGGGATGAACGTCTCGATCCAGGACGGCTTCAACCTCGGCTGGAAGCTCGGCCACGTGCTGCAGGGCCGGAGCCCGGAGTCGCTGCTGGCGACGTACTCGGCGGAGCGGCACGTGGTCGCCCAGAACCTGATCGACTTCGACAAGGAGTGGTCGACGCTGATGGCCACGAAGCCGGAGGACCTGAAGGACCCGTCCGAGCTGGAGGACTTCTACGTGCGCACGGCGGAGTTCCCCGCCGGGTTCCTGACCGAGTACGCGCCGTCGCTGATCGTCGGCGAGCCGGAGCACCAGGAGCTCGCGACCGGCTTCCCGATCGGCAAGCGGTTCAAGTCGCCCATCGTGGAGCGCGTCTGCGACACGAACCCGGTGCACCTCGGCCACCACGCCACGGCCGATGGGCGCTGGCGCATCTACGTGTTCGCGGACGCGGCGGCGGCCGGCGACGGAGTGCTGGTGCCGGCGTTCGCGGACTGGCTGACGACCTCCCCGGAGTCGCCGCTCGCCGCGACCCCGCGCGACGCGGACATCGACGCGTGGTTCGACGTGAAGGTCGTCTACCAGCAGGACCACACCGGCGTCGACCTCGGGAAGGTGCCGGAGGCGTTCCTGCCCCGGACCGGGCCGTTCGGGCTGATCGACTACGAGAAGGTGTACGCGACGGCCCCGGGCGACGACGTCTTCGACGCCCGCGGGATCGACCGGGGCGGCGCGATCGTGGTGGTGCGGCCGGACCAGTACGTCGCGCAGGTGCTGCCGCTGGCGGGGTATGCGGAGCTGGGGGAGTTCTTCGCGCCGATCCTGGCGGTGGGGGAGGCCGCGGAGGAGCAGGACGCCCAGGCGAAGCAGGAGGCTGGGGCGAAGCGGGAGGCTGGGGCGAAGCAGGAGGCGGCGACGGTCTGACGCGCCGTCGCCGGTCGGCTCAGCGCAGCTCGCCGGCGACGGTGGCCGCCGCCCGGCCGAGCCGCGCGCCGATCGCGGCCACATCGCGTCCGTTCGCCACGTACACCACCGCCAGCGCGGCCAGCGGCTGGCCGTGCACGACGAGCGGCACCGCCACCGACGCGAGGCCCGGGATGACCTCGTCGTGGCTGGTCGCGAAGCCGCGTCCGCGCGCCTGAAGCGCCTCGTCGCGCGGGTGGCCGTCGGGCAGGTCGCCCCACTGCGCCTCGGTGAGCACCGACTGCAGGGCGATGCCCGGCGCTCCGGTGGTGATCGGGTGCCGGCTGCCGGGCCGCTGGGCCACGGCGGCGTGCGCGTGCGAGGGCTCGATGCTGACCAGGGTGACGACCTCGCCGCGGTCCAGCACGGCGAGGAAGGCGGTCATCCCGAGCTCGTTGGCGACGGCGCCGAGCTCCGGGACGGCCGCGGACTGCAGGTCGCGCGACACGGCGCGGGCGAGGGTCGCCATGCGCGGCCCGAGCAGCGCGGCTCCCGCAGGGTTGCGGACGACGAGGCCGTGGTCCTCCAGTGTGCGGAGGATGCGGTAGACGATCGAGCGGTGCACGCCGAGAGCGGCGGCGAGCTCGGCGATGGTGAGGGGGCGGTCGGCGTCGGCCAGCGCCTCAAGCACGCGGATGCCGCGCGAGAGCGTCTGGGAGTGCGGGGCGCGCTCGCCGGCGTCGGGCGCCTCCGTTGCGCCCGGGTCGTCAGGTGTGCTCGCCATGCGCCCATTCTTTCGTATCCGGACGGCGCGGCGGCGACGGAAGGAGTCACCGCCTCGCTCACGAGTTCACGCGGATGATCTCCTCCTGGTAGGGCGCGATCACGTCGCCGGAGACCCGCAGGTCCAGCACCAGGAACGGCCGCTCGGCCGCCGGTCGCGCCGCCCAGCGGGCCAGCGCCTCCAGGTCGTCTGGCGTGCGGACCACGACGCCCTCGGCCCCGACCGCGGCGCCGAGCCCGGCGAAGTCGACCTCCGGGATGCGCATCGGGCCTTGGGCGAGGCCCTTCACGCCGTAGAGGTTGACCTCCGCGCCGTAGGCGGCATCGTTCCAGACCACGCAGAGGCCGCGGCCTCCGGCGACACGCACGGCGGACTCCAGGTCGGCCAGCGCCATCAGGCCGCCGCCGTCGCCGGTCGTGAGCACGATCGTGGACTCGGGGTGCGCGAGCGCGGCGCCGGGGACACTCGGGAAGCCGAGGCCGATCGACTGGTAGGCGGTGCCGACCATGATCATCCGGTCCGGGGAGGCGACCGGCCAGTACATGTTCGCCCAGCCGATGAAGTGGCCGCCGTCGGAGACGACGACACGGTCGGCGGGCAGCACCTCGGCGATGCGCGCCGCGGCCGTGCGCGGGTCGAGGCGGCCGTCCGCGGCCAGGCCGTCGCCGGCCGGGCGCGAACGGAGTGCCGCGAGGTCGGCCGACTCGCGCCAGCCGGAGGGTGCGGCGCCGAGCGTGCGCAGCTCCTCCACCAGCGCCTCGGCGATCAGGCGAGCGTCGCCGCGCAGGTAGGCTCCGACGTTCGGGTGCGTCGCCGCGGGGGCGACATCCACCTGGATGACGCGGGTGCCCGGTGCGAACAACTCGCCGAAGCGCATCGTGAACTGGTTGAGGGAGGCGCCGAAGACCACCGCGACGTCGGCCGAGCGGACGGCGTCCATCGCGCCCTCCGCGCCGAAGCCTCCGGTGACGCCGAGGTCGTAGCGGGCGTCGGGGAAGACGCCGCGGCCGAGCGCGGTGCCCGCGGTGAGGGCGCCGGTCGCGTCGGCGAGGGCGCCGAGCGCGGCGCCCGCGCCGGCGATCCAGGCGCCGCGTCCGGCGAGCAGGAACGGGCGCTCGGCGGCGGCCAACGCTGCCGCGGCATCCGCGATCGCGCCCCGCGCGAACGGCCCGGCGGGGGCGAGGGGAGCGGGGAGGGCGGGGGCGGGCGCTGCGGGGACCGGGCCGGCCTCCCGGGTGGCGACGTCATAGGGGATGGCGAGCACGGTGGGCACCCGATAGGTGAGGGCGTGCTCGACCGCGATGGCCGTGGTCGCGGCCGCGTCGGTGCGGCCGACCGTGTAGGTGCGCGCCCCGACCGCGCTGGCCAGCGCGATCTGGTCGACGCCCCAGGGGCGCGGGCCGGAGGTGGGCTCGTCGCCGACCACCAGCACCAGCGGGATGTGCGCCTGCCGGGCCTCCGCGAGGGCGGTCAGCGTGTTGGTGAACCCGGCGCCGTAGGTGGCGGTGGCGGCGGCCAGCCTGCCGGAGGCGCGGTGGTAGGCGTCGGCCGCGACGACGGCGCCGGCCTCGTGGCGCATGGCGGTGTATGGCACCCGTCCCTCGCGCTCCAGGGCGTCGAGGAAGTGGGCGTTGCCGTTGCCCATCACCCCGAAGACCTGGTCGACGTGGCGGGCGAGGGTGGTGGCGACGTGCGCGGAGACGGACGGCATGACAGTGCCTTTCGAGACGGGAACGGAGGTGCGATGATCCGTATGTGTCTCGCGCGCTGCGCCGAGCGCGGCTTCGTGCCCTTTTTTCGAGCACCGGGCCGTGGGACGGCCGGACGTCAGCAGTATAGCCGGGCGTCGCCAGTGCAGCCGGACGTCGACAGTGCAGCCGGACGTCGCCAGTGCAGCCGGAGGTCGAAAGGCGCTCCCCCCGTTCGACGTCCAGGTGTTCGGCATCCACGAAAGGCAGAGACATGACCGGCTACCTGATCCTCATCTACGGCGACGAGAGCCGCTGGGACGCCCTCGACGAAGACGCCCGCGCCGCGGTCGACGACGCCCATCGAGCGTTCAACGAGAAGGCGGGCGAGGGGGTGCGCGCAGCGGGGGAACTGCAGGCGTCGTCCACCGCGACGACGCTGCGCACCGGCCCGGACGGTGAGCCACGGCCCACCGACGGGCCGTTCTCGGAGTCGAAAGAGGTCGTCGGCGGCTTCTACCTGATCGAGGCCGAGAGCCAGGAAGCGGCGGTCGCGTTGGCGGCCTCGCTTGCGGAGGCGCGGCAGGGGCACGGCGGGATCGAGGTCCGGCCGCTCGTCGGCCGCGGCTGAGCGATCTTGCCGGCTCAGCAGCCGCTGGAGGAGGATGCGCTCATGACGGATGCAGGGATCATCGGGGTGAACACGATCGGCATCCCCGTGGCGGACCAGGACGTCGCGCTGGCCTTCTACCGGGACGTGCTCGGTTTCGACGTGCGCGTGGACGCGCCGCTGCCGACGGGAGGCCGCTGGATCATGCTGGCGCCGCCCGGGTCGGCGGTGTCGGTGTCGCTGGTCGTCGCGAGCGCGGACGTCCCGGCGGGGGTCGAGACCGGCATCCGGTTCGAGAGCGCGGACGCGGGGAGCACCCACGCGGAGCTGACCCGGCGCGGGGTGGCGGTGGGGGAGTTGCTGCGCTGGCCGGGCGTGCCGGCGATGTTCCAGGCGACGGACCCGGACGGGAACCGGTTCGAGGTGGTCGAGCGGGGGTAGCCGTCGTGCTCAGACCCGCGTGCCAGCCAGGCGCGCCGGGTCGAACAGCACATCGAGCCCGACGATGTGGCCGTCGGCGATGTCGAACGCCATCGCCGACACCACGCGCCCGTCGACCACCGCGGCAACGCCCGGCCGGCCGTCGATGAGCACGGGGACGGAGGTCTGTGCGAGCCGGGCCGCGAGGGTCGCCTGCTCGGCGATCGCGGCCGCGCCGACGAGGGTCTGCAGTCTCCCGCGTCCGTAGTCGGCGTGCAGCACGGCGCCGTCGTCCAGGAGGGACAGCAGCGCCGACAGGTCGCCGTCCTGCACCGCGCGCAGCCACGCGTCGAGCACGCCGCGCTGCTCGCGACGGGGCGGGCGTGCGGGCGGCGGCGCGTCCCGGAGCCGGCGGCGGGCACGGGACGCGAGCTGACGGGCAGCGTCGGGCGAGCGGTCGAGCACACCGGCGACCTCCTCGAACGGGAGGCCGAACACGTCGTGCAGCACGAAGGCGAGGCGTTCGGCGGGCGACAGTGTCTCCAGGACGACCAGGAGCGCGACGCTCACCCGGTCGCCGAGTGCGGCGAGCTCGGCCGGGTCGCCGAGGTCGGAGACCGGCTCGTCCTGCCAGGGGAGGATCTCCCAGGAGCGCTCGCGGGTGCGGCGTGCGCTCTTGAGCTGGTCGAGGCAGACCCGGGAGACGACGGTGGTCAGCCAGGCGTCGAGGTTCCCGATCGCGGCGACGTCGGTTCTCCGGAGGCGCAGCCAGGCCTCCTGCACGGCGTCGTCGGCGTCGGCGGCCGAGCCCAGGAGCTGGGTCGCGATCGCCCGCAGCCGCGGCCGGGCGGCCTCGAAGCGCGCCGCCAGCCGCTCGTCGTCCTCGGCCATGTCACATCCTCCGTCACCTGCTCGTCACCCTATCGACGAGGCGGTGCGCCTCGATGTGACAGGAGGACGACATGGACGGACGGATCCTGGTGACCGGCGGGACGGGAACGATCGGACGGCGGCTGGTGCCGCTGCTTGAGGAGCGCGGCGCGGCGGTGCGCGTGCTGACCCGGCACGCGCCGGAGGGCGCCGCGGACCACGTCGCGGGCGACGTGATGACCGGGGCCGGGCTCGACGTCGCGATGGCGGGAGCCGCGGTGGTGGTGCACCTCGCGGGCGCCGCGAAGGGCGACGAGGTGGCCGCGGCGAACGTCATTGCCGCGGCGGAGCGCGCGGGCGTGCGGCACGTCCTGACGCTCTCGGTGGTCGGGGCCGGCCGGATGCCGATCGGCTACTTCCGCGCCAAGGAGCAGGTGGAGGCGATCTTCGCGGCGGCGACGGTGCCGTCGACCGTGCTGCGGGCGGCGCAGGTGCACCAGCTCGTGCTGCGGATGGCGGCCGGGATGACGAGGCCGCCCGTCGCCCCCGCACCGCGCATCCGCCTCGAGCCGGTGGACGCCGGGGAGGTGGCTGAACGGCTCGCCGAGCTGGCGCTGGGGTCGCCGGCGGGCCTCGCCTGTGAGCTGGCCGGCGCGGAGGTGCTGGAGGCGGAGGAGCTGCTGCGCCGCTACGCCGAGGTGCGTGGCCTCCGGCGGCGGTTTGTGCGGTTCGGCCTGCCCGGGAAAGTGGGCGCGGCTTATCGCGCCGACGCCAACCTGGCCGGTCCCGACGCCCGGCGCGGGCACCTCACGTGGGAGGAGTTCCTCCGCACCGAGCCCCTCAGCGTCGCGTAATCAGCAGGGTCAGGACGGGTCGGGGTCGAGGTCGCGGCGCTCGCGCAGCTCGGCCTCCAGCCGCCGGATGCGGTCGTCCGCGATCTCGCGCTCGAGCGCGGCGAGCTGCTCCTCCGTCGACGACGGGCGCGGCGCCGCCGCCGGCTCCTCGCGCACGACGAACGTGCCGCGCGGCCGGCGGTAGCGTGCGCCGGCGTACTCGCGCCCGACGGCGAACCACAGGACGCCGCCGATCAAGGGCAGCAGGATCACGATGAAGATCCACGCCACCTTGGGCAGGTGCTTCACCTGGCTGCTGTCGCGCAGGATGATGTCGACCAGCGCGACGACGAAGAAGACCAGGATCAGCAGCGGGACGACGGCCATGAGCAGAGTCTAGGGGGAGGCCCGCTCACTCCCAGACCATGAACGGCCGCAGCTCGAGCTGGCCGTTGCGGGCCATCGGGTGCCGGGAGGCGATCTCGACGGCCTCGTCCAGGTCCTCGACCTCCAGGATGTCGAAGCCGCAGATCACCTCCGTCGTCTCGGTGAAGGGTCCGTCGGTCACGTAGCGCTTGCCGTCGCGCACGCGCACGACGCGCGACTCGGACGGCGGCTGGAGCACCTCCCCGATGATGCGCTTGCCACTGGCGTCGAGCGGGTCCACCCAGAGGTCGACATCGGACTCGTCGGTCTCGGTGTCCGGCTGGGAGTCGGTGATCACGAACATCATGTACTTCATCGCGGTGGATCCTTTCGGAGTCGGTGGTCGGTTCACTGGGACGTCGAACGGAGCGGCCGCCGCTCGACATTTCGGCTCTCCCGGATCAGCCGGTACACGACGAACTCGACCGTCGCCGCCACGATCCCCGCGCCGAGCGGCTCGCTGAACCAGCCGAGGTAGGTGGCAGGGGTGGTCAGCCAGAGCAGCGTGTAACCGGCGTAGGCGAGCCCGAACGCGCTCGCCGTGGCGCACACGTGCCGCCACCAGTGGACGCCGCCCGGGCGGGCGCGGGCGAACCACGCGTAGTGCACGGCCGCGCTGACGAAGCCGACGACGGCGGCGGCCGGACCGTAGAGGAAGAGCTGCGGGCTGAGCAGCTCGCGCTCGGTGTCACCGCCCAGCTCGTAGTCGACGATGTGCAGGAAACCGACGACGGCGCCCGCGAGCACCCCGGAGATGAGGATGACCAGGCGCGCGTCCTTCCCGAGCAGCGGGTGCTGGTGCGCGGTCGTCACGGGGCCGACGATACTGTGCGGCCGCGGGGGAGTCCAGCGTCCCCGTCGCGGGTTCGTGGGAGCTGGTTAGTGTAGCCTTACCTTACTCGCTGCCCCGCCCCCATCCCCGGCCAGAAGGGAACCGCCGTGCCCCTGCTCGCCCCTCCGCTGACCGAACGCCCGGCGTACCGGCCGTACCGCGCGGCCGTGGTGGCGATCCGGAGGCTGAGCCCAGGATTCACGCGTGTGAGCCTTGGTTGCGACGACTTCGAGACCTTCGGCACCGAGCGCCTGGACCAGCGGATCAAGCTGGTCTTCCCGCTGCCCGACGGCAGCTTCAGTCCGCTCGACGGCGTCGACTGGTACGGCCGGTGGCGCGGGCTGCCCGAACATCGGCGCAACCCGTTCCGCACTTACACGGTGCGCGACGTCGACCCGGACGGGCGACGCGTCGACGTCGACTTCGTGGTGCACGGCGACGGCGGCCCCGCCGCTCGGTGGCTCGCGGCGGCCGTCCCGGGCGACGAGCTGGTGGTGATCGGGCCGGACGGGCTCAGCCCGCACTCCGGCGTCGGCATCGACTGGCGCCCGGGGGAGGCGACCGACCTGCTCCTGGCGGGCGATGAGACCGCGGCGCCGGCGATCGCGTCCATCCTGGAGACGCTGCCACCGACGCGCCGGGCGCACGCCTTCATCGAGGTGCCGACGGCGGCCGACGCGCTCCCGCTCCGGCTCGGCGGCAACGTCGAGGTCACCTGGGTGGCGCGGGACGGCGGCGAGCACGGCTGCGGCCTCCTCCCGGCCGTGACCGGGTGGCTGGCCGCGCATCCCGACGTGGTCGCGGCGGCTGCGGCGGGACGCACGCAGCGGCTGGAGGACGTCGACGTGGACGCGCAGCTCCTGTGGGACAGTCCCGAGCAGGGCGCCGGTGGCTTCTACGCCTGGATCGCCGGGGAGTCGGGCGTCGTCAAGACGCTCCGGAGGCTCCTCGTGCGCGGGCACGGGATCGATCGCGGGCGGGTCGCCTTCATGGGGTACTGGCGACTGGGGCGCGCCGAGCAGGTCTAGGCGAGGCTCTGCCGGCCAAATCACATGCATTACCAAGCGTGTAACCACTGGCGTGCAAAATATCGAGCTCATATCGTCTGATACGACGACAGACGGCATCTCGAACGAACCGCGTTCAGGTTTGCACGTCGAGTCAAGGAGGACACATCATGAATCGATTCGCCAAGATCGCAGCAACCGCGGCGACGGCTATTGCGTTGACAGGAGCGGGGCTGGTCGTCGCAGTACCTGCGGAGGCCGCCGGTACATGCGGCTCGGTCTCCCTTTCGGTGAACAGTGCACGTACGAGCGCCACCGTGAAGAACCCGTGCGGGAACCTCGCCGGGCGGTATCAGATCGTCGCATTCAACGCTAAGAACCAGACCACAGGGACTGCGACCTTCACGGTTGCACCGGGACAGGCAGCGACCTGGAACAAGGGCTCTTACTCGGACGGATACTACGTGAATATCTTGTAACGCGACGGTCACGAAGTGAGGGGCGGCGAATTCTCGCCGCCCCTCATTTCGTGTATGTCCAGCGAGTGAATCTGCCCCTGGACTTACTGCGCTTTCGTTTCGGTACCCCGGAATGTCTCGGGGTAGTTGCTCAGCCAGGTCCAATGGCTGACCGGCCAGCTCACCACGAACGCCCGGCCGACCACATCGCTGAGCGGCACGAAGCCCTTGGTCGGGTCGTCCATGTGGTACCGAGAATCAGCCGAGTTGTAGCGGTTGTCGCCCATCACCCAGATCTTGCCGGCGGGCACGGTTACCTTGAATGACATTGCTGAGACCGACTCTTGCCCGGCCGGGAGCAGTACGTACGGCTCCTTGAGCGGCACGCCGTTCACGCTCATCTGGCCGAGCGCGTTGCAGCAGGTGATGTGGTCGCCCGGGAGGCCGATCAGGCGCTTCACGAGGTGCTGGTCGCTGTCCGAGGCGCCCAGACCGACGAAGTCGAGCACGGCTCCGACGCCCTGCTGGACGGGGTTGCCGGTCTGCGGCGCCGCGGCGGGGAGCCAGCCGCCCGGGTCCTTGAACACGACGACGTCGCCGCGGGAGAGGCCGAAGACCGACGGCTGCAGCTCGTTGACGATGATCCGGTCGTTGATCTGCAGGGTGTTCTCCATCGACCCCGAGGGGATGTAGAACGAGCGGGCGACGAACGTCTTGATCAGGAACGAGACCAGCACGGCGATGACGAAGATCACCACGACATCGCGGAGGAGGACCTTCCAGCCGGACTTGCGGGTGGCACGACGGGGTCGCAGAGTCTCGGTGCTGTCGGTCACAGTCCTTCACGCTAGCGTGCCGAGGCTGGGAGACGCATCCGACCCTCGCACGAGGGATTGTCCCGCAGGGCCGCCCGGTGACAGGATCGGTGCACGGGCCGACCCGACGCCCGTCGGGGGCCCGCGTGATCATGCGGGATGCGTTGGCGCGCTTCGAACTGCTGACACGACGCGAACCTCCGCGCCGCGGCGATCGAGGCCGCGCCCGCAGCGATCCGGCGGTCCTGAGAGCGCTGGCCCATGCGGCGGCGCTGCTCCTCGCTTCGGGACTGGTGCTCGCGCCGCTGCCCGCGTCGGCGGCGGTCTGCAGTGACCAGGACTGCTCCAGCTCGACACCGACACCGACGCCGACACCGACGCCGACGCCGACGCCCGATCCGGACGATTCACCCGCTCCTACACCTTCGCCGACGCCGACTCCCACCCGGACGCCGACGCCGACGCCCACGCCGACTCCTACACCGACGCCGACGCCCACTCCGACGCCGACTCCCACTCCGACGCCGAAGCCGACCTCCACGCCGACGCCGGCTCCGACGCCCAGCCCGACCACGACCCCTGCGCCGACCGACAACATCCCGCTTCTCATCCCGCCGGACCTCGGCGGCACCATCCAGTCCGACACCGTGCAGGTCGAGCAGGCGGCGCAGCTCGCCAGCGAACTGGCCACCGCGCAACAGGCGCTCGCCGACGCCACCAACACCGACCTCGGCGTGCAGCGTGAGCACGCCCAGGCGCAAGCCGCGGCCGACGCGCTCGCCGCGCAGGCGAAGGCGGCGAAGAAGAAGGCCGCCGCCTCCGCGGCCTTCGCGAGCGCGCTGATCCGCGCCGCCGGCTGGAAGGGGCTGGGCTCCGACCCGCTTGCGGCGGTGCTCGGGACGAACGGCGACCTCCTCACGAAGCTCGGCGCCGTCGACCGACTCCGCACGCTCTCCGCCGACCGGGTCGCCGCCCTCCGCGACGCGGCGGCCGACGCCAAGGCCGCGACCTCCCTGACCGGTCAGGCGAGGCAGGCGGCCGACACGCTCGCCGGGATCGACGTCGACGCCAGTCGGCAGGCGGTCACGGACGCGCAGGCGCAGGTCGACTCCGACTCCGCCGCCCTCGCCCAGCTCCCCACCGTGCTGACCGCCGGGACGGGGTGGCAGGCGCTCACCGTCGATCCGTCCGCCATCGCGGCCGGATGGGCGCTGCCGGTCCACGGGCCGATGACCGACCCGTTCGGCCCGCGGCCGTCGCGCCCGGCCGGGACGGCGCTCTTCCACCCGGGCGACGACATCGGCGCGGCCTGCGGAACCACGATCGACGCCGCGGCGGCGGGCACCATCCTCGCGGCCGGTCCGAACGGGGGATACGGGAACTTCATCCTGATCGACCACGGCGGCGGCGTCGAGACCGCCTACGGTCACATCCGAGACGGCGGGATCGGCGTGACGGTGGGCGAGCACGTCGCGGCCGGGCAGCCGATCGCACAGGTCGGCACGACGGGGCTCTCCACCGGCTGCCACCTCCACCTCGAGGTCAGGGTGAACGGCGTGCAGATCGACCCGTACCCTTTCCTCGCGGCCAGGGGGGTCATCGTCGGAACCCTCTGAGAGGCGTACGGTTCAGGACATGACGGAACTGACGGAGCTGGTGGGCTCATGGATGCGCCGCCAGCGCTGGTATTCGACCAAAGCGTTCGAACCGAAGCTGCGGCTCCTGGGCTCCTTCGAACTGGAGCGCGCGCCCGAGAGCGCGGACGACGGATCCCGGATCGTGACGCACTTCTTCTGCGACGACGCGCCCCGCACGCCCCGCGTGTACCAGGTGCCGCTGGTCGCGCGCGTGCGGCAGGACGGCGACCCGGACGCGTTCGTGGGGGAGGCCGGCGGACGGTGCCTCTACGACGCGCCGGTCGAGGAGTCGTATGTGGCTGCACTCGCTGCGCTGATGACCGGGGCGGGGTCGGCCGACGGCGAGCACGCGCGCGCCGGCGGCCACACGCTCGGCGACCGTGTGCCCGTGCTGTCCTCGCGGCGGCTCTCAGCGGAGCAGTCGAACACCTCCATCGTCGCGCAGCTCGGCGACCGGCTCGCGCTCGTGAAGGTCTTCCGGGTGGTGCAGGACGGCGAGAATCCGGACATCTCCACGCTCGCCGCGCTGACGGCTGCGGGTTCGCAGCGCACGCCGGCGCTGCTCGGCTGGCTGACCGGGTCCTGGCCCCGGCCGGACGGCGGACGGGCGACCGGGGAGCTGGCGCTGATCCAGGACTTCGTGCCCGGTGCAGCTGACGGCTGGGAGCTGGCGGTCGGGGCGGCCGAGGCCGGCGAGGACTTCACCGACCGCGCCCTCGCCCTCGGAGCGGGGACAGCAGAGCTGCACAGCCAGCTCGCGAACGCCCTGCCCACGAAACGTGCCGAGACCGAGGACGTGCGCGCAGCGCTCGACGGGATGTTCCAGCGGCTCACCGTCACGACCACCGAAGTGCCGGAGGTCGAGGCGCTGCGCCGGGAGATCGCGTCGGTGTACGAGGCGGCCGCGTCGGGTCCGTTGCCGCTGCTGCAGCGCATCCACGGCGACCTGCACCTCGGCCAGGTGCTGCACTCGCCCGAGCGCGGCTGGCAGTTCATCGATTTCGAGGGCGAGCCGCTGCGGCCGCTCGCCGAGCGCTCCCTGCCCGACGCGACCATGCGCGACGTGGCCGGGATGCTGCGCTCCTTCGACTACGTCGCCGGCTCGCTCGCCCGGCGTGAGCAGCCGATCGACGCCTCCCGGTGGGCGGCGGACGCGCGGAAGGCGTACCTGGAGGGCTACGCGAGCGTCGCCGGGGACATCCTGGACGAGTTCGCCGAGCTGCTGACGGCGTTCGAGCTCGACAAGGCGGTCTACGAGATCACCTACGAGGCGCGGCACCGGCCGAGCTGGATCCCCATCCCACGCGCGGCGGTCGACCGGCTGCTGCGGGACGCGGCGGGCATCGCGCACTGAGGCCTCCGGCCCGGAATGAACCGGCCGACCGTGAAGCCGCGGCGCCCGCGCGTGTTACCCGCACGCCGGGCGCCGCGTAGGCGGACACTTTCGAAGCCCATGCCCGCCGTGAGCGCATTGTGCTGCGCGCGCGGGATCGCGGGCAGACAGACGGGGTGGTCTACCCCGCCGGTGCGCGGCGCGCGATGCGCTGTTTCGCGGCGGGCGTCAGGCCGTGGCGGCCCTGGCGCCGATCCGGTACTGCGCGCCGCGGTGGCCCTCCGGGAGGCGGTCGCCGGCGCCGTGCAGCTTGTTGCGCAGCGTGCCCTCGACGTAGGCCTCCGGGTACGCGCCGCGCTTCCGCAGCTCGGGGATGACGAACTCGACGATGTCCTCGAACGTGCCGGGCGTGATCGCGTAGGCCAGGTTGAACCCGTCCACGTCGGTCTCCTCGACCCACTCCTGGAGCTGGTCGGCGATGCTGACCGCGCCGCCCACGATGAACGGGCCGAGGCCGCCGATGACGCCGTTGCGGCCGATGTCGCGGACGGTCCACTCGCCGCCGTCGGCGTTCGGCCGCTGGAAGTTCGCGACCGCCGACTGGATGGCGTTGCTCTTGACGTTGCCGATCGGCTCGTCCAGGTCGTACTGCGACAGGTCGACGCCCATCCAGCCGGACATGAACACCAGGGCGCCCTCGTCGTTCGTGTACTGCAGGAAGTCCTCGAACTTCGCCTGCGCCTTCTCGTCGGTCTCGTCGGTGATGATCGTGAGCAGCGTGTAGATGCGGGCCGAGTAGCGGTCGCGGCCCGCGGCCTCCAGAGCGTCGCGGAGCTTGCCGACGGTCTCCTTCAGGCCCTCCTTGGTGGAGGCCGCGACGAAGATCGCCTCGGCGTTCTCCGCCGCGAACGAGATGCCCCGCTTGGACGCGCCGGCCTGGTAGATCACCGGCGTGCGCTGCGGGCTCGGCTCGGAGAGGTGGATGCCAGGAACGGTGAAGTGCTTGCCCTGGTGGCCGATCTCGTGCACCTTCGCCGGGTCGGTGAAGACGCCGGACTCGCGGTCGCGGATGACGGCGTCGTCCTCCCAGGAGCCCTCCCACAGCTTGTAGAGCACCTCCAGGTACTCGTCGGCGTGGTCGTAGCGGTCGTCGTGCTGGAGCTGGTCGTCGTGGCCCATGTTGCGCGCGGCGGACGGCAGGTAGCCGGTGACGACGTTCCAGCCGACCCGGCCGTTCGTCAGGTGGTCGAGCGTCGACATCCGCCGAGCGAACGGATAGGGGTGCTCGTAGGCGGTGCCGGCCGTGACGCCGAAGCCGAGGTTCTCGGTCACCAGCGCCATCGCGGAGACCAGGAGCAGCGGGTCGTTGACCGGGACCTGCGCGCCGTGGCGGATGGCGGCCTCGTTGCTGCCGCCGTAGACGTCGTAGGTGCCGAGCACGTCGGCGATGAAGATGCCGTCGAAGGTGCCGCGCTCGAGGAGCTTCGCGAGCTCGGTCCAGTAGGTGAGGTCCTTGTACCGCCAGGCCTGGTCGTCGGGATGACGCCACATTCCGGAGGACTGGTGGGCGACGCAGTTCATGTCGAAAGCGTTGAATCGGATCTGCCGGGTCATGCGGTCAAGAATGCATGCGTTCCGAACGCCCCGCACGCCGCCCGCCACATTCCGTAACCCGGCAATCGATTCCGGAGTTGTGTACGCATTGCCACGGCGTGTTGCGAGCACAAGTCCGGAATGGATGGCTGGGGTCAGTGGCCGCGGAAGGTGGGGCGGCGCTTCTGCTGGAAGGCGGCGAAGCCTTCGTGGTAGTCGGCGGTGTCGCGGAGGGCGGCCTGGGCGGCATTCTCGGCGGCGACGGACGACCAGAGGTCGAGCGAGCCGTCCCGGAGGCCGGCGACGATGCGCTTGCTGGCGAGGAAGGCCTGCGTCGCGCCTCGGGCGGCGGCGGTCGCGGCCTCGGTCGCGGCGGCCTCCACCTCGTCGGCGGCCAGCGCGCGGCTGAACAGGCCGCCCGCGACGGCCTCGGCGCCGGAGATCAGCCGGCCGGAGTAGATGAGGTCGAGGGCGCGGTGCGGGCCGAGGCGCGAGACCAGCAGCCAGTGGCCTCCCGAGTCGAGCGCGGCGCCCAGGGCGGCGAACGGCGAGCCGACCTTGGCGTCCTCGGCGACGTACACCACGTCCGTGGCGACCAGGAGGCCGAGGCCGACCCCGAGCGCGGCGCCGCGGGCCGCCGCGAACGTCGGGGCGGGGAAGGCGCTCATCCGGCGCAGCAGCGGCGTCACCAGGTCGTCGAGGAACCCGGCCACGTCGTCCGTCGCCGGGTCGACGCCGGCGATGTCGCGGCCGGCGCAGAAGGACCGGCCCTCGCCGCGCAGCACGAGAGCGCGCACCCCGGCGGCCTCCGCCTCGGCGTAGGCGGCGTCGAGGGCGCGGAGGTCGTCGGGCCCGAGCGCGTTCAGCCGCTCTGGCGCGTTCAGCGTGACGTGCGCGACGTCGTCCTGGATGGTGAGTTCGATCACTGCGCCTCCTCGATCACTGCGCCGCCTCAGACGTCATAGTCCACCGTGACCTTCTCCGTGAGCGGGTGCGACTGGCAGGTGAGCACGTACCCGGCCTCCAGCTCCTCCGGTTCGAGCGCGTAGTTCTCGGTCATCCGCACGTCGCCGGACAGCAGCCGCGCCCGGCAGGTGCCGCAGACACCGCCGGTGCAGGCGAACGGCACGTCCGGCCGCACCCGCAGCGCGGCGTTGAGCACCGACTCGTTGGCGTCGACCGGCGTCGTCACGGTGGAGGTCTGGCCGTCGAGCGTGAACTCGATCTCCGCCGTCTTCTCGCCCTCGTGCACGACGACCGGGTGGCCGACGTCGCCGCGCACCTCGCCCGGCTCGCCGGTCGTGAACAGCTCGAAATGGATGTTCTGCCGCGGCACGTCGTAGGTCTCCAGCACGTCGCGGCAGAGCTGCACGAGTTCGAACGGCCCGCAGAGGAACCACTGATCGACGGTGTCCGGCGGCAGCAGGGCGTCCAGGATGGTGCGCAGCCGCTCCTCGTCGATCCGGCCGGACAGCAGGGGTGCCGAGCGCTGCTCGCGGGAGAGCACGTGGTGCAGGGCCAGGCGCGACGGGTAGCGGTCCTTGAGGTCGGCGAGCTCCTCCAGGAACATCACGTCGATCGCCGTGCGGTTCGTGTAGACGAGCGTGAACGTGCTGGTGTCCGAGGCCGCCAGCACGCTGGAGGCCAGCGCCATCAGCGGGGTGATGCCCGACCCGGCCGCGATGCCGGCGACGTGCACGCCGTCCAGCGCCCCCAGATCGATCGTGAACGTGCCCTGCGGGCTCATCACGTCGATCCGGTCGCCCGCCCGCAGTTCGCTGGTCGCCCAGGTGGAGAACGCGCCGCCCAGGTCGCGCTTGATCGCGACGCTGATCCGGCCGCGTGTCGGCGGCCGGCAGATCGAGTAGCTGCGCCGCAGCTCCTCGCCGCCGACCGTCGCGCGGAGGGCGACGTGCTGCCCGGGCAGGTAGTCGTACTCGCCGTGCAGGGCGTCGGGGACCGCGAACGTCACCTCGACGCTCGCGGCGGTCAGCGGGCGCACCTCGGCGACCGCGAGCGTGTGGAATCGCGCACGCGCCATCAGCGGGCCCTCACAGTGCCTTGAAGTGGTCGAACGGCTCGCCGCACTCGTCGCAGACGAACAGCGCCTTGCATGCGGTGGAGCCGAAGTGGGAGACCTCGTGGGTCTTCAGCGAGCCGCAATGCGGGCACTTGATCGCGAGCGTGAGCCGCACCGGGCCGGCGCCGGAGGGCGGCGCGATGCCGTAATCGCGGAGCGCGGCGCGGCCGTGTTCGGTGATCCAGTCGGTCGTCCAGGCCGGCGCGAGCGCCAGGCTGACCCGCACGTCGGCGAAGCCCTCGGCGGCGAGAGCCCGCACGACGTCCTCGCGGATGGCGTCCATGGCCGGGCAGCCGGAGTAGGTCGGCGTGAGCACGACCTCCACCCCGGTGTCGGTCACGGTCACGGCGCGCAGCACGCCCAGGTCGTCGATGTTGAGCACCGGCACCTCGGGGTCGAGCACGGAGGCGGCGGCCGCCCAGGCTCGGCCGGCTTCGGCCGCGTGCCCGGTCACCAGGTCGCTCCGGGGTGCGAGCGGGTGAGCACCTGCATCTCGGCCAGCAGCGGCGCGAGGTGCTCGGAGTGCCGGCCCTGGCGCCCGCCGCCGGCGGCGGTGAACGTGGTCGGGAGCTCCAGCTCGGCCTCCGCCAGGATCGGCGCGACAGCGGCGTCGAACGCCTCCCGCAGCGTCGACGGCCGCGGGGCAACGCCCTCCAGCCGGTCCATCAGCGGCTCGTCGCGGAACAACTCCGCCACGTACGGCCACAGGTCCGCGAACGCGGTGAGCGTTCGGCGGCGGGACTCCTCCGTGCCGAGCGCCAGGCGCAGCACCCACTGGTCGGCGTGGTCGCAGTGGTAGGCGACCTCCTTGACCGCCTTGCCCGCGATGGCGGCGAGCACCGGGTCCTCGGAGGCGCGCAGCCGCTCGTAGAGCTCGAAGAGATAGTGGGAGATGGCGAACTGCCGCACGATCGTGTGCGCGAAGTCGCCGTTCGGCTGCTCGACGAGGTGCGCGGAGCGGAAGTCCTGCTCGTCGCGCCAGTAGGCGAGGTCGTCCTCCGACCGCTCGGTGGCGCTGCCGGCGTAGCGCAGCAGCGCACGGGCGTGACCGAGGAGGTCGAGGGCGATGTTCGCCAGGGCGACGTCCTCCTCCAGCTCGGGTGCGCGGGCGATCCACCAGCCGAGTCGCTGCGCGAGCACGAGGGAGTCGTCGCCGAGCCAGAGCGCGTACTCGGCGACGTCGGGGGAGGCGGTGGCCTCGTCGGCGACGAACTCGGCGGACAGGGTCACGGTGCTGAGCTCGACGTGACCGTGGAGGTCGTCGTCGTGCGTGTGCGCGTCCGTCACAGGTGCTTCACCCCTTCGCTCTCCGTGTAATAGGTCGCGTGCCGGTAGTTCTTGCCCTCCGGCGAGGTGAAGAACGCGGCCTTGGCGTCGGGGTCGCTGGTGGTGATCGCGTCGGAGCGGACCACCCAGATCGAGACGCCCTCGCCGCGCCGGGTGTAGAGGTCACGGGCGTTGCGAACGGCGAGCTCCTCGTCGGGCGCGTGCAGCGAGCCGACGTGCACGTGGCTGAGGCCGCGGGACGCGCGCACGAAGACCTCCCACAGGGGCCAGACCTCGTGGGCGGCGGGCTTGTCGACGGGAGTCTTGTCGCCGGTCATGCCGCCACCTCCTGAGTCCGGGCCTTCATCGCCTTCTTCTCCGCATAGGCGGCCGCCGCCTCGCGCACCCAGGCGCCGTCCTCGTGCGCCTCGCGGCGGCGCTGCAGCCGCTGCGCGTTGCAGGGGCCCTCGCCGGCGATCACGCGCTGCAGCTCGCTCCAGTCGATCTCGCCGAGGTCGTACGCCTGGCGCTCCTCGTTCCACTTCAGGTCCGGGTCGGGGAAGGTCACGCCGAGCGCCTCGGCCTGCGGGACGAGCATCCCGACGAACCGCTGGCGCAGCTCGTCGTTGGAGAACCGCTTGATCTTCCACGCCATCGAGCGGGCGGAGTTGGGGGAGTCGGCGTCCGGCGGCCCGAACATCATCAGCGACGGCCAGTACCAGCGGTTCACCGCGTCCTGCGCCATCCGCTGCTGCTCGGGAGTGCCGCGCATCAGCGTGAGCAGGATCTCGAAGCCCTGGCGCTGGTGGAAGGACTCCTCCTTGCAGATCCGCACCATCGCGCGGCCGTAGGGAGCGTACGAGCAGCGGCAGAGCGGCACCTGGTTGCAGATCGCGGCGCCGTCGACCAGCCAACCGATCGCCCCGATGTCGGCCCAGCTCAGCGTGGGGTAGTTGAAGATCGAGGAGTACTTGGCGGCCCCTGAGATGAGCTGCTCGGTCATCTCGTCGCGCGTGATGCCGAGCGTCTGCGTCGCGGAGTAGAGGTACAGCCCGTGACCGGCCTCGTCCTGCACCTTGGCCATCAGGATGGCCTTGCGCTTGAGGCTCGGGGCCCGGCTGATCCAGTTGGCCTCCGGCTGCATGCCGATGATCTCGGAGTGCGCGTGCTGCGACATCTGCCGGATCAGGGTGCGCCGGTAGGCGTCCGGCATCCAGTCGCGCGGCTCGATCCGGGAGTCCGCGGCGATGAGCTGCTCGAAGAGCGCCTCGCCGGCGGCGTCGTCATCGGTGGGGACGGTTGTGTCCGTCGTGTTCGCCATTGAACCAGCTCCCATCATTACTTACTGATCGTTCGTTCAGTATATGCGAGCCGGGTGCGTTCGTGCCACACTTGCCAGGTGACCGACACCCGGACGGCCGAGCCCCTGCGCCGGGGCCGGCCCGGCTACGACCAGCGCGGCATCCTCGAGGTCGCTGTGGCCGCCTTCAACGAGCACGGCTACGACGCGACCTCGATCGGGATGCTGGCCGAGCGGCTCGGGCTGTCCAAGTCGGCGATCTACCACCACGTCTCCTCCAAGGACGAACTGCTCGCGCTGGCGCTCGACGAGGCGCTCGACGGCCTGGAAGGCGCGCTGCGCTCGGCCGAGGACCCCACGGGAACCGCCGCCGAACGCCTCGCGCAGGTGCTCCGCGAGGCCGTGCTCGTGCTGGCCGACCGCCTCCCGTACGTCACGCTGCTGCTGCGCGTGCGCGGCAACACCGAGGTGGAGCGGGCCGCGCTGCAGCGCCGGCGGGCCTTCGACCACGCGGTCGCGGCACTGGTGGCGGAGGCGCGCGACGAGGGCTCGCTGCGGGTGGACGCCGACCCGGCCGTCGTGGCCCGACTGCTGTTCGGCATGATCAACTCGCTCACCGAGTGGTATGACCCCGCCGGCCCCGTCGCGCCCGAGGCGCTCGCCGACACCATCCTCGCCCTCGCCCTGCGCACCCCCGCCTGACCGCGCCTACTCCTTCGCGACGAGCGTCAGCACGTCGTAGGAGGCGACCAGTTCGTCCTTCTGGTTGAGGATGCGCGCGTCCCAGCGCACCTCGCCGTACTCGTCGGTCTCGCGCGGCGTGATCTGCTTGGCCGTCAGCGCCACCCGGATGCTGTCGCCGGGGGAGACCGGCGTGATGAACCGAAGGTTCTCCAGCCCGGAGTTGGCGAGCACGGGTCCCGGTGCCGGGTCCACGAACAGCCCGGCCGCCCAGGACACGAGCAGGTAGCCGTGCGCGACGCGGCCCGGGAAGAACGGGTTCGCGGCCGCGGCCTCCTCGTCCATGTGCGCGTAGAAGGTGTCGCCGGTGAAGGTCGCGAACGTCTCGATGTCGTCCAGCGTCACCCGGCGGGACTCGGACTGCACCTGGTCGCCGATCCGCAGCGTCGCGAGCGACTTGCGGAACGGGTGCGGGCCGTCGGTCTCGGCGGCGGCGCCCTCGTGCCACACGCCCGTGACAGCCGTGAGGAGGTCGGGGGAGCCCTGGATGGCCGTCCGCTGCATGTGGTGCAGCACCGCGCGGATGCCGCCCAGCTCTTCGCCGCCGCCCGCGCGGCCGGGGCCGCCGTGGACGAGGTGCGGCATCGGCGAGCCGTGCCCGGTGGAGGTGCGCGCGTCGTCGCGGTCGAGCAGGAGGATGCGGCCGTTGTACGCCGCCGTCGCCAGCACGAGCTCGCGTGCGAACGCCGGGTCGTGGGTGGCCGCGCTGGTCACGAGCGAGCCGCCGCCGAGCGCCACGAGCTCCGCCGCCTCGGTCGCGGTCGAGTAGGGGAGCACCGCCGCGACCGGGCCGAAGGCCTCCACGGAGTGGGCCTCGGGGGTCCGGGCGTCGGCGAACCGCAGCACGATCGGCGCGACGAACGCGCCCTCCAATTCGACGCCGAGAGTGCCGTCGGCGTGGCGGACGCTCGGCTGGTCGAGGCCGCCGATGGCGAGCTCGCCGCCGGCCGCCACCAGCCGCGCCACCTGGCGCAGCACCTCCGCGCGCTGCTCGCGCGAGGCGAGCGGGCCCATCGTGACGCCCTCCGCACGCGGGTCGCCGACCACGACGCGCTCCTCGATGCGCGAGCGCACCGCCGCGAGCAGGTCGTCGACGGCCTCGGCGGGGACGATCGCGCGGCGGATCGCCGTGCACTTCTGGCCCGCCTTGGCGGTCAGCTCCACCACGAGCTGCTTCACGTAGGCGTCGAACTCCGGGGTCCCGGGCAGCGCGTCCGGCCCGAGCACCGACGCGTTGATGGAGTCCGTCTCGCTCGTGAACCGCACCCCGCCCGTCTGCACGCTGTCGTGCGCGCGCAGCCGCTCGGCGGTGGAGGCCGACCCGGTGAACGCCACCAGGTCGCCCAGCCGCAGGTGGTCGAAGATCCCGGGGACGCTGCCGCTCACGAGCTGGAGCGACCCGGCGGGCAGCAGGCCGGACTCGACCAGGATGCGCACCATCGCCTCGGCCACGTACGCGGTCGGCGTCGCGGGCTTCGCGAGCGTCGGCATCCCGGCGAGGAACGACGGCGCGAACTTCTCCAGCAGCCCCCAGACCGGGAAGTTGAACGCGTTGATCTGCACGGCCACCCCGGGCAGCCGGGTGAAGATGTGCTGGCCGAGGAACGAGCCGTCCTTCGCGAGCGACTCCGCGGGGCCGTCCACGACGACGTGCGCGTTCGGGAGCTCGCGGCGACCCTTGGACGAATAGGTGAACAGCGCGCCGATGCCGCCGTCCACGTCGATCCAGGCATCCGTCCGCGTCGCGCCCGCCCGGGCCGACAGGTCGTACAGCTCCTGCTTGCGCTCGGTCAGCACCTGCGCCATCTGCTTGAGCAGGACAGCGCGCTGGTGGAAGGTCAGCTCGCCGAGGGAGGCCTGACCGACGGTGCGGGCATAGTCGAGCGCTCCGGCCAGGTCGGCGCCCTCCGCGCTGACGCGGGCGACCAGCTCGCCGGTGGACGCGTCGCGCACCTCCGCGGCGCCCTCGTCGGACGCCGGGCTCCACCACTGATCGCGCAGGTAGCTGGGCAGACTCATGATTCGGTTCCTCCCGGGAGGGTCTGGAGCGTCGGCGCTCCACTGGATGGGACATGCGGGGATCGGACATAGGCTGGTGCCGTGGCCGATGGAGACTGGACGATCGAGCTCGGCGAGCTCGACGAGAAGATGGGCGTGCGCATCCTGGAGCAATCCGCGGAGCGTGTCGTCGCGACGATGCCGGTGGCGGGCAACCGCCAGTCGTTCGGGCTGCTGCACGGCGGCGCCTCTGTGGCGTTCGCGGAGGCGCTCGGCTCGTGGGCGGCCGTCATCCACGCGGGACCCGGCCGCAGTGCGGTCGGGCTCGACATCAACGCGACGCACCACCGGTCGGCGCGCAGCGGCCTGGTGACCGGGGTCGCGACCGCGATCCGGCTCGGCAGGAAGGTCACCTCGCACGAGGTCGTCCTGACCGACGAGGACGGCAACCGGCTCTGCACCGTGCGCATCACGAACCTCATCGTGGAGGCTCCGGAGCGCGCGTGAGCGGTGCCCCGCCCGCGGCGTCGCCGTCCCACACGTAGAACCCGCGCCCGGACTTGCGCCCGAGCAGGCCGTCCGCGACCATCCTGCGCAGCAGCGCGGGCGGCTCGAACCGAGGCCCCAGCTCGCTCGCGAGGTACTCCGCGATGTCGAGCCGGACGTCGAGCCCGACGATGTCGGTGAGCCGGAGCGGCCCGACCGGATGCTTGTAGCCGAGCGTCATCGCCGTGTCGATGGCCTCGGGGGACGCGACGCCCTCCTCGACCATCCGCACGGCCTCCAGCCCGAGCAGCACGCCGAGCCGGGAGGACGCGAAGCCGGGGGAGTCGCGGACCACGATCGGCGTCTTGCCGAGCGCCGCCACCCAGCCGGTCGCGAGGTCGACGGCGCTCGGCGCGGTCGCCTGCCCGGCCACGACCTCCACCAGGGCCGACGCGGGCACCGGGTTGAAGAAGTGCATGCCGAGGAAGCCGCCGGGCCGGCGCAGCACCTCGGCGAGGCCGTCGATCGACAGGGACGAAGTGTTGCTCGCGAGCACGGCGTCGGGCTCCAGGAGCTCCTCGGCGCGACGGAGCGCGTCATGCTTCAGCTCGGGGAGCTCGGGCACGGCCTCCACGACGAGGGCGGCGCCGCGCAGGGCGTCCCAGGAGGTCGTGGCGATCAGCCGGTCGGGGGCCGGGGCGGTGGCGCCGCGGCGCACGCTGCCGTCGACGGCGGTCTCCACGCGCTCGCGGGCGACAGCGGCCGAGGCGGCGTCGCGCTCGACGACCGCGACGCGCGCGCCCGCCATCAGGAACGCGTGGGCGATGCCCGCGCCCATCCGGCCGCCGCCGATCACGCCGACGTTCTCGGGGACGCCCGCCCGCTGGTCGCTCATCGCCGCCTCCGCTCCAGGAACTCCGTCATCCGCCTGTGCTTCTCCGGCGACTCGAACAGCACGGCCTGCGCCTCCCGCTCGACCTCCGGATGCGCGCTCAGCGGCGCGTGGAGGACGCGCTTTGTGTACTGGGTCGCGAGCGGATCGTTCTTCGCGATCCGGTCGGCGAGGGCGTCCGCCCCGGCGAGCAGCTCGCCCGGCTCGAACAGGTCGCTCACGAGGCCCGCGGCCAGCGCCTCCTCGCCGTTCAGCACGCGCCCGGCCATCGCGATCTCGGCCGCGAGCGGCTCGCCGACGAGCTGCGGCAGCCGCCAGAGCGCGCCGGCCGCGGCGATGATGCCGAGCGAGGTCTCCGGGTTGCCGATCCGCAGTCGCGGCGTGCCGAGGCGGAAGTCGGCCGCGTAGGCGAGTTCGGCCCCGCCGCCCAGCGCGTAGCCGTCCAGCGCAGCGATCACCGGCATGGGCAGCGCCGCGATGCGGAGGAAGATCGTCGCGTTGATCGCGCGGCGGGCGTCGTCGGCGGTGCGCTCGCGCAGCTCGGCGATGTCTGCGCCGGACGCGAAGACGCCCTCCGAGCCGGTGACGATGAGGATGCGCGGGTCGCGCTCCAGCCCGTCGCAGAGCTCGTGCAGCTCGTCCACCATCCGCTGGTCGATCGCGTTGCGGCGCTCGGGGCGGTTGAGCGTCGCGACCACGCGGTCGGCGCTCTCGGTGACCAGCAGAGTCGTCGGCTCGGCCATCACAGGGCCTCCACGATCATGGCCGCGCCCTGACCGACGCCGACGCACATCGTCGCCAGGCCGTAGCGGGACCGTTCGCGCTCCATCCGCCCGAGCAGGGTCACCAGGATGCGCGCGCCGCTCGACCCCAGCGCGTGCCCGAGCGCGATCGCGCCGCCGTCGGCGTTCACGCGGGCGCGGCCGCCGTCGTCGTCCAGTCCGAGCCGGCGCAGGCACGCGATGGCCTGCGCGGCGAAGGCCTCGTTGAGCTCGATGCTGCCGATGTCGTCGAGCTCCAGGCCGGACCGCTCGAGCGCACGGTGCGTGGCGGGGACCGGGCCGAGCCCCATCACCTCCGGCGCGACGCCGGCGCTCGCCGAGGAGACGATCCGGGCGCGCGGGCGCAGGCCGTAGCGCTGCACGGCGTCGCCGCTGGCGACCACGATGGCGGACGCGCCGTCGTTCAGCGGCGAGGAGTTCCCCGCGGTCACCACGCCGCCTCCCGCGACCACGGGCCGCAGCGCCGCGAGGGCGGCCGCGTCGGTGTCGCGGCGGATGCTCTCGTCGGCCGTGACCTCCCCGGCGGCGGTCGTGACCGGGACGATCTCGTCGGCGAACCGCCCCGCGTCGGTCGCCGCGGCAGCCCGCCGGTGGCTCTCCAGCGCGAACGCGTCGGCCTCCTGACGGGTGATCCCGTCGAGGCGCGCAACCTCCTCCGCGGTCTCCGGCATCGAGTAGGTGGCCTTGTCCCGCTCCAGGAACCGCGGGTTGGTGAAGCGCCAGCCGATGGAGGTGTCGAACTGCGGGCCGGGCTTGGCCCACGGCCGCGCCGGCTTGGCCTGCACCCAGGGCGCCCGTGTCATCGACTCCACGCCGCCTGCGACGATCAGGTCGGCGTCGCCCGCGCGGATCGCCTGACCGGCGAGGGTGACGGCGCTGAGGCCGGACGCGCAGAGCCGGTTGACGGTGACACCGGGAACGCTGTCCGGGAGGCCGGCCAGCAGCGCGGCCATCCGGGCCACGTTGCGGTTGTCCTCGCCCGCCTGGTTGGCCGCTCCCAGCATGACGTCATCGAGGGCCGCGCCGTCGACTCCCGCGCGTCGCACCGCCTCGCCCACCACGAGGGCGGCGAGGTCGTCGGGGCGGACGCCCGCCAAAGCTCCGCCGTAGCGTCCGACCGCGGTGCGGACACCGCCGACGAGGTAGGCCTCCGCCATCGCAGCTCCTTCGAATGCGAATTACCGAACGAACGTTCAGCTAGTAAATAGTCGCAGAACCCCGACCGGCGAGCAACCGGCGCGACCGCGAGGCGCGCTCCGCCGACGCCACCACCACCCCGAGAATCACCACCGCGCCGCCGATCGCGGCCGCGGCCGGCAGCCAGAGCGCCGCGACCGCGAGCGCGGCGGACAGCCCGACCGCCGGCGTCGCCCAGCGCAGCACCACCCGCCACGGGTCGCCGTAGCGCCGCGCGATGACCGCATTGGTCAGGTAGAAGAGCGCGATCCCGCCGCCGAGCGACACCGCCAGCGCCGGCGGCAGCGGCTCGCCCGGGTGCGCGATCCCCTCGGCGAGCGCGCCGGACAGCGCGGTGACCCCGGCCAGCAGCAGGAACGGCAGGAACGCCACCGTGTCGCGGATGGTGCGCGCGTCGCCGGCCGCCAGCAGCCGCTCCAGCCCGCTTGTCATCGCGTCCACTCCGTAGAGGAAGAACGACCAGGCGAGCCCGGAGGTCACCAGCAGGCCGAGCACGCCGACGAGGCCGGCGGCGAGCGTCCAGGCGGCGCTCACCGCATCCACGATGCTCAGCACCGACTCGCCCAACACGATGATGACGAGCAGGCCGAACCGCTCGGACAGGTGCTCGACGTTCAGCCGGTCCAGGGCGATCGCCGCCCAGCTCCCGGAGGTCGCGGTCAGCAGCACGACCTCCAGCACGATCGCGACCGCCCACAGCACGTAGTCCGCCGGGGCCGGGAGCGCGATCGAGACCAGCCAGATCACCGCGGTCAGCCCGTTGTAGGCGAGGATGCGGACGCGGGAGGCCATCCCGTGCGACCAGGAGAACCGGATCCACACCACCAGCAGCAGCACGCGCAGCAGCGCGTTGCCGGCCGCGAACAGCCACGCCCGGTCGCCGATCGCCTCCGGCGCCGCCACCGCCAGTGCCCCCACGGCGAACATCGCGATCAGCATCACGATCGACAGCCGCCGCGCGCTGAGCTGCGGAGACACGTCCACGACGAAGGTCAGGTTCACCCACGACCACCACACCGAGGCGAACAGGGCGACGAACACAGCGAGCGTGCCGAACGACGGGGCGGTGTGCAGGCCGTGCGCGAGCTGCCCGACCAGCGCGACGAACACGAGGTCGAAGAACAGCTCCATCCAGTGCGCCCGCGACGGGTCCCGGTCGCCGGCGACGGGAAGCCGGGGGACGGACGGGATGCTCATCCGCGCCGACCGGCGTTGAGGAAACCGTCCACCGCGGCGCGCACCCGCGCGTCGTCGGCATACCCGGACAGCGAGATGCCGTCGAGCGCACTCCACGCGGCCGGACCGGCGAGCGCCGCTGCCCTGTCGTGATCCGACCGCAGCCGGGACGCCCGCACGATCAGCGCGGTGACCGTGAGGGCGACGGCCAGCACGACGATGAAGGAGGCCAGGACCACGACGATGGTGGTGCTCACGGCTGCGCTCCCGGTCCCGGCGGCTGCCGCAGGGCGAGCAGCTCGGCGAGCAGCCCCTGCGCCAGCACGAACGTGCGCTGGGCGCGGCGAGCCAGCACGTAGAACACGCCACCGCTGAGCATGGTGACCGTCCCGGCGATCAGCACCCAGAGCCACGCGGCCACCGGCACCGGGTTCACGCCGGGATTCGACTGCAGCACCGGCACCGCGAGCGAGACGATGACCCCGGAGCCGGCCGCCGCGAGCGCTTTCGCGAGCGTCATCGTGTGCTCGTACCGCCAGGTGAGTGCGACGGTCAGCCCGTCGACGGCCGCGCGGTCGTCCAGGCGGGCGAGGGCCGACAGGTCCCCGACCGTGAGCTCCGACGTGAGCGCGCCCACCGCAGGGTTCGCCATAGCGTGAGCGTAGCGCCACCTGTGCGATTCGGCACGAACGTGGCGGCGTCAGCGCAGGTCGTGATCCTCGAACACCAGCGACGTCTTCGTGTCCCGCACCGACGGCATCGTGGTCAGCTCCTCCAGGACCACCCGCCGGAGGTCCTCGTTGTCGCGCGCCCGCACCAGCAGGATGACGTCGAAGTCGCCGCCGACCAGCGCGAAGTGCTCCACCTCCGGGATGGCGCGCAGCCGCTCGCGGAGGTCGTGCCAGGCCGCCTGCTCCACGCGCATCGTCACGTACGCCGACGACGCGCGCCCGGAGCGGCGCGGGTCGACCTTCGCCGTGAACCCCGTGATGACGCCCTCCTCGACCAAGCGGGAGACCCGGGCGTAGGCGTTGGCGCGCGAGACGTGAGCAGCCTCGGCGACGGCGGTGATGGAGGCCCGGCCGTCGGCGCGCAGTGCGTCCAGGATGCGGGTGTCGATGTCGTCCATGGTGGGAGACAGTTTGGCATCGATCCCACGCTTGCGCACCCATTCGTCTCGAAACTCTCACACGTCTGGCGAAGCGGGTCCAGCGAAGTCATCCTGATGATCAGCGACGTCTTTCGAAGGAGAACAGATGCACGCCGACGATCTGATGCCGGGCGACACCCCGTTGCGGCTCATCGACGAGCAGGGCTCGGGCCACCCGCACGAGCACTACACGTTCCCGTCCACCATGCGGCTGCGCGACGGCTACGGCCGTCTCGTGCTGGGCAGACGGCTCAACGACCAGGCCGACGCCCTCGTGCGCCAGGGCAAGCTGGCCGTGTACCCGTCCTCGCACGGCCAGGAGGCCTGCGAGGTCGCCGCGGCGATGGTGCTCGGCGAGCGGGACTGGCTGTTCCCCACCTACCGCGACTCGGTCGCCGTGGTCTCCCGCGGCGTCGACCCGTTCGAGGCGTTCCTGCTGCTGCGCGGCGACTGGCACTCCGGCTACGACCCGAACGAGTACCGGGTGGCCCCGCAGGCGACGCCGCTCGCCACCCAGCTCCTGCACGCGGTCGGCTTCGCGCACGCGGCGCGGCTCCGCGGCGAGGACACCGTGGTCCTCGCGCTGTGCGGCGACGGCGCCACCAGCGAGGGCGACTTCCACGAGGCCCTCAACTTCGCGGCCGTGTTCCACCTCCCGGTCGTCTTCCTGGTCCAGAACAACGGCTACGCGATCTCCGTGCCGCTCAGCCGGCAGACCGCCGCGCCGAGCCTGGCGCACAAGGGCGTCGGCTATGGGATGCGCGGACGCCTGGTGGACGGCAACGACCTCGCCGCGCTGCTCGCGGTGCTGGGAGAGGCCGTCACGGAAGCCCGCGACGGCGGCGGACCGACCCTCGTGGAGGCGCTCACCTACCGGATGAAGTCGCACACCAACGCCGACGACGCCACCCGTTACCGCACCTCCGCCGAGGTGGAGCCGTGGATCGCCCGCGACCCGCTGCTGCGCCTGCGCACCTGGCTGACGGCGGAGGGCGCCCTGACGGACGCCGACGACGCCGAGTTCCGCGCGCACGCCGAGCGCGTCGCCGTCGACCTCCGCACCCGGATCATGGCCGACGCCGAGCCGGAGCCGCTCGACCTGTTCGAGTACGTCTACGCCGAGCAGACGCCGCAGCTCCGGGAGCAGGCCGAGCTGCTCGCGGCCGAGCTGGCCGCGGAGTCCCGCGCCGCACAGTCCCGCCCCGCACCGTCCCGCACCGAGGAGGTCGCCCGATGACGCTCATGCACGACGCCCCCGCCGACCGGCAGCCCGAGCCCGAGCAGGCTGACGACCGGCAGCCCGACGACCGGCAGCCCGTGGACCGGCAGCCCGAGCAGCCGGCAGCCCCCGCGGTCGCCACCATGACGATGGCGCAGGCCCTGAACCGCGCCCTCGCCGACTCCCTCGCGGAGGACCCCGCGGTCCTCGTCTTCGGCGAGGATGTCGGCACGCTCGGCGGCGTCTTCCGCATCACCGACGGCCTGACCAAGCGTTTCGGCGAGCAGCGCTGCTTCGACACCCCGCTGGCCGAGTCCGGCATCGTCGGCACCGCGGTCGGGATGGCGATGAACGGGATGCGCCCGGTGGTCGAGATGCAGTTCGACGCGTTCGCGTACCCGGCCTTCGAGCAGATCGTGGACCACGTGGCGAAGATGGGCAACCGCACGCGCGGGAAGGTCCGGCTGCCGATGGTCATCCGCATCCCGTTCGCGGGCGGCATCGGCGGCGTGGAGCACCACTCCGACTCCTCCGAGGCCTACTACGCGCACACTCCCGGCCTGACCGTCGTGTCGCCGGCAACACCGCAGGACGCCTACGGCCTGCTCCGCGCCGCGATCGCGTCGCCCGACCCGGTGGTCTTCCTGGAGCCGAAGAAGCTGTACTGGTCGACCGGCGAGGTCGACACGACCGCGCCGCTGCCCGAGCTGGGCCGCGCCCGGGTCGCCCGGGAGGGCACCGACGCCACCCTGATCGCGTACGGTCCGACCGTTCCGGTGGCGCTCGCCGCGGCGGAGGCGGCCGCCGAGGAGGGTCGCAGCCTCGCGGTGGTGGACGTGCGGACACTGACCCCCTTCGACGACGAGACCGTGTGCGCCGCCGTGCGCGCGACCGGCCGCGCCGTGGTCGTGGCCGAGGCGCCGGGCTTCGCCAGCGTCGCCGCCGAGATCGCCGCCCGCGTCTCCGAGCGCTGCTTCCACTACCTGGAGGCGCCGGTGCGCCGGGTGACCGGCTTCGACACCCCGTTCGCCCCGCCGAAGCTGGAGCGCTTCTACCTGCCCGGCGTCGACCGGGTGCTCGACGCCGTCGACAGCCTGCAGTGGGAGGACGCATGAAGGTCTTCGCGCTGCCCGACCTGGGCGAGGGACTCGCCGACGCCGAACTGGTCCGCTGGCTGGTCGCGGTCGGCGACACCGTGACGGTCGACCAGCCGATCGCCGAGGTGGAGACCGCCAAGTCGGTCGTGGAGGTGCCGTCCCCGTACGCGGGTGTCGTCGCCGTCTGCCACGGCGAGGAGGGCGAGACCATCCTGGTCGGCTCGCCGCTGCTGGAGGTGCGGGAGGACGCCGACGCGGACGTCGCTGCGGCGGCGCCGGCCGCCGCGCCCGCAGCGGAGACGGTCGAGGCGCCCGAGCCCGAGCCCGAGCCCGTCGCCGCCGGCTCCGGCGCGGTCCTCGTCGGCTACGGCACCACCGACCACGCCACCGCCCGCCGCCGCGGCCGCACCACGCAGCGCGCCGCGGGCGTGACCGCCGGCGCGCCGAGCCGCATCGTCCCGGTCGTGTCGCCCGTGGTCCGCGCGCTCGCCCACACCCACGGCATCGACCTCGCCTCCCTGACCCCGAGCGGCGTGGGCGGCGTCGTCACCCGCCGCGACGTGGAGGCCGCGCTCGCCGCGGCCAAGGCCACCGCACCGAGCGCTCCCGCAGTGCCGGCCGCGCCCGCCGCCCCTCCCGCTCCCACCGCAGCCCAGCGCGAGCCGGGCGCCGACCCCCGCACCGGCCTCGACATCGCCTCCGTCATCCCGTTCTCCCGCCTGCGCCGCACGGTCGCCGAGACCATGACCCGCAGCCGCTCCGAGATCCCGGAGGCGACCGTCTGGGTGGACGTCGACGCCACCGAGCTGTGGGAGGCCAGGAAGGCACTCGGCAGGTCGGGCAAGCCCCCGTCGATGCTGGCGTTCGTCTCGCGCTTCGCGCTCAGCGCGCTGGCGCGGCATCCCGAGCTCGGCGGCCGGGTCACCTCCGACGGCGACGGGATCGAGGTGTTCAGCGGGGTGAACCTCGGCTTCGCCGCCGACACCCCGCGCGGCCTGCTGGTGCCGGTGATCCGCCGCGCCGACCGGGCGAGCATCCGCGAGCTCGACGCCGAGCTCGGTCGCCTGTCCGCCGCGGCGCGCGACGGAGTGCTCCCGCCCGCGGACCTGACCGGCTCGACCTTCACCGTGAACAATTACGGGAGCCTCGGGGTCGACGGCAGCGCCGCGATCATCAACCACCCCGAGGTCGCGATCCTCGGCATCGGCCGGGTCATCGAGCGGCCCTGGGTGGTCGACGGCGCGGTCGTCGTGCGCCGGATCGTGCAGCTCAGCCTGGTCTTCGACCACCGCGTCACCGACGGCGGCGTGGCGGCGCGGTTCCTGCGCGAGATCGCCGACGCCATCGAGTCGCCGATCGCCTTCCTCGCCGTCGAGGCGCCGGGTACGGTGAACGCATGACCGACAAGCCACAGGACGCACAACAGCCTGACGACGCCGACAAGCCCGATGTGGTGGAGCAGGGCGACGACTACGACCTCGACTTCGAGAAGGACGTCGCGCCCGAGGAGAACATCCCCTGGCTCCCTCACCCGTCGCCCAGCGACGGCGAGGCCCCCGCGCCCTGACCGGACGGGCGGCCCCTAGGCTTGGGGAAGTGAACTCCCGCTCCTTCCCCGTCTGGCTCGCGCTGATCTGCGCCATCGTCTGCGGAGCGGGCGTCGCCCTCCAGTCCCGCATCAACGGCGAGCTGGGCCAGCGACTGGGCGACGGGGTCACCGCCGCGGTCATCTCATTCGGCTCGGGCCTGCTGATCCTCATCGTGGCGATGGCCGTCGCGCCCGTCGGCCGGCGCGGCTTCGGCCGGGTCGTGACCGCACTCCGCGCGCGTGAGCTGCCCTGGTGGTACGTCGCCGGTGGCGCCGCCGGCGCGTTCCTGGTGCTGTCGCAGGGCGTCGCCGCCGCGGTGCTCGGCGTCGCACTGTTCACGGTCGCGGTCGTGGCCGGCCAGACCATCAGCGGTCTGGTCCTCGACCGCATCGGCCTCGGCCCGGGAGGCCGCCGCCCGATCACGCCCGCCCGGCTCGCCGGCGCTCTGATCGCCCTCGGCTCGGTGAGCTGGGCGGTGTCCGCGCAGCTCGGCGGTCCGGTGCCGGTGTGGCTGATGCTGCTGCCGCTGATCGCGGGCCTCGGCCTCGGCTGGCAGCAGGCCGTCAACGGTCAGGTGCGGGTGGTCGCCGAGAGCGCCCTGACCGCGACCTTCATCAACTTCGTCGTCGGCACGACCGTGCTCCTGGTGATCATGGCCGTGGACTGGAGCCTGCGCGGACTCCCGAAGCCGCTGCCGAGCGAGCCGTGGCTCTACCTCGGCGGCGCGATCGGCTGCGTGTTCATCGCGGCCGCCGCGCTGCTCGTCCGGATCACGGGCGTGCTGCTGCTCGGCCTCGCGACCGTCGCCGGTCAGCTGGTGACCGCCCTCCTGCTCGACCTGCTCGCGCCGAGCTCGACCGCACCGGTCGCCTTCTCCACCGTCGCCGGCACGCTGCTCACTCTGGTCGCCGTCGCCGTCGCCAGCATCCGCTGGGGACGACGAACCGCCTGACAGGACATGCCGTCAGGCGCCGAAGCGACGCGGCGTGTCCTGTCAGATGGATTGGTCAGTCGAGCGTGCTGAGGAAGCGTTCGGGGTCGATGGAGGTCCGGTGGCCGTCCCTGCCGTCCTCGGGGATGCCGCCCACGTAGAGCCAGCCGAGCAGGCGCTCGTTCCTGCCCAGGCCGTGCATCCGGTGCACGGCCTTCGAGCGGGTGTGGTGCCCGGTGCGCCACATGACGCCCCAGCCCGCGTCGTGGAGGAGCAGGCTCAGGAGGTGCGCGACGCCGGCGGCGACGGCGTCCTGCTCCCAGCCGGTCACCTTCTCGCTCTTCGTGCGCACCGCGACGATCGCGAGCAGTAAAGAGGAGCGCAGGGGCTTGGCCGCCAGCTTATCGGCCTCCTCGCCGGTCGCCTTCGCGTCCTTCACGAACGCCCGGCCCAGCCGGACCCGCGCGTCGCCGCGCAGCTCGATCACGCGCCACGGGTGCAGCGCCGAGTGGTCGGCGACCCGGCCCGCGGCGGCCACGAGCGGCAGCAGCTCCTCGTGGGTCGGCGCCGCCGGCGTCACACGCGAGTGCGACCGGCGCGCGGCGACCCGCTCGACGAGTTCGGACATCAGGCCTCAGGCGCGAAGTTCAGGGAGATCGAGTTCATGCAGTAGCGGTCGCCGGTCGGGGTGCCGAAGCCGTCGGGGAACACGTGGCCCAGGTGCGAGCCGCAGTTCGCGCAGCGCACCTCGGTGCGCACCATGCCCAGGCTGTCGTCCTCGAGGAGCTGCACGGCGTCCGGGCGGATCGACTCGTAGAAGCTGGGCCAGCCGCAGCCGCTGTCGAACTTCGTGCCCGACTTGAACAGCTCCGACCCGCAGGCGGCACAGGTGTAGAGGCCCGCGCGGCCCTCGTCGAGCAGCTCACCCGTCCACGGCCGCTCCGTGCCTGCTTCGCGCAGCACCGCGTACTGCTCCGGGCTGAGCTCGCGGCGCCACTCCTCGTCGGTCTTCTCGACCCCGTAGGTGCCCTGCGCGGCCTCGTCGTGCGATGCGCTCATCGTGCGTTCCTTTCGTCGTCCGTCCCCAGCCTAAACGGCGGCGCCTGTGCCACTGTTCCCTGTTTCGGCCCGCGACGTGCCGGGGCCAAACGGGGAACGCACAGGACAGCGCCCCTAGGATGAGGCGCGAGCGCGGGGAAGGGCTGACTCGAAGACGGTGAGGGGAGGCGGTGCACGTGGCGGAGGCTGCGGACCACCGGATCCCTGCGCCGGACGCGGGCGGCCTGACCGACCGTGAGGCGGCCATCCTCGCGTTCGAGCGTCAGTGGTGGCGGCATGCCGGCGCCAAGGAGCAGGCCATCCGCGAGGAGTTCGGTCTCTCCGCCGCCCGGTACTATCAACTCCTCGGAGCGCTGATCGACCGACCGGAGGCGCTCAAGCACGACCCCATGCTCGTCAAGCGTCTGCTCCGGCTGCGCGAGACCAGGCTGGCTGCACGGCGATCCCGGACACTCCCGTCCGGTGACTGACACCGCGAGGAAATACCTGTAGATGGCTGAGAAGTACCCCAGGGACCGGTTCGACGACATCCCCGACGGTCTGCAGCGCGTCGGTGCGCACAGGGCTCCCCGCCCGAAGGGCCGCGGCTGGATCGCGGTCGGCTGGGCCGCGCTCGCCGTCGTCGTGCTCGTGGCAGCGGGCATCTTCGGGCTTTCGCTGGTGAGCGGCTCCATCTCCTTCCACGGTTCGGCGGCCTCGCCGAGTCACTCGAGCGGCACCCCGACCCCGACGGCGACGCCCACCCCGACGATCGTCCCGACCGTCGACCCGTCGCTGACGGTGAACGTCCTGAACGGCACGACGACTTCGGGCCTCGGCAGCAAGGTCGCCGACACCCTCAAGACGGCCGGCTGGAAGGTCGGCGCCGTCGCGAACGCCGACAAGCAGAACCTCACGCAGACGATCGTCTACTACTCCGACGCCAAGAACCAGGCGGCCGCCCTCGGGGTGGCGCAGTCGCTGCCCGGCGCCACCACCGCCCTCACGCAGGACTTCGCAGCCAGCGGCGCCGACCTGACCGTCGTGGTCGGAAGCGACTACAAGGGCTGACACCGCGTCGTTCCGCGTGTGGATGCGCCGTCATCCCTGTGTTTCAGGCGTGTTTAACTTCCGACCGATTTCGTAACGGATTGGCGAAAACACTGGCGTGAACAGCTATTGCAAGCATTAGGATCGGGAGTCAACGCGCGGCGCTGGACCGGGCGAGCGACACAGCAATGGGAGTAATGCATGGCGAACGGGACCGTGAAGTGGTTCAACGCTGAAAAGGGCTACGGATTCATCACCGTCGATGGTGGGGGACAGGACGTTTTCGTTCACTACTCCGCAATCGACATGAACGGCTACAAGGTTCTCGAAGAGGGCCAGCAGGTGCAGTTCGAGGTCGGCACGGGCAACAAAGGCCCGCAGGCCGAGTCGGTGCGTCCGCTGTAGTACGCAGCGATCGGCAAGACCAATAAGAGGAGCGTCGCCCTTCGGGGCGGCGCTCCTTTCTCTGTGCGGGCGCCAGTGGCAACCTCGGTCGCAGGCTCCCTCGGCGCTGGGGTCGCGGCATCGCTCCGCGCTGCCCCTAGCTCCACCGCGCTTGCACTCCCCGGGCGCGAGTGCCAGAATCGCTTTAGCACTCCATCTGATCGAGTGCTAACAATCGGAATCTTTCGCAGACGTCCGGGAGGGACGAGAAACACATGGCAAAGATCATTGCTTTCGACGAGGACGCCCGTCGCGGCCTCGAGCGCGGCCTCAACATCCTGGCCGACACGGTCAAGGTGACGCTGGGCCCGCGCGGTCGCAACGTCGTCCTCGAGAAGAAGTGGGGCGCCCCCACCATCACGAACGACGGCGTCTCCATCGCGAAGGAGATCGAGCTCGACGACCCGTACGAGAAGATCGGCGCGGAGCTCGTCAAGGAGGTCGCGAAGAAGACCGACGACGTCGCGGGCGACGGAACCACCACCGCGACCGTCCTGGCTCAGGCGCTCGTCAAGGAGGGCCTCCGCAACGTGGCCGCCGGCGCCGACCCCATCACGCTGAAGCGCGGCATCGAGAAGGCCGTCGCGGCCGTCACCGCCGAGCTCGTCGCCAGCGCCAAGGAGGTCGAGACCAAGGCTGAGATCGCGGCCACCGCGTCCATCTCCGCCGGCGACACCACCATCGGCGAGATCATCGCCGAGGCGATCGACAAGGTCGGCAAGGAGGGCGTCGTCACCGTCGAGGAGTCGAACACCTTCGGCACCGAGCTCGAGCTGACCGAGGGCATGCGCTTCGACAAGGGCTTCCTGTCGCAGTACTTCGTCACCGACCAGGACCGCCAGGAGGCGGTGTTCGAGGACCCGTACATCCTCATCGCCAACCAGAAGATCTCCTCGATCAAGGACCTGCTCCCGATCGTCGACAAGGTGATCCAGGCCAACAAGCAGCTCCTCATCATCGCCGAGGACGTCGACGGGGAGGCCCTGGCCACCCTGATCGTCAACAAGATCCGCGGCATCTTCAAGTCCGTCGCCGTCAAGGCCCCGGGCTTCGGCGACCGCCGCAAGGCCATGCTGCAGGACATCGCGATCCTCACCGGCGGCCAGGTCATCTCCGAGGAGGTCGGCCTCAAGCTCGAGAACGTCACCCTCGACCTGCTCGGCCAGGCCCGCAAGGTCGTCATCACCAAGGACGAGACCACCATCGTCGAGGGCGCGGGCGACCCTGAGGCCATCGCCGGTCGCGTGGCGCAGATCCGCCAGGAGATCGAGAACACCGACTCGGACTACGACCGTGAGAAGCTCCAGGAGCGTCTCGCGAAGCTCGCCGGCGGCGTCGCCGTCATCAAGGCGGGCGCGGCCACCGAGGTCGAGCTCAAGGAGCGCAAGCACCGCATCGAGGACGCCGTCCGCAACGCGAAGGCCGCCGTCGAGGAGGGCATCGTCGCCGGTGGTGGCGTGGCCCTCATCCAGGCCGGCAAGACCGCGTTCGAGAAGCTCGAGCTCACGGGCGACGAGGCGACCGGCGCGAACATCGTCCGCGTCGCCATCGAGGCTCCGCTGAAGCAGATCGCCATCAACGCGGGCCTCGAGGCCGGCGTCGTGGTCGCCAAGGTCCGCGAGCTCCCGGTGGGCCACGGCCTCAACGCCGCGACCGGCGAGTACGTCGACATGCTGGCCTCCGGCATCAACGACCCGGTGAAGGTCACCCGCTCGGCGCTGCAGAACGCCGCGTCGATCGCGGGCCTGTTCCTCACCACCGAGGCCGTCGTCGCCGACAAGCCCGAGAAGAACCCGGCGCCGGTCGGCGACCCGGGCGCGGGCATGGACTTCTGAGTCCGTCCGACACGAAGTAGAGGGCGTCTCCCGTTCGCGGGAGGCGCCCTCTCGTGTCGATAGTCTCTCGGTGTGAGAGCAGGGAACCGTAGCAGGAGCAGCCGCCTCGCCCGCGCGGCCGTCCTGATGGTGCTCGCGGGAGTGTTGTCCGGCTGCTCCGCGCTGGGCATCGCCGGCCCACGTTCCTCGCCCGCCGCCACCCCTGTGCCGACATCGACGCCGGCCCTGGCCGTCGATTGCGCGAGCGTGGTGAGCGAGGCCGACCTCGCAGCACTGCTCGGCGCCGGTGCCAAGGCCACGTCCGCGTCGCCCGGAGTCTTCCTGGTGGCTGCCGTCGGCCCGCTGAGCGTTCCCGCGGCCGGAGGCGCGACCTGCGACTGGGTCGACGGAAACGCCTCGCTCGACGTCGAGCTCCTGCCGCACGCCGCGGAAAGCTGGGCCACGCTCGCTCGGGAGTATCCGCAGACGGCCACCCCGGGAGCCGATTACGACGGCGGGGTGTCTCTCGGTGGCGACTGCGCGATCACCACGACCTCGGCGAGCTGCCACACGAACATCCTCGTAGACGGGGCCTGGCTCTCCGTCGTGCTGCGCGGCGTGCCCGGCTCCGGACTCACCGAGGCCGGCTTCCACGGCGTGGTGCAGCGGATGATCCCCGCGGTCCTCGCAGCGGTGTCCACGGCGCCGGCCGCGCAGGCGGGCGCGGCGTTCGACTGCGCCGCCGACGAGCTCCGCGCCGAGGTGCAGCAGACGTTCGCGCGCCCGGACGCCACCGAGACGAACACGGGCGGGATGTTCGCCATCGCGTCCGCCGTCCCGCTCTCAGCCGGCGCGGCGCTCTGCCAGTTCCGCGTGGGCGCCGATGACCGCAGCGCGTACCTGGGCAGCCTGTCCATCCTCCCGCTGGGCTCGGCCGTCTTCGAGACGTTCCGGCAGGCGGCCCTCGCCGCGGACCCGACGGCGCACAGTGACACCCTCACCGTCCACGGCGCGTCCGTGCCTGCGCTCGTCTGGGGCGGACAGGACGAGGGCGTGTCGTTCTCGTCGGTGGATGCGCTCATCGGGCGCACCTGGCTCGAGTTCCGCTCGGCGGACCTGGGAACGGACCGATCTCTCGCTCTGCTGCAGTGGGTGGCCGGCCGGCTCTGAGGCGGCGTACCGTCCGGCGGTTCGCCGGCGGCCCGGCGGGTCAGGCTCCCGGCTGAGCCTGCAGGCCCTGTCCGGCCAGCGGCAGCGACACCCGGAAGGTCGCGCCGCCGCCGTCGGTCTCCACGACCTCCACGGTGCCGTGGTGGGCCGAGATGATCGAGGAGACGATCGCGAGGCCCAGGCCGCTGCCGCCGGTCTCGCGGGCGCGGGAGGTGTCGGCGCGCCAGAAGCGCTGGAAGATCTTGTCGCGGATCTGCGGCGGGATGCCCTCGCCGTGGTCGCGCACCTCGATCACGGCTCGGTCGGCGCGGTGGTCGATCTGCACCACGATCTCGATCGGGCTGTCCTCCGGCGTGTAGCGGAGGGCGTTGCCCATCAGGTTGGTGACGACCTGGCGGAGCTTGTTCTCCTCCGCCATCACGATCGCGGGCTCCGCCGGCGGTGCTGCGAGGACGACCTTCTCGGCGGTCGAGACCGCGATCGGGCCCGTGGTGGCCCGACGGGCGCGGTTGCTGCGGCGCAGCCGCGCCAGCGCCGAGCCGGCGAACGCGATCGGGCCGGTCGCGCCCGGCGGCCGGGACAGGTCCTCCGGGAGGGTCATCGGCACGGTGTCGAGACCGGGCTCTGCCGGGTCGGCGTGCACCGCGGCCGGCACCGGGGCGGGCGTCAGCACGGTCACCCGGCGGCCAGGGGCTCCGGCCATCGCGTCCATCGCGGCGTCCTGTGCGATGCGCACCAGGTCGACGGGGTGGAGGTCGAGCGGCTTCGTCTCGTCCAGGCGCGCCAGCTCCAGCAGGTCCTCGACGAGGAGGCCCATCCGGATCGCCTCTTTCTCGATCCGGTCCATCGCCTGGGCGACGTCCTCCGGCGTCTGGAGTGCGCCCATCCGGTAGAGCTCGGCGTACCCGCGCACCGAGACGAGCGGCGTGCGCAGCTCGTGGGACGCGTCGCCGACGAATCGTCGCATCTGGTCGATCGTGCGCGCGCGGTCGTTGAAGGCGCGGTCGATGCGGTTCAGCATCGTGTTGAGCGAGCGGTTGAGCCGTCCGACCTCGGTGTTGGGGGTCGCGCCGCCGAGGCGCTGGCTGAAGTCGCCGTCGGCGATGGCCGCGGCGGTCTGCTCGACCTCCCGGAGCGGCGAGAACGTCGTGGTCACCAGCATCCGGGTCAGCCCGGCGCCGACGATGATCACGATGACGCCGAAGCCGAGGAAGATCGCCAAGAAGCTCGCCATCACCGTGTCGATCTGGCTCGTCGTCGTGGCGACGATCGCGGTCGCGAGCTCACCGGTCTGGGCGAACGTCTGCGTCGTGACGAGCGCCCGGTACGCGGTGTGGCCGTCGTTGCTCGCCAGAGGGAAGCCGCCTGACGGCAGGGCCTTGGCATCGGTCAGGCTGAGCTTCTCGGGGATGGCGGGCCGGTGGGCGAACGGGATGTTGCTCCAGTTCGTCTTGACCAGGTTGCCGCTGGCGTCGTACAGCGCCGCGAAGTAGTCCGACGGGCTGGAGTCGGTGGCGATCTTGTCCTTGTCCGACGACGAGCCGAACAGGTACGTGTTGACGTAGGTCGCCCCGGAGGCCGCGGAGAGCTGCGCGTCGAGCTGGTCGATCAGCACCGGCTTCAGCATCGCCATCGTCCCGATGCCGGTCACCAGCAGCCCGAGCGTCAGCATGAGCACGGTCACCCCGGTGATCTTGGTCCGGAGGGAGATCGCGTTCCAGCGGTCGAGCAGGCGTGAGTGCATCAGGCCGCCAGTCTAAGCAGACGGTGCTGAGCCGAGGATGTGAGCGCGGGTCACGCCTTCGCGGCCTTGAGCATGTAGCCGAACCCGCGCTTGGTCTGGATGAGCGGCTCGCTGGAGTGCGCGTCCACCTTGCGGCGCAGGTAGGAGATGTACGACTCCACGATGCCGGCGTCGCCGTTGAAGTCGTACTCCCAGACGTGGTCGAGGATCTGCGCCTTCGACAGCACGCGGTTGGGGTTGAGCATCAGGTACCGCAGCAGCTTGAACTCGGTCGGGCTGAGCTCGATGGGGGTGTCGCCGACGTAGACCTCGTGGGTGTCCTGGTCCATCGTGAGCTCGCCGGCGCGGATCACGGCGTCCTCGTCGGCCTGCATCGTGCGGCGCAGGATGGCCTTGATGCGGGCGACGATCTCGTCCAGGCTGAACGGCTTGGTGACGTAGTCGTCGCCGCCGACGGTGAGGCCGGTGATCTTGTCCTCGGTGTCGTCCTTGGCCGTGAGGAAGAGGATGGGCGCGGTGTAGCCGGCGCCGCGGAGCCGCTTGGTGACGCCGAACCCGTTCATGTCCGGGAGCATGACGTCGAGGATGATGAGGTCTGGCTCCTCTTCGAGGACCGCGGAGATCGCCTGGGCGCCGTTGCCGACCGCGCGCACGGCGAACCCGGCGAAGCGGAGGCTGGTGGTGAGGAGATCGCGGATGTTCGGCTCGTCGTCGACGATGAGAATGCGGGGTCCTGCGTTCATGCGAAACAGTATCTGCGCGTCTGCTGAGTTATGCCTGTGAGTGGACGGTGCGCGGTGAGTGCGGGGAGCCGGTGCGGGCCGTGCGGCCCGACCATGTGCGCAGTGCGCCGAGCGTGCGAGGTACTGGCGCGGGCCGTGTGAACAGTGGATGCTGAGGGGACCAGCGAATCGGAGCAGCAATGTCGAATCCCACCGTGGTCATCGTCGGAGCAGGGCTCGCCGGGGCGACGACAGCCGTCGAGCTGCGTGAGCGCGGCTTCGGCGGCCGCATCCTGCTGCTCGGCGCCGAAGAGCACCACCCCTACATCCGGCCGCCGCTGTCCAAGGAGTATCTGAAAGGCGAAGCGGACCTCGACGACGCGTACGTGAAGCCAGCGGACTGGTACGCGGACAACGACGTGGAGTTCCTGCCCGGGTCGGAGGCCGGCTCGTTCGACCCCGCCGCGCACGAGCTGTTCCTGGCCGGCGGAGCCCGGATCACCTACGACAGCCTGGTGCTGGCGACCGGCGCGCACGCCCGCCCGCTCGGCGTCCCGGGCAGCGGCCACGGCGCCGTCTTCTCTCTGAGAACCATCGAGGACTCGCAGTGGCTCCGGGCCGCGCTGGAGGTCGGGTCGCGGCGGGTCGTCGTCGTGGGCTCGGGCTGGATCGGCATGGAGGTCGCCGCCGCGGCGCGCGGCTACGGCAATGAGGTGACGGTGGCCGGGCGGTCGCACGTGCCGCTGTCTCCCGCGATCGGCCCGGAGCTCGGCGCCGTGTTCGAGCGGCTGCACCGCGACAACGGCGTGGTCTTCCGCAACGCGGCGCAGGTGTCGGCGGTGGAGGGCGGCGACGAGCAGGTCGTCGTGCTGGCGACGGGCGAGCGCCTCCCGGCCGACGTGGTGGTCGCGGGCGTCGGCGCCGCGCCCAACACGCACCTGGCGGAGCAGTCCGGCCTCGCGCTCGACAACGGCGTCCCCACCGACGAGGCGATGCGCACCGCGATGGAGGACGTCTACGCTGTCGGCGACCTGGCGAACCCGCTACTGCCGGCGATCGGGCAGCACCTCCGCAACGAGCACTGGGCGAACGCCATCGCGGGCGGCACGGTCGCGGCGCGCGCGATCGTGGGGGAGGACGCAAGCTACGACGACATCCCGTACTTCTACTCCGACCAATACGATCTGGGCATGGAGTACTCCGGCTACGCACCCCTGGCCTCCGGCGCCCGCGTCGTCTTCCGCGGCGACGTCGCCGCGCGCGAGTTCATCGCCTTCTGGCTGCGCGACGACCGGGTGGTCGCCGGCATGAACGTGAACGTCTGGGACGTGCAGGAGCACATCCAGCGCCTGATCCGCGGCCGGGAGGCCGTCGACCCGGCGCGGCTCACCGACGAGAGCGTGGACCTTGCAGAGCTCTGAGACCGGCGTCGCGATGTACCTGCCCCCCCTCCGCGTCCCCGTCCGCGTCATCGGCGCGCGCACCTTCGACTTCTCCCGCCGGGTCGCGGTGATGGCGGTCGTGAACCGGACGCCGGACTCCTTCTTCGACCAGGGCCGCACCTTCGCGCTCGATGCCGCGGTCGCCGCCTCTTTCGGCGCGGTCGCGGCCGGCGCCGACTGGGTGGACATCGGCGGCGCCCCGTTCGCGCCGGGCGCGCCCATCCCGCCCGACGAGGAGGCCGACCGGGTCGTGCCCGTCGTCGCGGAGCTGCGTGGCGGGTCGGACGTCGTGATCTCCGTCGACACCTTCCACGCGTCGGTGGCGGCCCGGGCGATCGCGGCGGGCGCGACCGTCATCAACGACACCACCGGGCTCAGCGACCCTGAGCTGGCCCGCGTGGTCGCGGACAGCGAGGCGACGCTCGTGCTCACCCACAGCCTGGCCGCGCCGCGCGCCTTCTACGCGCGGCCGGTGTATGACGACATCGCGCGGGAGGTCGCCGACTTCCTCCTCGAGCGGGTCGACCGCGCGGCGGCCGCCGGGGTGCCGGAGGAGCGCATCATCCTCGACCCGGGCCACGACCTCAACAAGAACACCCTGCAGTCGCTGGAGCTCACCCGCCGCCTCTCCGAGATCGCCGACCTCGGCTATCCCACCCTCGCGGCGGTCTCGAACAAGGACTTCATCGGCGAGACCCTGGACGCGCCGCGCGCGGAGCGCCGGGACGGCTCGCTCGCGGCCGCGGTGGTCGCGATCGTCAACGGCGCGCGGATCATCCGGATGCACGACGTGGCCGGCTCGGTAGCCGCGGCGCGGATGACGGAGGCTATCCTCGGGCTGCGCGAGCCGGCCTACCTCAAGCACAACATGGGCGACGTGAATGAGTGAGGTCGCCATCGACCGCATCCTCCCGCTCCCGGCCGAGGAGGGCGTCGGCGATGGGCGGATCGCCGAGCTGTACTCCGAGGGCGCGGGGGACCCGTGGCTGCGCGTGAACTTCGTCTCCAGCATCGACGGTGCGGCCACCCGGCAGGGCCTCTCCGGCGGGCTCTCCGGCGACGCCGACCACCGGGTGTTCGACCTCCTGCGCCGGCTCTCCGACGTCGTGCTCGTCGGCGCGGGCACCGTGCGCGCGGAAGGCTACGGTGCGATGCGCGTGGACGAGGCCTCCCAGCGGGCGCGCCGCGACGCCGGGATGACCGCGCACCCGGTCTTCGCCATCGTCTCAGCGAGCCTCGACCTCGACCCGGCGAGCCCGATCTTCCGGGAGGCGCCCGAACGGCCGATCATCGTCACGACCGAGCTGTCCCGGCGCGACACCCGGGAGGCGCTCGCCGACGTGGCCGACGTCGTGGTCTGCGGCGCGGAGCGCGTGGAGCCGTCCCGGCTGGTCGCGGTCCTGGCCGAACGCGGGCTGACCCGCATCCACTGCGAGGGCGGCCCGCACTTGTTCGGCGACCTCATCGCCGCCGGGGTCGTGGATGAGCTCTGCCTGACCGTCAGCCCGACGCTGGAAGCCGGGGTGGCCTCCCGCATCTCGGCGGGGGCGGCGCCGATCCTCCCGGTGGGGATGCGGCTGGCCCACGTGCTGCGGTCGGGCGACACACTGCTGCTGCGGTACGTCCGGCGCGCATGACGGACCGGGTGTCGGTCGACGCAGCGCTGGTCCGGCGGCTGGTCGACGCCCAGTTCCCGGGATACCGCTCGCTGCCGGTGCGAGACGTCGAGCTGAGCGGCTGGGACAACCGGACCTTCCGGCTCGGCGAGGAGTTCAGTGTGCGCCTCCCGAGCGCCCGCGGCTACGTCGAGCAGGTCGCCAAGGAGCACGAGTGGTTGCCGCGCCTCGCGCCGCAGCTCCCGCTGCCGATCCCGCAGCCGGTCGCGCTCGGGGAGCCAGGAGAGGGGTACCCGTTCGCGTGGTCGGTGTACCGCTGGCTGCCCGGCACGCCCCTCGGGCTGGTGGAGGACGTGGACGCCGTCGCGCTGGCGGCGGACCTCGCCGGCTTCCTGACAGCGCTGCGGGCGGTGGACGCGACCGACGGCCCGGCGCCCGGAAGCCACAACTTCTCCCGCGGTGCGCCGCCCGGCGTCTACCGGGAGGAGGCGCTGGCGGCGATGTCCGCCGGCTTCCGGGACCTCGACCCGGCGCTGGCGCGACGGATCTGGGACGCCGCCGAGGCATCGGCGTGGGAGCGGCCCGGCGTGTGGCTGCACGGCGACGCGGCCCCCGGCAACCTCCTCATCCGGGACGGGCGGCTCTCCGCCGTGATCGACTTCGGCACGTCCGGCGTGGGCGACCCGGCGTGCGACCTGGTGCCGGCCTGGACGATGTTCGAGGGCGCCGCGCGCCGCACGTTCCTCGACGCGGTCGGCCTGGACGCGGCTACTGCGCAGCGGGCGCGCGCCTGGGCGCTGTGGAAGGCGCTCATCACCGTGCGCGACCGCCCCGACGACGCGCCGTCCCGCCGCACCTTGGCGCGCCTCGCCGCCGACCCCGGCGTCTGACCTCCTGAGCTCTGACCTCCTCGGCGCCTCGGGCTACGCCGCGGCGAGCGCGTGCGCGTCGAGGATCGTGTACGAGTACCCCTGCTCGGCGAGGAAGCGCTGGCGGTTCTGCGCGAAGTCCTGGTCGACGGTGTCGCGCGACACCAGCGTGTAGAAGTTCGCCGACAGCCCCGACTGCTTCGGCCGCAGCAGCCGGCCGAGGCGCTGCGCCTCCTCCTGGCGCGACCCGTACGATCCGGAGACCTGGATGGCGACCGTCGCCTCCGGGAGGTCGACCGAGAAGTTCGCGACCTTGCTGACCACGAGCACCGGCGTCGTGCCGTCCCGGAACTCCTGGTACAGCCGCTCCCGCTCGTCCACCGGCGTCGCGCCGGTGAGCTGCGGCGCGCCGAGGGCCTCCGCGAGCTCGTCGATCTGGTCGAGGTACTGCCCGATCACCAGGATGCGCTCGCCGGCGTGCCGGTCGACCAGCTGCTGGACCACGTCCAGCTTCGCCGGCGCGGTCGCCGCGAGCCGGTAGCGCTCGTCGTCCGCGGCGGCGGCGTAGCTCAGCCGGTCGGAGGCGGGCAGGTCGATCCGCACCTCGAAGCAGGAGGCCGGGGAGATGAAGCCCTGCGACTCGATCTCCTTCCACGGTGCGTCGAAGCGCTTCGGGCCGATCAGGCTGAACACGTCGCCCTCCCGGCCGTCCTCGCGCACGAGCGTCGCGGTCAGGCCGAGCCGGCGCCGCGCCTGCAGCTCGGCCGTCAGCTTGAACACCGGAGCGGGCAGCAGGTGCACCTCGTCGTACACGACCAGGCCCCAGTCCAGCGCGTCCAGCAGCGCGAGGTGGGCGTACTCGCCCTTCCGCTTCGCCGTGAGGATCTGATAGGTCGCGATCGTGACCGGCTTGACCTCCTTGACCTGGCCTGAGTACTCGCCGATCTCCTCCGCGGTGAGGGAGGTGCGCTTGATCAGCTCGTCGCGCCACTGTCGTGCCGAGACGGTGTTGGTCACCAGGATGAGCGTCGTCGTCTTGGCGGTCGCCATCGCTCCGGCGCCGACCAGTGTCTTGCCCGCGCCGCAGGGGAGCACGACGACGCCCGAGCCGCCGTCGAAGAAGTTGCTGACGGCCTTGCGCTGATAGTCGCGCAGCGCCCAGCCGCTCTCGTCCAGGTCGATCGGGTGCGGGGTGCCGGGGGTGTAGCCGGCGAGGTCCTCCGCCGGCCAGCCGAGCTTGACCAGCTCCTGCTTGAGCTGCCCGCGCGCCCAGGCCTCCACCGTGAAGGTCGTCTCGTCGCGGCGCTCCAGCAGCAGCGGGGCGATGCGCTTGGCGGTGGCGACCTCCAGCAGCACCGGGCGGTCGGAGGAGCGCAGCAGCAGCGTGCCCTCGTCGTCGCGCTCGATGACCAGCCGGCCGTAGCGGGCGACGGTCTCCGAGACGTCCACGGTCACCGTCTGCGGGATCGGGAACTTGGAGTACCGCTCCAGCGTCCCGAGCATGTCCTCGGCGGTGTGACCGGCCGCGCGGGCGTTCCACAGGCCCAGCCGCGTGATGCGGTAGGTGTGGATGTGCTCGGGCGCGCGCTCCAGCTCGGCGAAGACGGCGAGGTCGTGCCGGGCGTCCTCGGCCGCGGGATGCGCGACTTCGAGGAGGACGGTGCGGTCGCTCTGGACGATCAGGGGGCCATCGGACATGACCGCTCAGTCTACGCTGCGCAGACCCTTGACGCTGGAGAGCGGCAGGGTGCGCTCGATGTCGGCCGCCCGGTCGCGGCCCCGCAGTCGGCCTCCGCCGATGCCGGTCGGCTCCAGGAGGTAGTCCACCAGCCGGCCGTCGGGCATCGCGACCTGCACCACCACCGTCTGCCGCGCGCGGACCGCCTGGTCGAGCTGGCGGGCGAGCCACTGCTCGCCGGTGTCGGACTCGGTGGCGTCCGCCTCACGCAGCCGGGCGACGAGCTCGGCCGCGTTATCGCGGGTCGCCGCGGCCGCGGTCCGCTCCGCGATCCGCCGGCGCTGCGGGGTGACGAGCGCGCCGGAGGCGTCCTCGGCGACCACCGGGTACCGGGCGTCGCTGAGCGCCCAGTACACGACGTCGCGCGGGAACCGGCTGACCAGCGTCCGCTCGTCCACCCGCAGCAGCCGCAACGACGACAGCGACTGGTCGACCGCGATCGTGCCGAGCAGCGTCGGGTCGTCGGAGCGCACCACCGCCCGGCCCTCCTGCCCCTCCTCGGCGTCGCGCACGCGCACTCGGCCGTGACGCTCGACGGCGTCGGCGATCAGGTAGTCGAGCGGCTGCGGCACGCCGGTGAGGGAGACCGCGGCCAGGAAGTCGTGGATGCTCGCCGCCGTCTCGCCCGCCGTCACCGCGCGGTCGACGCTGGCGGCCGAGAACCGGAAGGTGGAGGCCAGCGCCCGGCTCTCCAGGTCGGCCATCGTGCGCAGCCGGGCCTCCACGTCGGGCGCGAGCGGGCCGGGGGAGATGACGGTCAGGTCGTGCTGCAGGTAGACCTGGGACACCTCGGCGGGGAAGCGCGCCGCCATAGCGGCGGTCGCCTCGGCGGCCCCGACCTCCAGGAGCAGGGCGCCCGCGCTGCCCGGTGAGCGGCCGGCTGTGACGCCGAGCCATTCGGCCTCCCGGACGTGCTCCTCGACGCGCTGCTCGGTCTCTTCGACCGCGGCCGGGTACAGCCAGGCGACGTGGGCGCGCAGGGACTCGCCCCACGGCGACCGGCTGCGCGCGGTGAACAGCGCCCGGACATCGCGGGGGAGGCCGTCGCGCCACGCGCCGGCCAGGGCGCGCCAGCGGTCCGCCGTCGTGCCGTGCTGCCAGGCGGTGGCCTCGGCGGTCGGCAGCCAGAGCCCGTCCGCGACCGCGACCAGCCCCGCCCGGGCCGCGACCGAGAGCGCGACGGGGACGACGGCGGCCTCCACCGCCAGCGCGTCGGCGAGGCGTTTGGCGGCCGGCAGGGCGAGGCCGCCCTTCTGCAGTTCGCGCGCGCCCTCCCGGCCGAGCTCGTTCAGCAGTTCGGAGACCCCGGCGACGGCCTCGAAGGCACGCTCGGCGGCGAGCCGGTCCGACGCGGACAGCCCGTCGGGCGTGAGCGGCTCCGGGAGGGTGGGAGGGGAGGTGTCGAGCAGCGCGGCCGGCCGGGGGAGGCCGAGCGCGGGCCAGGCCGTGAGCCGCGCGGTGACGGCGTCGTAGACGGCGGTGCCGTCCTCGTCGGGATTCACGAGGGCGAGCCGGGCGAGCGCGTCGACCGCGTCGCGGACGGCCGCGGCCGTCGTGCCGGCAGTCGCCGGGTGCTCGCCGAGCCGGGCGGTGATCCACTCGGTGCTCCGGGCGCCGCCGGCCACGCCGAGCAGCGCGAGGGTCGCCAGCCGCAGGCGGTCGAGCGGCGCGAGCGCCCGCTGCACGGACTCCGGGTCGAGCAGTGCCTCGGCCAAGTCGAAGAAGTCGGAGACGCCGGCACGGCGCACCGGACGGGCCCGCAGCACGGCCGCGAGCTCGTCGTCCGGCAGCGCACGGAGCCACGCCGCCAGGGCGAGCGTCGTCGTCATCGCGCCGGTCCGCCGGAGGGAGGTCAGCGTCGGTTCTTCGGTCCAGCCGCGGCCTTCGCAGCCCGGCTGCGCTGCCGTCCGGTGAGGACGATGAGGACGATGAGCAGGATGAAGGCGATCGGGAGAGCGATGAGCATGAAGAGGAACACCGCCGGCCACAGCCCCTGACCCTCGCCCTGAGCGGGCATCGCACCGACCGCGGACCCGATCAGGATGGCCGCGATGCAGACCAGCGACGCGACGACGAGCGCCGCCACGATGTACGAGAGGATGCGCTGGAGGCGGGATGCGGGCGGCGGGGTCTGCGAGGTCACGAAATCAAGGATAATTGAGGTTGGTCATTCGATCCCCCAGAAGTGAGGTTCCCATGCCAACCGGCAAGGTCAAGTTCTACGACGAGGAGAAAGGCTTCGGCTTCATCAGCACCGATGACGGCCAGGAGGTCTTCCTGCACGCCTCCGCGCTGCCCGCCGGCGCGGTGGTGAAAGCCGGTTCGCGTCTCGAGTTCGGCATCGCCGACGGCAAGCGCGGCGCGCAGGCTCTCTCGGTGCGCGTGCTGGAGGCCCCTCCGAGCCTGGTGAAGATGAAACGCAAGTCGGCCGACGACATGGCGATCATCGTCGAGGACCTCGTGAAGCTGCTCGACGGCATCGGCGCCAACCTGCGCCGCGGCAAGTACCCGGACAAGGCGCACGGCGCCAAGATCGCGGCCGTGCTGCGCCGGGTTGCGGACGACCTGGATGCCTGAGCAGCCCAGCGCGCCGGAGCCGACGGCGGGCGAGGAGTCGGCTGCCGCGGAGGAGCGGGCTGCCGTCCGCGATCCGTTCGCGGTCGAGGCGACCGATGCTGCGACCGACGTCGAGCCGGCCGAAGCCGGGTCGGACGACGCGGAGCCCAAGGACGCCGAGACGGATGGCGCCGAGGCGGACGATGCCGAGACGGACGACGCCGAGACGGACGACTCCCGGTCCACGGTCGTCGAGCTGAGCGAGGCCGAGGTCGCCGACCTCGTGGCCGCGCTGCCGCTCGCGCGCACCGCGCTGGCCGAGATCACCCCCGAGAACACGATCGGCGAGCCCCTCGGGCACGTCGTGGAGCCCGGCGGCGCTGTCTCCCTGCTGTTCGCCGCGGAGCTCGCGGGCTACCCGGGCTGGCACTGGACCGTCACCGTCGGCCGGGCCGACGGCGACACCGAGCCGACCGTGCTGGAGGCCGAGCTGATGCCCGGCGAGCACGCTCTCCTCGCGCCCGACTGGGTGCCGTGGTCGGAGCGGCTCGCCGAGTACCAGGCCGCCCAGGAGGCGCTGGCCGCCGAGGCCGAGGCGGCTGGGGCCGAAGGCGACTACGCCCAGCCGGAGGACGACGCCGACGACTACGACGACGAGGACGACTACGAGGAGTCCGACGAGTCCGAGACCGACGACGACGCGGACGACGACCGCGACGTCCACGACCTCCACGCCGAAGACGACCTCGACGGCGTCGACATCGACTCGGTCGACGTCGCGTTCGACGAGGCCACCGACGTCGACACGGAACTCGACCTCGCGTCCGAGGAGGCCGCCGCGCTCGCGGACGACAGTGCCGAGTCCGACGAGGACGAAGACGACGACGCCGAAGACGACGAGCTGGAGCCCGTCAGCGACTCAGCGGCGCCGGCGCGCGCGGCTGACGCTGAGGTAGGCGAACCCGAGCAGTCCTAGCGCGATCCCGACGACCACCGTCCAGATCCACCAGCCGCCCCCGGCGGCCGTGATCGGGCCGGCGAGGATGAGCGTCGGGATCAGCGCGAGCACCCAGAGCCCGATGCCGACGAGCACCGCCCGGCGGTCGTCCGTCGGCACGGGCACCGGGTCGGGACGGCGCTCGTCGTCGCGCAGCCACAGTCGCACGATCGCCCGTCCCTTCTTCCTTCTCCGGTCTTGCGTCCCGGGTCAGCCCAGCCGCTCGACCACGTACTCGACGCAGCCGATCAGCGCGCGCACGTCGTCCGGCTCGATGGCCGTGAACGTCGCGACGCGGAGCTGGTTGCGGCCGAGCTTGCGGTACGGCTCGGTGTCGACCACACCGTTGGCGCGGAGGGTCTTGGCGACCGCCGCCGCGTCAATCCGGTCGTCGAAGTCGATCGTGACGACCACCTGGGATCGGTGCGCCGGGTCCGCGACGAACGGGGTCGCGTAGTCGACGCCCTCCGCCCACGTGTAGAGCGCGCTGGACGACTCCTTCGTGCGGGCGTCTGCCCAGGCCAGACCGCCGTTGCCGTTCATCCACGCGATCTGGTTCTCCAGCAGCGCGAGCGTCGCGACCGCCGGGGTGTTCAGCGTCTGGTTGAGGCGCGAGTTGTCGATCGCGTTCTTGATGCTGAGGAACTCGGGGATGTAACGGTCGCTCGCGGCGATCCGCTCGACCCGCTCGATGGCGGCGGGGGAGAACAGCGCGAGCCAGAGGCCGCCGTCGGAGGCGAAGTTCTTCTGCGGCGCGAAGTAGTAGACGTCCGTCTCGGTCACGTCGAAGTCGGCGCCTCCCGCCGCGCTGGTCGCGTCGATCACGGTCAGCGCGCCGGCGTCGCCGTGCACGCGCTTCACCGGCGCCATCACGCCCGTCGAGGTCTCGTTGTGCGTCCAGGCGTAGACGTCCACGCCCTCCACCGCCTCGGCCTCCGCGCGGGAGCCCGCCGGGGCCTCGATGACGTGCGGAGCCTGGAGCCACGGAGTCTTCGCTGCCTTGGCGAACTTGCCGCCGAACTCGCCGAAGACCAGGTTCTGGCTGCGCTCCTGGATGAGCGAGAACGCCGCGGCGTCCCAGAACGCGCTGGAGCCGCCGTTGCCGAGGACGACCTCGTAGCCGTCCGGCAGGCGGAACAGCTCGCCGAGCCCTGAGCGCACCCGGCCGACCAGGTCCTTCACCGGCGCCTGGCGGTGGGAGGTGCCGAGCAGCTCAGCGCCGGGCCCGGCCAGGTAGGCGACCTGTTCCGGACGGACCTTGGACGGGCCGCAGCCGAATCGTCCGTCTGCGGGCAGGAGGTCGGTGGGGATCGTCACGTCCGGCATAACTGAAGTGTATTGGCTGTTGAACCGTGCGGCGGCTGGATGACGGGCGCCCGACGCCGGGGTGCCGTCACCTCGCAGTCGCTTGCAGCAAGTAGGCTCGTATCCGCAGATTCGCGCGCCCGCACGGGAGGGGCCCATGACCGACCTGATCGACACGACAGAGATGTACCTCCGCACCATCCTGGAGCTGGAGGAGGACAACATCGTCCCGCTGCGTGCGCGCATCTCCGAGCGTCTCGGGCACTCGGGCCCGACCGTCTCGCAGACCGTCGGCCGGATGGAGCGCGACGGGCTCGTCGTCGTCTCCGGCGACCGCCACCTGGAGCTCACCGACGACGGCCGCCGCAAGGCCGTGCACGTCATGCGCAAGCACCGCCTCGCCGAGCGCCTGCTCAGCGACGTGATCGAGCTCGAGTGGGAGTACGTGCACGAGGAGGCGTGCCGCTGGGAGCACGTCATGAGCGAGCAGGTCGAGCGCAAGCTCATCACCATGCTCGGCCACCCCACGGAGTCGCCCTACGGCAACCCGATCCCGGGGCTCGGCGAGCTGGGTGCACCCGACGCCGCCTCCACCGCGAACCTGGTCAACCTCGTCGAGGTCGTGCGGGGCGGCGATTCTGAGGTGACTGCCAGGATCCGTCGTCTCGGCGAGCCGGCGCAGGTCGACCCCGAGCTGCTCCTCCAGCTCAAGCAGGCCGGAGTGTTTCCCGGCTCGACCGGCACTTTCGCTGCGGCCGGCTCGTACGTCACCGTGCAGATCGACGGCTTCGAGGCCGGCCTCGAACTCCCGAACGAGCTCGCTGCGCACATCTTCGTCGACGCTTGATCTCCGTTACCGATTCGTTAAAAAGGGCATCAAACAAAGTGACAAACGGCCGGTCGTCCCGTAGTCTCTAACGAGTCCGAACGGGTCAGAAGCCGGCCCACAGGACCCCGACCGGGACGCTCCAACCCCCCTGAGACCCGTCTCCCAGTCGGTGACGCCGAATGCCGATCGCATCGGACGGGGGCAGCTCCCTAGTGCTGCCGGAGCGCAGGAGGTTGCACTTTGGCACACTCTGGTACGCCCGGTCCCGCCCAGGACCGGACCCCTCAGGACCCGGATTCCGACGCTTCGACGTCGTCGTCGACGTCCACCCCCGGGTCGCATCTCGTCTCTCGGCGGTCGCTCCGCCCGGCGAAGGCGCCGGTCGCAGCAGCCCCCGCGGCCGTCGCGAAGGCGTCCGCACCGGCCGCATCGAAGCCCGGCAAGCCCGCCGCGAAGCGTAAGGGCGGCTGGATCCTCAACGTCGGCGTCATCACGGTGGCCGCCGGCATGATCGCGACCATGACGCTGCCGGCGTTCGCGTACAACCCGAACGGCGCGGAGTCCGCCGGCTTCGGCCCGAGCGCGGCCGACACCATGAAGAAGGCGCAGGCGCAGTCCGTGGCCGTCGGCCAGGGCGTGACCGCCTCCACCGTCAGCCGCGATGTCGCCACCGCGACCAGCCAGCAGCAGCTCGACTCCGCGAAGGCCGCCGCCGCCGCGACCGCCGCCGCCGAGGCCGCCCGCCAGCGCGCCGCCGTGTCCCTCGCCAGCTACGCCACCAGCTACTCCGGCCCCTCGGTCTCCGACTTCCTGGCCAACCCGCCGTACCCGAGCTTCAGCCTCGCGCAGGTGTTCTCGGTGGCCAAGCAGTACGTCGGCACCCCGTACGTCTACGGCGGCTCGACCCCCGCCGGCTTCGACTGCTCCGGCTACGTCATGTACGTCTACGCCCAGTTCGGCATCTCCCTCCCGCACTCCGTGTCGGGGGAGGCCGCGCGCGGCACCAAGATCTCGATCGCCGACGCCCAGCCGGGCGACCTGATCGTGATGCCGGGCCACATCGGCTTCTACGCGGGCAACGGCAACATCATGGACGCCCCCGACTCGGGCCGTTCCATCTCCATCCGCCCGATCTGGACCAGCGACTACTACGTCGTCCGGCTCGGTATCTGACAGCCGAACCCGCGGTGAACTCTGCGGGTCATGCACCAGCGATGGCGCGCCCCGAATAGGCGGCGCGCCATTTCTGCGTTACTCTGTTGCCCTGGCGCACTGCCAGGCAGCCGCGCAGATCGGAGTCTCCGATGGCCGAGTCGACCACCGTGCGGTCACCGAGGGTGACCACCGGGGCGGGTCGCGGCCTCCGGGCCGAGCGTGAGCTGCTCCCGCGCCACCGCGACTTCCTCGCCTGCCGCCACCACGTCGAGGCCTGCCACCGCCACCATGTGGTGTGCCGCCACCATGCCGCCGTCTTCCAGGGCGCTGTCCGTTCGGACAGTGCCCTTTTTGTTTCCCCGGTTCCCCTTCGCCCCGCGGACCCGAAAGGACGCAGATGAAGACCCTGGTCCTCAACGCCGGCTACGAGCCCCTCGCGGTCGTCTCCTTCAAACGCGCCATCGTCCTGGTGATGAATCAGAAGGCCACGGTCCTGGCGAGCGACGCGGCCCACCCGGTCTGGAGCATCTCCGGCCGCTACGACCGCCCCTCGGTGATCCTGCTCACCCGCTACGTGCGCATCCCGCACGGCCGCGCGGTGCCGGTCTCCCGCCGCGGGGTGCTGCGCCGCGACAGCCACCGCTGCGGCTACTGCGGCAAGACGGCGACGACGATCGACCACGTCCTCCCACGCTCCCGCGGCGGCGCGGACAGCTGGGAGAACCTGGTCGCCTGCTGCCTGCGCTGCAACAACGTGAAAGGCGACAGGACGCCGGGGGAGATGGGCTGGTCGCTGAGGCTCACCCCGCGCGCCCCGCACGACAGCTCGTGGGTGGTGCGCGGCGTGGAAGGCGGCCAGGCGGAGTGGCAGGACTACCTGGGGGTGGCGGCCTGACGCCGCTGCGCGCTCCGGTAGTCTGGAAGGACTGGCCTCTGTAGCTCAATGGAAGAGCTGCTCCGTCCTAAGGAGAAGGTTGGGGGTTCGAGTCCCTCCAGGGGCACCTTAAGAGTGGATTGAAATAGCTGGTCAGAGGCGATTTCCGAGGGCGCGGAAATCGCCGATTTTCGTTTTTGCCCACAATTTGCCCACAGGGACGCCGAAAAACTCTAAGAAACTCTACGAGGTCTCCGGTGGTCTAAATGACTCGCATACGATCGTTCGAGTACGAGTTGCGACCAAAGGTTGGCCGACCGTCCGCAGTGTCCGTTCAACCCGACGGAAGGTGCACCCTACGAGGAAGTCTTGGGGGCCAATCGGCCCCCAAGACTTCACTGGGCTCAGTGAATGAAGAGGTCAGACCTGTCGCCGCCGAAGCCCTCCAGAGGATGCACGGTCTCTTCGTCGTCCATCACCCAGAGGCGAGCTTCGGGCGGAAAATCCGCGAGCATCGCCATGAGATCGGCGACCGTCCAGTGCATGTACTCGTCGGATTCGAGAATGTGGCGATCGGTTGTTGCGGCGAGCTTGTAGCCGGCAGGGACCTTGGACATGAGGTGTCTCCACTTCGGTACAACGCGAACTAGCGTTGGAGTCGGTCCCCGTTCACGCTCGCCATTGTCGCAGAGCCGTGGCCCCGTTGGCAGTGAACGAGCGGTCACGATCTTGGGTTCAGTACCGTCAGTGCGCCTTTGGCTTCAGCTCGACGTCAGGGAACGCCGTGGTCCGGAACTCGGCGCGGTGCGCCACAGCGCGTTCCACAAGCGCGTAGACCCGGTCGTTCAGTGCGTCGCCTGGGTAGTAGGCGGAGAAGATCGATTCGGCGTCGTCGGCGCTTTCGACGTCGAGCTCGGCGACGAGGCTGACGATGTCTGCGGTGTCACGCCCGGGTCGGCCCATCGCGGCGCGGAGCTTCATGGCGAGAAGCGCATCAGCCGGCGCCACCTCGACTCGGATGCCGTCGCGGTCGTAAAGCGGTCTCCAGTCGACGGACCTGCCCCAGTCGGGGAAGAACTGTGAGGCATTGGAGTTCAGCCAGTCGGACGGCCAATCGCGTTCGACAGCGATCCGCTCGGCGATGCGAATGAGAGCGTCATGCGGGTCCAAGCGTGCGTCGACATCGACCGTTCGGCGGCGGTCGACGTGGGAGAGCGCCAGAGCGGCACCTCCCACGATGCTGATCCGGACAGGGCCGATCCCTGCGGCTTGGACTCGTTCGATGAGATCGTTTAGCCCATCGATGAGTGAGTCGCGGTCAAGACCAGGTAGTTGATCAGACACTGGCGAGCGTTCCCTCTTCAATCAGGATGCCCCGTTCGAGGAACTCTGGCGGCACCTTGGACGCATCCGGTGCGTCGTCGAGCGGGTGCAGGTGCGGGGCCCGCAGCTCAGCGTCTTCGGTGATCGCTTGATTCGTCCACAACGCCGCGGGTAGACCCGCCTGGCGCAGCCGATACGCGACGGTGCCGGACAATGCGGCGTCCCAATCTCGGCTGCCGGTACTTTCTGGCTGGGCGACGACGAGCGCCGCAACGACCAGTGGGTCTTCCTTGGCGAGCCCATCCGAGAGGTCGAGGAGCGCGCGGAACGCCCCGTCCCGGCTGCCCTCGTGGACGGCGGTGGCGATACGCGCTGCCGTTTCGACGGCGCTCGGATGGGTAGTTGGAATGAGGAGGAGTCGATGCCGGGCGGCGCGCGCGAGGTGCGCTGCGGACGCGACCCCGGTGTCTCGCTTGCCGCGTTCCACGCCAGAGACGATCGGTTGGTACGTGTCCGCGCGGTCTGCGATTTCTGCCTGACTGAATCCTGAGGCCTTGCGTGCGGCCCGAATCAGATCCGCGAATGCCATCCCACTCACCTCCCGTCGTTATACTCAATTGAGTATAACCCTTGCCGTGATCAGATAGCGGTGCGTCAGTTGCTCCATAAGCTTCCTCCGCTCTCCGACAGGACCCGCTCGTTGAGCCGATCGGCAACCGACCCGAGATCGTCCTCGAAGAGGTCGGCATACGTGTCCAGCGTCATCGCAGCAGACTTGTGCCCCAGCATGCGCTGGAGGGCCTTGACGTTGGCGCCGGCACTCACAGCCAAGCTGGCGGCGGTGTGTTTGAGATCGTGCGGGGTCATGTGGTCGAGTCCGGCATCGCGCAGCGCCGTCAGCCACCAGGACTGCCGGTTCCAGGCAGTGTCGGGTCGCGCGAGATAGCCGCCCGCTCGTGCGGGGAAGACGAGGTCGTCACGCTTCTTTCCTGCGATGAGTTGCTCGAGGCGTGGGGCGAGGAATGCAGGAAACGGTACCGAACGAGCTTCCCAGCTCTTCGGAGGCCCGACGTGGATGAGCCCGTCGACTTCTGTCGCGGTCTGGTGGATGGCCAGACGGCAACGGTCAAGGTCGATGTCGTTCACGGTGAGGGCGACGGCTTCACCCCACCGGATGCCGGTGTAGGCCAGTGTCAACACGAGGACGCTTCGCTTGTCATCGGGCACCGCTCGAGCGAAGCGGAAGACCTCCTCGTTGGTGAGATACCGGCGGCGCTTCTTGGTTCCCTTGCGTGGAAGGTTGCTCGCACCCCGAGCCGGGTTCGCCGGAATCCTGCCATCACGTACCGCAACATCGAGGACCCCGGCGAGGATCCCCACCGCGCGCAGGACGACGCCCGCCGATCGTGGCTTACCGGCGTTGCCCATGCGGACCCGCACCGTGACGGCTTTGCCCTGGCTCAGTTCTCGGATCCACTTCTCGACCGCGGAGGGGCGAATCGCGCCAATCGGTGTTGCCGCCCAGCGCGGCTCGACGTAGACGCGCCAGGCGATGCGGATGGGGGAGAAGCTGGAGGGTTTTAGGGCTTGCTCCTTGTTGGCGAGCCACTCGTCGGCGAGCTCACCGACTGTGATCCTGGATTGAGATGCCTCGAAATAGGTCCCCTTCATCATCGCTACTTCGACGGTTGCGTTGTACAGCTCCGCTTCGCGCTTGGTGCGGAACCCACGCTTCTCGCGTTGCTGGTGTTCGGGGTCGCGCCAGCGCACGCGATAGCGCCGGCCTTTGGCAGACTCATACGCGTCGATGCTTCCCACTTGCCGAACCTAACGCTCGCCGCCGACGGGGCCCGCTGGCATTGATGAGAGCAAGCGAGCTCGCCGGCTCTCTGAGGATGGGTGCACTCTGGACCTGTGAGAGAGCCGCCGGAACCAAAGCACTTGGGAGCATCGGACGAAGAGGCAGTTGAGCTTTGTCGGGAGTGGATGCGTTACCTCGGCGCCACAGATGCGGTCGTCGCTGCGGGTGAATCCCGCCGGGTCTGTGACTTGTATGGATCTCGCTATCTCGGATGGGTCGAGAACAAGCGAGGCAACCTGGAAGTCGAGCTCGTTGAGCGTGCGGCGGCAGTTGTCGCGGCGGACGGTCGTCAGGGGTTGGTCTTCGCGCGCCATGGCGTTAGTCCGTTTGCTCGAGTAAGAGCCGACGAACTCGCGATCGCTATTTTCTGGTTCGACGTTCAGGGCGGCACGCTGGATGGTGTGAACATGCTTGGCCGTGATTTGCTTGCGAAGGCTACAGCTTCGCCGAACTAGCGCTCGGGTCATCGGATGCCGACCGAGGACGCTTGACGATCAGGCGCCGTGGCGATCTGTGGTGCAGGCGTTCGAGGAGTTCGCCGAAGTTCGGCCTGCGCCGCAGCTCGGGACTTCGCCATTGTCTCTTCGAGTGCGCTTCGTTGCATCATCTCGACCAGTTGCGACTTTGCTGAGTCCGCGGTCGAGGCCACCAGAACTGCGGCATTGTGCTGCTTCCCGCGAGTGAGCCCGACATAGAGGCCCGCGGCATCGACACCGGGTCCAACTAGGGCGCGGTCGGTGGTCTCGCCTTGGACTCCGTAGACGGTTGTCGCGTAGGCAAGGTGAATGTGCTCTTCGGCGTAAGTCAGACTGACTTTCCGAAGGTCCGTCGTGTCGGCGCTGGCGGCAAGGATCAGATGGTCGTCGCCGATCGCCTTCACTATCCAGTTTTGACGGTTCTGCACGTCCGCGGCGCTGTCGTTACGTCGTGTCTGGACGACGTCACCCACGAAGATTGGCTGCCCGTACTGCCCGGCGAGTGCACGCCCAGGACGGATCGCCCCGGATTCGAGTCGGCGGCGTTGGATTGCTTCGCTGATCTGCTGTGCTTCGGCGTGCGTCGACGTGACTAGAGCAATCGTTTGACGACGCTGTGCGGCGTCGAGCCATCCTTCGACCATAGCTTCGCGGGCGGACACGTCGTTATCTGCCAATACGACATGGTCTGTCCGGATGAGCTCGTTTGCGATCTCGTGAATTTCGTCTGGGCCGTGTGGGTCGCGGAGACGAAGCGCGAGTTGCGCCCACGCTTGGTCGTCAAAGCGGTGGGTAGTTGTGAGTTCGACGCGATCGGGTGACCGGCGCCAGAAGAGTGCCATGGCTCCGGAGTGTCCGACTGGCAGTGCTTGGCGCTGGTCGCCAACGAGAGCCAACCCGGCTCCGGTGGCATGCGCGACATCAAGGAGTGCCGACGCGGCCTCAAGATCCAGCATTCCGGCCTCATCCACGACGATGCGATCGCCAGGATTGATGCTGATCCGTGGGCCGCGGTAGCTGGTCCCTGTGTCCGGGTCACCTTCACCGACCAACAGCCGCCGCCATGCAGTTGCTCCCGATGCAACGGTCGCCCAGCGCCATCCGTAGTCGTACAGAAGTTGGTGCAGCGACGACGAGGAACTCATTGTTTCGCGTCCCGCTACGGCGGACGCCTTCCTAGTCGGCGCGACGATGATCATCCTCTGGCCACGTCGCCGCAGAGCGGCGCCGGCGACCTTGAGCATGGTGGTCTTGCCGGTGCCGGCAGGGCCGGAGATGACGACGTTGCCGGACGTGCCAGCGATTGCGGCTGCGCCAGCGAACTGTCCCTTATCGAGTGTCCGATCAGGCTCGATTGCCCGCGCGATCGCGGCGACCTTTTCGATGTCGAGCACCTGTCCGGGCGCGGAGAACGCCTCGATCTTTTGGGCGACGGTGGCCTTCAGTGTGGCGGTGGAGACCGCCATGAGGTGTTTGACGTGGTTCGGGGCGTCTGGTTCGGAGATGAGCGTCACCGTATGTGAGTGCGTCACGACGTCCTCAGCGAGCTTGGCGAGTTCGTCTCGGTCAGCGACAACGCCGGTCGCGGCGATCGCACGGAGCGCGCCGGCCCGGACGTCCATGATGCTGAAGCGGCCGCCGCTACCGGTCGAGCGGGCGTCAGCGTCGACAACGGCCTTCGCGGCTAGCAACTCGAGGTCGAGATCCTGAGCGGCAACGCTAGGTTTCCGGGCAGGAGATCGTTGCATGCCGATTGTGGGGTCGGCGGCAAAGAGTTCTTCGCGGACGAGCGAGGCCCATCCGTCTTCGTCCAGCTCGCCCGGCTTGTTGGGCCGGCCGACAGCCCACGCCCAGTGGTCGATCTGACTGAGCACATCGTGGGAGGGCTCCTGCCCGGGGTTCTGCGCCTTCCACCAGGCGATCCGCGTCGCCCGGTTGGCTTCGATCTGCGCGGACCGCTTCGAAAGCGGCCGCACCAGATGCTGGAGCTGGGTGATCTCGCCGTCCTCATCGAGGGTGAAGCCTTTCGCAGCGAGAGCGGAGATCCAGGTGGGGTCAGTGCGGGAAGCGAGGTCGCCTTCGGCGTTAATGACGTTTTGGAACCGGAGTGCGACGCGGGTGTCGATGTTGGACCATTTGCCGTCTTGGCCTTGGACTTTGACGTTGAGCCAGAGGTGGCGGTGCTTGTGCGGGTCCAGGGAGCGGGAGCGTTCGTGGCGGAGTTCGACGACCTCGATTCGGGCGAGGTTTTCGCGGGTGGCGCCACCTTTGCCACGGCGAGCGTTCAGCTCGGACTGCCACAGCTTCACAATCCGGTCGCGAAGTCGGTCTTGGAGGTCTTCGTAGGCGGCGGCAAGATCGGGGTCGAGCATGGCGGCGATCGAGAACGACTTCGGTGCGTTGATCGTCGCATCCAGAATCAGGTCCGCGACCGGGGACTCGAGATCACGGCCCCGCCGCTCCCCGGTGAGCGGGTCAAGGCCGTCGACCCAGTCCTTGAGCTGCACCCTGGTGAGCAGGTCGTCACGGATCGCACCGTTCTCGACGATGTACCGGGTCATGAGCGCGTCGGCGTAGCCGGCGGCGGCGATCACCCCGTCGGCGTTCTTGGCGGTGAGGGTGGCGTCGCAGACGCCGGAGAAGGCGTAGTTGACGGCTTGCTTGACCCCGTGGGACTGCTGTCCCCGCTTCCATCTGGCTACTCCACCTCGCACCCGCACTCACCTCCATCGGCTTCTGAAATTGGGCAGTCTTGTCCTTTGTTCGAAATAGTCCCTCTACTTAGAACTTCCGGTTCCAAGGTCGTTTTGGCGCGCAAACAGCCCGAATGTCCGAAACCCGCTAGAAATTCATAGGAATTGCGCCAAATCTTCGGTTTGAGCAGTGCCGCAGCCCGCAGTGCCATCGTCCGTCTACCCACCGACGCAAACTCGAGCGTGCTGGGAGTCAGCTTCTTCGATAGCAGGACGGCAGGGTTGGCTCCGGGCGCACGCGCCGCTTAGACCGGGCAGTGCGGCGAGCCGTCAGGAAACACGATCGGCGGCATGCACCTCGGCGCTGTCTCCGAAACCAACGCCCTCATACCTACACGTTGTGTGTCGAAGGCGGATTTGACGCGCAAATTCGAAATTCGCAGTAATCGCTCATTAGCGACCACATCCCGCTGCCGAGCATTTGGACTTCCCAACACGCTAACTGCGCGGCACCGCGACCGATTCGATGGTCGATGAATCAGACGGATGCGGACTGGAGTGCGGGCTCCGCCCTAACGAGGCGGGTGAGGTTGACGAAGGGCACGCATGCCGTCTCCGCGATGAGGGCGGCGAGCCAACCGATAGCAGTGTGCGGGTCGGCCGCGATCGCCCACCCGTCCATCACGTAAGTGCTGACTGTCTCAACGCATTGCTGCTTCTCCGCTGCGGTCGGGTTGGAGGACCCTTCGACGCCGAGGAGTCCGCCCTCCAGCTCTGGTGCCATGTTGCTGGTGTCGATGATGAATACCCGCATCCCACTCACTCCCAAAGGTCGATCGTTTTTGAGCGCCTTTCCGGCGAGTGATCGAGAGCGAGTGGGAGGCGTGTAGTGCCGGGACCGTGGAGTAACGGGGGAGCGCAGCGGAGGAGGCTACGCCGCGAAAGCCCGGCACGGAGCACCGGACACGAGCTACGATCGGGCGACGGAAAGGCCCTCAAACCTCAGCAAGGCAGCGCCGTGGGCGGCGTCTTCGATCGGAATCCAGGGGGCCGAAACGGATATGGCACCGGGGTCGGCACGGAGGTTGGTGACCGCTGTCCGGCGTGAGTCTGCAGCCCAAGTAGACGCTTTCGTCCTCGTGCAGGTGGCACTGTAAGGCGGAAGATCGAGCTCCGAGCATCGCGCGGTCCGCTGCAACCAGGTTGACAAGGGACCCTTCGGAACCGGGCCTGCGCGGGTCGCTCCACTTAAGTGCCTACGTGCATTGCTCTTGGCTTGTATCTCTCGTTGGCTTCGTCTCTTCTGTCTCTCTTCTGTCTCTCTTCGGTGGTTTCTGTCTCTGGCTCTCCATTTCTTGTTTCGGTCCTGCGTGGCTTCTACCCTTCGGGCCCTAGTCCCTCACGACGCTTTATCACACACCGTTCGGTCATCCGAGTAATGGTGTTAGGAACACTGGCTACCAAAACAAACGTCCTCGAGATTGCCGCAGTTTCGGCGCACTAGGTTGCGACACGGCAGATGGTGTTCCCGCTAACGTTGTCCGGCCGACTAAATTTGCATCTGTGCAGACTCATGGTCGTGACCCTCGCGCATGAACAAACAAGGGTCGCGTCCGGGGTACCTCGACCATCTCACTCAAGCGGATCCGGCACTCAATACAAATGAAGGCGTAGAGATCGCCCTGTGGGAACTCGCGAATCCGATCGATTTGGCTTCACTAGCTGAATGGGCCCGATCGTTTCGCCAACTCTATTGTCTCGACGACGAGATTGACGAGCTTCGGAGCGGCACGGGTAAATCACGAGCGGAGTATTTGACCGACTTGGTGTTCCCCAGCGCTTCGAGCGGCCTAGGCCCGGCGACTCGCGCGGGCGACTTCACCGAACTTCTGGTGTCGGACTATGTCGAGCACGAACTCGGGCTGTGGGTACCTCGTCAAAAATACATGCACAAGAGTAACCCGGACCAATCAATCCAAGGCGTCGATGTCTTAGGTATGAGCGAGGTGGATCCAAGTGCGGGGTCGATAGATGATGTCTTGCTTGTTTGCGAAGTGAAGGCGGGACTCTCCACGGCACCCTACGCGGATCAACTCCAGAAGGCCATCGACGACTCTTCGAAGGACTACCTCCGCGTTGCGTACACTCTCAACGCTACCAAACGCCGACTGCTTGCGATGGGCAATCGGGAGCGGGCCAAGATGGTCGAGAGGTTTCAGAACATCGCTGATAATCCGTATGTTCTTCGGTCAACTGCGGCCGCAGTACTGAGCGACGAAGCATTCGATGCGACTGCGCTTGTCGCGGCATCGACGGCTGGGCACAACAACAAGGAACATCTCAATCTATTGGTGGTGAAGGGTCCTGAGCTTATGAAGCTTGTTCACTCGCTTTACGCCGAGGCCGCAAGTGGAGCTTGAGGCAAACAGTCGCAGGTTGCTGGGCATAACGCGTGCGAAAGGCAAGATGCATGAGTTCCGCGTGCCCGATGAGCACCACCTCAAGCTTCCGGAGGGCGACGAGCCGAGTTCTCTCCTTCTGTCCGCCGTCGCTACGCTTGGCGACTCGGCCGCCCACCTTTCGGTAGCGGGGGTCGATTCTCTGCCCGGCCACTTGCAGAAACAACTTGAATTGGCGGCGCGATACTTTGATGCATTGCTCGAGTCAAGGTATGCAGAACGGCTAACCGGCGACCTACTTCTGCTTGCGGGCGCGGCCTATTACCTGGCCGGAAGACCGGGAAGTAGCCGTGTCCTCGCCGAGCGAGTTCCTGAGCTCAGCGATTCGGACCCCCTGGAACGCATGCTCGATTGGATCCTCAAGGGCAGGTTCAGGCGGAGGCCCCCGGAATTCGGTGACGAGGGCCACGGACCCGCGCTTTCCGAGATTGCCCGTCACGTAAACAAGCACTTCATTGACGGAACTGTATCCGAGCAATTGGAAGGCCTCCTCAGCGAAATCCAACACCGCGCGTACAAAGAGCGGAATTCGCGGGACGTATTGCTCGCAGATCTGATCGCGGCAGTTTTGAGGTGCAGGCTGGCTGTATCGGTATGGTCGACAATTCCCAAATTCTCTGATCAGCCGGTAGACGTGTGGCAAGACGTCTTGAGCAAGCCAGATTTTCCGACAGAGCTTTGGCCGGCCCAGCGAGTTATCGGGCAAGCTGGTCTTCTACGGGGCAGGTCCGGCGCGGTACTCATGCCCACAAGTGCAGGCAAGACAAAGTCCGTAGAGATCCTTGTCCGCAGCGGCTTCATTTCGAAACGAGTCAAGCTGGCCGTGGTGGTGGCGCCGTTCCGGGCGCTTGTCCACGAGATCAGTGTCAACCTGCGCCGAGCGTTCCGGAACGAGGCTGTCCGAGTTAACGAGCTTTCGGACGCGCTACAGCTGGACTTCGATGAAGTCCTTGAACGCATTCTCGGAAGCGCCGATCCGGCGCCGTTGGTGCTTGTAGTTACCCCCGAGAAGCTGCACTTCGTACTCCGTCAGATGCCCGACCTTGCTGGTCAAATCGGGTTGTTGGTTTACGACGAGTGCCACCAGTTCGATAACGGGCCTCGAGGTGCCACCTACGAACTGCTGCTGACCGAGATCGCCGACCTAGTACCCGAGGCCACGCAATCCGTGCTCATCTCCGCCGTGATGCCAAACGTTGCAACGCTCGCCAATTGGGCGCTTCCGGATGATGCCGAGATTGTGGACGGGTCCACGCTGCTGCCCACGGAGAGGGCCGTCGCATTCTCGTCGTGGACGGGGCGACAAGGACGCTTGGAAGTGTTCGATTCGGAAATAGCGAAGTCTCCCGACTACTTCGTCCCGCGCGCTATCGAGGTGGCTCAATTGGAGAAGGTGGGCAGAGAGCGGAAAGTGAGATCCTTCCCTGCTCGTGGTGATGACGCGTGGAAGGATGTGTCCCTCTATCTAGGTTTGCGTTTGGTAGCTAGTGGCGGGGTCGCGATCTTCTGCGGCCGAAAGGACACTGCGAACGGGATGGTTCGGCGCGCCGTCGACGTCTATAGACGAGGTTTCGGCCTGTCCGTCCCGGCGGACTACTCAGATGGGGCTGAAGTCGAAAGGCTCAAGTGGCTAACTGGACTGCACTTCGGGGCGGACAGCGACAAGGCTGTTGCGGCTGGGCTGGGGGTCTTTGCACATCACGGCTCGACCCCGCATGGGCTTCGAGTGTCCATTGAGCACGCAATGCAGCACAACATGATTCGTTTCGTTGTCTGCACGTCTACCCTCGCTCAGGGAGTGAATCTTCCGATCCGATATCTCGTGGTTTCGAGCACCAAACAAGCTGGCGAGGACATACGAACGAGAGATTTCCAGAACTTGCTCGGGCGAGCTGGACGGGCTGGCATGCACACCGAGGGCATGGTTGTGTTCGGTAATCCGAGTCTGTACGACCAGCGATTCATGAAATCGGACGCATTCGATGCCGCAACCGATCTGCTATCCAGCAGCAACATGGAAGATATTGGGAGTTCTCTCCTGGAAACGATCTCTCCGCTGAAGATCTCGGCCACGATGGAATCGATCGACATTCCGCCGCGGTTGATCCTCGAGTTCCTTTTCGCCGATGAGGCGGCGCAAGTGCAGTGGGCGGAGCAGGTTGCCCTGCTTTCACGGAAATCTTCGGTTGCCGCCAAAGCCATCATTGACGCAATGTCCAGTCGTTTGAAGGTACTCGAGACCGTTGAGAGCCATCTGATGGCGATGCGCGGCAGCGACGACTACGAGAGCTTTCGGGAGCGCGCACGATTGCTGTCCGAAAAGACACTGGCTTTCGCGCTTGCTAGTGAAAGCGAGCGCTCGGTGCTTGCAGACCTATTCGAGCGTATCGCGGGACGAGTAAATGCAGTCGACCCCCGGGTGGACCGGCAGGCTATGTATGCCCGTACGCTACTAAGCGCGGTTAAGGCGAAGCGAATCTTTGAATGGGTCGATGCTTCGGGGGCAGCGCTCGCTGACCTCTCAAGTCCCGAGGAATGGCTCGCGGCCGTTTGGCCTCTGTTCGTTGAACTCTGCGACAGCAAGCTCTTTCGAAGCGTCGAGCCGGCGGACGTCTCATATCGGCTCGCACTGAGCTGGATTGCAGGTGATAGCTACGAAGCTCTAGTCGCCTTGAGCGCTGCGCTCGCCGCGACCAAGCCGCGCGGAAAGGGCCGACAGAGGCTTGCTGAGGAGGATGTCATTTCCTTCTGCCAACAGACTCTCTCTTTTGAATGCTCATTGGTCGTCGCGGCGGTAGCAATGGCGATGGGTGTATCTGATGGGGATGCTCCAATTTCCACCTTCCTAAAGTCGCTCAAATATGGTCTTCCAGCTAAGCTTCCAATTTCTATCTACGAGTCCGGCCTGGCGGACCGGGCGCTCAGCATCTTCCTCGTTGCGCACCTGGAGGGTGGAGGGTTTCGAGGAGACCACTTCACAGACGCGCTGACGACCCACCGATACCTGGTCACGGAGGCCGTGAGTAGAGCGCCAAGCTTTTTCACTGTCGCATTGAGCCATATGTGAATTGGGCAAAGTTGCGCCGGGGCAGTCGCGACCTGTCTCAGAAATGCGTGCCAGGTTGGCGGGCCTGCCAGGGTGCGCGGGTTGCGCGGAGTCACGGTCAACGTAGGCCACGAGGAGCTGCAATTTGCGCCGAGGACGTGTTACCCGAGCTCAACGTGGGGCACACCATACGAATGCAGACGTGATTGGCTGATGCCTCGACAACGGGGCGCACTCTGGCTCTGGGTGATCACGTGGACGATTGTTTGGGCGTCGTTTTGGGCGTCTGCGAGTGACTGGATCAGCGGCTTCGTGCCACAGCTACCGCCTGACTCCACTCGAGCAGCGTCGCGGTCTTAACCTCGATCTCGCGGAGTCTTTCGAGCAAGCCCTTGGAAAAGTCCGCGACCGATTCTTCTAGCGGACGGTTCGCCCAGAGCAACGCCTGGGCGAGTAGGGCTGGCGCCGAATCGAAAACGACGAGCTGGGTCCACTCGAGACCTGCGTCGCGAACGACCCCTCGAGCGTCCAAGGGAGATTGTTGAGGGGCGTCCACGAACATCACCGCACGGAAGATGCCAGCGCTCTCGCAGGCGCGGGCAAAGCTCCCGAGATCTGAACCGGTGACCGCCTTGCCTCGAACTTCGACGGCCATGACGCTCGAACCGTTGAAGAGACCATGTACGTCGCCGGGTAGATCCCGCGACGGATCGTTGATTCGTCGCGTTTTTACTGTTGGAAAGACGAGATCAAGGCAAGAGGCCGCAAAGGCCTGCAGCCGCTGAGGGCGGTCGGGCGCATCCGAACGCATGAAGTTCTCCGCCGCGATGCGAGCGCCATTCGGTGTCAAACCGTCCGTTCTCACCGAGACGTTGCGGGCTGCCGCGGCGAACCCTAGAGCCACGCGGAGGAATGAGGCCAGCGCTAGCAGTGCTTGCGGTGCACTCAGGCTGTTCGCTCGCTCGGTTACGTCGAAGAAGTACTCGCGGTCCTTCGGCTTACGGACTCGTTCGATCTTGTCGATTCGGTCGTAGCGGAAGAAGGGCTGGTTGTTAAGCGGCTCTCTGCCTGTGTTGCGAATCGAAAAGCCGTGGTCGACGGCGGCAGGAACGATGACTTTGTGGCAGAGCCCACGTGCACTGTATGCATTCGGGACGTTCGGCTCGGCTTTGAGACTCATCGTGTCAACGCGCTCGTCAGTCGCTTTGGCGAGGAGCAGCGTCGCAAAGGCCGGCGTCCATGTCTTTGACTCCAGTTCGAACACCGATCGAGCATGGCTGGTCCACTCGACCGGCAGGCGATCGTCGCTCTTCGCGAGTTCGAGCGCGTCGAGAAGGATCTGACTGGCTTTTGCGTAGTCAATATTGATCGGCAAGAGGGGCCTTTCTCGGCCCGTCTGCACGAATCAGCTGATCAGAACCGAATCGTTCGACAACCGCACCAGCTGGTCGTCCGCTTCTGTTTCCGCATCAACATAACCCAGCTGAATGCTCAAGGCGTGTAGCACTGCCTTGCCCAATTCGAGGGGCACGGCATTTCCAAGCTGGCGTTGGATATCTGCTCGAGTCCCCATCAGACGGAAGTTGTCCGGGAAGGTCATCAGCCTCAGCAGCTCAGGGACACGCAGTCTGCGCGCCCGCAGATCTCCGTCAGAGTTCCGAACGTTCTCCCAATGAAAAGGCCCCACATACGGCCCAGGTTGTGCTTGCAGTGTCGAACTGGGCTTGTCCGGCGCCAGGCGAAGAAGGAACGTCCAGTAGCGGGAGCGCCACTCAAAGGCGTCGCGGCCGCCATAGCGTGGGGTGTGCCACAGATAGTTCTGGCCGCCTGGCACCTCTGCCGCGAGTTCACCATATTTTCCCTCGACCAGCTCGCCAGCCTCGGCTGACGTTGCAAGTCCGTCGAAGGCCTGTGCGGCCGTGACGTGGGGAAGCTTTGACATGTCCCAGGTCCGGGTCGTCTCGCTAGGTCCCGCGTGCGTTGGCTCTGGGAATCTGAAGGCTTTGCCGTCACGGCGGCCCACGATGAACACCCTCTTTCGAAGCTGGGGAACTCCGAAATCGGCTGCCAACAGCGTCTTCCACTGCGGGTTGTAGCCAAGTTCAGCGAGTGCTTGAAGGAGCTGCCGGAAATGCGCCTCATGCGTCTTGTAGGTCAGCGCCTGAACGTTCTCGAGCACGAACGCTTCGGGGCGCGCTTGAGCCACGACTCGGACATACTCCTCCAAGAGCGACGCATTCGGGTCACGAGACTCTCGCTTTTCCGCGAGCCAAAAGCCCGACTTCGAAAATGGTGTGCACGGAGGGCCCCCGACCACCAGGGCGGCGTCACCTTGAGACAGTCCGCCGACCGAGAGAAGCTCAGAAGTCGGGGTCTCGCGAATATCGCCAGGTAGCGTGGACGCGCCCGGAAGGTTCAGCGCAAGTGTGTCGAGCGCCTGAGGCTCGTAGTCGGTCGCGATCGCGACCCTGAAAGGGCCGCGGCTCGCCTCATCGGGGCGAAGCAGCGGCGGATCGGCTACACGTTCGACTGCAAGGTCCAGGCCGCCCGCTCCCGAGAAGAGACTGATAACTGGCAGTCTGGGGTCGGATTCCATGTATTGCTCCTAGGGCGTTGAACGTGATCTCATCCTACAAAGGCGCACCGACACAATCGGGATCACCACAGTCCGCATGGTCGCGCCCGGTCAGAAAGGGCTGCGGTTTGTCAGCGAGCGTAGGTCTACGGTCTCTCTGACATCAACAACGCGATTAAGCTTCGGCTATGTCTTGGGCTTCGTCACCAGCAGTACGGCGGTCCATGCTCGGCAATCGAAGAAGGGACACCGGGCCGGAGTTGGCTGTTCGCCGGCTCTTACATGCGGCCGGGGTCCGTTACAGGGTGGACTTCCGGCTGGCGCCTCCATCGCGAACGTGTGCCGACATTGTCTTCACACGACGACGAATCGCCGTCTTCATCGACGGCTGTTTCTGGCATAGCTGCCCATTGCATGGCACTAGTCCGCAGAAGAACTCAGAGTACTGGCTCCCGAAGCTCAAACGAAACAAGGAGCGGGACTTAGAGTCGACCGAACGACTTGAGTCCGCTGGGTGGACGGTGCTGCGTTTCTGGGAACACGAGGATCCCGCAACGATCGCTGAAAGTGTCTTGCGTGCGTGGTTACATGCCGGGGAAGATCGCCCCTTATAGCGATTTCAGGAGCTGAATGCCGATCGCCTTTCCGAGCGGAATCGGTACGGCGTTGCCGATCTGTCGAGCGATCGCGGTCTTTGATCCGACGAAGCGGTGCTCCTCGGGGAAGCCCTGCAGGACGGCGGCCTCGAAATGCGTGATCGCGCGGTCCGCAACAGGGTGGATATACCGTCCCTTTTCGGGTTTGAAGAACTCCGTGCGTATCGTCACCGAAGGCTTGTCCCAGTGCATGCGTCCCATGACGTCTGCCGAGCCGCTGGTGTGGCCGAGCCAGCAGCGTGCTTTGAGTTCATCGGGAAGATCGAATCTGTTGCCACCGGCGGGGATCCTCGCGAAGCGGTCCAAAGAGAGTTGCGCGTAATTGCGTCCTACGTGGAGCTCAGACCGCGAATAGCTGCCCGGAAGTGAATGACCGCCAAACCTAAAAACTGAGTCGCCTGGTAGGTCGACGTGGGAGACCGAGTGGGGAATTCCCGCGAAGGCCTCTCGAACCGTCACATGGCGGCCCTCATGGCTTTCAACGGGAAAGCCCGGGTGCGGAACGTCCTTGCGATGCCCGATCAGCACCGCACGACGACGAGCCTGCGGAGCGCCGAAATCGGCCGCATTGAGAACGCGGTGCTGAAACGCGTAATCGTTCAGGAGGCCGCCCGGAGCTGTCGCCTCCTGAAACTCTCCGAACTGTTTCGATTTCGCGAAGGCCGCGACGTTCTCAACTACGAAGTACTTCGGCTGTGCAAGCCGGATTGTCTCGGCGTAGTACCGCCACAGCGAGTTTCGTTCATCCTCCTCGTCCTGCTTGCCGAGTGTCGAGAATCCTTGGCAAGGAGGGCCGCCGATAATGACGTCCACTGAGGGGACGCGTTCGCTGTCGACCCACTCCTGTATAGGCCCGTGGAAGATCCTGTCCCGGCCGAACGTCGCCGCGAAAGTCGCTGCAGCGCTTAGGTCCATCTCGACTGCGCGGACAGTCTCGAAGCGTTGAGAAGCCGCGTGTAGTCCAGCTGTCATACCCCCGGCCCCGGCGAAGAGGTCGAGTACGCGGATGGGCTTCTCGGTCATTGAATGAATGCTACTTCCCTCCGCTGTCCGTCGAAGACGTGGCGCGCGAGGCCCAGCTCCGAGCGATGCGAACGAGCCCCCCATCTGGGGTCATGCGCTCGAACCGCCGGTTGGCCCGATCAACTAGATTCGAGTTACCTGAGCCTGATTGAGCGGGTCTAGGTCGTTCGATGGTGTTGATGGAGTCTTGAGTGTCGGGGTGGGACCGCAGTAGTTCGGCGTTGGCTGCCGTCGTCTGGGAACAGACGGATATGTGCATGAACGTGTATGCCGAGGATCCGACACGTGTTTTGCAAGATGCGAACAACGAGCGACGCATCTCACAAGGCGGCTACTCTCGCAGGCAGCTAGAGGAACTCCTGCAAAACGCGGTCGACGCTGCGCGAGATGGCGGTCACCGCGTCGAAGTGGTGCTCACACGTCAAGCCTTGTATGTGGCGAACGACGGCGAGCCATTCGACGAGGCCGGGGTCCGTTCGCTGATGGCTTCGGATATCTCGACGAAGGATGATGAGCGCATCGGGAAATTCGGCATCGGATTCAAGTCAGTACTAGCGGTTTCCGATAGCCCCAAGATCCTCAGCCGCACCGTTTCGTTCGAGTTCAACCGGTCATGGTCTGAGGCGACCCTCAAGGACGCCGGATACGCATTCCCCTATTACCCGGCGATGCGATTGGCGAAGACCCTCGACGCGCGGGTAGAGGCGTCACGAGACACAGAGCTAGCGCGACTGATGGAATGGGCGAGCACCGTTATCCTCATCCCTCTTGCGGTTCCGCACTTCGAACTATCGAAACAGCTTTACGAGTTCCCCGCGGAATTCGTCCTCTTCTCGCCGCACATCCGCAGGGCCGAACTCCGAAATCTGGCGGAACCTGATCCTGAGGCGCGGGCGGGACGAGAAGGTCGACCAAGCGAGCGGTTGATCAGCCAGGAGATCCAAGAGGATGGAACTGTCCTCCTGCGCTCGGGAAGGGCCGCCAGCCACTGGGCCGTGACTCGAACGACCCATACTCCAAGTAGGGCGGCGTTCAAGGAAGCGGGCCACGTCGCGGCGCGCAGAGAGATCGAGTTGCAGTTCGCCCTGCCGCTGCCGCCAGGAACCGGCCTCGGGTCATTCTGGGCTTACTTCCCGACTGCATTCGAGACGACGTTGTCTGGACTGATCAACGCCCCGTGGAAACTCAGCGACGATCGAACAGGTTTGCTCGCGAGCCCGTTGAACACTGAGTTGCTGCAGCTGCTCCCACCTCTCGTCGGCGGTGCCATCAGCCGGTTCGATCAAGGCGACTTCCCTGCTGGAGCTCTCGATGCGTTGCCTGCGCGCGGACGAGAGGCCCGCAACTGGGCGGACCAGTTCCTAAATGAACCGATCTTCGATTTCATGCGGGGGTTCCGTTCGTTGCCAGATGGCATCGGAGCGTTGCGGCTGCCGTCAGAACTCCGCTGGGTAGGTGAGATCGAGCAGGATTGGTTGTCGGCGTGGGCTGCGGTCCCAGGTGCGCCGCTGCAGGACTGGGTCCATCCTGACGCTTACCGGACCCCGGAGCGACGGCTCAAAGTGGAGCGGCTCATGCTGACCCCCGGCGTGGCGGGTACCTCCTCTGGCCTCGATCAATGGCTCGAAGCGCTGACCTCGGACGGGTCCATCGAATCGTCGGCGCACGCGATCGAGCTGGCTGCACGAATCATCCGCGACGCCCAAACTCTTGTAGACCCTGCGAAGCGGTCGCGCGCGGAGAGCGAAGTACGGCAAGCGCGCATCATCCGCCTCGAGGATGGCGAGTTCAGGGCACCGCAGAAGGGCAAGGTATTCGTCCGGGTAGTCGGTCAAGACAGTCATGACGTCGCGTTTGTCGACCGCGAACTCGCGGAACTTCCTGGGGTACGGCAACACCTTGCCGACCTGGGCGTCGTCGTGATGGACAGGACTGGCGAGCTTCATGCGCTCCTCGCCCGCGTCGCAGCAGCTGAGGCCAACTCCACTTCCGACCTCTGGGGTCAGATCTGGACAGTCTTGCGGACTATCCCGCTCGAAACGTCGTTGCTCATCCTTCGTGAGGCACTAGGCCCAAGTCTCGAGTCACGCGTGCGGGTGCGCTCGGCCGCGGGCCACTGGGTGGCGATCGGATCCTGCTATCTCGCCGGAGCTATAGTCCCGGCCGATGGCAGTCGCGACAGACAGGCGTTGATCGACCCTGGCTACCACAGGGAGGACGTCGACGCTCTACGCGAGATGGGTGCCGTCGACGCCCCGACACGACGACACAATTCGCCCTCGGAGTCGTGGTTGTACGAGTTCAAGGACTACGCCGCGCAGAGGTTCATCGCAAAGCAGAATGGCGCAAAGCCGGACCGTTCGAAACTTCTGATCGAGGGGCCTCCGCCGCCCTGGCCGATGGAGCCTTTGATCGGGATGAGCGATCAGGCCAAGGCAGCGGCCACGGATCTGCTCGTGGCCCAAGGTCTCGATGCGCAATGGACGGTTCGACACGTTAGCAATGCGGGCTACGGACAGCTCAGGCTTCCAGCCGCGGAAGCATGGTTCCTACGTCGACATGGTCGGCTCCGCACTTCGTTCGGGCTCCTGCCCCCGCCGCGTGTCCTCGTAGTCGGCGAGGGGATCGATCCGGATTCCCTACCCGCGGTTCAGATCGCGGAGCGCGAGGCGAACGCCATGAATATGCGTGCGGATCCGTCTGATTACGCACACGATGAGTGGCTTGCGCTCAAACAGGCTGCCGATAGGTGGACTGGTTCGGATGCAGACGACCAACGGCGAAGCGATTTCTACGCGTGGCTGCCCGGACGGCTTGACGTCGACTCGCTCGTGGTTAGGGTGGGCGCAGCTCGGCAGTCCGTCGACGTGGGCAATATCGGCGTAACCGCCGACCGGAACGTCTACGAGTCGCTGATTGAGGCTCTCATCCCGGCACTACTCGTGCGCGAGCCCGAGGACGTCAATCGGTTCACGAACCTCTGGAGCATGCCGAGCGCCAGCGATCTGCTCCAAGAAGAGGTGATCGTCGAGCCAGCGGGAGAGTCCAGCTACCTCACCGATGTGTTCCCTCCGATAAAGCTCTGGCTCAAACCTGCAGACTTCGATCTCCTTCTTCAGCCCGTCAGAAGACTCGAGCGCCTGATTGCAACTTCCAGAGGCCAGGTCGGCCGCTCGATCCCCTTCCGTCGTGAAGGCGAGACACTCTTCGTGACAGGGGAAGGGCAACACGAACTTCTTGGCCAGATCTCGTCGTGCCTGGCACTTGACCTGAGCGAGGAAGACATCGCGCGCATCATCCAAGAGATGATGAATCAGGCAGTAGGGGAGCTCACTAGCCGGATCAGGGAATCGGCGGACGATGACGCACGACTCATTGAAGCCGTCGGCGTAGAGGCGCTTCGTCGGATCGTTCCTGCGCTGGCCTTGACGGCGCTGGAGACGCGACCCGACGGTGTCCGCCCCGACGAGATTGCGTCTCTTGCACGCGCTGTCCATGGCGTCAGCATCTTGAAGCAGCTTCGGCTAGTTCTCGACGAGCGAGGGCTCCAGCCGCCGCGCGAGTGGGCTGGCAGGCGGCTGACCCGGCGATGGGTCGAATCCCTCGGCTTCCCCACCGAATGGGCTGGCTTTGCTGATTCACCGCGGCCGGCGGTCGAGATGATCGATGGCCCAGCTATGCTCAGCGGACTTCACGACTACCAGGTCGAGGTCACTGAACGGATCACATCGCTGCTCAGAGGAGTCGGGAGTGATCGCGGTCTGGTGTCGCTCCCAACCGGCGCAGGGAAGACCAGAGTCACGGTTCAAGCTTTGGTGGAGGCAGTTGCGAACGGCGACATCTCGACCGACCGTCCAGTGGTGTGGATCGCGCAGACGGACGAACTCTGCGAGCAGGCGGCCGAAAGCTGGTCGTATGTGTGGCGCGCGATGGGGCCGCAGGTTCCGCTTCGGCTCGGAAGGCTCTGGGCATCAAACGAGCTGGCAGAAGAGACCGGAGCATTTCAGCTCGTTGTCGCCACCATCGACAAGCTCGAATCCATCCGGCGACGTGGTTCCGACGACTACGACTGGATACGAGAGCCCTCAGTGGTCGTTGTGGACGAGGCACATGTCTCGATCGGAACCCTTTACACTGCCGTCCTCGAGTGGCTGGGCCGAGGGGGACGCTCTCGCGATCGGACCATCCGCCGGCCCTTGATCGGTCTAACGGCTACTCCCTTCCGGGGAACGTCGGAAGTCGAGACCGAGCGGCTTGTGAAGAGGTACGACGGGAATCGTCTCGACCGCGGATCATTTCGCAATGCTGACGACCCATATGGCGAACTTCAGGAGAAGAAGGTTTTGGCGCGTGTGAGCCAGACCCTCATCGACGGAACCGATGTGCGCCTTTCCGATTCCGATGTCGCGGCGATCGAGTCCCGCCGCCAATTGCCGGCAGCTGTGAACGACCGCCTTGGCTCGGACCTTGATCGAACTCTTCGAGTCATCGAGTCGATCGCTGAACTGCCAGAAGACTGGACGGTGCTCGTCTTCGCCCCTTCAGTTGAGAACTCACGAGTCCTAGCAGCCCTTTTGTCACATCGGGGCGTTCGAGCTGTCTCGATCTCGGCCGATACGGAGGCGGGTACACGTCGTCACTACATCGACGAGTTCAAGGCAGGTCGGATCAGGGTCATCGCGAACTACGGGGTGCTCGCCCAGGGCTTTGACGCCCCTCGCGTCAGAGCTGTCTACGTCGCGCGGCCTACTTTCAGCCCAAACGTCTATCAGCAGATGGTCGGGCGCGGGCTCAGAGGACCGGAGAACGGCGGTTCGGAGGAGGTCTTGATCGTCAACGTCCGCGATACCTTCGAACAGTTCGGCGAATTGCTCGCGTTCAACGAATTCGAATACCTATGGACGCGTCGATGACGGTTGCAACCCTCGACCCGAGCCAGCAGCTTGCGAGCAACGTGCCCATCGATGAGCGCCAGATCGTTATCGCAGGCCCCGGCTCTGGGAAGACGCAGGTAGTAAGCGCACTCGTCGAGCATCTCGTTGGCGAAGAAGGTGCCGATCCGACCTATGGCGTCCTCGTCATCAGCTTCTCGAACGCGGCCGTTCATGCCGTGGATGCGCGACTAAGGGCTCAGGGCATTCCGCCCGCGCAGGTCCAGACGCTGGATTCGCTTGCCGCGGATTTTGTACGCGAGGAATCGGATGCGGACGTAGGCGTGCTGTCCTTCGATGAGCGCATCCGACTGGCGGATTCGCTCCTGCGAAAGTCCGGTTGGCAGCGACTGCAAATGCTCGATCACGTGATTGTCGATGAGTTCCAGGACATCGTCGGAGATCGTGCAGATTTCCTACTCCGCCTGTTGAAATCGCTCTCGCCAGACGCTGGATTCACAGTGCTTGGCGACCCTGCACAGGGGATCTATGATTTTCAGCTTCGTGAGTCGGCAGGTTCAAGCGAGGGATCCGCGACCACGAGCTCCGATCTATTGGAGGCCGTTCGCCGTTTCAGGGGCGTCTCCGTTCGAGAACTCACCGGGCAGCACCGAGCCCAGAGCCGGGAAGCGAAGTCGGCCGCTGCGTTGCGCGGCTCTGTTCTAGCCGGAGGGTCGGACCTCGACCGCTTCATGTCGAGCATCGCGCGCGCGGGGGACGTGGCAGCACTCGCCCCACAGGTGAATCAGTGGCAAGGGTCGACGTGCTTTTTGACGTCCAACAACGGGCAAGCGCTTCTGGTAGCGGATACGCTGGAAATGAACGGCGTGGACGCGGTCGTTGAACGAGGTCCAAGGCACGCGGTGGTTGCGGCATGGGTGGCCCGAGTCATGAACGCATGCGGCAGCAGGTTCGTGAGTCGAGAGAAATTCATGGATGCCGCATCCAACGTGGCGCCGAATGAGGACCCTTCGGAGCTGTGGCGAGCAGTGCGCGCAATAAGTGGTGCGACCGCTTCGGACTTGGACGTCGAGGTGCTTGCGCGCAGCTTGACGCGTCGCCGACCGCTTCTGCCTGCGCTGCAAGACCGTTCAGAGCTCCGGGTTCGTGTGTCGACGATTCACCGCGCCAAGGGACTCGAGTTCGACAATGTCGTCCTTGTTAACTTCCTAGAGAAGCATTGGCTAGCTCCTGGGCCTGACCAAGATGTTGCACGCACATCCTTCGTGGCCGTGACCCGCGCACGCAGGCTGCTCGCCTCGGCTGACGGGCCGGACGATCGAATGCTGCGGCGAGTGGGACCGAAGGGACACACTCGTTGGTTCGTGTCCGGTCCAAAGAGTTGGATGACGTTCGGAGTTGAACTACGTCCCAATGATTTTGAACGGTCGGAGCCGCCAGGTGACGATGCGGCTTCGGCACAGGCCGTCCTCAACGACTTGGTCGCGCTGCGCGGCGTGAGACTGCAGTTCCGTCTCGATCCGCGGAGGTCGTCGCTCAAGGTGCCGGTATATGCAGCATCGGTCGATGACGCGGTCGTTGCCCACACCTCCCAAGAGTTCGGGGAGGATCTCGCTCGGCGAATCGGAGACCGTCAGACCGGTCGAAGCCCTTGGCCGGCCCTAGGCGACGCTCGACTCGAATCGATAGGCACGGTCGCCTCGTCGGCGAAGGCGGGAGAGGTCGGGCGGCACGGCTTATGGCTTGCTCCGGTGGCCGCTGGAATGGTGCAAGTCCGATGGGATTCAGGGAGCTGAAGCGATGGATGAATGGTATGAAGCGCGCGACCGAATGGTCGAGGCGGTTATTGCGGACCTGATGGGGTCGGAGGAGGACGCAACCCTGACCGAGCCCCCTCTGGACCGGTACATTGTCGGCATCTTGCATCCGCGGAGCCGCAACAAGCAGCAGGAGGCGGCGCTGTTCGCCGACGAAGACCCCGACGACGCTAGCGGTTCAGCCCAGGACGCTCCCGACGACCCCGGCGTGTCGATCGCCAACGTGCGCTACCCGTCTTCAGCTGGTCTGACCGTTGGCGTCAGTGCGGGGACCTCACGTCTTTCGTTCGAGATCCGCGCCGATCGGTATCTTCCTGATAGCTCACGAGAATCGCTCCAAGAGTCGGACGTGCAGACCCGGTCGTCGAAGAAGCGACCGAGCGCTTGGAGAATCTTCCCGTTTCGACGTGATGCTGTGGTGCTGGATCTCGAAACCGGAACAAGGACTATCGGGCTCGAGGACGGGCTGGAACTGAACATTGTGGTGCGCGCGGCTCGAGACGGAGTTCATAGCGTCACCGCCACGCTTGTGAACCGGTTCGTCAAGCCTGAACGAGGAACTTCTGACGAGTGGTGCTGGTTTCGGCCGTTCATCGGCGTCACGACTGAGGGAGGTCAGTTCGCGGATCGCCGCCCAGATGCGGTACTCGCGCACATGGACCTTGACGAGCGGAGTGGCGAGCTTCTGTACCGGAGCGAGCGAAACCTAGCGGTCGGGCACGGCGTTGGGGTGATCTGGAACGAGTCGGCCCACGTTACGAGAGTCGAGACCACGTTCTTCCCATCCCATGACTTGCCTCTAGCCAAGGCTGACATCGATGCCGTGGGTCCGTTGCTGATGGATGACATCGATCAGCCTCTCCAACTTGCGCCATTGTCATCCCTTGTTGACGAGTACGAGGCGTGGGTCGTAAAGCGCCGGCTGCAGCTAGAGACGGAAAGCCTCAACGAAGGACTGTTCCAGTCAGCTCTCCAGAATCTCGACAATGCCGATGCCGCGGTCGCTCGAATGCGCCGCGGAATTGAGATCCTTCGGACTGAGAGACTCCCAGAACAAGCGTTTCGAGTCATGAACGCTGCTATGCGTACCCAGCGTCTGCGGCAGGAGATGATCCGTAACGGATTGGAAGAGCCTCCTCAGACGATGACGCCTGAGTGGCGCCCGTTTCAGATCGCGTTCATCTTGATCAGCATTGAGGGGATCGCAAATCCAACGAGTGCCGAGAGGGACTTGGCGGACCTGCTCTGGTTCCCCACGGGCGGCGGAAAGACGGAGGCTTACCTCGGGCTGATCGCGTTCACGCTTGCGTTGCGGAGACTTCGCGGGGACGGAGTCGACGGAGACGGTGCAGGGGTGGGCGTCCTAATGCGCTATACGCTGCGACTCCTGACGCTTCAGCAGTTTGAGCGGGCCTCCGGGTTGATCTGCTCGCTTGAAAGCCTGCGGAGATCTAATCCGGACTTGCTCGCTGCGGCGCCGTTCTCGATCGGCCTCTGGGTTGGGCAGGGGGCGACACCGAACAACGTGAAGAACGCAGCGAAGGCGCTGCGCAAGATTCGGTCGGGGGAGGACCCCGGGGACCTCGGAGACCCGATGCAGCTGCTTCGCTGCCCGTGGTGCGGCTCAGGACTCGGAGCCGATGACTATGCCGCCGACCAGATCAAGGACCAGTTGACGATCACGTGCCCGAATCGGTCGTGCGAGTTCGCAACTGGCCTCCCTGTCCACTTAGTCGACACGGATGTGTACTCGGCGCGGCCCTCGCTGGTGATCGGTACAGTCGATAAGTTCGCGATGCTGGCGTGGAACGGGAGGAGCGGCGCGCTCTTCGGGCTGGGCCACGATGCAGCGCCGGATCTGATCATCCAGGACGAGCTGCATCTGATCAGCGGCCCGTTGGGCACACTGGTCGGTCTATATGAGACGGCGGTCGACCATCTCGCTACGGACGCGCTCGACGGGTCTCGGCCTAAGTTGATTGCATCGACCGCGACCATCAGGCGCGCCAGCCACCAGGTCAGGTCGGTCTTCGCGCGCGAAGCGCGTCAGTTCCCACCGCCAGGAATCGATGCTGGCGACTCCTTCTTCGCAGTCGACGCAAAGGCGACTGAGAAGGGGACACGACGCTACGTGGGTTTGATGTCGGGTTCTGCCAGCCACTCGACCCTCCTCGTCCGGACCTACGCGGCTGCACTGCAAGCTGCACTCGACCTCGATGTCCCGCCTGAGGTTCGGGACGCGTACTGGACACTGCTGGGTTACTTCAACAGCCTCAGGGTTCTCGGAGCAGCATTCATTCAGTCCATCGACGACGTAAAGGATCGGATCGTCGTCGTGGCGAGCCGAAACGGCACAAGCCCTCGGTCGACGACATCCCCCAGCGAACTGACCTCGCGTGTCAAATCGAGCGACATCCCCCGACAACTGATGTATCTCGCAAAGTCCTTTCCAGACGTGGACAGCCCCGACGTCGTCCTCGCCACAAACATGATTTCCGTTGGCGTCGACATCGACAGGCTCGCCCTGATGGCGGTCATGGGACAGCCGCAGACGACGTCTGAGTACATTCAGGCCACCAGCCGCGTAGGGCGAAGGCATCCGGGCCTGGTGTTCACCATGTACAACTCCGCCCGGTCGCGTGATCTCTCCCACTATGAGAACTTCACTTCATATCATCGGGCTCTGTACAAACATGTCGAGGCGACGGGAGCGACCCCGTTTGCCGCACGGGCTCTAGACCGGGGACTTCACGGTCTCCTGGTCGCTTTGGCGCGGCATTCGGTCGCGGGAGCGAGTGGAGATATCGACGTGGCCGTCCCGGTATCGTCCGAAGCTATCGAACGGATCGCCGATGTGATCGTCTCGCGAGTTCGCTCGAGCTCGACGGGTGACGAGGACATCGAAGCGGTCGAGTCGCAAGTGCGGGAGGCTCTCGGTCGTCTCGTCGAGGATTGGAGCGACGGGGTGGAATCAAATGAGATCAAGCGTTACGCCAAATGGGACCCCCAGGTGGGGAGACCGGATTCGCTCATGATTCCTGCTGGTTCGGAGGGGGTGTTCAACGGCGAGGACGAGTCGCTTGCGTCGGCGTTTCCTCCCTCAGGCACTCCATGGCCCACTTTGACGAGTTTGCGGAATGTCGATCGCGAGAGCACATTGCGCATCATCAATGGAAGACGCGACAGCGGAGCGAGACGAAATGCTGACTGACAAGCCCAAGGCCCGACAGAGCCAGCTCGTAACGACCTACGGGGTGGGGGCGCTCTTTCCGGCTGGGGACCAGAGCTTCATGGTTTGCGGGATCGACGAATGGGATCCGAAGTGGTCCGCCCCCATCGAGGAGCCCCGTCTCGCGGGCTCGCTCGGCGTGCGGGTATTTCGATCTCCTCCCACCGGCCGCCGCAGCGGTGATGTTCCGGTCGTCCGTTTCCCCACCTACCACTACTGTCCAGAGTGTCGGCGTCTCGCACCGTTCTGGCAGTTCGACTCGACCAGGATGCGCTGTGCGGCGTGTGAGCGCGATCTGACGCCCTCGAGATTCGTCGCGTGCTGTGAGAACGGGCATATCGAGGATTTCCCATACTTCAATTGGGTACACAGGGGATCAGCAACAGGTGCCGGAGGGGAGCACATCCTACGACTTCGCTCCAGCGGGGCATCGTCATCGCTCGCGGACGTCGTAATCGAATGTTCGTGTGGCGTGCCACCGTACAACATGGACGGGTCGTTCGCACGATTCGCGTTGAGGGAGATCAAACGATGCGCTGGAAAGCGCCCTTGGCTTCCGGGTGCCCCCGACGAGATGTGCGACAAGCCTCTCCGAGTGCTTCAACGAGGCTCGTCCAACGTTTGGTTCAGCCGGGTGCGTTCCGCCATCTCAATCCCCCCATGGTCCAGCCCGGACGCCAAATTTGTGACCAAGCACTGGGATGTGTTGCAGCACCTCGCCGAGCCGGCTCTATCGCAAGTCCTTGAGTCCCTGTTGGCCGCCGCGTCCCCGGCGGCGGGCCTGTCGCTGGATGGGTTACTGCGAGTAATAGGGCAGCGATCGGGACTCTCGCAACGGGCCGAGGCCACAGACGAGGAGTTGCGACATGAGGAGTATCGCGCGCTGGTCGATGGGCACGAAGGGGGCCCACTCGATTCATTCCGTGCAGAACGGGTAGACGTGGACGTTCGAGTGCGTCCGCTCGTGGCGCAGGTGTCAAAAGTGACGCGATTGCGCGAGGTGCGGGCTCTGGAGGGTTTCACTCGCGTGACGGCTGCGGCAACGGAGACTGCCTCACCCCAGATGGCGAGGCTGAGCCAGGAGCCGATGGATTGGCTACCTGCCACCGAGGTCATCGGCGAAGGCATCTTCATTCAGTTCCAGGAGTCGGCGATCGCGGCATGGGAAGTCTCCCAGCTCGCCACCGAACGGCAGTCGAAGATAGCCGAAGCGTTCGCGCTGCGGGCAGTGGAGTACGGGGATGACCCGGATGGTGCCCCTTCGGCTCGGTTCCTGGGGATCCACGCGCTTGCGCACGCCCTGCTGGTAGAGCTCAGCCTGGATGCCGGATATCCCGTCGGCTCGCTGCGCGAGCGCATCTACGCGGGTCCTGGACAGGCCGGAATGCTCATCTACACGGCCTCGTCGGACGCTGCAGGAAGTCTCGGAGGACTGGCGGCGCTGGCCGACGCGGGGGCGCTAGCCAGCAGCCTCATTGGCGCCACGAGCCGCTGCTCGTGGTGCTCGAACGATCCTGTGTGTGCGGAATCCGGACCTTCAGGGACGGATGGCCTGAATCTTGCCGCATGTCATGCGTGCCTTCTGCTGCCGGAGACTAGTTGTGAGCATCGAAACATCTATCTTGATCGCGTGGGGCTGATCGGCGCCGACGGGGGTGATCGCGAAGGCCTTCTCGCATTCGTTCGCGAAGGTTGAAAAGACCCCGACTGACGTCCGAAATCGGTGGGTGACCGCCGGTTACTATGACCGACCAGCGGGTGCAAAGATTTGTTCGGGCTGTCTTTGTTGAAGACTCACTGGTAACCGTCGCTTTGCGAAGGAGGCTTGCTGGCGGGGGAGTCGTGCTTCCTCCCGAGTCGCAAGTCAGATTTCGGATTTGACTGGCGGTCAAATTTGCCCACAATTTGCCCACAATCGAGTGAGTTCCTATGTGATCGCAGTCATCTCCACGGGGTCGAAAAGCGCGGAATTCCGCGGTTTTTGACATTACGCGGACGGTGCTTAAAGGGTGGTCGCAGTTTTCGAGTCCCTCCAGGGGCACACGCATCGGTGTTTCACGCTCGCGGACGTGAAACCCCGACGCTGTACCGCATCAGCGAGTCGAGTCGACGCTCCCGGTGGCGAGGAACTCGATGAGCAGCTCGTTGACCCGCTCCGCCTCATCGTGGTGCACCCAGTGCGAGGCGCCTTCCAGGCGCTCCACGGCGACGAGGTTCGGCACGTCCTCGGCGTGGGGTTCGGCGAGGCCCGCTCCGAGGAAGCGGTCCTGCTGGCCCCAGATCACGAGTGTCGGAGCGGTGACGGTGAGCACCTTCTGCTTCGAGCCGAGGCGGACGGCCGCGCGGTAGTAGTCGATCATCCCCGTGGCCGCGCCCTCCTGCGACCAGGCCTCCCGGTAGAGGTCGAGCTCGTCCTCGGTGTAGGCGGGCTGGGCGTCGCGGAAGAACCGGGCGAAGAACTTCCAGTCGTCTTTGGCCGCGTGACGCTCGGGCGTGCCCATCAGCTGGAAGTAGAAGAAGTACCAGCTCCGTTCGAGTTGGCGCGGGCTCTTCAGGCCCTCGTTCAGCTTGCGGGGGTGCGCCGCGTTCAGGATGACGAGCCGCTCGACGACCTCCGGGCTGTTCATCGCCAGGGTCCAGGCGATCGAGCCGCCCCAGTCGTGGCCGACGACCGTCGCGGTCTCGCTGCCGAGTGCGCGGATGAGGGCGGCGATGTCGGCGGCCGGCTTGTCCGCGGTGTAGTCCTCGAACTCCGCAGGCTTCGACGACAGGTTGTAGCCGCGGAGGTCGGGCGCGACGACCCGGTAGCCGGCCTGGACGAGCGGTGCGATCTGGTCGCGCCAGCCGTACCAGAACTCCGGGAAGCCGTGCAGCAGCAGCACGAGCGGGCCGGTGCCGGCCTCCACGTAGTGCAGCGTCACGCCGTCGGCGACCTCGGCGAAGCCGTCGCGGAGGCCGACTCCGATGCCGAAGGCCGAACGTGCGGTGGTGGTGGGTGTGGTGTTCATGATGGTTCTCCCTGTGTTCTGAGATCTCGTCTGCTCGGGATCTCGTTTCGATGGCAGCAATGCTCGTCTCCGGGAACGCCCATCGCGCCCGGGAGTCACCCGGGTGCGCACCCGGGCCGATCCCTTGCCGCCGATCCCTTGCCGCCGATCCCTTGCCACTGGCTGCCGCGGTCCCTAGGGTCGGATGCGCCATGACGATCGACGACGAACGCGGCGGGCTGCGGGGACGACGCGGCGAGACGGGACAGCTGGAGCGGTTGCTCGACGAAGCGATCGCCGGTCGGAGTGGCGTGCTGGTGCTCCGCGGCGAGGCCGGCGTCGGCAAGTCGGCCCTCCTCGACGACGTGGTTCGCCGGGCGACAGGGTTCGCGGTCGTGCGCGCGTGCGGTGTGGAGTCCGAGGTGCAGCTCGCCTACAGCGTGGTCCAGCAGATCGGGGCCCGCTTCCCCGACCTGGTCGCCCACCTTCCCGAGCCGCAGCAGTTGGCGCTCGGCACGGCGAGCGGCACACGGATCGGGCCGCCTCCCGACCGGTTCCTCGTCGGGCTGGCGGTTCTGGGTCTCCTCGCCGAGGTGGCGGAGGCCAGGCCGGTGCTGTGTGTCGTCGATGACGCGCAGTGGGCGGATTCCGCGTCGGTGTTGACCCTCTCGTTCGTGGCTCGCCGGCTCGCTGCGGAGCGTGTCGTGATGGTGTTCGCGGTCCGGGAGACGCCGCCGGGAGAGGGGGAGGCCGCGACCGGCGAAGACGACGTGCTGGAGGGCCTGCCGACCCTTCGGCTGCACGGGCTCGCGGATCCGGATGCGCAGGCGCTGCTCGATGCGGCCACCGCCGGCCCGCTCGACGACCGGGTGCGACGACGGATCATCGCGGAGGCGCGCGGCAACCCTCTCGCACTCCTGGAGCTGCCGCGTGATTTCGATGCGGCCGGGCTGGCGTTCGGGCTCGGCCCTGGCGATGTCGGTGCGCTCACGAGCAGGATCGAGCGCGGCTTCGCCCTCCGCGTGGGCCGGCTGCCCGACGGCACCCGCCGGCTGCTGCTGATCGCCGCCGCAGACCCGGCCGGCGACGTCGCACTGCTGCGACGCGCGGCCGAGCTGCTCGGGATCCCCCTGGCTGCGGCCGGCCCAGCGCAGGACGCTGGGCTGCTGGAACTCGGAGCGCAGGTGCGCTTCCGGCATCCGCTGATGCGGTCGGCGGTCTACCGCGCTGCGAGCGCCGCCGAGCGGCGTGCGGCGCATCGTGCCCTCGCGGAGGCGATCACCGGCGAGGTCGACGCCGACTATCGGGCCTGGCATCGGGGTGAGGCGGCAGCCGGTCTGGACGAGGAGGTCGCGGCCGAGCTCGCGGCGTCGGCCGACCGCGCACGGGCTCGCGGCGGCTGGGCGGCGACGGCGTCCTTCCTCACCCGGTCGATGGAACTCACCCCCGACCCGGCGTTGCGCGCGCGCCGCGCCCTCGCCGCCGCGGACGCGCGGACGCAGGTCGGCGCCGTCGACGCGGCGCGTGCCCTGCTCGGGAACGCGCTGGCAGGACCGTTGGACGACCTCGAGCGTGCGCGCGCGCAACTCCTCGACGCACGGCTGTCGTTCGCCTCCACTCGCGGGCGTGAGGCGCCGGCACTGCTGCTGGACGCAGCCAAACGGTTCGAGGCCATCGATCCGGCCGTCGCGCGGGACACGTACCTCGAGGCGTTCACGGCTGCGCTCTTCGCCGGCCGCCTCGCCGACGGAGGAGCCGCGCTGGACGATGTGGCACATGCTGTTGCGACGGCCAGGTGGAGCGACGCCGAGGCCTCGCGGTCGACGGCGTGCGCGCTGCTCCTCGACGGGCTCGCGCTGCTCGTCACCCGCGGGTATGCGTCAGGGGTGCCAGTGCTGCGCCGGTCGCTCGACGCGATGCGAACCGACCCTCTCGCCGATGAGGAGGCGCTTCGCTGGCTGTGGCCGGCCTCCCGAGCCGCTCGCGCCGTGGGCGACGACGTCAGCTGGATGGAGCTGACAGCGCGGCACGTAGCGCTCGCCAGGAGGACGGGGGCGCTCACCATGCTGTCGATCGCGCTCACCGAGCGGTTCACCGTGGAGCTCTTCGCCGGCGACCTCGCCGCAGCGCTGGCCGTCGCCGCGGAGGCCGATGCGGTGACGACGGCGACCGGGAACGGTCTGAGCCCGCACATCGCCTTCCTGCGCGCCGCCTGGGGCGGTGGCGAGGCGGAAGCGCAATCGCTGCTGGAGGCGAGTCGGCGGGATGTCGTCTCCCGCGGTGAGGGGCTGTGGTTCGCGGGCACGGAGTTGACCAGGGCAGTCTTCCTGAACGCGTTCGGGCGGTACGAGGAGGCCCTCGCCGTCGCCGAGCGCGCCGCGACCCATCCGTACGAGCTGGGACTCTCGACCTGGGTGTACCCGGAACTGATCGAGGCGGCTGCCCGCCACGGCGAGCCGGCACGGGGAGCGGACGCCCTCGCCCGCCTCACCGAGATCGCGACCGCCTCCGGCGCCGATTGGGCGCTCGGGACGCTCGCCCGATGCCGCGCCCTCCTCGCCGGTGAGGACGACCCGGAGCCGGACTACCTCGAGTCGATCGAACGTCTCGCCCGCACGCGCATCCGAGTGGGGTCGGCGCGCACCCGGCTGGTCTACGGAGAATGGCTCCGCCGGCAGGGTCGACGCGTCGACGCGCGCGAGCAGCTCCGCGCCGCCCACGAGTTCTTCCGCGAGGCGGGCATGGAGGGCTTCGCGGAGCGAACCCGTCACGAGCTGGCGGCGACGGGCGAAACGGCGCGAACGCGAACCGTCGCCACCGTCAACGATCTGACCGAGCAGGAGGCACTCATCGCGCGCCTCGCGGCGGAAGGCCGAAGCAACCCGGAGATCGGCGCACAGCTCTTCATCAGCCCGCGCACCGTCGAGTGGCACCTGGGGAAGGTCTTCACGAAGCTCGGCGTGACGACGAGGCGGGAACTGCGGACGACGGCGCTTGCGCCTGGTGGTCGACGTCTAGGCGTTCTCTGACCGATTTGCCCAGTCTTCTTGCAGCAAATGCAGGTATGCATTCGTGTATTGTTGCATTGCCTGCAAAAACAGCTTTCGCCGAAGGATTCCGTCTTGTCTACTGCCACCGCGCCCACGAGGGTGCAACCCGCCTCCCTTCCGCAGGGATCGAAGCCGATCATGTCGCATCGGCAGATCCTGCTCGTCATCTACGGCCTCATGGCCGGTATGTTCCTTTCTTCGCTCGATCAGACGATCGTCGGCACGGCGATCCGGACGATCGGCGATGACCTGCACGGACTCAACGACCAGGCGTGGGTGACCACGGCCTACCTGATCACCTCGACCATCGCCGTCCCGATCTACGGCAAGCTGTCCGACATCTTCGGCCGCCGCCCGCTGTACATCTTCGGAATCGTGGTGTTCCTCCTCGGGTCGCTGCTTTCTGCGTTCTCGACCTCGATGCTCATGCTGGCCGCTTTCCGCGCCTTCCAGGGCATCGGAGCCGGGGCGCTGATGTCGCTGCCGCTCGCGATCATGGGCGACATCCTCGCCCCGCGCGAGCGCGCCAAGTACCAGGGTTACTTCCTCGCCGTGTTCGGCATCTCCTCGGTCGTCGGTCCGCTCGTCGGCGGCTTGTTCGCGGGCGCCAACTCGATCCTCTTCGTCGACGGATGGCGCTGGGTCTTCCTCATCAACGTTCCGATCGGCATCGTCGCGCTCGTGATGGTGCTGCTCTTCCTGCACCTTCCGAAGTTCCAGAAGTCCGCCAAGCCGCGGATCGACTGGTGGGGCGCGACCGCGGTCATCGTGACGCTCGTCCCCGTCCTGCTCGTCGCCGAGCAGGGGCGCGAGTGGGGATGGGGTTCGGTCGGCTCGATCGCCTGCTACGTGATCGCTGCAGTCGGACTGGTGACCTTCATCCTGGTCGAGCGGTACATGGGTGCGGACGCGATCATCCCGCTGCGCCTGTTCCGCTCGAAGGTGTTCTCGATGGCCACCGTCCTCGGTGTGCTCGTCGGTTTCGGGATGTTCGGCGCGATGCTGACTCTTCCGCTCTACCTGCAGATCGTGTTCGGGCTGAGCCCGACGGCATCCGGTTTCGCCACGCTGCCGATGATGGCCGGTCTGATGATCGCATCCATCGCATCCGGCCAGATCATCGCGCGCACGGGCAAGTACCGCATCTTCCCGGTCACGGGGACGCTGTTCACCGCGGGCGGCTTCTTCGTGCTGACGTTCCTCACGATCGACAAGCCGCTCTGGTTCCTGATGATCGCGATGTTCCTGATCGGTCTCGGCCTCGGCCAGATGATGCAGACCCTCACGCTGGCCAGCCAGAACGCCGTCGAGGCGAACCAGATGGGTGTCGCCACGGGCGCGTCGACCTTCTTCCGCCAGATCGGTGGAACTCTCGGTGTCGCGGTCCTGCTGTCGGTGCTGTTCGCCGCGCTGCCGGCCAACATCGTCAACGCGACGGCCGACAAGGCGACGCTCAGCTCCGCACTGGACGCCGCTCTGACCCCCTCCGTTGCCCAGGCTCCGGACAACAAGGCGATCATGAAGCAGCTGTGGACGCCGATCGTGACCCCGATCCAGACGCAGGTCCAGGACCAGCTCACCGCGGCGACCGCCAAAGCGAAGGCCGCAGCGGACGCTGCAGTGACACAGCACGTCACGGGCGCCGTCAACGCACAGGTCGCGGCAGGGGTCATCCCGCAGGAGGCGGCGGCCTCGATCATCGCCCAGCAGGTCGCGACGGCGACGCCGGCTGCGGAGGCGGCAGCCCTCGCTGCGGTCGCCAAGGCTGCGCATGCGAACGTCGACAACGGCGCCGTCGAGGTCGACTGGGCGAACGCGAGCCAGCGGAGCTTCTACGTCGACAAGCTCACGCCGACCCTCGTGAAGGAATTGAAGAAGGGCGACTCGAAGGCGAACAACTCCAGCAACAGCGCGACGAGCGACACCTCGTTCCTCAACGGTGCTGACACGCGTCTGAGCAAGCCGTTCATGGTGGGCTTCAACGATTCCGTCGTCCTGGTCTACACGATCGGCCTCGGTGTCATCCTGCTCGCGTTCGTGCTCACCCTGTTCTTCAAGGTGCCGCCGCTGCGCAAGACGTCTGCACTGCAGGAGCAGGCGGACGCAGCCGGATCCACCGAGACCGGAAGCATCCGGGCGGTGGCGGTCTCCTGAACCGCGGGAGCGGGCGGCGGCCCAGCGTCGCCGCCCGTCTCCGCCGGCAGGCACAACGATCATGACCATTCTCGAGACCAGCTCCGAGGCAGTCGGCCTGCGCGAGCGCAAGAAACTCCAGACCCGCAACGCCATCCACGAAGCAGCCTTCCGCCTCATCGACTCGCAAGGGCTGGAGGCCACGACGGTCGAGCAGATCTGCCATCAGGCGGACGTTTCGGGCCGCACCTTCTTCAACTACTTTCCCTCCAAAGCGGCAGCGGCGCTCGAATTCCAGGGCCCGTCCATCCATCCAGAGGTGGAGGAAGCGTTCCGGTCCGCACAGGGCAGCCTCGTCACGGCACTGTGCGACGTGATCGGCAACAGCTCGGAGCGAGGCCTGAGCCTGGTCCGCATAAAACACCTCCTGAGCCGTCATCCCGAACTTTTCACCCCGGCGACCCAGATGATGATGGAGGTGAGGCAGACCTACGTCGACCTCGCAGCTCAGCGCGCAAGCAGTGCGGAGCAGGCGGAACTCGCCGTCATCCTGGTGATGTCGGCCCTCAGCAAGACCATGCACGACGGCAGCACGTCGGATGAGCCGATCGGCGAACAGCTGAAGGCGACCGTTCGGAAGCTCCTCGCCGTCGGTGACGACGAGATGCGGCCGCCACAGCCCGAGTTGTAGCCCGCCCCTCTCGAACCGGTCCGGTTGCGCTGGGTGGAAACCGCAGACGCGGACCTGGGTGACGATCTCGCCGACCGGTACAACGACCTCGCCACGGTCCTCAAGGTGCAGTGCTCCCTCCGCCCTATCGCCGAAAGTCTAGGATGCTGTCGGCGATTGCCACGAACACCTCGCCGATGCGCGACACCCACAGCCTGATCGTCCACGTGCGACCCGGTTCGCGCTTGTCCATTCACTGCCTTCCTTGTGCAAATCGAGGGTAGCGTAGGCGGCTCTCGGGCTCACCGGCCGCAGTCGTGCTACAAGCAGACGTGTGGCGAGGCGGCACGGCCGGCCTCCCGTCTCGCGACGCCGGTGTAAGGATCTCGTTAGGACCTCGCCCACGCCAGTGAGTCGCGTCCTACGCTACGTCTCGTGATCAGCCCAGCACGCTCGTCGGCGAGCCCAACGCGGCTCGTGTTGATCGTCGGCGCTCTCGGGGTCGTGTTCGGGGACATCGGGACCAGTCCGATCTACACGTTGCAGACTGTCTTCAACCCCGGGGACCCGCACCCGGTGGCGTTGACGGTGGACAACCTGTACGGCGTCGTGTCGCTGATCGTGTGGTCGATCGTGCTGATCGTGACCGTCACCTACGTGCTGCTGGCGATGCGGATGGACAACCATGGCGAGGGCGGGATCATGGCGTTGCTCACCCTGCTGCGCCGCTGGGCTCCTCGGGGCCGAGCCCGCACGGTCGCGTTTCTCTCGGGGTTGGCCGTTCTCGGCGCAGCCCTGTTCCTCGGGGACAGCATGATCACACCGGCGATCTCGGTGCTCTCCGCCGTCGAAGGTCTGAAGGTGATCAACCCGGGACTGGCAGAATGGGTGGTCCCGCTCACCGCCGTGATCCTGCTGGTCCTGTTCCTCGTGCAGCGGTTCGGCAGCGCCGCGGTGGGCCGCCTGTTCGGGCCGGTCATGGTGGTCTGGTTCGTCGTCATCGCGGTGTGCGGGATCTCCGGGATCATGAGAGACCCCGGCATCCTGCTCGCGCTCCTCCCCACGTACGCGATCGGGTTCCTCGTCGGACACTTCCAGATCGCGTTCTTCGCTCTGGCGGCCGTCGTCCTCGCGGTCACGGGCGCCGAGGCGTTGTACGCGGACATGGGCCACTTCGGGCGCTGGCCGATCTCCGTCGCCTGGCTGTTCCTCGTCTTCCCGGCGTGCGCGTTGAGCTACCTGGGGCAGGGGGCGTTGCTCCTGCAGAAGCGTGCGAACCTGTCCGCCCCGTTCTTCCTCCTCGCGCCGTCGTGGGCGCAACTCGCTCTGGTTCTCCTCGCGACCGCGGCGACGGTGATCGCCTCGCAGGCGGTCATCTCCGGCGCGTTCTCGGTCGCCGCGCAAGCGTCCGGCCTCGGGTATCTGCCGAGACTCCGGGTTGCGCACACCTCGTCCTCGACGCATGGGCAGATCTATGTGCCGTGGATGAACTGGCTCCTGATGGTGTCGGTGATCACGCTCGTGTTCGCCTTCCGCAGCTCCGCCTCGCTCGCGTTCGCCTACGGGATGGCGGTGACGGGGACGATCACGATCACCACGATCCTGTTCTTCTTCCTCGCCCGGCAGCGCTGGTCGACGCCGGGATGGGTGCTCTGGGGCGGCGCCGTCGTGCTGGTCTCGGTCGACCTGCTGTTCGTCGCGGTCAACCTCACGAAGTTCACCCACGGCGCGTGGCTGCCGCTGGCGATCGGGTTGGCTGCCTTCACCGTCATGACGACCTGGCAGCGCGGGCGGGAGCTGATCACCGACCGGCGAACGCGTGCGGAAGGGTCGTTGACCGAGTTCGTGCGAGATATGCGCTTCGATCCCGACCTCGTCTACCGGGTGCCGGGGACGGCCGTGTTCCTCAACCCCGGCAGCGAGACCACACCACTGGCACTGCGGGCGAATGTGGAGCACAACCACGTCCGACACGATCGGATCGTCATTCTCACGGTCACCGTCGACACGGTTCCCCGGGTCGACGATTCCGCGCGCGTTCAGGTGATCGATCTGGGCGACCCCGCGGACGGGATCGTCCACGTCACCACCCGATTCGGCTACACGGAGACGCCGGACGTTCCGCGGGCGCTGCGACTGCTGCAGCCGGAACCGCCCGAGGGAGCCCTCGATGTCGAAGGAGCCAGCTACTTCCTCTCCAAGATCGAGCTGCGTGAAGGCCGGGACCGGGGAATGGCCCACTGGCGCAAGCGCCTGTTCCTCGCTGCCGCCCACATCACCAGCGATGCCAGCAACTACTTCGGGCTGCCCCGCAACCGCGTGATCGTGATGGGGTCGCAGATCGAACTCTGAGAGAGCTCATCGGCCGCACCGGGCCGGCGTCCACGGGTCCGGCGTTCCGTTGTCGTGGAGGTGGCGGCGATCGGGGTCGACCTGGCGCAGGAGGGCCGCGCCGCGACACGGCAGGGCGAGCAGGTCGCCGACGCGAAGGTCGGAGACCAGCTCGTCCACGCGCACGGGCGCTGCGGCTTCCCGCGCCGGGTGGATGCGCGCCCGGGAGTCGCAGGCGGTGGACACCCGTCCGATCATCCGCAGCTCGTCGATGACGACGGGCGCGTCCGCGAGGCGGGCGTCGATCCAGACGTCGATCGAGCCATCCGCGGCTCGGGTGACCTGGCTCACCCGGGTGACGATGACGGCGGCGACCTCGGTGGCCGACGGCATGCCCCCGGTGCCGGGGATCACCGCGGCGGCGGTGTGGACGCAGGGTGTGCCGCACCATTCGGCCAGGTGGGTCAGGGAGACGCCGGCGACCGTGACGTCCGACAGCGATGTGGTGGTGAACTCGGGCCAGAGGTCGCGGCCGAGGGGGTTGGGCATGGAGGCGTCGGTGCCCTCCTCACGGAACCCCTACGGGCGGTCGGCCGAAACTAACGGTTCGCGAATGTCCCCCTTGCCGGGTCCGTTCACCCGGGCGGAGCGGCTCGCGGCCCAGCGCGATCGGGCCCTGCCGGGGGGAAAGCGTTAGGACTTCCGCGCCCGGCGTATGGATCGCGTTAGGACGCCGTTCCGGGCCGTCTCCGTCGACTTGTATAGGTGATTGATTCCGGCAGAGCGCCGGATCCCCGCGTGCCGCCGACTGGCCGGGACGCGGAAACCCGGATGGAGACATTCCCGTGTTGGACCTGATTTGCGTCGTGGGGATCATCGCGCTGGGCGCGATCGTCGCCCTGGTCGGCCGAGGGGTGGAGAAGCTGTGATCTTCTTCAACCTGCTCGCGGCGGCACTGGCCGTCGCCTCGATCGCGTACCTGGTGTACGCCCTGCTGAAGCCGGAGAAGTTCTAGAGATGACCGCCTGGCTTTTCGTGGCGCTGCTCGCCACGCTCGTCCTCCTGCTCGGGTTGTCGTATCGCCCGCTGGGCGACTACATGGCCGCGACCTTCACGTCGAAGAAAGACCTCCGGGTGGAGCGCGGCTTCTACCGGATCATCGGCGTCGACTCGCGGGTCGATCAGAGCTGGCCGGTCTACCTGCGCAGCGTGCTGGCGTTCTCCGTGCTCGGTGTGCTGCTCGTGTACGCGCTCCAGCGGGCGCAGGCGGTGCTTCCGTACTCCCTCGGCCTGCCCGCCGTGCCGGAGGGGCTGTCGTTCAACACGGCGATCTCGTTCGTGACGAACACGAACTGGCAGTCGTACTCGCCCGAGGTGACCATGGGCTACACGGTCCAGATCGCCGGTCTTGCCGTGCAGAACTTCCTGTCCGCCGCCGTCGGCATCGCTGTCGCGATCACGCTGGTGCGCGGGTTCGCCTCCCACCGCTCCGGCACAATCGGCAACTTCTGGGTGGATATGACCCGGGCGACCCTGCGCATCCTGCTGCCGCTCTCGATCGTCTTCGCCGTCATCCTCATCGTGGGCGGCGTGGTGCAGAACTTCAACGGGTTCACGACCGTGAGCACGCTCACCGGGGGCACGGCGACGATCCCGGGCGGTCCGGTCGCGTCGCAGGAGGCGATCAAGCTGCTGGGCAACAACGGCGGCGGATTCTTCAACGCGAACTCCGCTCATCCGTTCGAGAACCCCACCGCCTGGACGAACCTCATCGAGATCTACCTGATGCTGCTGATCCCGTTCTCCCTCCCGCGCACGTTCGGGAAGATGGTGGGCGACAACCGGCAGGGTTACGCGATCCTCGCCGCGATGGCGTCCATCTTCGTCGTCTCCCTGGTCGCTATGACCCTGTTCGAACTGCAGGGAGCCGGGACCGCGACCCAGGCGGCCGGCGCCGCGCTCGAAGGCAAGGAGCAGCGGTTCGGCATTCTCAGCTCCACGCTGTTCGGGACCTCCAGCACGCTGACCTCGACCGGTGCGGTGGACTCCGTGCACGACAGCTTCACGCCGCTGGGCGGGATGATGGCGATGCTGAACATGATGACCGGCGAGGTCGCTCCCGGTGGTATCGGCGCCGGCCTCTACGGCATCCTCATGGTCGCGGTGATCTCCGTGTTCCTCGCCGGGCTGATGGTCGGCCGCACCCCCGAGTACCTCGGGAAGAAGATCGGCTCGCGGGAGATCAAGCTCGCCAGCCTCTACATCCTGATGACACCGGCCCTGGTGCTGCTCGGCACGGGCCTGAGCTTCGCGATCCCCGCGATCAAGGACAACGTCGAGAAGGTCTCGATCTTCAACCCCGGCCAGCACGGCTTCTCCGAGGTGCTCTACGCGTTCACGTCGGCGGCCAACAACAACGGCTCCGCGTTCGCCGGCCTCACCGCGAACACGCCGTGGCTGAACGCCGCACTCGGCACCACGATGTTCCTCGGCCGGTTCCTGCCGATCGTGTTCGTCCTGGCGCTCGCCGGGTCGCTGGCGATGCAGGACAAGGTCCCGGCGACGTCGGGCACGCTGCCCACGCACCGGCCCCTGTTCGTCACCTTCGTCGTCGGCGTGGTCATCATCGTCGCCGCACTCACCTACTTCCCCGTTCTCGCGCTGGGTCCCCTGGCGGAAGGGCTGCACTGATCATGTCGACACTCACCAACACCGCTGACCCTCGCGGACAGCACCACCAGGAGCACGGCGAGAGGGCGCCGCAGGGCGCCTTCAACGCCCGGCAGCTCATCGCCGGCCTCCCCGGCGCGTTCCGCAAGCTCGACCCGCGCGACATGTGGCACAACCCGGTCATGTTCATCGTGGAGATCGGCGCGGCCCTGACGACGATCCTGGCGATCGCCGAGCCGTTCCTCGGCCAGCAGAAGTCCGGAGGGACGGTGACGACCATCGCCTTCACCTGGGCGATCGCCGTCTGGCTGTGGCTGACCGTGCTCTTCGCCACGCTGGCCGAGTCGGTGGCAGAGGGGCGCGGGAAGGCGCAGGCGGCCAGCCTGCGCAAGACGCGGACCACCACTGTGGCGAACCGGGTGACCGGTTACGACGAGAAGAACGACGCCGCCGCGACGGCTGCCGCGGTCACGCAGGTCGCCTCGGGCGATCTCACGCTCGGCGATGTCGTCATCGTCACCGCCGGGGAGCTCATCCCCGGCGACGGGGACATCATCTGGGGGATCGCCTCGGTCGACGAGTCGGCCATCACGGGCGAGTCCGCGCCGGTGGTCCGCGAGTCCGGAGGCGACCGCAGCGCCGTCACCGGAGGCACCCGGGTGCTCTCCGACCGCATCGTCGTGCGCATCACGAGCAAGCCCGGCGAGACCTTCGTCGACCGGATGATCAAGCTCGTGGAGGGCGCGGCCCGGCAGAAGACGCCCAACGAGATCGCCCTGAACATCCTCCTGGCCGCGCTGACGATCATCTTCGTCGTCGTCGTGCTCGTCCTCGGCCCCACCGCCGGGTTCGCGAACGCCGCGCCGAGCGTCACCGTCCTCGTCGCGCTGCTCGTGTGTCTGATCCCGACCACGATCGGCGCCCTGCTCTCCGCGATCGGCATCGCCGGCATGGACCGGCTGGTGCAGCACAACGTCCTGGCGATGTCTGGACGCGCGGTCGAGGCGGCCGGCGACGTGACGACCCTGCTGCTGGACAAGACCGGCACCATCACCTACGGCAACCGGCAGGCTGCGGAGTTCACCGCGGTGGCTGGCGTGCAGCAGGCCGACCTGGTGAAGGCCGCCGCGCTGGCGTCCCTGAGCGACCCCACTCCCGAGGGCTCCTCCGTGGTGACCCTCGCCTCGGAGCTCGGCTACACGCACGAGGGAGACCTGGCCGGCGAGGTCGTGCCGTTCACGGCGCAGACCCGGATGAGCGGCGTCGACTTCGCCGACGGGTCGCAGGTCCGCAAGGGCGCCGCGTCCATGGTGGTGGCGTGGGCGCAGGAGTCGGCCCCGGTGCCGTCCTCGATCCTCAGCGACCTGGACGAGAAGGTGCTGCGCATCTCCGAGGCCGGCGGCACCCCGCTCGCGGTCGCGACCAAGTCGGCGACGGGCGAGGCGACGATCCTCGGTGTCATCTACTTGAAGGACATCGTCAAGACCGGCCTGACCGAGCGGTTCGCCGACATGCGCCGGATGGGGATCCGTACGGTGATGATCACCGGCGACAACCCGGTGACGGCGCGGGCGATCGCCGCCGAGGCGGGTGTCGACGACTTCCTGGCAGAGGCGACACCCGAGGACAAGCTCGCGCTGATCCGCAAGGAGCAGCAGGGCGGCAACCTGGTCGCGATGACCGGTGACGGCACCAACGACGCTCCCGCGCTCGCGCAGGCGGACGTCGGGGTGGCGATGAACACCGGCACGTCGGCGGCGAAGGAGGCCGGCAACATGGTCGACCTCGACTCCGATCCGACCAAGCTGATCGACATCGTCCGGATCGGCAAGCAGCTCCTGATCACCCGCGGCGCACTGACGACGTTCTCGATCGCCAACGACGTCGCGAAGTACTTCGCGATCATCCCCGCGATGTTCGTCGGGGTGTTCCCCGGCCTGCAGGCGATCAACATCATGCAGCTGCACTCGCCGTCCTCGGCGATCCTGTCGGCGGTGATCTTCAACGCGATCATCATCGTCATCCTGATCCCGCTCGCGCTGCGCGGCGTTCGCTACCGCGCCACTTCGGCCTCGCTGTTGCTGCGCAGCAACCTGCTGATCTACGGCCTCGGCGGCATCATCGCCCCCTTCATCGGCATCAAACTCATCGATCTCGTGATCGCCCTGATCCCCGGATTCTAAGAAACCAGAACGGAACTCATCATGAATGCTTCGGCACGCGGAACCGGGCGCCAGTACTGGGTCGGCCTGCGGGCACTGCTCATCATCACCGTGGTGGTGGGGATCGCCTACCCCCTGGTCATCACGGGGATCGGCCAGCTCGCCTTCCCGAACCAGTCCAACGGCTCGACCATCAGCTCCGGAGGGAAGGTCACCGGGTCGGCCCTGATCGGGCAGTCCTTCACCGACAAGAAGGGCAACCCGCTTCCGCAGTGGTTCCAGTCCCGGCCCTCCGCGGCCGGGAACGGCTACGACGGAGGCTCCTCCAGCGGCAGCAACTACGGCCCGAACAGCCCCGACCTGCTGAAGGCAGTGCAGCAGCGCAAGCAGACCATCGAGAAGACCGACGGTGTGAGCGCGAGCCAGGTCCCGGCTGACGCGGTCACGGCGTCCGGGTCGGGCCTGGACCCGCACATCTCGCCCGCCTACGCCCTGCTGCAGGTGGACGCGGTGGCGAAGGCTCGCGGGATCAGCGCCGACGCGGTTCGCAAACTGGTGGACAGCCACACCCAGCAGCGCGACCTCGGCTATCTCGGCGAGCCCACCGTCAACGTCCTGCAGCTGAACATCGCTCTGACGGCGATGGACCCCAGCGGCAACAAGTAGAGGGTCAGACGGATGGCAGTTCGAGGCCGGCTCCGGGTGCTGCTCGGCGCAGCACCCGGGGTCGGCAAGACCTACATGATGCTCGAGGAAGGGCATCGCCTGCACGATCTGGGCAAGGATGTCGTCGTCGCCGTGGTGGAGACCCACGAACGCGAGGCGACGGCCGCGCTGCTGGACGGCCTCGAGGTGGTGCCGCGCCGCACGGTAGAGCATCGCGGCATCACCCTGACCGAGATGGATGTGGACGCCGTCATCGCCCGCAAGCCGGCCCTCGCTCTGGTCGACGAGCTCGCGCACACCAACGCCCCCGGCTCCGCGAACGCGAAACGATGGCAGGACGTCGAGCAGCTCCTCGCGGCCGGGATCGACGTCATCTCGACGGTCAACGTCCAGCACATCGAGTCGCTCAACGATGTGGTGGAGCAGATCACCGGCGTCCCGCAACGCGAGACGATCCCGGACTCCATCGTCCGCAGCGCCGACCAGATCGAGGTGGTCGACCTCACCCCGCAGTCCCTGCGCGACCGCCTCGCCGAGGGCCAGGTGTATCCGGCCGCCCGCATCGACGCCGCGCTCTCCAACTACTTCCGGCTCGGCAACCTCACCGCGCTGCGCGAGCTGACGCTGGTCTGGCTGGCCGACGAGGTCGACCAGGCGCTGCAGCGGTACCGCGCCGAGCACGGCATCCAGGAGAAGTGGGAGGCGCGCGAGCGCGTCGTCGTCGCCCTCACGGGCGGCCCCGAGGGCGAAACTCTCCTCCGTCGCGGCGCCCGGGTGGCGGCGCGCTCGGGGAGCGGCGAGCTGCTGGCCGTGCACGTCGCGAGCCAGGACGGCCTCCGCGAGACCGACCCGGCCGCCCTGGCCGCCCAGCGCAAACTGGTCGAAGAGCTCGGCGGCACGTATCACCAGGTCGTCGGCACCGACATCCCGGAGGCGCTCGTCGCCTTCGCGAAGGCCAGCAACGCGACGCAGCTCGTGATCGGCGTCTCCCGGCGCAACCGGCTCACCGCGTTCCTGACCGGTTCGGGAGTGGGCTCCACGGTGATCCGGGCGTCCGGTGACATCGATGTGCACATCGTCTCGCATGCCGCCGCCGGCGGGCGCAACCTGCCCAAGTTCCGGCGCACGGGTGCCCTCAGCATCCGGCGGCGGGTCTACGGGTTCGCGCTGGCATTGATCGCCGGCCCCCTGCTGACCCTGGCTCTGCTGCCGATCCGCAGCCCCGACTCGCTCACCGCCGAGACGCTGAGTTACCAGCTGCTGGTGGTCGTCGTCGCCCTGGTCGGTGGCATCTGGCCGGCCCTGTTCGCCGCCGTGCTGTCCGGGCTCACTCTCGACTTCGTCTTCGTCAGCCCCTACAACACGCTGACGATCGGCCAGCCGACCCACCTGCTCGCACTCGCCCTCTACATCGTCATCGCGGTGCTGGTGAGCGTGGTCGTGGATCAGTCGGCGCGACGAACCCGCAGCGCCGCCCGAGCGTCGGCGGAGTCCGAGTTGCTCGTCACCATCGCGGGCAGCGTCATCCGCGGGGGAGACGCCGTGCAGTCCCTGGTCTCGCGGACGCGCGAAGCGTTCGGGCTGAAGGCGGTCCGGTTCATCGCGGACGACGGCACCGTCATGAACGTCGACGGCGAGATCCCCGCCGACGCCGTCCCGACCCGTGTCCCGGTGGGGGAGCGCGGAAGCCTGGAGCTGTTCGGCGACGACCTGCAGGCCGGTGACCGGCGGCTGCTCTCGGTCATCGTGGCTCAGCTCGACGCGGCACTGGAACACGCCGACCTCAGCACCGCGGCCCAGGAGGTCGGGCCTCTGGAGGCCACCGACCGCGTCCGCACCGCGCTGCTCGCCGCCGTCGGCCATGACCTGCGGCGCCCGCTGGCGGCCGCGACGGCCGCGGTGACGAGCCTGCGGACGGCCGGCAGCCGGCTCTCCAGCCGGGACAAAGTCGAGCTCCTGGACACCGCGGAGGTCAGCCTGCGCAACCTCGCCGACCTGCTGACCAACCTCCTCGATGTCAGCCGCGTGCAGGCCGGCGTCCTCGCCGTCTCGTTGCAACCGGTCGACCTCGAGGACCTGCTGCCGCCGGTCCTCGACGAACTGCTGGTCGGGCCGGGCGAGGTCACGATCGACCTGCCGGAGGACCTGCCGTCGGTCACCGCCGATCCCGTGCTGCTGCGCCGTGCCATCGTCAACCTGCTCAGCAACGCGCTGCGCTATTCCCCCGTCGGGCAGCCGCCGCGGCTCAGCGCGAGCACGTTCGGCGGACAGGTCGAAGTGCGCATCGCCGACCACGGTCCCGGCGTGCCGGACGACCGCAAGGAGGAGATCTTCCACCCGTTCCAGCGGATGGGGGACACGGACAACAGCGCCGGCATCGGTCTCGGCCTCGCTCTGACGAAAGGGTTCGTCGAAGGAATGGGCGGAACGCTCGTCGCGGATGACACGCCGGCCGGCGGCCTCACCATGGTGCTCGCCCTCCCCGTCGACCAGGAGAACCTGGTGGACCGCTCGCAGAGTCCCGCCGACGACGGCTCGGCGGCTGAGCCCGTGAAGGACGTGTGACGATGAAGATCGTCGTGGCGGACGACGACCCGCAGATGCTCGGAGCGCTCCGGATCATGCTGGGAGCCCACGGGTACGAGGTCGCCCTGGCCCCGAACGGCAAGGCGGCCCTGAGCCTCGTCGTCAACGAGCACCCCGACCTGCTGATCCTCGACCTCGGCATGCCCCAACTCAGCGGCGTTGAGGTCATCAAGGCGATCCGCGGCTGGAACACCGTGCCCATCCTCGTCGTGTCCGGGCGGACCGACGCGGCGGACAAGGTGGGCGCGCTGGACGCCGGCGCCGACGACTACGTCGCGAAGCCGTTCTCGGCCGACGAGCTGCTGGCGCGGATCCGGGCGCTCACCCGCCGGGTGGCCGGTGCGGTCGAGACCCCGGTGGTGCAGTTCGGGAGGGTCACCGTCGATCTCGGCAACAAGATCGTCCTCACCCGCGACGGCGACCAGGACAGACCGGTGCGACTGACTCCCACGGAGTGGCAGGTGCTGGAGCTGCTGCTGCGCAACCCGCGCAAGCTGGTCACCCAGCGCACGATCCTGACCGAGATCCGCGGCCCGCAGCACATCAGCGACTCCGGCTACATCCGCTTCTACATCGCCCAGCTCCGGAAGAAGCTCGAACCGGATCCGGCTCGGCCGCGGTTCATCCTCACCGAGCCGGGGATGGGGTACCGCTTCCAGCCCGATCCCGATCAGGAGGGAGACGCCCCGCCCACGACAGCATGATGCTCAGCCGTCGGCCGGAATCGTAGCGCCATCACCCCCGACCGGAACTCCGCGCGTTCCACGAGCTCGAGCCGGATCCGCTCGCGCAGCCCGGCGAGCAGCGTCGGGCCGTGTCCGGCGAGCACCGGCTGCACCACGAAGACGTATTCGTCGATCAGGCCCAGGTCCGCCAGGGCGAGCGGGAGCGTCACCCCGCCGACGAACAGGCCCTCGCCCGGCTCCTTCCTGAGCCGTTCGACCGCCTGGCGGAGGTCTCCGCGCAGCAGCTCGGCGTTCCAGTCGACCCCGCTCAGGGTGCTCGACACGACGTGCTTCTTCGCGGTGTCGATGGCTTCCGCGAACGGGAGCTGAGAAGCGTCCATCCACTCGGGCCAGACGCCGGTGGCAGGCCGGCGCCACGCGGCCTCCATCATCCCGTAGGTGACCCGGCCGAAGAGGAGGGCGTCGGCCCGCTCCAGCTCGGCGGTCCAGAACCGCATCGACTCCTCGTCGGGAGGGAGGCCCGCCTCGTGGTGGACACAGCCGTCGAGCGTGACGTTGATGGCGTAGCGAAGCGGTCTCATCTCAGTCGGACCCGTGCTGCAACCCCGCGCACACCAGCTCGGCGAGGGCGGCGAGGTCTTGACGAGGGTCCACGACGAGGTCCGCGGTATCGCCCTCGGCCGCCCCGCCCTCTCCCGGCCCGTCCGTGAGCGGGGGCGTCGTGACGATCGCACCCCACGCGAGCGCCGCGGCGCGGAGTCGCCTGCCGCCGACGGGGATGTGCAGGCTCCCGGCGAGAACCTTCTCGATCGTCGCGTACAGCGCGCGCCGGTGCTCGGCCAGGTTGGCCTTCACCTCCGGGTGCGAGTGCTGCTCGCGCCAGACGATCACGCGCAGCACGGCGGAGTCCGCCTGCACCCGGAACAGCTTCTGGCTCAGATTCAACAGGGAGCGGACCGGGTTGCCCGGCACGATCAGCGGGTCCGGGTCGATGGTGCCCGGCCCGAGGCGTTCGTCGACCAGCGAGCCGAGGATGTCCTTCTTGGTGGGGAAGTAGTAGAACAGCAGGCCCTTGGGGACGGCCGCCGCCGCGGCGATGGCGGAGGTCGGGGTCGCGTCGAAACCGCGTTCGGCGAAGAGGGTCTCGGCCGCGTCGAGGATTCGGGTCCGAGCCTCCGTCGCCTCTTCCACCATTCCATGCCCTTTCGATACGGTGCGAGGGGCCGGTGACCGGCCCCTCGCGGGTGGTTCGTTCTAGTGCGTCGCCTGCGGGTGGTGCATCTTCATCGCCGGCTGGACGGCCAGGAGGCCGACGGCCAGCGCGACGATCCCCGCGATCCAGGAGGTCCAGGCCGCTGCGGCGTTGGTGGCGTAGTTCCCCACCCACGGCGAGATGATGAGCAGGGCGCCGAGAGCGACGTGGATCCACTCCATGGAGACGAGGCCCGGCATCGCCAGGCTCCACACTCCGGCCGCGACCAGCAGCACACCCAGGACGAGCATGATCGGCAGGGACGCGCCCGTGTGGGCGGTCCAGATCGTCGACAGTGCGACGTAGAGACCGGCGGCGACGGCCACCCAGTCCTGCCAGCGAGTCCACTTCTTCATCGACACCAACATCCTTTCGTCAGTCGGCTCCCGATCTGGGGGTCATGTTCGATTTTAGAATTGATTGACCGCCCGGTCAATGCTGATCAGTCCAGGGGCGCCTCATTTCAGGTGGCGGCCGTCCGAGCGCCCCGCGTCGCGGAGGGTCGCGGAAGTCGCGTCGAGCTCGGACCACGGTCCCTGCACGCCCAGCACGGCCAGGCCGGCGGTCCCCATCACCAGGTCGTCTCGGCGAGAAGCGAGGCCAGCTCCTCCATCCCGGGATTGTGGCCGACCAGGATCACCGTGCCGACGTCGTCCGGCACGTCGCGCACGACATCGAGGAGCGCGTCGGCGGACGCCGCGTACACCCGGTCGTCGAACCGCGCGGGAGGCGCCGCCGCGAGCTGGGCGGAGACGAGTTCCCAGGTCTCGCGTGCGCGTCGCGCGGGGGAGACCAGGGCCAGCCCGATCGGATCGGCGTGGGCGGCGAGCCAGCGTCCGGCGAGGGGAGCCTGCCTCCGTCCGCGGTCGGCCAGCGGGCGGTCGATGTCCGGGACGGTCCCCGACCAGTCCGACTTGGCGTGGCGCAACAGGATGAGGGTGCTCATGCCGATCTGCCTCCTCAGGACGCGTCGAGGACCTCGCGGAGCCGAGCGGCGAACTCCCGGGGCTTGCCCGGGTAGCCGGAGTCCTCGGCCGCGAAGCCGCCGTGGTGGCTCGGGAAGACGACCGGCTCCGTGCCCAGCAGCGATGCGACGGCGGCGGAGGTGCGGCCGGTGAAGATGCCCTCCGACTCCTCGCCGACGGCGACGACGATGCGGGTGGGCGCGGCCTTCAGCGCCTCGATGTCGGGGCGGTAGCCGGTGATCGCCACCGAGCGTTGCGAGAGGAGGGGGTCGTCGCGGGAGCCGTCGTCGGCGGCGGGCATCCCGAACATCGCGGGGTCCGGTGCGGGGAGGGCGAAGTAGTCGTCGGTGAACTCCCCGCGCCACGACGTCATCATGATGAACGCGGCCATGCCCGCCCCGAAGCCGTGGGCGTCGTAGGCGGCGTGCACCGCGTCGAGACCGCGCTCGGCGGCCTCCGCGTCCGGCAGCACGCCCGGCAGCGGCGGCTCGTGGGCGACGAGGGTGCGCACGTCCTCCGGATGGGCGGCCACCAGTGCGAGTGCGGTCACGGCACCCCCGCTGCTCGCGAACAGGTCGACCGGCCCGGCGCCGAGCGCCTCGATGACCGCGTGGACGTCCTCGGCCTGGGTGGTGGGCGTGTTGGTCACCTCGCCGTCGCTGCGGGTGCTCCGGCCGAGGCCGCGCGGGTCGTAGGTGACCACGACGCGGTCGGGGAGGTGGGACGCCAGGGCGCGGAATCCGCTCGCGTCCATCGGCTGGCCGATCATGACGAGCGGCGGATGCCCTCCCTCGCCGGCCTCCGCGTCGGCGACGTCGTAGACGATCTCGGCTCCGGGTGTGCGGATGGTGCGCGTTTCCATGACGGACTCGTCTCGGTCGGCGGACGGGTGATGGTGTGGATGCTACGGGACGTCGCCCGCCCGAGGCTATGCCCCTCCGTCTACCCGAGAATTGGGGCGGCGGTCAGGCTTCGAGTTCGCTGATCCCGGGCGTCCGTCACAGGTCGCCGACCTACGCTTTTTCGTGAGGTGGGGGAAGCCGAACGAGACAGGAAAACGATCATGGGTGCAACGATTACCCCCATCAGGAGGCCCGCGCCCGTCGCGCACGTCGAGACGATCGAAGGCTCCGGCGACAGCCGCACGATCAGCGTCCGGTGCTGGTGCCCGATCGGCCACGACCACACGTACGCGGAATGGGTGGCGCTGTTCGGGCGGTCCCAGTACGACGTGCGCTGAGGACGCGGGCGCGAGGCGCTCTCACCAGGGCGCGACGGTGCCGTCCCACGAGAACAGCAGACCGCTCGGCCCGTCGTCGGGCAGCGTCGCGAGCCGGACGGCGGCCTCGGCCGCCTCGGCCGGATCCCCGCCCGCGGCGGCGGCGCGCGGATTCAGGTTGGTGGCGCGCAGGCCCGGCGCCAGCGCGTTGACCTTCACGCCGTCCTCCGCCAGGGCGTGCGCGTAGAAGATGGTCAGACCGTCGAGCGCGGCTTTCGAGGACCGGTAGGCGGCGCCGCGGCCGGACGAGGCGGCGACGTGGTCGAACTGCGGGTTCGGCCCGGTGCTCCAGGTGAGCGAGCCGGTGCCGCTGGAGATGTTGACGATCCGGGGATGCGCGGAGGTCCGCAGCGCGGGGAGGAACGCGTTCGTGACGGCGACCACGCCGAACACGTTCGTCTCGTAGGTGCGCCGGAAGACGTCCACGTCCACCTCGGTGACGACGTCCGCGATGTCGAGTGAGATGCCGGCGTTGTTGATCAGCCCGTCCAGGGTCGGCACGGCCGCGGCGGCCGCGGCGACGCTGTCGGCGTCGGTGACGTCGAGGGGGAGGACGGCGCCGCCGACCTCGGCGGCGGCCTGCTCGCCGCGCTCGCGGTCGCGGGCGCCGAGCAGGACGTTCCAGCCCTGCGCGGCGAGCCGGCGGGCGATCTCCTTCCCGATTCCGCTGGTGGCTCCCGTCACGAGAGCGGTGGCCGGGACGAGTGGGGTGCTGGCAGTGGTGGCGTTCACGCCCTCCATCCTGCGTCGGCCGCCGCCGCGGAACCAGGCCCGGGGAGTACCACCCTCGTGCTAACGTTCTCCCGATCGTGATCCGGACGCAGGAGGTGAGACCCATGAACGCAGTATCCGTAGTGGGTGCTCCCCTGCAGTACACGATCGCGCGCCGCCGGTAGCCGGCGCCGGGAGCGCCCGAAGGCATCTTCGCGAAAGGCGACTCCCATGGACGCACACACTTCTCCCTCCCGCGCGCTCGTCCTGCACGGCGGCGGATCCTCCGGCAACGCCTGGGAGCTCGGCGTGATCGCCGGCCTCCTCGACGGCGGGGTGGACGTCACCCGCGCCGACCTGATCGTCGGCACCTCGGCCGGATCGACGGCCGCCGCCCAGATCACGGGCGCGCCGCCCGGCGAGCTGTTCGCCGCCATCCTCGATGTGCCGCCTGCGCAGCGGCCCGGCGGCGGCGCACCCGGCGCTCCCGCTGGGCCCGGCGTCGGCGTCTCCCGCGGCGTCGCCGGCTCCGTCGGCGGTCAGCTGGAGGTCACGGGCCGCATCATCGCCGAGTCCTCCGACGCCGCCGACATGCGCCGCCGGATGGGCGCCTGGGCCATCGAGCTCGCCGACGGCGCCGACCCCGGGCGTCAGGCGCAGTGGCGCGCGACCGTGGCCTCCCGCCTGCCCAGCCAGGACTGGCCGGCGCAGCGCATCGTGATCACCGCCGTGGACGCGCGCACCGGCGAGGGCGCGACCTTCGACCGGGACAGCGGCGTCGCCCTGGCCGACGCCGTGGCGGCGAGCTGCTCCAGCGGCTTCGCCTACGCCCTCGGCGACGAGCACTACATCGACGGTGGCTACCGGCGCAACGAGAACGCCGACCTCGCGGCCGGCTTCGACCGCGTCCTGGTGCTGTCGCCCTTCGGCGGCCGCACCCGGCACCCGCTGGAGTGGAGGATGCAGCTCTCGGCTCAGATCGAGGAGCTGCGCGCCGCCGGCAGCGCGGTCGAGACGATCGTGCCCGACCAGGCGTCCCTCGACGCCTTCGGCGACAGCATGATGGACCTCTCGCGTCGTCCGGCGTCGGCGCAGGCCGGCTACGACCAGGGCACGGCGGCGGCCGAACGGCTCGCGGAGTTCTGGGGAGAGCGCGGCCGGCGGCCGTCACCGGACCGCTGACCGAGCTCCCAGGCGGTGTTGCCACCCCGGCGCGGCCGGTGGTAGACCGACCCTCAGAACGGGGCTGCTCGCTCCTCGTCACCTGGGGGTAGGACATGACTGAGAACGTTCCGGCGCCGTCGGCGCCCTCCCCGGCTCCGGCGCCGGGCACGCCCCGGCCGCGCCGCCGGCTCGGCTGGGTGTGGGCGGTGCTGGCCGTCGTGGTCGCCCTCGCCGCCGGCGTCTTCCTGGGCTGGGGCTTCGGGCGTTCGTCCGCGACGACGACCGCCTCCACCCCGAACAGCACGGGCGCCGGCACCCAGGAGGCCGGTGCCTGCGACGCCGTCACCGTGTCCAACGAGGTGCTCCCGGCCGTCGTCACGGTCTCCGCGGCCGGCTCGGCGGGCGGCGGAACGGGCACCGGCGAGATCATCAGCTCCGACGGCTACATCGTCACCAACAACCACGTGATCGCGGCCGCGGCGAACGGCGGGAAGATCGCCGTCCTCACCTCCGGCGGGGTGGACTCCCCGGCCCAGCTCGTCGGCCGCGATCCGCGGTCGGACCTCGCCGTGCTGAAGGTCACCGCCTCCTCGTCGCTGCCGACCGTGCCGTGGGGAGACTCGGCGAAGGTGGTCGTCGGCCAGCCGGTGGTCGCCCTCGGCGCGCCGCTCGGGCTGTCCGGGACGGTGACCTCCGGCATCGTCAGCGCGCTCGGGCGCACCGTCCCGGTCCCGGGCGACAACGGCCAGACCGCCATCCTGGCGAACTCCATCCAGACGGACGCGTCGATCAACCCCGGCAACTCCGGGGGCGCCCTGGTGGATTGCACCGGCGACCTGATCGGCATCAACTCGGCCATCGCGACCGTCCCCAACTCGGCGGGCCAGTCCGGAGGCGGAAGCGTCGGCATCGGCTTCGCCATCCCGTCCGACTTCGCGCACAGCATCGTCGACCAGCTCATCGCGACCGGGCACGTGACCTACCCGTACTTCGGCATCTCGGTCGCGCCGATCCCGCCGGCGGCCGCCGAGAAGCTGAAGGTCAGCGACGGGCTGTACGTGATCTCCGTCGTCCCGGGCGGCCCGTCCGCGGCCGCGGGGTTGCAGGAGGGCGACGTCATCACCGAGATCGACGGCAAGCCGGCCACCGACGCGGACACCCTCGTCCAGACGGTGATGACGACGAAGGCCGGGCAGAAGGTCGACGTCACCTACGTGCGCGGCGGCGCGACGAAGACCACCTCGGTGACGCTGGAGATGCCGCCGAGCTGAGCGACGGGTCGAGCGTGACCGCTCTCATCACCCCTGCTCCCATCACCCCTGGCCGAGCTCGCCATCAACCCACTACGTTTCGCTCGTGGACCTCCGACTGAACGACACCCTCGCCGTCGTACCGGCGCCAGTCGCGGCATCGGCCTGGCGGCCGCCCGCGCCCTCCTCGACGAGGGCGCCACCGTGATCGGCGTGGCGCGCACCCCTACCGACGAGTCGCGGGCGCTGGAGACGTCGGCCGGCTTCCGCTTCCACCCCGCCGACCTCTCCGACCCGGACGGGATCGCCCGCTTCAGCGAACAGCTCGCGGACAGCCCGGGAGGGCGGATCGACGTCCTGGTCAACAACGTCGGCTCCGCGCCGCCGCGGCCGGGCGGGTTCGCCTCCATCACGGACGACGACTGGCTGCGCACCTACGAGCTCAACGCGCTCGCCGCCGTGCGCGTCACCCGGGCGCTGCTCGGCCTGATCCCGGACGGCGGAGCGGTCGTCAACGTCGTGAGCGAGAACGCGATCCTCGCCGACCCGCTGGTGATGGACTACAGCGCGGCGAAGGCGGCGCTGCTGAGCTTCACCAAGTCGCTCTCGAAGGAGCTCGGTCCGCGCGGCATCCGCGTGAACTCCGTCAGCCCGGGTCCCGTCGCCACCGCGCTCTGGCTGGGCGCCGGCGGCGTCGCCCAGACCGTCTCGGCGGCCGGCGGTGGCACCCCGGAGGAGGTGCGGCACGGCGCCGAGCAGGCGATGGTCACCGGCCGGTTCACCACGCCGGAGGAGGTCGGCGCGCTGGTGGCGATGCTCGCCAGCCCGGTGCTCGGCAACCTGACCGGGGCGGACGTGGTGATCGACGGCGGGATGCGGCCGACGATGTGAGGTCCCGCACCCCGAAGTGGGGGACGCCCCGCGATCGTCTTCCGCGGGCCCGCTGTGCCAGGCTGTCCAGCGCGCGCCACGGTGGCGTGCGAAGGGGGAGACCAGCGTGACCGACGCGACCGACGACCGAATCCAGCCCGCGCCGGAGGGCGCCGACCCGTCCGCGACCGCTCCGGCCGGACCCCCGCCCGTCACGGCGCCCGAGGGCTACACCACGCCCGAGGGCTTCGCCTGGCCCGACGGCGTTGCCGTACCGGGACCGTTCACCCAATCGGAGCGCGTCGGCCGCGGCCTCGCACTCGCGCTCCTCATCATCCCGGCCGGCGTCATCGTCTGGACCGTGCTCTGGAACATCGGCTTCATCGCCTCGATCGTCACCTGGGGTGTGGCGGTCGGCGCAGTCTGGCTCTACCGGGCGGGATCGAAGGCGCGCGTCACCCGCGGCGCCTTCTGGGGCATCATCGCGATCGTCGCCGTGACCGTCGTGCTGTCGCTGCTCGCCGGCATCTTCATCGACCTCGTGGACGCCCTGAAGGTCCCGCTCGGCGACGCCCTCACCGACGACCGGGTGTGGGGACTGTTCGGGGACAACCTCTTCACCAACGGCGACATGTGGCAGTCCTACCTGCCCTCGGTGCTGCTGGCCCTGCTGTTCGCCGTGCTCGGCTGCTTCACCACCCTGCGCCGCGCGTCCCGGGAGTCGCGCGCCTGACAGCGCCCCGAGTAGAGTCGCGGCCGTAGCCCCGACCGCGAGGGAGTCCCGCGATGACGAAATTCATGATCTCGTTCCCCAGCGGCGCCATGCACGTCACCGAGGAGGAGTTGCCGGCGGTGGCCGACGCCGCGCACTCGGTCATCCGCGATGCGCAGGAGGCGGGCGTGTTCGTCTTCGGCGGCGGCATCGACGAGGGCGTCGGCACCGTGATGGTGTCGGCCGACGGCACGGTGACGACCGGGACCTACCCCGAGACCCGGCTGATGGACGGCGGCTTCACGATCCTCGACCTCCCGACCCGCGACGCCGCGCTGGAGTGGGCGGCGAAGATCGCGACCGCGTGCCGCTGCCCTCAGGAGGTCCGCGAGTTCCAGTACGACCCGCTCGTGTAGGCGCGGGGGTCTAGGCGCGGGCGCGTCTCAGCCCGCCAGCGCCTCCGAGTCGAAGTAGCTCTCGTGGAAGCACGCGAGCGCCTCGCCCCAGGTGCCACCCGCGTCCTCGATGGCCCGCGCCTCGTCGAGCGCGGCCACGGTGGCGAGCGGGACGGCCAGACCGTGCTCGGCCAGGTCGAGCACCGACTCGACCGGCTGGCCGGGGTCGTCCGTCTCGACGGTGGCGAGGTGCTGGTAGACGTCCGGCGCCAGTTCCCGCAGCGCCTCGCCGATCAGGTCGCCGCGCTCGGTGCCCTCGGCGTCCCAGGTGAACCGCACGAGCCCGTCCGCGGGAAAGGCGTAGCGATGCCGTTCGCCGGCGGCGGCGACCGCGTGGTCGAGGGCGGCGCGCACGGCCGCGGGGGCGATGATATCCGTCATGAGGCTCTCCTTCGTGGCGTCGTTGTCAACGTGATCGGGCCGTGGTGCACCGCCGACGGGCGGCGGGTCCCGTGATTGTGGCACGCCGGGACCACCCCCAGGAAGGGGGCAAACACCCGATTTCGGCAAATTCTGGAGGAACAGTCGCTGTCTGCGAGGTCTCCAGGCTGCCCGTGGGAAAGCCCGGGCCGGATGGACGTCGTGTCGATCCGCGCCCGAACATTGGACGCGGTGTCGATTCTGGCGGGGCCGCCGCCCGCCTACCATCCTTGACATGACCGCCATCGTCGAGGAAGACCGGGCCCGGGTACACCCCGCTGAGGGAGCGCACACCGGGGCGCCCCTCGGGCTCGGCGGCGCCCTCGGCACCGGTGGGTTCGGCACCGGCGGGTTCGGCGCGGGCAGCCGCGACGCCGACGTCGTCATCCTCGGCTACGACTGAGCGGACCGCCTACCGCGCTTCGTCGCCCAGCACCGCGGACACCCCGTCCAGCAGGTCGCCCGGCCGGCACTTCAGCACAGCCGCCAGGTGCACGAGATTCAGCACCGTGGGCATCGTCGTGCCCCGTTCGATCCGCCAGAGCGTGTGCTCCTGGAGGTCCGCCAGCCGGGACAGTTCCTCCAGCGTGAACAGCAGCCCCTCCCGCCGTCCACGGATGTTCTCGCCGATCCGGCTGCCGACAGCGTTGATTTCCGAGTGCACGCGATGAATGCTAACAAGCCGTCGGAGAGTAGCCTGGCAGTGCCGTGCGCTCGCTCGTGCGTTCGGAGAAGACGACGAAGGAAGAAACGATGGCTACAGGCACCGTCAAATGGTTCAACGCGGAGAAGGGGTACGGGTTCATCGCCCCGGATGACGGCAGTGCCGACGTCTTCGCCCACTTCAGCGAGATCTCCTCGCAGGGCTACCGGACGCTCGAGGAGAACCAGAAGGTCGAGTACGACCTGACCCAGGGTCCGAAGGGGATGCAGGCCTCCAACATCCGCCCGCTCTGACACCCCTCACTGAAACAGCGGATTCCCGCCGAGAGTGGGAAGCGGGGAGATGGCCCGGCCTGCCACAGGCCGGGCCATCGCCCACCGGGAATGCAGTACTGCCGCCCGTCCCCATGCGGTTCGGCCTGCCATCCGGTTGCTTAGTGCACACACTATGCGGGCCCTATCGATTGTCAACCGGGTTGCGCAGATTGCCGCGGATCCCGGCCACCCGACCCGGCGCGGTCCGACCACGGCCTGCGGCGTAGGCTGGCGACATGGCCGACGACAGCCCGCGCTCCGAGCCCGACGCCCGGGTGGAAGCCGCGCGCTACCGCCTGCGTCGCGAGGCCGAGGCGCGCGGCGAGGAGGTCGAGGAGGCCAACGTCGGCCAGCCGACGATGGATCAGCGCGCGCACGTCATCGAGAACGCGATCCAGCAGGCGATCCGCCGCGGCGACTTCGACGACCTCCCCGGCGCGGGCAAGCCGCTGCCCGGGCTCACCGGCACCCATGACCCCGACTGGTGGATCCGCCGCAAGATCGAGCGCGAGCAGCTCACCGGGCTCGGGCCGCCCGCGCTCACGCTGCGCACCGAGCACGCCGAGTTCGACGCCACGCTCGACCGGCTCGGATCCGAGCGGGCCGTGCGCGAGCACGTTGCCGACTTCAACCGCCGGGTGGTGAACGCCCGGCGGCAGCTCCAGGGCGGCCCTCCCGTCGTCACGCCGACCAGGGACGCGGACGAGGCGGTCGCGCGCTGGGCCGAGCGCCGCAACGCCCGCCTGCGCGAGGCCGAGGCGAACCGGCGTGCGGAGGCGGAGGCGCTGGCGGCGCTCAGCCGGCGCGAACGCCGCCGCCTGCGCAGAGCGCGCTGAGGGCCTACTCCGAAAGGTGCTGCTTGGTGTTCGTGTAGACGATCGAGTCGGCGGTGGCCCCGACGAGGCCGAGCGTCGCACGCAGGAGCTGCCCCGGCATGGCGTTGTTCGGCGGCGGCGTCGAGGCGCCGAGCGTGAGCGGCGTGCCGTCCGGGAGGGTCGCGGTCGCGGAGTCGAGGTAGACCTGCACGTTGCCGCTCAGCGTCATGGTGTCCGCGGTCGTCAGCAGGACCGGGCCGGTCTGCTTGCGGACGTTGAGGCTGAAGCCCTGGATGGTGATGGAGTCCGCCGAGATCTTGAGCACCGGCACATGGCTGCCGTCCGCGAGCGGGACGGTCACGACGGTGACGCCCTTGAGGCCGGTGAACGACAGCGAGTTGCTGCCGAGCTGCGCCGGAGGCTCGGTGAAGACCGGTGCGGCGCCGTCCGGCGAAGCAGGCGTCGGCGCGGGGGTCGGTGTCGGGCTCCCGGTCAACGGCGTGCCGGGCGTTCCGGGCGCGCCGGGGAGGCCGGGCAGCGGCGACACGGGGGAGGGGGCTCCGGAGGACGGCGACGGCGCGGGGGACGGCGAGTCGCACGAGGTGAAGATCGGAATGCAGAGCGAGGCCGGCGCAGCCGTCCGCGCCGAGTCGGCGGGCAGCGGGGCCGCGCCGATCCCGGCCAGCGCGCCGGCCAGCGCCAGACCGGCCGCCAGCAGGCTGCCGGCGGGGCCTCTGCGCGCCCTCACGCGGTCTCCTCCGTGCTCTCCTGGGTGGTCTCGTCGGCGTCGGCTGCGCTCGCCCGGCGACGACCGCCACGGCGACGGCGCTCGCCGCGCTGCTCCGGCGGCATCCACGCCACGGTGAGGACGCCGCCGACGGTGCTCAGCAGCATCCCGATGAAGAAGCCGCCGAGGTTGACGCCGACGAGCGAGTACACCGCGATGGCGAGCGCGATCACGCCGTAGAAGATCCGGTGCGCGGGCATCGCGATGGCGAGGATGCCGAGCAGCAGGAGCAGGACCGGGATGATCGTCGCCTGCAGCCCCTCGATGCCGAGCTGGATGTGGATGCGGCCGATGTCGAGCTGTCCGGAGAAGAACATCTCGATCCCGCCGAGTGCCGTCAGGACCCCGCCGACGAACGGGCGCTGGCGGCGCCAGGCGCGGAAGCGCTGCCGGACGGTGCGGTCGTCGGACTCGGCCGGCTCCACGTCATCGTCGTGCGGCGTCAACAGTGCCGACACCTCCGACGTGGCGGACTCGTCCTCGGGCATCCCCGTCTCCTGCTCGACCATCGCGTGCCTCGTCCCGTGGGGGCTCAGAAGCATCCCTTCGACCCGTCCGTGAGCTGCACGTGCATGCCCGTGAGCGTGAAGACCGAGGCCTGCGTGCTCCACGCGGTCTGCTGCAGGTGCGAGATGGTGACCGTGTCGGAGTCCTGGGCGAAGTCGCCGGCGGAGCCCTTGGCGGCCGTGTTGACCGTCGAGGCGTCGACGCCGATGCGGATGTTGTGGAACTCGGCGTCGCCGGCGAGGTCCGTCATCCCGATCTGCAGGTCGGACGCGCTGGCGGGGTTCCCGCCGCCGCCCGCGGTGATCAGGATGCCCGCCTTGCCGAGCGGGGTGTCGGTGACGACCGACTGGCACAGGTCGGCGAGCGTGGCCGACTTGATGTTGGCGATCGCGACCTGGTGCTGCTTGCCCGCGGTGTCGGCTGCGACGCCGGCGTACTGCGAGAAGCCGGTGCCGTCGAGCTTCGAGGCGCTGATCTGGAACTGGCTGCCGGAGACGGCGAACGAGACGGGGACGGCCCCCTGGGCGACGCCGGTCATCAGCACGGTGGAGACCAGCGCGACGGGCACGGCGGCGAGCACGATGCGTCCGGCGTGGGAGCCGGCGAGCTTGCGGAACTTCATCGATCCTCCTGTTCGGGGGCTTGACAGCGACTGTGCGGTCGTTCCCAGGACGAGAATAGACGCTATTGACCGGTTGTCAATAGTCGGCCGAATGGAGGACCGAAAGACCGTTCCGGTCCTCGTGGCGTATGTCTCGACCGGCTCCGCAGCGCCTAGGCTCGACGCATGGACACCGATCGGCGCACCCGGCTGACCCCGGACGAGCGGCGTGCGCAGCTCGTCGCCCTCGGGGTCGCGCACCTCGCCGACCACCCGCTCGACACCCTCACCATCGAGGAGCTCTCGGCGCGGGCGGGGGTGTCGCGTGCGCTCCTGTTCCACTACTTCGGGTCGAAGCAGGGCCTGCACCGGGAGGTCGTCCGCACCGCACGCGACAGCATGCTGCACGCCACGGAGCCCGTCCCGGCGCTGCCGCCGCGCGAGCGCCTGCACGACACCCTGACGCGCATCGTCGCGTTCGTGCGGGAGTACAGCGGCACGTTCTACTCGCTGGTCCGCGGTGTCGCCAGCGGCGACGAGGAGGTGCGCGTCGTGATCGAGGAGGCCAGGGCCGAGCAGGCCGAACGCGTCCTCGCCGTGTTCCTGGAGCTCGGCGCGACGGACACCCCGCTGCTGCGGATCGGACTGCGCTCCTGGATCGCGTTCGCGGAGGATGTGTTGGTCGCCAGCGCGATCGGCACCGAACTGCCCTCCGGCGACATCGTCGCCTTCCTGGAGCGCAGCGCGAACGGGGTGGTGGAGGCCGTTCCGGGCTAGATGCCCTCCTCGTCCACGTCCTCCTGGGTCAGCACACCGTCGTCGGGGTTTCTTTCGGGGTCGTGCTCGTCGTAGTAGGGCTCGGCCTCCCGCGGCTGTCCGCCGGTCGGTCCGAAGTGCTCGCCACCCGGGCCGGGCCACACCGTCTCGCCGGCGCTGCCGTCGTTGGTGACCAGCTCGTCGGCGAAGTCCGCCTCGGCGATCGGGTCGTCCAGCGCGTAGTCGACCTCGCCGTCGCGGGGGTCCACCCAGCCCGCGGTGTCACCGGCGTCGGAGTCGCCGATCTCCGGCTCGTCGGCGCCGTCCTCCGGAATGCGGTCGTCCATGATCGGCTCCTCTCCTGCGGCGGCCGTCGCACGGCGGCTGTCGTGCCTGTTCGCGCCGAACGTACACCCGCCGACGGGCGCCGCAGGAGGGGGAAGGTCAGGACTTCGGGAAGCTGTACGTGCCGCTCGAGCCGGCGTCCTTGACCGCCGCCTTGACGAACGCCGCGAACTGGGACGCGTCGGTGAAGCCGCCCTGGTAGCGCTCGCCGTTCACGAACACGGTCGGGGTGCCGAAGCTGCCGGTCGACGGGTTCTTGAGCTGCGAGTTCGCGACCGCCTCGTTCGTGCGGTCGGTGACGAACTTCGAGAACGTCTGCTGGTTCACGCACTTCGTGATGTCCGACGAGCTGACCCCGTTGCTCTTGAAGAGGGACAGCATCTTGGCGTTCGTCAGGCCCGAGCCGGTCTGTTCGTCCGGCTGGTTGGCGAACAGCACGCTGTTGAGGGCGAAGTACTTGTCGGGCTCGTAGTTCGCCACGCACGACATCGCTGCCGCGGCGCGCGTCGAGTACTGGTTGTTCGTGCTGGAGTCGAGGATCGCGATCGGATGGATCTCGAGCGTCGCAGAGCCGTCCGCCATCATCTGCTTCATCTGCGGGGAGTTCGTGGTCTCGAACTGGTCGCAATAGGGGCACTGGTAGTCGAGCCAGATCTGGATGTGCGCGGTCTTGCCGTCGAGGGTCTGAGTCGTCGGCGTGGGCTTGGCGCCCGGCGCGATAGCCGGCGTCGTGACCGCCTTGTCGGCCTGGGTCAGCAGGATGCCGCCGCTGAGCATGTTCTTCGGGTTCGCGACGCTGCTGGTCCCCCCGACGCTCGTGAAGATGACCACGCCGATGATCGCGAGCACCGCGATGATGCCGACGATCACCGAGCTCTGCACGACGACCTTGCGCCGCTTGGCCTTCTTCGCGGCCTCCTCGCGCATCCGGCGAGCGGTCTCGCGTGCCTCGGCTCGGCGATCGTTCTTCGTCGGGGTCGTCGCGCCTCTGCCCGTAGCAGCCATTCAGGTCATTCCATTCGAGAAAGTGGGACGGTATCCGAGAAGCAAGCGTATGGGCAAAAGCTTTGGATGCGCCGAGCACCCGCTGGAGTCCGGGTCAGACGCGCGCCGTCGCGCCGGGCGATGGGATCGGCAGCAGCCGCTGAAGCTGCGTCACGTGCGCGGGAGTGAGGTCCGCCAGCGTCGGCACCTCCAGCAGCTTCATGGTGCGCACGACCTGGTCGCCGAGGATCTGGATGGTGCGGTCGACGCCCGCGCGGCCGCCCGCCATCAGTCCGTACAGGTAGGCGCGGCCGATCAGCGTGAACTTCGCGCCGAGCGCGTAGGCGGCGACGATGTCGGCGCCGTTCATGATTCCGGTGTCGATGGCGACCTCGGTTCGGTCGCCGACGGCCGCCACCACCTTCGGCAGCAGGTGGAAGGGGATCGGCGCGCGGTCGAGCTGGCGGCCGCCGTGGTTGGAGAGCACGATCCCGTCCACGCCGAGGTCGACGAGCTTGACCGAGTCCTCCACATTCTGGACGCCCTTGACGACGATCTTGCCCGGCCACATGCTGCGGATGATGTCGAGGTCGGCGAAGCTGATGGACGGGTCCATCGCTGAGTCGAGCAGTTCGCCGACGGTGCCGCCGGTGGACGACAGCGACGCGAACTCCAGCTTCGGCGTGGTCAGGAAGTCGTACCACCACCACGGCCGCGGGATGGCGTTGACGATGGTGCCGAGGGTGAGCTGCGGCGGGATGGAGAACCCGTTGCGCTTGTCGCGCAGCCGCGCACCGGCGACCGGGGTGTCGACGGTGAAGAACAGGGTGTCGAAACCGTTGGCGGCGGCACGGCGGACGAGCTCGTAGGAGATCTCCCTGTTACGCATCACGTAGAGCTGGAACCAATTGCGCCCGGCCGGGTTGGCGGCCTTCACACCCTCGATGGAGGTCGTGCCGAGCGTCGAGAGGGTGAACGGGATGCCCGCGGCGCCCGCCGCCCCGGCTCCGGCGACCTCGCCCTCCGTCTGCATCAGGCGGGTGAAGCCGGTCGGCGCGATCCCGAACGGCATCGCCGACGGTCCGCCCCAGATCTCGCAGGAGGTGTCGACCGTGGCCACGTCGCGCAGGATCGACGGGTGGAACTCGATGTCCTGGAACGCCTGCCGCGCCCGGGCCAGCGACAACTCGCCCTCCGCGGCGCCCTCGGTGTAGTCGAAGGCGGCCTTCGGCGTGCGGCGCTTCGCGATCGCGCGGAGGTCCTCGATCGTGAGCGCGGCGCTCAGCCGGCGCTTCTTCGCGTCGAACTCCGGCTTCTTGAACGACATCAGCTCGAGCAGCTCGGCGGGCTTAGGGAGTTGGCGGGTGACCATGTTCGTGTGCCTAACGTGCGTCGGTGGACGGGGACAGGGTGCGCGAGGGCGTCGCGTCGTGGTAGTAGCCGCTGATGTGGTCGTGGATGCGGATGCGGGCGGCCGCCGGATCGCCGGCGTCGATGGCGTCGATCACGCCGCGGTGCTCGGCGCGGAGCCGCGCGGCCATCGCCTCCCAGTCGGGGATGCGCTCGGCGCCGGCGAGGACGTAGCCCTCGATCGAGCTGCGGAGGCCCGCCATGGTGGTGGCGACGACGGTGTTGCCCGCGGCCTCCGCGAGGGCGAGGTGGAACTGCGCGTCGAGCGCGAGGAACTCCGGCGCGGTGAGGGCGTCGTCGTCCATCGCGTCGAGGAGCTGGCGCGCGTCGGCGAGGTCGGGTGCGCTGCCGGGGGAGCGCTCGGCGAGCTCGCCCGCGACCGCCGACTCCAGCAGCAGTCGCGTGCTCACCACGTCGGCAACGGGGAAGCCGCTCGCGGCGACCTGGAGGCGCATGAGCGCCTGCATCCCGCCGAGCGGCCGCGCGACGATGATCGCCCCGGAGGTCGGCCCGGAGCCGGTCTGCGTGCGGATCAGCCCCATGGCCTCCAGCACGCGGACCGCCTCGCGCACGCTCGAGCGGGCGACTCCGAACTCCGCGGCCAGCGCGCGCTCGGGAGGCAGGTGGTCGCCGGGCCGGAGCCGGCCGTCGACGAGGCGCTCCTCGATGCGGGAGAGGACGCTCTCCCACGCCTTCGGCTCGGTCGTCATCGCGTCGGCCCCTCCTGTGGTCAGACCATATGGTCAGACCACACAGTACCACCGCACACAACAGGGGTCGCAACACGCCGTCACGTCACGGGGATGACGGCATGTTGCGACCCCTCTGGATGGCGCTCTCAGTCGGCGGCGGCCGGCGTCCGGCCGAGCTCCACGTCCTCGACGCGCGAGCGCGGCATCGCGATGCCCGCCACGATGGTCAGCGCGGCGACCACGGCCACGGCCGTGAACACCGCGGTCGACGCCCCCTGCACGGCCACGGGCGAGTGCGCCCCGCCCGCGCTCGAGAGGATGATCGCGTTCGCGATCGCGCCGAAGACCGCCACGCCCACCGCGCTGCCGATCGACCGCGCGAACATATTGGTGCCGGTGACCACGCCGCGCTCGCTCCAGGCGACGCTGGACTGCGCCGCGATCAGCGTCGGTGTCGCGACCAGGCCCATCCCGAGCCCCACGACGAAGCAGCTCACCGCCACGAACAGCACGCTCGGGTGCACGCTCGTCGCCGCCAGGATGATGGTCCCCACAATCGCGATGCTCGTGCCGAGCAGGGCGGTGCTGCGGAAACCGATCCGGAGGTAGAACCGTCCGGAGATGCTCGCCGCGATCGGCCAGCCGAGCGTCAGCGCCGCGACCGCGAGACCGGCCACCAACGGCGGCGCGCCGACCGTGGACTCCAGGTACGTCGGCACGTAGGAGGTGAGGCCGATCAGGATGGCACCGATGCCCAGCGAGATGAGCGTGGTCGTGAGCAGCAGCCGCCGGGACAGCACCCAGAGCGGCATCACGGGCTCGGCCGCGCGGCGCTCCGCGAGGGCGAACGCGACCAGCAGCAGGGCGCCGAGGGCGAAGGCGCCGATGCTCCACACCGAGTCCCACGCCCAGGCCTGGCCGCCCTCCAGTACGGCGAGGATGAGCAGCGACATCCCGGCGGTCAGCAGCACGGAGCCCGCGTAGTCGATGCGGTGCTTCTTCGGCTCGATGCTCTCGTGGAAGCTGCGGATCAGCATCCACGCCGCCAGGATGCAGAGCGGCACGTTGACGAAGAAGATCCACCGCCACGACAAGAACTGCGAGAACAGGCCGCCGAGGGTCGGGCCGACGACCGAGGAGATCGCCCACACGCTCGCGAGGTAGCCCTGCGTCTTGGCGCGCTCGGCCACCGTGTAGATGTCTCCGGCGATGGTCATCGACATCGGCTGGATGGCGCCGGCGCCGAGGCCCTGCAGCGCGCGGAAGGCGATGAGCGCCGGCATGCTCCACGCGAATCCGCAGAGCACCGAGCCGAGGAAGAACAGGCCGATGCCGGCCAGGACGATCGGCTTGCGCCCGAGCGTGTCGGACAGCTTGGCGTAGACCGGCACCGAGACCGCCTGCGCCAGCAGGTAGATGGAGAACAGCCACGGGAACGAAGCGAAGCCGCCCAGGTCGCGGACGATCGAGGGGACAGCGGTGGCGAGGATGGTCGCGTCGATGGCGACCAGTCCGGTCGTGAGCATGAGTGCGATCAGGATCGGTCCGCGCTCGGAACGGAAGCCGACGCTTGCCCGGGAGATTTCGTTCATCCCTGTGAACAACAGCCGGTCACCGCCATCATTCCCGCGCCACGCCGATCGACCCGACTTGACGTGAAAGAACCGAGCGCGCACAATCTGAAACATGTCTTTCACATCGGACGGACGAACCGGCGGAGGCCGGCGCGAGGATCGCCGCACGGTCACCGATCCGCGGGCGCTCCGGGCGCTCGCGCACCCGCTGCGGCTCGCGCTGCTCGACCACCTGATGTCGTTCGGCGCGAGCACGGCGAGCGAGTGCGCCGAGGCGGTCGGCTCCACGCCCTCCAACTGCAGCTATCACCTGCGCGCCCTCGCCAAGTTCGGGCTCGTGGAGCGCGTGGAGGCCGAGGACGGCCGCGAGCGCCCGTGGCAGTCGACCGCCACCGGCCTTACGCTCGGCCGCACCGAGGACCCGGCCATGCAGTTCGGCGTCGACACCGTCGAGCGGTTCTTCGCCGACCATCAGATCGACGAGGACGCCGCCCGCCTGCACCGCTCGATCGCGCAGCGCGACAGCGTGCCGCCCGAGTGGCGGGAGGCGAGCATCCTCTCCGGCTACGCGCTGCGGATCGCGCCCGACGAGCTCCGCGAGCTGGGGGAGCGGCTGGACGCGCTCATCCGCCCGTTCATCGCGCTCACCCGCTCGGACGCGCCCGACGACAGTGCGGTGGTCGTGCTGGGCCTCAACGCCTTCCGGCACCCGGACGAACCGCTCGCCTCACCCGGGAAGGACGAGTCATGACCCGCTCGCCGCTCCTCCGCCGCGACTACGGCCTGATCTGGTCGGCCGGCCTCGTTTCCGACACCGGCGACTGGCTGCTGATGATCGCCCTGCCGCTGTTCGCATTCTCGGCGACCGGCTCGGCGCTCGGCGCCTCCACCGTGTTCCTGGCCGAGCTGATCCCGATGCTGCTCGCCGGCACCTTCCTCGGCGTGCTGGTCGACCGCTGGGACCCGCGGCGCACCATGATCGTCATCGCGTTGATCCAGGGGCTCGCACTGCTGCCGCTGCTCGCCGCCGGGCCCGACCGGATGGGCATCGTCTACGCCGTCGCGGCGGTTCAGGCCTGCCTCGGGGCCGTGATGAACCCGGCGCGCCAGTCGATGGTGCCGCGCCTGCTGCAACCGAACGAGCTCGGCCGCGGCAACGCGCTGCTGGCGATCAGCGACAACCTGGCCCGGCTGGTCGGCTCGCCGCTCGGCGGTCTCGCGTTCGCCGTGTCCGGCCTCCCGGGCGTCGTGATCGTGGACGCGGTGTCGTTCGGCGTGACCGCCCTGCTCGTCGCCCTCACACGTCCGCTGGCGCCGCGGGTCCCGGAGCCGGGGGAGGAGTCCGCCCCCGCGGTCGAGCGGCGGCTGCTGCGGGAGTGGGTGGAGGGGATGGCCACCATCGTCCGCAGCCGCGAGCTGGCGACCGTCGCCGTGATCGCCGTGATCGGCAGCGTCGCCCAAGGTGTCTTCCTCGTCCTCTTCATCGTCTATGTGACAGGGAACCTGCACGCCGGTGACACCGAGGTCGGCATCCTGCGCGGCGTGCAGGCGATCGGCGGCGTGCTCGGAGGTCTGCTCACCGGGCTCCTCGTGCGCCGGGTCGCGCCCCGGTGGCTGATCGGCGTCGGCTACCTGGTGTTCGGCGCGCTCTCGCTGCTGACCTGGAACCTGGCGCCCGTCACCACCGCCGTCTGGGTCTACGCGGGCCTGTTCATCGCGATGGGGCTGCCGGCCGTCGCGACCGAGACCGGCGAGATCACGCTCGTGCAGACGGTGACGCCACGGGCCGCGCTCGGCCGGGTGATCGCGGCCGTGCGGACGATCTCCGGCGCCGCGCAGGGGGTCGGGCTGCTGGTGGCCGGCCTCATCGCGTCGTCGGTCGGGGCGGTGCACGTGCTCGACGCGCAGGCCTCCCTCTATCTCCTCTGCGGCGTGATCGGGCTGGTGTTCCTCGGCGGCGGCCGCGGTGGGCGGGAGGCCGTGCCCGAGGGCGCCGCCTCCCGTGCAACCTCTCAGGCAACCTCCTCCCGACCTGCGACTTGACGCGAAACCCGGCCGAATGCCAGACGTTTCGCGGATCGGCACGTAGGGTGTCCGTGTGTGGCGACTGGATAGGAAAAGCGAGGACGACGACGACATGACGTCCGACGTGCCCGAGGGCGATGCCCTGCGCCCGGCCGCCAACGCCACGTCGCCGCACTCGCTCAGCCTCGGCGAGGCCGGTCTCACGGCCGGCAACATCGCCGACCACGTGTGGGCGCGCTGGCGCGAGGAGATCGCTGCGATCGGCGGCGACTCGCCGTTGCTGCACTTCGAGGACAGCCCGCGGACGCGCATCGAGTTGAGCACCACGCATCCGGGCGGCCTCCCGCAGTTCATCACCGGGCAGTCCACGCTGCTCTCCAGCCTGATCCGCGACGAGCTCGCCCTGCGCACCGCGCGGGCGGCGGCCAACGCGATCACGGCGAAAGGGATCGAGCTGCGCTCGGTGCGCGGAATCGAATCCGTACATCTTGCGATCGGGCTCGCCCAGTGGCGGCACGGCACCGACGAGTTCATGGCGCCGATCCTGCTGCGCCCGATGGCCATCCGCCGCTACGGCCGGGACTTCGAGCTGAAGCTCAAGGGCCAGCCGTTCCTCAACCCCGAGCTGTCCCGTGCCCTGGCCGAGCAGTTCCAGATCACGCTCGACGCGAGCGCGTTCGTGGCCCTCGCCCTCGACAACGGAGCGTTCAAGCCGCAGCCGGTGATCGACCGCCTGCGCGGCCTCACCTCGCACCTGCCCTGGTTCAACGTCCAGCCGCGCCTGGTGGTGTCGTCGTTCGTGGACGTCGCGCCCGCGCTCCGCGCCGAGGCCGACGACCTGGACACCACGCTGCTGGACGCCCTGGCCGGCAACCCGACCGCGCGCAGCACGATCGAGAGCGCCTTCAGCCCGGCCCAGCCCGTCCGCCAGGACGAGCGACCGCCGGCCACCGACTCCCTCCTGCTCGACGCCGACGAGGCGCAGGAGAACGTCGTCGCGCAGATCGCCGCGGGCAACTCCCTCGTCGTGAAGACCCTGCCGGGCACCGGCGGCACCCAGACGGTCGTGAACGCGGTCGGCGCCCTGGTCGCCCAGCACAAGCGCGTCCTGGTCGTCGGACCTCGGCGCTCCAGCCTGGAGGACATCGCCCAGCGCTTCGCGAAGGTCGGCCTGCCCGGCGTCGCGGTCACGCCGCGGAGCCTCCGCCGCGACCTCATCCAGTCCATCGGCCGCAACGAGAAGGCCGAGCAGCCGCGCGTCACCGACGTGGACGACGCGCTCGTGCGCCTGCGCAAGGTGCTGTTGGACTACCGCGCGGCGCTCGCCCGCCGCGACCCGGTGCTGCACGTCTCGGTGCTCGACGCGCTGCGCGAGCTGTCCCGGCTCGCCCTGCTGCCCACGCCGCCGGCCACGACCGCGCGCCTCAGCCGGGCCTCCATCGAAGCGCTCGCCACCGGACGCGACGCCGCGGCAGACGCGCTGATCCGCGCCGCCCGGCTCGGGGAGTTCCGCTACGGCCCCAACGACTCGCCCTGGTACGGCGCCTCCTTCGGCACCACCGAGGAGGGCAAGGCCGCCCACGACCTCGCCAAGAAGCTCAGCCGCGCCGAGCTGCCCCGCCTGCTCGACCGCGCCAAGGCGCTGATCGGGCAGACCCGGATGCGGCCGTTCGAGTCGATCTCCGAGCTCGGCGTCTACCTGCGCCTGCTGCTCGATATCCGGGAGACCCTCGACCGCTTCACGCCGAACGTGTTCGACCGGTCGATCGCCGAGCTGATCGCCGCCACCTCCTCCCGCCGCGAGGCGCCCGCGATGTCCGGCGCGAACCGCCGCCGGCTGCGCAAGCTCGCCCTGGAGTACGTGCGCCCCGGCGTGCACGTCACCGACCTGAACGAGGCCCTGCGGCGCATCCAGCAGCAGCGCATCCTCTGGAACCGCTTCGCCGTCGCCGGCGTCGTGCCCGAGGTGCCGGTCGGCATCGCGGACGTGCAGGTCGCCTACCAGCGCGTCGCGGAGGACCTGGCGCGCCTCGACATCCCGTTGCGCCGCACCGGCACCCCGCAGTCCCTCTCGGTGCTGCCGATCGAGGAGCTCACCCGCCAGGTCGCCGGCCTCGCGGCCGAGTCCGAGGTGCTCGCCAACCTGCAGGAGCGCACCGCGCTGCTCGGCCAGCTCCGCGACCGCGGGCTGGACCCGCTGCTGTCCGACCTGTCGGTCCGGCACGTGCCGGAGTCGCAGGTCAGCGCCGAACTCGAACTCGCCTGGTGGCAGTCGGTGCTGGAGGCGCTGCTCTCCGCCGACCGCGCCCTGCTCAGCGGCAACACGAGCGTGCTCGACCGGCTGGAGGCCGACTTCCGCCTGGTGGACGAGGCCCACGCCTCCGCCACCGGCAAGCAGCTCGCGTGGATGCTCGCCGAGACCTGGAAGATCGGCATCGTCGACTGGCCCGAGGAGGCCAAGGCGCTCAAGAAGCTGCTGACCACGAGCGCGCCCACCGCGGCGACGCTCAACGCGGCCGCACCGCACCTCGCCCGCCCGCTCGCCCCGGTCTGGCTGGTCTCGCCGTACGAGGTCCCCGCCATCGACAAGGAGGTCGCGTTCGACACCGTCGTGCTCATCGACGCCGGCGCCTCCACCCTCGCCGAGAACATCCCCGCGCTCCGCCGGGCCCGCCAGGTGGTCGCCTTCGGCGACCCCGTGACTCAGACGCCCTCGCGCTTCGATGTGGGCGTGCACGAGTACGGCACGACGGTGGAGGCCGCCGACGTGGACTCCCTGCACGCAGACTCCGCCCTCGCCCGGCTCTCCGAGCTGCTGCCCGTCTACACGCTGGCGCGCAGCTACCGGGCCGGCGGCGAAGACCTGGCCGAACTGGTCAACCGCCGGTTCTACGGCGGCAACATCGACTCCCTGCCGTGGGCCGGCACCTACCTCGGGCACGGCAGCCTCGCCCTCCACTACGTCACCGGCGGTCAGGGCATGCCCGACACCGACACCGGAGCCGTGGAGAGCACCGACGCCGAGGTGGCGAAGGTGGTCGAGCTCGTGCTTCGGCACGCGACCGAGCGGCCGCGCGAGTCCCTCATGGTCATCACCGCGAGCGAACGCCACGCGGTCCGCGTCAACCAGGCCGTGCTGTCCGCGTTCGCCAAGCGGACCGAGCTGGCCGACTTCATCCTCGGCGACCGGCCGGAGCCGTTCTCGGTCGTCACGCTGGAACAGTCGGTCGCCCAGAGCCGTGACCGGGTGATCTTCTCGATCGGCTACGGCCGCACCCCGCACGGCCGCCTGCTGTCCAACTTCGGCGCCCTCGCCGAGCCGGGCGGCGACCGCCTGCTCGCGGTGGGGATGACCCGCGCCCGCCGCGGCATGGACATCGTCTCCTGCTTCCGCCCCGACGACATCGACGAGTCCCGTATGCGCCACGGCATCGCCGCGCTCGCCCAGGTGCTGGGGGAGGCCGACCAGCTCCAGGCCGCCGCGCCCGAGTACCTGAGCCCGGACGCCGACCCGATGGTCGTGGACCTCGCCAAGCGCCTGGCGCGCCGTGGCCTGGACGTGCAGATCGGCTACCGCGGCAAGCTCACGCTGGTGGCGTCGAACGAGGGCCGCGCCGTCGTGGTCGAGACGGACGACGACGTGAACCGCGGCAGCCTCCGCGAGTCGCTCCGGCTGCGCCCGGACGTGCTGCGCCGCCTCGGCTGGCACTACCTCCGCGTGCACAGCTTCGAGCTCTTCGCCGACCCGGAGGCCGTCTCCTCCCGCATCGCCCGCCTCATCGGTGCCGACGACGAGGCGAGCACGGAGACGGCGCCGATCGTGCTGCCGTCGCTCTGACCGTCGCCCAGCGCCGCCCCGATTCGCGCCGAATGTCGCGTTTGGCGCCCTCATTCGCGCCATTTGCGCTGAATGTGCGTTTCATAACTTCGAGACATTTGTGATGAATGTCGGGAATGACGGCGCGATACGCGACATTCGTCACGAATGTGGCGTTGGGGAATGCCCGGGGTAGGCGCGGTTACGCTGGAGGGGTGAGCGACAAGCCCGACCCCGAACGCCCCGCGCGCCGCTCCCGCCGCGTGCAGCGCGCCGGCGCGCCCGGCGCCGACCCTGAGCCGCGCGTCCCGGAGCGGGACCGCGAGGAGGGCTCGTGGTCGCCGAACGACGAGCAGCTCCGGCGGGACGTGCCGCCGCACTACTGACCGGGCGCGCCTTAGGGCAGCGGGTCGGCGTGCCGGCCCGTGTTCGCCGACGGCGGCGCCTGCTGCGCCTTCAGGAGGTCGCGGATCTCGGTGAGCAGGTCGAGGTCGGTGACCGGGGCGTCCGGCTGCACGACGCCCTTCTTGCGCAGGCGGTCCGCCCGTTCCTTGATCTTGTTGATCGGGAAGACGAAGACGAAGTAGACCACCACGGCGACGATCAGGAAGTTGATGAGCGCGCCGAGGATCGCGCCGAACTTGATGCTCGACCCGTTGATGGTCACCACCATCGCGTGGCTGAGGTCGCTCTGCTTGAAGAACGCGCTGATCACGGGGTTGATCAGGTTCGTCACGATCGCAGTGACGACCGCGGTGAACGCGGCGCCGATGACGACCGCGACCGCCAGGTCGAGCACGTTCCCACGGAGGATGAACTCTCGGAAGCCTTTGAGCAAGACCGGTCCTTTCGCCAGGTGGATGGAACTGGTGGTGCTGTGCGCCCGGGTGGGCGCGGGATCAGGCAGCGGAGCCCGAGGCGGCCGACGAGCCGGAGCCCGACGAACCGGAGGAAGAGCCCGACGAACCCGACGAACCCGACGACGAGGACGACGACCCCGAGGCTGACGAGGACGACGCGCCCGACGAGGACGACGTCGACGACCCTCCCGCCGTCTTCGTCCCACCGCGCGAGTCCGTCCGGTAGAACCCGGACCCGTTGAACGTCACTCCGACCGTGCCGAACACCTTGCGCAGCGTTCCGCCGCAATTCGGGCAGACCGTGAGCGCGTCGTCGGTGAACGCCTGGTGGATGTCGAAGGCGTGGCCGCAGTCGCGGCACGAGTAGGAGTAGGTGGGCATGAGCTTCCGTGTCGTGTTGTCAGGAGAACTGGACGATGCGGGTCGGGGTGACAGCGCCGTCGACCGGCTGGTCGTGCCGCTCGCGCGGGACTTCGTCCACGAGCTCGCCGTCGAAGACGACGGCGTACACCGGGGGACATTTTTCCATGCTGCCGAGCGTCTTGTCGAAATAGCCGCGACCCCAGCCCATCCGCATCCCGGTCGCGTCCACCGCGGCCGCGGGGACGAGGATGAGGTCGACGTCGTTGATCGCGATCGGCCCGAGCAGCTCGCCGACGGCTTCCGGCATCCCGTAGAGGCCCTCGGTCTCGGTCTCACCGTCGCCGGTGGTCCAGTCGAGGAGGCCGTCCTCGCGGGAGATCGGGAGCAGCACGCGCAGCCCTTGCGCGACCGCCCAGTTGACGAACGGGCGGGTGTCCGGCTCGATCGTGGTCGACAGGTAGCAGGCCACGGAACGGGCCGAGAGGTCCGTCGTCAGGTCGACCAAGTTCCGGGTGATTCCGGCCGTCGCGGCCTGTCTTTCGGTGCTCGTGAGGTTCTGCCGGCGCTCGCGCAGCTCGGCGCGCAGTGCGCGCTTGCGATGGGCTGCGGTGTCGGTCTCCATAGCGCAATCCTAGAAGATCCCCCCGGGAGCCCGATCGAAATGCGGATAGTGTGCTCGGTATGGCTACTCACGTGACGAAAGCAGTGATCCCAGCAGCAGGCCTCGGCACCCGGTTCCTCCCGGCCACCAAGGCGATGCCGAAAGAGATGCTGCCGGTCGTCGACAAGCCGGCCATCCAGTACGTGGTCGAGGAGGCCGTCGCCGCCGGGCTGCACGACGTGCTGATGGTGACCGGGCGCAACAAGAACGCGCTCGAGAACCACTTCGACCGCAACGCCGAGCTGGAGGACACGCTCGAGAAGAAGGGCGACACCGACCGGCTCGAGAAGGTCAACTACTCGACCTCGCTCGCCGACCTCCACTACGTCCGCCAGGGCGACCCGAAGGGCCTCGGCCACGCGGTGCTGCGGGCCAAGATGCACGTGGGGCGCGAGCCGTTCGCGGTGCTGCTCGGCGACGACATCATCGACTCCCGCGACGACCTCCTGCAGCACATGCTGGAGGTCCAGCAGCGCTACAACGCCACCGTCATCGCGCTGATGGAGGTGCCGAGCGAGTCCATCCACCTCTACGGCGCTGCCGCGATCGAGGAGACCGGCGACGACGACGTGGTGCGCATCACCGGCCTGGTCGAGAAGCCCGACGCCGACAAGGCACCCTCCAACTACGCGATCATCGGCCGCTACGTGCTGCGCCCGGAGGTCTTCGACGTGCTCGAGCGCACCGAGCCGGGCCGCGGCGGCGAGATCCAGCTCACCGACGCCCTCCAGTCGATGGCCGAGGCGCCGGACTGGACGGGCGGCGTGTACGGCGTCGTGTTCCGCGGCCGCCGCTACGACACCGGCGACCGGCTCGACTACATCAAGGCGATCGTGCAGCTCGCGGTCGACCGCGAGGACCTCGGCCCGGAGCTGCGGCCGTGGCTGAAGGAGTTCGCCGACGGCCTCCACGACGCGCCGCGCGAGATCATCGAGGAGATGCCGACCGACGCGGCTGACGCGCCGGAGGACGTCAACCGCTAACGTCGTATCTGCGGCGCGAGGTCGCCGCAGAAGGAGGACGCCGTGGCGTTCGTCATCCCCACGCTGAGCGAGGGACGCATCGTGCTGCGACCGATCCGCCTGCGGGACGCCCGCAACCTGGAGCGCTCGCTGCTCGACAACCGGTCCTGGCTGCGGCAGTGGGAGGCCACCAGCCCGTACGCGCCCGGCGCGTTCGACACCCGCGCGAGCATCCGCTCCCTGCTCGCGAACGCCAGGGCCGGGCACGGCCTCCCGTTCGTCGTGGAGTACGACGGCCGGCTCGCCGGGCAGCTCAACGTCTCGTCGGTCACCTACGGCTCGCTCTCCAGCGCCACGATCGGATACTGGATCGCGGAGGAGTTCGCCGGCCGCAACATCACGCCGACCGCGGTGGCACTGGCGACCGACTACTGCTTCTTCCAGCTCGGCCTGCACCGCATGGAGATCTGCATCCGCCCGGAGAACGCCCCGAGCCTCCGCGTGGTCGAGAAGCTCGGCTTCCGCTATGAGGGGCTGCGCCGGCGCTACATCCACATCAACGGCGACTGGCGCGACCACTACTGCTTCGGGCTGGTGTCCGAGGAACTGCAGCAGGGCGTGCTGCGGCGCTGGATGGACGGCGAGGCGCCGGAGGAGGCCGCCACGGTGACCGCGGAGGATCGGGCGGCGGCGGCCATCCCGCTGCCGGTGGCCCGGCGGCACTGAGCGCTGCCTGCTCCTGAGCGCGCTGCACGCCGGTCGTAAGCCCGCTGAGAGTCCTCTCCATCGAAGACACACCCCGGCGCTGACCGGGGCGCCGCCCTGCCGACCCCTACCGTAGAGGCATGACTGGGGATGTGATGGGCGGAGGGGTCGTCGTCGCCATCGCGGCCGCCCTCTGGCTGGCCTACCTCGTCCCGGTGTGGCTGCGTCGCCGCGAGTACCTGGCGACGGAGCGCAACGCGGTGCGGCTGCAGCAGACGCTCCGCATCCTCGCCGAGACGAGTGAGCTTCCGGACGAGGTCCGCATGGAGGCGACCGCCAAGACGGTCGCGGAGCAGCAGCGGATCCTCCGCAAGGCGGAGGAGAGACGGCTGGCCACCGCGCGCGCGGAGGCCGCGGCGCACGCCCGTCGCGAGCTGGCCGTCGCCGAGGAGCGCCGGCAGGCCGCGGAGGAGGCCGAGCGCGCCGCCGCCGAGGCCATCGCCCTGGAGCGCGCCTCCCGCGCGGCAGCGGCCCAGCGGGCCAGCGTCCTCTCGGCGCGGAACGCCCGCCCGGTGCTCTCGCCGCAGCGCCGCCGCCGGCTGCGCCGTTCCCGCGCCATCTGCACCCTTGCGCTGGTCGCCGGGCTGGTGGGTGTCGCCTCCGGCGCCGCACTCCTGGTCGCGACCGGCGCCTGGCTGCTGCCCGCCGCGTCCGCCGCCGTCACGGTGGCCGCCCTCGGGATGCTGAGCCGGCTGTCCCGCGCGGCTAACGCCATGCCCGCGCCCGTGCCGTTCATCCCGGCAGCGCCGGCGTCGCCCGCGCTGTACGACGACGCCAAGCACGACCTCCCGGTGCAGGAGGCCCTGCGCCAGAGCTGGACCCCGCAGCCGCTGCCGAAGCCGCTGCACCTGTCGCCCGGAACCGTCGCCGCCGCGGCGATGGCGTCGGTGGACGCCGCCGCCGAGCTGCGCCGCGCGTCCGCCCGAGCCGAGTTCGAGCGGAAGGCGACCGCCGTCGCCGAGGCCGCTCCCGCGGTGCCCGCGCCGGTCCTGCTGCGCCCGGTGGCGGTGGCGCAGGAGACCGTGGCGGCCTCCGTCGCGTCGCGCCCGGCTGCGGTCGTGGAGGCCGTCCCGAGCGTGTACTCGAGCATGGGGATCGTCGGCTCGGTCGACGACGGCGCGCTCGACTTGGACGCCGTCCTCCGCCGCCGCCGCGCCGCGAGCTGAGCCCGGCTCGATTTCGACTCGGCACGGCGAGGGTGCTATTGTTTCTAAGCAATCCCCCGGGGCTATGGCGCAGTTGGTAGCGCGCTTCGTTCGCATCGAAGAGGTCAGGAGTTCGAATCTCCTTAGCTCCACCACACGGAAAAAGGACCGCCAGGAATGGCGGTCCTTTTTCGTTGTCGGGCACTCACACCACCAGCATCACCGCGAGCACCAGCATCAGCACCGCGATCCCCGCGTCCAGCACGCGCCACGCCGCCGGCCGGGCGAACACCGGAGCGGCCACCCGCGCGCCGAACCCGAGCAGCACGAACCAGAGCAGGCTCGCCGTCGCCGCCCCCGCGCCGAAAACCCAGCGCCCGGGGTCGCCGTGCGTCGCCGACAGCGAGCCCAGCAGGAGCACCGTGTCGAGGTACACGTGCGGGTTGAGCCAGGTGATCGCCAGGCAGGTGCCGATCGCGGCGGCGAGCGTACCGCCTCCCGAGGTCGCGGCCGTCAGCGTGCTCGGCCGGACAGCGCGCACGGCGGCGAACACCGCGTAGCCGACCAGGAACGCGAACCCGGCCCAGCGCACGATGGTGAGCGCGAGCGGGGCCGCCTTCACCAGCGTGCCGATGCCGGCGACGCCCGCCGCGATCAGGATCGCGTCGCTCGCGACGCAGATCGCGACGACCGCCGGGACGTGCTCGCGGCGGAGCCCCTGGCGGAGGACGAACGCGTTCTGCGCGCCGATGGCGACGATGAGGGCGGCGGCGGAGCCGAGGCCGGTGAGGTAGACGGAGAGCACCATTCGACGATAGGCACCAGCGGCCATTCAGTACAGCTTGATTTTCTTATGGACCATTAGCATTGCTGTCGATGGATGCTTCGACCGACCAGCTCCGCACCCTGGCCGCGGTGATCGACCACGGCACGTTCGACCGTGCCGCCGCGGCCCTCCACATCACGCCCTCGGCCGTGAGCCAGCGGATCAAGGCGCTGGAAGAGCAGAGCGGCCGCGTGCTGGTGCGGCGCAGCAAGCCCGTCCAGGCGACGGAGGCCGGCGCCGTGCTGCTACGGCTCGCCCGCCAGGTGGCGCTGCTGGAGGCGGAGGCGGCGGCAGAGTTGGAGGGCGGCGACGGTGCGGCCGCGACCGCGATCCCGCTGGTGGTCAACGCGGACTCCCTCGCGACCTGGGTGCTGCCCGCGCTGGCGACGGTCCCCGGTGCGGTCTTCGACATCACGCTCGACGACCAGGAGCACACCATCGACCGCCTGCGCGACGGGACGGCGATGGCGGCGATCGGCTCCGACGCGGAGCCGGTGCAGGGCTGCACGGTCACCGCCCTGGGGACGATGCGCTACCGCCCGCTGGCGAGCCCGGGGTTCGTCGCGCGGTGGTGCCCGGACGGCTGGACGGCCGAGCACGCGGCGCTCGCGCCGATGCTGATCTACAACCGCAAGGACGCCCTCCAGGACCGGTACCTCGACGCGCTCGCGCCGGGAGCGCGGCCTCCGCAGCACTTCGTCCCGGCGTCCACGGAGTTCGCCGGAGCCGCGGTGCTCGGGCTGGGGTGGGGGATGGTGCCCGACCTCCAGGCCGACCCGCTCGTGGCCGACGGCCGGCTCGTGGTGCTGGATCCGGCCGGTGCGGTGGATGTCCCGCTCTACTGGCAGCAGTGGTCGCTGCACTCGGCGGCGCTCGACGCGGTCGCCGCCGCGATCGCGCGCGCCGCGGCCAACGCGCTCCGCCGCCCCTGAGCGTCGGCGCGGGTGCTCTCAGAGGGACTCGGGGCGGAGGTCGAGTCGGCGGAGGAGCTGCGCGTTGAGCGCCACGACGATGGTCGACAGCGACATCAGGATCGCGCCAACCGACATCGGCAGCACGAACCCGATCGCCGCCAGCACGCCGGCCGCGAGCGGGACCGAGAGCAGGTTGTAGCCCGCTGCCCACCACAGGTTCTGTCGCATCTTGCGGTAGCTCGCCTGCGACAGCCGGATCACCGACAGCACCGAGCGCGGGTCGTCGCTGGCCAGGATGACCCCGGCCGAGGCGATGGCGACGTCCGTGCCGGCGCCGATCGCGATGCCGACGTCCGCTCGCGCCAGCGCGGGGGCGTCGTTCACGCCGTCGCCGACCATCGCGACGGTGCGGCCCTCGGCCTGGAGGGCGGCGACGGTCGATTCCTTGTCCTCCGGCCGGACGCCCGCGAACCAGCGGTCGATCCCCAGCTCGCCGGCGACCGACGCGGCCACGGCCTCCGCGTCGCCGGTGATCATGACGACCTGGATGCCCCGCTCCCGAAGCGCCGCCACGGCCTGCCGCGACTCCGGCCGGACCTCGTCGGCGAGCCGCAGCGCCCCGGCCGTGCGCCCGTCGACCAGCACGTGCAGGATGATCGCGCCTTCGCTCCGCCAGGTCGCGGCGATCGGCCGCTCGGCGGCGCCGCGCACCTCCAGCAACGCCGGCCCGCCGACCTCCACCCGCTGCCCGTCGACCGTGGCCGCCACGCCGACCGCGGGGGAGGACAGGAAATCGCTCGCCGCGGGCACCACCAGGCCGCGGGCCGACGCGGCGGCCACGATCGCCCGGGCGAGCGGGTGCTCGGAGTCCGACTCCGCGGCGGCAGCGAGGGCGAGCACGCGGTCGTCGTCGCCGTCCGCGTCCACGCCCGTGACGGCCGGCTCGCCCTTCGTCAGCGTTCCGGTCTTGTCGTACAGCACCGTGTCGACCGTGCGCATGGTCTCCAGCGCCAGGCGGTCCTTCACCAGGACGCCGCCGCGCGCCGCCCGTTCCGTCGCGATCGAGACGACGAGCGGAATGGCGAGGCCGAGCGCGTGCGGGCAGGCGATCACGAGCACCGTGATGGCGCGCACGACCGCGTCGTCGGGGAGGCCGATCGCGGTCCAGACCACCGCGGTGATCGCCGCGGAGCCGAGAGCGAACCAGAACAGCCAGCCGGCGGCGCGGTCGGCGATCCGCTGGGCGCGCGAGGACGAGTTCTGGGCGTCGGCGACGAGCCGCCGGATCCCCGCCAGCGCGGTGTCGTCCCCCACGGCGGTCACCCGCACGCGGAGGGCGGAGTCGGTCGCGACCGTCCCCGCGACGACCGGGTCGCCCTCGGCCCGGGAGACGGGACGCGACTCGCCGGTGATCATGGACTCGTCCACCTGTGCGGCGCCGGACACCACGCGCCCGTCGGCCGGGACACGGCCACCCGGCCGCACCAGTACGACGTCGCCCACGGCGAGGTCGGCGGGGGAGACGACGACGGCGCTCTCGCCCTCCAGCCTCTCCGCCTCGTCGGGCAGGAGGGCGGCGAGCGAGTCGAGGGCGGAGGTGGTCTGGGCGAGCGAGCGCATCTCGATCCAGTGACCGAGCAGCATGATGACGATGAGGAGGGCGAGCTCCCACCAGAAGTCGAGCCGGTGATCCAGGAGGCCGAGGGTCGCGCCCCACGACGCGGCGAACGCGACGGTGATGGCGAGGGCGATGAGCAGCATCATCCCGGGCTGCCGTGCACGCAGCTCGGACACGGCGCCGGTCAGGAACGGCCGCCCGCCCCAGACGAACATGACGGTGCCGAGCACGGGCGAGACCCAGGACAGCCAGGCGGTGTCGGGGAGGGGGTAGCCGAGGATCATGGCGAACATCGGCGAGAAGGCGACGACGGGGATCGCGAGGACCAGGTTGATCCAGAAGAGCCGGCGGAAGGCGGCGACGTGGCCGGAGTGGTCGTGAGCGGAGTGGTCGTGGGCGGCGTGCTCGTGGGCGGCGTGCTCGTGGGCCGAATGGTCGTGCCCGGAGTGGTCGGCCTGGCCTGCCGAGGCGGCGTGGTCGTGCGACATCGAGCCGTGTTCGGTGTGGCTCACGAGCTCCTCCGCTCCCCGGCGCCGCCCTCCGGCTGGAAGGTGCGCAGCCGCAGGCTGTTGGTCACGACGAAGACGCTCGAGAACGCCATCGCGGCGCCGGCGATCATCGGGTTCAGCAGGCCGAACGCCGCCAGCGGCAGCGCCGCGAGGTTGTACGCGAACGCCCAGAAGAGGTTCCCGCGGATGGTTGCCAGCGTACGCCGGGAGAGCCGCACGGCGTCGGCCGCGGCTCTCAGGTCGCCGCGCACCAGCGTGAGGTCGGCGGCCTGGATGGCGGCGTCCGTGCCGGTGCCCATCGCCAGTCCCAGGTCGGCCGCGGCGAGCGCCGCCGCGTCGTTGACGCCGTCGCCGACCATCGCCACGCGCCGCCCCTCGGACTGGAGGCGCCGGACCACCTCCGCCTTCTCCGCCGGGAGGACGCCCGCGATCACTTCGCGGATCCCGACCTCCTGAGCGACCCGGCGCGCGACGGTCTCGTTGTCGCCGGTCAGCAGCACCGGCGAGAGCCCGAGCCGCGCCAGCCGGCGGACGGCCTCCGCGCTGTGCGGCGCCACGGCGTCGGCCACCGCGAGCACGGCCCGGGCGCGGTCGCCCCAGCCGACCAGCACTGCGGTCGCGCCGGAGGCCTCCGCGTCGGCGACCGCACGCTGGAGGCCGGGGCCGAGCGGCATCCCGGCCGCCGCCACGAACGACGCGCGCCCGACCACGACGCGCTCACCTTCGACCGTTCCCGAGACGCCGAGGCCGCCGTCGGTGCGGAAGGCCGTCGCGGCGGGCACCGGACCGGCTTCGCGGGCGGCGTCGGCGATCGCACGGGCGATCGGGTGCTCGGAGGCGTCCTCGACGGCGCCCGCGCGGCGGAGCACCTCGGCACGGTCGCCGTCCGCCGCCGTGTCCGCCACCGTGACCTCCAGCAGCGTCATCCGACCGGTGGTCACCGTCCCGGTCTTGTCCAGCAGCACCGTGTCCACGCGCCGCGTCGCCTCCAGCACCTCCGGCCCGGTGATCAGGATGCCGAGCTGCGCCCCGCGCCCGGTGCCGACCAGCAGCGCTGTGGGCGTCGCAAGCCCCAGCGCGCACGGGCACGCGATGATGAGGACGGCCACCGCCGCGGTGAACGCGGCCTCCACGGGCGCGCCGAGCAGCAGCCACGCCACCAGCGTGACGAGCGCGATCCCGATCACCACGGGGACGAAGACGCCGCTGATCCGGTCGGCCAGGCGCTGCGCGGCGGCCTTGCCGGACTGCGCGTCCTCGACCAGGTGTGCGATCTGCGCGAGCTTCGTGTCCGCGCCGACCGTCGTCGCCCGCACGACCAGGCGGCCGCCGGCGTTGACCGTGCCGCCCGCGACGCCGTCGCCGGGGCCGACCTCCACCGGGACCGACTCTCCGGTCAGCATGGACGCGTCGACCGCGCCGGAGCCGTCGGTCACGACGCCGTCGGTGGCGATCCGCTCGCCGGGGCGGACGACGAAGACGTCGCCGACGACCAGACGCTCGACCGGAATGCGCTCCTCGCGGGGCGCGTCCGCACCGTCGCCGTCGCGCAGCACCGACGCCTCCTTGGCGCCCGACTCCAGCAGCGCGCGCAGCGCCGCCCCCGCCTGCCGCTTCGAGCGTTTCTCGAGGTATCGCCCGGCGAGCACGAAGACCGTGACGCCCGCGGCGACCTCCAGGTACAGGTCCGCGCCGGCCATGCCGGGCGCGCCCGCGCCGCCGAAGAGCAGCGCGTACACCGACCACACGAACGCCGCGGTGACGCCGAGCGAGACCAGCGTGTCCATCGTCGCCGCCCCGTGCCGCAGGTTGACGGCGGCGGCGCGGTGGAACGGCCACGCGCCCCACACGACCACGGGCGTCGCCAGCGTGAGCGCGACCCACTGCCACCCCGGGAACTGCAGCGCCGGGATCATCGAGAGCAGCACGACGGGGAGGGCGAGGACCGTGCTCGCGATCAGGCGGCGGCGGAGCGACGCGAGTTCGGGATCGCCCGGGCGTGCGCCGTCCGCCCCGTCGGCCGCTGCGGGAGGCGCCGGAAGAGCCGCCGTGTACCCGGCGCTCTCCACCTGCGCGACCAGCGCCGCGGTGTCGTATCCCGCGGGCGCGAACACCGTCGCCTTCTCGGTCGCGTAGTTGACGCTCGCCTCCACGCCGTCCAGCTTGTTGAGCTTCTTCTCCACCCGGGCCGCGCAGGACGCACAGGTCATTCCGCCGATCAGCAGCTCCAGCCGCGGCTGGGCGTGTGCGGCGTCGGGGGAGGACATCAGGAGCGGACCGCGCTGTACCCGGCCTCCTCGACGGCCGCGAGCACGGCGGCGTCGTCGACAGCGGAGGCGGACTCGACCGTGAGGACTCCCGTCGCGGCCGAGACGTCGACGCCGGTCACCGCGGCGATCGCGGTCACCTCTTCGGTCACCGCGCGCTCGCAGTGCTCGCAGGTCATCCCGGTCACCTGGAACGTCGTGGTCGTCATGTCTCATCCTTCCGCCGCGAGCATACCCAGAGGGGGTATGGCGATAAAGACGACTTTATACCCACTAGGGGTACCAGTCAAGGCGAGCGTGAAGGCAGCGGAGCGCGCCTAGATCGTCGCCAGCACCAGGTCCAGTGCGTCCACGAACCGGTCGGCGCTCTCGCGCGTGATGCAGAGCGGCGGCTTGATCTTCAGCACGTTCTTGCCGTCGCCGGTGGGCTGCACGATCGCGCCCTCCCGCAGCATCCGCTCGCACACCAGCGCGGCCTCGGCCGTCGCCGGCTCCAGCGTCTCCCGGTCGCGCACCAGCTCCACGCCGAGGTACAGGCCCATCCCATGCACCGCGCCGACGAGCGGATGCGGCTCCCCGAGCGCCCGCAGCCGCGCGGCCAGGTGGTCGCCCACCTCGGCCGCGTTCTCCTGCAGCCGCTCGTCGCGCATCACGTCGAGCACCGTCAGCCCGACGACCGAGCTGACCGGGCTGCCGCCGGCGGAGGAGAAGAACGACCCCTCCGCCGCGAACGACTCGGCGATCTCCCGGCGGGTGATGACCGCGCCGAGCGGATGCCCGTTGCCCATCGCCTTCGCCACCGTGATCACGTCCGGGACGACGCCCTGCTGCGCGGAGCCCCAGAAGTAATGCCCGAGCCGGCCGTAGCCGACCTGCACCTCGTCGGCGATGCAGACGCCGCCGCGGGCGCGCACCCGCTCGTACACTCCGGCGAGGTAGCCGTCGGGCAGCATCAGGCCGCCGGCGTTGCCGAAGACCGGCTCCGCGATGAAGCCCGCGAGGCCGCTACCGGCAGCGTCGAGGGCGGCGAGCTGCTCGTCCAGTTCCTCAAGGTAAGCAGGCCCGGAGCCGAGCCCGCGGTGCCGGCCGTGGAAGACGTTCGGCGAGGCGATCAGCTCCACCCAGTCCGGCCGGGTCTCCAGCGCGCGCGGGTTGTCGCCCAGCGACGACGAGACGGCGTCGGCGCCGACTGTCCAGCCGTGGTAGGCCTCCGTCACCGCCAGGATGGTCCGCCGGCCGGTGTGCACCTGCGCGAGCCGGAGGGCGAGGTCGACCGCCTCGCTGCCGCTGTTGACGAGGAAGACGGTGTCCAGCCCGTCGGGCGCGACGTCCGCCAGCCGCTCGGTGAACCGGGAGAGCTCCTCGTAGTGGAAGCGGGAGTTCGTGTTGAGCAGCGCCCACTGGTCGTGGACGGCACGCACGAGCCGCGGGTGCGCGTGCCCGATCTGGGTCACGTTGTTGACCATGTCCAGGTAGCTCTGCGCGCCGGTGTCGAACAGGTGGTGCCGCCAGCCGCGCTCGATCAGCGGAGGCTCGGCGAAGTAGTGCTCCTGCACGCGCGCGAACGACGAGTCCCGGCGCGACAGCACCCCGGCCGGATCGGCGGAGGGCGCTGCCAGGTCGAGGCCGAAGAGGTCGGACGGGTCGGGGGAGACCGTGCTCCACATCGCCGGCGGCAGCGCGGGAGTCACGAACGCGGGAGGCCGCCAGCCGGGCACCCGGCTGAGCTGCGCCGTGAGCCGCACGGCGCTGCCGATGGCCTCCCCGCGCTCGACGGAGGCCGTGGTCAGCGGGCGGGACAGTCCGTCCAGCCAGAGGCCGACTGTGTCGCCCTGCAGCAGCCAGGCGCCCTCCACCAGCCGCAGCTCGCCGGCGAACGGTGCGTGGACGACGGTCCCGGCCGGGGCGTCGAGCGTGACGCCGAGCGCGATCGTCGGCGACGGCTCGGTGCGATCGAGCCGTGCGCGGGTGAGCCGGGCCTCGGCGTAGCGGGTGAGCGCGTGGCCGTGCTCGCGGCAGATCCGTCCGAGCACGGCGTCCTCGGCGTCGGCGCGCTGCCAGCGGCCCTCGTCCAGGTCGTGGCCGGTGACGGAGAAGTCGGCGAGGTGGGCGTCGGCGCTCTCGAGCGCGATGAGCCGGCCGAGCGCCGGCGCGTCCGGCGTGCCGTCGCTCGCCGCCAGCCGCGCCCGGATCGCCGCCTCCACCTCCGCGAACGGCAGCCGCCGCGCCGCGTCGAGCGCGACCCACTCGTGCGCCCGGTTCTCGTCGGCGTAGGCGTTGTCCCCGTCGAGGGCGACCTGCTGCTCGCCGCTGACCACGAGCACCGCGCCGCGCAGGACGACCAGCGGCCAGAGCGCCGCGAGGTCGGCGTCGTCGAGCGGCGCCTCCGCGTGGAACGCGTCGATGACCTCCAGCACCGCCAGCGGGTCCTCCGGCTGGTGGTGCAGGGCGCTGGTCACGGTGGCCGCGAGCTCGGCGACCAGCCAGCCGTCCGCGACGTCGCCGAAGTCGATCACGCCGGGGCCGTCGTCGCCCAGCACGATGTTGTCGTCGGTCACGTCGCCGTGGATGGCCTGCACCCGCAGCCGCCGCCGCAGCGGCTCCAGGGCGGCGAGCGCCGCCTCCGCTGCCGCCACCACGGCCTGCCGCTTGGCCGGCTGGGGGACGTGCCCGGCGAGCAGCGCGACGACGTCGCCGCCGACCCGCGCGTCCCACTGGGTGGTGTGGGCGAGCCCGGGATGCCGCAGCCCGGCGAGGCCCGCGGCGATGCTCCCGGAGAGCCGGCCGAGGGTGCGGAGCTGCTCGGTGCTCAGCCGCGCGACCTCGGTCAGCGGCTCCCCGTCGAGGAAGCTCAGGACGCGGGCGTGAAGCGTCCTTCCGCGCACGTCCACGGCGACGACGTCGCCCCCGTCGCGGGCCGCCACGACAGCCGGGATACGCGCGTCGCCACCGGCGAGCAGCGCGAGCGCGGCGTTCTGGGCGTGCAGCTCCTCGACCGCGAAGACCGGGTTGGCGATCTTGAGCACGTAGCGCCGCGTTCCGGTGTCGATGAGGAAGTTGCGGTCCTGGTTGCTGCCCAGCTCGGTGACCCGCCCGGTGAGCCCGAACGCGCTCTCGGCCACGGCCGCGGCGTCGTCGGCCCCGACCTCCGGGCGGGGCAGGGACGGCTGGGCCAGGAAGTCGGAATTGGGCACGGCTGCTCCTCGGGCGCGGGGCGGGACGCGGCCAGTCTATTGAAGCTCTCGCCCGGGTCGCACCCAGCGAACGCACGGGCGCGGCAACATAACATCAACGCGTGAAATCCTGGAGGACAGCGACCGTGGCGTTCGTGATCGACGCCGCCCTGATCCTCGTGTTCGTCCTCGTCGGCCGCCGCAGTCACGGCGAGGCGGCGAGCGCCTCCGGGGTGCTCACCACCTACTGGCCGTTCTTCATCGGCCTGATCGCCGGCTGGCTGGTCACCTGGGCCTGGCGCCGCCCGCTCGCGCTGCTCTGGGCGGGCATCCCGGTCTGGCTGATGACGGTCGCGCTGGGGATGCTCATCCGCACCTCCGCGGGGCAGGGCGTGGAGCCCGCGTTCATCGCCGTGGCGTTCGTGGTGCTCGGGGTGTTCCTGGTCGGCTGGCGCGTCGCCGCCATCCCGTTCGCGCGCCGCCGCGCACTCCGCCGCGCCTAGCGTTTCCCGTCGGAGTCAGAACGCGGCCGCGATCAGCGTCGCGATCGTGTAGATCGCCAGGCCCGCCAAAGCACCGACCACCGTCCCGTTGATCCGGATGAACTGCAGGTCTCGCCCGACCTGCACCTCGATCTTGTCGGTGGTCTCCGCCGGGTCCCACGCCCGCACGGTCTCCGTGATGACGCTCGCGATGTCGTGCCGGTACGTCGACACCAGGTGGCCGGCCGCGCCGGAGATGCGCTGGTTGAGGGAGGCCCGCAGCTCCGGGTCCGCGGCGACCCGTCCGGCGGCGTCGGCGAGGGCGGCGGACACCCGGTTGCGGAACTCGCTGTCCGGGTCGCTGAGAGCGTCCACAGCAGCCGTGCGCGCGGCCGCCCAGGCCTGCCCGGCGAGCTCGCGGATGCGCGGGTCGTCGAACGCGCGCTCCTTCGCGGCCTCCAGCCCCGCGATCGTCTCCGGGTCGTGCTGGAGGCGGTCGGCGAGCTCGGCGAGGTAGCCGTCGAACGCCCGGCGGGCGCGGTGCGCGGGGTCGCGGCGCACGTCGGCGATGAAGTGGCGCAGCTCCTGGTACACGCGCTCGTCCACCAGCCGGTCCACGAAGGAGGGCAGCCAGGACGGCAGGCGGCCGGAGACCAGGTTGCTCAGGGCGTCGGGATGGATTACCAGCCAGTCGTCGAAACGGTCCAGCAGCAGGTCGACGGCGGCGTGATGGCCACCGGAGCTGAGGACGCGCACGCCGAGGCGCCCGATCGGGGGCGCCCACTCCGGCTCGATCACGTGGGTGCGCACGACCGCCTCCACGGCCTCCCGCATCCGGTCGTCGTCCAGCAGCCCGAAGAAGCCGACCACGGCGCCGGAGGCCTCGTCCACGACCCGGCGCGCGTTGCCCGGCTCGGTCAGCCAGCGCGCGGCGGCGCCGGCCACGTCGTAGGCGGCCAGCCGGGTCGCGACCACGTCGTCGGACAGGAACTCCGTCTCCACGAACTCGCCCAGCGTCTCGCCGATCTCGTCCTTGCGGGTCGGGATGATCGCGGTGTGCGGGATGCGCAGGCCCAGCGGGTGCTTGAACAGCGCCGTCACGGCGAACCAGTCCGCGAGCGCGCCGACCATCGCACCCTCCGCGGCGGCGCGCACGAAGCCGAGCCACGGGTAGCGGTCCTGCAGCGCGAACGAGACGGCGAAGATCACGGCCGCGACGGCGAGCAGGCTGGTCGCCAGCGCCTTCATGCTGCGGAGCGCCCGGCGGCGCTCGGCGTCGCGGCGCTCGGCCTGGGCGCGCTCGGCCCGGACTCGCTCGGTCCGGTCGCGCTCGGCCTGCGCGCGGTCAGCTTCGGGGCGCCCCCCGTCGGCGCTCTGCGGGTCGCCCGTGCGGGCCGTCGACGCGGTCACTGCACGAGGTGGAGCTCGTGGCTGGTGTTGTTCAGCCGGTGGCCGCCGTCGTCGTCGGCGACCACGATGTCCTCGATGCGCACGCCGAACCTCCCCGGCAGGTAGATTCCCGGCTCGATGGAGAAGCACATCCCGGCGACGATCGGCTGCTCCTCGCCCTCCACCAGGTAGGGCGGCTCGTGCGTGGTGGTGCCGATGCCGTGGCCGACCCGGTGGACGAAGTAGTCGCCGTAGCCGGCATCCCGGATGACGGCGCGGGCGGTGCGGTCGATCTCCTGCAGCGGCACGCCGACCGCGACCGCCTCGAACGCGGCCTGCTGGGCGCGCTTGACCACCTCGAAGACCTCGTGCTCCTCGTCGGTGGGCTCGCCCACGTGGACGGTGCGGGTGGTGTCGGATCCGTAGCCGTCCATCAGGCCGCCGAAGTCGAGCACCACCATGTCGCCCTGCTGGATGACGCGGTCGCCGGCCTCGTGGTGCGGGTTGGCGCCGTTCGGGCCGGAGCCGACGATGGTGAAGTCCACCTGGGAGTGGCCGTGCTCGCGCAGCAGCCGGTCGAGGTCGGCGGCGACCTCGTTCTCCCGGCGGCCGGCGAAGGCGACGGTCAGGATGTCCTCGAAGGTCGCGTCGGCGGCGGCCCCGGCGGCGGCCAGCCGGTCGATCTCGTCCGGCCCCTTCACCGCGCGCAGCATCGGCAGTGCGGCCGAGAACGGGGCGAACCGCACATCCGGGAGTTCGTGCTGGAGCGCCAGCAGGTGCAGCGCCCAGGCCGAGTCCGAGACGGCGTACCGGCCGCCCGACCAGAGCTGGTCGACCAGGGGCGCGTGCTCGTCCTCGCCGTCCGCCCAGGTGACCAGGCGGATCGCGCCGGCGGCACGGGTGGCGGCGGCGCTGTCGTGCTCCAGGACGGGCACCACCATCGTCGGCTCGCCCTCGGTCGGGATCACCAGCATTGTCAGCCGCTCGGTCGCCGGCGGGAGGTAGTCGGCGAAGTAGGCCAGGTCGGGCCCCGGGGCGACCAGGAGGGCGTCCAGTCCGGCCTCCTTCGCCTGCGCGGCCCCGCGGGCCAGCCGGTCGGCGAAGTGCTGGGCGGTGAGCTGCTGCATGGCGGTCACTCCTCGATCGGGCCGAGCCAGGCGTTCGCGACGGTGCCGTGCGCGGACTCGGCGTCGGACGGGTGGAAGAGGCCCGCCAGGACGTCGCGGTACAGCCTCCCGAGCTCGTTGCCGGTGAAGAAGGTCGATCCTCCCGAGACTCGGATGGCCTGGTCCACGACCCGGCGGGCGGTCTCGGTGGCACGGATCTTCATCCCCACCAGCTTGGGGAACCACTGCGCTCCGTGGTCGGCGAGGGTGTCGATATCGCGGGTGATCGCGTCGAGCTGGGGGAGGAGGGCGTCCTGGTCGATCGCCGCCGAGGCGACGCGCCAGCGGATGTCCGGGTCGTTGGCGTAGCTGCGGCCGTCGTTCTTGAGGCTCTTCCTGCGGTGGGCGGAGCCGACGGCGAGTTCCAGTGCCCGGGCGCCGATCCCGGTGTAGACCGCGGCGAGCAGCAGCTCGAAGTTCGCGAAGATCGCGAACACGAGCGGGTCCGGGTTGGGTCCGGGGTCGAGGCGGCGCACCACGCGGTCCGCGCGAGCCGGCGCGCCGTCGAGCACGGTCGTGTTGCTCTGGGTCGCGCGCATCCCGAGGGTGTCCCAGTCCTGGCGGATCTCGAAGCCGCCGCCGGTGCGCTCCACGAAGCCGTAGACGATCTTCGGGGCGTCGGCGCTCGTCGTGTCGAGGCCCATCGTGCCGAGCCGGGTCCATGCCGGGGAGAGGGAGGTGAAGATCTTGGTGCCGTAGTAGCGGTAGGAGCCGTCGGGTTCCGGCCGGGCCTCGGTGGTCGACCCGAACAGCACGAGGTCGTTGCCCGCCTCGCTCAGCCCGAACGCGAAGACTTCGCCGGCGCCGGCCTCCCGGAGCAGGAACTCCAGGGAGTCGTCGCCGCGGTCGCGAAGCGTCTTGGCGACGCCGGTCCAGACCAGGTGCATGTTCACCGCGAGGGCCGTGGCGGGTGCCGCGCCCGCGAGCCGGACCTGCAGGCGCGCGGTCTGCTCCAGCGAGAGTCCCAGGCCGCCGAACTCGGCCGGCACCAGGGCTTTCAGGTAGCCGGCGTCGGCCAGTTCGGCGAAGTCCTCGGTGAAGAACCGGTTCTCCGCGTCGTACTCGGCGGCCCGGGAGCGGAACCGCTCCAGTCGCTCATCGCTCAACAGCTCGCTCTCGACGCTCACGCTCCCCACCCTAGGTCTCCCACCGCCGAGGGGCACGTTAACGCCTGCAAAACGTCTCCGTGCCCCTCGAGCGACTCAGGAGGCGGTGTAGCCGCCGTCCACCAGGTGGTAGCTGCCGGTGATGAACGATGCGGCGTCGGAGGCGAGGAAGGCGACGAGGGACGCCACCTCCTCCGGCTCGCCCAGCCGGCCGAGCGCGTGCTTGCCCGCTAGGAACTGCAGCGCCTCGGGGCTCAGGTTGGCCTCCACCAGGGGCGTCTTGATGAAGCCGGGGCCGACGGCGACGACGCGCACGCCCTTGTCGGCGTACTCCAAAGCCGCGTTCTGGGTGAGACCGAGGAGGCCGTGCTTGGCGGTGACGTAGGCGGACGAGTTGGCGAAGCCCACGCTGCCGAGGATGGACGCCATGTTGACGATCGCACCGCCGCCGTTCTCCGCCATCGCGGTGAGCTGCGGCTGCATCGAGTACAGCACCGCGTTGAGGTTGACCTCGATGACCTTCCGCCAGCTCTCCAGCGAATAGTCGGCGACCGGGGCGGCCTCCCCGCCGATGCCGGCGTTGTTGACCGCGATCTTCAGGGGCGCGAGGGCGTTGGCGGCCTCGACGCTCGCCGTGGCGAACGCGGGGTCGGTCACGTCGCCGGCGAGGGCTGCGGCGGTTCCGCCCGCGGCCTCGATCTCGGCGACGACGGCCTGGGCGTGCTCCGCGTTCAGGTCGGTGACCAGGACGGCGGCACCGCTGGCCGCGAGGGTCAGCGCCACTGCGCGTCCGATGCCCGAGCCGCCTCCGGTGACGATCGCGGACCGGCCGGCGACATCGTACTGAGCCATGAATGTTCTCCTTCCAGATATCCGACACCTGTCGGATAAGTCCATTGTACGATCGGAAGGTGAACACAGGGAGGCCGAACGGCCCGCGGCCGGCTGCGCTCCGAGCGAACACCGGCGCCGGCCCGTCGCCTGCGCCCGACCGGGCGCACCTCGACGCCCGCCAGGAGAAGACGCTGGCGCGGCTGAGCACCGCCGTGCTCGCGCTCGCCGGCGAGCAGCCGATCGGCGAGGTGACGGTCTCCGGCCTCGCCGCCGCCGCGGGCGTTCACAGGTCGACCGTCTACGAGTACGCGGCCTCGCCCGCCGCCCTGCTGCAGCGCGTGCTGCGCGCCGAGCTCGACGAGCTGCGCGCCGCGTACCTCGTGGACGTCGCGCCCGACGACGCCGCGGCGGCGATCCGTGGCGTCACCCGGGCCGTCCTCCAGCACGTGGACGAGCACGACGCCGTGTACCGGCGCGGCCTCGGCGCCGAGGGCTCGGAGGCCGGCCTCCACGCGATGCTCAGCGAGCACTTCCAGGCCTCCATCGAACTGCTGCTCGACCAGCACAGCGTCAGCGTGCCCGCGGACGACGACCTGCAGCGGCGCACGATCGAGCGCTACCTCGCCGACGGCATCATCGGCGCGATTGAGGTCTGGCTCGGCCGGCCGCGGCCGCGGGATGTGGAGGCGCTGCTCGCGCTGCTCGACCGGCTCACCCCGTCGTGGTGGCCGGCGTGACGGGCGGCGACGCGGGCGGCGGCGCGGGCATCGGCGCGGACCCGTCGGGAGGCGGTCTTCGCGGCCTCCTCGACCGGTGGCGCCGCCGGCTCGGCCGCCGCCGCGCTCCGCTGCTGCACGTCGCCTCGGATGTGGGGGAGGGGCCGGTCGTCGTGCTCGTGCACGGCATCGCGTCGTCGTCGGTGACGTTCCAGAACCTGGTGCCGTTGCTCGAGCCGCGGCATCGCGCCATCTCGATCGACATCCTCGGCTTCGGGCGCTCGCCGGCGCCCGAGGACGCGCAGTACACCATCGAGGAGCACGTGGCCGCGCTCGACCGGACACTGCGCTCACTGCGACTGCGGGCGCCCTTCGTGCTCGTCGGCCACTCGCTCGGCAGCCTCATCGTCACGCGGTACGCCGCCGAGCATCCCGGAGCCCTCAGCCGGCTCGTGCTGGTCGGGCCTCCCGTGTACGGGACGCCCTCCGAGATCGGCGACCGCCGCGTGCGCACCCGGGTCAGTGCCTACCTGCGCGCGTACGAGTTCCTGCGCACCAACAAGGAGTTCACGCTCCGCAACGCCGCCGTCCTGGGCAAGCTGCTGCCGATCAAGAACGTCTTCGAGATCACCGAGAAGAGCTGGCGCCCGTTCGTGCTGTCACTCGAGAACTGCGTCGAACGACAGACCGTGATCGGGGACCTGGCGCGGGTGCGCGGTCTTGATGGCAAGAGCTGTCCAGTGGAGGTCGTCTACGGCACGATGGACGCCTTCATCGCGCCCGGCAGCCTCGCGGTGATCGAGGCCATGCGGCACGTGACGATGCACCGGGTGGAGGCCAACGACCACCTCATCCGCAAGCGGCTCGCGCGGGTGGTCGCGGCGGCCTGCGACGCCGGTCAGTCGGCCAGGGACATCGAGGCGACCACCGCGAGGTAGGCCTCCCCGTCGAAGCCGTCGAACAGGACGGTCTGGGTGACGTAGCCCTGCACCAACCCCATGTAGACGGGCGCCTGCCGCTCGGCGAGGGCGCGCGCCTCCTCGACGGGCAGCGTCTGGGTGTGCCAGTCCGTGAGGTAGCCGGCGAACATGGCGCGGATCCGGCTGCCGATCTCGGACGAGATCTGCTTCAGCCGCGGATTGATCGGCACCTGCCCCCAGACCTGCACGAGGAGCTGGATGTCCGGCAGGTGCGTCATCAGGCCGGTGACGAGCAGGCGGACGATCTCGCCGGGCGTGGGGAGGGGCTGTTGGGCGCGGGCCTCCTCGACCTCCTGGAACCGGGCGTCGAGGATCTCCGACGCGGTCAACTCCATCAGCTCGTCCTTGCTGCTGAAGTGCCCGTAGATCGCCCCGGCGGAGAGCCCGGACTCGGCGATGATGTCGGCCATCGAGGTGGCGGCGAAGCCGTTGCGTGCGAAGCAGCGGAGGGCGGCCTGGGCGATCTCGTGACGCCGAGCGCTGCGGTACTCCTCGGTGACCTTCGGCATCCGGCCCTCCTGGCGACGGGAAAAAGAACGTTCGTTCTTGACAATAGCGTCCGCGGTGTCGATTATAAAGAACGAGCATTCGTTTTTCTTGAGTGGAGGCCGTCATGAGCACCAGCACCGACCGGGACGTGGGCCGTCCCGACGCAGAACGGCACGGCGCCGCGCACCACGAGCACGTCGCGGCGCGGCCGGAGCGCGCCGCGGGTCCCGTCGTCCACACGCCCTGGGCGCGCGCCCTCGCGCTCGCCGTGGGAGCGGCGGCCATCGTCGTCGTCATCCTGCTCGCCTTCCTCTGGCCGACCGTCACCTCCACGGTCAAGGACCTCCCGATCGGGATCGCCGGCCCGACTGCGCAGGTGAGCGCCGTGGAGAAACAGCTCGACAAAGCGGCGAGCGGCGCGTTCGCGGTCACGAGCCTGAGCGACCGGCAGGCGGCCGTCGACGCGATCGAGAAGCGGGATGTCTACGGGGCGATCGTCCTGGGCGACCACCCGGAGGTGCTGACCGCCTCCGCCGACGGCGCCGCGGTCACGCAGATCATGAACCAGGTCGCGGGCACCCTCCAGACCGCGGCGAACGCGCAGGCGCAGGCGGCCGTGCAGCAGGCGATCGCCTCGGGGCACGCGCCCTCCGGCACGAAGGCGCCGACCATCACGGTGAGGGTGACCGATGTCGTTGCGCTCGCCTCCACCGACTCCCGTGGGCTCGGGCTGGCGGCGTCGTCGTTCCCGCTGGTGCTCGGCGGGATGCTCGGCGGCGTGCTCATCTCGCTGCTGGTCGCCGGGAGCTGGCGGCGCCTGGGTGCGGTCGCGCTCTACGGGGTGGCCGGCGGGCTGGCGGTCACCGGCATCCTGCAGGGCTGGTTCGGCATCCTGCAGGGCGACTACTGGCTGAACGCGCTCGCCGTCGGGCTGGCGATGTTCGCGACCGCGGCCTTCGTGGTCGGGATGAACGCCCTGTTCGGGCGCGTCGGCATCGCCATCGGCGCGGTGCTGACTGTGCTGGTCGGCAACCCGCTGTCGGCCGCGGCGCAGCCGCTGCAGTTCCTGGTCGGGCCGTGGGGCGCGATCGGGCAGTGGTTCGTGCCCGGAGCGTCCGTCACGCTGCTGCGCGACCTGTCGTACTTCCCGTCGGCGGACGCGCTGTTCCCGTGGCTGGTGCTGGTCGGCTGGGCCGCCGTGGGAGTGGTGGGGATGCTGGCCGGGCACTTCCGCGACCAGGAGGTCACGGTCGCCGCGGCCTAGGCCCGTCCACGTAGGCTGGGCCGCATGCAGAATCGCACACTCGGACGGACCGGACGCGACGTGTCGGTCATCGGTCTCGGCACCTGGCAGCTCGGCGCCGACTGGGGCGACGTCACCGAGGCCGACGCGCTCGCCGTCCTCGACGCGGCGACCGAGGCCGGGGTCACCTTCTTCGACACCGCCGACGTCTACGGCGACGGCCGCAGCGAGCAGCTCATCGGGCGGTACCGCGCCTCCCGCCCGGATCTGCCGCTGACGGTCGCGACCAAGATGGGCCGCCGCGAGGCGCAGGACCCGGCCAACTTCACGCTCGCGAAATTCCGGGAGTGGACGGACCGCTCCCGCCGCAACCTCGGGATGGACACGCTCGACCTCGTCCAGCTCCACTGTCCGCCCACCCCGGTGTTCTCGAACGCGGCCGTCTACGACGCGCTCGACACCCTGGTGGAGGAGGGCGCGATCGCCAACTACGGCGTCAGCGTCGAGACCTGCGCCGAGGCGCTGGAGGCCATCGCGCGCCCGGGGACGGCGACCGTGCAGATCATCCTCAACGCATTCCGGCTGAAGCCGCTCGACGAGGTGCTGCCGGCGGCGCGGGAGGCCGGGGTCGGCATCATCGCGCGGGTGCCGCTGGCGTCCGGGCTGCTCAGCGGGCGCTACTCGGAGACGACGGAGTTCGCCGCCGACGACCACCGCAACTACAACCGGCACGGCGAGGCGTTCGACGTGGGGGAGACCTTCTCGGGCGTCGACTACGCGGAGGGCGTCCGCGCGGCACGCGAGTTCGCGGCCCTCGCGCCGGAGGGCGCGACCCCAGCACAGGCGGCCCTGGCGTGGATCGTCGCCCAGGAGGGCGTGAGCAGCGTCATCCCCGGCGCCCGCTCGCCCGAGCAGGCGCGCGCGAACGCCGCCGCCGCGGACGTCGCGCTGCCGCCCGGCTTCGCCGACGCAATCCGCGACCTCTACGACCGCACCTTCCGCGCCACCACGCACCCCCGCTGGTGAAACGTGAGTAGTCGCGGATATCCGTCGTCGGGTTTCCGCGACTATTCACGTCTCGTCGCCAGGAGGCGGGTGAGGCGGGTGAGGAGAAGGAGCGGGGTGCGGAGGTCGGCGGCGGTGACGCGGACGACGCGCCAGCCGAGGTCCTCGAGGTGCTCGCGCCGGTGGATGTCGCGGAACCAGACCTCTCTGTCGACACGGTGGCCGTCACCCTCGTATTCGAGGATCACGCGCTCCAACGGGTACGCCATATCGACGCGCGCGAGGAAGCTCCCATCGGGACGGTGGATCAGATAGTTCAGCCACGGCTCCGCGAGTCCCGCATCGACGAGGATCAACCGCAGCCGCGTCTCGGCGGGCGACTCCGACCTCGTTCGGACGAGCGGCAGCGCAGCCCGCGCGGTCGCGATACCGCGCCTCCCGGATGCGGTACCGACGATCTCCGTCAGCGCTTCGGCCGTCGTCAGCGGGTGTCGGTAGCTCAGCAGCCAGTCCCCGACGGCGACGAGGGCGTCGCGGCCGAGGACGGCGGCCAGGTCCAGCCACATCTGTTCGGGAGTGGTCAGCGGCAGGCCGCGAAAAGAGGTCGTCCTCCAGGCGGAGAGCGTGTGGCCGACGACGGATGCCGCCTGCACGGCGCGCCCACCGGCGGGGACGCTCACGTGGAGCCGGTCATCTGCGCGGGCTGCCGCCGGGAGGGGCGCTCCCAACAGCTCCGCCGCTGTCGTGTGGCTGAACGCGACCCGCTCCTGCCTGTGCAGGAGGAAGGCGCGGCAGCGCGTCTCCAGTCCCGCGTCCCCGCCGGCGACCCGCACGCCCCTGATCGGGGTATGCAGGTCGCTCGCCCGGAGCCGTCCCGCCGACACGCCGCTCTCCAAGGCATCCCGTGTCCGGAACGTGCCCGAACTGAAATCCCGTCCTAACTCCGCTGCCCGTCTCCCCATCCCGCCACCCTGCCGGACTGTCCCGATCCCCGCTCCCGTTCTCCACAGCCGGCGACCGAGACGTGACTAAACGCGGAAAAGCTGTGGACGATTTCCGCGATTAGTCACGTTTCGGCGGCTAAGAGGGCTGGACGGGGACGGGCTCGGTGTCGGGGATGGGGGAGGCGTCGCGGCCGCGGAGGTCGGGGTGCACGCGCCAGGCCAGCGCGGGGACGAGGAAGCCGACGAGCGCGAAAGCGGCCGCCACCCAGAACGCGCCCACGGCGCCCTGGGAGTCGATCAGGAAGCCGGCGAGAGCGGAGCCCAGCGCGGCGCCGATGAGCTGGCCGGTGCCGACCCAGCCGTAGGCTTCGGCGGTGTCGGAGAACTTGACGCTCGCCGACACGATCGCGAACAGCACGGCCAGGGCCGGTGCGATGCCGAGGCCCGCGACGATCAGCGCCAGCGAGAGCCCCCACCACGACCACAGCATGAAGCTGGAGATCACGACGCCGACGAACACGATCAGCATCCGGCGCGCGGTCGCCCACGGCCCGATCGGGATGTGCCCGAACGCGAGACCGCCGACCAGCGAGCCGAGCGACCAGATCGCCAAGACGATGCCGGCGAACGGCGAGCCGTCGCCGAAGTTCGCGACGACACCGGCCTCCACCGCGGCGCACGAGCCGATCAGCAGGAAGCCGACCACGGTCGCCAGCAGCACGGGCGGCCGCGTCAGCACCACCCCGAACCGGCGCTTGCTGCGCGGGATGCGCACCCGGCCGACTTCCGGCGACGAGATGAACCAGGCGCCGCCCAGCAGCATGATCGCCACCGACATCAGGATGCCCTCGACGGTGCCGATCTGGGTGGAGACGAAGGTGATCGCGACCGGGCCGGCGATCCAGATGATCTCCTGGGCCGACGCGTCGAGCGAGAACAGGGGCGTGAGCTGCCGGGAGTTGACCATCTTCGGGTAGATCGTGCGCACGGCGGGCTGGATGGGCGGCATGCAGAGCCCGGCGACGAACGCGACGGTCATGGTGAGCGGGATGGGCATCACGAACAGGCCGATCGCGGCCACCGCGGCCGAGCACAGCGCCAGGGTCGTCCAGAGCACCGTGCGCATCCCGAGCACGCCCATCAGCCGGCTGGTCATCGGACCGGCGATGGCCTGCCCGATGCTCATCGCGCCGAGCACGAGACCGGCCGCGCCGTAGGAGTGGTGGATGCGTTCGATGTGCAGCAGGAACGCCAGAGAGAGCATCCCGAACGGGAAGCGCGCGGTGAGCTGCGCGGCGATGATCCGCGCGACGCCGGGCGTCTTCAGAAGGCTCGAGTAGCTGCTCACAGTCTTCTCACTCTATCGGTCCGAGGCGGCCGCGAAAGGGCGATGAAACCCATTCGAGGGGGTGTGGAAATGTGCATAACTTCTGCACATCTGTGGATGACACGCCCACTAGATATGGGGGCATGGAAATGTCGGTACCCGGCTATATAGTGGTTCACGCGACAGGGGGCCGAGCTGCTCCCGAGGGCGGCCGGAAGCCGTTCCCCGGGTGTTCACGAGGCCCGGCCGCATGGGACTTCGCCGCTCACCGGAGCGGCACCGTTGAGGTAAACAATGAGGGAGAGACAGTGGCTATCACGGTTGTGAAGCGGAACGGCGAGCGCGAGCCGTACGACGCGAACAAGATCAATCTGGCCATCGAGCACGCGGCCGCCGGTCTGGACGAGAACATCACGTGGGTGACCCAGATCGCGAGCGAGCTGGAGCTGACCCTGTTCGACGGCATCACGACCCAGCAGCTCGACGAGGCGGTCATCCAGGTCGCCCTCCAGAACGTCAAGGACGACCCGGCGTTCGACACCGTCGCCGCACGCCTCCTCCTCAAGACGATCTACAAGCGCGTCCTCGGCGACTACGAGACCCTCGACGAGCTCACCGAGCTGCACACCTCCCACTTCCGCGGCTACGTCGAGCGCGGCGTCGCCGAGACCCTCCTCGACTCCCGCTTCACCACCCTCTTCGACCTCGACCGCCTGGCCGCCCACCTCGACCCCTCGCGCGACGAGCTGCTCAAGTACATCGGCGTCGTCACCCTCAACAACCGCTACGGCATCAAGGCGCGCAACGGCGACTCCCTCGAGGTGCCGCAGTACTTCTGGATGCGCATCGCGATGGGCCTCTCGCTCAACGAGGCCGACCCGACCGCGCACGCGCTCGCGTTCTACGACAAGATGTCGCGCCTGGAGTACCTGGCGGCGGGCTCCACCCTCGTCAACGCCGGCACCGCCTACCCGCAGCTCTCCAACTGCTTCGTCATGGAGATGCAGGACGACATCGAGCACATCGCCAAGTCGGTCCGCGACGTCATGTGGCTCACCAAGGGCACCGGCGGCATCGGCCTCGCCGTCACCAAGCTCCGCGCCCAGGGCTCGCCCATCCGCTCCAACAACACCACCTCCACCGGCCCGATCCCGTTCATGCACACGATCGACTCGGTGCTGCGCGCGGTCAGCCGGGGCGGCAAGAAGTTCGGCGCCCTCTGCTTCTACATGGAGAACTGGCACATGGACTTCCCGGAGTTCCTGGACCTCCGCCAGAACTCGGGCGACCCCTACCGCCGCACCCGCACCGCCAACACCGCGGTGTGGATCAGCGACGAGTTCATGAAGCGCGTCCAGAACGACGAGGACTGGTACCTCTTCGACCCGCTGGAGGTCGCCGACCTCAACGAGCTGTACGGCAAGGCGTTCTCCGAGCGCTACGCCGAGTACGTCGCGATGGCCGAGCGCGGCGAGCTGCGCATGTTCAAGAAGATCAGCGCCCGCTCGCAGTTCAAGGACATCCTGATGAGCCTCCAGACCACCAGCCACCCGTGGCTGACCTGGAAGGACACCATCAACAACCGCGCCCTCAACAACAACACGGGCACGATCCACCTCTCCAACCTCTGCACCGAGATCACGCTGCCGCAGGACCGCGACAACGTGTCGGTCTGCAACCTGGCCTCCATCAACCTGTCGCGTCACCTGATCGACGGCAAGATGGACTGGGAGCGCATCGAGGCGAGCGCCCGCCAGGCCGTCCGCCAGCTCGACAACCTGATCGACATCACGGTCTCCAGTGTCGACGAGGCCGACTTCTCCAACCAGCAGAACCGCGCGATCGGCCTCGGCGTCATGGGCTTCACCGACATCGTCGAGCGCCTCGGCTTCAGCTACGAGAGCGAAGAGGCGTACGCCCTGATCGACGAGATCATGGAGCACGTCTCGTACGCGGCCATCGACGAGAGCGCCGACCTGGCGCAGGAGCGCGGCGCGTACCCGAACTTCGAGGGCTCGCGCTGGTCGAAGGGCCTGGTGCCCTACGACTCGATCGCGCTGACGGAGGCCGACCGCGGCCTCCCGATCACGGTCGACCGCACCATCCGCCTCGACTGGGACCGCCTGCGCGAGAAGGTCAAGGGCGGCATGCGCAACGCCACCCTGATGGCCATCGCGCCCACGGCCTCCATCGGCCTCGTCGCCGGCACCACGCCGGGCTTCGACCCGCAGTTCTCGCAGATCTTCAGCCGGTCGACCTCCTCGGGCAAGTTCCTCGAGGTCAACCGCAACCTGGTCGAGACGCTGCAGGAGCGCGGCATCTGGCAGGACGTCCGCGAGGCGATCCTGCGCTCGCAGGGCGACATCCAGGGCATCGCGGCGATCCCGGACGAGGTCAAGGCCACGTTCAAGACCAGCTTCCAGCTCTCGCCGTACGCCTTCATCGAGGTGGCGGCCCGCGCCCAGAAGTGGATCGACCAGGCGATCAGCCGCAACATGTACCTCGAGACGCGCGACCTCGGCGACATGATGGACATCTACTACGCCGCATGGGAGAAGGGCGTCAAGACGACCTACTACCTGCACATGAAGCCGCGTCACCAGGCCGAGCAGTCGACCGTCAAGGTCAACAAGGCCGAGGAGATCTCGGGAGGCCGTGCCGGCTTCGCCACGGTGGGCGCCGGCGCTCCGGCAGCGGCTCCGGCCGTCACCGAGACCGCTCCGGCGGCCGCTCCCGCCCGCCGCGGGTTCGGCTTCGGCGGCCTGACCTCCAACGCTCCGGCCTCCAACAGCACCGCTGGGGGTGACAAGTAATGAACAGCACCAAGATCGAGGAGTACTACGTGCCGGTCGACCCCATGGACGACCTGCAGTGCGAGTCCTGCCAGTAAGCCCGTAGCCGCGTAGAAGAAGAAGAAGAGAGACACACATGGGCATCCTGGGAACGGGAATCGAGGAAGGCCTCCTCCTCAAGCCGGTGAAGTACCAGTGGGCGATGGACCTCTACGACCAGGCCGTCGCGAACACCTGGTTCCCCAACGAGATCCAGCTCGGCGAGGACATCGCCGACTTCAAGCGGATGACCGACGAGGAGCGTCACGCGGTCACCTTCCTGATGAGCTACTTCAACCCGAACGAGCTCCTGGTGAACAAGGCGCTGGCCTTCGGCGTCTACCCCTACATCAACGCGGCCGAGGCGCACCTCTACCTCGCCAAGCAGATGTGGGAGGAGGCCAACCACTGCATGTCGTTCGAGTACGTCCTGGAGACGTTCCCGATCGACCGCGAGCAGGCCTACAACTCGCACGTCGACATCCCGTCGATGGCGCGCAAGGAGGAGTTCGAGGTCGGCTTCATCAAGCGGATGACCGAGCAGACGCTCGACATCACGACGACCGAGGGCAAGCAGGACTTCATCCGCAACCTCGTGGCCTACAACGTGATCCTCGAGGGCATCTGGTTCTACTCGGGCTTCATGGTGGCGCTGTCGTTCCGTCAGCGGAACCTGCTGCGCAACTTCGGCTCGCTGATCGACTGGGTGGTGCGCGACGAGTCGCTGCACCTCAAGTTCGGCATCAACCTCATCCTGACGGTGCTGGAGGAGAACCCCGACCTGCAGACGCCGGAGTTCGCGAACGAGATCCGTCAGATGATCCTGGACGCCGTGGAGATGGAGGAGCAGTACAACCGCGACCTCCTGCCCGGCGGCATCCTGGGCCTGAACGCCAACTACATCAACCAGTACGTCCGCTACCTGGCCGACCGCCGGCTGGAGGAGCTGGGCTTCGAGGCCGAGTACAAGGTCTCCAACCCGGCCAAGTGGATGGCGACCGCCAACGACACGCTCGAGCTGGTCAACTTCTTCGAGTCGACCAACACCTCGTACGAGTCGAACGCGAAGGCGTCGAGCGGTCACTGACATGACGATGCGGAACTCTCCGCTGATCACGGCCGCCGCGCTGGACGCCGCTTCCGGGACCGAGTCCCTGTGGAGCAGCGCCGGCCGGCGGCCGTCGACGCTGCGGGTGCTCGATGTGCGCTGGAAGCTCGGCGGCCCTCCCGGGGTCGAGGAGTTCGCGAAGGGGCACATTCCTGGGGCGGTATACGTCGACTTGGACACCGAGCTCGCCGGGCATGGCCTGCCGACGGACGGCCGCCACCCGCTGCCGGCCATCGAGGCGTTCCAGGCGTCCGCCCGTCGCTGGGGCGTGAACGACGGGGACAGCGTGGTCGTCTACGACGACGTCTCCGGCACGTCCGCGGCCCGGCTCTGGTGGCTGCTGCGCTATGCCGGCTTCGAGGACGTGCGCGTGCTCGACGGCGGCCTCGCCGCCTGGATCGCGTTCGGCGGCGGTCTCGACACGGAGAGCTCCGCTCCCGTTCCCGGGACGGTGCACCTCGCCTACGGTTCGCTCCCGACGCTCGACGCGGACGCCGCCGCAGCGCTCGCGGCGAGCGGCGTGCTGCTCGACGCGCGGGCCGGTGAGCGGTTCCGCGGCGAGGTGGAGCCGGTCGACCCGCGCGCCGGGCACATCCCGGGCGCGGTCAGCGCTCCGACCGCCGACACCATCGGGCCGGACGGCCGGATGCTGAGCCCCGAGCGGCTCGCCGCCCGGTTCGCCGAGCTCGGCGTGACCGCGGACACCCCCACGGGCGTCTACTGCGGCTCCGGGGTGACCGCCGCGCACGCCGCCCTCGCGATGGAGGCCGCCGGGCTGCCCGTGCCCGCGCTGTACCCTGGCTCGTTCTCCGCCTGGTCGAACGACCCCGCACGCCCTGTCGCCGTCGGCGCGTGAACCGCGCGCATCAGCCCAGCCCCTCCAACCGGTCGCCGTCCAGCCGCACCAGGTAGCCACCTGCGAAGCTCCACACGGCGAATCGACCGGAGTCCCTGGTGGTCGTGCTCCACAGCTTCGAGCCTGACTGGCGGTCGTACGCGGTGAGCACGAGATTCGGGGGGAGGAGCGAGGTCACGTACGTGTTCGCGGGTCCGAAGAACATGATCGTCCCACTCGGCACATCAGGAACGGGATGAGGTGCGCCCGTCGACGCCGCGAAGGTGCAGGTTTTGGCGCTGTCGTGCACGAGGGTGAATGTGTCGTGAGCGGGGTCCAGGAAGGCATCGGTGACGACCCAGCCGAGACCCGGGCTCCCGGTCAGACCGCATCGAGTCGCGGGTGCTGACCAGCGGGCCTCGCCCGAGCCGGCGTCGAGGAGGGTCAGTTCGGACGAGGTTATGACAGCGATGAGGTCGGTGACAGCGGGATTGTTCACGTCACCGCCGGGGACCCCGGCCAGTGAATGGACGGCGCGGACATCGGCGTCGGGCGGGAGCTGCCGAGTCCAGGTCGTCCCACCAGAGGCGTCGAGTCCGCTGAGCACGGTGGGTCGTCCCGAGTCGTAGGCGGTCACGACCGCCAGGTGGGGCGCCGTGCGGACGAGGGCATTGTTGCTCCATCCGGGATCCAACCGACCGGTCTGGAGGTCGACGCGGTCGGCCCCGTACGGCCCACCGTCGGGGCCAGGCGTGTTCAGCAGGATGCTGACCGGAAGGAAGTCGGTGGCTCCTGAGAGCGGATACACCCACGCACTCTTGCCGGGAATGGTCGTCGACCAGCGCGGCGAGCGCATGTCGCGGGGGTCGGCTCGGACGATCGCGTTCGGTGTGGTCATGATGACATCGCCCGAATCACCCGGGACCGCCACAGCGTTGAGCGTCACGTCGTTCTTCTGGCCGGCGAAATCGGCCAGGGTCCGGCCGGTCGCCAGGTCGAGGACGTCGTGAGGTCCGCCCCCGAGTACCTGGTCCGCGACGAGGACCCGCCCCGAGGTGCCGAGCACGATGACGTCGACGTCGTACTCCGGCTGAGCGTGCCACGTCCACTCCCGCGTCCAGAGCGCCCGTCCCCGTTGGGTGTCTACGAGGGACAGCGACACGTGCTGCAGGTCGTCCACGCAATCGGGGCTGCCGTCGCCCACGACATGTGCGCCTAGCTGAACGAGTGCGAGGCCGTCGGCGATGTCGTAGACGTGGTGCTGCTCGCATTTCCGTCCCGTCCCCGGGAGGTCCAGCGACCAGGGAGCTGCCGCGGGCTCGGCGACGTCGTGCCACTCGATCGGCGTGGTCTGGACGGCGATGGGGCGAGTGGACGACGTCGGTGTCGGTGTCGGTGTGGGCGTCGGCGTGGATGTCGTGCTCGGTGTCGGAGCCGGTAGCGGCGCAGGCTCCTGAGACCCGAAGTGCAGCGCCCCGCTGAGCGCGAGGGCGGCGGTTCCCCCAGCGAGGAGGACGGCGGCTCCGACGAGGGCGCCCACGATGGCGAAGCGCGTGCGTGAGGGTTTCGTTGGAGCGTGGGCGACGGTCTCGTGCAGGATGTCGCGGAGGATGGCGCTGCGCGCCGGGTCGAAAGCGGGGCCGGTGGCGGTCATTCTGCACCTCCTTCGAAGGCGGGGTGGGGCGGTTCGGAGACGAGCGCGAGATCGCCCAATCGGCGCTTGGCGCGGGAGAGCCGGGACTTGACCGTCCCGACGGGGACACCGAGCGTGCGTGCCGCTTCGGCGAGTGGAAGCTCCTCGAGCACGCAGAGCGTGATCACGTTCTGATCGGCGGTCGACAGGGTGGCGAACGCGTCGCGGACGCGACGGTCCCGTTCCCGGTTGTCGAGGTCGTCGGCGACATGGTCGGCGTGGTCGGGCTCGTGATCGGGCTCGGACATCCGGGCGAGCGCCCGGCGGTAGCGGCGTTTACCGCGTTCGAGATTGTGGACGGTGTTGTTCGCCGTGACCAGTAGCCAGGCGATGATCGAGCCGTCGACTACGCGCACGGCGTCGCGACGGCGCCAGGCTTCCAGGAAGACGATGGCGGTGATGTCCTCGGCGTCATGCGGCTGGCGGACGAGTCGCAACGCGTGCCCGAACACACGGTCGCGATGCGTGTCGAAGAGGGACGTGAACGCGTCAGGATCCCCATCCCGCGCCCGGGACCAGGCATCGGCCTCGTCCGATCCAGCGTTGTTCATATCCCTTACTGTCCGATCGGCTCGAAAGGTTCCATCATGGACCGCGGGCGCTCTCCGGCCCGTGTAACACGTCGAAACAGCCCGTGCGCTTCCCAGCGCACGGGCCTATCGTTCCTGCATGACCGCGCTCGATCTCATCCCCGCCTCCGCCCCCGGGAACCTCCCGCTGGGCGAGGTGTGCGACTCGGCGGCGGCGCTCATCGGCAACACCCCCATCGTCGAGCTGCACTCGCTCCCGTCCGGGCTCGACGTGCGGGTCCTGGTCAAGCTGGAGGGCCGCAACCCCGGCGGCTCGTCGAAGGACCGCATCGCCCTCAACATGATCCGCACCGCGGAGGCGGCCGGTGTGCTCGCCCCCGGCGGCACCATCGTGGAGGCCACCAGCGGCAACACGGGCATCGGCCTTGCCCTGATCGGCCGGCTCACCGGCCACCCGGTCGTGATCGTCCACGCCTCCGACATCTCCGACGAGAAGCGCAAGGTCCTCGCGGCCTACGGCGCCCGCCTCGTGGAGGCCGACTGGGAGGCCGGGCCCGACGACCCAGCCAACCCGCGCGCGGTCGCCGACCGGATCGCCGCCGAGACCCCGAACTCCTGGCGCCCCGCCCAGTTCGCGAACACCGCGAACCCGGAGGCCCACTACCGCGGCACCGGCCCGGAGATCTGGCGGCAGACCGCCGGAAAGGTCACCCACTTCGTCGCCGCCATCGGCACCGGCGGCACCGTGAGCGGCACCGGCCGGTACCTCAAAGAGGTCAGCGGCGGCGCGGTCGAGGTGCACGGCGCCAACCCGGCCGGCTCGACCTACGACGGCGGCGCAGCCGGCCGCATCCTGGTCGACGGCGTCGGGACCGCGTGGCCGCGCGCCTTCTGGCCGCAGACCTTCGACCCGGGGGTGGTGGACGAGGTGCACACGGTCGAGGATGGGGTGGTCTACCGCACGCTCCGCCGGCTCGCCGCCGAGGAGGCGCTGCTGCTCGGACCGTCGTCGGCTCTGGCCGTCGCGGCGGCTCTGCGGGTGGCGCGGGAGGCGCGGCCCGGGTCGGTCATCGTGGCGATCGCCCCGGACGGCGGCACCAACTACCTGACGAAGGCGTACGACGCGGACTGGCTGAGCGCCACGGGCGTCAGCGTCGACTGACACCGCGGCACGCACCGCAGTACGACTCGACACGACACGACGGCCGCTCATGCGGCCACGGACAGCAGGGAACGCATGGCACTCCTCCACTTCGGCTGGTTCCTCGGCGCGGGCTTCGGCGTGCAGGGCTGGGGCGACCCGACCTACGGCGTCGGCTACGACTGGAAGCAGCCGCAGATCTACCAGGACGCCGCCCGTGCCTTCGAGGGCGCCGGCTTCGACCTCTTCATCATCGAGGACGGCGTGGCCGTGCCCGACACCTATGGCGGCTCGGCCGAAGTGAACCTGGCCGCGGCGCGCTTCGTCCCGAAGCACGACCCGCTGCCGCTGGTGCCGTACCTGCTCGGCGCGACCTCCCGGCTCGGCATCGTGCCGACGCTCAGCGCGAGCTTCTACGAGCCGTTCACCGCCGCCCGCCTGCTCAGCACGCTGCAGCACTTCGCCGGCGGCCGGCTCGGCTTCAACGTGGTGACCAGCGGCTCCGACCTCGCCGCGCAGAACTACGGCCTCGACAAGCAGGTCGAGCACGACCTCCGCTACGACCGCGCCGACGAGTGGGTGGAGGTCGTCCGCAAGCTCTGGCGGAGCTGGGAGCCCGACGCGATCGTCGAGGACGTCGAGGGCGGCGTCTTCGCCGACTACCGCAAGGTGCACACCATCGACCACGAGGGCCGGTTCTTCCGGGTCCGCGGGCCGCTCAACACCGCGCCGGCGCCCGAGGACCCGGTGATGGTGCAGGCGGGCGCCTCCGGCCGCGGGCGCGACTTCGCCGGCAAGAACTCGGACGTGGTGCTGGCGCTGGCCTCCACCCCCGAGCGGATGCGCGAGTACCGCGAGAGCATCCGCGAGGTCGCCGTGCAGCACGGCCGGCCCGCCGACGCCGTGAAGGTGCTGTTCGTCGTGCAGCCGATCCTGACCGCGAACGCCGAGGAGACCGCGAGCGTGCGGGCGGCGCGTGCCGAGCTGACCCAGGCCGCGATCGACGAGCAGCTCCAGTCGATCAGCTACCTGACCGGGGTCGACTTCAAGACCTTCGACCTCGACGCGCCGCTGCCGGAGGTCACCACCAACAGCAACCGCGGAACGCTCGACAACTTCGTCTCCTCCGCGCCCGCGGGCGCCACGCTGCGCGAGATCCTGCAGACCCGCGCGAAGAAGGACGGCCTGGCGATCATCGGCACCGCCGACGAGGTCGCCGATCACCTGGGCGAGCTGGGGGAGGCCGTCGGCGGCGACGGGTTCCTCTTCACCGGCCAGGTGCACCCGGCCAATGTGCACCGCACGCTCGACCCGCTGGTCCCCGCCCTGCGCAGGCGCGGCCTGCTGCGCACCGAGCTCGGCGACCGGGGCCTCCGGCAGAACCTGGCCGACTTCTGACATGCGTGCCGTCCGGTTCGGCGCGGCGGCGCCGTCGGTCTCCGACATCGTGGCGGTCGCGGAGGGCGCTCCCGTCCAGCTCGACGACGACGCGCGGGCGACGATCGCGGCCTCCCGCGCGGTGGTCGACCGCGCCATCGAGTCGGGGGAGCCGGTCTACGGCCTGAACCGCCGCCTCGGCGCCGGGCGCGACGACGCGGTGGAGGCGGACGAGCTGGCCGCCTTCCAGCGTCGCACCATCGCGAACCACCGCGGCGGCATCGGCGAACCGCTCACCGAGCCGGAGGCGCGCGCTGTCGTCGCCGCCCGCCTCGCCGGCTTCACGCGCGGGGGAGCGGGCGTCCGGCCCGAGCTCGCCGACGCCTACGCGGCGCTGCTGAACGCGCGCGTGACGCCGCGCATCCCGTCGCGCGGTTCGGTGGGTGCGGCGGACCTGACCGCGCTCGCGGAGGTCGCCGCCGTCGTCATGGGCGCCGGGACGGTGCTGCGCGACGGCGAGGACGTGCCGGCCGACGTCGCGCTGGCCGACGCCGGCCTCCACCCGATCGAACTCGCACCGCACGAGGCGCTCGCCGCCCTGAGCGCCAACGCGCTGAGCGTCGGCGTGGGTTCGCTCGCCTCCTTCGCCGCCCGTCAGGTCGCCGAGGCCGCCGACCTGGTCGTCGCGCTGTCGCTGGAGGCGGTCGGCGCCCACGGGCCCGCGGGCAACCTCAGCCCGTACTCGGCGGCCGTGGCCGAGGCGCGCGGAGGCGAGGGCCAGCGCGCGTCCGCGCACGCGATCCGTACCGCCTTGGCCGGAAGCGACCTGGAATCGCCGGAGCGAGCCGTCACCGTCCAGGACCCGCTCGCGTTCCGCACGGCGCCGCAGCTTCACGGCGCGCTGCGGGAGGCCGTGGCCCGCCTCCGCTTCGAGCTGGAGGTGGAGCTCGCCGCGCGCTCGGAGAACCCGGTGGTCGACCTCCCGAGCGGCCGCTTGATCTCGGGCGGCAACTTCCAGGCCCTCCCGCTGGCCCTCGCGCTGGAGAACCTGCGCGTCGCTCTGGCCCACGTCGCGGAGGCCTCCGAGCGCCGCAGCGCAGCCCTCTCGCTCGCGCTCGCGCCCGCGCGCCGGGACGGCCGCACCCGCGTCCCCGGCCTCCTGCTGTACGCCGCGGCCGACGCTGTGGCCGAGGTGCGCCAGCTCGCCGCGCCGGCGACGCTCGGCAGCTCGACGCTGTCCGGCGTGGAGGACCACGCGACCTACGCGCCCCTGGCGCTCCGCCTGGTGCAGCGCTCAATCGCGCTGACCGCGGACGTGCTCGCGATCGAGGCCCTGCACGCCGCCGACCTCCTCGGTGTCCTGGACACGACGCCGACCGGCGCGGGGACCCGGCCGCTCGCGTCCGCGCTCACCGCTGAGCCGGCAGCGGATGCGGCTCCCGCCGACGTCCTCGTCGCCGAGACCCGGCACCTCCTCCTCGGCTGAACTCCCGCCGAATCACGCCGCGCCGAACCGCCCTAGAGGTCTTTGCGGAAGCCGAGGTACGAGACGCGCTCCCAGTCGTCGTCGAGGTCGAACAGCGGCGAGTAGCCGAGCGAGATGTACAGCGCGACCGCCTCGGGCTGGCGCGCGCCGGTGGTGAGCACGATCGTGCGCACCCCGCGGCGGGCGGCCTCGGCCTCCAGCTCGGCCATCACCCGGCGGGCGAGGCCCTGGCGGCGGAACCCGGAGTGCGTCCAGACCCGCTTGACCTCGACCGTGGAGTCGTCCTCCCGCATGAAGGCGCCGCCCGCGACCGGGGTGCCGTCCTGGTCCACGAGGAGCAGGAAGGTACCGCCCTCCTCGGCCGTGAACCGCTCTGCGGGGTAGCGCGACAGCTCCGCCGACGAGGGGATGCCGTCGTTGAATCCGTAGCGTTCGTCGTACTCGCGGGAGAGCTCCTCGACCAGCGGTGCGGCGAGCGCGTCGTCGGGGCGGGTGACGACCACGCGGGCCGTCGCGGCGAGGCCGGATTGCGGTTGGATCACGACCCGACCCTAGCGCGGCACGGCGCGGCGCGCGCATTCGATGACGTCACACGGCCCAGACGACGGATTCCGCGCAAGGAAACACGAAATCTCCGCGAAACTTGCAGGAAAACTGGCGTTTCGCGCGCGATTTAGTATGCATGTAATGCCTGGGGCCTAGGGTATTCTCCCCTTACCCCTCCTGCACACCCTGCACCAGGAAGAAGGACAACTACCATCATGCGCATCCGTTCCGTGGCCCCCGTGGCCGCCCTCGCCGCCGTGGCAGCGCTCGCGCTGTCCGGCTGTGTCGACAACTCCACCCCCTCGTCGAGCGGCTCAGCGTCGAGCGCCGCGTTCGACGTGAAGAAGGACGACTCGCTCGCCAACAGCCTCCCCTCGAAGATCAAGTCGGCGGGTGTTCTCACCGTCGGCATGGACGACACGTACCCGCCCAACGAGTACAAGGACGACAACGGCAACCCCGCCGGCTGGGAAGTCGACTTCACCAACGCCATCGGGCAGAAGCTCGGCCTCAAGATCAACTACGCGATCGCCAAGTTCGACAACATCATCCCCAGCATCACCGGAGGCAAGGACGACTTCGGGATGTCCTCGTTCACCGACACCGTCGAGCGCGAGAAGCAGGTCGACTTCGTCAACTACTACAACGCCGGCATCCTGTGGGCGTCCGCCAAGGGCAAGAACGTCGACCCGGACAACGCCTGCGGAATGAAGGTCGCCGTCCAGTCGACCACGTACGAGGACACCGACGAGGTTCCCGCCAAGTCGAAGGCCTGCACCGACAAGGGCAAGCCGGCCATCCAGGCCCTCCGCTACGACAACCAGGACGACGCCACCAACGCGGTCATCCTCGGCAAGGCCGACGCCCTCAGCGCCGACTCGCCGGTCACCCTGTACGCGGTGTCCAAGTCCAGTGGCAAGCTCCAGGCCGCGGGCAAGACCTTCGATGTCGCGCCCTACGGCATCCCGGTCGCCAAGAACTCCAGCCTGACCCCGGTGCTGCAGAAGACCGTCCAGGCGCTGATCGACGACGGCACGTACAAGAAGATCCTCGACAAGTGGGGCGTCGCCGACGGCGGCGTGACCAAGGCCGACCTCAACGCCGCGTCGAAGAGCTGACCATGTCCCAGGGCAATCCGGCCGGTCCGGCGACGGGGGCAGCCCCGTCGCCGGCCGGCGCCCCGCCGTCCGAGCCGATCAAGGCGGTCAAGCTCCGCCACCCGTGGCGGATCGTGTTCGCGGTCGTGCTCATCCTGCTGTTCGCCTGGTTCGTCATCGACGCCTCGCAGCGCTCCGCCTACGGCTGGCAGTACGTCGGCAAGTACGTCTTCGACCGGCGCATCAGTGCTGCTGCGCTCGTGACCCTCCAGCTCACGGTCTACTCGATGGTCATCGGCGTCATCCTGGGCCTGGTCCTGGCCGTCATGCGGCTCTCGCCCAACCCGGTCGTCAAGTCCGTCGCGTGGCTCTACCTCTGGGTCTTCCGCGGCACCCCGGTGTACGTGCAGCTCGTGTTCTGGGGCCTGTTCTCGCTGATCTACCCGCACGTCTTCCTCGGCGTGCCGTGGACGCACTTCGGCGTCAACTTCGACCTCGGCTTCATGCAGAACGCGTTCATCATCGCGATCGTCGGCCTGGCGCTCAACGAGGCCGCGTACATGGCGGAGATCGTGCGCGCCGGCCTCCTCTCCGTCGACAGCGGCCAGGAGGAGGCGGCGACCGCGCTCGGCATGTCGTGGTGGCAGACGATGACCCGCATCGTCATCCCGCAGGCCATGCGCGTGATCATCCCGCCGACCGGCAACGAGGTCATCTCGATGCTGAAGACCACTTCGCTGGTCGCGGCGATCCCGCTCACCACCGACCTCTACGGTGTCGCGCGCGACATCTCCGCGGTCACGTACACGCCGATCCCGCTGCTGATCGTCGCGTCGCTCTGGTACCTGTTGTTCACCTCGATCCTGATGGTGGGCCAGTACTTCCTGGAGAAGCGGTTCTCGCGCGGCGTCAACATGCGCCGCCCGGACAACAAGGAGCCGGCGCTCGCCACGGGCGCCCTTCCCGCCGCGGGCGCTCCCGACGGCAACAACCTGGGAGGCAAGGGATGACCGACACCACCGCACGCGACTCGGCCGCACGGGCCGGCGTGACGCCGATGGTCCTGGCCGAGGGCGTCTCCAAGAGCTTCGGCTCCAACGAGGTGCTCAAGTCCATCTCGCTGTCCGTCCGCCCGGGCGAGGTGCTCTGCATCATCGGGCCGTCCGGCTCGGGCAAGTCCACCTTCCTGCGCTGCATCAACCACCTGGAGCGCGTGGACGCCGGCCGGCTGTCGGTCGACGGACAGGTGGTCGGCTACCGCCAGCACGGCGACAAGCTCTACGAGCTGAAGCCGAAGGAGGCCTCCCGCCAGCGCCGCGAGATCGGCATGGTGTTCCAGCGCTTCAACCTGTTCCCGCACATGACGGCCCTCGAGAACATCATCGAGGCGCCGATCCGGGTCAAGGGCCTGTCGAAGGCGCGCGCCGTCGAGCGGGCGAACGAGCTGCTCGTGCGCGTCGGCCTGGCCGACAAGGGCGACCACTACCCGTCGCAGCTCTCCGGCGGCCAGCAGCAGCGCGTGGCGATCGCCCGCGCGCTCGCGATGGACCCGAAGCTGATGCTCTTCGACGAGCCGACCTCCGCGCTCGACCCGGAGCTGGTCGGCGAGGTGCTCGACGTCATGAAGGGCCTGGCGGCCTCCGGCATGACGATGGTCGTCGTCACCCACGAGATGGGCTTCGCCCGCGAGGTCGCGGACGAGCTGGTCTTCATGGACGGCGGCGTCGTGGTGGAGTCCGGCGACCCGCGCGAGGTGCTCTCCAACCCGCAGCACCAGCGCACGCAGGCGTTCCTGTCGAAGGTGCTGTGACCTCGGCCGCGTAGCCCGTCTGCCAGGATGGGGGGATGACCGAGAGCAGTCGTCCCCTTGTCCTGGTGACCGGCGTGGGCCGGCCGAACGCGATCGGCGCCGGCATCGTGCGGCGTCTGGCGGCCGACGGCTGGGACGTCGCGTTCGCGGACCTGCGCCCCGCGCCGGGCTTCCCGGAGGCGCTCGCCGCGGAGACGTCGGCGTCAGGTGCGCGGGTCTCCGGGTTCGAGGCGGACCTGTCGACGGACACCGGTGCGGCGGACCTCGTCGCCCGCGTCCGTGCTGCGCTCGGCCCGATCCACGCGCTGGTCGCCAGCCACGCGTACTCCGTCGACAGCGGGCTCCTCGACACGAGCCTGGAGGCCTTCGACCGGCACTTCGCGGTGAACACCCGCGGCACGTGGCTCCTCATCAAGGCGTTCGCCGAGCAGTTCGAGGCGGCGCCCTCGCCCGACGGCCCAGCCACCGGCCGAATCGTCGCCTTGACCAGCGACCACACCGCGCACAACCTGCCCTACGGCGCCAGCAAGGGCGCGCTCGACCGCATCGTCATCGCTGCCGCCGTCGAGCTGGCCCACCTCGGCATCACCGCCAACCTCATCAACCCCGGCCCGATCGACACCGGCTGGATGACGCCCGACCTCGCCGAAGCGCTCGCGGCCGAAACCGCCCTCGGCCGCCTCGGCCGCCCCCAGGACACCGCCGACCTCGTCGCCTTCCTGCTCTCCCCGTCCGGCGGCTGGATCAACGGCCAGCTCCTGCACTCCAACGGCGGCTTCCACCTCCGCGTCTGAACGTCGCCCGCCCGCAGCCATCAGTTCCTCACTTTCTCCCGCTCTCGACCGGCGTGTTGCGGGAGAAAGTGAGGAAGCGATGGCGGGTCAGCCGGTGAGGACTTTGCGGATGCGCTGGAGGGAGACGGTTTCAGCGGTGCCGAGGGACTGGGCGAAGAGGGAGACGCGGAACTCCTCCAGCATCCAGCGGGCGTGCACCAGGTTCTCCGGCGCGTGCGGCGCGGGCGGGATGCGGCCGCCGGCCTCCGTGTAGAGCGCGACCGCCGTCTCCACCTGGGTCTGCCAGGCGCGGTCGCGGCCGGGGTTCGTCGGGAGCGCTTGCATGCGCTGGGTGATCCCGTTGAGGTAGCGGGGGAGGTGCTTGAGCTGTTCGAGCCCGGTCGCCGAGACGAATCCGGGGTAGACCAGACCGCCGAGCTGCGTCTTCGCGTCGTTGAGCGCCGACAGGTAGGTCAGTGATGTCACGGCGCCGATCGCCTTCTCGGCCGCCCGCGCCGCGGTCAGGATGCGCGTGACCAGCGCGACGGTTTCGAACATCGAGTCCATCACCACGCCGGACACCCGGTCCCGCACGGCTTCGAATTCGGCGCGCATGAAGAGCTGGCCGTCCGGCTTCATCCGGTACAGCACCGAGTCGATCACCGCGAGCAGGCTGTCGTCGAACAGCGCCTTCGTGTTCGGGTACGGGCTCGCGGCCAGCGTCAGCTTCTCGTTCGACGTCAGGTGCTGCTGCACGTACGCCACGGGCGACGGGATGCTCAGCAGCAGCAGCCTCCGGACGCCGCCGGGCAGCGCGCGTGCCTGCTCGGCGGGCGTCGACATGAGCCGGATGCTGACGCTCGCGCCGTCGTCCACCAGCGCGGGGTACGCGCGGATGGTGTTGACCGTGCCGCCCGGACCCTTCTGGGTGGTGTCGAGGTGGCGAGGCAGCTCGTCCAGGTCCCAGGTCGTCAGCCCCGAGCGCTCGATCGCGTCGGGCTGGCGCGCTTCCGCGACGCGGGCGACCGAGTCGCGGGCGCGCGAGCGCAGCCGCTCCTGCAGCGCCATCAGGTCCTTGCCGCTCGCGAGCGGCCGGCCGCGCTCGCCGATCACCTGGAACGTCGGCCGCAGGTGGGCGGGCAGCCGCTCCAGGTCGAAGTCCGCGCCGGTGACCCGCGAGCCGGTCTGCCGAGAAATGGTCGCGGCGAGCGTCTCTGCGAGGGAGGCCGCGGGGCGGCGGCCGTCGTGCGCGCCCATCCCGGCGGCGCTGGACAGCTCGCCGAGCAGCCGCTTCGCCCAGTCGGCCGCGGGGACGACCTGCCGGCGGATCGCCTTCGGCAGCGACTTGATCATGGCCGTCACGAGGTCCTGGCGGAGGCCCGGCACCTGCCAGTCGAAGCCGTCCGGCACCAGCCCGGCGAGCAGCGGAAGCGGCACCTGCACGGTGACGCCGTCGTCCTCCGCCCCCGGCTCGAAGCGGTAGCGGAGGGTGAGCCGCTGGTCGCCCTGCCGCCACACCGGCGGGAAGGCCTCCTCGTCGATGCCGGCCGCGTCGTCCTCGAGCAGCGCCTCCGGGGTCATCGTCAGGAGGTCGGGCGTCTCGTTCCGCGCCTTCTTCCACCAGCCCTCGAACGAGCGCGTGGAGAACACGTCCGCCGGAATGCGCGCGTCGTAGAACTCGAACACCGCCTCGTCGTCGTTGAGGATGTCGCGGCGGCGGGTGCGCTCCTCCAGCTCGCGCAGCTCGGCCAGCAGCTTTCGGTTAGCCCGGTCGAACGCCTGTCGGGAGTCCCACTCCCCGTCCACCAGCGCGTGCCGGATGAACAGCTCCCGCGCGAGCTCGGGGTCGATCCGGGCGAACTGCACGCGGCGGCGCGGGATGATCGGGACGCCGAACAGGGTGACCCGCTCGTAGGCGACGACCGCGCCCTGGCTCTTCTCCCAGTGCGGCTCGCTGTACTGCCGCTTGCACAGATCGCCGGCGATCGGCTCCGCCCAGGCCGGGTCGATCGCGGCGTTCATCCGCGCGAACAGCCGGGAGGTCTCCACGAGCTCGGCGGACATGATCGCGTTCGGCTGCTTCTTGGCGAGCGCAGAGCCGGGGAAGATCACGAATCGGGTCTGGCGTGCGCCGAGGTACTCGGACTGCCGCTGGCCGCGCGCCGAACCCTTGTTGCCCGACTCGCGTGCGTCCTTGAGCCCGATGTGCGACAGCAGGCCCGCCAGCAGCGAGCGGTGGATGCCGTCCGGGTTCACGCTCGGCTCGCCGATGGTGAGCTCCAGCGGCCGGGCGAGCTGGCGGAGCTGCCGGTAGACGTCCTGCCACTCGCGCACCCGCAGGAAGTTCAGGTACTCGGCCTTGCACAGCCTCCGGAACGCACTGGACGACAGCTCGCGCTGCTGCTCCTCCAGGTAGTTCCAGAGGTTCAGCAGGGTGAGGAAGTCGCTGGTCGGGTCGATGAACCTGGCGTGCTTCTCGTCGGCGCTCCCGCGCTTCTCGACCGGGCGCTCTCGCACGTCCTGGATGGTGAGGCCGGCGACGATCGCCATGACCTCCCGGGAGGTGTTGTGCCGCTTGGACTCCACGACCATGCGGGCGAATCGCGGGTCGATGGGGAGCCGGGAGAGCTGGCTGCCGATCCGGGTGAGCTCGATGCCGCCGGAGCGCGTGGACGCCTTGGTCGCTCCCAGCTCGGCCAACAGGTCCAGCCCGTCCTTGATGCCGCGCGAGTCCGGCGGCGTCAGGAACGGGAACGCGGCGATGTCGCCGAGCCCGAGCGAGATCATCTGCAGGATGACGGCCGCGAGGTTGGTGCGCAGGATCTCCGGCTCGGTGAACTCCGGCCGCTTCTCGAAGTCCTCCTGCGAGTACAGCCGGATCGCGATGCCGTCGCTGGTGCGGCCCGAGCGTCCGGAGCGCTGGTTGGCGCTCGCCTGCGAGATCGCCTCGATCGGGAGCCGCTGCACCTTCGCGCGGGTCGAGTAGCGGCTGATACGGGCGGTTCCGGCGTCGATGACGTACTTGATGCCCGGCACGGTGAGGCTGGTCTCGGCCACGTTGGTGGCGAGCACGACCCGCCGCCGGACGCCCGGCATCGTGGACGGCTGGAAGACGCGGTGCTGCTCGGCCGATGACAGCCGCCCGTACAGCGGCAGCACCTCGGTGCCGGGGAGGTTGCGGCCCCGGATCGCGTCGGCGGCGTCGCGGATCTCGTTCTCGCCGGAGAGGAAGACCAGCACGTCGCCGGGCGCCTCGCGGGCGAGCTCGTCCAGGGCATCGTTGATGCCCTGGACGTAGTCGCGGTCGACGGCGGGGAGCGGATCCGGGTCGTCCTCGTCGGCCTCCAGCGCCTCGGCGACCAGGGGACGGTAGCGCAGCTCGACCGGGTAGGTGCGGCCGGAGACCTCCACGATGGGCGCGGGAGTGCCGTCCGCGGCGGCGAAGTGCGCGGCGAAGCTCTCCGGGTCGATGGTGGCGGAGGTGATGATCACCTTGAGGTCGGGCCGCTTCGGAAGCAGCTCGCGGAGGTAGCCGAGCAGGAAGTCGATGTTGAGGCTGCGCTCGTGCGCCTCGTCGATGATGATCGTGTCGTACTTGCGCAGCAGCCGGTCGCGGTGCATCTCGTTGAGCAGGATGCCGTCGGTCATCAGCTTGATGCGGGTCTCCGCCGAGACGCGATCGGTGAAGCGCACCTGGTAGCCGACCAGCTCGCCGACGCTCTGGCCCAGCTCCTCCGCGATCCGCTCGGCGATCGTCCGGGCGGCGAGCCGCCGCGGCTGGGTGTGGCCGATGCTCTCCCGGCCGAGCTCCAGGCAGATCTTGGGGAGCTGCGTGGTCTTGCCCGAGCCGGTCTCGCCCGCCACGATCACGACCTGGTTGTCGCGGATGGCGCGCGCGATGTCGTCCCGCTTCTGGCTGACGGGCAGCTCGGGCGGGAAGACGATGCGGGGGAGGGCGACCGGTGCGGACATGAGCCCTCCAGTCTATCCGGCCGGTGCGCACCCAGGGTCCCGCACCTCCCTCGCCCGCGAGCCCCACCGCAAACGGGGCATTGTGACAATCCGCACCGTGACGTAGGTTTCCCTCAACCCGATCGGGTCACGTCACCGTCGACGAAGGAGCCCCGCCATGCCTCACGGCTACGCCACCATGTCCGTCGCCAGCATCCTGGCCGAGACCGCGCACCGGATGCCCGACAACGTGGCGCTGATCTTCAACGGCCAGGAGATCGCCTACCGCGACCTGTGGAACCAGACCCGCCGCTACGCGGGAGCGCTGCGCGACCTCGGCGTCGGGCCGGGGGACCGGGTGGCGCTGATGATCCCGAACGTGCCGGACTTCCCGCGCGCCTACTACGCGGTGCTTGCCCTCGGCGCGGTGGTCGTCCCCATCCACGCGCTGCTCAAGGCGGCCGAGATCGAGTACGTCCTGCGCGACTCCGGGTCGACGCTGCTGATCTGCGCGGCGCCGCTCCTGGCGGAGGGGGCGAAGGGCGCGGCGCTCGCCGGGGTCGGCACCCTCTCGGTGCTGGTGCCGGATGAGATGGTCGAGCAGCTCCCGTTCCCGCGGCTGGAGGACGCTGCGGCCGACGCCGAGCCGATCGACACGTTCGTGCCGCGCGACCCGGTGGACACCGCGACCATCCTCTACACGAGCGGAACGACCGGCAAGCCGAAGGGCGCGGAGGGCTGCCACTTCGCCCTCGTGGAGCAGGTGAACGTCCTGCTCTCCGGTACTTTCGACTTCTTGCCGACTGACCGCGTGCTCGGCTGCCTCCCGCTCTTCCACACCTTCGGCCAGACCTGCGTGATGAACATGGGCTTCCGCGCCGGGGCGGCCATCGTGCTCGTGCCGAAGTTCGACGGCGCGACCGCACTGCAGCTCCTCAACGCGCACGCCTGCACGATCATGACCGGCGTGCCGACCATGTACATCGCGCTGCTGGAGGCCGCCAAGACCAACCCGGAACGGCCGCCGCTGCGCTACGGCCTGAGCGGCGGGGCCGCCCTCCCCGTGGCCGTCATCGAGCGGATGAAGGAGGTCTACGGCATCGACATCCACGAGGGCTACGGCCTCACCGAGACGTCGCCGGTCGCCTCCTTCAACCACCGCGGCAAGCCGACCAGGGTCGGCACCGTCGGCCAGCCGATCTGGGGCGTGGACGTCGAGATCGCCGACCCCGAGGTGGACGACGCCATCCACCTGCTGCCGCGCGGCGAGCTCGGTGAGATCGTCGTCCGCGGCCACAACCTGATGAAGGGCTACCTCAACCTCCCGGAGGCGAACGCGGAGGCGGTCGTGGACGGCTGGTTCCGCACCGGCGACCTCGGCACGAAGAGCGACGACGACTACATCACAATCGTGGACCGCAAGAAGGACATGATCGTGCGCAACGGCTACAACGTGTACCCGCGCGAGGTTGAGGAGGCGCTGTCGACGCATCCCGCCGTCGCCCTGGTCGCGGTGTTCGGCGTCGCACACGACACGCACGGCCAGGAGATCATGGCGGCTGTCACGCTGATGCCGGGCGCCGAGGCGACGGGCGAGGAGCTGATCGTATTCGCGCAGGAGCGCGTGGCGGCCTACAAGTACCCGCGGCGGGTGGAGATCCTGGAGGTCCTCCCGCTCGGCCCGAGCGGCAAGGTGCTCAAGCGCGAACTGGTCGCCCGCTTCGAGTCGCAGACCCCGGTCGCGTAGGCCGTTGCCGCGCGCATCCCTCGGCGGGGGTTACGGGGCGGTGTCGAGGGTGCGCAGGCGGTAGGAGGAGTTGAGGTAGTACGCGGCCAGCAGCGCGTAGCTGATGCAGGCGACCGCGGGGACGAACGAGTTCTCCGGCTTGCTCGCCAGCGCGCCGACGCACGAGATGAACGCCAGGATCGCGAGCGCGCCGCCCAGCCAGAACCCGGCGGCCGGTCGGCCGGTCGCCCGCCACCAGGGCCGCGGGTCCTCGCGGTTCTCGCCCGCGCCGCGGAACGTGCGGGTGCCGACGATGACGTACGCGACATTGAGGATGGCGACGATCAGCACATCCAGCGACGCGTTGACGAGCCGGTCGATCACGAAGAAGTTCAGCGCCAGGACCAGTCCGAAGACGCCGACGATGTAGATGACCTTCCCCGTGATCGTGGTGATTCTCACCCTGCGAGCCTAGCCGGGAAGGGGCGGGGGTGGAGGACCGGCCTCCGCCCCCGCCGCCACGGCGCCAGGGGTACTCCAGGTTCAGTTGACCTCGTCCGGGTGCGCGCTCACACGCCCTTCGCGCTCCATCGCCGTGATCGCGGCGACCTCGGCGTCGGTCAGCTCGAAGTCGAAGACGTCGAAGTTCTCCGCCATGCGCTCACGGCGGTTCGACTTGGGGAAGACGATGTTGCCGGTCTGCAGGTGCCAGCGGATGACGACCTGCGCGGGGGTCTTGCCGTGCGCCGCCGCCGGGCCGGCGACCTCCGGAGCCTCGAACAGCGGGTACTTGCCCTGGCCGAGCGGTCCCCAGGCCTCGATCTGGATGCCGTGCTCGCGGGAGTACGCGGTCACCTCCGGCTGCTGGTGCGCCGGGTGCAGCTCGATCTGGTTGACGGCCGGCACGATGTCGGTGTTCGCGTGCAGCTTCTCCAGGTGCGGGACGAGGAAGTTGGAGACGCCGATGGCCTTGGTGCGGCCCGTGGCGTAGATCTTCTCCAGCGAGCGCCATGCCTCGACGAAGGTGTCCTTCTGCGGGGTCGGCCAGTGGATGAGGTAGAGGTCCACGTAGTCGAGGCCGAGCTTGGCGAGGGACTCGTCGAAAGCGGCCTCCGCGTCGGTCTGGCGGTCGTTCCAGAGCTTGGTCGTAACGAACAGCTCGTCGCGCGGGATGCCGGAGGAGGCGATCGCGGCGCCCACGCCCTCCTCGTTGCCGTAGATGGCGGCGGTGTCGATGTGGCGGTAGCCGACCTCGAGCGCGTCGGTGACGATGCGCGTCGTCTCGGCCGGGTCGACCTTGAAGACGCCGAAGCCGAGCTGCGGGATGGTGGTGCCGTTGTTCAGGGTGAGAAGCGGGGTATTTGCGTGTGCAACCATGTCCTCCACGATAGCAATGCGGTCGTAGGGTGAGCGCATGACGAACCGGCTGGCGGGCGCGATCAGTCCCTACCTGCGCGCGCATGCGGAGAACCCGGTCGACTGGTTCCCGTGGGGGCCGGAGGCCTTCGCCGAGGCGCGCCGCCGCGACGTGCCGGTCATCGTCTCCATCGGCTACGCGACCTGCCACTGGTGCCATGTGATGGCGCGGGAGAGCTTCAGCGACCCGGCCGTCGCGGCGCTGATGAACGAGCGGTTCGTCTCCATCAAAGTCGACCGGGAGGAGCATCCGGACGTCGACGCCGCCTACCTGTCGGCCGCGAGCGCGTTCACGGAGGGCCTGGGCTGGCCGCTGACCGTCTTCGCGACCTCGTCGGGACGGGCGTTCTTCGCAGGCACCTACTTCCCGCCCGTCGCGACCGGCGGCCGGCCGTCGTTCACGCAGATCCTCGGCGCGGTCGCCGACGCCTGGGCCGAGCGCCGTGCCGAGGTGGAGGCCGACGCCGGCAAGGTGCGGGAGGCGCTCGCCGCGGCCGCCGCGCGAGCCACGACGGTGTCGGAGCTCCCGGACGGCCGCGCCCTCGACGCGGCGGTCGGCGCGCTGGCGGAGACCGAGGACCCGCAGTACGGCGGGTTCGGCGGCGCCCCCAAGTTCCCGGTCGCGCCGGTGCTCGGCTTCCTGCTCGACCGCCCGGCGGCGCGCGAACTCGCGCATCGGACTTTGCGCCGGATGGCGGACTCCCCGCTGCGCGACCCGGTCGACGGCGGCTTCTTCCGCTACGCCACCCGCCGCGACTGGAGCGACCCGCACTACGAGCGGATGCTCTACGACAACGCGCAGCTCCTCGACGCGTACGCCACGGCGTGGGCGCAGACCGGCGAGGAGTGGGCGGCGCGGACGGCCGACGGGGTCGCCGCCTTCCTGCTCGGGGTGCTGCGCCGGCCGGGCGGCGCGTTCGCCTCGGCGCAGGACTCCGAGAGCGTGATCGACGGCGCCCGCGTGGAGGGCGGCTACTACCGCGCGGATCCGGTCGAGCGCGCCCGGCTCGCGCCCCCGGCCATCGACGAGAAGGTGCTCACCGGCTGGAACGGGTTCGCAATCGGCGCGCTGGCCCGCGCGGGCCGCATCCTGGACCGGCCGGCCTGGATCGTCGCGGCGGGGGAGGCGGCACGCTCTGTGCTCGGGACGCACCGCCGGCCCGACGGAACGCTCGCGCGCACGTCGGTCGACGGCGCCGTGTCGGAGGCCGTCGCGACGCTGGAGGACTATGGCGGACTCGCCGGCGGCCTGCTGGAGCTGGCGCTCGCGAGCGGCGACGTGGAGGCTGCGACCACCGCGCGGGAGCTGGTCGACCTGTGCCTGGAGGCGGCCGGAGTTCTCCAGGGACACGACGGCGGCGACTGCCCGTTCGGCGTGCCGGGCGGCGGCGACCCGCTGCTGCAGTCGACCGGCCTCGCGGTGCGCGTCGACCCGTCGGAGGGCGCGTACCCGTCCGGCCTCACCGCAGTGGCCTCCGCCGCGCACACCCTGTTCCTGATGACGGCGAGCCGGCGCTACGAGCGTGCCGCGCGGGAGGCGATGCGCCTCGTCGCAGGCCCGGCGGCGAGCGTGCCGAGCGCGTTCGGCGCGGCGCTGGCCCTGATGTCGCGGCTGGAGGGCGAGCCGCAGCAGCTCGTCGTCGTGAGCGAGCCTGCGGAGGGCGCTGGCGCCGGCGACCCGGAGGGGCTGATCGCGGCCGCCCGCCGGCATCCGGCCGCCCTGGTCGCGCTCGTGGACGCACCGCGGGGCGACGCGCTGGCGGCGGCGGGGTTCGAGCTGTTCGCCGGCCGCGGCACGCGCGACGGCCTCCCGACCGCCTACCTCTGCCGCGACTTCGTCTGCCGGCTCCCGGTCACCTCGCCCGCCGGGCTCTGAGCCGCGTCAGCGCAGCACCCGGTAGGTCAGGTGGGCGACCTCCGGCGTCACGCGCGAGCGCAGCAGCTCCAACTGCAGCGACGGCACCCGGTCGAACACCCGCTCGCCCGCGCCGAGCGTGATCGGCGCCACGTGCAGGCGCAGCTCGTCCACGATCCCGGCCCAGAGCGCCTGGTTCAGCGTCTCGGCACCGCCCGCGATCGCGACATCCGCGTCCCCGGCTGCCGCTCGCGCCCGGTCGGTGGCCGAGTGGATGCCGTCGGTCACGAACTCGAACCGGGTGCCGCCCGCCATCGTCAGCGGCTCGCGCTCGTAGTGCGTCAGCACGAAGACCGGCGCGTGGTACGGCGGCTCCTCGCCCCACCAGCCGCGCCAGTCGCCGAACGTGTCGCCCTCGGCGGGCCACTCGCCGCGCACCGGGCCGAACATGTTGCGGCCCATCACGTAGGCGCCCGCCGCGGTGATGGCGGCGATCTCCTCCGCGTGCGCGTCGGCGTACTCGAACATCCAGGTATGCAGTCGCTCCACCCCGCGCTCGCCGAGCGGGTTCTCCAGCGACTGGTTGGGCCCGGCGGCGAACCCGTCGAGCGAGACGGCGATATCGGCGGTCACGATCCCCATGCCGCCTGGTTTACTACGCGCGCTCGACCTTGTCGAGCATCCCCCAGACCGCTTCGCTCAGTTCGGGGTGCTCCAGGGCGATCCGGCGCAGCACGCCGTACTCGAAGCGCGTGTAGATGTCGCGCCCGGCCGACGGGTGGTGCGCGCGGGACCGCTCCTCGGCGAGGTCGAAGTCCTCGATGGCTCCTGCGCGCAGCGAGATGACCACCTGCTCGTCGACGCTCGGCAGGTCGGGGATGAAATGCCAGGGGTCCTCGCCGGCGCGGCAGCGGTGCTCGATGAGGGCAGCGAGCTCGTCGCGCGCCTGCTGGCGCAGCACTTCGATGCTCCTCGGGACCTGCTCGTCCACGTCGACCTCCTTATCCCCTGGCGGTGGTCCCGGCGTCGGCGCCGGTACGGTGCGTACAGCCTAGGCGGCGCCGGCGTGCACCGCGAATCGGGGTGTAACGGAGAGTCCACGGGCGGCTGAGCACCGCGTGCGCAGTGCGCGCTCAGTGCGTCCGCGACAGCAGATACCGGTTCAGCTCCGCGGTCAGCTCGGCGTCCACCGGGTACTCGCGGCCGTCGAGGTGCGTGATCGGGGCGGCCTGCCGGACGCTGGAGACCAGCCAGAGGGCGTCGGCGGACTCCAGCTCGGCGGCGGTGATCCGCCGGTACTCGGTCGCGTGGCCGCGCTCCTCGAAGAACGCGAAGACCGCGGCCTGCGTGGTGCCGGCGAGGATGCCCTGGTCGGTCTGCGGGGTGCGGACGACGCCGTCGGCGAGCAGGATGACGTTGGAGGTCGGCCCCTCCAGCGCGTAGCCGTCGGAGCTGATGAAGATCACGTCGTCCGCGCCGCGGCGCGCGGCCTCCCGCTGGGCCGCGCGGTTGACGGCGTACGAGAGGGTCTTGGCGCCCGCGAGCAGCCACGGGGAGGTCTCGGCCACGTCGTGCCGCAGGCCGCGGTCGAGCGCGACCACCTTGATGCCGAGGCGCTGCTGGGTGAAGTCCTCGCCCTCGTCGACGAAGATCCAGCCGCTGGGGTACCCGGCGCCTTCGACGCCGCGGGTGTAGATCAGCTTCGCGAACAGCTCGCCGCCGTCGCCGTTGCGCGAGCGGTAGTCCGCGATGCCGGCGAGGACGGCCTCGTGCCAGACGTGCTCGGCCGGCGCCGGGAGGTCGAGGAGCTCTGCGGAGTGCGCGAGCCTCAGGAGGTGCGGGCCGAGCGCCTGCGGGTGCCCGTCAATGACGGCGATGGTCTCGAACACGCCGTCGCCGCGGGTGATGCCGAGGTCGGTGATCCGCACCTGCGCGGCGTCGAAGTCGGCGAGGGCGAAACCGGGGTCGCCGGACGCCGGCTCCCCGGTGGGCACGGTGATGGTCAGCAGCGTTGCGCGGGTCATGTGCCTATTGTGCCCGGGCGCGGGCCAGAAGTCAGGGCTTGCGGGAGTCAGGGCTCGCGGGCGGCAGTGCTTGCGGGCGGCAGTGCTTGCGGGTGTCCGGGGTTCGCGGGCCGGCGCCGCGCTCAGTCCGTCTGCCGGATGCGGAATGCGTCGTCGCCGTCGGGCGCCGCGTCCGACACTCGCACGTCATCGACCGCGCTCCCGGGCGGCCCGGCGCGCAACCAGTCGATCATGCGCTCGACGTCCGCCGCCGCGCCCTCCACCTCGACCTCCACGCTGCCGTCGGAGCGGTTGCGAGCCCAGCCGGCCACGCCGAGCCGGCGTGCCTCCTCGCGGGCGCTCCAGCGGAAGCCGACGCCCTGCACCATCCCGGTCACGACCGCTCGGCGGCGGATCGTCGTCTCCTCGCTGCTCACGCCGCCCATTGTGCTCCTGATTGAATTGCAGCGTGACCTCCACCGCCGCACTCCGCACTGACCTCGCCGCCGCCGGATTCACCGTCGACCGCCTGACCGCCCTCTGGGGCGAGGAGGCCGCCGAGGCCCTGCACCGCGGGCAGCGGGTCCCGGCCGAGCGGGCGCTCGCGCGGCGCGACGCGGATCCACTGGGGACGCTCGCCGCCTTGTTCGTCCTCGGGCGACCGGTCGGCCGGGACGCTGCGGCGGCGGCCCTCCCCACGCTCGGGCTGGACGGTGCGATCGAGCTGGGACTGGTCCACGCGGAAGCGGACGTCATCGCGCCCGCCGTCGACCTCCGCCCTTACGCGTTCGTGGACGCACTCGGCCCCGCGGAGTGGTGGATCGTCTCCGACCTCGGCGAACTGGCGCTCGGCGGCGCGCTCCCCGAAGACCACGTGCTCGGCGTCGGCGGCGCCTCCATGACGCTGAGCGGCCTCATGCTCCAGCGGCCCGTGCGCTCCGCGCTGGACCTCGGGACCGGGTGCGGCATCCAGGCCCTGCACGCCTCCCGGCATGCCGACCGCGTCGTCGCGACCGACATCTCCGAGCGCGCCCTGCGGCTGGCCGCGCTGAACGCCGAGCTCAACGGGGTCGACGGCATCGAGTTCCGGCTCGGGAGCATGTTCGAGCCCGTCGCGGGGGAGGCCTTCGACCACATCGTCTCCAACCCGCCGTTCGTCATCACGCCACGGACGGAGGGCGTGCCCGCCTACGAGTACCGGGACGGCGGGATGGTCGGCGACGGGCTGGTCGCGGCCTTCATCGCCGGCTGCGGCGCGCACCTGAACCCCGGCGGTGTCGCGCAGCTCCTCGGCAACTGGGAGTACCACGACACAGCGGATGCCCTGGAGCGCGTGCGCGGCTGGGTGGACGCCTCGGCCCAGCCGCTCGACGCGTGGGTGATCGAGCGCGACACCGAAGACGCCGCGCAGTACGCCGAGACCTGGATCCGGGACGGCGGCACCCGGGCGGGCACGCCGATGTTCGACACGCTGCTGGGCGCGTGGCTGGACGACTTCGAGGCGCGCGGCGTCCGGGAGGTCGGTTTCGGCTACGTGCTGCTGCGCCGGGCGGAGGGCGTGCCGACGCTGCGCCGGTTCGAGCGCATCCACGGGCCGCTCGGCGACAACGGGGCCGGACTCGGCGTCCACCTCGGGGAGTGCCTGGCCGCGCATGACGCGCAGTCCGCGCTGGACGACGCCGCGTTCGGTGCACTGCAGCTCACCGTCGCGGGGGACGTGACCGAGGAGCGGCACCTGTGGCCGGGCGCCGACTCGCCCACGGCCATCCTGCTGCGCCAGGGCGGCGGGTTCGGCCGCGTGGTCGGGGCCGACACCGGCCTGGCGGCGCTGGTCGGCGCGTGCGACGGCGACCTGAGCGTCGCGGCGATCGTCGGGGCCCTCGCCCAGATCTTCGAGGTGGACGAGGACGCCCTGCGCGCCGACCTCCTCCCCACCGTCCGCGCCCTCCTCACCGACGGCCTCCTTCACCTCCCCTGACAACCCGTCGAGTACGCGAATAATCAGGCCGAAACCGTCGAGTACGCAGATTATTCGCGTACTCGACGGGTGCTAGCGCGGGGGGAGGGGGACGAGGCGGACGTCGGTGAGGGCGCCGTCCGCGACGGTCGCGGTGAGGTACGTGCACGCGGGCTGGCGGCGGCGGTCGGTGGGGGAGCCCGAGTTCAGCAGGCGCAGACCGCCGGGCGACACGGTGTCCCAGGGGATGTGCGAGTGCCCGAACACCAGCACGTCCGTGTCGGGGAAGTCGCGCTCGCAGCGCTCCTCGCGTCCCTTCGCCGGGCCGGTCTCGTGGACCATCGCGAACCGCAGGCCGTCCAGCTCGAACCGCGCGACCTCCGGCAGCCGGCGGCGCAACCCGGGGCCGTCGTTGTTGCCCCACACCCCGATCAGCCGCCGCGACCGCTCCTCCAGGACGTCGAGCGTCGCCTCGTCCACCCAGTCGCCGGCGTGCAGGACGACGTCGGCGGCCTCCACCTCGGCCAGCACCTGCGGTGGCAGCGCCTTCGCACGGGCGGGGATGTGCGTGTCGGAGATCATCAGCAGCTTCACGTTGGCAAACGGTAGGCGATCCAGCCCGGCAAGGATAGCGTCGAGGGCATGGACCTCAGGACCCTCGGAAACAGCGGCACTATCGTGTCCGCCTTCGCCCTCGGCACGATGACGTTCGGCGCGGAGGCCGACGAATCGACCTCCCACGCCATCCTCGATCGGTACGTCGACGCCGGTGGCACCCTCATCGACACGGCCGACGTGTACAGCGCCGGCGCGTCGGAGTCGATCATCGGACGCTGGCTGGCCCGCAACCACGGCGCGCGCGACCGGCTGGTCGTCGCGACGAAAGCGCGCTTCCCGATGGGGGAGGGCTCCAACGACCTCGGCCTGTCCCGCACGCACCTGCGGAAGGCGCTGGACGACTCGCTGCGCCGCCTCGGCGTCGACCAGATCGACCTCTACCAGATGCACGCCTGGGACGCCCTGACGCCGCTGGAGGAGACCTTGCGCTTCCTCGACGACGCGGTGACGGCGGGCAAGATCGGCTACTACGGCTTCTCCAACTACCTCGGTTGGCAGCTCACCAAGGCCGTCGCGGTCGCGGACGGCTACGGCTTCGTGGCGCCGGTCACCCTGCAGCCCCAGTACAGCCTCCTGGTCCGCGGCATCGAGCACGAGATCGTCCCGGCCGCGCTGGACTCCGGGATCGGCCTGCTGCCCTGGTCGCCGCTGGCCGGCGGCTGGCTGAGCGGCAAGTACCGCCGCGACGAGGCGCCCACCGGCGCGACCCGGCTGGGCGAGAACCCGAAGCGCGGCATGGAGGCCTTCGACGCCCGCAACGCCGACCCGCGCACCTGGGAGGTCATCGACGCGGTGCAGACGGTCGCGGAGGAGACCGGCGCGAGCATGTCGCAGGTGGCGCTCGCCTGGCTGGTCGACCGTCCCGCGGTGTCGAGCGTGATCCTCGGCGCCCGCACGATCGAGCAGCTCGACGACAACCTGGCGGCGGCCGACCTGGAACTCAGCGACGAGCAGCGCTCCCGGCTGGACGAGGTGAGCACGCCGCGCACCGAGGTCTATCCGTACGGTCCGCAGGCCGTCGCGCAGCGGCACCGCAAGCGCGAAGGCGGCCGCTGACCCCTCCGGGCAGCACAGCAAGGTCGTAACACAGCGGGGTCGCAACACGCCGTCACCACCACGTGGTAGCGGCGTGTTGCGACCCCCTCTGCGATGCTCACGCGCGGAGCGGGGCCGTCTCGGACACGAGCGCCACGGCCGCCCGCTCCACCGCGGCCGGCGGGAGGCTGAGGCCGAGCACGACATCCGTGGTGCGGGGGAGCGGGGCGGTGGCCGCCCCCTCGCTCCCGGTCGCGGGCGGCGCTCCGTCCGCCGCCGCCATCCCGAGCGCCGCCATCCCGAGCAGGGACACCCGCAACTCCACCACGCCGCCCGGCACGCGCCGGCCCGCGAGGGAGAGCCCCGGCGACGCGAACGTCAGCGTCGTCCACTCGTCCGCTCCCAGCGTGAGGTCGCCGGGGAGCCCGGCCAGCCACGCGCCGAGTTCCGCGGCCTCGTCGAGGCTCAGCAGCGGCCCGGCCAGCAGCCACCGCCGGTCGCCGTCGGTCGCGACGGCCTCCAGGATGAGCAGGTCGCCGTCGCGCGACAGCGGGCGGAGCGCCAGGCTCCGCGATGCCGCGTCGTCCGAGAGGAGCACGCCCGTCACCGCGGGGCCGGCACGACCGTCAGCACCCGCTCGATGTACTCGAAGAACGACACCATGAAGCCGCGCAGGAAGGCCTCCGTCGACTCGTTCGTGACGCTCCCGTCGTCCTCGATCAGGCCGGGCGTGAGCTGGATGTAGGCCTCCGGGGCGTTCATCTGCGGCGCCTGCAGGAAGCTCAGCATGCTGCGAAGCTGCTGCTGCGCGACCGCCGTGCCGATCGGCCCGGGGGAGGCGCCGATGACGGCCGTGGCCTTGCGGGCGATCACGTTCTCCCCGTACGGCCGGCTCGCCCAGTCGAGCGCGTTCTTCAGCGCGCCGGGGACGGAGCGGTTGTACTCGGGCGTGATGAACAGCAGCGCCTGCTGGGCGGCGATGGACGCCTTGAAGTCACGGGCGACCTGGGGGAAGTCCCCGTCGTAGTCGCGGCTGTAGAGGGGGAGGTCCCCGATCCCGACCTCGGTGAAGACCAGCTCCTGCGGCGCCAGTTTCAAGAGCGCCTTCGAGAGCCTGCGGTTGATGGAGCCTGTCGAGATGCTGCCGACGATGTAGCCGACCCGGTACGGCGGTTGGAGCTCATTGACCTGTGCCATGCCGCCAGCTTGCCCCCGGCCTCGCGCGGTGTCGAGTACCGCGTCTAGGCATCCCGCTTCCGCATCTGAGACCTGCGGACGCCGGAATAGGGCATCTTCCCGATGTGGGAGGGGGTCCTTAGCGACGAATCTGAGGTCATCGAAAGAAAAGCAGTGGAGCGAAGGGTGTGAATCATGATGCTGTCCGACGAGTTCGTGGCCTCGCGGGTGTACGCGGGGGACGTCCAGCGGGCCGAGCACGAGCGGGAGCTGCTGCGTCGGCTCCGCGAGGAGCGCGCCGAGCGCCGGGCGGAGCGGGCGGCCGGGCGCCGAGTGCGGCGCGTGCCGGGGGCGGTCCCGGAGGCGATCCCGCAGGCGACCCCGGAGGCCGTCGCGGCGCCGGTCGCGGCGACGCCGGCGGCCGGGCTCGAGCCGGTCGGGGAGACCACCCGGAACGAGCGGAAGGAGCTCGCTCACGCCGGCCGCTGACCGAGGTTCTGCCCTGGGCGAAGCAGGGCGGACAGGGGGTTCGGATGTCGGTGGTCCGTGGCACGATGAGGCCATGCGATCACCGGCGTCCAGCCCCACGATGATCGGGCGCGAGTCCGATCTCGAGGCGCTGCGGGACGAGCTCGGCGCCGTCCGTCGCGAGGGCGGTCTGCGCGCCGTCGTGATCGGTGGCGAGGCCGGGATCGGCAAGTCCCGGCTGCTCGCCGAGTTCCTGGCGGAGGCCGAGGACTCGGCCACGGTGTTGCTCGGCCGGTGCGTCGACCTCGGCAACGAGGGCGCTCCGTACGCGCCGTTCGCCGCGATCCTGCGCCGGCTCATCGAGCTGCGCGGGCTCGACGCGGTGCTGGAGGCCGCTGGCCACGGCGCGGGGGTGCTTCCCGTCCTGCTGCCGGAGCTGGCCGACGACTCCGCGGTGCCGGCGCGCACCGGGGCCGAGCGGCTCTACGAGCTGGTCACGGTGCTTTTCGAGACGCTCTCGGCCGACCGTCCGCTCGTCCTGGCCGTGGAGGACCTCCACTGGGCCGACATGGCGACCCTCGAACTGCTGCGCTTCATCGTCCGGATGGCCGAGCGCGGGCACATCCTCGTCCTGCTGAGCTACCGCACCGACGAGATCACGCGCGGCCACCCGTTGCGGGCCTACCTCGCCGAACTGGAGCGCACCCGCCGCGTCACGCGCTGGGAGCTGTCCCGGCTCGGACGAGCCCAGGTGGAGGCGCTGATCGCCCGGCTGCTCGGCTGCGAGCCGGACGCCGCGACGGTCGACCGCGTCTACGAGATGAGCGAAGGCGTCCCGTTCTTCGTCGAAGAGCTGATCGGCATCGACGGCCTCATGACCGGCGAAGACCTGCCAGAGACACTGCGCGAGCTGTTGCTCGCCCGGTTCGAGAAGCTCAGCGATCCGGCCCAGCGGCTGCTGCGGCTGGTGTCGGCCGGCGGGGTCTGCGTCGACCACGAGCTGCTCAGCGCGGTCTACGACGGCACGGCCGACCAGCTCGACGCGGCGGCGCGGGAGGCCGTGGTCGCCAACGTCCTGGTCGCCGACTCCACCGAGTACACCTTCCGGCACGCGCTCGTGCGCGAGGCCATCCACGCCGACCTGCTGCCCGGTGAGCGCAGCCGGTTCCACATGCGGTTCGCGGAGGCGCTGGACGCCAGCCCGCAGCGCTCGGCCGCCCAGCTCTCCACGCACTGGCTCGCCGCGCACGACCTGCGGCGCGCCTTCATCGCGTCGCTGGAGGCCCTGAGCGAGGCGCGGATGTCGTACGCCTACGCGACGGCCGCGGCGATGGGGGACCGCGCTCTGGACCTGTGGGACAGCGTGCCCGACGCCGACGAGCTGAGCGCGTCGTGGCTGAAGGGCGGGGGCCGCACGGAGCTGCTGGCGCGCACCGCCTCGGCGCTGCGCAACGCGGGCGACAACGAGCGCGCTCTTGCCCTGGTGAACATCGCACTCGAGACGGCCGACGCCCTGCCGCCCGCCCGGCGTGCGCGACTGCTGCGCGACAAGGCGCAGTACGTCCAGAACCTCAACCGGCCGGGTATCCAGGAGCTGTTGCAGAGCGCGCTCGCCGAGGTCCCGCCCGGCATGCTGGCGGAGGACGACGGCCTCCGCCTGCAACTCCTCGCCGAGCTGGCCGCCCGGTACATGCTCGCGGCCCGGTTCGACGACGCGGTCACCGTCGCGACGCAGGCCATCGAGGAGGCGGGCGACGGATGGCCGGCCCTCCGGTCGGTGGCGCACAACATCCTCGGCAGCTCCCTGGTGTCCCAGGGCTCGGTGGAGCGCGGACTGGCGGAGCTGGACGAGGCGGGCCGGCTTGCCGAGCACGACTCCGCGGCCGAGCTGCGCTACGCCGTCAACGCCTCCGACGCGATGAACAACCTCGGCCACTATGCCGACGCGGTGCGGCTCGCCGAGGCCGGCGTCCGCGAGGCTCGCGCGCGCGGCATCGAGCGCTCCACCGGCGTCATCCTCTCCTCCAACACCGTCGAGCCGCTGCTGGCGCTCGGCGAGCTCGACCGGGCTGAGGCACTGCTCGAACCGGCGCTCGCCCTCGACCCGCCGCCGACCTTCCGTGCGCACCTGCAGCGGATGAAGCTGTGGATCACGCTGTGGCGCGGCGACGTCGAGACGACGGAGACGCTCCTGCGCCGCTGGCACGCCGGCCTCCGCACGCTCGGCGACATGGAGATGCAGTCCGAGCTCGGCGTCGCCCGGCTGGCCGCGGAGATCGCGATCGCCCGCGGCGACGCGTTCGACGCCTGGGAGCACACCGCTCCGGTGCGCGCGTCCACCCACCGGCCGTTGCCCGCCTACGACCTCCCCGTACTCGCGGCGGCCGCCCGCGCGCTGGCGGACGTGGCGTTCCGGTCTGCGCTGGAGCGCGCCGAGCGCGACACTCCGGTCGATGTGGCCGTGGAGGCCGCCCGGCTGGACGCGGCCCTCGCCGCCATCCAGGCCTGGCCGACCGCTGTCGTCTGGGGTCCGGTGATCCGCGCCGAACTCGCGACCGCGCTCGCCGCGTCGAGCGAAGAGACGGGATCGGAAGCGTCCGCCGCCGACCGCTTCGAGGACGCCCGCGCGGCCTGGGAGGCCGCCGTCGAGGCCACCGCGTCGCCGCTCGCGCCCGCGCACCTGCACCCGTATGCCCTCGTCCGCGCCGCGCGGGTCGCCCGCGCCGCGGGGGACCGCACTGCCGCCGAGCGCCTGGCCGCCGCCGGCCGGGACGAGGCCAAGCGTTCAGGCTTCGGACTCGTAGCCGACGCCGCTGCGGCGCTCATGTCGTCCCGAGGCGTGCGCGCGGGCGGAGGCCCGGCCGCGCTCGGTCCCGGCGCCCCGCTCACGGAACGCGAGGAGCAGGTCCTCGCCCTCATCGAGCAGGGCCTGAGCAACAAGCAGATCGGCGAGGTGCTCTTCATCTCGGCGAAGACCGCGAGCGTCCACGTCTCGAGCATCCTCCGCAAGGTCGGCGCCGCCAGCCGCACGGAGGCGGTCTACCGCGCATCGCGGACCGCCCGCTGACGCGCTACCGCTCGGCCGCCACCGCGCAGACGATGCACAGCTCCGTCGTCGGCCGGGCCTCCAGCCGTGGTACGCCGATCGCCCGCCCGCACGACACACAGGTGCCGTAGCGTCCCCGCCGGATGCGCTCGCGTGCCGCGTCGACGGCCGCGATGTCCGCCGCGATCTCGCCGCGGAGGGCATGCAGTCTGCTCCACTCGGAGCTCAGCGTCGGGCCCTCCGGGTCGTGCTCGTCGTCGGCGGTCGACTCCGACCGCGACGACAGCAGCGACCCCAGTGTCTCCGCGAGTCGCTGTGCTTCCGCGACGTCGCCCTGGCGTCGCGCCTCCAGCATCTTGTCGAAGCCCTCCAGCTCGTCGACGGTCAGTCCGACGTCCTGGATGATGTTGAGCTCTCGTGTGTCCGGTGATTCGGTGTGCATCCGCGCACCCCCTTCCGATTCCCCGCCGGTCAGCGTACGCCGGGGTTCTGGTATCCGACGTAGGCTCGGCGCGTGCCTTCGTTTCGTGTGATCATTCCGGTCGGCCGCCTGCGGCCCGACGTGGCCCCGACCGACATCGAGCCGGCGGCCGCGGCGGCGGTGGCCGAGCTGACGACCGTCGAGGCGACGAGCGTCGACGTCGTCAGCCGGGAGGCGCGGATCACCGTGCGTTTCACCGCGGACGGCGTCGACGACGCGGAGCGCGTCGCCGAGCACGCGGTGGCCGTCGTGGGCTCGCTCGCGGACGCGGGCGACTGGCGGCTCACCGAGCGGGTCGGCGGCCGGTGGTTCCGCAGGGCGTGAGCGCGCGGCTCACACCGCCGCAGGCAGCGACGCCTCGATGAGTCCGACGATCCGCGGGTCGTCCGGCTCCATCTGCGGGCGGAACCGGTGCACCGCGCCCTCCGGCGTGATGACGAACTTCTCGAAGTTCCACTTCACCTTGCCGGCCTTGCCGTCGGCGTCCGGGTGCGTGGTCAGCTCGTCGTAGAGCGGGTGGGCGTTGCGGCCGTTAAGCCGCACCTTCTCCATCATCGGGAACGTGACGCCCCAGGTGGTCGAGCAGTACTCCTTGATGGCCTCAGTCGAGCTGAGCTCCTGGAGGAACTGGTTGCTCGGGAAGCCGATCACGGTGAAACCGCGGTCGCCGTAGGTCTCCTGCAGCTTCTCCAGCTTCTCGTACTGGGGGCTGAGGCCGCAGCGGGAGGCGACGTTGACGACGAGGATGACCTTGCCCGAGTAGGCGGCGAGGCTGGTCGGAGCTCCATCGATGGTGTGGAACGGGATATCCATCAGGGTCATGCCTTCGAGCCTACGTCCCGATACGGAGCTGTATGCGCGGTTGCGGCGAAAACCCAGGAATGCTGGCGCCGGCCCCGTCACACGCTCGCCAGCGGCGCCTCCGGATCGGATACCCACTCGTTCAGCGACCCGTCGTACACGGTCACGTCGTCCCGACCGAGCAGCGCCAGGGCGAGGGCGTCGGCCGCCGCCGCGATCCCGCCGCCGCAGTACGCGACGATCGGGTCGGGGGAGGCGAGCACGTCCGAGAAGAGGGCGCGCAGGCCCGCGGCGGGCAGGAACGCGTTGCTCTCCCGGTCCACCAGCCGCACGGCCGGCGCGCTCACGCTGCCCGGGATGTGCCGGGCGGCGAAGTCCTTGGGTGGGGTGCCGCAGACGAGCGTCCCCGGCCGGTCGCCGGCGAGGAGGGCCTCGACGTCGCCGCGGTCGCTCCAGAACCCCGGCAGCTCCCCCGCGACGAAACCGCCGGACGGCCCGGGCGCCACCGTGCCCGACTCGAGCGGTCGGCCCTCCTCCCGCCACTTCGTCACGCCGCCGTCGAGCACCGCGACGCGGTCGTGGCCGAACGAGCGGAACAGCCACCACAGCCGGGAAGCCCACTGCCCGACAGCGCCGTCGTAGACGACCACCGTGGTGTCGGCGTCCACGCCCAGCTCCGTCGCCGCCGCTGCGAACGCGTCGGCGTCCGGGCGCGTGAACGGGAACGGCGCGGCCGGGTCGCTGAACCGCTCGAGCAGGTCGGCGAACACCGCACCGGGGATGTGGCCCTCGCCGTGCCGTGCGACACCGCTCACGTACTCTGTGCGCCCGTCCGCGCCGCTGGCCACGACGACCGAGGCGTCGATGACGACGAGCCCGTCCGACCCGAGGTGATCGCAGAGCCACTGCGTCGACACCAGTGGCCCGGCGAGCGCGGCACCGACCGCCGCGGCCCGTACGTCGCCTCCGCCGGTCGCTCCCGCGTCGTCGAGGTCACCGCGGAGCTCGGCGAGGCTCGCGGGATCGGGGACGGTCTGCTCGCCGGAACGCGCGGTCGTGAAAGTCATGCGCACCACGCTAACGGGGGCCTCCGACGTCGCCTACAGGACGCGCAACCGTGCGTAATGCGGGGGGTCAGGCTGAGCGGGGGCTGTGCTTCCCGGTGACGTCGCCTACGGGACGTGCGACCGTGCGTAACGCGGGGTCGGCGACGCATCCCCTCAGCACTCGATGACGTTGACGGCGAGGCCGCCCTCGCTGGTCTCCTTGTACTTGGTCGACATGTCGAGCCCGGTCTGGCGCATCGTCTCGATCACCGTGTCCAGCGACACCAGGTGCGAGCCGTCGCCGTGCAGGGCCAGCCGGGCGGCGGAGACGGCGGTGGAGGAGGCGATCGCGTTGCGCTCGATGCAGGGGATCTGCACGAGGCCGCCGACCGGGTCGCAGGTGAGACCGAGGTGATGCTCCATCGCGATCTCGGCCGCGTTCTCGACCTGGGTCGGGGTGCCGCCCAGCACTGCGCAGAGCGCGCCCGCGGCCATCGCGCAGGCCGAGCCGACCTCCGCCTGGCAGCCGCCCTCGGCGCCCGAGATGGACGCGTTCGCCTTGAACAGCGAGCCGATCGCGGTCGCGGTGAGGAGGTACTTGCGGATACCGTCGAGCGTCGCACCCGGCACGAACCGCAGGTAGTAGTGGGCGACCGCCGGCACGATCCCGGCGGCGCCATTCGTCGGCGCGGTGACGACGCGGCCTCCCGAGGCGTTCTCCTCGTTCACGGCCAGCGCGAAGGCGTGCAGCCATTCCAGCGAGGTGGCGCGTCCCGGGTCGTCCTGGACGCTCTCCAGGTGCTCGCGCATCGCGGCGGCGCGGCGCTTGACGCCGAGTCCGCCCGGGAGGGTGCCGTCGCCGGCGAGGCCGCGTGCGACGCACTCGGCCATGGCCTCCCAGATCAGGTCGAGGCGTGCGTCGGTGGCGTCCTCGCCGTGCAGGGCCACCTCGTTGCGCCGGGCGACCTCGCAGATCGGGATGTCGAGCCGCGCGCAGATCGCGAGCAGCTCCGCGGCCGAGTCGTAGGGCAGCGGATGGGCCGAACGCGCGGCGAGCTCCGCCTCTTCGCCGTCGCGCCGGATGAAGCCGCCGCCGATCGAGTAGTAGGTCTCCTCCAACAGGGGGAGCGGCTGGCGCGTGCCGTCGGCGCTGCTGCCCCACGCGCGCAGGGTGAGCGCGTTGGGGTGACCGGGGAGGCGGGTGCGCGGCTCGAAGTCGATGTCGTCCTTGCTGAGCGGGATGTCGCGCACGCCCGCGAGCCGCAGCGTCGCGCCGTCGCCGATCCCGGACCATGCTCCGCGGACGTCGTCGGGGTGGCAGTTCTCCGGCTCGTTGCCGCGGAGGCCTGCGACGACGGCATCGGGTGTGCCGTGCCCGATCCCCGTCGAGCCGAGGGAGCCGTAGAGCGTGCAGGTGACCTGGTCGACGTGGTCGACGAGTCCGTCCGCAACGAGGCGGTCGGCGAACGCCTTGGCCGCCCGCAGGGGTCCGACGGTGTGCGAGCTCGAGGGACCGATGCCGATCGAGAACAGGTCGAAGGCGGAGACGTACGCTGTCACTTCTCCAGTGTACGTCGCCGATTGTGCCGTATTCCCGCGTGAACGTGCGCATTGGCGCAGAAATCCCGCGCGGAACTCAGGTTTCGCGAACCTTCACCCGGGCGTCACCCGGTGGACACCAGAGGGTGTCCAGGCCGCCCTCCAGGGACCTGTACTCGATGAGGAACTGACCGCCTTCGTCCGGTCCCTCCACCACGACGCCCGGGCGGTCCCCGAGCCAGACGGTCGTTCCGACGCCGATGTCCATGCGGGTCACACTACGCTCGCGTCGCTCCGGCGCGGGAGCGGAGCAACTTAAGTTGACAAATTCAATTAAGCAACTAAAGTTGCTCCCATGAACCCTCCCACCACGGCTCCGGACCCGCTCGGCGGGGTCGCCGACGGTCTCGCCGCCGTCGTCGCCCTCCGTGAGCTCGCCGACCGGCTCGAAGACGCGGAGGTCGAGCACGCCCTCCGCGACGGCTGGAGCTGGACGCAGATCGCCGACGCGCTCGGCGTCACCCGTCAGGCCGTGCACAAGAAGCACCTGCGCCGCGTCGCCGCCGCAGGCGTAGCCCTGAGGAGACGAAATGTCTGACATCCCTCCCGGAACCGCCAACAACGCCCCGGGCCAGCCGCTCTCCAAGGCCCTGCGCTCGGTCGTGACGGCCTCGGTCACCGAAGCCCAGCGCCGAAACGCGACCCTCGTGGAAGCCGAGCACCTGCTGCTCGCGCTCTCCCGCGACGGCAGCGGCACGATCCGCGACGTGCTCGCCTCGGCCGGGCTCGACCCTGCCGGCCTGGAGGCCGCCCTGCTCGCCGAACGCGAGGCCAGCCTCCGCGTCGCCGGCGTCACGCCTCCCCGGGAGGAGCGGCTGGTCGCATCGCCACGCGTCGCCCGCCCCCGCTGGGGCGCATCCGCCAAAGAGGCACTCACCCGCGCCCACCGCGTCGCGTCCGCGCACCGCCGCCAGCGCTCCGCCGAGGCCGACCTCGTCACCGCGATCTTCGGTCTCGAGCTCGGCACCGTCCCGCGGGCGCTGACTCTGGCGGGGGTGGACCGGCCCGCGGTCGTCGCGGCGCTCCGTGGCACGACCTGAGCGGGAGCCGAACTCCCGTACTCGTCGCGACCCCACGACTCGCACTCGCCACCACTCTCATTTCCCCCGCCCCACGACTCCCAGTCGCCACGACTCTCATTTGGCCCACCCCACGACTCCCACTCGCCACCACTCTCATTTCCCCGCCCCCACGACCCCCACTCGCCACCCCTCTCATCTCCCCGACCCCCGCTTCTCCCGAGCTCTTACAACGGTTCCACGCGCCTGTAAGCGTCGCGTAAGCGCGCGGTAAGCGCTGTGCAAGCGCCTCCCGCGACCATCGAGTCATCCACCTCACCTGGAAAGGACCACCATGACTCGCAGCACCGAGTGGGCCGTCGAGGCCCACGGGCTCGTCAAGGTCTTCGGCGACAACCGGGCGGTCGACGGCGTCGACCTGAACGTCCGCGCCGGCACCGTCTACGGCGTCCTCGGCCCCAACGGCGCCGGGAAGACCACCACCATCTCCATGCTCGCCACCCTGCTCCGCCCGGACGGCGGCGACGCCTTCGTCTTCGGCCACGACATCCGCAGTGAGCAGCAGATCGTCCGGCAGCTCCTCGGCGTGACCGCGCAGTTCGCCTCCGTCGACGAGACGCTCTCCGCCAACGAGAACCTGATGATCTTCGCCCGCCTGCTCGGTCTCAGCGGCCGGGAGGCGAAGGCCAAGACCACCGAGCTGCTCGAGGAGTTCGGCCTGTCCGACGCGGCCAAGCGCCCCCTGAAGAAGTTCTCCGGCGGCATGCGCCGGCGCCTCGACCTCGCGGCCAGCCTCATCGCGCAGCCGCCGCTGATCTTCCTCGACGAGCCGACCACGGGCCTCGACCCGCGGACCCGCGCCCAGATGTGGGACACCATCCGCCGCCTGGTCGCCACCGGGTCCACCGTGCTGCTGACCACGCAGTACCTGGACGAGGCCGACCAGCTCGCCGACCGCATCGCCGTCATCGACCACGGCCGCGTCGTCGCCGAGGGCACCGCCGACGAGCTCAAGGCGTCGGTGGGGGAGTCCTCCCTGCAGCTCCGCCTGGCCGACCCGGCCGACATCGAGGACGCGCGCCGCGCCATCGCCGGCGTGCTGGGCGTGGAGGCCGTCGTCTCGCCGGAGGGATCGCGGCTCACCGCGCCCATGCGCGACGCCGACGCCGTCACCGACCTGTTCGTCACGTTCCGCGAGGCCGGGATCCACCTCCAGGAGATGTCGGTGCAGAAGCCGACCCTCGACGAGGTGTTCCTCACGCTGACCGGTCACGGGGTCGAGGAGGAGAAGGACACGGACGAGGAGTCCGCTGAGACCGACGAGGCCGCCACCTCAGAAGGAGCCGCCACAGCAGAAGGAGTGCGGGCATGACCGCCATCGCCACCATCACCCCGCCGTCCGAGCGGAACCTCAAGAACCACGTCAGCCTCCGCCAGACCCTGGCCAACACGATCACGATGGCCCACCGCGGCCTCCTGAAGATCAAGCGGACCCCGGAGCAGCTCTTCGACGTGACCCTGCAGCCGATCATCTTCACGATCATGTTCGCGCTGCTGTTCGGCGGCGCGATCACCGGCAGCGTGTCCGGCTATCTGCCCTACCTCATCCCCGGCATCCTCGCCCAGACGGTCATCACCACCTCGGTCGTGACCGGCGTCCAGCTCCGCGAGGACATGGACAAGGGCGTCTTCGACCGCTTCAAGTCCATGCCGATCGCGCGTATCGCTCCACTGTCCGGCGCGTTGCTCGCGGACACGCTGCGCTACGCGATCGCGACCACCATCACCTTTGTCACCGGCTTCTTCATGGGCTACCGGCCGGCGGCGGGCCTGGGCTTCGTCGTCCTCGCCGGCCTGCTCGTCATCGTGTGCGCGTGGGCGATCAGCTGGATCTTCGCCTTCTTCGGGGTGATCGCGCGCACGGCGGGATCGGTGCAGGGCATCTCGTTCCTGGTGCTGTTCCCCCTGACGTTCTTCTCGAACGCGTTCGTGCCGGTGAAGACGCTGCCGGATTGGCTGCAGACGTTCGTCAACATCAACCCGGTCTCGCATCTGGTGACGGCGGTCCGCGACCTCGCCAACAACGGCACCTTCGGCGTCGACGGGTGGCTCGCGCTCCTCGGCGCCGGCGTGATCGTCGCGATCTTCGCCCCGCTCACCGTGCGGGCGTACATGCGGAAGGCATAGCCTTCGTCGCCGGACAGCGGCCGTCGCATCCCGTGGAGGGGTGCGGCGGCCGCTTCGTGCGCCGCTGCGGCCGCGGTGCCTCGTCGGCTAGACCCGTGCCTCGTCGGACTCGGGTGCCGGCTCGGGCGTGGACCGGCTGCGGAGCCACGACGGCACGGAGATGTTCTTGAGCCGAAGCGCCCTCGACTCCACCAGATACCAGGACGCCGTGGCCAGGCCCGCCGTCACCACCAGGACGATCGACAGGTACAGCGGGAGGCCGAGGGCGTTCAGTCCGAAGAAGGAGGCGAGCTGGAGCACCGGCCAGCCGTAGACGTAGAGCCCATACGAGAGGTCCCGCTTGACGCCGACAGCGGTGAAGGGGAGCCGCGCACCGGCCCAGATGATGACATAGGCGAACGCGAGGACGCCGATCTGGCGGAAGCCGGCGGTCGCGTAGGTCACACCGGCGACCAGGAGGCAGGCGCCGAAGAGCCACCACGACAGCCGGCGCGAGAGCAGCACGTCGCGCCAGAGGTAGATCAGCGAGCCCAGCAGGAAGCAGACGGTGAGCGTGGGCTGGCGGGGCTCGGTCATCCCGAGGAGGTTGAACAGCACGATCTGCTGCCACACCCAGGCCGCGACGAAGAGCACCGTCACGACCCGCCGGTTGAGCACGCGCATCGCCGCAAGGGCCAGGATGATCAGGTAGCAGGCGAACTCGTACGTCAACGTGTAGAGCGGGCCGTCCCAGAGCGTCGCATAGGGGTTCGAGGCGAGCGTGTCGCCGATCTGCTGCTGGTTGTTCGCCAGCAGGAAGTTGTTGACGACGAAACCGATCGGATTCGGCGTCGCCCAGGGGTATTCAGTGAGCCCGTGGGACGCGTGCCAGACGATCGGCGCGAAGACCAGCACGATGAGCAGGAGGGCAACCCAATACGCCGGCATGATCCGAAGCAGGCGGTGCCACAGGAAGCGGCCGGAGGACAGGCGCTCGCCGCTTCGGGTGATGAGGAAGCCGGAGAGCGCGAAGAAGCCCTCGACCGCCAAGAACCCGAGGTTGTTCGACGTGCGTCCCGGGTCCGGACCGAAACCGCCGAGCGGCCACGCGTGCGACACGATGACAGTGGTCGCCATCGCAAGGCGCATGAAGCCGATGCTGTTCCGGCGGGGATCGAAAATGGTCACGGTGGACGATTCTCGCACATGGCGTGAGGCGTCCGAGTATCGCGCCCGTGTCGCCGCCCAGGCCTCAGACCTGAACGCTCCCCAGCAGCTCGAGCCCCCGCACCGCCGCAGCGTCCCGCCCGATCGCGGCCGCAGCGGCCTGCGCCGCCGCCAGCCGCTCCTCGCCCCAGGCCCGCCGCACCCGCTCCGCGAGCGCCGGCCGGTGGAGGCTCACGATGTCCTGCCGCGAGTTCGCCCGCCCCGCCAGCGCGAACAGCTCGAGCCCCGCGTCGACCCAGGCGTCCCCTCGGGACGCGCCGACCTCCGGGTCGAGCATCCAGATCGCGACGCCGAGGAGGCCGGTGCCGACCACCGGCTTGTCGAGGTAGGCGGGGCTCAGCCGCGCGCTCACCAGGACCCGCGTACGCAGCCGACGGGCAGCCTCCGCCGTCTCCTCGCGACCGAGCGGGTCGTCGACGGGAGGTACGGCCGCGGCCTCCACCTCGTGCGCGCGCAGCCGGGCGACGATGAGCGCGGCCCCGAGGATCGTCAGCCACGGGTTGGCGACCGCGTCGCGCTCGGCGGCGGTGTCGTCCGAATACGCGCCGATCGCCTCGTCGTAGAGGCGGATGCCGCGCGCGTAGTCGCCCTCGGCCAGCGCGATCTCCGCCATCCCGGCGAAACCGATTCCGACGTAGTCGACGTAGTCGAAGCCGGTGCGGTCGACCTCCTCGTGCAGGTAGTCCTCCAGCAGTTCGCGACCGCGGTCCACGTCGCCCGCGGAGATCGAGTTGACGGCGATCAGCCAGTCGAGCTGGCGGAGGTCGCCCGCCGCCCGCAGCGTCGCGAGGCCTTCGTGGGCGGTCGCCGCCCAGGCGAGCGCCTCGTGCGGGTGCGCGAGCTGGCTGTGGAGCTGCGCGAGGGTCTGCGCGGCCGACGCCCGCGACCAGGTGTCCTGCGCCTCGATCGCCTTCTCGTGCGCCCGGGTCGCGGTCGCGAGCGCGTCGTCCAGCTCGCCCGCGTTCTCCTGAAGTTGCGCGGTGAGGAGGCCGCCCATCGCGGCGAGCCCGGGATCGGCCGAGCGGCTGAACTCGGCGAGCAGCCGCATCCCGGGCTCCACGTGCCCGGCGGCGAGGACCAGGCTCGCGATCGCGCCGAGCCGCGGGTCGGCGAACGGCGCGGCGCGGCGGAGCCGGCGCAGGCGTGAGATCGCGCGGACCGCGGTGCGGAGGCCGGCGTAGAGGAAGGTGCCGCCGATCAGCGCGTAGCAGGCGGCGGCGGCTTCGCGCTCGTCGCCCTCCGGCTCCCAGCCGGCCAGCGCGTCGAGCACGGCCTGTCCGAAGCCCAGAACCTCGGTGTGCGTGCTGCGCAGCGACCAGTAGTAGGCCAGCGCCGCGAACACCGCGGCCGTGGTCGCCGGCCGGTCGCCGTCGATCGCCGAGCGCAGCACGGCGACCAGGTTGTCCTGCTCAGCGGTCACGCGCGCGAAGGTGGGCACCTGATCCGGGCCGTGCAGGTGGGCCAACGCCTCGCGCGCGAACGCGACCGCCCAGGCGTCCACGCCGGCCTGCACCTCGGCGGCCTCCCCGGCCGCGGTCAGCTCCAGGTCGCCGAACTCGCGGACCGTCTCCAGCATCCGGTAGCGCAGGATGCCGGTCTCCGGGTCCTCCGAGACGGTCACGAGCGACTGAGTGACGAGCGCGTCGAGGTCGTCCAGCACGGAGGCCGCTCCGGCGCCCGCAACAGCCTCCGCCGCCTCGGCGCTGAACCCGTCGGGGAAGGTCGAGAGCCGGCGCATCAGGGCCTGCTCCGACGCCGCCAGCAGGTTCCAGCTCCAGTCGATCACCGCGAACAGCGTGCGGTGCCGCTCCGGCGCCGTGCGCTCGCCGCCGGTCAGCAGTGCGAAGCGGTTGCCGAGGCGCCGCTCGATCTCCTCCACCGAGAGGGAACGCGTTCGAGCGGCGGCGAGCTCGATCGCGAGCGGGAGGCCGTCGAGCCTCGCGCAGAGCCGGGCCACGGCCTCCGGCGGCAGCACCACGCCCGGACGGGCGGCCTTCGCGCGCTCGGCGAACAGTTCGACCGCCGGGCCGTCGTCGTCGGAGGGCAGCGGGCCGAGTGCGTAGACGCGCTCGGCGCCGATGGCCAGCGGCGCACGGCTCGTCGCCAGCACCCGCACCGTCGGGGTGGCCGCGAGGATGTCTTCGACGTAGGCGGCGGCCGCGTCGATGATGTGCTCGCAGTTGTCGACGATCAGCAGCGTTTCGCGCTCGGAGAGCAGGCCGAGGATGCGCGAGCGCAGGTCGAGCTGGGCTCCCGGCTCCGGCAGGCGGGCGGTCCTGGCCTCCCGGATGCCGAGGGTGGTGGCGAAGGCCAGCTCGACGTCGGCGCCGGTGCGCACGCCGGCGAGCTCCACCAGGACGACGGCGGGCGTGTGGATGGCGCGATGGCCGACCTCGTGCGCCAACCGCGTCTTGCCGAGGCCGCCGCCGCCGAGGATGGTCGTCAGGCGGGAGGTGGCCACCAGGTCCTCCACGGCCTCCAGGTCGTACTCGCGGCCGAGCAGGCGTTCGGTGCGGTGCGGAGCCCGATCCGGACCCTGCGCGGGGAGGCGGGCTCCTGGTCGGCCGTCTCGCGCTCGTTGTCGCGCTGGTCCTCCTCGCGCTGGTCTTCCTCGGCGAGCAGGCGGGCGTTCAGGGCGACCAGTTCCGCGCCGGGACGCGTGCCCAGCCGGTCCCGGAGGGCGTCCTTGAGGTCGGCGAACGCGAGCAGGGCGTCGCTGCGGCGGCCGGCGTCGGCGAGCGCGCGGATCTGTTCGGCGTGCAGGGACTCGTCCAACGGTCGCAGACGCAGCAGCTCCCGGAGGTCGGCGAGTGCGGTCGCGGTGTCTCCGCTCTCGCGGGCGGCGCGGGCGCGGACGACGAGCAGCTCCGTCCGCAATTCGGCGGCGGTGCGCGCGAGCTCCTCGCCGAGGCGGGAGCCCGCGAGCTCCAGCCCTGGCTCACCCCGCCAGAGCGCGAGGCCGGAGGCCGCCTCGCGGAGCGCGTCGGCGGGGGCGCCGGCAGCCAGGGCGCTCCGGGCCAGCTCCAGGCGGTGCGCGGCGAGGTCCAGGTCCGTGCCGTGCGCGCCGACGGTCAGCGCATAGCCGCTCGGCGTGGACTCCAAGATGCCGTCGGCGCTGGACGTGCGCACGCGCGAGACCAGCGTCTGCAGGGCCGCGCGCTCCTGCCGCGGGGGTGCGTCGTCCCAGAGGTCCTCGACGAGGGCCGGGACCGAGCGGCCGCCCCGGGCGAGCGCCAGCGCGACGATGAGGCTCTTGCCGCGGGTGCCGGACGGCTCGGCGAGCGCACCGGTGCGGTCCTCGACGAGCACCGGGCCGAGCACAGCGACGCGGGGGCCGGAGGGCGTGGATTCCACTCGCCGATTTTAGCCAGGGTCGGGACGTGCGTGCGGCGCCGCGCGTAGGCTCTGGGCATGGCGTTCGACTGGTCGCACTTCTACGAGAAGCAGGGCGGACGCGGCGTCCGGCCGACGTACGAGTCGGCGCTCGCGGCGTGGGACGGACCGGCCGGGACGGCTATCGACCTCGGCTGCGGCGACGGGGTGGAGACGCGCGACCTCGCCGAACGCGGCTGGCAGGTGCTCGCGATCGACTCCGACCCCGCGGTCGACGATCGGGTGCGTGCCGGGCTGGACCCGTCGCTGTCCGAGCGGGTTTCGACGCGCTGCGCCACCTTCGAGGCGCTCGGTGAGCTGCCGCGCGCCGAGTTCGTCTACGCCGGGTTCGCGCTTCCGTTCTGCGAGCCGACGCGGTTCCCCTACCTGTGGGCGGACATCCGGGACGCGATCGAGCCGGGCGGGCTGTTCGCGGGGGAGCTGTTCGGGCCGCACGACGAGTGGTTCGGGCGGCCGGGGATGAACTTCCACGACCGCGCGGGGGTGGAGGCCATGCTCACCGGGCTGGAGGTGCTGCGACTGGTCGAGGACGACCGGCGCGGGATGTCGTTCGAGGGGCCGAAGCACTGGCACGTGTTCCACATCGTGGCGCGGGCGTGACCTCCGGGGCGGCGCGGACGGTGTTCCTCCACAGCCCCGGACGATAGCGAGTTCTCCACTGATCTCGGCCGAGCCGATCCGGGCCCCGTCGCCCCATCCAGGATGGATCCATCAGCCGATCCCGCCCCGCGGGGTTCTCCACACCAACAGAAAGCTGCAAAATGCATCCACCGCTGCTAAACTGCAAGCATGCCCATTTCAATCACAATCCGTTCCGTTCCGGACGAGGTGCGCGACGAGCTCGCGGCGCGTGCGGCGCGTTCGGGCCGATCACTTCAGGAGTACCTCGTGCATGAACTCACCCGTCTCGCCGGAAAGCGCACGGTCGATGACGTCCTCGACAGCATCCGGCGCCGCGCCGAGCACTTTCCGCCCCTCGACCGGGAGGCCGTGTCCGACATGATCGCCCGGAGCCGCGAATGAGCGTGGTGGGGGCCGCCGTGCGTCGCACGGCGGTCCACTCCGGGCATCCCTCGGCGGCGTCCGCCGACCCGTTCCCGCACGATGTCGGCCTGCCGGAGACGGTCATCATCGACACGTGCGCCGTCATCGACCTCCTCGTCGACCCCGGCGAGAACGGCCGGGCCGTGGCCGAGCGTCTGCGCGGCCGCGACCTGGCCGCGCCCGATCTGATGTTCGCGGAGGCGGCCAATGTCCTGCGCAAGCTTCACGGGCGCGGAAAGCTGAGCGACGCCGAGGCCTCGATGGCCTACGCCGAGCTCCTGGAGCTCCCGATCGAGCCGTGGCCGTTCGAGGCGGTCGAGCAGCGCGTGTGGGATCTGCGGGGCAGCATGAGCGGGTTCGACGCGACGTTCGTGGCGCTGTCCGAGCTGCTCACCGCCCCGCTCGTGACGACCGACAAACGGCTCGCGCGGGCGATGGAGTCGCTGCCCGCGGTGAAGAGGCGCGGGCTGGAGGCTGTCGAGAACTAGGTCAGCGAAGCGTCTTGCGGGCGGTGATCTGGCCGGTGTCGAAGCCGAGCAGATGGAGTCCGCCATGGAAGCGAGCGTGCTCGATCTTGATGCAACGGTCCATCACGACCGTGAGGCCGAGGGACTCGCCGTACTCGGCGGCCTCCTGGTTCCAGATGCCGAGCTGCACCCACACGGTCGGCGCGCCGACGGCGACGGCTTCATCGATCACGCTCGGGATGTCGCTCGCCCGGCGGAACACGTCCACGATGTCCGGCACCTCGGGAAGGGAGGCAAGATCCGGGTAGGCCTTCTGACCCAGGATGGTGTCGGCGTTCGGGTTGACGAAGTACACGCGGAAGTCGCTCGACTGCTGCAGGTACGTGCCGACGAAGTAGCTGGAGCGGGCCGGGTTGGCGGACGCGCCGACGATCGCGACCGACTTCGCGGCGCGCAGGATGCGGAGACGCTCCTTGGCGTCCGGTCCGGTCCAGGTGCGCTGCGACTTCAGGAGCTTGGCCAGGGGCGAGTCGGCGGGAAGGGAGCAGCTCAGGCCGTTGACGAGCTGGACCTCGGTCGTGGTCGAGTCGTGGGTGGTCGCGTCGTCGGTGGTCGCGTTCGCGATCGTCATGCTGCCGCCTCCTTCACCGCTGCACTGAGTGCCTGGTCCAGATCGTAGATGATGTCGTCGACATCCTCGATGCCGACGCTGATGCGCACGACACCGGGGAGCACGCCGGCGTCGAGGAGCTGCTGCTCGGTGAGCTGAGCGTGCGTCGTGGAGGCGGGGTGGATGACGAGCGTCTTCGCGTCGCCGATGTTCGCCAGGTGGCTGGCGAGGTTCAGCGATTCGATGAAGCGCTGGCCGACCTCGCGGCCGCCCGCGACGACGAACGAGAACACGCTGCCGGGTCCCTTCGGGAGGTACTTCTGCGCCCGGTCGTGGTGCGGGTGCTCGGGCAGGCCGGCCCAGAACACCTTCTCGATCCGGGGGTCCGCGTCGAGCCACTGGGCGACCGCGCGGGCGTTGTCGACGTGCGCCTGGATCCGGTAGGGCAGCGTCTCGACGCCTTGAGCCAGCAGGAACGCCGAGTGCGGGGCGAGCGAGGGGCCGATGTCGCGGAGCTGCTCGGCGCGGAGCCGGGTGAGGAAGGCGTACTCGCCGAAGTTGCCGGACCACTGCAGCCCGCCGTACGACGGCACCGGCTGGCCGAACAGCGGGAACTTCTCCGTGTGCCAGTCAAAGCGGCCGCTCTCCACGACGACGCCGCCGAGGGTCGTGCCGTGGCCGCCGAGGAACTTCGTGGCCGAGTGGATGACGATGTCGGCGCCCCACTCGATCGGGCGGTTCAGGTAGGGCGTGGCGATGGTCGAGTCGATGATCAGCGGGACGCCGGCGGCGTGGGCGACCTCGGCCAGGCCCTCGATGTCGGCGATCTCGCCGGACGGGTTGGCGATCGTCTCGGCGAACACGAGCTTGGTGCGGTCGGTGATCGCCGCCGCGTAGTCGGCCGGGTCGGAGCTCTGCACGAACGTCGTGTCCACGCCGAAGCGGCGCAACGTCACGTCGAGCTGCGTGATCGAGCCGCCGTAGAGGTTCGCGGACGCCACGATGTGGTCGCCCGCGCCGGCGAGCGACGCGAAGGTGATGTACTGCGCGCTCAGCCCGCTCGCGGTCGCGACGGCGCCGATGCCGCCCTCGAGGCTCGCGACGCGCTCCTCGAACGCGGCGACCGTGGGGTTCTCCAGCCGCGAGTAGATGTTGCCGTACTTCTGCAGGGCGAACCGCGCGGCGGCGTCCGCGGTGTCGTCGAAGACGAAAGCGCTGGTCTGGTAGATGGGAAGTGCGCGCGCTCCGGTCACGGGGTCGGGGATGTTGCCCGCGTGGATCGCACGCGTCCGGAAGCCATATTCGCGATCAGCCATGCGGCCACGCTACCCGAGCCCCCAAGAGCCACGCGGGCGGGAACCGTAACACGCGGTCATCCGCTGCCGCCACCGAGCTAGACGCCCGGTGCGCGGGCGGCAGCCGGTCTGCACTCGCGTGCACGGGGCTGCCCGGTCGGCGTGCGCTGCGGTCGGCCGGGCTGTTCCCGCGTGCACGCGGGCTGCCCTGTCTGCGCGTGCACGGCGGCTGCACGGCCCGCTGCGCGTGCACGGCGGCTGCACACCCCGCTGCGCGTGCACGGCGCCTGCACAGCCCGCGCCCTTAGGCTGGACGGAGATCGCCTGACCGCGATCCCGGACGACGGTTCAGTACCCGGCACGCGACAAGACTGGCCAAGGAGTCGTCATCGTGTCGTGGCTTGTCCTCATCCTCTCCGGCGTGCTCGAAGCCGTCTGGGCGACGGCCCTCGGAAAGTCGGCCGGATTCACCCGCCCCTGGCCGACCGTCGTGTTCGTCGCCGCCCTGCTCGCCTCGATGGGCGGACTCGCGTACGCGATGCGCGAGATCCCCACCGGCACGGCCTATGCGGTCTGGGTCGGGATCGGCGCGGCCCTCACCGTGCTCTACGGAATGGCCTTCGGGGGCGACGGCTTCTCGGCCGTGAAGCTCCTGCTCATCCTCGGCCTGGTCGGCTGCGTCGTGGGGCTGAAACTCGTGCACTAGGGCGAGACGTCATCGTCGTGGCGACCGCAAACCGGGCGATTCTCGCCGCTCAGGCGGCCGACACCCACACCGCCCCGAGTGCCAGCACGGCGATCAGCGCCCACGAGAGCAGCCCGGTGGCGAGCGCCCGCCAGCCCGTGCCGACGAGGGTGCGCAGCCGGACTGCGGTTCCGAGACCGAAGAGGGCCATCGCGAGCAGGATCGTCTGCAGTGTGTCGGCGCCGTCGGTCACGGCGGCCGGGAGGGGCACGAACGAGCGGATCAGCACAGCCAGGATGAAGCCCGCGACGAACAGCGGGATGACCGGCGGGCGCTTCACGCTCGGGTCGCCCTCCACCTGCCGGCGGCGCTCGACGATCGCCGCGATCGCGACGGTCGGTGCGAGCATGAGCACGCGGGTGAGCTTGACGACGATCGCCACCGCCAGCGCGGCCGGGCCGGCGATCTGCGCGGTCGCGACCACCTGGCCGACGTCGTGGACGCCGCCGCCGACCCAGTGGCCGAACTGCACGTTCGAGAGGCCGAGCGGATGCCAGAGCAGCGGGAGCACGAAGATCGCGAGGGTCCCGCAGAGAGTCACCAGCGCGACCGGGGTGGCGGCCTCCTCGTCCTTCGGCTTCACCACACCGCTCATCGCACCGATCGCGGACGCCCCGCAGATCGAGAAACCGGTCGCGATCAGCAACGGCTGATGGCCGGGGAGGCGGAAGAGCCGGCCGATCAGGAAGGTCCCGGCGAAACTGAACGCCACGATCCCGACGGTGGTCAGGATGGCGACCCAGCCGAGCCCGGCGATGTCGCCGAGGCTGAGCTTGAGGCCGAGCAGCACGACGCCGATCCGCATCAGCCGCTTCGCGCTCACCGTGAGCCCCGGTGCCAGCACCCCGCCGAGTGCGCCGCGCGCGGCCGTGAGCTGCCCGACGACGATGCCGAGCACGACCGCCGCCGTGAGCAACGGCACCGCCGGCACGAGCCAGTGGATGCCCCAGGCAGCGGCCGCGGCGAGGGCGGCGACGGCCACGCCCGGCAGCCACGCGAGGGACGAGCGGGCGCGTGACGGTGGGGGCGGAGTCGCGGGTGAGGTCACCCACCCATTCTTGCGTCAACGCACACTGCGCCCCGACGCCGGCCGGGCTGCGCCGCCCCCGGTGCGCCCGGCTGACGCTCCACGGGTCGCAACACGCTGCTATCCGACGCGCATGGCGGCGTGTTGTGTCCCCGCGTCGCTGCAGTGGCTCTCGGCGCCATGGTCGCGGTGCGCGCGCGGTGCCCTCAGGGGTCGCAACACGCCGTTACCCCGCGCGCATAACGGCGTGTTGCGAACCCTCGTCGTCGTGCCGGCGGCCGGGGCCGCGGTCGCATAACGGCGAGTCGCGACCCCGGTCCGGGCGGCGTGCTCAGAGCACCGACTTCAGCTGCGTCCCGTCCGGCACGCCGAGGCCGGTGCACGCGTCCCAGCCGCTCCCAGCGGCGTACGCCCCGTTGTTCCCCGACGTGATGTCCCGGAATCCCGCGGCGACCTGGCCCGCGCGGATGGAGTCGTACAGTTTCGGCTGCACCAGCCCGAAGCGCGACCCGGCGGACTGCGCCAGTCGGGCGATGAGCGCGGCCCACAGCGGCGCGACCGCGCTGGTGCCGCCGATGACCATGTCCTTGCCGTCGACGCGCACCTGGTAGCCGGTCTGGGGGTCGGCGACGGCCGAGACGTCGGGGACTCCGCGGCCCCCGGGGCCGTTGGCGGCGCCTCCCGCGTCCGTCCCGCCGGGGCCCGACGGCACTCCGACGTTCTTCTGCCACGTCGGCAGTGCGAACACTGCGCTGACGCCGCCGCCGGTCGCGCCGTTGCCGGCGCCATTGTTCCAGACCGTCTCCGACTGCACGGCGCCGGTGGTGGTGTTCGCCTCGAGGCGGGTGCCGCCGCAGGCGAGGGCGTGCGGGGAGGAGGCCGGGAAGTCGACGTGCGCCTTGCCGTCGCTGACCCGGTCGGTGCTGCCGTCGTCGCCGGCCGCCACGGTCGTGGTCACGCCGAGGGCGGCGGCGTCCTGGAGGGCCTGGTCGAAGGCGTTGCGCGCCTGCGCGGTCCACTGGTCCTCCGACTGGCCCCAACTGATGCTGATCACGGCGGGGGTGGGCGTGGCGTGCGCGGCGGTGTTCACGGCGTCCAGGAAGCCCGCGTCGGTGTTGGGCGCGAAGTAGACGAGCAACGCCGCGCCGGGGGCGAGGGCCCCGGCCACCTCGATGTCGAGCATGACCTCCCCGTCCGCTCCATTGGGATCCTGGCCCGGGACGTTCGAGGCGCCGTCCACGCCCACGGCGGTCACCGACGGCGACGGGATGCCGAGGCCGGCGAAGTAGGCGTCGAGGTCGGACTGCACGTAGCCGCCGCCGAGCTCGATGATGGCGATGGTCTGGCCGCTGCCGTCCGTGCCCGCGGGGAAGTCGTAGACCTTGCCGAGCTGGGGCGGGGTGTAGCTGGTGCTCACCGCTGCGGCCGGGGTGAACCGGAACTGGGCGCGCGCCTGCGGGCGGTCGTCGAGGCCGAGCACCGCGGTCACGACCCCGTCGAGCTCCGCCGGGATGCTCAGGCCGCCGGAGCGCTGCCGGTAGCTCGGGGCGTCCTCCGCGGCGTCGGCCGGCCGGGACGCGGCGAGGTCGGTGCCGAACACGCGCGCGAGGACCGCGACCGGACCGGACACCCGCACGCGGCGCTCGGCGGCGTTCTCCTCGTCGATGGTCACGCCGAGGCGTTTGAGGGTGGATGTGACGAGCTGGAGGTCCTCCGGCGAGGCGCCGTAGCGCTCGCCGAGCTCCTGCGTCGTCAGGTGCGACGTGAAGGCGTCGTCGGGGAGCGGTGCCCGGCGGCGCAGGACCAGCGTCGCCTCGACGGGCGTGTCGGCGGGGAGGGCTCCGTGGGCCTGGAAGCCCGCGCGTTCGGGGCGTTCGCTTCCGGGGAGGGGGACGAGGTTCAGCGGCTGTTCGGCATCCATACTCCACGGTCTACCACCCGGGGCCGACAGGGGAAGAGGTCTCTTCGGCGGCGGTGGACGGCGCGGCTCAGACCCAGCTCGGCAGCCACATGTGGATCTGCCAGAACCAGAACGGCACCTGCTGCGCCGTCCAGATCGGCCAGAAGAACGCCGAGACGACCGTCGCGAGGCCGAGGAACACCGCCGTCCAAGCGATCCCGCGGCGGCGGCGCCGCTCCGGGTCGGTGCGTTTGCCGAGCACGAGCGCGATGACGGCCGTGAGCGCGAGGATCAGGTACGGCTCGAAGGCGATCGCGTAGAACTGGAAGATCGTGCGGTTGATGTAGAGCAGCCACGGCAGGTAGCCGGCCGCGAGTCCGGTGAGGATGAGGCCGACCTGCCACTCGCGGTAGCGGGCGAGCCGGTAGACCAGGTAGAAGACCGCGGCGGCGGCCGCCCACCAGATGATCGGGTTGCCGAGGGAGGTGATCGCCGCCGAGCAGCCTCCCGGCGCCGTGCAGCCGGCCTGCCCGTACGGGTCGCCGGTGTAGTACATGCTCGTCGGCCGGATCATGAACAGCCAGGTCAGCGGGTTGGACTGGTACGGGTGCGGCACGTGCAGGTTGATGCTGTAGTTGTACATCTCCGTCTGGTAGTGCCAGAGGTTCTGGAACCAGAGCGGCACCCAGGAGAGCCCGCCGGTCCACTGCATGTGCAGCGACTGCGCCCAGTGGCGGTAGTAGCCGCCGCTCGTCACCAGCCAGCCGGTCCAGGTGGCGATGTAGGAGAGGAGCGCGACCGGGACCATCAGCACGAAGGTCGCGGGCGCCTGCTTGAGCAGGCCGCCGGTGACGTAGAAGGGGACGCCCTCCCGGCGCCGGGCGACGATGTCCACGATGACGACGTACACGGCGAAGAACGCGAGGAAGTAGAAGCCGCTCCACTTCACGCCCGCGCACAGGCCGGTGAGGACGCCCGCGGCGATCAGCCACGGCCGCCACCAGAGCACCGGCCCCCAGGAGGGGTCGCGTCCCGCCCTCCGCGCGGCGAGGAGCTTCGCGGCGAGCCGGTTGGCGTGCCAGCGACGGTCCAGCAGGATGCAGCCGAACGCGAGCAGAGCGAAGAACATCACGATGTCGTCCAGCAGCGCGACGCGGCTCATCACGATGGCGTGCCCGTCGATCGCGAACAGGAAGCCCGCGATCGTGGCGACGATCGTGGAGGAGAACAGTGCACGGGCGATGAGGAACACGATCAGCACGGCCAGGATGCCGACGACCGCGGTCGACAGCCGCCAGCCGAACGAGTTGCCTGCGCCGGTCGCCGCCATCCCGAGCGCGATGATCCACTTCCCGAGCGGCGGATGCGCGACGAACGACGGGGAGGACTCGAAGATGTTCGTGTTCCCCGCCGCGAACGACTGGTCGGCCTTGTCGGGCCAGCTCCCCTCGTAGCCGAGGTGGAACAGGCTCCAGGCGTCCTTGACGTAGAAGGTCTCGTCGAAGACGAGCACGTGCGGGGAGCCGAGGTCCCACAGTCGCAGGATCGCGGCGAGCAGCGTGACCCCGATCGGCGCGCCCCAGTACCAGAGCGTCTGCCGCAGCGGCGTCCGCAGCACGCGCGCCCACCAGTCGTCCAGCCGGCTGCCGGTGCGCGGCGACGCGACGTGCGCGGCCGGGTGGGCGTCCGCGGCTGCTGCCGCAGTGTCGCCCGCGAGGGGTGAGGGGGAGGTCACCAGGACATCCTGACAGACTGGACCCATGATCATCCTCGCCGCGACGCCGATCGGAAACCTGGGCGACGCCTCCGCCCGACTGGTCGAGCTGCTCGGCTCGGCGACCGTCGTCGCCGCCGAGGACACCCGCGTCACACAGCGGCTCCTCGCGGGCCTCGGCGTCCAGAACCGGCCGCGACTGATCGCCCTGCACGAGCACAACGAGCGCGACCGCGCCGCCGAGCTGGTGGAGCTCGCCCGCGACCAGGACGTGGTGGTGCTCTCCGACGCCGGGATGCCCACGGTCTCCGACCCCGGCTTCCCGCTCGTGGAGGCCGCCGCAGCCGCGGGTGTCGGCGTGACGGTGGTGCCCGGCCCGAGCGCGGTGCTGTCGGCGCTCGCCGTGTCCGGCCTGCCGACCGACCGGTTCACGTTCGAGGGCTTCCTGCCGCGCAAGCACGGCGAGCGCACGTCCTCTCTGCGGGCGCTCGGCGCCGAACAGCGCACGATGGTCTTCTTCGAGTCGCCGAACCGGCTCGCGACCTCCCTCGCCGACCTGGCGTCGGTGTTCGGGGCGGACCGCCGCGCGGTGGTGTGCCGGGAGCTGACGAAGCTGCACGAGGAGACCCGGCGCGGGACGCTGCAAGAGCTGGCCGAGTGGGCGGCGGAGGGCGTCCGCGGCGAGATCGTCGTGGTGGTCGCCGGGGCGCCCGCCCGGGAGGCCGACCCGGCCACCGCGCTCGAGCAGGTGCTCGCGCTCGTCGGCGACGGGGCGCGGCTGAAGGACGCGGCGGCGGAGGTCGCGGAGGCGACCGGGCTGTCGCGGCGGGAGCTGTACCAGGCGGCGCTGGAGGCGCGGCGGGGTTAGCGCTGCTGCGCGGTACGCCGTCCTCTGGACCATGCGAACACGCCCGTCTGATCGGGTATGTGTCCATCGCCTTTTTGCAGATCCACCGCCTGGAGATTTCAGCGAAGAGCCCGTTGATCCGCTCGCGCCTTGGTTCTCACGCCGGTTTCGGTTGCTGCGACCCGGGGGCGACTGCGTCGTGGTCGCTACAGGGCCATGCCGTCGTGTGCCCAGCGACGGCCTCCCTCCCGAAAAGAAGGCGGTCGCGACGTAAAGTAAAAAATGCATGTATAGGTTCCAAATGTAAGTGCTTAAACCTGAGCATTGTGGCTATGATGGTCGAACGCCCAACCGATAGACGAAGTGGGGAAGTTCATGGCCTCGGATAATCCCGTTCAGCTTGCTCGCCCTGTTCGCTACTCCCGTTTGCTCCTCGGTGCCACGCCTGTTGTCACGCTGACGTTGGCCCTGCGGGGGCGCGAGGTCCGGTTGCGGCTCAAGCTCGAGTCGTTCAACCCGTGCGGATCCATCAAAGATCGTGCCGCGGAAAGTCTCTTCGACTCGGTGAAAGAGTCCCTGGACACGGACGTCGGGTTCATAGAGTCGACCTCTGGCAATCTCGGGGTCGCACTCGCAGCGATCGCGGAAGCTCACAGGGTTCCCTTCACGGCGGTCATCGACCCGCGTACTCCGCGACCCGCCATCCATGCAATGAGGAGGTTCGGTGCCCGAATTCACCTGGTCAGAGAGCCCGATGGGGAGGGTGGATATCTGCTCTCGAGGCTGCAAGCGGTTCGAGCTGCAGTAGAGGCTGATCCCAGGCTCGTCTGGACGAATCAATACGAGAACCCTGCGAACCCGCTCGCACACGAGCGCAGCACGGGCCCAGAACTCGCCGAGCAGATCGGCCGTGATGGATTCGTCGCCGTGCCCGTGTCGACGGGAGGAACGTTGGCCGGTCTCCGAGCGTATGCAGCGCGTGAAACCTCGTGGTCGGTCGTCGGGGTGGACGTGTTCGGCTCGCGAGCGCTTCGACACGAGTCCGGACGCAGAATCCTCCCTGGGATCGGATCAAGCCGCGCCTCGAGTTTCATCTCTGCCGAAGACGGCCCTACTCGGCTTGTCGATTCCATCGCCGCATTGTCGGCGTGCCTCTGGCTTGTCGAACGCTCCGGGATCGGTGTTGGCGCGAGCTCGGGTGCCTTGATCGTGGCAGCGCTGGACATGCTTGCTCAGGGTGAGGCGGACGAAGTGACCTGTGTCTGTCCGGACGGAGCATCGAACTACCTCGACACCGTGTACTCCGAAACGTGGCGAGCACGCGAAGGGATCGATCTCGTTCTGCCTCACGCGGAGGTTCTCCGAGTCGATTGGGAGGACGAGAGATGACGCCGCTCGAAGGGTGGCACGAGAAGGCGGGCGTGCGGCGGGATCCGCGGCGCGTGCTTCACGATGAGTTGGAAGATGGCAGCACGCTTTTCCCGCTTCGTCTTATTCCGTATCTTGACCATCCGCTCGTCGTGTCTCTGGGCCCGCAGGCGAGGGCGCAGTTGGTCGCACGGCACACTTTCCAGTACTTCGCATTCACAGCGCAATTCGAGACGCGGGTGGTCAACAGGGCCACCGAACGCCTTGCGAACGATCGCATGGGTATCCCGGTTACGCCGCAGACGCGGTTCGACGCGTACAAGATCTACTGCGACGAGGCTTACCACTCGCTCTACTCCTACGACGTGATCCGCCAACTGGAGGCCGCGTCCGGTACGCAGTCCATCGATTACGACTTCCAGCCGTTCCTCGATCAACTCGACCGAATCGCGGGCGATGCGATGGGCGATCGTCGTCCGCTCTCGCAGATGCTCCAGGTCGTGGTGTTCGAGACGTTGGTGACAGCAATCCTCAACGATGTGCCGAGGGACCGTGATGTCGTGCGACTGGTGCGGGAGACGGTGGCCGATCATGCGCGTGACGAGGGGCGACACCACGCTTTCTTCGCGGGCTACTTCAAGCAACTCTGGTCAGGTCTGTCGTCGGCGGACCGCGTGGCCACCGCATCGGCTCTCCCGCGACTCATCACCCAGAGCCTGATACCTGATCTCGATCCTGTCCGAAGGAATCTTCACGCTGCCGGCCTCTCCCGCGACCAGGTGGAAGACGTGATAGCGGATGTGTATCGCCCCGATTCGATGCGAGAACTGGCTCGACAGCAAGCTCGTGCGTCCGTGCGGTTGTTCCGAGAAGTGGGTGTGGTGGACCTGGTGGAAGGTCGCGATGCCTTTCAAGCCGAGGGACTGATCCTGTGACCGGGTCTCCGATTGCCGTACGGAACTCGGCGGACGATTGGCTGGCGAACGCAGTACCTGCGGACACTCACGACTCCCGAGTCCTGCTTCTGCGCCGCGCGGACGTGATCACCAGCCTCGGGTTCATCGACCCGGTCGGGGTGGTGCGCGAGGTACTCGAGCAACACGACGCTGGGCAGTGCACCCTGCCAGGCGAGGGCTACCTCGCGTGGACTAACACGCTGGGTGCGTACTCGCGATCGATCGCCATGCCTGGCTCGGTGACTCGCTTCGACGGCAGCACCGTACATGGGATGAAGCTGATAAACGCCAGCATCAGCAATCCCAGCAGAGGGCTGGCACGCGCCGCCGGCATCGGCTTCACCTTTGACCCTCTGACAGCCCGTGTCGACACGGTCATGGAAGCAGCGGTGCTCAGCGGAGTGCGGACGGCCTCGGTGACGGCGTTGGGCATTCTGGCGATGAATCGGAGCGAGTTCAAACGGCTCAGCGTCGTCGGGTGCGGCTCCCAAGCGCGCATGCATCTTGCGTTGTTGCTCGACCGGCACCCCTCCATCTCGGGCGTAACACTGTACGACGCGGACCCTTCGCGAGCGAATTCGCTCGCGTCAGTGGTTCGAGGTTGGCGTCCAGCGCTCTCTGTAGCTGCCGCTGCCTCTGCGCGGGAGGCGATCGAGGAAGGTACGGTCACGCTGCTTCTGACCACAGCGGACGAGGGATATGTGGCTCGATCGTGGCTTCCACGGGGAAGTCTCATCGCCAACGTGTCGCTCGGGGACTTGACGGATGAAGCCCTTCTCGAGGCTGGCACGATCGTCTGCGATGACCTCGACCTAATCCGGGAGAACCCCCGCCGCCCGCTTGGCCGCCTACTCGCAGACGGCCGGGTCCACCCCGTGGACGAGTCGACGGATGGCCCGCGCATGATGACGCTCGGAGGGCTGCTCTCGGGGCGCGATCGGTATCGCGATGTCGGTGACTATGCGGTTTTGAATCCATTCGGCATGAGCATCCTCGATGTCGGACTATTCGATGCGGTCCGCCGCGTGGCGCGCGAGAAAGGAATGGGCGAGTGGGTGACTCTCTAGTGGCCGGAACGGACGCTCTCAAGAAGAGCTTGGTCAGCATCTCGGATCTGACGTCCGCCGAGCTGACTACGATCGTAGATCGCGCGGTCGAGGTTGACGGACAACCGGCCTCGGTGTCGCCGCTCTTGGCTGGGCAGTGTGTCGCGACGCTGTTCGAGCGTACATCGACCCGTACCCGCACTGCATTCAGTGTCGCCGCTCAGCGATTGGGCGCATCCGTCCTTCAGTATGGGCCCGATGCCCTCCAGACGAACACGGGCGAGTCTTTCGCGGACACCGGCCGCGTGCTGGGGCAGATGCTCGACGGGATCATCATCCGCTCCACTCGGACCGTGGGCGAGATCCGCGGCATTGCCACCGAGAGCGGGCTTCCCGTGATCAACGCCATGGCCGTTGAGGAGCACCCGACGCAGGCGGTGTGCGATCTCGCGACACTGCGCGCACACTTCGGTGAACTACGCGGAATCCGAGTGCTGTATGTCGGTGAGGGCAACAACACAGCCTCGGCGTTGGCGTTAGCGTTGGCGCGCGTGCCGGGGGCGGAACTGACTCTCTACGTTCCGCCGGGCTACGGGGTGCTCCCGGCCTGGCTGGAGGCGGCCTCCAACGCGGCCTCGAAGTACGGGGCGAACGTTCGGGAGACGTCCGCGGCGGATGAATTGCCTGACGACCTGCACGCTGTCTACACGACGCGTTGGCAGACGACGGGCACGACGAAGGCGGACCCGTATTGGCGCGAGACTTTTCGGCCCTTCCACATCGACGCGGACTTCATGGCGCGATGGGACGACGCGGTATTCCTGCATGATCTGCCCGCTAATCGAGGAGAAGAGGTCGCGGGCGACGTCTTGGACGGTGATCGGAGTCTCGTGTGGTCACAAGCCCTCATGAAGTTGAACAGCGCTATCGCGGTGCTCGAGGACCGCTGGGCGCCCCGGCGTGGCCGACCGGACACAAAGTAAGGGAGGGTGTGATGCAACAAGCGATCCTGCTGGTTTATGGCAAGGGCGGATCCGCGCTCGAATACATGCTGCCGAGACTCGTCACCGGCAGCTTGGTGGACGTTCTGCTCGTCGGCGAGCCCCGGCCGTGGCAGCGTGAACTCCTCCAGCGCCTGTGCCGCACCGTACACACCGCAGCGGAGGACGTCCCGCTCGTGGACGAGATCATCGCGGTCGCCCGTCGACTCGGAAGCGACGGTGTGCTCACCTTTTCTGAGTTCTGCGTCGTACCCACGGCGCAGGCGTGCACCGCGCTCGGTTTGCCGGGTCCAGGCGACGGCGCGGCCCGCTCCCGCAACAAGCTCCTCATGCGAGAGGCTTGGGAAGCCGCAGGTGTGCCGAATCCCTTGTTCCGCGCGGTCGATTCGCTCTACGACTTGCAAGCCGCGCGATCTGATGTGCCCGGGCCCGTGATCGTGAAGTCGGCGCTTGGCGCCGGCTCGATCAGCCAGGTGGTCGTGGACATCACCGATGATGTCGAGGAAGCCTGGGCCCAACTAATCGAAGCTCAATCGAGCGCCTTATCGGCAGGGATGGTTGACAGCGGGCAATGGAGCGGCCCAGCGTTCATCCTCGAAGAGCTCATCACGTCTTCGACGGATGGCTGGTACGACGAACCCGGGTACGGCGACTACCTGAGCGTCGAGGGCCTCGTCGTCGGAGGGATCTACCATCCGATCGCGATCACGGCGAGGCTGCCGACGATCCCCGTGTTTGTCGAGCTGAGCAACCACGCACCCACGGTCCTGCCAGTGCACAAGCAACACCTGATCCTCGAGGTCGCTCGCCGAGCCGTCGACGCCTTGGGCCTCGACACCTGTGCTACGCACACCGAACTGAAGCTCAAAGCCGACGGTACCGTCTGCCTACTGGAATCCGCCGCTCGAGCCGGCGGCGCCATGGTGGCTCGAGAGATTCTCGAAGTGTACGGGGTGGACATCATCCGTTTGCAACAGGATGCAGCGCTTCGCCGACCGGTGATCCTCGCGGAGAAGATGCTCACGTCCTCGGACGCCAACGGGGCGGCCGCGTCCCTGTCTGTCATCGCCGCTGACGCGTACGGCAACCCGTGGAAGACCAGCCCGCCCTTCGTTCCGCGGGATGTCGACTGGTCCGAGCTGGTCTCACCCGGCACCACGGTCGAGGTCGTCGAGGGTCAGTCCCTCGATCACGGAGTTCCAATGCCGCTATATCACCCGAACTCCGGCGTCCTCGGTTATGGCGGCCTCCTGTTCGTGCGGGCTGCGGACGCACTCACCCTGCGGGACGACTGCTATCGGATCCTCGACGGGTTGGAAGAGTCGCTCATGAAGGCAGCGAGAAGGTCGCTTGCCCTTGATAAACACATTGATTGAAGAAAGGCCGAATCCGATGTCTCTAGTTCTCGGGCTCAATCTGAGCCACGACCGTTCCGCCGCTCTGGTGCGCGATGGGAAGATCGTCGTCGCTATCGAAGAGGAGCGCCTCGACCGGATCAAGCATTCCGAGGGATTCCTCGTGCAGGGGCACTTCGAGAAGATCACGAAGACCATTCCGATGAAGTCGATCGCATATTGTCTCGACGCTGCGGGTGCAAGCATCGACGAGCTCGATTTGGTCATCGGCAACCGTCCCCTCGGTGATGGAGCCGTCGGAAGGATTCTGCGTGAGCTGCCGATTCGTGACAAAGGCAAGGTGCGGGCGCTGCCTCATCCTGGCCACCACCTGGGACATGCCAGCGTCGCCTACTACCCGTCAGGATTCGAGGAGGCCGCCGTACTCGTCGTCGATCAGGCCGGTGCGCGCGACAAGGCCTCGGGTCGAATCGAGAAGCACACCCTGTTTCGCGGCAATGGCCGCTCGCTCACGCGAGTCGCAGAGACCACGTACCCGCGCGACTACTCCGACCTCAGCCTCGGCCTGTTCTACGACTTCTTCACCACCAAGCTCGGCTTTGTCACCCGATACGGCACACCCGACTGGGGCATCTTCAACTGCGGCGGATATCCAGAGGCGGGCAAGACGATGGGCCTGGCCCCGTACGGCAGTCCGCGCGATGAATGGGGAAGCTGGCTCACTTACGACGGCTTCGATATCCGATCGTCTCAGCGTGAGCTCGAGAGTCGGTGGCAGGAAATCGTCGAAGCGGAAGGACGAGACTTCGACGTTCGGGATCCTCTTCGGTGGCAGACTCAGTTCGCTCGGGATGTCGCCCGAAAAGTCCAGGACGAGCTTGAATCCGCGATGCTGCATCTCGCAGCGCATGCCCACGATGTCACTGGATTGTCCAAGCTGTGCCTGGCGGGCGGTGTCACGCTCAACTCCGTCACGAACCAACGGATTCGTGAGGAGTCGGCGTTTACCGATGTCTTCATCCCGGGCCCGGCAGGAGACTCGGGCGTCGCGATCGGCTGCGCTCTGTACGGCAGTGTCGAGGTCCTAGGCGAGGACCGTCCCATACCGATGAGAGGTGCCGATTTCGGACGTTCGTACAGCCGAGACAGTGTGCTCGAAGCCCTCCGCGCAGTCGCCGATCACACGGACGTCGTTCTGGCCCATCGGCCGGCGGCGCCGGCGGAGGTCGCAGCCTTGGTGGCTGACCACTTCGTGGTCGGCTGGTTCAGCGGGGGCTCTGAAATGGGCCCGCGCGCCCTTGGTCACCGTAGTCTTGTCGCGGATGCGCGCCACCCTGAAATGCGCGACTATCTGAACAACGTCGTCAAGCACCGTGAACCGTTCCGGCCCTTCGCGCCGTCAGCCTTGGCTGAAGAGGCCTCCGCGTGGTTCGAGTTCTCGGGTGAGAGTCCGTTCATGCTCCTCGTCCCTTCGGTGCGACAGGAGCGCCGGGAAACGGTCCCCAGCATTACGCACGTCGATGGAACGGCTCGTCTTCAGACGGTGAATGCCGACGATTCCCCGGAGTATCACTCCCTGATATCGGCCTTTCGCGCCCTCACTGGGGTGCCGATTGTGCTGAATACGTCATACAACGACGCTGGAGAGCCGATCGTCGAGACACCGTGGGACGCGCTGTGCACGTTCGTTCGAACCGAGCTGGACTATCTCTGGTTGGACGGTGTGCTGGTGTCGAAGGTGGACAGAGCGCTCCCCGACGAGCACCCGTCACACCGGCCACTGGCGACGAAGGCTCATGCCGCACCGTGACAAGTCGGCGCGGCCGGCCGAGACGTTCGCCCACCGCCGCGTTCGCGTCGGATTTGTTCTCAGCCAGGTGTTCTTTGGTTTGGCCACGAGCTTGTTCGACATGTTCTATCCGTTGTATCTCGGCTCCGTGGGCGTTAACGCGGAAGGGGCAGGCCTAGTCTTCTCTGTCGGTTTCGCCGTCATGGCCTTGGCTGTAATGCCCATGAGCTTGGCGGCGGCGAGAGTCGGGGTCCAGCGTTTTATGCTGGTGAGCAGCTTCGGCTTCGGTCTCACCATGCTGCTGGTCCCCTTTCTGGTCGGCCTTACGTCGCACCTCGTGGTTTTCGCGGTCAACAGCGTGTGTGCAGCGGTCATGCTTGTCGCGGTCAACTCTGTCGTCGGCCGAGCGATTCGGGATGACGGGCAGCGATTCTCCACTTTCACCGCCGGCTTTCTCGCATTCCTGGCGGCCTCCGCTGTGGGCAACCTGCTGGGTGTCGCACTCGCGCGTTGGGGCGGTGGCGGAGCTCTCGAGCGTACAGCGCTCGTTGCTGCGGGCCTTTTGGCGCTCGGCGTCGGTGCCTCACGTGTGCTGATGCGCGATAGGCCCGACGAGCCTGGGGGCCTCGCAGACGATGTGCGCGGCGGCCGGGGGTGGCCGCGACTTGTGCGTGAGAATCGTGTGCGGCTTGGGCATCTGATGATGGTCGCTCTGTTCGTCGGTGGCGCCGGTGTCCTGGCGATACGGTTCCTGAGTATCGTCGCGGTCGAGTACTTCGGTATGGACGAGGAAGGCCTCGGCTGGCTACTCGTCGGAGATCGGATCGCCAGCTTCTTCGGCCTTTTCGTGCTGGCGCCCCTCATGAAACGACGCGACCCCTTCCGGGTAGCGGGAGTTGTCATGATTGTCGCTCTCATCCTGCAGATTCTGAGCGCCGGCGCTTCCATCGCGGCCGTTTACGCCATCTGGTACCTGAGTCGACAGGGACTTCACTATTCGCAGATGCCCGTGCTCGACCACGCCGCCAATCTCGACACGCCGGCAACCGGGCGAACGATCTTCAATGGCACGCAGCGGATGGGAATCTACCTCGGAAGTGCACTTGGCTCGTTGGCCTACGGCGCACTCATTGCGCGAGATCTCTTCGGATGGGCGATGATCCTGTCTGGCGTGTTCGCAGCACTGGCGGGTGTCGGCTATCTTTTTCGCCCAGCCATTCGCCGCGCGAGCTAGAGCTCCTGGGGAGAGTCCTCACCGAGCGCGAACGTGGCGTCGACTCTGCGGCCGCCGCGCCGGCCTCCGACCGTCGGTAACACGCCCGTCCACCCCCGCGCGCGCCCGTAGGATAGTCACCATGTCCGACGGCTCCGCGTTCTACATCACCACGCCGATCTTCTACGTCAACGACGTCCCGCACATCGGGCACGCCTATACGGAGGTCGCCGCGGACGTGCTCGCGCGCTGGCACCGTCAGGCCGGGGACGACACCTGGCTGCTGACCGGCACCGACGAGCACGGGCAGAAGATCCTGCGCACCGCGACCGCCAACGGCACCACCCCGAAGGAGTGGGCCGACCGGCTGGTGACGAATGAGTGGCTGCCGCTGCTGAAGACCATCGACATCGCCAACGACGACTTCATCCGCACCACCGACGAGCGGCACGAGAAGAACGTGCAGAAGTTCCTGCAGAAGCTGTACGACGACGGCTTCATCTACGCGGGTGAGTACGAGGCGCTGTACTGCGTCGGCTGCGAGGAGTTCAAGCCGCAGAGCGAGATCGTCGACGGCACGGGGGAGTACGAGGGGCAGAAGGTCTGCGCCATCCACTCCAAGCCGCTGGAGCTGCTGCAGGAGAAGAACTACTTCTTCCGGATGAGCGACTTCGCCGACCGGCTGCTGGCGCTCTACGAGGAGCGGCCGGAGTTCGTGCAGCCGGAGTCGGCGCGCAACGAGGTCGTCTCCTTCGTGCGTCAAGGGCTCAGCGACCTGTCCATCTCGCGGTCCAGCTTTGACTGGGGCATCAAGGTGCCGTGGGACGAGTCGCACGTCGTCTATGTCTGGTTCGACGCGCTGCTCAACTATGTGACCGCGGTCGGTTACGGGCAGGACGAGGAGACCTTCGAGCGGCGCTGGCCGGCGACGCACCTGGTCGGCAAGGACATCCTGCGCTTCCACGCCGTGATCTGGCCCGCCATGCTGATGGCCGCCGGGCTCGAGGTGCCTCACCGGGTGTTCGGGCACGGCTGGCTGCTGGTCGGCGGCGAGAAGATGTCCAAGTCCAAGCTGACCGGCATCGCGCCGACGCAGATCACCGACACGTTCGGCTCCGACGCGTTCCGCTACTACTTCCTGCGCGCGATCAACTTCGGCCAGGACGGCTCGTTCAGCTGGGAGGACCTCGCCGCGCGCTACCAGGCGGAGCTGGCCAACGGTTTCGGCAACCTGGCGTCGCGCGTGATCGCGATGGTCACCCGCTACTTCGAGGGCGTCGTGCCGCCGGCCGGTGCGTACGAGGAGGCCGACCTCCACGTGCAGCAGGTCGTCGCGAAGGCCACGGCCGACGCGGACGCCGCGATGAGCACGCTCGCCATCCACGACGCGCTCGCCGCGGTGTGGACGATCGTGGACGAGCTCAACGGCTACATCACGATCCAGGAGCCGTGGTCGCTGGCGAAGGACGACGCCAAGCGCGAGCGCCTGCAGACCGTGCTCTACACGGCGGCCGAGGGGCTGCGCGCGCTCGCCGTGCTGCTCTCCCCGGTCGTCCCGAAGGCGACGGCGAAGCTGTGGACGGCGCTCGGCGTGACCGCGGAGCTCGGTCCGCTGGACGCGCAGCCGCTCCGGAAGGCCGGCGACTGGGGGCAGCTCCCGGCGGGCACCGAGGTGAACGGGCTCGAGGCGCTGTTCCCGCGCATCGAGGCGGACGTGGTGCAGGGGGCATGACCGACCCCGCGTTCATCCGGCAGCGACACGTCACCGACGGTCGCGACCTCGCGTACCCGCCGCTGCCGGAGGCGCTCGTCGTCCCTGTCTACGACAACCACACCCACCTGGAGATTGCCGACGGGCACGACCCGCTCGACTACCGCGAGCAGCTCGACCGGGCGTCCAGCGTGGGCGTGCGCGGGGTGGTCCAGGTCGGCAACGACGTGGAGACCTCGCGCTGGTCGGCCCAGATGGCGGCGATCGAGCCGCGGATGCTGGCCGCCGTCGCCCTCCACCCCAACGACGCACCGGACTACGCCGAGCGCGGCGAGCTGGAAGACGCCCTCGCGGTGATCGCCGAGCTGGCCGGGCGGCCCCGGGTGCGGGCCGTGGGGGAGACCGGGCTCGACTTCTTCCGCACCGAGGCCGGGCCGCGGCGCGACGCGCAGTTCGCCTCCTTCGAGGCGCACATCGAGATCGCGAAGCAGAACGGGATCGCGCTGCAGATCCACGACCGGGACGCGCACGCCGCCGTCGTCGCGACGCTGAAGCGCGTCGGCGCTCCCGAGCGGACGGTCTTCCACTGCTTCTCCGGCGACGTCGAGCTGGCGGAGATCTGCGCGGACAACGGCTGGTACATGTCGTTCGCGGGCAACGTCACGTTCAAGAACGCGCCGAACCTGCGGGCCGCGCTCCAGTCCGCGCCGCGCCACCTGATCATGGTCGAGACCGACGCGCCGTTCCTCACCCCGGCGCCGTTCCGCGGCCGGCCGAACGCGCCGTACCTCATCCCGCACACCCTCCGGGCGATGGCCGAGTACCTCGGCACCGATGCCTCCACGCTCGCGGCGCAGGTCAACTCCAACACCGAGCTGGTCTACGGCCGCTGGGACAGCGAGCCCGTCGGGCCGCCGCCGTCGGGCCCGATCGGGACGATCGCGTGAGCGAGCTGCGCCTGCTCGGGCCGGCCGAGATCCGCGACCTCGCGGAGCTGCTCGACGTCACCCCGACCAAGAAGCTCGGTCAGAACTTCGTGATCGACGGCAACACCGTGCGCCGCATCGTGCGGGTCGCGGAGGTGGCGGCGGGTGACGTGGTGGTGGAAGTCGGACCCGGTCTCGGCTCCCTCACGCTCGGCCTCCTGGAGACCGGGGCGCGTGTCGTCGCCGTCGAGATCGACCGCAGGCTCGCCGCGCAGCTCCCGGTCACGGTCGGCCAGCTCGCGCCGTCCGCGGCGGAGCGGCTGACCGTCGTCCACCAGGACGCGCTCACGGTGACGGAGCTGCCCGAGCAGCCGACGAGGCTGGTCGCCAACCTCCCGTACAACGTCTCGGTGCCGGTGCTGCTGCACTTCCTGGAGACCTTCCCGACCCTCCGCTCCGGCGTGGTGATGGTGCAGGCGGAGGTCGGTCACCGCATCGCGGCCGGCCCCGGCTCCAAGGTCTACGGCGCCCCCAGCGTGAAGGCCGCGTGGTACGGCGACTGGCGCACGGCGGGCAACGTCAGCCGGCAGATCTTCTGGCCGGTGCCCAACGTGGACTCGGTGCTCGTCGCCTTCGAACGCCGCGATGAGCCGCGCGGCGACGAGGCCCTCCGCCGCCGCACGTTCGCGCTGGTCGACGCCGCCTTCCAGCAGCGCAGGAAGACTCTCCGGCAGGCGCTGTCCGTCGTCTTCGGCGACCCCACCTCCGCCGCGACCGCGCTGGAGGCCGCCGGGATCAGCCCGTCGCTGCGGGGCGAGCAGCTCCAGCTCGACGACTTCGTGAGACTCGCCGCCTGCGCCTGATCGGGTGGTCCTCGCGGCGGCCCCGCGGTGTGTAGGTTTGAGGCATGGTCGAGGCTGGTACGGGGTGGGACGTGGATGCTGTGCATGTGCGTGCGCCGGGCAAGATCAACGTGTTCATGCGCGTCGGCGCCGTCCGCGACGACGGCTACCACGACGTCGCGACCGCCTACCAGGCCGTCTCGCTCTACGAGGACGTCCGGGCGTACCGGGCCGACGACTTCTCGGTCAGCTTCACGGGCAGCGTCGACACGAGCGCCCTCCCGACCGACGGCACGAACCTGGCCATCAAGGCCGCCAAGCTGCTGGCCAAGAAGACCGGCCACACCGGCGGCGTCCGGCTGGAGATCGACAAGCGCGTCCCCATCGCGGGCGGTATGGGCGGAGGCTCGGCCGACGCCGCGGCGACCTTGGTCGCCTGCGACGCGCTGTGGGGCACCGAGCTCGGCCGCGAAGAGCTGCTCGCGCTGGCCGCCCGGCTCGGTGCGGACGTGCCGTTCGCGCTGATCGGCGGCACCGCGATCGGCACCGGCCGCGGCGACCGGCTCAGCCCGGCGCTGGCGACCGGGCAGTTCCAGTGGGTGCTGGCGCTGCCGGAGGGCGAGCTCAGCACGCCCGCCGTCTACAGCGAGCTCGACCGGCACCGCCAGCGGCACATCGGCGAGATCGCGCCGGCCGAGCGCAGCCCGAGCGTGGACGCGGCGATCCTGCACGCCCTGCGCGCGGGCGACCCCGCGATGCTGGCCGAGGCGCTCACGAACGACCTCCAGGCGCCGGCCATCCACCTGGCCCCGAGCATCGCGGAGGTGCTGGAGCTGGGCGAGCTGAACGGCGCGCTCGCGGGCATCGTGTCGGGCTCCGGTCCGACCGTGGCGTTCCTGACGGCGGACCTCGACAACGCGCTCGACCTGCAGATCGCGCTCAGCGCCTCCCGGATCCGCGCGGTGCGGGCGACCGGGCCGGTGCACGGGGCGCGCGTCGTCGGCGACTGAGGCGCCGCGAGGGCTGCCCGCCGAGTGCCCCGGGAACCGGGCCGTGTCGGGCCACATCCCGGCGCTCCCGGTGCACTCGGCGCTGGTGAGGTGCGCCAGGCGTGCGTGCGGGCGGACGCCTGAGCCCGAGGACGCCCGATCCGCAGCGCACGTCGGGTTGAGACGATTCGTCAGATTCGCAAGTCGTTTCCGTGCGGGTGCGGGTCGGGCATCCCGGGTGATCACCACGTTAGCTACGGTGCGGCGTGTCCTCCTAGTGGGGGACAGGAAAACCGTCAACTCTTGACGGGTCGGTCGCTTCTGACGGGCCGGCGGCGGGGGAGCGCGAGCGAGCGCAGCTCCCGGCGGGAGCGCATCCCGAGCTTGGCGAGGATGTTGCGCACGTGGAAGTTGACGGTCGTCACGGAGACGTACAGCCGCTCCGCGATCTCCTTGTTGGTCATGCCAGCGGCCAGGGCGTGGGCCACCTGCCGCTCGCGCGTCGTGAGCGACGCGAGGGGGTCCTCCACGCGCTCGCCGTCGGCCGCGGCGCACTCGGCCGAGCGCAGTGCGTCGAGGTGCTGCACGGTCCGGGCGAGGTAACCGGCGGCGCCGAGGCGGCGGAAGGTCGTGGCGGCGGCCTCGAGGAGGGCCTCCGCGTCGCGCGGCCCGCCGGCGCCGTCCGTGGCGAGCAGGCGGCCGGCGTCCAGCGCCGCGACCGCCTGGGCGAAGGCGAAGCGGGGCTCCTGTGCCGCCTCCCGGTAGGCGGTCATCGCGTCCGCGATTCTGCCCTCGGCCTCCAGCACCCGGCCTTCGAGCCAGCGCAGCGAGCCGTAGTAGGGACGCCAGAGGCCGGGAGCCGTGCAGCGCTCGTACGCGGCGCGCGCCTCGGCCGCACGGCCGAGTGTCGCGAGCGCGTCGACGCGGTAGCTGAGCCAGCCGAGGGTGGAGGCGCGCGTCGCGGCGGCCTCCGCGTCGAGTGTCGCCTGGAGCTGCTCCTCCGGCCGGCCGAGCGCGCGGGCGAGCTCGGCCCGGGCGAGGAACGGCAGGTCGCCGTCGTAGGAGCCGGTGAACCGCGGGTCGGCGCGCGCGGCCGAGCGCAGCCGCTCGCCCACCGAGTCGGCCTCGCCGCGGCCGGCGCGCACCAGGGCGGAGGTCCACAGGGCGATCGGCCAGCAGGACAGGTCGGTCTCGTCCAGGGCGAGCGCCACGGCCGTGTCGGCGAGCGTGACGGACTCCTCCCACTCGCCGACGAGGAAGAGGATGTGCGCGTAGATGGTGCGGACGAAACCGGCGGTCCAGCTCGACGGGAAACGGCGGACGAGCTCGTTGGCGCGGGCCAGGTCGGCGCGGGCGCGCTCGACGTCGCCGCCGAGGATGAACACCCGGGATCGTGCCACCAGCGCGTCCACGGCCGCCGGCGACTCGTGCTGCGCGAGCAGCTCGTCCAGCTCGGCGGTGAGCGGCTCGAACAGGTCGGGTCGGCGCGCGTGCGCGGCCGAGTTGAGCGCCCAGCCGAGCAGCCGGACCAGGTGCTCGTCGGGCTCCGCCAGCCAGCGGAGCGCCGGGTCGGCGACCTCCTCCGGGCGCGGGCACTCCGCGATGTGCGCGCGGGCGGTCTCCAGGTGGTCGAGGACGCCGGCGAAGTCGCCCATCGCCATCAGCACCTTCGGGATGGCCTCGGCGACGTGGGTGCGGATGGCCCGCTCGTCGGGGGTGACCGCGGGCGCGGCCTCCAGCTTCAGCGCGAGCTCCAGGGCGCCCGGAACGTCGCGGGAGAGGGTGCGCAGCTCCAGCAGCACGGCGTCGCGTGCGGGCGACGGCGCCAGGGCCTCGATCGCGGGGCGCAGTTCCAGGATCTGCTCGTGCAGCCGGAACCGCATCGCGACCAGCCCCAGCTCGATCAGCGCGCGCTCCCGCTCGCCGTCGGTGGCCAGGTGCACAGCCGAGCGCGCGTAGCTCATCGCCTGCTCGGCGTGACCCTGGTCGGCGGCGGCCCGTGCGGCGGCGAGCAGCTCGTCGACCAGCAGCGGGTCGGCGGTGTCGGCGGCCTCCACCCGGTGGCGGAGCGCGCGGTGCCCGTCGAGCACCTCGGCGGCGACCCGGTGGATGGCGACCCGGCGCTCCACGCTCAACTCGGCGGCGAGCGCGTCGGCGAGCAGCGCGTGCGCCGGCTCCACCCAGAGCACGCCGTCGCGGGCGCGGCCGAGGACAAGCCCGCGGGTCACGGCGCCGGGAAGGTCGAGCGTGGCGTCGAGCCGGGCGGCGATGCTGCCGACGACGGGCGCGGGCAGCGGGTCGCGCAGCACGGCCACGAACTCGGCGGCGGTGCGGACGGACGGGTCGGCGCCCTCCAGCGCAGCCGAGACGGCGGACGCGAGCGGCAGGATCGCGGTGTCGGGGAGGTCCCAGCCCGCGGGGTGCAGCGCCTGCTCGAAGGTGTCGCGGAGGCGGCCCAGCAGCACGCTCAGCAGCAGCGGGGAGCCCTGGGTCGCCTCGGTGAGGCGGGTCGCCGTGCGGCGCGAGATGGCGTGGCCGAGGAGGTGCTCGGCGAGCTCCTGCGTGTCGGGGACGGTCAGCGGGGTGAGCGCGATTCGGGCGTGGTTGACGGAGGTCGCGGCGAGGTCGTCGAACAGGGTGGTGAGACTGTTCGGCTGCGGGCGCGAGGCCGCGGTGAACAGGAAGCCGCGCTCGGACAGCCGCCGCACCACGAACCGCAGCGCGCGCGCCGAGGGCTCGTCCACCCACTGCGCGTCGTCGACGATGAGGCACACCGGGCCCGCCAGGCCGTCGATCGCGTCGAGCAGCAGCCTCCCGACCGTGAGGGCGTCGTCCTCCGGAGCGGGCGAGCGGATGGGCGAGCGGGCCCCGCCGTCCGCGCCGCGCAGCGCGGTCAGCGCGCGCACGAGGGTCTCGACCGTCGCGTAGGCGAGGTCGGATTCGAACGAGTCGGCGCTCACCCGCAGGACGGTCCAGTCGCCCAGCCGCTCGGCGATGTCGGCCAGCAGGGAGGTCTTGCCGAGCCCCGCCTCCCCGGTGACGAGCACGGCGCCCCCGCGGTCGATCGCGCGGTGGGCGACCAGGAGGATGGTCTCGCGGGCCCGGTCGCGCCCGAAGAGTGGGCGTACGGTCGCCAGAGCGTCGGTCACGGTCAGCCCCCATCGACCGCACGGGTCGGGAGACGCGCGGTCCGGTTTCCCGATCATCGCACACCGGGGCATCCGGTCGGTTTCCCCCAAGGTGGGGGAGCTGGCGTCATCCCGCAGGGGCCGCACCGCCCGCGACGGTAGGCTGGGGGACCGTATGGCTCATCTCCTCGGCGCCGAATCGCTGCACCTCGAATACCCGACGCGGGTCGTCCTCGACTCGGTGACCCTCGGCGTCTCCGAAGGCGACCGCATCGGCGTCGTCGGCCGCAACGGCGACGGCAAGTCCACCCTCCTCGCGCTGCTCGCCGGCCGGCTCGAACCCGACTCCGGCCGCGTCACCCGGCGCCGCGACGTCACGGTCGGGATGCTCGACCAGCGCGACGAGCTGCCCGACGCGCTCACTGTCGGCCGCGCCATCGTCGGAGACCGCGACGAGCACACCTGGGCGGGCGACCCGAAGGTGCGGGACGTCCTGGCCGGGCTGGTCGCCGACGTGCCGTGGGACGCCACGATCGGCGAGCTCTCGGGAGGCCAGCGCCGGCGCGTGGCGCTCGCCGCCCTCCTCGTGCACGACCACGACATCGTCTTCCTCGACGAGCCGACCAACCACCTCGACATCGAGGGCGTCGCCTGGCTCGCCGCCCACCTGAAGCGGCGCTGGCCGTCCGGTTCGGGCGCGCTCGTGGTCGTGACGCACGACCGCTGGTTCCTGGACGAGGTGTCGACCGCGACCTGGGAGGTCCACGACGGCATCGTGGAACCGTTCGAGGGCGGCTACGCGGCCTACATCCTGCAGCGCGTCGAACGCGACCGGATGTCGGCGGTCGCCGAGACCAAACGGCAGAACCTGATGCGCAAGGAGCTCGCCTGGCTGCGGCGCGGCGCTCCCGCGCGCACCTCCAAGCCGAAGTTCCGGATGGACGCCGCCGCGACCCTCATCGCCGACGAGCCGGCGCCGCGCGACACCGTCGAGCTGACCAAGCTCGCCACCTCCCGGCTCGGCAAGGACGTGGTCGACCTCATCGACGTTACCGTCGAGTTCCCGCCGAAGACCGTGCTGCGCGATGTCGAATGGCGGATCGCCCCCGGCGAGCGCACCGGCATCCTCGGCGTCAACGGCGCGGGCAAGTCCACGCTGCTGGGTCTCGTCGCCGGCACCGTCCAGCCGACCGCCGGCCGGGTCAAGCGCGGCAAGACCGTCAAGATCGCGACCCTCACCCAGCAGCTCGACGAGCTGGAGGACGTGCTCGACCTCCGGGTGAGCGCCGTCGTCGCCGACAAGCGCACGACGTATCTGGCCGGCGGCAAGGAGGTCTCGCCCGGCCAGATGCTGGAGCGGCTCGGTTTCACCAACGCGCAGCTCTCCACGCCGGTCAAGGACCTCTCCGGCGGCCAGAAGCGCCGCCTCCAGCTCCTGCTGATCCTGCTGGACGAGCCGAACGTGCTCATCCTGGACGAGCCGACCAACGACCTCGACACCGACATGCTGGCCGCGATGGAGGACCTCCTCGACGGCTGGCCCGGCACGCTGCTGGTGGTGTCGCACGACCGGTATCTCGTGGAGCGGGTGACCGACCAGCAGTATGCGGTGCTAGACGGGGCGTTCCGGCACCTGCCGGGCGGGGTGGACGAATACCTGCGGTTGCGGCGGGAGCGGAGCGCGGCGCCGGCCGGTACGTCGGTGGCGGCTACGGCCCCCGGCCCGGCGACCCCGGCCCTGTCGGGTGCGGCGCTGCGCACGGCCGAGAAGGAGCTGACCTCCATCGACCGCCGCCTGGCGAAGCTGGCCGCCCAGGTCGCCGCCCACCACGAGTCCATCGCCCGCCACGACCAGAGCGACTACGTCGGCCTCGGTCGCCTCACCGAGGAGTTGCGCGCCCTGGAGGGCGAGATCGCCGACCAGGAGACCCGCTGGTTGGAGCTCTCGGAGCAGCTCGAGGGCTAGGAGCGCAACGCCTCGAACAGCTCCATCGGCACGTTGTAGTACGCGTCGCTGGAGCCGATCCGCCGCATCCCGATCCGCTCGCAGACGCGCTGCGACGCGGCGTTGTCGGGGTAGGTTACCGCGACCACCCGCGGGAGGTCCGCGAGCGCCGCCACGAGGAGGGCGCGCGCCGCCTCCGCCGCGTAGCCGTGCCCCCAGTGCCCCGGGTGGAAGTGCCAGCCGATCTCGGTGTCGCCGGACGGCCGCAGCGGTTCGGGTCCGGAGGCCGGGATGGGCTGCAGCATCACCGTGCCGACCGGCGTCCCATCCGCGAGCTCCACTACGCGGAACACGCGCAGGTCGTCTTCGAGCGCCCGTAAGCGCGCGATGCGACGCTCGGCCTCCACCGGCTCGGTCATGACCGTGGGGGTGCGGCCGAGGAACCGCGCGACCTCCCACCGGGAGTAGAGGTCGAAGGCGAAGGCGGCGTCGTCGTCGCGCCACGGGCGCAGGGCGAGCCGGTCGGTGGTGAGGGTGGTGGGGATGCGCACCCGGTTCAGCGTAATCGGGACAAGCCCCTGACGCGGATCGGGGCACATAGAGTGGAGCGACCGGAAAGGGAAAGGGCTCCTCGACATCTCCACCGCAACACCTCACTCCCACACCTCGGGCCATGCTGCGATTCCCGATGTCGTGAATCCCGGGACCCCGGTGATCGTGTTCCATCCGGCGATGGGCGTCGGCTGGTCGTACTACCGTCCGCTGTTCGACCGGCTGCGCGGTCTTGGTGCGATCGTCGTCGCCCACGATCTTCGAGGTCACGACGTTCGGGGACGCGGCTCCGACTCCGGGTTCCGCGAAATCGTCGAGGTCGACATCCCGGCGATCGTGGCCGAGGCACGGTCGCGCTGGCCCGGTCATCCGGTGTGGCTGATGGGGCACAGTCTCGGCGGCCAGCTCTCCGCGGTCAGCGCCGCGCACAATGCGCTGCCGGTCGAGGGTCTGGTTCTCATCGCCGCCGGATCAGCGCACCATCGCGGTTTCCCGTCGTGGCGCGGACTCCGCAATCGGCTCCTTGCGCCGTGTTTCGCGGCCATGACCATCGTCCTCGGGTATTGGCCGGGCGACCGGGTGGGCTTCGGCGGGCGCCAGCCTCGTCGGCTTCTTCTCGATTGGGCGTACCTGGTGCGCACCGGCCGCTATCGTTCGGGCGACACGGGACGGGAGTACGACGACGACCTGCACCGTTGGGAGCAGCCGCTCCTCCTGGTCGGCGTGGATGGGGACACGCTCGCTCCGGAAGGCGCCATCCACGAGTTGCGGAAGAAGATGCCACGCGCGCGCGCGACCGCCCTCCGCCGACCGCGGCCGCTCGGCGGGAAGGATCCCCACTTCTCCTGGGTCCGCGGCGACGACGGACTCGCGCGCGCCATCGTCGAATGGATGCTCTGAGGGAGTCCCGATCTCACCGGCCCTCCACCGAGCGACCAGCCCACGCCACCCCACCCCGGATTAGACTCCCCCCATGCCGACGCACACCGTTGTGACTCAGCACGCCGACCCCGTCCTCAACCAGGCGCCCCCGCGCGTCGACCTGGACGAGTTCGCTGCGAACCTTCCGCTGCGGGAGGCCGTCGAGCGTTACGACGCCGACTGGGCTGTCTCCGACCTCGGCGCGGTCGGGCGGCTGGTCGGGTCGGCCGGATTCCAGGCCGACGCTGAGCGGGCGAACGTGCGCGAGCCGCAGCTTCGGGCCTTCGACCGGTGGGGTGCGCGCATCGACGAGGTCGACTACGACGAGAGCTACCACCGGGTGATCCGGCAGGCCGTCGCCGCGGGGGCGCACACCTCCGCCTGGGCCGAGCCGCGCGCGGGGGCGAACGTCGCGCGCGCCGCGACGTTCATGCTGTTCGCGCAGGTGGAGCCGGGGCACGCCTGCCCGATCTCCATGTCGCACGCGGCCGTTGCGGCGCTCGCCGCCTCCCCGGAGCTCGCGGCCGAGTGGGTGCCGCGGCTGCTGTCGCGCGACTACGACGGGCGGCTCGGGCAGAGCAAGACCTCGGCGCTGTTCGGGATGGCGATGACCGAGAAGCAGGGCGGCTCGGACGTCCGCGCCAACACCACGCGCGCGCTCGCCGACGGCGACGGGCGCTGGCTGCTGACCGGCCACAAGTGGTTCTGCTCGGCGCCGATGTCGGACGCGTTCCTCGTGCTCGCGCAGACCGCCGGCGGGCTGAGCTGCTTCGTCGTGCCGCGGGTGCTGGAGGACGGCGCGCGCAACGTCTTCCTCATCCAGCGGCTGAAGAACAAGCTCGGCAACCGGTCCAACGCCTCCAGCGAGGTCGAGTTCGCCGACACGGTCGGCTACCTCCTGGGCGAGGAGGGTCGCGGGGTGCGCACCATCCTGGAGATGGTGAACCGCACCCGGCTGGACTGCGTGCTCGGCAGCGCGGCGGGGATGCGGCAGGCGGTCGCGGAGGCGGCGTGGCACGCCCGGCATCGCGCGGCGTTCGGCCGTCGGCTGGTCGAGCAGCCCGCGATGACGGCGGTGCTCGCCGATCTGGCGCTGGAGTCGGAGGCGGCGACGGCGGTGGCGCTCCGGCTGGCCCGCGCGCACGACGACGACGCCACGGAGGGCGAGGTCGCGTTCCGCCGGCTGGCCACCGCGGTGAGCAAGTACTGGGTCTGCAAGCGCGGGCCCGGCCACGCCTACGAGGCGATGGAGTGCCTGGGCGGCAACGGCTACACCGAGGCGTTCCCGCTGGCCCGGCGCTACCGGGAGCAGCCGGTGATGGCGATCTGGGAGGGCTCCGGCAACGTCATCGCGCTGGACGTGCTGCGCGCCCTCCGCCGCGAGCCGGCCAGCGTGGCGGCGTTCGACGCCGAGCTCGCCGCGGCCCGGGGCGTGCACGCCGCGTACGACGCGCACCACGACCGGCTGCGCCGCGCGGTGGCGGAGGCGGACGCGGCGGAGGCGGACGCGTCGGAGGCGGACGCAGCGGCGTACGAGTCCTCGGCGCGCAGCCTGGTCGCCGCGCTGGCGGTGGCGCTGCAGGCGTCGCTGCTCATCCGGCACGCGCCGCCGGCCGTCGCTGACGCGTTCGTCGCGGCCCGGCTCGGAGCGGACCGCGGGTCGCTCTACGGGGAGCTGCCGCCCGGGGTGGACGCGGCGGGGATCGTCGCGCGGGCCTGAGCGGCTACTCGGCTGCGGCCTCCGACGCCACAGCCTCCGCGGGCGCGGCCTCGGTCGGCGACGCATCGGGGCCCGACGTGGCATCCGACACGCGAGCGGGCGCATCCGACGCGGGCGGGTGAGCACCCGAACCCGCCGGCCCCGGCGCGTCCAGCGGCACAGCCGAGGCCGCAGCCGCCTGCACCTCGGGCGCCGCCGCCACGACCGGCTCCGCCCCGATCGCCCGGTAGAACTCGCCGACGGCCTTGCGGTTGTACGCCGCCCAGTCGAACACGCTGGCCGGCACCTCGCCGCGCAGGAACGCACGCATGCCGTCCGCGACGCCATCGACCGACTGCGGGACGACCAGGCCGCTGCCCGCGGGGAGGGCGTTCTTCGCCGACGCGAACTCCACCGTCACGATCGGGAGGTCCAGGACGAGCGCCTCCAGGATGACCATCGGCTGGCCCTCGTAGTCGCTCGACAGCACGAAACAGTCCGCCTTGGCCATGATCGCGTGCGGGTTGCGCTGCATGCCGGTCAGGTACACCGAGCCCTGCAGGCCGAGCCGGGCGATGACACCCTCCAGGTGCTCCTGCAGCGGGCCGGCGCCGACGATGACCAGCCGGGTCTTCGGGTTGTCGGCGTGCACCTGCGCGAACGCGCGGATGAGCCGTTCCTGGTTCTTCTCCGGCGACAGCCGTCCCACCGTGACGAATGTGGTGACGCCGTCAGCGGGCGCGAGGAGCGCCTCCGCCCAGTCGGGGACGCTGCCGGCCTCCTCGTCGAAGGCCACCCGGCGGAGGTCGTCCTGCGCGTTCTTCAGGATGTGCTCGGCGTCCACGGTGTTCAGGGCCGAAAGGAACTTCTCCGGCGGAGCGAATTCCGCCAGGGACCGGCGGTTCACCTCCGACAGGGTGGGGGAGACCGACACCAGGTGGTCATACTGCGCGTACAGGGTGAAGAGCTGGGTGAGCGAGTGCAGCATCCGCTTCTCGCCGTTGACCTCGCGGTGCGCGTCGGAGGCCAGGTCGTTGTGCAGCCAGATCGCGCGCTGCGCGTCGGGTGAGTGCAGCAGCAGGATCGCCCAGAACGGCCCGTAGCCGGAGAAGTCGACCACGTAGTCGAAGCGGCTGTCGCCGAAGCAGCGGTACCACTCGTCGTCCCAGAGCTGGTTCTGGGCCGCGGTCTCGGCGTGCTGCGCGGTGCGGCCGCGGCGGAACTCCAGGTGTCGGGCCAGGTGCCGCAGCTTCGCGCCGTTCATCCCGCCGACGCGCGGGAACTGGCGGACCGCCGGGTGGATCTGCTGCTGCTTGCCGATCGCCGCCTGCGAGCCGCTCTGGGCGAAGAACGCGGACACGTCGAAGCGGTCGTGGTCGAGGTTGTTGAGCAGGTTGAGCGCGGAGGTCGTGATCCCGTTCGGGCGCATCCCGCCGAGGTACAGCAGGATCTTCTCGCGGCCGTCGTCGTCCAGCGAGGTGCGCAGCCGGTAGCCCTCGCGCACGCCGCGGAACACGATGTCGACGACGCGCTCGGCGGCCGAGCCGTCGTCGTACGGGGTGAACCGGCGCTGCATCGCCAGGTACTTCTCCCGCGAGTCGGCGGGCACCCGGTCGCCATCCTCGGCCACCGCCGCGAGGGCGTCGCCGAGCTCGGCCGCCGACATCAGCACCGGACCGGGCCACTCCTCCGGCTCGAAGTAGAGGCCGCGGGTGCCGGCGTAGTCGGCGAGGTCGGGGGTGAAGAACAGGATCGGCCGCCCGGTGCGGAGGAAGTCGAAGAAGATGCTCGAGTAGTCGGACACCAGGATGTCGGTGGCGCCGAGCACGAGGTTGGTCGGGATCTCGTTGGGGACGAGCATTCGCGCCAGCTCCGGCCGGTCGGCGGCCAGCGCGTGCACGCTCTGGTGCGTCTTCACCAGCACGGCGTACCGGCTGGTGTCGATGCGCTCCTCCACCTGGGCGATGTGGGCGAGCAGGGCGTCGAGGTCGTCCTCCGGGCGGCCGAAGACCTGCCCCTTCCAGGTCGGCGCGTACAGGATGACCTTGCGGTCGCCGAGCGGGATGCCGGACGCGATCAGCCGGCGGCGCACCTCCTCGCGCTGGGCCTCGTCCAGGAACTGCCGGTCGAGGCGCGGGTAGCCCTCCTCGATGATGCTGCCGCGGTAGATGCCGTCGAGCTTGTACCCGGTGCGGTACATCTGGTCGGTCATGAACTCGTTGGCCGCCAGCAGGTAGTCGGCCTGGACGAAGTTGCGCACGATGTTCGCCGTCGCGAGCGCTCCGCCGTCGATGTCGTAGCCCATCCGCTTCAGCGGGGTGCCGTGCCAGGTGTTGAGGTAGACCTGCCCCGGCCGCTTGGAGAAGTCGTACGGGAAGGTCGCGTTGTTGACCAGGTACTGGCTGGTCGCGAGCGCGCGGTAGTAGGCGGCCGACCCGTAGCGGACGAAGCTGACGCGGGGGTCGTCGGCGAACTCCTCGACCGCCGCGCGGTACCGGTGGAGGTCGGACAGTGCCCAGACGTGGGTGAGGTGCTTCAGGTCGGGCGCGGCCAGGAGCTGACGGAACAGCGCCTCCGGGTTGTCGAGCATCCCGTTGCCCGAGAACGACTCGTAGAACACGGAGCCGAGGACGAGCGGCTGCCGACGCCAGTGCGCGTGGATCTCGAAGCGTGCGGCGCGCTTCACTCGCGAGGGGAGGCGCTTCAGGGAAAGTCTCATCGCCGACGAGTTTATGAGAGCGGGATAACAGACACCTGAGAGGGTGCGAAGCCTGCGCCGGGATCGCGGGCGGTCACGCCCCGGCGTCGAACCCGAGGCTGAGCTTGCGCAGCAGGGCGGCCAGCCGCTCCTGCTCCACGGGGGAGAGGGCCTCCAGCAGGTCGGCCTCCGCGTCCACCAGGCGGGTGATCGCCGCGTCCACGCGGGCCAGTCCCTGGGTTGTCATCTGCACGAGGATGCCGCGGCCGTCGTTCGGGTCGGTGCGGCGCTCCACCAGGCCGCGGGCGACGAGGCGGTCGATGCGGTTGGTCATCGTGCCCGACGACACCAGGGTCTGCTGGAGGAGCGACTTGGGGCTGAGCTGGAACGGCGACCCGGCCCGGCGCAGCGCCGAGAGCACGTCGAACTCCCACGAATCCAGGTCGGAGCGCTCGAACGCGCCGCGGCGGGCGCGGTCGAGGTGCCGGGAGAGCCGGTCGACGCGGGAGAGCACCTGCAGTGGTGCGAAGTCGAGGTCGGGGCGCTCGCGCAGCCAGGCGCCGACGATGCGGTCGACCTCGTCGCGCGCGCCGGTGCGGACTCCCGGGTCCTGTGCCTCCGCCATCCCTCCATGCTATTGGGCTGCGGCCTGCGCTCGGCGGCAGCACCGGCCGGGTCTGGCAGACTGTGTGTGCGCGTTGCGCGGTCCGCCTTGGTGTAATGGCAGCACGACAGCCTTTGGAGCTGTTAGGTCTAGGTTCGAGTCCTGGAGGCGGAGCGACGTCTCCGACCCGACTCCGTCTCCGACCCGACCTCCGTCGCCAACCTGCCGGGAGCATCATGACCGATCAGAATCTCGCCATCGTCGTCCTCGCGGCGGGCCAGGGCACCCGGATGAAGTCCGCCACCCCCAAGCTGCTGCACCCGCTCGGCGGCATTCCGATCGTCGGCCACGTGCTGGCGACCGCCCGCGAGCTGGACGCGGCCCGCGTGATCGCGGTCGTGCGGCACGAGCGCGACCGGCTCGCCGAGGTGATCGAGGCGGACCTGCCGGAGGCGGTCATCGTCGACCAGGACGAGGTGCCGGGGACCGGCCGCGCGGTCGAGCAGGCCGTCGCGGCGCTCCCGGAGGGCTTCGCGGGCGACGTGCTCGTGGTCAACGGCGACGTGCCGCTGCTCGACGCGGCGACGCTGCGCGAGCTGGTCGCGGCGCACCGCGCGGGCGGGGCCGCCGCCACCATCCTGTCGTCGTTCCCGGCCGACGCCACCGGCTACGGCCGCATCGTGCGCACCCCGGAGGGCCACCTCGACCGCATCGTGGAGCACAAGGACGCCACCGAGGCCGAGCGCGCGATCGGCGAGATCAACGCCGGCATCTACGTCTTCGGCGCCGCGGCGCTGCGCGACATGCTCGCCAACGTGACCACCGACAACGCCCAGGGCGAGAAGTACCTCACCGACGTCATCGGGCTGCTGCGGGAGGCCGGCTTCGACGTCGACGCCCTCCCGGTGTCCGAGTCGTGGCTCGTGGAGGGCATCAACGACCGCGCCCAGCTCAGCGAGGCCGCGGCCCGGCTGAACGCGCTCGTCGTGCGCACCTGGCAGCTCGCCGGCGTCACCGTGCAGGACCCGGCGACCACCTGGATCGACGTGAAGGTCGTCCTCGAGCCCGATGTCACGATCCTCCCCGGCACCCAGCTCCGCGGGGCGACCGTCGTGCGCACCGGCGCAGAGATCGGCCCGGACACCACGCTGGTCGACACCGAGGTCGGCGCCGGCGCGACCGTCAAGCGCACCGACGCGACCCTCGCCGTGATCGGCGACGGCGCGACGGTCGGCCCGTTCTCCTACCTGCGCCCCGGCACCGTCCTCGGCGCGAACGGCAAGATCGGCACGTTCTCCGAGACCAAGAACGCGGTCATCGGCGCCGGCACCAAGCTCGCCCACTTCAACTACGTCGGCGACGCCGAGGTGGGCGAGAAGGGCAACCTCGGCGCGGGCGTCATCACCGCCAACTACGACGGGGTGAACAAGCACCGCACCGTCATCGGCTCGCACGTGCGGATCAGCACGAACACGGTGCTCGTCGCGCCCGTTAGGATGGGTGACGGAGCGTACACCGGGGCGGGAACGGTCGTCCGGAAGGACGTTCCACCTGGGGCGCTCGCCATCACCGTCGCGCCGCAGCGCAACATCGAAGGCTGGGTCGCCGAGAAGCGGCCGGGCACCGAAGCCGCGCGCGCCGCCGAACAGAGCGGGGCGGCGCAAGAGAGCGGAGAGTAAGTGTCAGGGATCACTGCCACCGGCCAGAAACGACTCGTTCTGATCTCGGGGCGGGCCCATCCCGCGCTCGCCGAGCAGATCGCCGAGCACCTCGGCAGCGAGCTGGTGCCCACCGACTCCCGCACCTTCGCGAACGGTGAGATCTACGCCCGGTTCGACGAGAGCGTGCGCGGGTCGGACGCGTTCGTGATCCAGTCGCACACCTCCCCGATCAACGAGTGGCTCATGGAGCAGCTCATCATGGTGGACGCCCTCAAGCGTGCCTCCGCCAAGCGCATCACCGTCGTCGCGCCGTTCTACCCGTACGCGCGGCAGGACAAGAAGGGCCGCGGCCGCGAGCCGATCTCGGCCCGCCTGGTCGCCGACCTGTTCAAGGCCGCCGGCGCCGACCGCATCATGTCGGTCGACCTGCACGCCGCGCAGATCCAGGGCTTCTTCGACGGCCCGGTCGACCACCTCTTCGCCATGCCGGTGCTCCTGGAGCACATGCAGCGCGAGCTCGACCCCTCGACGCTGACCGTCGTCTCGCCCGACATGGGCCGGGTGCGCGTCGCCGACATCTGGAGCGACAAGCTCGGCGCGCCGCTGGCGATCATCCACAAGCGCCGCGACCCGCTGGTGCCCAACCAGGTCTCGGTGCACGAGATCGTCGGCGAGGTGAACGGCCGCGTCTGCCTCCTGGTCGACGACCTGATCGACACCGGCCGCACGATCGTGAAGGCCGCGGAGGCGCTGAAGGCCGCCGGCGCGATCGGCGTCGTCGTGGCCGCGACGCACGCCGTGTTCAGCGACCCGGCCGTCGAGCTGCTGCAGTCGGAGGCCATCGACTCGGTCGTCGTCACCGACACGCTCCCGCTGCCGGCGCACAAGCGCTGGGACGGTCTCACCGTGCTGTCGATCGCGCCGCTGCTGGCGAACGCGATCCGCGAGGTCTTCACCGACGGCTCGGTGACCTCCATGTTCGACGGCGCCGCCTGACCCCGCGGACGATCCTTTACGGGAGGCTGTGCGGCGCTGAGGGGATGAGCCCCAGCGGCGCGACGAACGTCGGGTCGCCCTCCGTGTTCAGCGCGTAGCACTGCCATCCGGGGCCCGCCGGCGCGAACAGCTCGAAGCGGGCGGACGAGCCCACCGAGTCGGGCTGGTAGTGCCGGGCGTAGACCTGGCAGGTGTAGTTCGCGGTGTCGGTCTGGATGCTGATCGTCAGCATGATCCCGGGCAGCAGCAGCGCCGTGAGGGCCACGACCACGAACACGCGCGCAGCGATGGTCCGCCTCCGCCCGCGCAGCGGACGGTCCGACGGGTCGTACTCCGTCAGCTCCGGGTGGTCCTCGAACGTCACGCCTACGAGTCTGCATCGCCGCAGCCGCCGAGTACAGAAAAGTGCTCCGAATCGTGATGATTCGGAGCACTTCCTGAGCGCGGTCGGCGGGCTAGTGCGAGGAGCCCTCGGTCTCGATCTCGGTGCGGTCGCCCGACCACAGCGTGTGGAAGGTGCCCTCCTTGTCGACGCGCTTGTAGGTGTGCGCGCCGAAGAAGTCGCGCTGGCCCTGCACGAGCGCGGCGGGGAGGCGCTTGGACGCCAGCGAGTCGTAGTACGACAGCGCCGAGCCGAAGCCGGGGACCGGCACACCCGAGAGGGCGGCGGTGGCGACGATGCGGCGCCAGGCGGCCTCGCCCTCGCGGACGGCGTCGGCGAAGTACGGCGCCTCCAGCAGGGTCGCGATGTCCGGGTTCTCGTCGTAGGCGTCGGCGATGCGGTTGAGGAACTGGGCGCGGATGATGCAGCCGCCGCGCCAGATCTTGGCGATCTTGTCCTTGTGGATGTCCCAGCCGTACTTCTCGGCACCCGCGACGATCGCGTCGAAGCCCTGGGCGTAGGCGACGACCTTGGAGGCGTAGAGCGCCTTCGAGACGTCGTCGGCGAACGCGGCGACATCGGCGGCCTTCTGCACCTCGGGACGCGACGTCACGGTCGCCTGCACGGCCGCACGCTGCGCCGGCTTGGACGACACGGCGCGGGCGAAGACGGCCTCCGCGATGCCGCCGACCGGGATGCCCAGGTCGAGCGCGTTCTGCACGGTCCAGACGCCGGTGCCCTTCGAGCCGGCCTGGTCGAGGACGATGTCCACGAACGGCTTGCCGGTCTCCGCGTCCACGTGGCGCAGCACCTCGGCGGTGATCTCGATCAGGTACGACTCCAGGTAGCCCTTGTTCCACTCGGTGAACACGTCTGCGATCGCGGCCGGCTCGAGGCCGCCGACCGTGCGGAGCAGGTCGTAGGCCTCGGCGATGAGCTGCATGTCGGCGTACTCGATGCCGTTGTGGATCATCTTCACGAAGTGGCCTGCGCCGTCGGTGCCGACGTGGGTCACGCAGGGCTCGCCCTCGGCGACCGCGGCGATGGAGGCCAGGATCGGGCCGAGGGTCTTGTACGACTCCTCGGTGCCGCCCGGCATGATCGACGGGCCCTTGAGCGCGCCCTCCTCGCCGCCGGAGATGCCGGTGCCGACGAAGTGGATGCCGGATGCCGAGACACGCTTCTCGCGCTCGATCGTGTCGAGGAAGTTGGCGTTGCCGCCGTCCACGATGATGTCGCCCGGCTCGAAGCGCTCGGCGAGCTGCTCGATCACGGCGTCGGTGCCCTTGCCGGCCTGGACCATGATGATCGCGGTGCGCGGCTTCGCCAGCGAGGCCACGAAGTCGTCGATGTCGGACGCGGCGACGAAGCCGGCCTCCGGGTGGGCCTTCACCAGTTCCTCCGTGCGTGCGTAGGTCCGGTTGTAGACGGCGACGGTGTTGCCCTCGCGCGAGGCGAGGTTGCGGGCCAGGTTCGACCCCATCACAGCCAGACCGACGACTCCGATGTTGGCCGTTGCGTGGTTCTCGGGCACGGAGGACTCCTTCGTTGAGACGGTTTGCGTCCAGCGTAGCCGCACGGCCGCGCTGTGATCGGTTGTGTGACGTTCCGCTCAGCCGAGCCGGAACGTGGTGCGGGGGATCTCGTCCACCAGCCGGTGCGCGACGGCGAACGCGTCCTCCTCGGCGAGCTGGTGCGTGACGACGAGGGAGGCCAGGAACGACGCGTCCACGCGGCGCGACATGTCGTGCCGGGCCGGGATCGAGCAGAACGCTCGGGTGTCGTCGATGAAGCCGCTGGTCTTGGTGAAGCCGGCGCTGTCCGTGATCGCCCGGCGGTAGCGGAGGATCGCCGCTGGGGTGTCGAGGAACCACCACGGCGCGCCCGCGTAGACCGATGGGTAGAAGCCGGCGAGCGGGGCGATCTCACGCGAGAAGGTGGTCTCGTCCACGGTGAAGAGCACGATCCGGAAGGTCGGGTTCGTACCGAAGTCGCGCAGGATCGGTGTGAGCGGCTCGGTGAACGACCCGACGGCGGGCAGGTCGTGTCCGGTGTCGGGGCCGTAAGCCTCGAAGGTCGGCCGGTGGTGGTTGCGGTGCACGCCGGGGTGGAGCTGCATGACCAGGCCGTCGTCGGCCGCCATCTCCGCCAGCCGGTAGAGCATGTTGCGCCGGTAGGCGACTGCCTCGGCGGCGGTCACCGAGCCGTTGAGCGCGGCGCGGTGGATGCGGGAGGCCTCCGCCTCCTCCAGCGGCTCGCTGCCCGTGTCGATCACGCCCGTGTCGGTCGCGGTGCCACCGGCCGCGGCGAACGCGGCGCGGCGGACGCGGAGGGCCTCCAGGAGCCCCGCGTAGCTCGTCGTGTCGACGTCGGCGCGGGCGGCCAGGCGGTCGAGCCGGCCGGTCCAGCCCGCCTCGTCGGGGTGCATGTACCGGTCGGCGCGGAAGGTCGGGACTACCCGGCCGGTGAAGGTCGGGTCCGCCGCCAGGCGGGCGTGCGCCTCCAGATCGTCGGCCGGGTCGTCGGTGGTCGCAAGGACCGCGATGCGGAACCGGTCGAACAACGCGCGCGGACGGAACTCCGGCGACGCGAGGGTGGCGGAGAGCTGGTCATAGAGCGCGTCGGCGTTCTGCGCCGACGGCTGCTCGGTCAGCCCGAACACCTCGCTGAACTCCGACTCGAACCAGAACCGCACCGGCGTGCCGAGGAAGACGTCCCAGTGCTCGCACAGCCGGCGCCAGATCGAGCGACCGGTGGCAGGGGAGGGCACGCCGTCGCGGGCGAGGCCGAGCTCGCCGAGCGGTACGCCCACCGCGTGCAGCATCCGTGTCACGTAGTGGTCCGGCGTGATCAGCAGCGCCGCCGGGTCGGGGAACGGCTGGTCTTCGGCCAGCATCGCCGCCGGCACGTGGCCGTGCGGAGAGTAGATGGGCGCGTCGGCCACGGCGGCGTGCAGCCGCCTGGCCAGGTCGCGCTCGGCGGGGTCGGCGGGGAACAGCCGGTCGGGGTGCGGGGCGAGCGCGGTCATCCGCGTCCTTTCGTCGGTGCGTTCGGTGCGGTGGGGTGCGAAGCGACGGCCGCGGGCCCCGTGGAGGCCCTGACCGTCAGGTGCGTGGGGAGCGTCGCCCCCTGGCGGCTGACCGGCGCGCCGCTGTCGTCCAGCCGGGCGAGCAGCATGGCGACCGCGGTGCGGCCGGCCTGCTCGATCGGCGCGGTGAGCGTGGTCAGGGGCGGGTTGCAGAAGTCGGCGCCGAAGATGTCGTCGCAGCCGACCAGCGAGACGTCGCCGGGGACGTCGACGCCGCGCTCGCGGAACCGGGCCAGCATCCCGATCGCGAGGAGGTCGTTGAACGCGATGCACGCGGTCGCGCCCGCGTGCAGCACGGCGTCGGCGGCGGCCGCGCCCGCGTACTGGCGCGGGGAGAACGGGCCGAGCCGGAGGGCTTGGACGTCGTAGCGCTCCGCGGTGCGGACCAGGGCGCGCCAGCGGCGCTCGTTCGACCAGGAGGTCTCCGGTCCCGAGGCGTAGACGATCGAACGGTGCCCGAGCGAGGCCAGGTGCCCGACCGCCTGCTCGACACCGTTGGGGGTGTCGATGAAGACGTTGGCGACCCCGCGGGTCTGCCGGTTGATCGCGACGAGCGGCACGTCCGCGGCGAGCGCCGTCAGCCGCCGGTCGGTGAGGCGGGAGGCGGCCAGGATGGCGCCGTCGAACGAGGGCCGGAGCTTGTGCAGCATCCCGTCCTCCAGCTCGTCGGACTCCTCGGTGTCGACCAGGAGCTGCGTGTAGCCGGCGGCTTTGAGCTGCTGCTGCGTGCCCCGGATGATGCCGAAGTAGAACGGGTTCGTGACGTCGGAGACCAGCACCGCGATGCACCGGGTCCGGCCGCTGGTGAGCGCCCTGGCCTGGGAGTTGGGGATGTAGTTGAGCTCGCGGGCGGCCCGCTCGATGCGCTCGCGCGTGATCGCGTTCACGCGGCCGGGGTTGGCGAGGGCACGGGAGGCCGTGGAGGTGGCGACGCCGCTGGCGGCGGCCACGTCGGCGAGGGTGGCCGGGCGGTCCGTACCGTCGGGATACCCGCGAAGCTGAGGGCTCATGCGCCCATCACAGCACACGATGGCAATTTTTGGCAATCGGTTGCAGTCGTGTTGCCGGAGTGCCTAGGCTCGGCGGCAGTCCTCCGGCTCGCACCGTGTTCGGGGGACACGATCCACCGGATCCCGTCCTCAAAGGAGAGTCACGAATGAGATCACGTTTCGCGCTCGGCGCGATCGCCGGCCTGGCCGCCCTCGGCCTCGCCCTGACCGGATGCTCGTCCTCCGGCAGCGGTTCGAACGCCAGTTCCACGTCCACGGCCGTCGACGGCAAGGGCCGTACCCTCACCGTCTACACCGGGACCAGCGGGCTCTATCCGCAGCAGCAGAAGGAGTGGTTCTCGGAGCTCAGCGCCCAGTTCAAGAAGGAGACCGGGGCGACCCTGGCGTTCGACACCTTCGCCAGCAGCAACGACGAGCTCACCAAGATCCAGACCTCGGTCGTCTCCGGGCAGGGCCCGGACGTCTACGCCCTCGGCACCACGTTCACGCCGACCGCTTACGCCACCGGCGCGTTCGTCAAGCTCACCGACGCCGACTGGACCAAGGTCGGCGGCCGCGACCGCTTCGTCCCCGCGGCACTCGGCATGTCCGGTCCGGACGCGAAGAACCAGATCGCGGTGCCGCTCGCGCAGCGCCCGTTCGTGATGGCGTACAACAAGGACCTGCTGAAGGCCGCCGGCATCGACAAGCCCGCCACCACCTGGGACGACTTCGCCAGCCAGGCCAAGAAGCTCACGACTGGAGGCGTCTACGGCGTCGCGGCCGGCTACGCCGACAACTACGACCCGTGGAAGTTCATCTGGGCGATGTCCGTCCAGGCGGGCAACCCGATCCTCGACCTGAAGTCCGGCAAGGCGCGGCTCGACGACCCCACCACCGAGAAGGCCTACCAGACCTACTTCGGCTGGCTCACCGAGCAGAAGGCGGTCGACCCGGCCGCGGTCGGCTGGAAGAACCCGCAGGCCGTCGCCGCGTTCGCGGCGGGCAAGGCCGCGTACCTGCCGATGGTGTCGGCCAGCTCGATGGAGACACTGGACAAGTCCGCCGTGGCCGGCAAGTACGCCTACGCGCTGATGCCGACCGTGGCGCCGGGCAAGACGTCCAACCCGTCCAGCGGCAAGCCCGCGGCGAGCATCGTTTCCGGTGACAACCTCGTGGTCGCCTCGTACTCGAAGAACCAGGACCTGGCCTTCGCCTACATCAACATGGTCACCCGCGCCGACATGCAGACCAAGGAGTTCTCGCTCCTGGGCGATCTGCCGTCGAACGCCCAGGCCGCGGCCGACCTGCAGAAGTCGAAGCCGATCATCGCCCCGGTCGTCGACGCGATCAACAAGTCGGTGGCCACTCCGTTCAGCGGCGCCTGGGGAGACACCCAGCTCGCCCTGACCAACGTGGTCGTGCAGTCGATCCCGAACCTGTCGAACGGGTCGGTCAGCAGCTCCGAGCTGTCGCAGTTGCTGAAGACCGCGCAGTCGACGGCTCAGAGCTCGCTGGACAAGGCCAAGAAGTAGCGGGCCGATCGTCATGTCCACCGACACCGCGGCTCCGCCCGCGAGCGCCCGCCCGTCCGCGGAGGCGACCCCTCCGCGGACGGGCGGGGCGCCCCGCCGAGGCCGCCGCACCGTGCAACAGCGCAACCGGCCGCTCTGGCTGCTGCTACCCGGCGGCATCCTCATGCTGCTGGTCATCATCGTCCCGTTCGTGTTCGCGCTCGTCATCTCGACGCTCGACCTCGACATGTACACGCTGCGCGACTGGGTCTCGGCGCCGTTCATCGGCCTCGGGAACTACATCGAGGCGATCACCTCCTCCTCGCTGCTGCAGTCGATCTGGATCAGCGTCTCGTTCGCCGTGATCGCGGCCGTCGTGACCCTGCCGATCGGCGTCGCGGCCGCACTCGCGACGCAGAACGCCTTCCGCGGCCGCGCACTGGTGCGCTCGCTGTTCCTCGTGCCGTACGTGCTCCCCGGCTTCGTCGTCGGCACCTTCTGGCACACCATGCTGCAGCCGCACGGGATCGTGGACACCGTCCTCACCAACCTCGGCATCCACACCGGGCTCTGGCTCAACGGGCCGCTCAGCTACTGGACGCTCGTCGGCGTGCAGATCTGGTCGTCCTGGCCGTTCTTCTACCTGCTGGTGCTCGCCGGCCTCCAGTCGATCGAGAACGAGGTCCACGAGGCCGCCGCCATCGACGGTGCGGGCTGGTGGGCGAAGCTGCGCTACGTCATCCTGCCGCACCTGCGCGGGCCGATCGCGCTGGCGCTCATCATCTCGCTGCTGCACAACATCAACGGCTTCACACTGCCGTTCGTGCTCTTCGGGGTTCCGGCGCCGCAGGCGGTCAACGTGCTGCCGGTGCTGACGTACGTGACCAGCTTCCAGAGCTTCCGCTTCGGGCTGAGCGCCGCGATGGCGGTGTTCTCGCTGATCCTCATCGCGATCCCGCTGTTCGTCTACCTGCGTGCCGTCCGGCTCGACACCGGCGACGACCGGAAGGAGAAGACGGCATGACCGCCTCCGCCCCCACCGTCCGCCCCGTAGGCCGCCGCGGCACGGGAGATGTCTACCGGCTGCTGCCGCGTCCGCTGCAGGCGGTCATCATCGCCCTCCTGCTCTGCGTCGCGCTGCTGCCCATCGTGTACGTGCTGCTGGCGTCGGTGAACTCCGACATCGGCGTCGCGAGCGGCGAGTTCTTCCCGAGCTCGTTCAACCTCGACAACTACGTCAAGGTATGGTCGACGGTCGCGCTCGGCAACGGCCTGATGAACAGCGTGATCGTCGCCGGCGGCGTCGCGATCGTCTGCGCCTTCCTCTCGGTGGCCACCGCGTACGTGCTGGTGCGGTTCGCGTTCCGCGGGCGGCTCACGTTCCTGCGCGGGCTGCTGGGACTGCAGTCGATCCCGGGGACGCTCATGCTGCTGCCGGTGTTCGTGCTGTTCTCGTCGGCCTCCAGCGCCCTCGGCATCCCGATCATCGGCACCCGGTGGTCGCTGTTCGTCACCTATCTGACGTTCGCGCTGCCGTTCTCGACCTGGGTCATGGTCACCTATCTGCGCGGACTCCCGCGCGAGCTGGAGGAGGCGGCCCGCATCGACGGAGCCTCGTCGTGGCGCATCCTGACCAGGATCGTCCTCCCGCTGAGCTGGCCCGGCGTGGTCGTCGCCGGCATCTTCGCCTTCCTGCTCGGCTGGAACGACGTGCTGTTCGCTTCGGTGATGACGAACCCCGACACGCGCACCGCCGCGGTCGCGCTCCAGGTGTTCACCGTGGCGCAGGAGGGTGGAGCGTTGCCGCTCTACGGGCAGATGATGGCGGCGTCGCTGATCTGCGCCGTGCCGGTCGTGGCCCTCTACCTGGTGTTCCAGCGCTACCTCGTCGGCGGGCTGACCGCCGGCGGCGTTAAGTGACAAAAAGAAGAAGCGAGAGAGAGTGACTGAGAGTGACTGATTCCACGCAACCCACCTGGGCGCTGTCCGGGTTCGGCGACGAGATCGACCCCGACCCGGTCGTGCAGATCGCGGTCCTGCAAGCGCTGGGCGCCAACCACATCGAGGTGCGCAGCGCGTGGGGCGTCAACATCGTGGACCTCGACGACGAACAGCTCGACCGGCTCGCCGGCATCCTCGCCGAGCGCGGGATGCGCGTGTCGGCGATCGCCTCGCCGATCGGCAAGGTCGACATCTCGCTGCCGGTGGAGCACGAGGTGGAGCGGCTGGGGCGTGCGATCGCCGCGGCGAAGCGCCTCGACGCCGGCTACATCCGGCTGTTCTCGTTCTATCGCGCCGAGGGCGTGCCGGCGGAGGACATCCGCGACGACGTGCTGGAGCGCATGCGCGCCCTCGCCGACGCCGCGGAGGCCGCCGGGGTCGTGCTGCTGCACGAGAACGAGAAAGACATCTACGGCGACACCCCCGAGCGCTGCCTCGACATCGTGGAGTCGGTCGGGTCGCCGGCGCTGAAGCTCGCCTGGGACAGCGCCAACTTCGTCCAGGTCGGCGTCGCGCAGCCGTTCGACGACGGCTACGCCCTGCTGCGGCCGCACCTGGAGTACCTGCAGGTGAAGGACGCCCGCGCGGCGACCTCCGAGGTCACGCCGGCGGGGGAGGGCAACGGCCAGCTGCTGGAGACCCTCACCGCGCTCCGCGACGACGGCTACACCGGCTTCGCCTCCCTCGAACCCCACCTCACCGACGTCAACGCCCTCGGCGGCTTCTCGGGGCCAGCGGCGTTCGGCGTCGCCGGCCGCGCCCTCCGCCGCCTCACCGACCAGATCGGAGTCACCCTCGCATGAACACCGAACCCACCACCCTGAACGTCGCCATCGTCGGCTGCGGCATCATCGGCCTCAACCACGCCCGCGCGATCCTCCGGCATCCCGGACTGGCGCTGTCGGCGCTGGTCGACGCGATCCCGGCGGCCGCGACGGCGCTCGCCGACCAGCTCGTCTCCGAGTACGGCGCCGCCCGCATCCCGGAGTTCGCGTCGCTGAACGCGGCGCTCGCCGGAGCCGACATCGACGTCGTCGTCATCTGCACGCCGAGCGGCCTCCACGTCGTGCTCGCCGAGGAGGCCCTGGCCGCCGGGAAGCACGTCGTCATCGAGAAGCCGCTCGACGTCTCGCTGCCCCGCGCCCGGGAGATCCTCGAGCTCTCGCGTCGTGCCGAGCAGAACGGTCTCGTCGTCTCGGTGATCAGCCAGCACCGCTTCGACCCGGCGTCCGTCGTCGTCGCCGACGCCGCGCACTCCGGCGCCTTCGGCCGGCTGACCAGCGGGCTCGCCTCCGTCGCCTGGTGGCGCAGCCAGGAGTACTACGACTCCGGGCAGTGGCGCGGCACCTGGGAGCTCGACGGCGGGGGAGCGGTGATGAACCAGGGCGTCCACACCGTCGACCTGCTGGTCTGGTTCCTCGGCCGTCCCGTCGAGATCGACGCCCGCACCGCCCTGCTCGCCCACGAGCGCGTGGAGGTCGAGGACATCGCCGTGGCGACCATCCGCTTCGAGTCCGGCGCGCTCGCCGTGCTGCACGCGACGACCGCCGCCTACCCCGGCCTGTCCGTGCGCCTGCAGGTGCACGGCGACCGCGGCTCGGCGATCATCGACGACGACCAGCTCGAGTACTTCGGCACGGCCGACGCCGAGGGCAACCGCGCCGCCGACCTGGTGCCGGCGAGCGACCTGCGCGGCGGGGACCGCGGCCCGGAGCAGTTCGTCATCGGGCACTTCCGGCAGTACGAGGACATCGTGGACGCCATCCGCGAGCACCGTGCCCCCGGCGTGACCGTCGCGGACGCGTTCCTCTCCCTCGCGGTCGTCCGCGCCGTGTACCTGTCGGCCACGCTCGGCCGCCCGGTGCTGCTGGACGACGTGCTCGACGGCTCGCTCGACGACGTCGAGGTCACGACGGGGGTGCGCGCATGAAGTTCTCCGTGTTCACCGCCTCCACCCCGGACTGGACGCCCGAGGAGGCCGCGCGCACCATCGCGGCCCAGGGCTGGGACGGCATCGAGTGGCGCGTGGTCGACCAGCAGCCGGCGGACGAGCCGGGCTTCTGGGCGGGAAACCGCGCGACCTGGCCGCTGACCGGGCTCGAGGAGTCCCTCCCCGAGATCGCCCGGCTGACCCGGGAGGCCGGGCTGGAGTTCTCCGGCATCGGCGGCTACGCCGGTTGCGGCGACCACGCGAACGTCGACCGGATGCTCGCGGCCACCGCTGAGCTCGGCGCGCGCCAGGTGCGCGTCACGATGCCGCGCTCCGACCTCGGCGACTACCGCGAGCTGTTCACCGCAGCCCGCGCCGACATGGAGCGTGCCGCCTCCGTCGCCGCCTCGCTCGGCGTGAAGGCGCTGGTGGAGCTGCACCACGAGACCATCACGCCGTCGGCCTCCGCCGCGTTCCGGCTGCTCGACGGCCTCGACCCGGAGGCGGTCGGCGTCATCCACGACCTCGGCAACCTGCTGATCGAGGGCCAGGAGCGCACGCTCTCCGCCCTCCAGCTCCTCGGCCCCTACCTCGCGCACGTGCACGTCAAGAACGTCGCGTGGCTGCCGGGCGAGCCGGAGGCCGACGGCACGGTGCGCTGGCGGCACGACTGGGCGCCGCTGCGCGAGGGCTCCGGAGACGTGGACGCCTACTTCCGCGCGCTGCACGAGTTCGGCTATGACGGGTGGGTGACCTGCGAGGACTTCTCCACCGCGGTTCCGCTGGAGCAGCGCACCCGCGAGAACCTGGCCTACCTCCGCGACGTGGCGGCGCGCACGCGCGACGCGGTGCCGGCATGACCGACGCCCCCTCCATCGCCTCGGCCCGTCAGGTGCGCCACCCCGTCCGGGTGGCGCACCTGGGGCTGGGCGCGTTCCACCGCGCGCACCAGGCCTGGTACACGCAGCGGGCCAACGAGGCGACTCACGCCACGGACATCGACGCCGCCGGCTGGGGGATCGCGGCCTTCACCGGCCGGAGTCCCGACGCCGCGCGCGTGCTCGCCGCACAGGACGCGGTCTACACCCTCATCGAGCGCGGGCCGAACGGCGACAGTGCGACCGTGGTGGAGGCGCTGAGCAGCGTCCACGACGGCGCCGACACGGCCGCCTGGCGGCGAGTGCTCGCCGATCCGGAGGTGGGCGTGCTGACGCTCACCGTGACGGAGGCCGGCTACCGGCCGGGGTCGGCCGCCCCGGCGCGCGTGCTCGACGGCCTGCGGGCGCGGTTCGAGGGGGGCGCGGGCGGCATCGCCGTCGTCAGCTGCGACAACCTCCCGGACAACGGCGCCGTGATCCGCGACGCCGTGCTGGCGCTCACCGAGCCCGGTTCGGAGCTGGACGCGTGGATCCGCAGCGAGGTCTCCTTCGTCTCCTCGATGGTCGACCGCATCACGCCGGCGACGACCGACGCCGACCGGGAGGCCGCCCTGCGTCTCACCGGCCTCGCGGATGCGGCCCCGGTGGTGACCGAGCCGTTCGCGGAGTGGGTGCTCGCGGGCAACTTCCCCGCGGGCCGGCCGGCCTGGGAGGCCGCGGGTGCGCAGTTCGTGGACGACATCGCCCCGTACGAGCGCCGCAAGCTCTGGCTCCTCAACGCCGGACACTCCCTGCTCGCCTATCACGGCCTCGCCGCGGGCCACCGCACGGTCGCGGACGCCGTCGCCGACCCGGCGCTGTCGGCCGAGCTGGAGCGGCTCTGGAGCGAGCAGCGCACCGAGCTGCCCTTCGACGCCGCCACCGTGGACGACGCGCTCGCCGCCCTGCGCTCGCGCTTCGGCAACGCGCGCATCGAGCACCGCCTGGCGCAGATCGCGTCGGACGGCTCGCAGAAGCTCGGCCCGCGCATCCTCGACCCGCTGCGGGCACGGCTCGCCTCGGGGCGGGAGCCCGGCGCCGCGCAGCTCGGCGTGCTCGCGGCCTGGAGCCGTCACCTCGCCGGGCCCGACGTCCGCGACCCGGGCGCCGAGGCCGTCGTCGCGGCGCTGCGCGACGCGCACACCCCGCGCGAGCGGGCCGCCGCCGTGCTGGCCGCGCTCGCCCCCGACCTCACCGACCTGATCGACCCGCTCGCCGAACGCATCGCCGCGAGCGAGCCCGCCACGCACCAAGGAGCACACGCATGAGAATCACCGCAGCAGAGGTCCTGGTCTCCAGCCCGGGTCGCAACTTCGTGACCCTGCGGATCACGACGGAGGACGGCGTGACCGGCCTCGGCGACGCGACCCTGAACGGCCGGGAGCTCGCGGTCGCCGCCTACCTGAGCGAGCACGTCGTCCCGCTGCTGATCGGCCGGGACGCGCACCGCATCGAGGACACCTGGCAGTACCTGTACCGCGGCGCCTACTGGCGACGTGGGCCGGTGACGATGGCCTCCATCGCCGCCGTGGACACCGCGCTCTGGGACATCAAGGCCAAGGTCGCGGGCCTGCCGCTCTACCAGCTCCTCGGCGGGCGCAGCCGCGACGGCCTCCTGGTCTACGGCCACGCCTCGGGCGCGGAGCTCCCCGAGCTGTTCGACTCGATCAACGAGCACCTGGAGGAGGGCTACCGCGCCGTGCGCGTGCAGACCGGCATCCCGGGCCTGCCGTCGGTGTACGGCGTCGCGTCGAGCAAGAACGCCGCCGCGGGAGCCGGCACCGGTTCCGACGCCCGTTACGACTACGAGCCCGCCCGCCGCAGCGCCGTGCCGGTGGAGGAGAGCTGGGACACCCGCGCCTACCTCCGGCACGCGCCCACGGTGTTCGAGGCGGTGCGGAACGAGTTCGGTCCGGAGCTGCCGCTGTTGCACGACGCGCACCACCGGCTGACGCCGATCCAGGCGGCGAAGCTGGGCAAGTCGCTGGAGCCGTACGACCTGTTCTGGCTGGAGGACGTGACCCCGGCCGAGAACCAGGCGGTGCTGCGGCGGGTGCGTGAGCACACGACCACGCCGTTGGCGATCGGCGAGGTGTTCAACACGATCTGGGACTACCGCGAGCTGTTCGAGGAGCAGCTCATCGACTACGTCCGCAGCCCCGTCACGCACGCCGGCGGGATCACCGGCCTGCGCCGAATCTTCGACTACGCGGCCGTCTATCAGATCAAGTCCGGTGTGCACGGCCCGACGGACGTCTCCCCGGTCGGGCTCGCGGCGGCCATCCACCTCGGCATCGCCATCCCGAACTTCGGCATCCAGGAGTACATGAAGCACAGCCCGGACACCCACGAGGTGTTCCGGACGACGTACACGTTCGAGGAGGGCATGCTGAAGCCCGGCGACCAGCCCGGCCTCGGCGTCGACTACGACGACGTCGTCGCGCAGTCCTTCCCCTACGAGGCCGCCTATCTCCCGGTGAACCGCCTCCTCGACGGCTCCATGCACGACTGGTGAGCGCAGCGGCTGGAGAATGGGAGAGGAAGAACAGGGGAGTGGCATTGGCAGTCAGGGTCGTCGTGATGGGCGTGTCCGGCTCGGGCAAGTCGACCGTGGGCGCGCTCGTCGCCGAGGCGCTCGGGGCCGGGTTCGTGGACGGCGACGACCTCCATCCGGCCGCGAACGTCGAGAAGATGCGACAGGGCATCCCGCTCACCGACGACGACCGCGAGCCCTGGCTCCGTGCGGTCGGGCGCACCCTCGCCGAGGCGGGGCCGGCCGGGATGGTCGTGGCGTGCTCGGCGCTGAAGCGGGCGTACCGCGACCTGATCCGGGCGGAGGCGCCCGGCGTGTTCTTCGCCGAGCTGGACGGCGGCCACGACCTGCTCGCCGAGCGGATGATCCGCCCCGGCCACTTCATGCCGGCCTCCCTGCTCGACTCGCAGCTCGCGACGCTGGAGCCCCTCCAGCTGGACGAGGAGGGCGTGCGGCTCGACGTCGCCGCGCCGCCCGCCGAGCTCGTGGCGGCCATCGTAGAGGACGTGCGCGCCGCCGTCCGGTAGTATGGGTCACTGAACTTCGGCGAGGGACGCGTCATGCGTCCGTAATCGACGCGGTGGAGCAGGCTACGCAGTCTTTCCTCGCGCACTTCGATGCGCTCGAGTCGAACACCCCATACTGCGAGCCCCCGGCTCGCCTGACAGCCGGCACCGCCGGCAAGGAGACATCATGGCTGACGAGTCCAACAAGGTCGTCGCGGAGGTCCGCGACAGCTTCGGCAAGGGCGCTGCCCGCAAGATCCGCGCCGCGGGCAAGATCCCCGCGGTCATCTACGGCCACGGCACCGAGCCCGTGCACATCACCGTCCCGGCCCACCAGGTCGGCCTGCTGCTGCGCAAGGCCAACGCGGTGCTCGACCTCGACATCGACGGGAAGAGCCAGCTCACCCTCGTGAAGGACGTCCAGAAGGACCCGGTGCTGCAGATCATCGAGCACCTCGACCTCCTCATCGTCCGCCGTGGCGAGAAGGTCCAGGTCGAGGTCCCCGTGCACGTCGAGGGCGAGCCGTTCTCCGGCACCATCGCGGTGCTCGACATCCCGACCATCAAGCTCGAGGTCGAGGCCACCCACATCCCGGAGCGCATCGTCATCGACGTGACCGACGCCGAGGAGGGTACCCAGTACCACGCCAAGGACTTCGCCCTCCCGACGGGCGCCGTGCTCGCCGAGGACGAGGACCTGCTGATCCTCAACATCGTCGTCCCGGCCGCCGTGCGCTCGGACGAGGAGGTGGAGGCCGAGGAGGCCGCCGCCGAGGAGGCCGCCGCTGCAGAAGAGGCCGCCGAAGAGTCCGCGGAGTAATCACTCCCGATGCCCAGTCCTCTCTCTTCAGAGGGCCCCTGGCTCGTGGTCGGGCTCGGTAACCCCGGGCCCGGCTACGCCGCCACGCGTCACAACGTGGGCCAGATGGTGCTGGACGAGCTCGCCTCGCGCGGCCGTCTCACCTTCAAGACCCACAAGACGAACGCCACGGTCGCCGAGGGGCGCCTCGCCCCCGGCGGCCCGCGGTTCATCCTGGCCAAGCCGAACACGTTCATGAACGTGTCCGGTGGCCCGGTGTCGCAGCTCCTGCGCTTCTACTCGCTCGACCCGTCGCACCTGATCGTGGTGCAGGACGAGCTCGACATCCCGTTCGACACCCTCAAGCTGAAGTTCGGCGGCGGTCACGGCGGCCACAACGGCGTCCGCGACGTCATCGCCGCCACCGGCACCGGCGACTTCACCCGGGTGCGCGTCGGCGTCGGCCGGCCGCCCGGATCGCGCGCCGCGGCCGACCACGTGCTGGCCGGGTTCAGCGCGGAGGAGCGCAAGAACCTCCCGATCCTGGTCTCCGACGCGGCCGACGCCGTCGAGAAGATCGCCGCGGAGGGCCTCACAGCCGCGCAGAACCGCTTCCACACCGAGCGCTGAGCGCCCCGCACCCGGCGGTGGTGTCAGGCGTGCGGGACGGACGCGGCCAGCGTGGTGGTGTAGACGATGAACGACACGACCGGCGCCGCGGCCGCCGCGGCGATCCCGACGACGCCGAACGCGCGACCGCGCTTGGTCGCGACCGCCACGATCCCCAGCACGAGCGCGAGGATGCCGAGAATCGTCCCGAAGATCACCTGCGCCGCCGTCACGATGCCGACCGGCCCGAACGCCGCGAGCTGCGCGGACGAGAGGTGCGAGCCGCTCGCGGAGGAGCTCGCCATGCCGTGCGTCAGCGACCCCGCGCTCATGCCGACGTAGGTCGAGGCGACCACCGACAGCACGAAGACGCCGAGTGCGATCCCCATCGAGAAGGCGCCGAGCGTGCGCGGACGGGGCTCGGCGGGCGGCGCGGCGTAGTAGCCAGGAGGCGGCCCGTAGACCGGCTGCGGCTGGAAGCTCATCTGGTGTCCCCTCTCCGGCGACTCACGCCGGACGTTCAGCCAGAGCGTAGCTGACGTGCGGCGCCGCCCCAGGGCGACACGGTACCGTCCCGGATCATGAAGTTGTTTACGCGCGAGTGGGGCGCAGGAGACCGGTACGCGGTCCTCGTCCACGGCGTCATGTCGGACTCGCGCAATTGGCGACGCGTCGGCCCCGTGCTCGCCGAGCGCGGTTACCACGTGGTCGCCGTCGACCTCCGCGGCCACGGCCACAGCCCGCGCACCGAGGAGTACACCGCCGAGCTGATGGCGGAGGACATCGTCGACACCGTCCCGTACGCCCCCGAGCTCGTGATGGGCCACTCGCTCGGCGGCCTCACCGTGAGCCTCGCCGTCGACCGGCTGCACCCCGAGCGCGCCGTCTACGTCGACCCGGCGTTCTCCTGCCCGGCGGCCAACTGGTTCCAGCTCATGCTCGCGCCGGCCTTCCTGAAGACGCTGGCGCGGCAGTCCGCCGCGCGCATCGCCAAGCGGAACCCGCGCTGGGACCCGGCGGACGTCGCGATCGAGGTCGAGACGTTCAAGTCGTTCGACCGCGCGGCCATCCCCGCGGTGCTGGCGCCGAGCGTGATGCGCGCGCCCGAGCGCATGTCGGTGCCGTCGATGGTCATGCTCGCCGACAACTCCTACCTGGTGAAGCCGGAGATCGCCGAGCGTCTGCGCGACACCGGGTTCGACGTGCGCGTGGTGAAGGGCAGCGGCCACGTCATCAACCGCGACGACCACGACGGCTTCATGGAGGCCCTCGAAGGCTGGATCTGACGCCGCTAGCCTGAGCGGATGGAGCAGAGCATCGTCGTCGTCGCCACGACGCGGCACGCGCTGGCCGTTCTGCCGCCCGGCCCACTGGGTCGTTCCGCCGAGTCTCGGCGGGACGCGCTGCGGCGGCCCGCGGACCGGGACGACTTCACAGCCGCGCGCCTGCTCGCCGCGCACGTGCTCCGTGCCGCGGGCGCGGAGGAGGTCGTGGCCGCCGACCTCCGGCAGCGCTGCGAGGTCTGCGGCGGCGCGCACGGCCTCCCGCGGCCGGTCGGCGGCCTGCACGTGAGCTGGTCGCACGCGCACGGCTGGGTCGCGGCGGCGGTGTCGCAGGCGCGCCTCGGTGTGGACGTCGAGGCGGAGCGCGAGGTGAACCTGCCCGGGGTGCTCACCGGCGCCGAGCGCGCGCTGCTGGCCTCGGCGGAGGACCCTGCGTGCGCATTCCGGCTGGCATGGACGGCCAAGGAGGCGTGCGTGAAGGCGGGGGTCGCTCGGCTGGGGGACTTCGCCGAACTGGACGTCCTCGCGGCGTCGGATGCGCTGCGCCCGTCGCACGGCGGTTTCCTGCTGAGCAGTCGCGTCCTCCGCGGCGCGACGGCGGCCGCCGCGACCGTCGAGCCGGCGCGCTGGTCGGCCCTCGGCGACGGCGGCGAGCTCGTCCCCGTCGCAGCCTCCGCCCCCGACCCCCGCCGGGCTGTCGGCGGCCGCGCGTAGACCTGTCGGTACCCCCGCGTAGACTTTGGCGAGTGATACTGCAGGGCTTGATCGCGGCGCTTCAGCGCGCCTCCACGTTCGCCGACGCTCTGGCCTATGCGGGTCGTGACGCCGATTTCTCCCTCACCGACGGCCTCCGGGTGCCGCTCCTCGCCGGCCTCGTGGGCAAGCGCGCCGCTGCGGGCGCCTCGGACGCGGTGCTCGTCATCACGGCGACCGGTCGTGAGTCCGAATCGGTGCGCGCCGCGCTCCCGTGCGTTCTCCCGGACGCGGAGATCGTCGAGTTCCCGGCCTGGGAGACGCTGCCGCACGAACGGCTCAGCCCCAGCCCCGAGATCGTCGGCAAGCGGCTCCTCGCCCTCCGCCGGCTCGCCGACTGGGCGGCGGCGAAGGAGGCGGGGGAGGCCACGCATCCGTTCGTGCTCGTCGCCTCGGTGCGCGCCGCCCTGCAACCGCTGGCCGACAACCTCACCGACTACGCCACCATCGACCTGAACGCGGGAGGCCGCGGCTTCGACCTCGGCGGCCTCGCCCTCCAGCTCGTGGACCTGGCCTACGCCCGCGTCGACATGGTCACCCGGCGTGGCGAGTTCGCCGTGCGCGGCGGCATCCTCGACGTCTTCCCGCCCACGGCCGAGCACCCGTACCGCGTCGACTTCTTCGGCGACGAGGTCGAGCAGATCCGTGCGTTCTCGGTCGCCGACCAGCGCTCGCTGCCCGAACCGATCCCCGCGGTGACCCTCCCGCCGAGCCGCGAGCTGCTGCTCAGCGAGCCGGTGCGACAGCGCGCGCGCGAGATGGAGCACGAGTTCCCGAGCCTGTCCGCGATGCTCGCGAAGATCGCCGAGGGCATCCCGGTGGAGGGCATGGAGTCGCTCGCTCCCGCCCTCGTGGACCGGCTGGTGCCGCTCACCCACTACCTCCCGGCCGGCGCGGCCGTCGCCGTGCTCTCGCCCGAGCGCGTCGCCTCCCGCGCGGTCAGCCTCGCCGAGACGAACCGCGAGTTCCTCTCGGCGGCGTGGAGCGCCGCCACCGTGGGCGCCGCCGCCCCGATCGACCTCGCCGCCGGCGACTTCCTCACCCTGCAGCGGCTCAAGGACTCGGTGAAGTTCAGCCGTCCAGGGCAGACCGCCCCCGACCATCCCTGGTGGACGTTCTCCGGCTTCCAGTCCGACGTGGCCGATGAGCCGGTGCTGGAGCGCGAGGTCGAGGAGTACCTCCAGGTGCGGATCGACGCGGAGGCCGTGCCGAGCTTCGCGGGCAACGTCACCGGCGCCGTCGAGCACGTGGCCCAGCGCCTGCGCGAGGGCTGGCGGGTCGCCATCGTCGCCGAGGGCGCCGGCCTGGTCGAGCGCGCCGCGCAGGTGCTCTCCGACGCGGAGCTCCCCGCGCGTCATGTCGACGCGTACCCGGAGGACCCGGAGCCCGGCATCGCCTACCTGCTGCGGGCGAACGTCGAGCACGGCTTCGAGTTCCCGGGGGAGAAGCTCGCGCTGATCGGCGAGAGCGAGTTCTACGGTCGCTCGGTCGGCTACGAGTCGCGCCAGGTCAAGAAGCTGGCCACCCGGCGCAAGAACGTGGTCGACCCGCTGGCGCTGAAGCCCGGCGACTACGTCGTGCACGAGACGCACGGCATCGGGAGGTTCGTGGAGCTCACCCAGCGGGAGGTCTCCAGCGGCGGCCGCAACGCGGTGAAGTCCAAGCGCGAGTACCTGGTGCTGGAGTACGCGCCGGCCAAGCGCGGCTACCCCGGCGACAAGCTGTTCGTCCCGACCGACCAACTCGACCTCCTCACCCGATACGTCGGCGGCGAGGCTCCGCAGCTCTCCAAGATGGGCGGCAGCGACTGGTCGGCGGCCAAGGGGCGTGCCCGCCGGGCGGTGCGCGACATCGCGGTGGAGCTGGTCAAGCTCTACTCGGCGCGCATGGCCAGCAAGGGCCACGCGTTCGGGCCCGACACTCCGTGGCAGCGCGAGCTGGAGGAGGCGTTCCCGTTCGCGGAGACGCACGACCAGCTCCAGACCATCGACGAGGTGAAGGCCGACATGGAGCGGCCGATCCCGATGGACCGGCTCATCTCGGGCGACGTCGGCTTCGGCAAGACCGAGATCGCCGTCCGCGCGGCGTTCAAGGCCATCCAGGACGGCAAGCAGGTCGCCATGCTGGTGCCGACGACGCTGCTGGTGAAGCAGCACGCCGAGACGTTCCAGGAGCGGTTCGCCGGGTTCCCCATCCACCTGCGCCAGCTCAGCCGGTTCCAGACCGACAAGGAGGCGCGCGAGACCCTGCGCGGCCTCGCCGACGGCACCGTGGACATCGTCATCGGCACCCACCGCATCCTCGCCGACGGCGTCGTCTTCAAAGACCTCGGCCTGGTGATCATCGACGAGGAGCAGCGCTTCGGTGTCGAGCACAAGGACCAGCTCAAGAAGCTGAAGACCAACGTCGACATCCTCGCGATGAGCGCCACGCCGATCCCGCGCACGCTGGAGATGGCGGTCACCGGCATCCGCGAGATGTCGACGCTCGCCACGCCGCCGGAGGACCGGCACCCGATCCTCACCTTTGTGGGGCCGTACTCCGAGCGGCAGGTCGCCGCGGCGATCCGCCGCGAGCTGCTGCGCGAGGGCCAGGTGTTCTTCGTGCACAACCGCGTCGGCTCCATCTCCGCGACCGCGGCCAAGCTGGCCGAGCTCGTGCCGGAGGCCCGCATCGCCGTCGCGCACGGCCGGATGAACGAGCACGCCCTGGAGCAGGTCGTGGTCGACTTCTGGGAGCGCAAGTTCGACGTGCTGGTCTCCACCACGATCATCGAGACGGGCCTCGACATCTCCAACGCCAACACGATCATCATCGACCGGGCGGACAAGTACGGGCTCAGCCAGCTCCACCAGCTCCGCGGCCGGGTCGGACGTGGCCGCGAGCGCGCGTACGCCTACTTCCTCTGGGACGAGGACAAGCCGCTCAGCGAGACCGCGCACGACCGGCTGTCCACGATCGCGGCGAACAACGACCTCGGCAGCGGCATGCAGGTCGCGCTCAAGGACCTGGAGATCCGCGGAGCGGGCAACCTCCTCGGTGGCGAGCAGTCCGGCCACATCGCCGGCGTCGGCTTCGACCTCTACCTCCGGATGATCGGCGAGGCCGTCTCGACCTTCCGCGGGGAGGTCGCCGAAGGTCAGACCGAGCTGCGACTGGAGCTGCCGGTCGACGCGCACATCCCCGAGGAGTACGTCGACAGTGAGCGGCTCCGGCTGGAGGCCTACCAGAAGCTGTCCACCGCGAGCTCGCCGGCCGCGAAGGACGGCCAGATCGACCTGGTGCTGGAGGAGCTGGCCGACCGCTACGGCGAGCCTCCGCAGCCGGTGGTGAACCTGATCGCGGTCTCGCGCCTGCGCCGGGCGGCTCAGAAGGCCGGGCTGGGGGAGGTCGTCGCGATGGGCTCCAACCTCCGGCTGGCGCCCGCGCTGCTCCCGGACTCCAAGCAGGTGCGCCTGCAGCGGATGTACCCGGGGTCGAAGTACCACGCGGCGCCCAAGGTCGCGACCGTCCCGCTGCCGCGGGTGAACGGGGAGGCGCTCGACGACGCCGGCCTGATCGAGTGGGTGGGGACGCTGCTCGGCGCCCTGTTCCCGGCGCCGGAGCCGGCCTCGGAACCGGCGGCCTGACCGGCCGGGCCGCCCCCCCCGTAACTCCGGAGACTCGGCCCGTCGATCCTGCTCGACCGTAACTCCGGAGACTCGGCCCGTCGATCCTGCTCGACCGTAACTCCGGAGATCCCGTCCCTTCGGGCCGCGATCTCCGGAGTTACGGTCGATTTCCGGCGTTTCGCGGGTGGTTCTCCGGAGTTGCCGACGTCGTCGCCAACTCCGGAGCCTTCCCCCGACACGCCGCGCGGACGTCCGTAACTCCGGAGACCCGCGCCCGATCGCGCCGCATGTCCGGATGTACGGTCGCCGCTCGTCCGGCGTCCGGGGTGGGGACCGAGCGCTGTATCGGCTGTACTATGGGTACCGATACAGATGGGAGGGCGTCGCGTGCGCATCGAGCTCGATCCCACGGCGGAGACGCCGCTCTACCAGCAACTCCACGACCGCGTGATCGACGCCGTGGCCCGCGGTGAACTGCGGGAGGGCGACGCGCTCGTCTCCGTGCGGCAGCTCGCCGTGCGGTTCGGGATCAACGCCGCCACGGTCGTGAAGGCCTACGACGCGCTCCGCAACGAGGGCATCGTGCGCACCAGCCGCCGTTCCGGGTCGGTGATCGCGCGCGACGCCGGGAGCGGGCCGCCCGACGAGCGGTTCCTCGCGGACTGGTCGGCGCGGCTGAGCTCGCTGATCGCCGAAGGCATCGCGCACGGGGTCGAGCGGTCCGAGCTGGAGGCCCGCACGGCCGCCATCGCCTGGTTGTTCGACCAGGCCCGCGAGCAGCAGGAGGCGGCTGCGCCTCCCGCCGCTGCCCCTCCCGCCGCTGCCCCTCCCGCCGGGGACCAGAAAGGAAACACCCCATGACCGCCGTCCTGTTGAGCACCTTCGCCGTGACGACGCTGACCGCCGCGATCCTCCTGATGCTGCCGGCGATGAGCCGCACCACCCTGCCGCTCGGGGTGCTGGTGCCGCGCAGCCGGGTGACCGATCCGGTCGTGGTCACGGCGGTCCGGCGCTTCCGCGTCGTCGTCGTGGTGTCGTACGTCGTCGCGCTGGTCGCGGCCGCGCTCGTCGTCCCGGTCGGTCCCGCCGCGCCCGCTCTCGTGGCGACGCTGGTCCTGCTGGTCGGCTCCATCGCCGGTTACGTGCTGACGCGCCGCAGCATCCAGGCGGCCAAGCGTGCGGGAGGCTGGCTGGACGAGGTACCGGTGCGGATCTCGGGCAGCGTCACGCCGGACTCCGGCGCCCGGTCGCAGCCCGCCTTCGGCTGGTTCGCCGCCGCCCTCGTGCTGCTGCTCGCGGCCGCCGCGGTCGGCATCGCGCTGTACGACAGCCTCCCGGCCTCCATCGCGGTGCACTGGGACGCGAGCGGGCAGCCGAACCGTTTCGAGGACAAGGCGGTCTTCTCCGTGTTCGGCCCGCTCCTGATCGCGTTCGGCGTGCTCGCCCTGATGATCGGGATCGCGTTCGCCGTCCGCACCGTCCCGTGGCGGCGCGGCGGCGGAGACGCTCCGGAAGTCGCCGAGCGGATCGCCGCCCTGCAGGCCGAGCTGACCCAGTCGCTGCTCGGCTGGATGGCGTTCGTCGTGTCGGCCGCGATCGCCGCGCTGTCCGTGATCGGCTGGCTGCACGACGGCTCGGACCAGCCGAGCGCCGGGATCGGCATCGTCACCGTGGCGCTGCTCGTGGTGATCTTCGTGGTGATCGGCGTCTACGCCGCGCGCCTCGTCAGCGGCACGCGCGCCGCCCGATCCGCCGTACCTGCCGGGGGAGGGGCGGCGACCGTCCCGGCCGCAGCCCGCGACGCCGTCGATCCGCGCGACGACGACCGGCACTGGAAGGGCGGACTGATCTACGTCAACTCCGCCGACCCGGCCCTCTTCGTCCCGAAACGGTTCGGCGTGGGCGTGACGATCAACCTCGGCCACCCGGGAGGCATGGCGATCGGAGTCGTCACGCTGCTGCTCCTGGTCGCCGCGATCGCGCTCCCCGCGCTGCTGCGCTGACGCGCCCACGCGTTCGCGCCGAATGTCGCGCTTCGCGCCAGCGGTCATTCGCCCCGAATGTCGCGAATGGCGCGCGCTTTGACGCGATTCGTGACGAATGCCGACACCAGCGTCCACCGCGATTCGTGCCGAATGTTGCGAATGCGGCGCGCTTTAGCGCGATTCGTCACGAATGTCGCCCGCGCCGCCCGCGGCGAATCGCGCCGGCGATTCGTCACGAATCGCGGGAATGCGGCTCGCTCTCGCGCGATTCATCACGAATGTCGCCCGCGGCGGGTCGTCACGATTCGGCACGAAGCGCGCGCGGGTGCTGGCGGCGGTTGCGGCGCGCGAGCGTCGTCACGAGCACGCCGGAGAGCACGATCGACACCGCCGAGCCCAGCAGCACCGCGAGCGTGCCCTCCGCACGCACGGTGGCCGAGCCGGCGAAGGCCAGCTCGTTCATCAGCAGCGACACCGTGAAGCCGATGCCCCCCAGCGCTCCGACCGTCACGAGACCGAGCACGGAGATGCGCGAGCGCTCGGCCCTGGGCCGGGTGAACGACCCGAGCCAGCCGCCGAGCGTGATCCCGACGAGCTTGCCGACCGGGAGGGCGACGAGGACGCCCCAGAACGCCGGCGACAGCTCGGCGGGGGACACCGACGGGATGACGACCAGCGCGGCCGAGAACGCGAACAGCGGCAGGATCAGCCCGTTCGACCACGGCTCCAGGGCGTGGGCGGTGCGGCGGCCGGGCGCGCGCGACATCACCAGCCCGAGCGCCACTCCGGCGATGGTGGCGTGCACGCCCGAGTCGTAGACGAGCCACCAGGTCAGCACCGCGAGCAGCGCCATGAGAATCCCGATGGGCCAGCGCAGCCTGCCGCGCAGCATCCGGCTGAGCAGGCCGAACGCGACGACCACGACCGCTGCCGCGCCGAGCTCCAGCAGGTTCGGGTTGGACGTGAAGAACACGGCGATGATGAGGATGGCGACCAGGTCGTCCAGCACCGCGAGCGCCAGCAGGAACACCCGGAGCCGGTTCGGCAGCCCGCGCCCGAACACCGCGAGCACGCCGAGCGCGAAGGCGATGTCGGTCGCGGTCGGGATCGGCCAGCCGTCCGACAGGCCGGAGCCGGCCGAGACGGCGAGGTAGATGAGTGCCGGCACCGCCACCCCGCACGCCGCCGCGATCGCCGGATGCACGGCCTTCGCGAAGGAGTTCAGCTCGCCGGCGACCAGCTCGTGCTTCAGCTCGACCGCCACGATGAAGAAGAACACCGCGAGCAGCCCGTCGCCGATCCAGTGCCCGACGCTCAGGTCCACGAGGCCGCCGCCGAGGTGGGCATGCTGGAGGTCGAGCAGCGCGGGCCCGACCGCGGTGTTCGCCAGGAGGAGGCCGAGTGCGGCGGCGCCCACCAGGAGTCCGGCGGCGGTGCGCTCGGAGCGGATGATGCTCATCGGTGGCCAATCTCGCGCGGACGCGCGCACGGGAAACGGGAGACGCAGAACGAATTCGCCGACCAGACTTCCCGGCACACCAGTGCTTCAGTCTACCGGGCGCCTTCGGTGAGAGGATGAGGGCATCCCGACGGGAGGAGCATCCCATGACCGACGCGGCGCCCACCAGACTCGACGAGCTCGTCGCCGTGATGGCGCAGCTTCGCGCTCCCGGCGGCTGTCCGTGGGACGCCGCCCAGACGCACGAGTCGCTGGTTCAGTACCTCATCGAGGAGACTTACGAGCTGATCGAGGCGATCGAGACGGGCAACCGCGACGAGATGCTGGAGGAGCTCGGCGACGTGCTCTACCAGGTGCTGTTCCACGCCGACATCGCAGCGCACACCCCGGGCGAGGACTTCGACATCCAGGACGTCGCCGAGCAGATGACCCGCAAGATGGTCGGCCGGCACCCGCACGTCTTCGGCGGCGACCGCACCGCCGAGACCGCGGATGACGTGGTCGGGTTCTGGGACGACCTCAAGAAGGCGGAGAAGCCGGGTCGCACCAGCGTGCTGGACGGCATCCCGCAGGCCATGCCCTCCCTCGCGCTCGCCGACAAGCTGCTCGGGAGGGCCGAGAAGGTCGGGCTCATCGACCTGAGCGAGTCGGGCGGCGTGCAGGTGGAGAGCGAGGACGAGCTGGGGCCGCTGCTGCTGGCCATCGTCGCGTCGGCGAAGGCGCAGGGCCTGGACGCCGAGCGCGCGCTGCGCTCGACGCTGCGCGAGCTGCAGGGCGAGATCCGCGAGCAGGAAGCATCGGTTTAGGTTAGGCTTACCTAACGTGCCACGTCGGCACGCTTCCCACACCGTGCCCGTGGCACCCTCCCGAGGAGAGTCATGCCTGTTTCCGCACGCCCCGGCGCCCGCCGGTCGCGCTCCGCTCGTTCACGCCTGGTCCTGTCGTTCGCCGCCGTCGCCTCCGCGGCCGCTCTGGTCCTCACCGGCTGTTCCGCCGGCAGCCAGGCCGAAGAACCCGCGTCCTCGCCGGCGGCCGGCAGCTTCCCGGTGACGATCGACAGCGCGCTCGGAAAGACCACCGTCGACTCCGCGCCCAAGCGCGTCGCCACCTGGGGCTGGGGCGCGCAGGACATCGCGCTCGCGCTGGGGATCGTCCCGGTCGCCATGCCGAAGTTCACGTACGGCGGCGACGCGAAGGGCATCCTCCCCTGGGACGCCGACAGGATCACGCAGCTCAAGGGCAGCACCCCGCAGCTCCTCGACGCCGACTCGGGCGAGGTGCCGTTCGAGCAGTTCGTGAAGGCCAAGCCGGACGTCATCCTGGCCCCGTACTCCGGCCTCACGAAGACCGGGTTCACCACGCTCAGCAAGATCGCGCCCGTCGTCGCGTACCCGGAGAAGCCGTGGGCGACGAGCTGGCGCGACCAGACCGCGATCGTCGGGAAGGCGCTCGGGATGTCCTCGCAGGCGGATGCGCTCGTGAAGAAGACCGAGTCGTCCGTCGCCGCGCTGGCCGACAACTACCCGTCGATCACGGGCAAGACGTTCTTCTACGCCGCCGCCAACCAGCCCGGCGTGCTCAACGTCTACCGGGCGGAGGACCCGCGGGTGCAGCTCCTGAACGACCTCGGGATGAAGAACGCGCCGAGCATCGCCTCCCTCGACTCCTCGAAGGGCGACGGCAGCTTCTTCTACCAGCTCAGCTACGAGAACCTGTCGAAGATCGACACCGACCTGCTCGTCATGTACTTCGACAAGCAGTCGTCGGTCGACGCGTTCACGGCCGACCCTCTGGTCGCCGCGATGCCGACGATCAAGGAGGGCCGGTTCGCTCCGATCGTCGGCGAGTCCTTCGTGATCGCCACCAGCGCGCCCAGCGTGCTCAGCATCCCGTGGATGCTCGACCGCTACGTGCCGCAGCTCGCCGCCGCGGCCGAGAAGGTCAAGTAGCGCGCCGTGCCCACCGGTGTCGTCGCCGCGCCCGCCGGGCGTGCCGGGGAGGTCCTCGCGCACGTCCGGCGGCGCCGGCGTACGCTCACGGGCTTCCTGGTCGCGGTCGCCGTGCTGCTGGCGGTGTGCGTGCTCAGCCTCATGGTCGGGGCGCGGACGATCGCGCCGGCCGACGTCCTCCACGCGCTCACGCACTACGCGGCGAGCGACCCCGACTCCCTGGTGGTCGTCGGCAGCCGCCTCCCGCGCACCCTGCTCGGCCTCTCCGCCGGGCTCGCGCTGGGACTGGCCGGCACCGTGATGCAGGGGCTGTCGCGTAACCCGCTGGCCGATCCCGGCATCCTCGGTGTCAACTTCGGCGCGTCGCTCGCCGTCGTGGTCGCCATCGCGTTCCTCGGGGTGACGACCGCCTCGGGCTACGTGTGGTTTGCCTTCGCCGGGGCAGCGCTCGCCGCGGGCCTGGTCTACGCGGTCTCCGCGGTGGGCCGGGAGGGCGCGACGCCGGTCAAGCTGGCGCTCGCCGGAGCCGCGGTCTCCGCCGCGCTCGGCTCCGTCATCACCGCGGTGATGCTGACCAGCCGGGTCTCGCTCGACCAGATGCGGTTCTGGCAGGTCGGCTCGCTGGCCGGGCGCGGCTTCGACGTGCTCTGGCAGGTGCTGCCCACCCTCGCTGTCGGTGCGGTCCTCGCCCTGGCACTCGGGAGGCTGCTCAACGGTCTCGCGCTGGGCGACAACGTCGCCCGCGGCCTCGGTCAGCGGGTCGGGCTCGCGCGGGCGCTGTCGGCTGTCGCCGTCGTGCTGCTGTGCGGCTCGGCCACAGCCGCGGTCGGCCCGATCGCGTTCGTCGGGCTGGTCGTGCCGCACGCCGCCCGCTGGGTGGTCGGCGCGGACTACCGCCGCATCCTGGCGTTCTCCGCAGTGATCGCGCCCGCGCTGCTCATCGCCTGCGACGTGATCGGCCGTGTCGTGGCGCCGCCGGGGGAGTTACAGGTCGGGATCGTCATGGCGTTCGTCGGGGCGCCGCTGTTCATCGCGCTCGTGCGGCGCAGGAAGCCGGTGGGGCTGTGAGCCCGCAGACCGCCGCGGCTGCGGCCGCCCGGGAGGCGTCGAGCGTCGCCGTCGACCGGCGCCGCCGCAACGCCCGGGCGATCCGGGTCTCCCTGGTGCTCGCCGTGCTCGTCGCGGTGGTGTCGGCGGTGTCGCTCACCCTCGGGGACGCGGGCGTCGCACCCTCGGACGTGCTCGCCGCCCTGGTGGGACGCGCCGACCGGCTCACCTCGTTCGTCATCCTCGACCTCCGGCTGCCACGCCTCCTCGCCGCCGTGCTGGTCGGCGGGTGCCTCGGCCTGTCCGGCGCGCTCTTCCAGTCGGTCGCCCGCAACCCGCTCGCGAGCCCGGACATCATCGGGATCACGACCAGCGCCAGCGCCACCGGCGCCATCGCCCTGGTCTGGTTCGGGATCACCGGCCTCGCGCTCTCGGGCATCGAGCTCGTGGGCACGCTGGTCGCCGCGGTGCTCATCTACCTGCTCGCCTGGCGGAACGGCGTCAGCGGCTACCGCTTCGTCCTGGTCGGGATCGGGTTCGCCGCGATCTGCGCCGGAATCGTCTCGTACGTGCTCACCCGGGCCGACCTGCGCGACGTGCAGCAGGCGTTGGTCTGGATCACCGGCAGCCTGAACAGTGTGGACGGCACATCCCTGGCCGTGCTGGCCGTCTCCGCGGTCGTGCTCGTGCCCGCTGCGCTGCTGGTCGGGAGGCCGCTCGCCGCGCTCGGACTCGGCGACGACCTGGCCGCGGGCATCGGCGTACGGCCCGAACAGACCCGCATCCTCAGCGTCGGCGTGGGGGTGGCGCTCGCCGCGGTCGCCGTGTCCGTGGCCGGGCCGATCGCGTTCGTCGCGCTGCTGGCCGCACCGGTCGCGCGCCGGCTCGTCGGTCGCGGCTCGCTCGCGCTCGTGCCCGCGGCGCTCGGCGGCGCGCTCGTCCTCGTGGTCTCCGACATCGTCGCCCAGTTCGCCGTGCCCGGCGTCGTCTTCCCGGTCGGCGTCGTCACCGGGATCGTCGGGGCGCCCTACCTGCTCTGGCAGCTCACCCGGACCAACCGCGTCGGCCGGGGAGGCTGAGCCATGACGACAGAGAAAGCCATGAAGACGCAGAAAGTGCAGGCCCGCGTGACCGAGCCCACCCTGACCGCCCGCGACCTGACCCTCGCCTACGACGGCAGGGTCGTGGTCGACGGCCTCGACCTGGACATCCCGCCGGGTCGCGTGACCGCGATCGTCGGTCCCAACGCCTGCGGCAAGTCCACCCTGCTGCGCGGCCTGTCCCGGCTGCTCGCCCCCGCCTCCGGCAGCGTGCTGCTCGACGGCGCGGACCTCCGCTCGCTGCCGACCAAGGAGGTCGCCACCCGGCTCGGCCTGCTGCCGCAGACGCCGACCGCGCCCGACGGGATCACCGTGGCCGACCTCGTCTCGCGCGGCCGCTACCCGCACCAGGGCTGGTTCCGGCGCTGGACAGGGGAGGACGACGCCGCCGTGCAGGAGGCGATGATGGCGACCGGCGTCGCCGAGCTGTCCGACCGAGCGATCGACGAGCTCTCCGGCGGCCAGCGCCAGCGCGTCTGGATCGCGATGGCGCTCGCGCAGCAGACCGGCATCCTGCTCCTGGACGAGCCGACGACCTTCCTCGACATCAGCCACCAACTCGACGTGCTCGACGTGCTGCTCGACCTGAACGCCGCGCGCGGCACGACGGTGGTCATGGTCCTGCACGACCTCAACCTGGCGGCGCGCTACGCCGACCACCTGGTGGCGATGCGGGCGGGCGCCGTCGTCGCCGCCGGCGCGCCCGCGGAGGTCGTCACCGCGGATCTCGTCCGCGACGTCTTCGGCGTCGAGTCGGTGATCGCGCCCGACCCGGTCGCCGGGACCCCGCTCGTGGTGCCGCTGGGGCGGCACCACGAGCGTTCCCGCCCGCGGTAAGGAGGACACGTCTGGATCTCCTGCCGGGCGGTGTTCGGAAGGAGGCCGGGCGGCGCGCCGCGCGGAATGTCCTGCGGGGGCGGCGGCGCGCGTAGCGCAATCGAGAGGCCGGCAGCGCGCCCGCCGGGGGACCCGGGCCGCCGAACGGGTGACGGGCGCCTGCGGCGGCGCAATCATCCCGGCCCTGGGCGGACGCGTTGTCGTGTGTCTGGCAACGCAGCCGACGTGGTCGGACGGTTGCGGCTCATGCCAGGTCCTCACTGGGACACCACCGCATCGCGCGGGGTCGGCACGACATCAGGGTGGCAACGGCAGCAGTTTACGACTCCCACCACGGTGACCGCGATCCCCCGGGGCGGCATTGATAGCCCACCATCTGGAAGAATCGTCGCATGGCTTCCCCGATCACCCCGCCCCGCGGCATGCGCGACTTCCTCCCCGCCGAGAAGGCTCGCCGCGAGCATGCGCTGGGTGTGATCCGGCGGAGCTTCGCCGCGCACGGCTTCGACGAGATCGAGACCCCGGTCGTCGAGGACGTCGCTCGCCTGCACTCGGGCCTCGGCGGCGACAACGAGAAGCTCGCCTTCAGCGTGCTCAAGCGCGGCCTCGGCGGCGACGACCTGCGCGCCGCGATCGAGTCGGGGGACACCCTCGCGCTCTGCGACCTCGGCCTCCGCTTCGACCTCACCGTGCCGCTGGCCCGCTTCTACGCCACCCACCGCGCCGAGCTGCCCCCTGTGTTCCGCAGCATCCAGATCGCACCGGTCTGGCGGGCCGAGCGGCCGCAGAAGGGCCGCTACCGCCAGTTCGTGCAGTGCGACATCGACATCATCGGCGAGGGCTCGCAGCTCGCGGAGGTCGAGCTCATCACCGCGACAGCCGCGGCGCTGGAGGCCCTGGGCCTGGCCGGCTGCACCATCCGGATCAACGACCGCCGCATCCTGAACGGCCTGCTCGAGTACTGCGGCTTCGCCGAGTCGCGCTGGCCGCAGGTGCTGATCTCGATCGACAAGCTCGACAAGATCGGCGCCGAGGGTGTCGTGGCCGAGCTGAGCGAGGGCGGGGCGGACTCCGCGGCCGTGCTCGGCGGCATCCTCGCCGCGCTGGAGCCGCACCTCGCCGACGGCGGCGTCGAGCTCACCGTCGAGGCGATCACCGGCATCCTCCCCGAGGGCATCGACACCGACGCCGTCGCCGACCTGGAGGCGCTCGCGCACGCGCTCGACACCCTCCCCGAGGGCGTCGCGCTCCGGTTCGACCCCACCCTGGTGCGCGGCATGGGCTACTACACCGGCACGATCTTCGAGATCGCGCACCCCGGCTCGGGCAGCTCGGTCGGCGGCGGCGGCCGCTACGACGGGATGATCGGGCGCTTCCTCGGCACCGACGTGCCGGCGTGCGGGTTCTCGATCGGCTTCGAGCGCGTGGTCGACCTGATCGAGGTGCCGGAGGACTCTGCGGCCGACACCGTGGTGCTCGTGCACGACCCGAGCGTCCCGCTCGACCGGCTGATGGCGATCAAGTCCGAGCTGGTCGCCTCCGGGCGCCGGGTGCGCCTCGACCGGCGGGCGAAGAACCTCAAGGCCGTGCTGGACCGCGCGGCGGCGGCCGGCTACCGGTCGTTCGCGTTCGTCGGCCCGGAGACCGCGAACGCTGCCGCACTGGAGTTCAAGCCGCTGGCGTAGTCGGCTCGCCCAGACCCGCATCCCCCTGCGCCGTCGCCGGCAGCTTCCAGAACACCGAGCCGACCTGGTGCCCCGGGTCGGTCTCGGGATCCCAGGCGACACCGTCCGGGGAGACGTCGAGGCCGGCTCTCGAGTTGCTCGACTGCGGCCAGATCAGCAGCCTCCAGTACCCCGGCTTGTCGAGGGTGAAGGAGCGTCCCAACTGCTCGGGAGCCCCGAGGAGCAGACCCTGAACGCTCAGCGTGCCCGAGTGGCTGGGGATGACGACGTGCCGCGGCGTCGGGGTGACGGACGCCGGAGTGCCGTCCTCGTGCCGGAACTGGAAGTAGAGCGCGGTCGTCTCGTCGTTGCCCTCCGCGGCGCTCCGTCCCGAGGCGAGCGCGTCGACGTGGAAGTGGTTGCCGTCGAGCGTCCCCGGTGTGTTCTCGGCCACGACATTCCCCCAGGCCGCCTGCGACGAAAGCGTGGCGTCGTAACCGGGCAGCGTCATCGTCATCCGATCCCACGCGTTGATGGCGACAGGCCGTCCGTCGCTGCCGCGGTGCTGCTGAAGGATCGGGAACGCGACGACCGTCTGCGTGCCATCCGGCCAGGTCGCGCGGATCGGCCAGTCGTACCGGGCGGTGGCGACGTTCTGGGTGTTCGCGTTGCCCCGGCAGCTCAGATACAGACGCTCCAGGCCGGCCCCGAGGTCCTGAACGTGGACGATCGCGTAGTTCTGATCGATGTATCTGCGGATGTCGTCGGAGACCAGGCTCATGGCCATGCCGATCCTCTCCTCCGACGTCGGATAGAAGCGGTACTCCAGCCTGGCCGGTCGCACCCCGCGCGGAACCGTGACGGCGAGGTCCGCCCGGAACTCGTCCGGCCCACGGCAGATGATGCCCATCGCGCCCAGCACGGTCAGCTCGTAGAGTCCCGCGCCGATCCCGATCGGCGCCCAGGCGTGGACCCCGGCGCTCTCCGCGCGCACACCGCTCGGCGTCCCCGGATCGGCCGCCGTCGCGACGAACGGCGGGATCGGGTGGACGCCCGGCCCGATCCCGATGACGCGGCCGGGCGACGCCGTGCCGTCGGACCACGTGAAGCCCGCCGAGAGCTCCACCGTGACGGTGGCTCTGTCGTTGCCGTGCGCGACCACCTGGGCCCCGGTCACCACCGAGCCCGACGCGACGGACGCCGGGATCCCCGCGATGTCGAGCACGGGGGACGGGCTCGCGGCGTGGGACGGCGACGCGACGGTGAGGACGATCGCCGGAAGGGACCAGGCCGCGGTCGCCGCCACCGCGCGGCGCGAGGGCCTGGTCGCGGTGGGGACGGTCGTGCGGGAGGGGCTGGAGGGTTCGATCACTGGATGGCTCCTTGAGCGGGCTCGGATGACGGAATGCGTGCAAATATTGCATTTCTATCCTTGCCCGGCGGGTCTCGGCGCGAATCCCTCTCCGGACTGCTCCGGTCTCCGGTTTCCGAACCGGCCGGCTCATTCGTCCCGCCGATGCGGGGGCCTGCGGCGCCGTGCTAAGGCATCCGTGACACGGCGCCGCCGGCGATCAGGCGGTGAGCTTGGTCCGGAGCGTCGCGATCGTCTGCGCGGAGAGTCCCAGGCCCTCCGTCAGGTACGCGTCGACCGAGCCGTAGTGTTCGGCCACCGCGGAGTACGACGCGTCGAGGAACGACCGCTGCACGCCCAGCAGGGGAGCGTACGCGGCGGCTGCGGCCTCTCCGCTGTGCTCCGCCATCCCCCTCAGTGAGGCCGAGATGCTCGCCCGCGAGTATTGGTTGCTCAGCAGGTAGTTCTGGTCGATCGTCTCCTGGTCGGCCCTCGCGATGTGCAGCAGGAGGGCGCTGGTCCAGCCCGTGCGGTCCTTGCCCGCGTGCAGTGGACGATGACGGCGCCCTTCGCGTCGGCGATGGTGGTCAGGGCGGCGCCGATGGCCTTCCGGGCGTCGGGCGAGGTGACCATGGCCTCGTAGGCGCCGTCCATCAGCGCCTCGGCCTCTGCCGCGGTCGTGAACGTCGGGGCCGACAGCGAGGCGACGCTGCCGAGCACATCGTCGTGCACCCAGGTCGCACCGGGGATCTCGGTGTCCGGCTTGGCCTCGATCTCGGCCGTGGTGCGCAGGTCGATGACGTCGGAGACGTCGAGTTTCGCCAGCGCGGCCAGGTCGGCGCCGGTCAGCGCGAGCGCATTGGAGCGGTAGACGACGCCGCGGGCGACGTGGCCGCCGTCCGTCGTCGGGTAGCCCTCCCCGAGGCCGCCGAGGTCGCGGAAGTTGTCGGCGCCCTCCAGTCGGGGAGTCGTCGCGGGCTGGACGTGCGCGACCGGCGTGGAGTCGCCGGCCGCGGTCCCGGCGGCGGTGCACCCCGTGGTCGCAACGGCGCCGGCGAGGGCGGCGGCGGCGACGATGGAGCTGAACAAATGACGAGTGTGAAATGAAGCGTTTGCCATAATGACTGGCAAGCTACGGAGGCCCGGCGACCGGGAGGCGGCCGTCCGGTGGCCACGAGGTGAACGGGCGGCGACGCCGGAGCGCACCTCCGCGCTGGCGGCCCGGCGGGCAGTCGCGCCATTCACCGCAAGCATCGAGCCACACCGTTCCGGCCGTTTGCGCGGCGTCACTAGACTGACCTCACACCCACGAAAAACCACCAAGGAGACTGTTGTGGCTCAGATCGAAGCTGTAGGCGCTCGCGAGATTCTCGACTCCCGCGGCAACCCGACCGTCGAGGTCGAGGTGCTCCTCGAGGACGGCACGGTCAGCCGTGCCGCCGTCCCGTCCGGTGCGTCCACCGGTGCTTTCGAGGCCTACGAGCTTCGCGACGGCGACACCGACCGCTACCTGGGCAAGGGCGTCGAGAAGGCCGTCGACGCGGTCCTGGACGAGATCGGCCCGGCGATCGAGGGCTTCGAGGCCAGCGACCAGCGCCTCGTGGACGAGGCCATGATCGAGCTCGACGGCACCGACAACAAGAAGCGCCTGGGCGCCAACGCGATCCTCGGCGTCAGCCTCGCCGTCGCCAAGGCCGCGGCCGACTCCGCCGACCTGCCGCTGTTCCGCTACGTCGGCGGCCCGAACGCGCACGTCCTCCCGGTGCCGATGATGAACATCATCAACGGCGGCGCGCACGCCGACACCGGCGTCGACATCCAGGAGTTCATGATCCTGCCGATCGGCGCCGAGACCTTCTCCGAGGGCCTGCGCTGGGGCGTGGAGACCTACCACGCGCTCAAGGCGCTGCTGAAGTCGAAGGGCCTCAACACGGGCCTGGGCGACGAGGGCGGCTTCGCCCCCGAGCTGGAGCACAACCGCGCGGCGCTCGACCTCATCTCCGAGGCCATCGAGAAGGCCGGCTACGCGGTCGGCTCGCAGATCGCCCTCGGCCTCGACGTGGCCTCCACCGAGTTCTTCGAGAACGGCGTCTACCGCTTCGAGGGCCAGGACCGCAGCGCGGCCGAGATGAGCGCCTACTACGCCGAGCTCGCCGCCAACTACCCGCTGGTCTCGATCGAGGACCCGCTGGCCGAGGACGACTGGGAGGGCTGGGCCCACCTGAACTCCGAGCTCGGCGGCAAGCTGCAGCTCGTCGGCGACGACCTGTTCGTCACCAACCCGAAGCGCCTCGCCAAGGGCATCCAGGTCAAGGCCGCGAACAGCATCCTCGTGAAGGTCAACCAGATCGGCACCCTCACCGAGACGCTCGACGCCGTGTCGCTCGCCCAGCGCAGCGGCATGACCGCCGTGCTCTCGCACCGCTCCGGCGAGACCGAGGACACCACGATCGCCGACCTCGCCGTCGCGACCGACGCCGGCCAGATCAAGACCGGCGCCCCGGCCCGCTCCGAGCGCGTCGCCAAGTACAACCAGCTGCTCCGCATCGAGGAGGAGCTGGGCGACGCGGCGGTGTACGCCGGCCGCAGCGCCTTCCCGCGCTTCCAGGGCTGAGCGGACTCCGCTCTCTCGTCGAGGGGCACGTCGACGCCCGTATTCCGTGTGAAGAGGGGCCACGACGTGCCCCTCGGCGCGCGTGAGGCGACTCTGCGAGAATCGCACCCATGCGCACCGCAGCGGGGGTCCCGGCCGAGCTCGTCCCGCTCGGAGTGTTCCTACTGCTCGCCGCCCTGTTCGTCGTGTTCGGCGGGTACCTGCTGCGGCGGCCCGAGCGGGCGGCGGCGCTGTTCGCCGACCGGGACGCGCGGGAGCGCTTCCGGCCGCGCGACGCCCGCGCGATCGGGCTGGTGTTCACGCTCGGCGGCCTCGGGCTGGTGGTCGTCGGCGCCGTCCGGCTCGTCGTTCTGCTGACAGCGCGCTGAGCGGCGGCTCCGCAGGCTCCGACACCCCGGCCGCGCGGCCGCCGCTCAGGGCGGATCGCCTACGATTGAGAACGGGGACGCCCGGTCCTCCACGTCCGCCGAATACCGCAGGAGGGGCCATGCCGAAGCCGCGCACGCAGCGCGTCGCCGCCTCCTTCGAGCAGCCGTCCGCCACCGGGCGCTGGCTGCGCGGCCTGCACTTCTCCGCCTTCTCGCTCGTGATGATGGGGGCCGTCGTGCTCGCCGTCCTCATCCTGGCGCCGTCGCTGCAGGGCTACCTCGCGCAGCGGCAGCAGATCGCCGACCAGCAGAAGGCCGTCCAGGAGCTCTCGGCGCAGGTGGACGCGCTCAAGGAGCAGCGCGCCCGCTGGAACGACCCCAGCTACATCCGCGCCCAGGCCAGGGACCGGCTGTACTACGTCATGCCGGGGGAGACCAGCTACCTCGTCATCGACGACCGTCCGCCCGCTGCGAAGGGCGACACCACCCCGGTGAGCTCCAAGCTCCAGAAGACCCGCACCGACTGGGTCGGCTCCCTGTTCGGCTCGCTGATGGGGGCCGGGCTCACCGACGCCACCCCGGCGCAGCTCGGCAGCACGCCGGCGCCCACCCCGACTCCGACTCCCGCACCCAGCAAGTAGTCCCGCAAACGCAAGGCACGCCATGACCAGACCCCCGTTCGACCCCGTGACCGACGCCGACATCGCCGCCGTGAGCGAGCAGCTCGGCCGCCCCGCGCGCAACGTCGTCGGGATCGCCGCGCGCTGCGTGTGCGGCCGCCCGACGGTCGTGTCCACCGCCCCGCGGCTGGACGACGGCACGCCGTTCCCGACGTTCTACTACCTGTCCCACCCCGCCGCCACGGCCGCGATGTCGCAGCTCGAGGCCACCCAGGTGATGAACGAGTACAACGACCTCCTGGCCGAGGACGAAGACCTGCGCGACCAGTACCGCGCCGCCCACGAGCAGTACCTCGCCGACCGCGAGTCGATCGGCGTGGTGCCGGAGCTCGCCGGCGTCTCGGCCGGTGGGATGCCGACCCGGGTCAAGTGCCTGCACGCCCTCGCCGCGCACGCGCTCGCCGCCGGCCCCGGCGTCAACCCGATCGGTGACCTGGCGCTCGCGCGGGGCGGGTGGTCGCCCGAGGTGTGCGAGTGCCGCATCCAGGCCGGCTGACCCGGTTTCGCCGCGCCCTGGCGGCGGCCGCGACCGCGCTCGCCGCGGCCCTCGTCCTCGCGCCCGCCGTCGGGATCGCGCCTGCGACCGTCGCGCACGCCGACCAGGTGCGCGACCTGGAGTACTGGCTCACCGAGTACGGCTTCGCCCAGGCTTGGCAGACCACCGAGGGCGCGGGGGTGAAGGTCGCGGTGATCGACACCGGCGTGGACGGGACGGTCCCGGACCTGGCCGGCGCGGTGACCGGAGGCACGGACGTCTCCGGCGTCGGGGCGCCGAACGGCGAGAAGCCGCTGGGCGACGGCGCCGCAGCCGACCACGCCACCTGGGTGGCCTCCCTGCTCGCCGGGCGCGGCACCGGCCCCGGCACGGGAGTCCTCGGCGCGGCCCCGAAGGCGAGCATCCTCAGCGCCTCCGTGGCACTCGGCAAGGCGACGGGGAGCGTCGACAACGACGACCAGATCGCGAAGGCGGTGCGCTGGGCGGTCGACAGTGGCGCCTCCGTCATCAACATCTCGCTCACCCGGAACACCCTCGACTGGCCGCCGAGCTGGGACGACGCGTTCCAGTACGCGTTCTCGCACGACGTGGTCGTGGTCGCGGCGGCCGGCAACCGGGGGAGCGGGACGACCGAGGTCGGCGCTCCAGCGACCATCCCCGGCGTCCTCACGGTCGCCGGCGTGGACCGGGCCGGGCAGGCCTCGTTCGACGCGTCGTCGCAGGGCATCACGATCGGCGTGTCCGCGCCGAGCGAGGAGCTGGTCGGCGCCAACCCGGGCGGAGGCTACGTGCAGTGGGCGGGGACCAGCGGGGCGGCCCCGCTGGTCGCCGGGGCGGTCGCGCTGGTGCGGGCCGCGCATCCCGAACTGAAGGCGCCGGACGTCATCAACCGGATCATCCGCACCGCGCGCAAGCCCGCCGGTGTGACGGCCGTCCCGAGCCCGGTCTACGGGTACGGGCTGCTGGACGCGGCGGCCGCGGTGACCGCGACCGTGCCGCACGTGAGCGCGAACCCGATGGGAGACCTGACGCAATGGGTCCACATCCACCGCCGGGCCGACACGGCGGCGACGGCCGTCCCGAAAGCGCCGGACGCCCAGGCCGCGCCCGCGCCCGCGAAGCTCAGCCCCGAACGACCTGTAGCATGGAGATCGTTCTTCTGGCCGCAATGGAGCGTCCTCACCACCTTCTGGCTACCGTTCGGCCTGATCTCCGGTTTCGTCACACTCCTCGCCCTCGGCGGGGTCGGTGCGTGGCTGCATTTCAGACGAGCGCACGGCAGGGGGTAGATTAACACCCATACTTTCGTGTTGAGGAGACGCATTACTGTGCCCAAAATCCTGATCGTCGGCGGAGGCTACGCCGGTTTCTACACCGCGTGGAAGCTCGAGAAGCAGCTCCGCTCGGGCGAAGCCGAGGTCACCATGGTCGACCCGCTGCCGTACATGACGTACCAGCCGTTCCTCCCCGAGGTGGCCGTCGGCTCCATCGAGCCCCGGCACGCGGTCGTCTCGCACCGCCGCCACCTCAAGACCACGAACATCGTCAGCGGCAAGGTCACCTACATCGACCACGCCAACAAGACGGCGACCATCGCGCCGGCCGCGGGCGAGCCGTACGAGTTCGAGTACGACATCGTCGTGGTCACCGCGGGCGCCGTGTCGCGCACCTTCCCGATCCCGGGCGTCGCCGACCAGGCCGTCGGCCTCAAGACGATCGAGGAGGCCGTGTACATCCGCGACACCCTGCTCACCAACTTCGACAAGGCCGCGACCCTCCCGCCCGGCCCGGAGCGCGACCGCCTCCTGACCGTCACCGTGATCGGCGGCGGCTTCGCGGGCATCGAGATCTTCGCCGAGCTCCGCTCCTTCGCGAGCGCGCTGCTCAAGAAGTACCCGGAGCTGTCGTTCGAGGACACGCACTTCCACCTGATCGAGGCCATGGGCCGGATCATGCCGGAGGTCTCCCTCCCGACCAGCCACTGGGTCATCAAGAACCTCGCCGAGCGCGGCGCGGAGATCCACCTGGAGACCCAGCTCACCAGCGCCGTCGACGGCCGCATCGAGCTGTCCACCGGCGAGAGCTTCGAGACCGACCTCATCGTCTGGACGGCCGGCGTCATGGCCAACCCGACCGTGGTCCGCCACACCGACCTCCCGATCGAGGAGCGCGGCCGGCTGCGCGTGCGCGCCGACCTCCGCGTGGGCACCGACGAGGAGATCATCGAGGGCGCCTGGGGCGCCGGCGACGTCTCGGCCGTCCCCGACCTGACCGGCGCGGGCGTCGGCGGCTACTGCGTGCCGAACGCCCAGCACGCTGTCCGCCAGGGCAAGCTGCTCGCGAAGAACATCATCGCGGACCTGCGCGGCGAGCTGCCGCGCCAGTACTACCACAAGAGCCTCGGCGCCGTCGCGGGCCTCGGCCTCGGCATCGGTGTGCTGCAGTCCGGCAAGATCGCGATCAAGGGCCTCCTCGGCTGGTTCGCGCACCGCGGCTACCACGGCCTGGCGATGCCGAGCTGGGAGCGCAAGTGGCGCGTGCTGTGGGGCTGGTGGAACAACTTCTGGCTCGGCCGCGACATCGTGTCGCTGGAGGCCCTCCGGGCCCCGCGCGCCGCGTTCGAGGAGTTCGCCGCCCGCCCGAAGCCGGCCGTCGAGGCCGCGCCGACGGAGGCGCCGAAGAAGGCTGTCCGCGCCAAGGAGCCCGCAGCGGCCAAGTAGCCGAACGCCGAAGGCCCGGTCCCGCGGGGACCGGGCCTTCCGCGTTCCTCCACTCAGGAGATCCGCCCCGACGCGCCGCGCAAACTCCTTCCGAAGGTCCTCCCACAGGAGATTCAGACGTGTCTTCCTGCGGAAGCGCGTCGCCCGACGATCGCTCGCTCGTGCCCCCAGTGGGACTCGAACCCACACTCGGGCGATTTTAAGTCGCCTGCCTCTGCCAATTGGGCTATAGGGGCGATCCGTCCGTGGGGCGGCTCGACGTCAGCGGTCGCGGTAGGGCGACTTCACCATCTGGATCATGGCGCCTAACGCGAGTGCGCCGCCGACGATGATGACCGTCCAGATGAGTCCGATGAGCACGCCTTCCATGCGTCCCACACTATACGGTGACCGGGCCGCCGTGGCCCCTTGTCGCGCTTCCCGCCACGGCGGAGGGTGGGAGCATGATCCGGATCGGTTCCATCGTGTGGGGTGTGCGCGACCTGCCGCGCGCCGTCGGGTTCTGGTCGGCGGCGCTCGGCTATCGGCCGCCGCGCGAGCCGGACGTCGATTGGGCGATCCTCGTCCCCGTCGCCGGTGCGGGGCCGCAACTCGCCCTCAAGCTCGTCGGCAGCGAGGCGAACGCGTCACCGCGGCACCACCTCGACCTGTACGCCGACGACGCGGAAGCCGAGGCGACGCGGCTGCGGGGGCTGGGGGCGGCCGACGTCGAGTGGCAGTACGAGGAGGGCGCCGACTACGTGGTGCTCGCCGACCCGGACGGCAACCGCTTCTGCGTCGTCGCCGCGGGGGAGGCCGCGGCGTCGCCCGCGTCGTAAGTGGGCCCTCCGGAGACCGGCCGCACTGAGAGGTCCTTCAGGTCTCCCCAAGGAGGCACCCACCCGGGCCGTGCAGACTGGGGCCCGACACCCTTTCTGGTGAGGTGTCCTCCGACCCGGCTGGAGCCCGAGATCCCCCGACGTAAGGCTCCAGCCGGGTCCCCTTCTGTCCGGGTCCTTTTGTGCGGGTCCTTTTTGGCCGGAGCGCGTCGGCTAGGCTCGCCGGGTGAGCGACACACGATGCCCCTGCGGGAGCGGTGAGACGTACGCGAACTGCTGCGGGCCGCTGCACGACGGAGCCCCGGCCCCGACGGCCGAGCGGTTGATGCGGTCGCGGTTCAGCGCGTTCGCGCTCGGGGACGCCGCCTACCTGCTGCGGAGCTGGCACCGTTCGACACGGCCGGAGGCGCTCGACCTGGACGACGGGATGCGCTGGTACCGGCTCGACGTCGAGTCCACCGAGCGGGGCGGCCCATTCGACCGGGACGGCGTCGTGGCGTTCACGGCGTACTACAAGGGCGCCGAGCGCGGCAGCGTGCACGAGGTGTCCCGGTTCGTCCGGGAGGGCGGCGACTGGTTCTACGTCGACGCGCTCTGACCGGCGACGGGCGGGCAGCGCGTCAGCGCGCGGGCTCCACGTACCGCTCCCACAGCCACACCGACAGCCCGACCACCGCGAACACGACGGCGGCGATGACGATGACGACGACGCCGGCCCCGGTCTCCGCCAGCGACGCCACCGGCAGCAGCAGCGCGAAGAGCACGGTGTAGACGACGAGCGCCATCCCCAGCCAGAGCGGTCGCGACCACTGCAGCACCGCGCGCCCGGCGAGTCCGCCGAACGGGAGCAGCGCGATGGCGGCGGAGCCGATCGCGACGAGGGCGACGGCGTTCACCAGTTCCATCAGGAACGCCGACGGCGCGCCGGACGGCGTCGGGAGGACGCCGACGGCGAGCCACGCGAGCACGCCGAAGGCGGCGACCGCCGAGAGCTGGACGGCGGCGGTCCGGCCGCGCTCGACGCGCCCCAGCCCCTCGGGGAGCACCGCCCCCAGCACCAGGCCGAACAGGAGGGCGGGCTCCAGGCCGAAGAGCCGTGAGCCGATCGCGGCTGCTGCGACGATCGCGAGGAGGGCGGGCCGGACCACCGTCCGCGCCGTCGCCACCCCGAGGTGCCGGGTCATGCCGCGGGCCGCGAGCACCCAGATCGCGTTGACCCCGATGATCGCGAGAGCCAGCGCGACGAGCAGGCGGACGTATGCGGAGGCGTCGTGCACGGAGGTGGACAGGGTCACGAGGGCCGCGGCGGAGACGCCGACGAGCGGCGCGAGCCACACCGGCTGGGCGCCGACCGCGTGCCCGTCCGGGGCTTCGGGGGCCCCGCCGGGCTCCAGCGCGTCGCCGTGGGAGCGCCCGCCGAGCAGCGCGTCCGCTTCGCCGAGCTCGGCGAGGGCCCGGTTGCGGCCGAAGATCGTGGTGCGCGCTGTCCGCTCCGGCCGCGACTCCCGCGGGCCGGTCAGCGACGCGACCAGCAGCCGTCCCGGGAGCACGAGGAGCAGCAGCGCGGCGACCGCCAGCCCGACCGAGCGCAGCCAGCCGGGCACGGAGGCGGCGCTGACGACCGGCGCCGAGGCGGTCGTGAACGGGGTGGACGTCCAGCCTCTGGTGTCGGGATGCGTCGGTCCGGCCGGGAGGGCCGGGGCCGTGGTCGTCGGCGGCACCGCGGGCGCCGGGGCCGGAGTCGCGCTGGGAGTGCGCCGGTTCTGCGGCGGCGACGTCGCGCCGGCGGCGGCCTGCACGGAGACCGCGACGGGGTTGCTGCCCGCGCTCACGTTCCCCGCGGCATCCCGCTGCAGAGCGGAGGCCACGTAGTCGCCCGCAGGGAGCGTCGCGCTGCACGACCAGGCGCCGCCGGACACCGTCGCGGTGCAGGCGACGGTCGTGCCCTTCGGGGTGCTCGCGTAGACGGTGACCGCGCCCCCGGTCTCCCCGGCGCCGCCGAACCCGATCGACGCGCCCGCGGCGACCGTGGTGCCGGGCGCGGGCGAGCTGATGGTCGGCGCGGGCGGCGCGACGGTGTCGACCACGACGGTCACCGCCGGGCTCGGCGCCGAGCGCGTGGACGAGAACGGGGCCACCTGAGTTGCGGTGACCGTGTGCCGGCCGTCGCCGAGCCCCGGCAGGACGCAGCCCCAGTTGCCTGCGCTGTCCGCCGGGAACGTGCAGGAGGCGCCGGTCTCCGCGGTCACGGTCACCGAGGCGCCCGGATAGGCGGTGCCCCCGATGCCGCCACCGGTGGGGCCGCCCGGCGCGGAGGCGATGATCGGCGGGGAGAGGACATCGACGCGTCCGCTGTCCGCGAGACCGCTCGAGCGCGAGACCGCGCGGACCGGCACGCCCGGGCCGTCCGGGAGACGCTGGAGGGCGCAGCGGAACGTCCCGTCGGCCGCGGCGGTCGCGGTGCAGGAGGTGGCCGCGCTCGTCGAGGACCCGCCGGAGACGTCGAGGACGTCGCCGGGGTCGGCGGTACCGGAGACGGTCAGCGGGAAGGCCGTTACCAGGCCGCTCGGCAGCGGGTCTAGTGTCGGCGGCCCCGGCGTCGGTGTCGGGGTCGAGGTGTCGGGCGGCGCCGAGTTGTCGGCGGGTGCGGTCTCGTCTGCGAGCGACGGACCGGAAGTGTCTGCGAGTGCTGTGCGAGTCGGGATGGTGCGGGACGACGCGGGTGCGGACGAGGCGGAACCGGAGGCGGCCTGTGCGGACGCCGGCGGCGCGAGCCCGGCGACGGAGCCGGCGGCGAACGCGAGCGCGGCGAGCACGAATCCGGACAGCACGGCGACGACCGGCCTGGTCGCCCCCCGGGGCCGGACTGGTGGAGACACGTCTGACGCAAAAACCCGCATTCCACCCCATTTGAGGGGCAGGACACGCTTCCTGTCAAACCGCCGGGCCGGATTTGCGGCATACTGACAAGTGGGTCAACTGTCCCACTTCGCGCGACGACGCGCGACGGCACCGTGAGGAGCTTCGATGACGCGCATCGCCCCTGCCGAACGGCGCGCCGCGCTGGTGCAGGCGGCCCTGCGGGTGATCGCAAGGGACGGTGTGGCCGCCGCCACCACCCGGCGCATCGTCGCCGAGGCCGGGATGCCGCTGGCCAGCTTCCACTACGTCTTCGACTCCCGCGACGAGCTGATGGCCGAGCTGGTGAACACCGTCGTGGCGGAGGAGCAGACCGATCTGGAGCCCGCGCTCGACCCGGCGACGGCGCCGCTGGACCTGCGCGCCGCGATCCGCTCCGGCCTCCAGCACTACTTCGACGGCGTGCGCGCCGACCCCGACCGCGAGAAGGCGATGTTCGAGCTGACCCAGTGGGCGCTCCGCGAGCCCGGGTTCGCGCCGCTCGCCCGCCGCCAGTACGACCGGTACTACGAGCTCGCCGAACGTGCCGCGCGCGACGCCGCGGAGCTCACCGGCCGTGCCTGGCGACTGCCCGTCGCCGAGGTCGCCCGGCTGCTGGTGACGCTCACCGACGGGCTCACCATCGCCTGGCTGGTGACCCGCGACGACGCCGCAGCCGGACGCGCGCTGGACTTCGCGGCGGACGCGCTCGCGGCGCTCGCCGTCACTCCGGACCCCATCGCCACGGACCCCGTCGCTCAGCACCCCATCCTCGCCCACCCCGTCCCCTCCGCCCTCGACCCGAACGCAGGTGCCCGATGACCCACACCTCGACGCCGGCCGTCTTCGCCGAACCCACCCGCCGGGTCCCCGGCCGCTGGATCGCCGCCTTCGCCGTCGCCTGGCTGGGCGTCTGGATGGCGCAGCTCGCGCCCATCCAGAAGCTGCTGCCCGACCAGGTGCAGGCGCAGCTCCACACCACCTACTGGGTCGACAACGTCGTCGCCTTCGGCATCATCTCCGGCATCTCCGGCGTCTGCGCGATCGTCGCCTACCCGCTGACCGGCGCCCTCTCCGACCGCACGACGAGCCGGTACGGCCGGCGTCGCCCGTGGATCGCCGGCGGCGCCGCGCTGTTCGCGGTGTCCCTCGTGCTGCTCGGCCTGCAGACCACGATGGTCGGGATCGGCGTGTTCTGGTCGCTCGCGCTCACCGGCTTCTGCGTCCTCACCGCGGCGCTGACCGCGACGATCTCCGACCAGGTGCCGGTCGGCCAGCGCGGCTACGTCTCCGGCTGGATCAGCGCGCCGCAGGCCATCGGCATCATCCTCGGCGTCGCGCTGGTCACCTACGTGTTCGTCGGCGCCCTGCTCGGCTACACCGCGATGGCGGTACTGCTGGTGCTGCTCGTGCTGCCGTTCCTGTTCCTCCCCGACACGGTGCTGCCGCCGCACCTGCGCGAGCGGATGACGTTCCGCGGGGTGATCGAGGGGCTCTGGATCAGCCCGCGCGAGCATCCGGACTTCGGCTGGACGCTGCTGAGCCGCGTGCTGGTGAACTTCGGCAACGCGTTCGGGACGTCGCTTCTGCTGTACTTCCTGGAGTTCGGGCTGCACGACCGGCACGCCGACGACGACCTCCTGGTGCTGATCCTCATCTACATGATGTTCGTCATCATCGCGTCGCTCGCGCTCGGTCGGCTCTCCGACCGGCTCGGGAGGCGGAAGGCCTTCGTCTTCGTGTCCTCCGCGCTCCAGGGCGTCGCGGCCCTCCTGCTGGCGTTCGTGCCGGAGCTGTCGGTGGCGATGGTCGCGGCGGGACTGCTCGGCCTCGGCTACGGCTGCTTCCTGTCGGTGGACCAGGCGCTCGCGACCCAGGTGCTGCCGGACCCCGAGAACCGCGGGAAGGACCTCGGCATCATGAACATCGCGACGGCGGTGCCGCAGGCGATGGCGCCCTTGTTCGGAGCGGCGATCGTCGCGGCGCTGGGCGGCTTCGTCGGGTTGTTCGTGCTCTCGGGAGTGTTCGCGTTCGCCGGTGCGCTGGCGGTCGCCCGGGTGAAGGCGGTGCGCTGATGACCACGATCGACCTGACCGGCAAGCCGGCCGCGGCCGAACGCACCTGGACCACGCCCGACGTGTTCTGGCCGGCGCTGAGCGCCGCGACCGCCCGCCTCGACCCCGCGTTCGGTGTGCTGCACCTGCCGGCGTTGCGGCACAACGCCCACGACATGCTCCGGCGCGCCGCGGGAAAGCCGATCCGGGTGGCCTCCAAATCGGTGCGCGTGCGCGCCGTGCTGGACGCCGTCCTCGCCCTCCCGGGCTACGCCGGGGTGCTCGCCTACACGCTGCCCGAGGCGCTGTGGCTGGCCGCGGGCGACGCCGAGCACGCGCCGATCGAGGATGTGGTCGTGGGCTATCCGACCGCCGACCGGGCCGCGATCGCCCGCCTGGGCGCCTCGCCCGAGCTGGCCTCCCGGGTCGCGCTCATGGTCGACTCCGTCGCGCAGCTCGACCTCATCGACGCGGTCGTGCCGCCGGCGGAGCGGGAGACCATCCGGCTCTGCCTGGAGCTGGACTCGTCCTGGGACGCCCCGGTGCTCGGCCATGTCGGCGTCTACCGCTCGCCGCTGCATTCGGTCGAGGCGGTGCGCGCGGTGGCGGAGGCGGTCGTGCGGCGTCCCGGCTTCGCGCTGGTCGGGATGATGGGCTACGAGGCGCAGATCGCCGGCCAGGGCGACAACCCGACCGGGCGCCCGGCGTGGGGCGCGACCCTGCGCTGGATGCAGAAGAACTCGCGCGAGGAGCTGATCGCCCGCCGCGGGGAGGCCGTGGCCGCGGTGCGCGCGCTCGCGGACCTGGCGTTCGTGAACGGCGGCGGCACCGGCTCGCTGGAGTTCACGGCCTCCGACCCCGCGGTGACGGAGATCGCCGCGGGCAGCGGCCTGTTCGGCGGCCACCTGTTCGACACCTACCGTGGCTTCCGGCCCGCCCCCGCGGCGTCGTTCGCCCTCTCGGTGGTGCGCCGGCCCGACGAGCGCACTGCGACCCTGCTCGGCGGCGGCTGGATCGCCTCCGGCCCTCCCGGACCCGATCGGCTCCCGACGATCGAATGGCCGACGGGGCTGTCGATGGTCGACCGCGAGATGGCGGGGGAGGTGCAGACTCCGGTCACGGGCGCGGCGGCGGGCATCCTCCGCGTCGGGGACCGGGTGTGGCTGCGGCACACCAAGTCGGGGGAGTTGAGCGAGCATGTGAACGACTTCCACCTGGTCGACACGGTGAAGGGTCGGGCCGCCGTCGTCGGAGCCGTGCCGAGCTACCGCGGCGAGGGGAAGGTCTTCCTGTGACGGCCAACGGCGGCGTGTGGCGCAATTGGGGTCGCACCGAGTCCATCCGACCGCAGCGCGTCGAGCGGCCGCGCGACGCCGAGGCCGTGCAGCGCGCGGTCGTGGCGGCGGCGAGACAGGGGATGCGCGTCAAAGCCGTCGGCGCCGGGCACAGCTTCACCGGGATCGCGGCGGCGCCCGGCGTGCTGCTCGACCTGGAGGACGTCAGCGGCGTCCTCGACGTCGACCTCGAACGCGGCCGGGTGCGCCTCGCCGCGGGCACGCACCTCCACCAGCTCCCGCGTCTGCTGCGCCCGTACGGGCTGGCGTTGCAGAACATGGGCGACATCGACCGGCAGACCATCGCGGGCGCGACGTCCACCGGCACCCACGGCACCGGAGGCTCCTTCGGCGGCCTGGCGACCCAGATCGTCGCGGTCACCCTCGTCACCGGCACCGGCGAGCTGCTCACGGTCAGCGAGGACGAGAACGCCGAGCTGCTGCCGGCCGTCCGCCTCGGACTCGGCGCGCTCGCGGTGATCGTGGACGTGACGATCCAGTGTGTGCCGGGCTACCTGCTCCACGCGGTCGAGCGTCCCGAGCCGCTGCAGCAGGTGCTCGACAGCTACCTGGAGCGCTCGGCCCGGGAGGACCACTTCGAGTTCTACTGGTTCCCGCACACCGAGACCGGCCTGACCAAGACCAACACCCGGCTGCCCCTCACCGAGCCGCGCGCCCCGCTGTCTGTCGCCGGCCGCTGGGTGGACGACGAACTGCTCGCCAACGGGGTCTACCGCGGCGTCTGCGCGGTCGGGACGTTAGCGCCGGGCATCATCCCGCCGTTCAGCCGGCTGGCCCAGAAGCTCACCGGCAACCGCGACTTCACCGACCACTCCCCGCGGGTGTTCGTCACCAACCGCACCGTGCGCTTCCGGGAGATGGAGTACGCGCTCCCGCGGGAGGCCGTGCCGGGCGCGCTCGCCGAGGTGAAGGCGCTCATCGAGCGGAAAGGCTGGCGCATCTCCTTCCCGGTGGAGGTGCGCTCGGCCGCGGCCGACGACAACTGGCTGTCGACGGCGTACGGACGCGAGAGCGGCTACATCGCGGTGCACCGTTACTACCGGGAGGACCCGACCGAGTACTTCACCGCCGTCGAGGACATCATGACGGCGTACGCGGGCCGCCCGCACTGGGGCAAGCTCCACAACCGGGACGCCGACTCGCTGCATGAGTCGTACCCGCGCTTCGACGACTTCCTCGCCGCACGCGACCGCCTCGACCCCGACCGCCGCTTCGAGAACGCCTACCTCCGCCGCGTCCTCGGCCCCTGACCCCAGCGATCCATTCCGGACTTCTGTACGCGACACGCCGTGCTCCGGCGTGCACAACTCCGGAACGGATTGCTCAGGGGGTGCGGCGCTGGAGGGTGAGGGCGCCGACGATGACGGCGGCGACGGCGAACGCGCCGATGATGAGGAGCTGGCCTCCGATGTAGGCGGCGTCGTGCGAGTTCGTGGAGACGGCGTTCAGCGCGTCGACGGCGTGCGAGAGCGGCAGCCAGTCGCTGATCTGGCGGAGGCCGTCCGGGAGCTGGTCGCGCGGGATGAAGATGCCGCCGAGCAGGATCTGCGGGAACACGATCACCGGCATGAACTGCACGACCTGGAACTCGGTGCGCGCGAACGCGCTCGCGAACAGGCCGAGGGTGCTGCCGAGCACGGCGTCGGTGACGGCGACCGCCACCATCAGCCACGGGTCGCCCTTGATCTCCAGACCGCACACCCAGACGGCGTAGCCGACCGCGACCAGCGACTGGACGATCGCGAGCAGCCCGAAGGCGAGGGTGTAGCCGAGGATGAAGTCGCCCCGGCCGAGCGGCATCGACAGCAGCCGTTCGAGCGTGCCGGTGCGGCGCTCCCGCAGCGTCGTGATGCTGGTCACCAGGAACATGACGATGAACGGGAACAGCGCCACGATGGCCGGACCGATCGTGGCGAACACCGGCGTGTTCGTGAAGATCCAGGCCACCAGGCCGATCAGGAGGCTCGGGACGACGATCAGCAGACCGATCGTGCGCGGGTCGTGCCGGATCTGCGTGAGCACGCGGCCGGCCGTGGCGAGGGTGCGGGTGGGGTTCATCGCGCGGCCTCCCCGTGTTCGGTCTCTTCGGGCTCGGTCTCCTCGGGATCGGCGTCTTCCGCGCCCTCGCCCAGCGCGTGGCGTGGATGGCGCCGCCGCAGCAGCGTCAGGAACGCGCCCTCCGCGTCCGCCGCGCCGGTCTCCGTCAGCAGCTCCTCGGGGGTCGTGTCGGCGAGGATGGCGCCCTCCCGCATCAGCAGCAGCCGGTCGCAGCGGGTCGCCTCGTCCATGACGTGGCTGGAGATCAGGAGGCTGGTGCCGCCGTCCGCCAGCCGGTGGAACAGGCCCCACAGCTCCACGCGCAGGAGCGGGTCGAGGCCGACCGTCGGCTCGTCCAGCACCAGGAGGTCGGGGGAGCCGAGGAGCGCCGCGGCGAGCGACACCCGGCTGCGCTGGCCACCCGAAAGCGTCGAGACGAGCTGCCCGGCGTTCGGACCGAGGTCGGTGGCCTCGATGGCGCGCTCGACGTCCTCCTTGCCGGCGCCGAGCACGCTGCGGAAGTAGGCCAGGTTCTGTCGCACCGTCAGGTCGTCGTAGACGCTCGCGGCCTGCGTCACGTAGCCGACGCGGTGCCGGAGGACGGCCGAGCCGGCCGGCTGGCCGAGGACCTCCACGCGGCCGCCCGCCACGCGCTGCACGCCGACGATCGAGCGCATCAGCGTCGTCTTGCCGCAGCCGCTCGGCCCGAGCAGGCCCACGACCTGGCCGCGCGGGATGTGCAGGTCGAGGCCGTCCAGCACGGTCGTCCGGCCGCGCTTGACGCGCAGGCCGTCGATGACGACGGCGGAGTCCGCGACGAGGCCGTCCCCGGCGCCCGACGATGAATTCATCATGTGATGAATTATTCGCCCGGACCGTGCCCGCCGTCAATATCCCCGCCGTCAACATCCCCGAACAGATGCCACTGGATCACCGGCCCCACCCGCCTGGCGAGCTCGTCGGGCCCGGCGCTCGCGATCGGCTCCAGCTTCAGCACGTAACGGGTCATCAGCAGCCCGGCGATCTGCGCGGCGGCCAGGTCGGCGCGCAGCTCGGCGTCGTCGGTGTGCGTCAGCGCCGCGAGCCGCGCGAACACCTCGCGGGTCAGGAACTCGCGCAGCATCCGCGTGCCCGGGCCGCTGCTGAGCGCCGTGCGCAGGATGAGCACGATCCGCCCGGCGGCGCGTTCGTCCTCCAGCTGGGTGAGCAGGTAGCGCACCAGTGTCTCGCCGACCTGCTGCCGCGGGGCGGCGAGCAGGACGGTCAGCACCCGGTCCGGGCGGATCGGCGCCTCCAGCGTGGCGGCGAACAGGTCGGCTTTGTCCTCGAAGTAGTGGTGGACGAGCGCGGAGTCGACACCCGCCCGCCGGGCGACGGCGCGCAGCGAGGCCGCCTCGTAGCCGCGCTCGGTGAACTCCTCGGCGGCCGCCCGCACGATGGCCGAACGGGTGGAGGCCGCCCCGCGCTCCTTGCGCGGCCGGCCCCGCCTGCGGCGTTCGGCGAGCTCACTCACGTGTGCCATTGTGCACCCCGGACCGGGTGCCCTGTCCATCCGCATTGCGGTTGCTTCGAGTGTGATGGGAAGCCCGTGGGAGCCGCATCGGTCCCGGTTAGGATGCTGTTCAGCGCAGTCGATCGGCGCATACACGCTTAGGAGTTCCCGCAATGGAATGGCTCATTCCGGTCATCATCGTCGTCGTGCTCGTCGCGATCATCGGAATCTACTTCTGGGCCACGTACAACTCGCTCGTCACGCTCAAGGTGCGGGTCGACGAGGCGTGGAGCGACATCACGGTGCAGCTCAAGCGTCGTGCCGACCTCATCCCGAACCTGATCGAGACGGTCAAGGGCTATGCCGCGCACGAGCGCGGGGTCTTCGAGTCGGTGACCAAGGCGCGCGCAGAGACGCTGTCGGCGCAGACGCCGGGTGAGGCGTCCGCGGCCGAGGGGCACATGCAGACCGCGCTGAAGAGCATCTTCGCCGTGGCGGAGGCCTACCCGCAGCTCCAGGCGAGCCAGAACTTCCTGCGCCTGCAGGCCGACCTGGTCGACACCGAGGACAAGATCCAGGCCTCGCGCCGGTTCTACAACGGTGGCGTGCGCGAGTTCAACACCAAGATCAAGGTCTTCCCGAACAGCCTGTTCGCGCGCCGTCTCGGCTTCAGCGAGCGCGACTTCTTCGAGGTCGACAACCTGGCGGCGATCGCCGAGCCGCCGCGCGTTCAGTTCTAGGGCGTCGATGTACAGGGCTATCGCCAGGAACAAGCGCAACACCGTCTTCATCATCCTGCTGTTCCTGATCCTCATCGGTGCGCTCGGCTGGCTGTTCTCGGTCATCTACAACAGCTGGGCGATCCTGGCCTGGGTCGGGATCGGCGCCGTCGTCTACGCCGTGTTCCAGTACTTCATGGCCTCCAGCCAGGCGCTCAGCATGTCCGGAGCGGTTCCGATCACCAAGGCCGACAATCCGCGGCTCTGGAACGTGGTCGAGAACCTCTCGATCACGACCGGGACGCCCATGCCGGCGGTCTACATCATCGACGACCCGGCGCCGAACGCCTTCGCCACCGGCCGTGACCCGCAGCACGCGTCGGTCGCCGCGACCACCGGCCTGCTCGACATCATGAACGACGCCGAGCTGGAGGGCGTCATGGCCCACGAGCTCGGGCACGTGCGCAACTACGACATCCGGCTGTCGATGATCGTCTTCGGCCTCACGGTCGCGATCGGCCTCATCGCCGACATCTTCCTGCGGATGGCCTTCTTCGGCGGCAACAACCGCAACAACAACAACGGCGGGGGCGGCAACCCGATCGTGCTGGTGTTCGGGCTGGTCGCGGCGATCATCGCGCCGCTGGTGGCGACGCTCGTGCAGCTCGCGGTCTCCCGCCAGCGCGAGTACCTCGCCGACGCCACCGGGGCGATGACGACGCGCCACCCGGACGCGCTCGCCAGCGCGCTGCTGAAGCTGCAGGACTACGGCCGGCCGATGCGCCGCCAGAACAGCAGCATGGCGCACCTGTGGATCGCGGAGCCGCTCAAGCCCAGCCTGACGAGCCGGCTGTTCTCGACGCACCCGCCCATCCCCGAGCGCGTCGACCGCCTCGAGAAGATGGGCTCCACCTTCTAAGCAGCCATCGCTTCCTCACTTTCTCCCGCCCGCGCACGGCGTGTTGCGGGAGAAAGTGAGGAAGAGCTGGCTGGCTGCGTGCGTGGGCGCGCGGGGTCAGGCCTCGGCGGCCTCGAGTTCGGCTGTGCCGGTGTAACGGTAGCGGACGCGGGTGCCGACGGCGGGCTCGTCGAGGGGGCGCCACTCGGTGCCGGCGTTGTTCGCGCCGTCGATCACGTCGATGTCGCGGATGAGCTCGGCGGGGGCACCGTCGCGGTAGCCGGCGATGACCTCCGCGTAGACCGAGGAGTCGGGGTTCAGCAGCACCGCGATGTAGTGGCTGGACTCGCGCACGTCGTCGGTCGTCACCCACATCCGGTTGTCGAACTGGACGTGCGCGCGGCCGTCCGCGCCCCGTTTGACCCCGGTCACGATGCCGTCGAGCCAGCGTTCGCCGTCGCGGTAGGCGAAGAGCTCGCGCATGGGCTGTTCGAAGTCGGCCTCGTCGGCGTCGTCGGCGTCCAGGTACTCCAGCGGTGAACTCATGCCCCGCACCTTACCCCCGCACCGGGTCTCCCCGCGAGAGACGGTCCTCAGATGCCGGCGCGCCCGAGCCGGGGCAGCTCCGCGGCGACCATGGGCGCGAGGTCGCCGCGCGCGCCGGCTGCGACCTCCACACCGCCGAGGCCCTGCCAGGCCGCCGTCTCTCCGAGCAGGGGGACCAGGCGCTCGGCCACCCGGCCGCCGTCGCCGGCCTCCGTCCACGCGGACTGCACCCGCAGCACCCCGGCCTGCCGGTCGCTCTTCAGGTCGATGCGGCCGACCAGCTCGTCGTCCAGCAGAATGGGCAGCGAGTAATAGCCGTAGACCCGCTGCGGGGCGGGCGTATAGATCTCGATGCGGTAGTGGAAGCCGAACATCCGCAGCGCCCGGTCGCGGAACCAGACCACCGGGTCGAACGGCGACAGCAGCGCGGTGGCGTCGATGCTCCGGGGTTTCCGGGCGTCGCGGTGGATCCAGGCCTTCACGGGCCGGTCGCCCGCCCCGGTCCAGCCCTTCACCTGCACCGGGATGACCTCGCCGGCGTCGGCCAGCTCCTCCATCGCCACCGCGACGGCCGGGCCTTTCAGCCGGTAGTAGTCCGCGAAGTCGCGGAGCGTGCCGATGCCGTGGGCGACGACCGAACGGCGCAGCAGCTCGCGGATGGCGTCGGCGTCGTCCACCGTGCGGTCGAGCACGCTCGCCGGGAGGACGTCCTCCACCAGTCCGTAGCGGCGCTGGAAGCGCGTGCGGCCGGCGATGGCGACCTCCCCGAACAGGAACATCCGCTCCAGGGCGCGCTTGACCTCCGACCAGCCCCACCACGGCCCGGAACGCCGGTTGGCGTCGTGCTCGATCTCGCTCGCGGCGAGCGGGCCCTTGGCGGCGAGCTCGCTGCGCAGCCAGGACAGGGTGGTCTCGTGGGCGGCGAACCAGGCGTTGCCCGTGGCGTAGCGCTCCCGGTACCGGCGCATGCGCCACCCGAACAGCGACCAGTCCTCCTTGCGCACGAAGGCGGCCTCGTGCGCCCAGTACTCGGTGTGCGGGCCGCGCGCGTCGAACGTCAGCCGGTCGAGCAGGCTGCGGTCATACGCTCCCAGCCGCGCGAACGCCGGGAGGTAGTGGCTGCGCTCGAACACGTTGACCGAGTCGATCTGCAGCAGGTTGAGCCGGTCGATCAGCCCGTTGAGCTGCCGCGTTCCCACCAAGGCCGGGCGCGGGCGCCCGAAGCCCTGGGCGGCGAGCGCGATGCGGCGCGCGAGGGCGGGGGAGAGCTGTTCGACCACGGATCGACCTTAGCGGCAACGTCCGACACCCCTCGTTCACCCGATGGTCACTCCCCGCTGGGCCACTCGTATCCCAGCCTCCATACCGTGGCGAGGAGCCGGGTCGCACAGCCCGGCCCTCAACCCGACCTGGAGGACATTCCGTGATCACCACGCGCGCCCGCGTCGCCGGACTCGCCGCAGCGGCGACCGTCGTCGCCCTCTCGCTCGCCGCCTGCTCCGGCGGCGCCGGCGCCAGCACCACCGCCGCCGCCACCTCGGCCGCCTCGGCCACCGACGTCGCCTCCGCCGGCGGCATGTCGGCCCTGGTCGCCGCCGCGAAGAAGGAGGGCAGCCTCAACATCATCGCCACGCCCGGCGACTGGGCCAACTACCAGGAGATCTTCGACGGCTTCACCAAGAAGTACGGCATCACGATCAACCCGAGCCAGGACAGCGCCTCCAGCCAGGAGGAGATCGACGCCGCCAAGAAGCTGAAGGGCCAGGACACCGCTCCGGACACCTTCGACATCGGCTCGTCGGTGGCGCTGGCGAACACGCAGTACTTCGCCCCCTACAAGCCGACCGGCTTCGATGACATCCCGGCCGCGCAGAAGGACAAGGACGGCCTCTGGAAGGTCGGCTACTACGGCGTCATGTCCGTCGGCTACGACGCGAACAAGATCAAGACCGCGCCGAAGAAGTTCTCCGACCTGCTGAAGCCCGAGTTCAAGGGCGCCGTCGCGCTCAACGGCAACCCGACCCAGGCCGCAGCCGCGGCCGGCGCGGTCGCCTACGCCGACCTCCAGAACGGCGGAACGCTGGACGACCTGACCCCGGGCATCGACTGGTTCACCAAGCTGAAGGCCGCGGGCAACTGGAACGCCGCCGACGGCAAGCCGAACACCATCGCCTCCGGCGAGACCCCTGTGCTGCTCGACTGGTCGTTCAACCAGAAGGGCTACACCACCTCCGCCACCATCAAGTCGGGCGGCGTGAACTGGAAGTACGTCGTCCTCCCGGGCACCGCGTACGTCGGCTACTACAACCAGGCCATTAACAAGGACGCGCCGCACCCCGCGGCCGCGCGCCTCTGGGAGGAGTACCTCTACAGCGACGCCGCCCAGAACGCCTGGCTGAAGGGCGGCGCCTACCCGGTCCGCGTCGACGCCATGGAGAAGGCCGGAACGCTCGACACCAAGGACTTCCCGGGCAAGCTCGACAAGACGGCCGTGATGACGGACAAGCAGGCCACCGACGCCGGCACGCTCCTCAACGCCAAGTGGGCCAACGCGGTCGGTTGATGACGGAGACCATCGCCACACCGCTGGCCGACGCTGCCGCCGGGATCGTCTCGAGCGACTCCCGGCGGCAGCCGTCGTCGGCGCCCGCACCTGGTTCCGGCCGCCGGCGCCGCGGCCTCGCCGCCGCGCTCGGCCTGACCCCGTTCGCCCTCTACGTCGTCGTCTTCCTCGCCGTGCCCACGCTGGTCGCGGTGGGGAGCGGCTTCGTGGACGGCGATGGCCGCTTCACCTGGTCCAACATCACCGGCCTCGCGGAGCCCGCCATCGCCGGGTCGTTCTTCGGCGCCTTCTGGCTCTCCGCGGTGACCGCCGTCGTCGGCGCGGTCGCCGGAGCCGCGCTCTGCTTCGCCATGCTGGGCTCCCGGCCGGGCGGCGTCGGACGCTCGCTCGTCGACTCCGCCAGCAGCGTGCTCGCCCAGTTCGGCGGCGTGATGCTGGCGTTCGCCTTCATCGCCACCATCGGCGCGCAGGGCCTGGTGACCGTGCTGCTGCGCAACGCCTTCCACGTGAACATCTACGCGAACGGCGTCTGGCTCTACACGGTGCCTGGCCTCATCCTCCCGTACCTGTACTTCCAGATCCCGCTCATGGTCATCACCTTCCTCCCGGCGCTGGAGGGCCTGCGCCCGCAGTGGCTGGAGGCGACCGCCACGCTCGGCGGCACGCGCTGGACCTACTGGACCCGGGTCGGCGGCCCGATCCTGCTGCCGTCGTTCCTCGGCAGCCTGCTCCTGCTGTTCGCCAACGCCTTCTCGTCGTACGCGACGGCCGCCGCCCTCGTCGGCCAGGCCAACAACATCGTGTCGCTGCAGATCCGCCAGGCCCTCATCTCCGAGACCGTGCTCGGCCGCGCGAACCTGGCCGGCTCGATGGCGCTCGGGATGCTCGTGGTGATGATCCTCGTGATGCTCGCCTACTCGGCGCTCGTGCGCCGGACCGCGCGGTGGCAGCGGTGAGCGGCGGCGCTCCGCTCCGGCTCGGGCCGGGCCCGGTCGTGCGCACGGTGATCTGGGTGGTCCTCGGCGCGTTCTTCCTCATCCCGCTGTTCTCGATGCTGGAGTTCACGCTGCGCACGGCGAAGCCCGGGGTGTACAGCTTCGACCGCTGGGCCGGCGTGTTCAGCGGCGGGACCACGCTCTACGACCGCGTGTACCAGGGGCTCGGCAACTCGCTCGTGCTCGCCGTCGTCACGGTGGCGATCGTCCTGCTGGTGCTGCTGCCGACCATCGTGCTGGTCGAGCTGCGCTTTCCCCAGCTGCGACGCCTGCTGGAGGCCGTCTGCCTGCTGCCGATCATGATCCCGGCGATCGTGATGGTGGTGGGCCTGGCGCCGACCTACGCGGTCGTGACCTCGATCTTCGGATCGGGGGCGTGGACGCTGGCGTTCGCCTACGGCATCACCGTGCTCCCGTTCGCCTACCGCGCCATCCAGAGCAACGTCGCGGCGGTCGACCTGGTGACGCTGAGCGAGGCCGCCCGCTCCCTCGGCGCCGGCTGGGGCGCGGTGTTCTGGCGGGTGCTGACGCCGAACCTGCGCCGCGGCATCCTCGCCGCCTCCGCGCTCTCCGTCGCCGTCGTTCTCGGCGAATTCACGATCGCGTCCCTGCTCAGCCGGGTGAACCTGCAGACCTCGCTGCTGCTGGTCTCCCAGTCCGATCCGTTCGTCGCGGTCATCTTCGCGCTGCTGGCGCTGGTGTTCGCGTTCGTCCTCCTCGTCGTCGTCGACCGTGTCGTCGGCGCCCGCCGCCGTGCGCGGCGTCCCGTGAAAGGCACCCCATGACCGTCCTCGAATCCACTGTCGCCGGCTCCCGGGTCGGCTCTACCGTCGAACTGGACGGGGTCGTGCGCGACTTCGGCGGCGGCGCCGGCCTCGCCGGGTTCTCGCTGGCGGCGCGCCCGGGGGAGTTCATCGCCCTGCTTGGGCCCTCCGGCTGCGGCAAGACCACCGCGTTGCGGGCGCTCGCCGGGCTGGAGCGCGTCGACTCCGGCCGCGTCGTCATCGACGGCCGCGACGTCACCGACGAGCCGACCAACCGGCGCGACCTGGGGATGGTGTTCCAGTCGTACTCGCTGTTCCCGCACCTGACCTCCGGCCAGAACGTCGAGTTCGGGCTCCGGATGCGCAAGGTCGCCGCCGGTGAACGGCGGCGTCGCGCGGCGGAGGCGCTGGAGCTCGTGGGGCTCGACCACCATGCCGACCGCTACGCCCACCAGCTCTCCGGCGGCCAGCAGCAGCGCGTGGCGCTCGCCCGCGCACTGGTCACCGAACCGCGGGTGCTGCTGCTCGACGAGCCGCTGTCGGCACTGGACGCGAAGGTGCGCGTGCAGCTCCGCGAGGAGATCCGCCGCCTCCAGACCGAGCTCGGGATCACGACCTTCTTCGTGACGCACGACCAGGAGGAGGCGCTCGCCGTCGCCGACCGGGTCGCGGTCATGCGCGCGGGCGCGATCGAGCAGATCGGCACGCCGGAGGAGCTGTACCACCGGCCGGCGACCGCGTTCGTGGCGGAGTTCGTGGGGCTGACCAACCGGGTTCCCGGTGTCGTCTCCGGCGGTGCGCTGCGGGTGCTCGGGCAGACCGTCCCGCTCGCCGCGCCGGTCGCCGACGGCCAGGTGACCGCCTTCGTGCGGCCGGAGGACGTGCTGCTCGCTCCGGAGGGGGTGCCGGCGGAGGTGCTCACGACCAGCTTCCTCGGCGCGCTGCGGCGCACGCGCGTTCGGCTGGTGGACGGATCGGAGCTGGCCGTCCAGCACAGCGCGCGCGACCTGCCCACACCCGGAGAGCGCGTGCACCTCGTGCTCTCGGGTACCCCGGTCACCGTCGCGAAAGACACTGGAATCTCACGATAGAAATTGAAATGTCGGTCTGACGCCATACAATTTGGTGCATGATCACCAGCACCAAAACGAGAGGGCGGCGCCTTCGCGCCATCGCCCTCGCCGCCGTGGGCACGTTCACCGGCCTGCTCCTCGCCGCAGGCGGCCTCGCGGCGTCGAACGAAACGGCCCAGGCCACGCACTACCGAGCCGACCAGATCGAGTGGCACGTCACGACCGGGAACACTGTGATGTTCCATCTCACCCTCTCGACCCGCGCGAGCGCCTTCATCTCCGCAGCGCCCGGGGCCACGATCTCCGCGGGAAGCCTCAGCTACGGCGATGGGGCGACCGTGGGGCTCGTCCGATTCACCGTCAGCACCCTGGACAGCGTCAACGATGTGCTGACGGCGGAAACCACGCTCACGCATGAGTACGCGACCGAGGGCCCATTCTCCGTGAGATTCAGCGATTGCTGTCGACTTTCGTCCCTGCGCACATCAACAACGGCGACGGTTCCAGCATCCTCACGACCACGGTCGATCTCGTCAAGGCGCAGGCCAGTCCCAGCAGTGCGATCTCGCCCATCGTCGACTGCCCGATCGGAGCTGTGTGTGCGTTCCGCATCCCCGCGATCGGTGGTACGCCCGGGTCAGAGCTCCGCTATCGGATGGCGACGTCCGCAGAGTCGGGCGTCGTATCGCAGCCGGGCCCTCCCCACGCGCTGTCGGCGGCGGAGATCGACCCCGTCACCGGTGTCTACACCTGGGACACCACGGGAGCGCGCGTGAATGCCACCGGTTTCTCGTTCTACTCCACGCAGGTCGTCGTCGAAGAGTACGTGGGTGGGGTTCTGGTGGCGACTCTGCCGATCGACTTCTTCATTCGCCTGTCCGACGATGTGAGCAATGCCGCACCGGTCTTCGACGCCCCCACACCGGCGGACGGCACCGAGATCTCGGTCGCCATCGGCTTCCCCGTCTCCTTCGGGATCCAGGCGTCGGATCCGGATGTCGGCGACATCGTGACCCTCGCCATCCTTCAGCTGCCGACGGGCGCGGTTCTCAATCCGGTAGCGGGCAATCCGGCGACCGCCACGTTCGACTGGACCCCGACCGCGCTGGGCGACTACATCCTGATCCTCACCGCGCAGGATCAAAGCGGGCTGCAGGCCGTCCAGCGCTCGATCATCGTGCACGTCGTGCCGATGGCGGATGAGGGACTCGAGCCCGACGAGGAAGAGGGCGACATCGTGACTCCCGCCCCCGAGCCGAACGGATCGGACGGAGTGAAGCAGCCCACCGTGACGGTGACCGACAGCACTGTGAAGGCGACTGGCGGCCGGCTCGCCGCGACCGGTTCGGACGGCGCCTGGACCGGTGTGCTCGCGGGCACTGCGGGGTTCCTCGCGGTGGCGGGCGTGGTCATCGTCGCCATTCTCCGGCGTCGGCCGACGAGCCGCTGACCGCTCGGCGGAGGGGAGGGGTGTCCGGTGCTCCTCCTCTCCGGGGTCCGTGCAGGCACGGTCGCACACCCGGGGCGGCGTCAGTAGAGTAATCCTCATGTCTGGCATCGTCCCGGGGGCGGACGCCGAGTACACAGACGCCATCGACCCCTCATCCTTCGTGAAGACCCTCTCGCCGAGCGACGTGCTCACTCGGATCCGACCGGGCGACATCCTGCACTGGCCGCCCTTCTTCTTCCCCATCGACACCATCAGTCCGACCCACACGGTCGGGAAGGGCCGCACCAACCTGACGCTGATCGCGTCCGACATCCTGCAGACCGACACCACCGGCACGCCGTACGCGTCGTTCAGCTTCCGGCAGGTGCCGTCCGGCGGACCGGGCGTCTCCGTGCACTTCGACCCCGGAGCCTACGGAGCGACGGCGGTCGCGAGCTATGTCATCGAGTTCCTCATCGCCACCAGCGGCCCGGTGTCGCTCTCGGTGGGAGGCTACGCGGGAGCGGGCACCGTGACCGGCGCGGGCGTGAAGACCGTCAACGGCAACGTCTCGGTCTCGGTCGGCCTCAGCAACGTCCCGCCGGGCCAGGTGACCTACGCCTCGATCCAGCAGACATCCGCGGGGCCGGGCTGGCAGTGGTTCTCGACCTCCATCGAGTATCCGCCGCTGGTGTTCGAACCCTGACGGCTATCCCACGAGCGGAGCGCGCGGTCCGGTGATCGCGCGCTCCGGCCGTTCCGCGCGCGTGAACGAGAGCACCACCCCCGTCGCGGCGAGGGAAGCGACCATCGCGGTGCCGCCGGCCGAGATGAACGGCAGCGGCACGCCGAGCACCGGCAGCAGCCCGAGCACGACGGCGATGTTCACGAACGCCTGGAAGACGAGCCAGACCAGCACGGTGCCGGTGGTGACGCGGGCCACCGGGTCAGGCGTGGTGCGCACGATCGCCACCATGATCAGGCCGAGCGCCGCGAACAGCGCGAGGACGAGGGCGGCGCCGAGCAGGCCCAGCTCCTCGCCGATCACCGCGAAGATGAAGTCGGTGTCGGCGGAGGGCAGCCACGACCACTTCGCGTGCGAGTTGCCGAGGCCGACGCCCCAGAGCCGGCCCGTCGCCAGCGCGTAGTGCGCGTTGTTCACCTGCCAGTCCACGTCCGGGTTGACCGAGCTCGTGCCGCCGAAGAACGCGAAGACGCGGCCCCGGCGGGTCTCGCTCGACAGTGCCAGGAGCAGCGCGGCGATCGCGACGACGCCGAGCGCGAGGCCGATGTGCCGCAGGCGCGCGCCCGCGAAGTAGCAGGCGCCGAGGGTGAAGGCGGCCATGACGACGGTCGTGCCGAGGTCGCCGCCGAGCTGCACCAGGAGCAGCGCGGGGAGGACGACGGGCAGCGTCCGCCGGGCCAGGGTGCGGCCGTCCGCGGGGTCGACGCCGCGCGCGCCCAGCGCCGTGCCGAGCCAGACGGCCAGACCGAGCTTGATCCCCTCCGACGGCTGACCGGTGACCGGGCCGAGCCGGATCCAGTTCGTGTTGTCGCCGATCTGCACACCGAGCGGAGTCGTGATCGCCAGGAGCTGGAGGACACACGCCACGAGCAGCAGCACGGTCGCCGCCCGCTGGATGGTGCGCCGCGACAGGGCGGGGACGAGCAGCAGCAGGCCGATCCCGACGCCGCAGAAGACCCACTGCGACCAGAACCGCCCGAAGAACCCGTTGCCGTCGGCGTGCGACTCGATCGACGACGACGAGAGCACCATCAGGAGGCCGAACACGACCAGGAACAAGACGACGGCGATCAGCGCCGTCCCGAGCCGCGACGGCGGCCGCCAGTTCGGAGGGAGGCGGAGCAGGAGCCGGCGTCCGGTGGTGGTGGTGGCAGGCGTGGCGGGGTGGAGCGGTGGTGCAGTCATGAGGGATCGGCCACAGACTAGGGCGGCGTGGCGACGCGGGAGGGCGGGCCGCACCGGCCTCCCGGATTCCCTGAGCGTTTCCACAGGAACGGCGCCGACGCCCACCTAGACTGGCGGGCATGGCAGAGAGCGACGCTCCGCAGAGTCCGTCCGCCCCGCGGGCCCGGGCGCGCTTTCTGAGGCGTCGCCGCGACATCGAGTCGGGCGCGGAGTCGAGCGTGGCGTCGAGCACCGGGCCGAGGGCCGGCGACACCGCCCCGATCGACGCCTCCCTCCCGCGCGGCGTCCGCCTGGCCGGGGCCTGGTCGTGGCGGCTGCTGGTCATCGGCGCCGTCATCGCGGTCGTGGTCTTCCTCGTCGTCCAGCTCAGTCTGATCGTCGTCCCGGTCCTGATCGCAGTGCTCCTCGGCGCCCTGCTCGTCCCGTTCAAGGACCTCCTGGTCCGTCACCGCTGGCCGCGCTGGCTGGCGATCCTCACCACGCTGCTGACGCTGATCGTGGTCGTCGGCGGCCTGTTCTCCGTCGCGATCTGGCAGGTCACGCGCGAGAGCCACGACCTCCAGGCCCAATCGGTGGCGGCGTTCGACCAGTTCCGGAGCTGGCTGACCACCGGCCCGCTCGGTCTCACCACGGTCCAGCTCGACGAGGCGTTCCAGTCGCTCTGGTCGTCGTTGCAGAAGGACAGCCAGGTCTACATCTCCGGGGCGCTCTCGATCGGCTCCACGCTGGGCCACGTGCTGACCGGCGCTCTGCTGACGGTGTTCAGCGTGCTGTTCATCCTCATCGACGGCCGCAGCATCTGGGGCTGGATCGTGCGGATCTTCCCGAAGAACGCCCGGGCCGCGGTCGACGGCGCGGGACAGGCCGGCTGGCTGACCCTCCGGAACTTCGCCAAGGTGCAGGTGCTCGTCGCCTCCATCGACGCGCTCGGCATCGGCCTCGGCGCGTTCTTCCTCGGCCTGCCGCTGGTGCTGCCGATCGCCGTGCTGGTCTTCCTCGGGTCGTTCATCCCGATCGTCGGCGCGGTGCTCACCGGTGCGATCGCCGTGTTCGTCGCGCTCGTCTTCAAGGGCTGGGTCTTCGCGCTCATCATGCTCGCCGTCGTGCTGGTCGTGCAGCAGGTCGAGGGGCACGTCCTCCAGCCGCTGATCATGGGGACGGCGGTGAAGGTGCACCCGCTCGCGGTCGTCCTGGCGGTCGCCGCGGGCTCGCTGCTGGCCGGGATCCCCGGCGCGCTCTTCGCGGTCCCGTTCGTCGCGGTGCTCAACGTGATGGTGCACTACGTGTCGTCGGGAGCCTGGCGGTCGCGGCCTCCGGAGGCCACCGCGGCTCCTGAGGGTGCGATCTGGGAGACCGTTCCCCGGCCCCGGCGGACGCGTGGGCGCAGCCGTCGCATACAGTCAGCGGTATACGACCACGAGTAGGCTGTGCGAGTGGATACCGCGACCGATCCGACGCGCACCCCGTTCGCCGGCCCCGCCCTGGACGAGATTCAGGCGGCGCGCGCGATCGTGGCCCGGGTCGCGCAGCCCACGCCGCTGGAGACCTCCCGCTACCTGACCGATGTGCTCGGCGCCCCGGTCATCCTCAAGTGCGAGAACCTGCAGCGCACCGGGTCGTACAAGATCCGCGGCGCGTACAACCGGCTCTCCAAGCTGACCGCCGCGGAGCGGGCACGCGGCGTCGTCGCCGCCTCCGCGGGCAACCACGCGCAGGGCGTCGCCTTCGCCGCCCGCGAGCTCGGCATCCACGCCACGATCTTCATGCCGGTGGGCGTGGCCATCCCCAAGTTCCAGGCGACCCGCGCGTACGGCGCGGACGTCGTGCTCAGCGGCAGCATCGTGGACGAGACGCTGCGCGCGGCCGCCGACTTCGCCGCCGAGACGGGAGCGGTGCTCATCCCGCCGTTCGACCACCCGGACGTGATCGCCGGTCAGGGGACCCTGGGGCTCGAGATTTTCGACGAGGTGCCCGACGTCGACACGATCGTCGTGCCGATCGGCGGTGGCGGCCTCATCTCGGGTGTGGCGAGCGCGGTCAAGCAGCGAGCGGCCCGAGAGGGGCGCACCGTCCGGGTGATCGGCGTGCAGGCGGCCAACGCCGCCGCCTACCCGGCCTCGCTCGCCGCGGGCGAGCCGACCGAGATCGGCCTCGTGGCGACCATCGCCGACGGCATCGCGGTCAGCAAGCCGGGCATCCTGAACTTCGAGATCATCCGCGAGGCGGTGGACGCCGTGGTCACCGTCACCGAGGACGACATCGCCCGCGCACTGCTGGTGCTGCTGGAGCGCGCGAAGCTCGTGGTCGAGCCGGCCGGCGCGGTCGGCGTGGCCGCGATCCTCGCGGGCCTCGTCCCGGTGGACGACGCGGCCGGGCCGGTCGTCGCGATCCTCTCCGGCGGCAACATCGACCCGCTGCTGATGCAGCGCGTCATCGCCCACGGCCTGGCGGCCTCCGACCGCTACCTGCGGCTCTCGATCATGCTCCCCGACCGGCCCGGGCAGCTGGCGCGCATCGCCGAGATCCTCGCCGGCGTCAACGCCAACGTGGTGGAGGTGCTGCACACGCGGCACGGCAGCGGGCTCCAGCTCAGCCAGGTCGAGCTGGATGTCTCCGTGGAGACCCGCGGCAGGGAGCACCGTCAGCAGGTCATCCAGGTGCTCCGCTCCGCCGGGTACGACCCGGTGCTCGAAGAGGAATGAAAAAACCGCCGAGTACGCAGATTGTCTGCGTACTCGGCGGCCAGGTTATTCGCTGGGGGTTCGGGTCTGAATTCGGGCGTACTGGCCGCTCAGTGCCCGGTGTAGGTCTCGACGTTGGTGATGGCGACGGGGATCTGACGGCCGTTCGGGGCGGTGTACTCCGTCTTGTCGCCGACCTTGAGGCCGAGGATGGCGGCGCCGAGCGGGCTCTGCTCGCTGTAGACGGGGAGGTCGGTGCCGGCCGCGATCTCGCGGTTGCCGATCAGGAAGACGCTCTCGTCGCCGGCGATGGTCGCGGTGATGACGGTTCCCGGCTCCACGACGCCGTGGCTCTCCGGCGCCTCGCCGACCGTGGCGCTGCGCAGCAGGTTGGTGAGCTGCACGATGCGGGCCTCGATCTTGCCCTGCTCGTCCTTGGCGGCGTGGTAGCCGCCGTTCTCCTTGAGGTCGCCCTCCTCGCGGGCCGCCTCGATGCGCTTCGCGATCTCGTTACGGCCGTTGACGCTGAGCTCCTCGAGTTCGGCCGAGAGACGGTCGTACGCGTCCTGGGTCAGAAACGTGACCTGAGACTCCTGGGACATGATGAACTCCTTCGCGCCTGGGCGGCATTCGCCGCTTCGGCTGATGGCCGGCTGGTACCGGTGGGTAAAGTAGACGCCCCGGCCTCGGCCGGGGCGTATCCAGAGAATGTTAGGTCAGCCAGCAGGTGTTAATCAAACCGGTGTTGCTCTGGGTGATGGTCCGGATCGTCTCGGTGTGCGTCGTGACGCGGGAATCCGAGCCGGGGTAGCTCACGATCCGCCAGCCCACGATCGCGTAGTCGTCATTGAGGGCCTGGATCGCACAGGTGACGCCGGTGCCGGGCTGGGCGTTGATGGTGAAGGTGATCCGCACGTGGTGGGCGTCGGGGATCACGTACGCGGTGTCCGTGGCCTGCAGGTCGGCCTGGTTGTTGTCCCAGCCGGCCCAGAACACCCAGGCGGTCACCACCGCGAGGACGGCGACGGCGCCGCCGATCAGCAGCCACCGGTCGCGGCGGCGGCGGCTCGGGGTGCGGCCGTAGCGGGATTCGAGGGTCTCGGACGGCGCCTCGGTCACGCGTGCCATGTACTCGCCGTCCGCCTCTCGAGGGCTTGGTTCAGGCCCGCCGTCGGGGCGACGGTAGGCTGGGACAAGACTAGGAGACGAAGCTGTGAATCGCGCTTCGCGACTCCTGAACAACGCGATCCGAAAGCGAAGTCCGCCATGCGCCACAACGACCTGTCCACCGTGTCCGCGGAGGCCGTGTGATGGGGGAGCTGCTGCTGAAGGCGGGCGTGTGGCTGGCCGCGACTCCGACGCCGTCGCCGACCTCCGGCCCGAGCGACGACTCCGTCACGCCCGGCGTCGTCGGCTTCACCGTCACCTTCCTGATCGCGGTCGCGGCGGTGCTGCTGATCCTCGACATGACGCGGCGCATCCGCCGGGTGCGGTACCGCGCGGAGATCGCGGAGAAGCTGGACGCGGAGAACGGCGAGCGCCAGGACGACGCGGACGGCGACTCCCGGCCCTGACCTCCGGCTGCGGCGGGCTGCGGCGTCAGCCGCTGAAGGCCCCGGCGTCAGCCGTTGTAAGCGGGGTGCATCGCGATCAGCAGCGTCGCGGTCCAGTGGCAGAGGAACGCCAGCACCGTCAGCGTGTGGAAGATCTCGTGGAACCCGAACACCCCGGGGAACGGGTTCGGCTTCTTCATGCCGTAGATGACCGCGCCGATCGTGTAGAACACCCCGCCGACGCAGACCAGCACCATCATCGCCACGTTGGCGTTCAGCAGGTCGACGATGTACATCATCGCCGCCCAGCCGAGCAGCAGGTAGATCGGCACGTACAGCCAGCGCGGCGCGTTGATCCAGAACACCCGGAAGCCGATGCCGAGCAGCGCGCCGCCCCACACGATGCAGAGCAGCAGGATGCCTTTCTGCGATGGGAGGGCGAGCACGGCGAGCGGCGTGTAAGTGCCGGCGATCAGCAGGAAGATGTTGGTGTGGTCGATGCGCTTGAGCACGATCTTGGTGCGCGGCCGCCAGTTGAAGCGGTGGTAGAGCGCCGAGTTCCCGAACAGCAGCATCGAGGTCAGCATGAACACGGCCGACGCCCACTTGGCGGGGCCGCCGTGCGCGAGGGAGATCAGCACGATGCCCGCGGCGATGGTCACCGGGAACGTGCCGGCGTGGATCCAGCCGCGCCAGGTGGGCTTGACCTCGGCCGGGTTGGCGGGGGAGGCGTCCAGGAGCGGGATGTTCGGCAGGAGCGGCCCGCGCGACTCGTCCTCCTTGACGGCGGCGTCGGCGGCCGGGAGGTCGGCGACCGGCTCGGCGAGCATCTCAGCGACGTCCTCGGGTTCGGGGGCGTTTCGCGCAGTCATGGAGCAAGAGTAGGGGAGACGGGTGGTCGGATGCTGAGAACCGCGCGGGCCGGGGGCGCTAACGTAGCTGCGTGAGCAGACGCAGTTCCGAGACGGCCAACGGGTTGCTCTACGGCCTGTACCAGAAGCGGCTGCGCCGGGACATCGCCGGCCTCGGCCCGGAGTCGCTGCCACGGCACGTCGCGATGATCATCGACGGCAACCGGCGCTGGGCGCGTCAGGTGGGGATGACGACGGTCGCGCACGGCCACCGCGCCGGCGCGGCGAAGATGCGCGAGTTCCTGGAGTGGTGCGACGACCTCGGCATCGAAGTGGTGACGCTCTACCTGCTGTCGTCGGACAACCTCACCAACCGGCCGAGCTCCGAGCTCTCCGACCTGATCGAGATCATCGCCGAGCTCGCCGACGACCTCTCCCGCTACCGCGACTGGCGGGTCAAGCACGTCGGCTCCTCGACCGGCCTCCCGGAACCCCTGGTCGCCGCGCTGGCCGACGCCGAGAAGCGCACGGCGGGCAACACCGGGCTGCACATCAACCTCGCGGTCGGCTACGGCGGCCGCAAGGAGATCACGGACGCCATGCGCAGCATCGTCGCCGCGCACTCCGCCGAGGGCGGCAGCCTGGAGACGCTGGCCGACCTCCTCACGCCCGACCTCATCGGCGAGCACCTCTACACGGGAGGCCAGCCCGATCCCGACCTGGTCATCCGCACCTCTGGCGAGCAGCGGCTGAGCGACTTCATGCTCTGGCAGAGCGCCCACAGCGAGTTCTACTTCGTGGAGGCGCTCGGCCCGGACCTGCGCGAGGTCGACTTCCTGCGCGCGATGCGCGACTTCTCGCGCCGCCACCGTCGCTACGGCTCCTGACCGCCGCCGTCCAAGGCCGTCGAGTACGCGCGAAATCCGCTGAAAACCCCCGAGTACGCAGATAATTCGCGTAGTCGGCGGGTGCGACGGCAGGATGGTCCCCGGAGGTCACGATGACGACGATCGAGGAGTTCGCGGCGGGGTTCGGCGAGGAGCCCGGGTACCTGGACTACGGGCGGGTGGGGCCGCTGTCGGCGACGGTGCACGCCGAGGCGCTGGGACAGTACGCGGCGCTCGCCAAGGCGCGCTTCGGAACCGTCGACCGGATGAACGTCGAGACCGACCGCGTCCACGATGCGATCTCCGCGCTGACCGGCTTCCCGGCCGAGCAGCTCGCGTTCCAGCCGAACGCCTCCACCGGGCTGATGCACGCCGCGTTCGGGCTCACCGGCGGCGATGTGCTGCTGTCGCGGGCGGAGTTCCCGAGCGTGACCTACGCGGCCGTGCGTGCCGCGCAGGCGATGCGCGTGGTGACGCCGGTGTGGCTGGAGACCGACCACGGCCGGGTCACGCCCGCTCAGCTCAAGGAGCAGCTCACCGATTCCACCAGCGCGGTGATGGTCAGCCTGGTCGACTCGCGCACCGGCTACCTCGCGGACATCGACGGAATCCGTCAGGTGATCGGGGACCGCCTCCTCATCGTCGACGCCATCCAGGGCTTCGGCGTGGTCGACGCCCCCTACGAGGTCGCGGACGTCGTCGTCTCGGGTGGCCAGAAATGGACCAGGGCGGGCTGGGGGACCGGCTTCGTCGCGCTCAGCGAGCGGGCGATCGAGCACCTGACGCCCGTGTTCAGCGGCTGGGTCGGTGCCGGCGCGGGCGAGCAGTGGGACGAGGTGCTCGAACCGGTGAAGGGCGCGGCGGCCTTCACCGTCTCCAACCCCGACCTCGTCGCCGAGGCGCGTTTCGCCGCGGCGCTGGAGGAGGTCGCCGCCGTGGGCGTCGCGGAGATCTCCGCGGCGATCTCCGACCTCGTGGATCGCGTGATCGACCTCGCGGACGAGTTCGCGGTGCCGGTGGTGTCGTCGCGCAACCCCGCGGAGCGGGCCGGGATCGTCGTGCTGGAGCCGCTGCCCGAGCAGCTCACCGTGCTGGCGGCCTCCCTGTTCAACCACGGGGTGTCGGCCAAGGTGCGGAGCACGAACGTCCGCCTGAGCGTGCACGCCGGCACCACGGAAGAGACGTTGGACATGCTGCGCGCCGCGTTCACCTCCTACGCCTCGGCCGCCTGATCCCGCGCCTCCCATAACTGGGGGTGAAGATCGGCTGAACGAAACACGACACGCCCCCGTCTGAGCGCGCGGTGTCGGCGGCTCGGCGTACTTTCGACTCATCGGGCACGGCGCCCGATCGAGACGGCCACATAAGTTCGTTTCGAGACCCAACTGGCCGGCTCGCCATTGATCCGCCGGCTCCAGCGCAAGCGGAGCGGCGGGGTGGGAGTGGTCGTGGCTGAATCAGGAACCCGGCAGTTCGAGTCGGCATCCAGCACCATCCGGCAGAGCGAGCGGACGTACGTGCTCGACACTTCGGTGCTGCTGTCCGACCCCAAGGCGATCTTCCGGTTCGCCGAACACGCTGTCGTCATCCCTGTCGTCGTCGTGAGCGAGTTGGAGGGGAAACGCAACGATCCCGAGATCGGGTACTTCGCGCGGCAGGCGCTGCGCAATCTGGACGACCTGCGGGTGAAGCACGAACGGCTCGACTTCCCGATCCCGGTCGGGGAGGGCGGCTCGCTGCGCGTGGAGCTGAACCACTCAAACATGTCGGTGCTGCCGAGCGGCATGCAGCTCGGCGACAACGACTCGCGCATCCTCGCTGTGGCGATGAACCTCGCCAACGACGGCCTGGCGGTCACGGTCGTCTCCAAGGACCTCCCGATGCGCGTCAAGGCGTCCTCGATCGGTCTGGCGGCGGAGGAGTACCGGCACGAGCAGGTCGTCGACAGCGGCTGGACGGGCCTCGCGGAGATATCGCTCGGCAGCGACCAGATGAGCGCGCTCTACGAGGAGGAGTGGATGCGCACGCCGCTGGTCGACGGCCTCCCGGTCAACACCGGCCTCATCGTGCACTCCGACCGCGGCTCGGCGCTCGGGCGCGTGGTCGCCGACGGCGAGGTCAAGCTGGTGCGCGGCGACCGCGACGTCTTCGGGCTGCACGGGCGCTCGGCGGAGCAGCGACTGGCGATCGACCTCCTGCTCGACCCGGAGGTCGGCATCCTGTCGCTCGGCGGACGGGCCGGCACCGGCAAGTCGGCGCTCGCGCTCTGCGCGGGCCTGGAGGCCGTGCTGGAGCGCCGGCAGCACAAGAAGATCATGGTGTTCCGCCCGCTGTACGCGGTCGGGGGCCAGGAGCTCGGCTACCTGCCCGGCGACCAGGGCGAGAAGATGAACCCCTGGGGCCAGGCGGTGTTCGACACCCTCGGCGCGCTGGTGTCGCAGAACGTGCTGGACGAGGTGCTGGACCGCGGGATCCTCGAGGTGTTGCCGCTCACCCACATCCGCGGCCGTTCCCTGCACGACGCGTTCGTGATCGTGGACGAGGCGCAGTCGCTGGAGCGGAACGTGCTGCTGACCGTGCTCAGCCGCGTCGGGCAGAACTCGCGGGTGGTGCTCACCCACGACGTGGCGCAGCGCGACAACCTGCGGGTCGGCCGTCACGACGGCGTCGCGTCGGTGATCGAGACGCTGAAGGGGCACCCGCTGTTCGCGCATGTGACGCTGACGCGCTCGGAGCGGTCGGCCATCGCGGCGCTCGTCACCGAGATGCTGGAGGGCAACGAGCTGGCCTGAGGTGAGCCGGCGGCCTGGGGATAGCGCCGGGATTTCTGCATTCACTGTGGAATCGTGAGGAGGCCGTGCCGTCGCACCTAGCGTGAGGGCATGGTTGAGAAGACGATCCGGATCGCTGTCGCGGCCGGTCTGAGCGTCGCCCTGCTGGGGGCGGGCGGCGCCGGGCCGGCCGCGGTCGGCGCGCTCTATGTCGCGGCCGTGACGGCGGCGCTCGTGCAGCAGGACGTGCGCGACCTGCGGCTGCCGGACGCGTTGGTGCTGCCCGGGGCGGTGTTCGTGGTCGTGGGTGCGGTGTGGAGCGCGCTCGGTCCCGGAGGCTGGCCGGTGGTGGTCGCGGCCATCGGGTGCGGGGTCGCTGCCCTCGTCGGATTTGCTGTGCTGGCGTCCGGCGGCGGGCTTGGGATGGGCGACGTGAAACTGGCGGCGGTGCTCGCCGGCGCGCTCGCGGCGGTGGTGGCCGAGCGCGGGCCGCCGCTGGGGGAGGTCGTCGCGGTCGTCGGGTGCTGGGCGGTCGGGTCGCTGGTGGCGGGAGCGGTGGTGGCGACGCTGGGGTACCCGCGCCGGGTGCGGACGGGGGTGCTGCGCGCGGAGCTGCCGTTCGGTCCGGTGCTGCTGGGGACGTTCTGGGGGTTCGTGTTGCTGGGGTGACGTCGCCGCTGGGGTGACTCCGCTGCTGGGGTGACTCCGCTGCTGGGGTGACGCCGCTGCTGTGGGGACGCCGCTGCTGTGGGGACGCCGCTGCAGGGTGATGCCGCCGCTGGACGGTTCGCGCTGCAGTGGGGACGCCGCCGCTGTGGTGACCCGCTGCTGGGGTGACGCCAGGAAAACGGCGAGGCGCCCCTCCCAGCGGTACAGGAGGGGCGCCTCGATCGAACGGCTCGCGAGCGGTCCGGGGGCGGGTCAGCCCGGGTGGGTCATGCTCAGGACGTCGAGTGCCGTGTCGAGCTGCTCCTCGGTGACCTCGCCGCGCTCGACGAAGCCGAGGTCGATCACGGCCTCCCGCACGGTCATGCCCTGGGCGACGGCGTGCTTGGCGACCTTGGCGGCGGCCTCGTAGCCGATCACGCGGTTGAGCGGCGTCACGATCGACGGGCTCGACTCGGCGAACGCGCGGGCGCGCTCCAGGTTGGCCTCGAGGCCCGTGATGGTCTTGTCCGCGAGGACGCGGCTGGCCTGGGTGAGCAGGCGGATCGACTCCAGCAGCGCGGTGCCCATCACCGGGATGGCGACGTTCAGCTCGAACAGGCCGGACGCGCCGCTCCACGCGATGGTGGCGTCGTTGCCGATGACCCGGGCGGCGACCATGAGCACGGCCTCCGGGATGACCGGGTTCACCTTGCCCGGCATGATCGAGGAGCCCGGCTGCAGGTCGGGGATGTGCAGCTCGCCGAGGCCGGTGTTCGGGCCGGAGCCCATCCAGCGCAGGTCGTTGCAGATCTTGGTGAGGCTGACGGCGATGGTGCGGAGCGCGCCGGAGGCCTCCACCAGGCCGTCGCGGTTGGCCTGGGCCTCGAAGTGGTTGCGTGCCTCGGTGATCGGCAGCTCGGTCTCGGCGGTGAGCAGCTCGATCACGAGCTGCGGGAAGCCGAGCGGGGTGTTGATGCCGGTGCCGACGGCGGTGCCGCCGAGCGGGACCTCCGCGACGCGCGTCAGCGCGGCCTGGACGCGCTCGATGCCGTAGCGGATCTGCGCGGCGTAGCCGCCGAACTCCTGGCCGAGCGTGACCGGGGTGGCGTCCATGAGGTGCGTGCGGCCGGACTTGACCGCGGTCGCCCACAGCTCCGCCTTCTCCTCCAGCGCCACTGCGAGGTGGTCGAGCGCGGGGATGAGGTCGTCGATGAGCGCGCCGGTGACGGCGATGTGCACCGAGGTCGGGAAGACGTCGTTGGACGACTGCGACGCGTTGACGTGGTCGTTCGGGTGCACCGCGCGGCCGAGGCGGCGGGAGGCGAGCGTCGCCAGCACCTCGTTCATGTTCATGTTCGAGGAGGTGCCCGAGCCCGTCTGGTAGACGTCGATCGGGAAGTCCGCGTTGTGCGCGCCGGAGACCACTTCGTCCGCGGCGGCGGCGATGGCCTCGGCCACGTCCGCGTCCAGGACGCCGAGGCGCGCGTTCGCGAGCGCCGCCGACTTCTTGATGCGGGCGAGCGCGGCGATCTGAGCCGGCTCGAGAACCGATCCCGAGATCGGGAAGTTCTCGACCGCGCGCTGCGTCTGCGCGCCGTACAGGGCGGCTGCGGGAACCCGCACCTCGCCCATCGTGTCGTGCTCGATGCGGTACTCGGTGCCCGCCTGCGTGTCCACCACGGTGTGTTCTTCCTTTCTGGGCCCGGCCGCGTCAGCGTCCGGGTGTTGGTTCGGCGGCCGGTTCGGCCAGACCGACGACGGCGTCGGGGACGACCCGACCTTCCTGGAGCACGTAGTTCGCTCCGACGATGGCGAGGAGATTGGCGGCGACGGCGTCGCTGATGATCTCCGATCGCGCGAGAATCTCTGCGACGGTGTCGCGCAGGTGCAGGCGGCCGACCTCGGCCGCGTCGACCTCGGCCGGCGCGACGGCCTGGCCGGGGGCGGTGCCGGCGACCCGGTGCACCGCGGGCACGATCGGCGCGATGAGCTGCGCGATGTGCGGCGGCAGCGGGTCGGCGTCGGCGGCCTGGGAGTCGATGGCGGACGCGACCGCCCCGCACGCGTCGTGGCCGAGCACGAGGATGAGCGGCACGTTCAGCACGGCGACCGCGTACTCCAGCGAGGCGATCGCGGAGTCCGAGGCGACCTGCCCGGCGTTGCGGACGACGAACGCGTCGCCGAGGCCCAGGTCGAAGATGATCTCGGCCGCGAGGCGCGAGTCGGCGCAGCCGAAGATCGCGGCGACCGGGTGCTGGCCCTGCGCGACCGACTCCCGGCGCTCGACGTCCTGACGGGGGTGCTGCGGCGTTCCGCTGACGAAGCGCTCGTTGCCTGCCAGCAGTTCTTTCCAGACGCGGCCGGGACGGGTCGTGGGCATCTACTTGCCTCCTGGGGTGGGTGAGCCGAGGGAGTGGAGCTGGTCGGTGAGGGACGAGGCGACGGTCGTGAACTCCGCGTCGTCGGCGGTGCCGAACACGACGACGGTGCTCTTGCCGGCGCTCGTCACGAGGGCGTACTTCACGTTGCCGGCGTCGGAGGAGGCGCGGTTGTCGTAGACGTCCCACTTCACGCCGCCGATCTCGCGGGTGCCGGCGATCCGGGTGCGGTTCACCTGGTCGGCGACCCAGCTGTCGTTGGCGTTGAAGCCCTGCGTGATGCCGATGTACTGGCCTTTCGGGGTCAGCAGCCCGATGTACCAGGCGTCCACGCCGTCGGAGGTCTTGGTGCGCAGCTCGGCGCTGTTGGAGGACCAGCCAGAAGGGAGCGTGGGAACGACGAGCCGGTCGGGCTCGCTGCCCTGCGCCTGCTGGGCGACGGCGGCGTAGTCGACGGCCGGCGCCGAGGAGGTCGGGTTTCCGCGCGGGACGATCAGCACGATGACGGCGACCAGTGCGACCGTCGCGATCAGCGAGTAGACGAGATTGTTGACCGTCTGCCGGTTGCGGTGGTTCGCGGAGTTCTGCGCCTTGCGCGCGGCCGTCTCCTCCGGCGTCTCCGGGCGGCCGAGCTCGGCGACGACGGCAGGCGGCTTCGCAGCGCTGGTGCGGGACTTGGGGCTCATTCGGTTTCTGACACGCTCCGTGCGCCTGCCGCGGCCCCGGCGCGGGCGGCGTCGAGCCGGGCCTTCGCGCCGATCAGCCATTCCTCGCAGTGGCCGGCGAGCGCCTCGCCGCGCTCCCACAGTGCGATGGACTCCTCCAGCGTGGCGGAGCCCTGCTCGAGCTCGGTGACGACGCGGACGAGCTCGTCGCGCGCCTCCTCGTAGCTGAGTGCGCTGATCTCCGAGGTGGGCATGGTGTCCATTCTATTTGTCTCGCTGGGCGGCCGCTGGATCGCGGTCGGGGCCGTCGCCCGCGGGGGAGGGCAGCGGATCGCCCGCCGTGGCCGCGAACGCGCCTCCCGCCACGGTCACCCGCACGACCGATCCCGCGGGCGCCTCCGAGGGCGACGTCACGACGTGCCCCGCGTCGTTCTGCACGATCGCGTAGCCCCGGTCGAGTGTCGCCTGCGGCGAGAGCGCGCGGAGCTGGCCGCGCAGCTCCGCGATGCGCGTCCGCTCGCGGTCGGCGCGGCGCTCCACCAGCTCCACGCCGCGGGCGACGTAGCGGGTGAGCTCCTGCGCCCGGGAGTCGACGATCCAGGTCGAGGAGGCCAGCGCCGGGCGGGTGCGGAGGTGGCCGATCCGGTCGATCTCGTGGGTGATCATGTGCGTGAGCCGGGCGCCGATGCGCAAACGGGCCTGCTGCACGCGTGTCAGCTCCTCCGCGACGTCGGGCACGACGCGCTTGGCGGCGTCGGTCGGCGTCGAGGCGCGGAGGTCCGCGACATCGTCGAGCAGCGGCCGGTCGGCCTCGTGGCCGATGGCGCTCACGATCGGGGTGGCGGCCTCCGCGGCGGCGCGCACCACGCGCTCGTCGCTGAAGCCGAGCAGGTTCTGGAAGTCGCCGCCGCCGCGCGCCACGATGATGACCTCCACCTCGGGGTCGGCGTCGAGCGTGCGGATGGCCGAGACGACCTCCGGCACCGTCCGGTCGCCCTGCACGGCCGCGTGCACGACGCGGAACCGCACCTGCGGCCAGCGGAGCTGCGCGTTGCGGAGGACGTCCTTCTCGGCGTCCGAGTCCTTGCCGGTGACCAGCCCGATGGTGTGCGGGAGGAACGGCAGCCGCTTCTTCCGCTCCGCCGCGAACAGTCCCTCCGCCGTGAGCTGGGCGCGCAGCCGCTCCAGCCGCTCCAGGAGGTCGCCGAGGCCGACATGGCGCATGTCGCTCACCTGCATGGTGAGGCTGCCGCCCTTGACCCAGTAGTTGGGCTTCACCGCCGCGATCACCCGGTCGCCCTGCTTGAGGTCGGCGGGGATGCGCGCCTTCACCGACGACCAGATGCTGAAGCTGATCGTCGCGTCCTCGCGGAGATCCTTCAGCTTGCCGTAGACGTTGCCGCCGGAGACCCCCCACTGGGTGATCTCGCCTTCGACCCAGGCGGTGCCGAGCCGGTCGATCCAGCCGCGGATGCGGTCGGCGAGCAGCGCCACCGGCCACGGGGAGTCGAGGGTCGGCGGTCCTGCGTTCATCGTCGGCGTGCCAGTCGCAACTGAACTGCTCGACGTACCGCCAGCGACCTGTGCCACCCGGCCTCCCATCCGTTGATCAGCGCCCACCGCGTACGATCGAGGGGTGAGCGATGCGACCATCAGCCTCCCCATGCCCCGGATCCCCGTCAGACGGGACACCGGCGAGCGCGGGCGGCTTCAGGATATCCCGGTCCAGGGACACAAGCGTGTGCTGCTGGCCGCCCCGCGCGGCTACTGCGCCGGCGTCGACCGCGCCGTGATCGCGGTCGAGAAGGCACTGGAGCACTACGGCGCGCCGGTCTACGTGCGCAAGCAGATCGTGCACAACGTGCACGTGGTGTCCGAGCTGGAGCAGCAGGGCGCGATCTTCGTGGACGAGGTCGACGAGGTGCCCACGGGCGCCCACGTCGTGTTCTCGGCGCACGGCGTCTCGCCCGCGGTCGTGAACGCGGCGGCGGATCGCGGCCTGCTCGCGATCGACGCCACCTGCCCGCTGGTCACCAAGGTGCACCGCGAGGCCGTGCGCTTCGCCCGCGACGACTTCGAGATCCTGCTGATCGGCCACGAGGGCCACGAGGAGGTCGAGGGCACCGCCGGCGAGGCTCCCGAGCATGTCACGCTCGTGAACGGCCCGGAGGACGTCGACCGCATCGAGGTCAAGGACCCGGACAAGGTGGTGTGGCTGTCGCAGACCACGCTGTCCGTGGACGAGACGATGGAGACGGTCCGCCGCCTCCGCGAGCGCTTCCCGAACCTCCAGGATCCGCCGAGCGACGACATCTGCTACGCGACGCAGAACCGCCAGGTCGCGATCAAGAAGGTCGCGGAGGACGCCGACCTGGTGATCGTGGTCGGCTCGGCCAACTCCTCCAACTCGGTGCGCCTCGTGGAGGTCGCGCTCGAGTACGGCGCGAAGGCCGCCTACCGCGTCGACTACGCCAGCGAGATCCGCCAGGAGTGGCTCGAGGGCGTGGCGACGGTGGGCGTCACGAGCGGCGCGTCGGTGCCGGAGGTGCTGGTGCAGGAGGTCCTCGCCGACCTCTCCGGCGCGGGCTACGCTGAGGTGCAGGAGGTCAAGACGGCGGAGGAGGACCTGATGTTCTCGCTGCCGAAGGAGCTCCGCAAGGACATCAGCGGCAAGCAGGACGCCCGGGCGCTGGGCGGCCGGACGGGGAGCTGAGCCGGCCGGGGAGCTGACGCTCACCCGCTCCGTTCGCTAGAGCGTCCGCGCCGAGGCCGGGTCGGCCGCGGCCGATCCGCCGAACATCGGCCGGTACGCTGGCGCCTCGGCGAGCTCCACCACGTCCGCCACCACGACCGAGATGTTGTCGCGCGCCTGGTGCAGCAGCGCCAGCGTGACGAGGGCGTCCGCAGCCTCCTGGGGAGTCGCCGCGGCCGCCAGCGTTTCGGTCACGTCGAGGATCGGCACGTAGTCGGTCAGCCCGTCGCTGGTGAGCAGCCAGCGGTCGCCGCGGCGGGCCGGCTCCGACGCCACGTGCAGGGCCGCCGCGTCCTCCGCGTCGCCGCCGAGCACGTGCGTGACCACCGAGCGCAGCGGATGCGAGGCGACGTCGCCCTCTCCGATCGCGCCGGTGGCGACCAGTTCGCGCACCAGGGAGTCGTCCTCGGTGACCTGCACGAGGGCGCCGTCCCGCAACCGGTAGGCGCGGGAGTCGCCGGTGTGCGCGACGGCGATGCGCTCGCCGTCGGAGAAGACTCCCACCAGGGTCGTCGCCATCCCCGCGAGCTCCGGGTCCATGCGGACGCGGAGGGCGAGGTCGGAGTTCGCGATCGAGACCAGCTCGCGCAGCCGCTCCTCGCCGGGCACGCGGCCCTCCGTCGCGTCCAGCATCGAGGCCAACCGGATCGCCACCGTCGCGGACGCGATCTCGCCGGCCGCGTGGCCTCCCACCCCGTCCGCGACGAACGCCGACCAGGCCGACGCGTAGAGCGAGTCCTCGTTGCCCTCGCGGTAGTCGCCGCTGACCGAGCCGTGCCCGGTCTCGAAGCCGAGCGGCGGGGGAGTGACGGGCGGTGCTCCCGACAGGATGTCGTCGGCGTTGTCGGCGATCCAGCCCATGAGCGGCAGCAGGTGCCCGGTGACCTCCCGGCCGCGCGTGGTGAGGCTGTAGTCGACGCGCGGCGGGACCGTGGGCTGGGCGGTGCGCAGGACGAAGCCGTCCTTCTCCAGGGTGCGGAGGGTCTGGGCGAGCATCTTCTCGCTGATGCCCTGGACGGTGCGGCGCAGTTCGCCCCAACGCAGGTCGCTGCGCGCGAGCGCAACCAGCACGAGCACGCCCCAGGTGCTGGTGACGTGGTTGAGCACGATGCGCGACGGGCACTCCGAGGGCAGTACCCCGTCGGTGAAGCCGAGGGCCTCGAACGACTCGAATCTGGTGTCCACGTCAGTAACTTACCGAAAAGTGGGTACCTCCGACAGGGAAGTTTTCGCGCGGGACCGCGGTTGCGAACCACGACCGACCGAAAGGAAACACCATGACCATCGTCGTCACCGGAGCCACCGGACACCTCGGACGCCTCACCGTGGACGCCCTCCTCGACCGCGGCGTGCCCGCCGCCGACATCCGCGCACTCGGACGCAGCGCCGAGCGGCTCGCCCCGCTCGCGGCCCGCGGCGTGCAGACCGCCGTGATCGACTTCGAGAAGCCGGAGACCCTGGACGCGGCGTTCGCCGGCGCCGACGCCCTCCTGCTCGTGTCGGGCTCGGAGGTCGGTCAGCGCATCCCGCAGCACCGCAACGCCATCGACGCCGCCGTGCGCGCGGGCGTGGGCCGGCTCGTCTACACCAGCGCGCCGCACGCCGACGACACCGATCTGGTGCTCGCGCCGGAGCACGCCGAGACCGAGCGGCTGCTCGCGGCGTCCGGCCTCCCGGTGACGGTGCTGCGCAACAACTGGTACACCGAGAACTACGTCGGCCAGGTCGACATCGCAGCCGCGACCGGCGAGCTCGTCGGCAGCGCCGCGACCGGACGCGTCGCCAGCGCCTCCCGCAAGGACTACGCGGAGGCCGCCGCCGTCGTGCTCACGACCGACGGCCACGACGGCGCAGTGTACGAGCTGGCCGGGGACGTCGCGTGGACGTTCGACGACCTCGCCGCGGCCATCGGCGAGCTGGTCGGCCGCCCGGTCGCCTACCGGTCGGTGACGCCGGAGGAGCACGGCGCCGCACTGCGCGAGGCGGGCCTGGACGAGGGGACCGCGGGCTTCGTGGTCGCGCTCGACGGCAACATCCGCGACGGCGCGCTCGCCGACGCGACCGGGACGCTCAGCGAGCTGATCGGCCGGCCGACGACGCCGCTCGCCGCCGGACTCGCGGAGTCGCGCGCGGCCTGACCGCTCAGGCGGAGGTGGACGCCCCCGGTGTGGACAGCGGCCGCGTCGGGGGCGGCGCGCTCGGGCCCGGGGTGCCAGGGGCGGGGGTCGCCGGGCCGACCCCGTTGTAGTAGTTGAGCAGCACTGCGTCCGTCGAGATCATCAGGCCCAGGATGACGAAGAGCGTGATGAACGCCACGATCCCGGCGATGAGCGGCACGTAGAACGCCAGCCGTTTCTGCACGAGCAGCCACACCGACAGCCCGAGCGAGATCGCCCAGATACCGGCCATCGCGATCGTGCCGGCGGTGATCAGCGGGGCGACGGACGGATCCTGGACGTACGGGCCGAGGTTCAGCGAGGTGTGCATGAGCTTCATCGCGGAGGGCCAGCTCTGCAGCGTGCCGATCGTGTAGGACATCCCGAAGAAGCCGACGACCAGCAGCACGATCGTGGTCGTGACGTTCCAGCGGGGCGCTTCGGCGCGGAGCTGGGGGCCGGGCGGGTACGGACGGCCGTCGGCGTGCTGATCGCCGTGCTGTTCGCCGACGTGCCGACCCTCGTGCTGCACGTCGTCGTACCCCGGACGGGACGGAGCCGCGGGAGGATGCTCGACCTCCGACGCCGCCGGGCTGTGGTGCGCGGTCTCCAGCCGGTCCGCGTCCTGCGGGGGCTTCCACACCCAGCCGGGAGGGGCGAGCTCGCCGTATTTCGGGCGCGGACGTTCGTCCTGCGCCTTCTTCGGGTCGTGCTCGCTCATCCCCCCAGCCTACGTGTCCGCGCCTGCGTGCGGCGCCTACTTGCCGGAGTGACCGGCGCTGCCGAGCTGCTGCGTGGCCTCCACGACGCGGGCGGCCATCCCGGTCTCGGCGACCTTGCCCCAGGCGCGCGGGTCGTAGACCTTCTTGTTGCCCACCTCGCCGTCGATCTTGAGCACGCCGTCGTAGTTCTCGAACATGTAGCCGGCGATCGTGCGGGTGAACGCGTACTGGGTGTCGGTGTCGATGTTCATCTTCACGACGCCGTTGCGGACCGCCTCCGCGATCTCCTCGTCGGTCGAGCCGGAGCCGCCGTGGAAGACGAGGTCGAGCGGCTTCGGGCCGGTGCCGTACTTGGCGGCGAGGCCGTCCTGGATCTCCTTGAGGAGCTCCGGGCGCAGCTTGACGTTGCCCGGCTTGTAGACGCCGTGGACGTTGCCGAAGGTGAGGGCGGCCATGTAGCGGCCGTTCTCGCCGAGGCCCAGGGCCTCCACGGCCTTCTCGACGTCGGCGAGGGTCGTGTAGAGGGCCTCGTTGGAGCCCTCGTGACGCACGCCGTCCTCCTCGCCGCCGACGACGCCGATCTCGACCTCGAGGATGGCGTTGATGGCCTTGGTGCGCTTGAGCATCTCCTGCGCGATCTCCAGGTTCTCGTCCAGCGGGATGGCCGAGCCGTCCCACATGTGCGACTGGAAGATCGGGTTGCGGCCCGCTCGGACCTCCTCTTCGGAGGCGGCGATCAGCGGCAGCACGAAGTCGTCGAGGGCGCCCTTCGGGCAGTGGTCGGTGTGCAGCGCGACCGTGATGGGGTAGTTCTTGGCGACCTCGGTGGCGAACTTCGCGAACGCGAGCGCGCCGGTGGCGCGGGCCTTCACGGTCTGGCCGGCGAAGTAGTCGGCGCCGCCGGTGGTCACCTGGATGATGCCGTCGCTGCCCGCCTCGGTGAGCCCCTGGAGCACCGCGTTGATCGTCTGCGACGACGAGACGTTGAACGCGGGATACGCGAAGCCGCCCGCCTTCGCCTTGTCGAGCATCTCTGCGTACTGGTCCGGCGTGGCGATGGGCATTGCGGCTCCTTGGGAATCGGGGTGTCGAACGGGACTCATCATACCGACGCGGGCGTGGCGGCCCGCCGCCGGAGCCGAACGTTCGCCGACGCGCGGGCGCGTGGCGACCTCCCCTCGATACACTGGCTTCGCCGTCGTCCGGCGGCCGAGAACCGCCGATGGTTCAGGCGGCTCGATCGATTCGTCCGGGAGGACCCATCATGACCAGCACCGACACCGCGTCCCTCTTCCTTCACCCCGACCGGAACCTGGCCATGGAGTTGGTGCGGGCCACCGAAGCGGCGGCGATCCGGGCCACCCCGTGGATCGGCCGCGGCGACAAGAACGCGGCGGACGGCGCGGCCGTGGACGCGATGCGCAAGTTCCTCGGCACGGTGAACTTCGACGGACTGATCGTGATCGGCGAGGGCGAGAAGGACAACGCCCCGATGCTGTTCAACGGCGAGCACGTCGGCAACGGCCGCGGCCCCGCCTGCGACATCGCGGTCGACCCGATCGACGGCACCTCGCTGACCGCCGCCGGACGCCAGAACGCGCTGTCGGTGATCGCGGTGTCCGACCGCGGCACGATGCTGGACGCCTCCAGCGTGTTCTACATGGACAAGATCGTCACCGGGCCGGAGGGCCGCGGGGTCGTCGACCTGTCGCAGCCGATCGGCGACAACATCCGCGAGCTGGCGAAGGCCAAGGGCAAGCCGGTGGGCGAGATCCGCGTGGCCGTGCTGGACCGGCCGCGCCACGAGGGCCTGATCGAGGAGATCCGCGCGGCGGGCGCAGGCACCCGTCTGATGCTCGACGGCGACGTCGCGGGCGGCATCAACGCGGCCCGCTACGAATCGCGGATCGACCTGTGCGTCGGCATCGGTGGCAGCCCGGAGGGCATCACCACCGCGTGCGCGATCAAGGCGATCGGCGGCTTCATGCAGGGCAAGCTGGCGCCGAAGGACGACGCCGAGCGCGCGCAGGGGATCGCGGCGGGCCTCGACATGGATCGCATCTACGGCGCCGACGACCTCGTGAAGGGCGACAACACCTTCTTCGTCGCGACCGGCGTCACCGACGGCGGGCTGGTGGAGGGCGTGCGCCGCAAGGGCCCGATCATCCGCACCGAGTCGATCGTGCTGCGCTCCAAGTCGGGCACCATCCGCCGCGTGGTCGCCGACCACCTCGCGGAGAAGTGGCTGTCGGCCGACGAGTTGTAGGAGCCACGGCCGACCTTCGTGTGGGGGTCAGGCGGCGCCGGAGGACTCGTCGCGGTCGGCGGCGCGGGCCCGCTCCTCAAGGGCGAGCTTGTCGATGCCGTGCATGTCGCGGACCTCGTCGGCGGCCGGCGCCTCCACACGGAGGCGGGCCTCGGCCAGGGCGTCCAACTCGTCCACGAGCTCGAACGCCGTGAGCTCTCGCGGCGCTTCCTCGATGCCCTCCAGGACGCCGATCACCTTGGACTCGTCGAGGGCGCCGAGCTTGCGGGCGGCTGGGAACACCTGGCGCTCGAAGGAGCCGACGAAGCCGTTGTAGTCCTTGACCGTGCGCTCGATGGAGCGGCCCAGCTTCTCGATGTGGCCCGCGGTGGTGCCGAGGCGGCTGTAGAGCGTGCGGCTGAGGTCGAAGAGCTGCTTGGCCTCCTGGGTCAGCACGTCCTGCTGCCAACTGAACGCGACCGTCTTCAGCACCGACCACAGCGTCACCGGTGAGGCCAGCGCCACGCGCTTGCCGAAGGCGAACTCCATGATCGACGGGTCCGCCTCCATCGCCGACGACACCAGTGACTCGCTGGGGATGAACGCGATGACCAGCTCGGGGGAGGCCTCCAGCCCCGTCCAGTACGCCTTGCTGCCGAGCGTGGTGATGTGGTCGCGCACGGCCTTCACGTGCTGCTTGAGCAGGGCCTCGCGCTGGGCGCCCTCGACGCCGGTCGCCGTCGCGGGGATCTGGCTGGCCTCGAGGTAGGCGTTGAACGGCACCTTGGCGTCGAGCGCGATGCTCTTGCCGCCGGGGAGCCGGATGATCATGTCGGGACGGCCGGCGCCGGACTCCGAGTGGATGCTGGACTGCACGTCGAAGTCCACCCGCTCGATCAGCCCGGCGGCCTCCACGACGCTGCGGAGCTGGGTCTCGCCCCAGACCCCGCGCGTGCTGTTGGAGCGCAGGGCGGAGGCCAGGGACTCGGCGGTGCTCCGCAGGCGTTCCTCCGACTCGGCCGCGGACCGGAGCTGCTGGGCGAGCTGGCCGTGCTGCTGGTTGCGCTGGGTCTCCAGCTCGATCACCTTGCGCTGCATGTCGCTGAGGCTCTCGCGCACCGGCGCCAGCGCCTGCAGCACCTTGCTCTCGGCGCGCTCGCGCTCGGTCTGGGCGAGGGCTTCGGCGCGGTGCCGCTCCTCGGCCTCGCGGAACTGCTCGTGCGCTCCACGGAGCTGCTCCTGCAGCGCGTCGACCCGGGTGTCGGCGGCGGCGAGCTCGGCGCGGAGGGCCGCCTGGGCGGCGGCCTCCTCCGCCCGCACCTGGAGGAGCTCCTTCTCGTGGCGGGCGGCGACGATCGCCGGGTCCTCCACCGCGGGCGCCGCGGCGTCGCGGCGCCGGAGCAGCCGCGCGACGGCGAAACCGGCCCCGGCCGCGCCGACGAGGAGACCGAGCAGGAGGCCGAGGAGCAGAGCAGGGAAGTCCATGGGCTCAGTGTCGCAGGGGCCGCCGACAACCGCCGCGAACGACGGAGGGCGGGGCGGGAAATCGTTCCCGCCCCGCCCGCGTGGCGTGCCGCTGTGCGATGGCTCAGCGGGTGAACCGCTCGCGCAGCTCGGCCTCCAACGACTCCAGGCTGCGGCCGCGCGTCTCGGGGAGGCTGCGCGCGACGAACACGACCGCGCCGACGCCCACGATGGCGAACAGGAAGAACGTGGGCGAGATCCCGAGCCCGTCCACGAGCTGCGGGAACAGGAACCCGACCAGGAAGTTCGTCAGCCACAGGATGAGCGCCGCGAGCCCGAAGGCGGCGCCGCGGATGCGGGCCGGGAAGATCTCCGCGAGCATCAGCCAGGTCACCGGCGAGACCGCGCCCTGCTGGAACGCGAGGAACGTCACCGTCAGCGACAGCACCACGAACGGCAGCGCGGGCGTGCCGGCGAGGAGGGCGGAGGCGCCGCCGACCAGCAGCAGCGAGGTCGTCGTCCCGATCAGGCCGGTGATCAGCAGCGGTCGCCGGCCGACCTTGCCGAGCAGCGCGATGCCGACGAACGTGGCGAGCACCGAGATGACGCCGTTGGCGATCTGGCCGACGAGCGCGCCCTGCTGGTCGAAGCCCGACTTCTGGAGGATCTGGACGCCGTAGTACATGATCGAGTTCACCCCGGTGAGCTGCTGCACCATCGCGATCCCGAGGCCGATGACGAAGACGCGGCGGATCCACGGCACGCCCAGCTCCTTCAGCAGGGGCGTGCGCACGGCGCGCTCCTCGTGGCGGCGGATCTCCTCGGCCTCCCGCTCGGCCTGCTGCTCGGTGCGGATGCGGCGCAGCACCGCGAGGCCCTCCGCGAAGCGCCCGTGCAGGATGAGCCAGCGCGGGCTCTCCGGCACAACGAGCATCCCGAAGAACAGGACGACAGCCGGCAGGGAGGCGACGACGAGCATCCAGCGCCAAACCGCGGCCTGCTCGGGGACGACGGAGGCGAGCACCGCGTTCACGACGAAGGCGGCGAGCTGGCCGGAGACGATCATCAACTCGTTCTGGGTGACGATGCGGCCGCGGCGCGCGGCGGGGGACAGCTCCGCCAGGTACATCGGGACCACGACGGACGCGCCGCCGACCGCGAGGCCGAGCACGAAGCGGGCGGCGATCATGACGCCGATCGTCGGAGCGAACGCGCACGCGACGGCCGCGATGAAGAACACGACCGCGAGGGCCCCGATGAGGCCGCGGCGTCCGCGGCGGTCGGCGATCCGACCGCCGAGGAACGAGCCGAGCGCCGCGCCGAAGAGGAGCGACGAGACGATCGTGCCCTCCTCGAGCGGGGTGAGCGGCCGCTGGTCGAACTGCATGAAGGGCAGCGCTCCGCTGATGACGCCGGTGTCATAGCCGAAGAGGAGGCCGCCGAAGGTGGCGAGCACGGCGACCCGCCGCAGGAAGCGGCGCGCGCGGGGGTCGTCGGGGAGCGGTGGTGTCGCGCCCGCGGGGGCGCGGGTTCCGGCCGCCGCCGCGGCGGCCTCCGGGTGGGGGGATGCAGTCATGGTCGCTCCTTCGCGTCTTGTTGCTATGTCTGGACATTAGAACGTGACGCGAGAAGTTGCAATGCTTTCATTCTTGAGGTGTTTATGCCTGATCGAGGCGTCCGCATCCACCTGGCAGGACATGCCGTCCCGACGCGCGGGCACGCGGCGTGTCCTGTCAGGTGGATGCGCGGGGCGCGGCCGGGCTACGCCGCGACGGGGACGCCGATGCGCCCGACGCGGGCGCCGGTGAGCGCGGCGAGGTCGTCGATCGTCGCCGCGTCGTGGCGGCGCGCCGCGTGCACGACGATCGCCGCGCAGGCCTCCGCGTCGGCGAGGGCGTCGTGGTGGCGGAAGTCCTCGAACCCGGCCGCCATCGCCGCGACCGGCAGCCGGTACGACTCCAGGTGGTAGGTGCGGCGGGCGACCTGGAGGCTGCACAGGTAGCGGTACTCGGGGCAGGCGACGAGCGTCGCGGCGCACGCGGCACGGATGACGCCCATGTCGAAGCCGGCGTTGTGGGCGACCAGGTGGTCGTCCTCCGCGAACTCCACCAGGTCGGCGAGCTGGTCGACCCAGCCCGCGGCGTCGGCGACCTCCTCCGGCCGGATGCCGTGGATGCGGACGTTCCACTCCTGGAACACGTCGTGCCCGAGCGGCGGCCGGATGAACCAGCTCGCGCGGTCGACCACCCGGCCGTCTCGCACCTTCACCAGCCCGACCGAACAGGCGGACGCCGCAGAGGAGTTCGCGGTCTCGAAGTCGATGGCGGTGAAGTCCAGTGGCACGCCCGAACTCTCGCACGGCCCACCGACGTCACCCGCTGCGCACCGCCGAGTACGCGCGAAATCGACCGAAAACCGCCGACTACGCGAACTCTCTGCGTACTCGGCGGCGTCAGGCGTGACGTGCGGGGTAGGGTCGCTGGCATGCGGGAGCGACGGGAGCGGGAGGCGCACGCGCGGGCGTTCGACCGGGCGGCGGAACTGTACGATCTGGCGCGGCCGGACTATCCGGCGGACGCGGTCGCCTGGCTGACGGAGGGCGTGACCGGCCCGGTCATCGACCTGGGCGCGGGCACAGGCAAGCTGACGCAAGCCCTGATCGGGAGCGGTTTCGATGTGATCGCCGTGGACCCGTCGCCGCAGATGCTCGGCGTGCTGACCTCGCGTGTTCCGGAGGCGGACGCCCGCATCGGGTCGGGCGAGAGCATCCCCGTCCCCGACGCGAGCGCCGGCCTCGTCGTCGCCGCGCAGGCGTGGCACTGGGTGGACCGCGAGCGCGCCGTGCCGGAGGTGGCGCGCGTGCTGCGGCCCGGCGGCAGGATCGGCCTGGTCTGGAACGACCGGGACGAGAGCGTCGACTGGGTGCGCGAGCTCGGCGAGCTGATGGGCGCAGGGGAGGCGACCTTCGGCGAGGAGGAGGAACCGGAGGTGGGCGCACCGTTCGGCGACCTGGAGCGGCACGACGTGCACTGGGTGCAGGCGCTCACGCTGGACGGCCTCCTGGACCTGGCGCGCTCGCGCAGCTACTTCATCACCGAGGACCCGGACGCCCAGGCCGCGGTCATCGCGTCGCTGCGCCGCCTCCACCGCGAGCATCCGGAGCTGGCGGGGGCCGAGCGCATCGAGCTGCCGTACGTCACGCGCTGCTACCGGGCGACCCTCGGCTGAGCTCCGGCGGCCGGTCGCCGTTCCCGCCCGTAGAATGGACGACCGTGGCTCTCACTATCGGTATCGTCGGACTCCCGAACGTCGGCAAGTCGACCCTCTTCAACGCGCTGACCAAGAACGACGCCCTCGCGGCGAACTACCCGTTCGCGACCATCGAGCCGAACGTCGGTGTCGTCAACCTCCCCGACCCGCGTCTGGACAAGCTGGCCGAGCTCTTCGGCAGCGAGCGCATCCTCCCGGCGCCCGTGTCGTTCCTCGACATCGCCGGCATTGTGAAGGGCGCGAGCGAGGGCGAGGGCCTCGGCAACAAGTTCCTCGCGAACATCCGCGAGGCCGACGCCATCGCCCAGGTCGTCCGTGGTTTCTCCGACCCCGACGTCGTGCACGTCGCCGGCAAGGTAGACGCCGCCGGCGACATGGAGACCATCAACACCGAGCTCATCCTCGCCGACCTGCAGACCCTCGAGAAGGCGGAGCAGCGCTACGAGAAGGAGGTCAAGGGCCGCAAGCTGGAGCCGTTCGTGCTCGAGACCGCCCGCGAGGCGATGGCCTTCCTGAACGAGGGCAAGCCGCTGTCGGCCTCCACCATCGACCTGGAGCCCATCCGCGAGCTCGGACTGCTCACCGCGAAGCCGTTCATCTACGTGTTCAACGTGGACGAGGACGTGCTCACCGACGACGCCCGCCGCGCCGAACTGGCCGCCCTCGTCGCTCCCGCCCAGGCGGTGTTCCTCGACGCCAAACTGGAGTCCGAGCTGATCGACCTCGACGCCGCCGACGCCGCCGAGCTGCTGGCCTCCACCGGCCAGACCGAGAGCGGCCTCGACCAGCTCGCCCGCATCGGCTTCGACACCCTGGGCCTGCAGACCTACCTGACGGCCGGCCCGAAAGAGTCCCGCGCCTGGACCATCCACAAGGGCTGGAAGGCCCCCCAGGCGGCCGGCGTCATCCACACCGACTTCGAGAAGGGCTTCATCAAGGCCGAAGTCATCTCCTTCGACGACCTCGTCGACGCGGGCAGCGTCGCCGAGGCGCGGGCGCGCGGGAAGGCGCGCATGGAGGGGAAAGAGTATGTGATGCAGGACGGGGATGTGGTGGAGTTCCGGTTCAACGTGTAGCTCGATGTCCGACCGAGAATAGGACTTCCTTGCGAGTCTCGGGGGCGGAGGTGCGAAGCGCACTGGCGTCCGGCGATGGGGCAACTCGTGGGGCCAGCCGCTCTCCGTGCCGGACATTCGGGTTTTTGAACCTTGGACAACGTCGTTCTTTCGGGTGTTTCGCGAAGGTGATTCTTCGCTCGAGTCTGGCTGCTTGTAGGGTTGCCGAGCGTGGCCGTTACGTGAAGAGCATCTAAACCTAGCGATCCCGATGGCGACCGCCGAGGCGGGTTCGCCGAATTGCATTCCGGGCAGAGAGGGCTGTAATGGGAGCAAACGACGTTGTCTTGCTGGAAGACATGGTCGAACGATCGCGCCGGGAGACCGAGGGTTTCAATGCTGCCGAACAGGAGGCGTACTTTGTTTCCTGGCACTACTTGAGCAAATATCGGCCCAGTCACGACGACGTCCTGTCTGGAATTGTTGACGGCACACGTGATGGTGGCGTGGACTCAATTCACCTATTCGCCAACGGCTATTACCTTCGTGACGGCGTAAATGTTGGTGCACTTGGGAGAAATCCTCAATTGGATCTGGTGCTAATACAAGTGAAGAATACGCGCGGCTTCGGGGAGGGCGCGGTCGATAAGTTGATCGTTCACCTGCCGAAACTCCTCGATTTCGCGCGCGACGAGCAGGCCCTGGCGAGACAATTCAATCCACGGATCATTGAGATTACGCGTCGCTTTCTTGACACCTATCGTGCAATGGACATGCCAAGACTCCGGATCTCAGTAGCGTTCGCAGCTCTGAAGGCGGAGCAAATTCATGCAAACGTCGAGTTGAAGGCTCAACAACTCGAAGAGACGCTTAAAACCTGCTTTGGAAATTGCGAGCCGGCTGTCCATCTACTTGACGCAGCGAGCATTGCGAACCTTGCTCGCGAGAAGCCGCCTGTGACGGCGGAGCTAACACTGGCCGAAAATCCCATCTCCACGGATATGTCCGGTGGCTATGTTGGGCTCGTAAAACTCTACGACTACCAGAAATTCATTACGGATGAGACGGGGAAGCTCGACGCTTCGCTCTTTGATGCGAATGTACGCGACTACGACAGTGAATCCGGCGTGAATAAGAGCATCCAAGAGACTCTGAGCACGCAGGATCGCGATGTCGACTTTTGGTGGCTGAACAATGGTGTCACCATAGTTGCCGATCGGGTCCAGCCCGCAGGGAAGCTCTTGCACCTGGACTCGCCGCAAATTGTGAATGGGCTCCAGACATCCCATGAGATCTACAAGCAAGGTTCGTCTCGTGAGTATCCGGAAGATCGCGGCGTATTGGTCAAGGTAATTCAAGCGGATGACGACCTTGTCAAGGATCGGATTATTCGTGCAACGAATAGCCAGACCATTCTGGGTCTGAGCTCTTTGCGCGCGACTGATCGCGTGCAGAGAGAGATTGAGGAATACCTCAGGATCAAGGGGCTGTATTACGAACGGCGAAAGAATTACTACTACAACCGCCAGATTCCGCTGAAAGACCTAGTTTCGATTGATCAGATGGGGCAGGCGGTTCTCTCGACGCTAGTTCAGGCGCCGCATGTTTCTCGAGGCGAGATCTCGAGAATTTTTCAGGATGAAATATATAACGTAGTTTTTGGCGGCTTCAACCCAATGGCGGCGTACTACTCGTCGATCTCTATCGTGCGGGCATGCGAACGATTCCTGAGAGAGAACCGGAACACTCAGGGTCAGGTGGATGATTACGTTTTCCACCTCTCGATGGCGGCCACCATTGCGATAACTCGAAAGCGAGAGCCTAGTGCTCGGGACCTCGCCTCGATTGATGAGGTGCCCTCCCATGAGCTGCTTGCCGAGCTGATGGAACTCGTTAAACAAGCTTTCGCGATCACCGCGAGAGAGACCAGGGAAATTCTCTTCGACAAGCTTGCGAAGGACCCTCGCGCCACTCGCGCTGTCGGCAACCAAATGGGGCGCTATCTGGCGTCGTCCCGGCGGCGACCAGATACTGCCAGCATGCGCTGAGGGTTTCGCCCGTTCCCGAGGAGCGAATTCGCGACTGACTAGGGTGAGTGGGCAGGCAGAGAGCCGCTTTCCGCGGCGTCGAAGCTGAAGCCTATCGGCGGTCGAATGGCATGGAGAGCCGACGCAGTTGATGTCTCGGCGAAGCGCCGAAGCCGCGGCGGATTGGCAGTTGACCGTGTGCGCTCGACAACGGTTAGATTTTTGAGTCGAAGCGCGGACCCCTGGGTCCTAATACTCGGCAGCGACGTGGGCCACGACTGCCTTGCCGCGCTCCTCGAGCAGCGATATCGCGGCGACTGCAAGAGCGGAATCGATCGGCCATTTTGTTCCCGTCGACGGATCGAAATCCGATTCATGCGCGATTTGGTTGCGGCGACGAACAATCACGTCCAGCGATGTCTTCAGATGTGCCGCCTGGCCGGTGTCGCCCGCGGCAGCTGATAGCCATAACGGGCGTGCTGATATCAGTCGCACAGCGTCGGCAATGTCCTTCGAAAATTGCATTGTCCACCGGCCATGCGCCAGTCGCAGCGCCAGTTCGATCTCGTTGAGCGCTGATATGTCGCCGCCGTACCACCGGCGATAGAGGTCGGCCGAGACAGGTAGCTGCGCCTCGACTGTCGGGCCCAGCCCCTGTAAGTGCAAGAGAATGCCAGTACGAACGACTGAGTGAACGCAAGTATCGAGCGCCGACACAGCCGCTAAGAGGCTGTGACGATATAGGTCCCGCAAGTCGAGGGCGGGTGCCCGAGGCGCGAGGCTATCGGCGATGCCGACCATGTCCCGACAACCGGCAATCTCGGACACGAAAACGGCCGAGACTTGCGCGAATTCAGGCCGCATCTTCGCTTGTTAGCGCGACGATTCGCTCGGCTAGTTCTTCGAAAACGACGCGAAAGCTCTCGATATTCTCTTCAGTGATATCCCACGCCGCCCCACCGCGTTGCACTTGTTCCTGCGTTAGCGAGAAGACGGGAGTCTGCGTTGCCTGGCTACTGGCAATCAGGGCGTTGAAGTCAGAGATGCTAGCGATTCGGTACAGTGCGTCTTCGTCGGAATTCTGCGCATACTGATCCTTTTCGAGAAGCGCGTTCATCTTCTCGAGCTGAGGAATGAGCGCGTCACTCATTATGGCGTCGATCTTTTCAAAATATGCGCGGAAGGCCCTAGCTGGCGTGCCCGCACGCGTGCGATACCTCTGCACGATCGTCCCCAGAAACTTCAGCTTGGGCGGGTCGAGCGGATAAGCAGCCTCCTGGAAAATTTCCATGGCTGAGGCGCGAGTGAGCCAGCTGTGCCAGCGTGGCAAGACTCGTGAAAGCGAGTCCAACGCCATCACACTGAAAACGTCGGGCGTTGTCGGGATGATGAGGTAGTCCGCCGTCATCACGATGTTCTGGTTGATCGCCCCGAGCCCTGGACTTAGATCAAGGATCACATACTCGACATCAAGCTTCGCCGCAGTGATCTCATACAGTTTGCGAATGGAACCAGGGAGGTTTTGAAGGGCTTGGATGCTGCCGCTCAACTCCTGAGCGAGTCCCATCTGAACCTCGTACTCTGCTAGTCCAACGTGTCCCGGGAGAAGGAACAGGCCGTCCCTGCCGTCGACCTCGACACAGTCAACGGGAGCCAGGGGCACAGGTTGGGACTCGAACGCGGGCCTCAATGCGGCCTTGAGGTTTCGTGTCGGCTCTGCGCTGTAGAACTCCTCGAGATCGGTGTGGCTGTTGAAGCCCATCACCATTCCCGTCAGGTTGCATTGTGGATCAGCGTCCACCAGCAGCACGCGGCGTCCGCGTTCTGCGAGAATCCACCCCAGGTTGAACGCGGTGGTGGTCTTAGAAACCCCGCCTTTGTTGTTGAACATGGCGATACTCTTCATAAAGTCTCCTGCGTCGCTGACCGGCGGGGCGTCCCTGCAACATATCATCGGGTAGGTCACATGCTTTGGCGGAATTGCGATCGAGGCCATAGGGACCTCCAATCGCGACGCGGTGCAGTTCCGTCACAGTGGGGCCCATTGAGCGGCGTGGCGGAACTCGGCGTCGACGTCTAGGCATCCCCGCCGCTCACCACCCCAGTGACCCAGGCACCCCCTTGAACGGCCCGACGACGCCACTCGTGATCCAGCCCCCGTAAAACCCTCCCGGCTGCGGCCTCACGACCTCGCCGTCGACCGTGCACTCGTCCATCTGTTGCGCGTAGACGGCGACGCGGTCTCGGAGCGGCTCGAACCCGGGCGAGGGATGGGGGTAGTTCCACGCGCTCGCGGACCGCACCTCGCCTCCGCCGCGCACGTCGAGATATCGTGCGGTGCCCTTGAACTCGCAGAACGACGAACCGTCGGCGTCGGCCAGCGCGCCGGCTGCGAAGTCCGCTATCGGGAGGTAGTAGACCGGCGGATGGCTGGTCTCCAGCACCCGGACGACGTCTCGGGTTTCGACGATGAGCTGGCCGCCCAGACGGATCGTGACAGGCGCGGCGACGCGCTCGATGCGCGGCGGCCTCGGGTAGTCCCACACGGACTCCTGTCCGGGTCCGGGGATCTCGGGGCGCGGTCGGGGCACCTGTTCACTCTACGTCCGCGGTGCTTCACTGGAGTATGGCCGCATCGCCGATGTTCCCGCTCGGATCAGTGCTGTTCCCGAGCGTGCTCGTCCCGCTGCGGGTGTTCGAGCCGCGGTATCTCACGTTGGTCGGGCGTTTGCTCGACGAGGTCGAACCGGGGTTCGAGTTCGGCGTCGTCCTCATCGAGCGGGGATCCGAAGCCGGGGGTGGCGACCAGCGCGCTTCGGTCGGGACGATGGCGCGGCTTGTGAGCGCTGCCGCGGGTGCCGAGGACCTGCTCATCGTCGGCGTGGGGACCCGGCGGTTCACGGTCGAGCGCTGGGTCGACGAGGACCCGTATCCCCGGGCCGAGCTCTCGATTCTGCCGGAGCTGGAGTGGTCCGAGGCGCTCGCACCCCTGCGGACCGAGGCCGAAGCGGTCGTCCGCCGCGTGATCGCCCGCGTCGCGGAGCCGGAGTCGGATGCCGGCGTCGAGCTTGCGGACGATCCCGTCGCAGCCGTCTGGCAACTGGCGGCGATCGCCCCGCTGGGCGAGTACGACAGGTACACCCTGTTGAGGTCGACATCGATGGGCGGTCTCCTGCGTCAGCTGATCGATCTGACGCTGGAGGCCGAGGAGCTCTGGGCTGCTGGGTGAGGTCTGCGTCGTGGTCGCGGTCGTCGCTGCCTGGCCGGGCTGGTTGCACCGAGGGCGTCCGCGGACAGCTCAAGACGCAGCTCAAGGTGGTCACCCCGGCGCCGGCGGCCACTTCTGGAGCGTCAGCTCTTAGTTTTCGACGGTGACGAGGGTGTCTACCTGTGCCCAATAGAACATCGTTGAGACCACGTCGAGGCCGACGTGGACACAACAGTGGGAGCCCTGCGTCGTGTAGAGCGGGCTGCCGAGGGGGAAGGTCTGCCATGACGCGTCGTGGAAGCCGCAACCGCCGACGGTGAAGGGCATCCAATACTGGACCGGGTCATTCCACTGGCCGTTCACATCGCCGCCGGAGAGCACCGTGTTCTGGGCCTTGTCCAGGATGTGGAAGGTGCCGGTCGGAGTCGAGTCGTCCACGTTCGCGATCGCTGATGCGCCGGTGGTGACGGGCCCGTCTGTGAACAGCGCTTGACCGTCGCACGCATACAGGTGCTGCTGGCTGATGCTGACGATGATGTGCTTGACTCCGGGCTGGTTTCCCGCGCAGGCCGGAGAGACTGCCGGGGCAGGAGGCTGCGCCGGGAGGGCGATGGATACCGCGACCGGGAGTGGTGCGGCAGCCACCGGAACCGATGTGTGTTTCGGCGTCGGTTTCGGGGTGGTCGCTACGACACTGCACCCGACCAGGGCCGCCAGGAGTGAGGTCGCTCCGGCGAGTGCTGCACTTCGTCGCAGGTTGATCATGAAATTCATGTGAGTGTCCTCGCGAGAGCTCATGCGTACGCTCAAGAATCAACCTGTCCGTGCTCGACGTCAAGTGATTGAGACGTTCTCCGGGATTCTTCGGTGTTCCCGCCCCACCCCCATGAGAGCGACGACAGGTCGCGCCGGTGGCAGCGGCGTGTTGCGGCGTGGGCCGTCGTCTCGCAGGTTAGCGTCGATGAACGGGGTCGCCGTCGGCGCCTCCGCACACCCCCGCTCGACCACGATTCGGATACCGAATGCTTCCAGGCCGCCCGGCACTGTCGCCCTCCGCCGTTCGCGGCTGGAGGCTGGTCGCGATCTGCGTCGTCGTCGCTGTCATCGCCGCCTGGGGCGGGCTGGCCGCCCCGAGGGCGTACGCGGACAACTATCCGTCCTGGGCCGACGTGCAGGCGGCCCGCTCCAACGAAGCGGCCAAGCAGGCCGAGGTCACGGCGATCACGAACCTGGTCCAGACCCTCAAGACGCAGGTCAAGGCGGCCGAGGATCTCGCCATCCAGCGCGGGAAGGAGAACGAGGCCGCGCAGGCCGCGCTCGCCGTCGGCAAGGACAAGGCCGACCGCCTCGCCGCCCGGTCGACGGCACTGAAGGCCACGGCGCAGGCGTCGCACCACGAAGCCGCGGTGGTCGCCGCGAAGCTGGCCCGCTCCGGTACTACGGACCTCACGGGGACGCTGCTCACCAGCAACTCCAGGGATGCGAGTGCGCTGCTCTCCCGCCTCAGCAGCATGGGCAAGCTGACCGCCACCATCAACGGCATCTACTCCAAGGCGGCGCAGGACGACAACCTGGCGAAGGCCGCGAGCGACCAGGCCACCGCCGCCAAGAACGAGCTCACCGTGCTCGCGGCCAAGGCCCAGGCGGAGGCCGAGAAGGCCGCCGCGGCCCAGAAGCAGATGATCGCGGCGCTGCAGGCGGAGACCGCTCACGAGGGCGAGCTCCAGGCGCAGCTCACGTCGCTCACGAGCGCCACGGCGATCACCGAGCAGCAGTATCAGGCGGGGGTCGCCGCCCGGGCTGCTGCCGCCGCCGCAGCAGCCGCGGCAGCCCGCGCGCGCGCCCGGTCCGGCGACGCGGGGCCGATCTCGTCCGACGCCCAGGCCCTCGCGCAGGAGCTGATGGGCTACGTCGACTCGGGACAGCTCGTGGGTTCCTATCCCGACCACATCTTCGAGATCCGCTGGATCGCCGAGGGGCGCTCCGTTCCGAACTGCGGCATCGACACCTCGGTGCTCCAGGCGATGGTGATCGCCGAGCACATGTTCTCGAGCGTCGGCGTCAGCGACATCAACCGGCGCTGCACCGGCCAGATCGAGGGAGCCGGGATCTACTCCCAGCACTACATGAACGGCGGCGGCCACGCCGTCGACTTCTACAGCCTCGGCGGCCAAGGCACCGACGGGGCCGACAGCAACGCGCTCGCCCTCATCCGGACGCTCGACAACTTCATGCCGTACGGCTCAGGGCTGGGGCAGCGGCAGTGCCGCCAGAACGCCGGCGACGAACCGGGACTGCGCCACTTCCAGGACTTCTACGACACCTGCAACCACCTGCACGTCAACGACCCGATGTGACGGGCGACGCCCTCTGAGGCTTCGGGCGTACAGTTCGGGCCATGAAGGTGCGCGTGCCGAGCCGGTCGTGGCGGACCCTGCTCACCTTCGGCATCCTCTATTGCGTGATCGGGGCCATGGAGATCGTAGCGAGCGTGCTGTCGCTGCGGTCGCACACCGGAGGGAGGCAGGTCCTCGATTGGGTGCTCGGTGCGGCGTTCGTCGTGTTCTTCCTCGTCGGCGTGGCCACGATCGTGTTGGCGCTCGTGCGACGTCGGGCCTCGAACCGGACAGCGGGCGCTGATGATGAGTAGAGAGTGGCGCGAGTGAAACGCGACTGGTCGACGGCCTTGTCATGGCTGCTCTATGTGGTGGCGGCGCTCTGGCTTGCGTCGGCCATCTACGACGTCGTCGGCGGTCGATCGTTCGCGTTCCCGCTTCTCATGGCAGTGTTGTTCGGTGTCCTCGGGACTCTCTGGAGGATCCTGCGCAGCCAGCGGCCGGAGCTCTAGGGCGGCACCGCGCGCCCCGCCCGAAGGAGATCCGGGTGCGACACGGCGCAGACCTCCTTCCAAACACCCTCGGGAAGGAGATCCGCGGCCGACTTTCCTTCCGGCGTCGGCTACGGCTCCGTCGTCAGTGGCGGATCCCCGATCACCGTGTGCAGCCAGATCCAGCTCCCGTTCGCGCTTCCGCGCACCAGGTCGACGTGCACCGTCTCGTCCGGGGCGATCGGCCCCACCCCGACGTGCAACGCCCGCGCCTGCGGTGTGTCCAGCGTCCACGTCTGCGCCACGACCCCCGCGTTCGCCGACGCCTCCACGGTCAGCACGGCATCAAGGTCGAGGAAGAACGGCGTCACCGCCCAGGCGAGGTCGTAGGAGCGCGTCTCCGTGATCCCGAAGTCGGCCGGTGTGAAGCGCACCGAGACGCGGAACCAGTCCGGCGACTGGCTGGGGTGCACATCCCACGAGTAGAAGAAGGCCGGGTTCAGGTCCGGCGCGAAGAGGACGTCGCCGGTCGCGACGGCCGACGGCAGGGTGAGGTCGACGCCCGTGCCGAGGGTGCGGGCGGCATGGCCGGCGTCGAGGGCGGCGATCGTGCCGGGGTAGTGGCCGAAGCCGGGGAGCCCGCCGAGCTGGCCGCGGAGGCGGTCGGCGAAGTCGGCCAGTTCGGCGCGGCCGGGGCGCCGGGTCGCGCCCGATGAGGAAGGGATGCTGTTCATGGTGCCGCACCATACGCCGCCGCGGCGCCCGCGGGGATAGGCGGGCGGGACCAAAAACGCGGCGCTCAGAACTCCCGAAGCACCGTCGCCTTCGGCCCCGCCACCAGCGTCCCCGCGGGCACATCCTCCGCGACGACCGCCCCCGCCGCGATCACCGCGTCCCGGCCGATGCTGACGCCGGGGAGGATGGTCGCCCCCGCCCCGATCCACACGTTCTCGGCGACGTCGATCGGGCCTCCGGTCAGCCAGACGCGGCGGTCCTCCACATCCACCGGATGGCCGACGGTGATGAAGGTGACCCGCGGCGCCACCATGACGCGCGGCGCGAGGCGGATGCCGGCGTAGTCGAGGAACGTGCAGTTCTGGTTGATGAACACCCGCTCCGACAGTTCGAGGTTCAACCCGTGGTCGGTGAAGAACGGCGGGTAGATCGTCACCCTCTCCGGCAGCGGGCGGCCCAGGATCTCCGCGAACAGCGCCGCCTTGCCCGCCTCGTCGTCGAACGGCAGGACGTTCAGCCGGGAGGTCAGCTCGGTCGCCCGCAGCACGCGCTCCGACATGGCCTGGAACTCGGGGGAGTGGATGCGCATCAGGAGGTCGCTCGGCATCCCACGATCCTCCCTCCGCATCCCGCGCGGGGCGGGCCGGACACGCCCGCGATGTCGGCGCCGGACGGTACGCTGCCCGCATGGCCATCGAGGTGCTCCCCGCGACGGGCCGCTGGGACGATTTCGCCGCGTTCATGGTGCCGCGGAAGGCCGGCGCCGGCGGCTGCGTGTGCATGTCGTACCGGGACGCCCGCCTGTCCATGCCGGAGCGCGTCGACTACATGCGCCACGAGTGCTCGACCGAGCCCGGACCGGGGGTGCTGGTCTACGCGGACGGGGAGGTCGCCGGCTGGTGCTCGGTCGCGCCGAAGTCCACGTACCGGCGGCTGATGAACTCGCGCACCATCCCGCATCTGGACGAGGAGCTCGACCCGTGGTCGATCGTCTGCTTCGTGGTGCGCGGCGGGTTCCGCAAACGCGGGCTGATGCACGACCTCCTCGACGGGGCGGTCGAGCACGCACGGGCGTCGGGGGCGCGGCTGGTGGAGGGGTATCCGGTCGAGACGCGCGGCGAGCGGGTGGACGTGATCAGCGGGTATGTCGGCACGGTCGAGCTGTTCGAGAAGCACGGGTTCGCGCGGGTGCGGGAGACGGATGCGCACTCGGGCGGGGCTGTGCGGTGGGTGATGCGGCGGGAGGTGGGGTGAACCCCCGCAACACGCGCGACGGCCGCCGACCCGGAGGGGCCGGCGGCCGTGTGCGCCGAGAGAGGACGGAGGCGTCACCCCCGGCTGATCCGCCGCCGGTAGATCGCGGTGGCGAACCCGTACGCGACCACCAGGATGCCGACGCACCAGGCGAGGGCGATCCAGATGTCGCCGGTGACCGGCTGCTGGGCGAACAGCGCCCGGATGGTGTCCACGATGGGTGTCACCGGCTGGTGCTCGGCGAACCAGGCGACCGGGGCCGGCATGGTGCTGGTGGGGACGAACGCCGAGCTGATGAACGGGAGGAAGATCAGCGGGTAGGCGAACGCGCCCGCGCCGTCCACGCTCTTCGCCGACAGTCCGGCGATCACCGCCACCCAGGTCAGCGCCAGGGTGAACAGCACCAGGATGCCCGCGACTCCCAGCCAGGCGAGCACGCTCGCTCCGGTGCGGAAACCGATCAGCAGCGCCACCAGCACCACCAGCACGACCGAGATCATGTTGGCGACCAGCGAGGTGAGCACATGCGCCCAGAGCACGCTCGACCGGGCGATCGGCATGGACTGGAAGCGCTCGAAGATGCCGCCCTGGAGGTCCATGAACAGCCGGTACGAGGTGTACGAGATGCCCGACGCGATCGTGATCAGCATGATCCCGGGGAGCAGGTAGTTCACATACGAGCCCGAGTCGGGGCCGGTGTTGATGGCCCCGCCGAGGACGAACACGAACAGCAGCATGAGGGCGATCGGCACGATGGTCACCGTGATGATCGTGTCCAGGCTGCGCGTGATGTGCTTCATGGACCGCCCGGTGAGGACGGTGGTGTCCGAGACGAAGTTCGCGGTGGACATCAGGACTCCTTCGACGGCTGCGTCTCCGCGGCCGCGGGTTCGGTGGAGGATGAGGAGGGCGCGGCGGCCGAGGCCGGCGGTCCGACGATTGCGAGGAACACGTCCTCGAGGCTGGGCTGCTTCTCCACGTACTCGACCTGCGTTGGCGGGAGGAGCTGCTTGAGTTCGGCGAGCGTGCCGTTGGCGATGATGCGGCCCTCGTGGAGGATCGCGATGCGGTCGGCGAGCTGCTCCGCCTCGTCCAGGTACTGCGTGGTGAGCAGCACCGTGGTGCCGCGGCCGGCGAGGCGCTTGACCGTGTCCCACACCTCCAGGCGGGCCTGGGGGTCGAGGCCGGTGGTCGGCTCGTCGAGGAAGACCACCGGTGGGTTGCCGATGAGGCTCATCGCGATGTCGAGCCGGCGGCGCATGCCGCCCGAGTAGGTGCCGACCTTGCGGCCTCCCGCGTCGGTGAGCGAGAAGCGCGCCAGGAGCTCGTCCGCGATGCCGCCCGGGTTCTTCAGGTGGCGGAGCCGGGCGACCAGGATGAGGTTCTCCCGGCCGCTCAGGATCTCGTCCACAGCGGCGAACTGACCGGTGAGGCTGATCGAGTCGCGCACGTCATCCGGCTTGCGGGCCACGTCGAAACCGTTCACCGTCGCCGTACCCTTGTCGCTCTGCAGCAGGGTGGAGAGGATCTTCACCGCCGTGGTCTTGCCTGCCCCATTCGAGCCGAGGAGGGCGAAGATGCTGCCGGGCTGGACGTCGAAGTCGACGCCGCGCAGCACATGCACGTCCTTGTAGGACTTCTCGAGGCCGCGCACCTGGATGGCGGGGGCCGTGGTCGTGCTCATGAGTTCTCCTCCTGCTCGCGTTCGGCCGCCTCGACCGCTTCGGTGAGGCGAGCGCGCTCCTTGTCGATCCAGCGGGTGCCGACGTACGCCGCGGCGAAGGCCTCGGCGAACTCGACCGGGTCGTCCCCGACGATGTCGCGGACCGGGCTGCCGTCGGCGGCGGCGCGCTCCCACAGCTCGACGAAGTCGGTCATCATCGTGAGGATGGTGTCGCCGTCGACGATCCCGCCGTTGTACATGAGGTAGCGGTTGAGCGCTTTCGCGACGCCGTTGTACGGGTCGGGGAGGGCGTCCAGCCGGCTCTTGATCTGCCGGTACTGCTTCTTCTGCTCGAGCGATCCGGTGACCAGCTCGATCCACTTCGGTGCCATGTCAGTTTCCTCCGTCTCGGAGCTGTTCCAGTCGTTCTGCGAGGAAGCTCCACGTCCTCCAGAACTCGTCCAGGTATTCGCGTCCCGCTGCGTTGAGCGAGTACACCTTGCGCGGCGGCCCCTTCTCCGACGGGACCTTCTCGACATCCACGAGGCCCCGCTGCTCCACCCGGACGAGCAGGGCGTACACGGTGCCCTCGGCGATGTCCTCGAAGCCCTGGTCGCGCAGCCACGAGGTGATCTCGTACCCGTACGCGGCCCGGCTCGACAGGATGGCGAGGACGATGCCCTCGAGCGTGCCCTTGAGCATCTCCGTGGTCTGTTTTCCCACGACGCCCTCCTAACTACTCAGTGCTGTTGACTACCACTAGATAGTAACGCCGAGTACCGGTAGATAGCAACACTGAATAGTGATTTTCTTTCGCAGGGGAGAAAGCGCGCCGACACGGGCGGAATCTCCTTCCCAGTGCCATTGGAAAGGAGATTTGGAGCAGAACTCCTGTGGATGGTCAGCGCCCCGAGGAGCCGAGCACCTCATCCACGAAGGCCGCCGTCGTCGCCACCACCAGCTCGCGCACGTCGTGCGCGGTGAGGGGGGACGCCTTCAGGGTCTTCATCCCGTGGTCGGCGCCCGCGACGGGGACGATCCGCACGTTCCCGTGGTCGCCGGGCATGGCGGCCAGCTCGGTGCGCAGCAGCTCCGCGCCGCCGAAGGTGTCGCGGTCGCCTTGGAGCACGAGCACGGGGACCGTCGGCGTCAGCAGCTCGTCCAGCCGCGTGACGTCGGGACGGCCCGGCGGATGGAGCGGGAAGGCGAGGCACACCACCGCGGCGGCCCCCGTCTCGGCGGCGGTGCGGCACGCGACGCGCGCTCCGGCGCTCCGGCCGCCGGCGATCACAGGAACGCCGGCCGCGAGCTCCGCGACGACGGGTGCGGCCTCCAGCCAGGCGGCGTCCAGCGCGGGCGGCCGGGAGGCGACCTTCATGCCGGCGACCCGCCACGGCTGCTCGAAGCGCGCGACGGTGACGCCGAGCGCGGGCAGCTCGGCCGCGAGTGCAGCGAGGTCGGCGGCGCCGATGCCGCCGCCTGCGCCGTGGCCGAGCCAGAGCAGGGCGCGGGGATGCTCCGCGGGCGCGACGACGAGCCGGCCTGGTCCGGCGGCGGTCGGAACGTCCACATCCACGACTCGAACGCTAGCGGGTGCGGTGGTCCGCCGCATCCTCGAACCGGCGCTGCCCGGCGGGGCGGCGTCGCGCGTCGATATAATCAGTCTTGGGTCGACACTTGCGAGTACGCAAATGTATTCGGCTGTGTCGTCACTTCTGAGACTGGAGTCCGCGGATGAGTCTGACCAGCATGATGGGCGTCGAGGTGCCGGTCGTCCTCGGCCCGTTCGGCGGGATGTCATCCGTCGCGCTGACGGCGGCGGTGAGCGACGCGGGAGGCCTCGGCTCGTACGGACTGTACGGGTACGACGGTGACCGCATCCGCGCGGTCGCCGCCGAGTTGCGGGAGGCCACCGGCCGTCCGGTCGCCCTCAATCTGTGGTTGCCGCACCGAGAGCCCGGCGAGTCAGCCCCGGCCGACTTCGACCGCGCCGAGTTCGATCGCGCCGTGGAGGGGATGGCCGGGCTCTTCGCGCAGGCCGGTGTGCGGCCTCCCGAGTGGCCGGTCGCGCCGCTGCCGGACTTCGAGGAGCAGCTCGAGGCCGCGCTCGACGCGCGCCCCGCCGCCCTGAGCTTCGTGTTCGGCGTGCCGGCGCCCGACGTGATCGAGGCGGCGCACGCGCGTGGCATCCGCGTGATCGGTGCGGCAACCACCGTCGCCGAGGCCCGGGCACTGGAGGCCGGCGGCGTCGACGCGATCGTCGCGTCCGGCGCCGAGGCCGCGGGGCACCGGCCGTCGTTCCTCCTGCAGTCCGAACGCAGCCTCGTCGGCGGCCTGTCGCTGATCCCGCAGGTGGTGGACGCGGTCAGCGTGCCCGTGATCGCTGCAGGCGGCATCGCCGACCGGCGCGGCGTCGCGGCCGCGTTCGCGCTCGGCGCGTCGGGTGTGCAGGTGGGGACGGCGTTCCTCGCGACCGCGCAGTCCGCGGCCCCCGCGATCCACCGCCAGCGGATCCGCGGGGCGCTCGCGAGCGACACCGTGCTGACGCGGGCGATGAGCGGCCGGCTCGCGCGCGGCCTGCCGAACCACGCCGTCCGCGCGATCGAGAGCAGCGGGGCCGGGGCGACCTTCCCGCTGCAGAACATCCTCACCGGCGTCTTCCGCCGTGCCGCGTCGGCCGCAGGGCAGCCCGAGCTGCTGTCGCTGTGGATGGGGCAGAGCGCCGGGCTCTCCCGGATCGAGGATGCCGCGGACGTCTTCGCCGAGCTCGCCGCCGGGGTTCCCGACGACGCACGCTGAGCCGCGCGACCGCGATGGTCCGTGCCCGCGCTGACGGGCGGACGCGCCCGACTGATCCCTAGCTCCCCGGCGGACCCTAGATCCCTGCAGCCCCGGGAAGCAGCAGGGTGAACCGCCCGTCCGCGCTCGGGAGGTCGCCCGCCGCGCTAGCGAACGCACGGAACGACGCCGCGGCCGCGTGCCGCTCGGCCGGCTCCATCTCCGCGAGCACCTCGGCCAGGGCCGAGCGCCGGTGGCCGATCACGCGCTCGACGAGCGCGCTGCCCTCCGGGGTGAGGGTGACGCGGACGAAGCGGCGGTCGGCCGGGTCCTCCGTCCGCTCGACCAGTCCCAGCCGCACGAGCTTCTCGCAGGTGCGGGTGGCGTTGGACGCGTGCACGCCGAGCTCGGCGGCCACACCGCCGAGGGTCTGCGGTCCGCGGGTGGCGACCATCACGAGCACCCGGAGCTGAGGCGAGGTGACGATGTCCTCGACTTCGGACACCGAGCGGGCGGCGACCCGCATCATCACGTCGGCCGCCTGGAGGGCGGCGTCGACGTCGTCGGCGTGCTGTTCTTCGTGGTCCACTCTCCAGTTGTACCGTGCATCCCCGGGCTCGCGCACCAGCGCCGGTCCCGGGACGGGCGCCGTGGGTTCCGAGCCCGACGCGCGAACACGCTCCGAGTGCCCCGCGGCCACTACCGCGCGCGCGGCGAACGAGGGATAATTGCGTTGTCGCAACCAAGGAGGCGATCGTCATGGTCGAAGCGAAGGAGCGCGACGGGGTCGAAGGCCGGTACACCCAGGCCGAGCCCGAGACGGCCGAAGAGCGCGTCGTACACGGTCAGTACACCGAAGGAGAGGGGCACCTCGGCCCCGACACGGAGGTCATCGGAGTCTACGTCGGCTCCGAGCGCGAGAGCACCCCGCCCCTCGTGCGAAGCACCCATCAGCGGAGCGGGAACTACCCGAAGGCGCAGCACGAGGAAGGAGGGGAGGACGAGGAGCTGCCCGCCCAGTGATGAGCCGAGCCTAGGAGGTCGCGGCCTCCGGGGCACCCCCGGGCGCCCCTCCCGGCCGCGACCGCCGCGCGAACACCAGCAGGCACAGGTGCACGACCGCCAGCGCGCTCGCCACCCCCACGGCCGCCAGCCAGCTCGCCGGGGTCGTCCCCGTGCTGAACAGCAGCCCGAGCACCGTCGTCGCCACGATCGCGCCGACGTAGCGCGAGGTCTGGAAGATGCCCGCGGCCACGCCCGCGTCCTGCGGCCTGGCCGCGGCGTAGAGCGCCTGATTCATCCCGATGCTCACCACGCAGTACGGGATACCGAGGGCCGCGGTGATCAGCAGCACCACCCACGGTGCCGTGGTCGCGGCCGCGAAGCCGAGCAGCACCGCCCCGACGATCAGCGCCGCGGCGCCGGTGAGCAGCGTCGGCCGCAGCCCCACGCCCTCGATCGCACGCGCGGCCAGGGGCGTGACCGCGATCGTCACCGCCGCCAGCGGGAACATCAGCAGCCCGGTTACGCCCGCCGAGTAGCCGCCGTGCTCCTGGAGGTACTGCGGGAGGCCGAAGAACGCCGAGTAGTAGACCGTGTTGAACACCGCGAAGCACAGGTAGACCATCAGCAGCCGGTGGTTCGCGCCGAGCAGCCGCAGGTCGAGGAAGGGGTGCGCTGTGCGCAGTTCCCGCCAGACGAACAGGGCACCCGCGATCGGCACGACCGGCAGCAGCCACCAGAGCGGCTGCGGCCGCAGGTCCAGCAGGAACACCAGCAGTGCGGTCAGCGTCGTGATGAAGAGGAGGATGCCGGGCACGTCCGACTCCGCCACCACCCGGCGCAGCGGCACGCGCTCGCGCGGCGCGTCCCGGGGTGCGAAGAACCGGACGCCGACGAAGGCGAGCAGCGCGAGCGGCACGTTGACCCAGAAGATCGCCTGCCAGCCGAGGAAGGTGACCAGCGCGCCGCCCAGCACCGGGCCGATCGCCGCGCCCGACGTGTTGGCGATCTGGATGCGGCCGAGCAGCCGCGGCGTCCCCACGCGGGTGTGCGCCGAGACCGTCCGGAGCATCGCGATCGCCGAGGGGAACGCCGTCGCGGTCCCCACCGCGAGCGCGACCCGGCCGGCGCAGACGGCGGCGAACGACGACGAGAACGGGGTGAGCGCGCACGCCAGCACGACGACGAGCATCCCGAACAGGAACAGCCGCCGCGGGCCGAACCGGTCGGCGAACCGTCCCATCAGCGGCTGCCCGGCGGCGGAGGCCAGGTAGAAGGAGGTGATGACCCAGGTCACTGTCGTCACGGTCACCTGGAAGTCGCGCTGCAGCGGCACCAGCGCCACCGCGATCATCGAGGAGTTCAGCGGGTTGAGCAGAGTGCCCAGGCTGAGGGAGGCCACCGCCCAGCCCGTGCGGGCGTTGTCGGGCGGTGCGTCGGTCACCCGTCCACCCTACGCGGGGCGCGCGCGGCGGCCGGTGCCGGACGACCTCCGGTTCCCGGCGGCCCGTCAGCCGGCGAGGTCGGCCGTGGTGAGCGGGATCGTCGAGCGGTACGGGTAGGCGGGCATCGACGAGAACTCCTGGTCGTCGTCCAGTTCGTAGACGTCGTAGGCGAGGGCGCCGGCGAAGAGGGTGGCGACGCGGATCTCGCCCGGTGGGCACCCGCCGATCAGCGGCACGACCACGACACTGTCCAGGGTGCGGCCGTCCTCGTACAGAAGTGCCGCTTTGATGGTTCGCGTGAGAGCGTCCATAGGCAGACGTTACGCCGCGCCGATGCGACATCTTGACGGCGCGCGGGTGGACGGCGAAAGTGTGATGCGGAGTGGACGTGCCGGAGAGGACACCATGGGAACGCTGATCTATGACGGAGCCGACGGCTTCACCTTCGACGACCGGGTGCTCGCACATCTTCAGGCGGTGATCGCCACGAAGCTGCGGCGACGCGAGGGATTCCTGCTCATCTGGGCCGACCGCACGGGCGGCACCGAGCCGACGCTGCGCTCGATCTGGCTCGACCCGTCCATCAGCCTCCAGTTCGCCTTCACGCACCCCACGCTCCCCGAGCTCAACCGGGACTGGCTCGCGATCCTCACCGAGAAGGCCAACGGCAATGCCGGCCTGATGCTGGAGGACGCGCTCCGCGCGGAGATCCGCGAAGAAGTCCCCGCGGGCAGCTACCGCGAGTCGCGCGCGAAGAAGCAGGCGGACTGAGATGGGCAAACTCGTCTACGGCGCCGGGCGCGAGTACGAGTTCGACGACCGGACACTCTCGCACGTCAAGATCGCCCTGGTCACCAAGCTCCGCCGCCACGAGAGCTTCCTGCTGAACTGGGAGGTCCCGGTCGAGCAGGGCGGCGGCCGGATGAGTCTCTGGATCAGCCGCGAGATCCCGCTGGCGTTCGTGTTCAACGGCTCCCGCCCGCCCGCGCTCAACGAACGCTGGATGGAGGCGCTGCTGCAGACCAGCCAGCGCACCGGCGGCATGGTGATCATGCCGGAGGACTCGGTGGAGGGCGGGGGAGCGGCCGAGCACTGAGGGTCCCGCTGAGGGGCGAGCGCTCAGGGGCGCCTGGGCGCCCGCTGCGAGGCACTCTCACCGGGCGTGGACCGGCCTACCATCGAAGCATGGACAAGGTGGAGGGCCGGCTCGGCACTCGTGCCGAGCGAGCGGCGGAATGGCTGGACGCCAAGCTGCTCCCGGTCCTCGGTCCGCCTCCGCTGGGCCCCTACGGCCAGGAGGCACCGAGGACGGAAGCTGCGACGTGCCCGCTGTGCGGCAGCCGGATCGACGAGCACAGGAGCGAACGCGACCACGGTCACGCGTTCCTGATCTGCCCGCCGCCCGCGCGGACGCAGATGCAGATCGAATAGGCGACCGGGATGGAGCGCTTACGGCGCGGCCGCGAGCGTCAGGGGGAGGTGTGCGCCGGGCGCCTGACCGACCCAGTCTGAGCGAACCCGCACACGAGCGGCCCTGCGCCATCCCGCCCCTCGGGCATAGGCTCGCCCCATGCGCCACGGTTACGAGTCCCCCGAGGAGCCCGTCGGTCTGAATCCCGTGTTCTCGCGGCCGGGGGAGGCGACCGAGTTCGCGCGGTTCACGCTCCCGGACGGGGAGTCGCTGCCCGAGACCGCTTTCCAGGTGGTGCACGACGAGGCCATGCTCGACGGAAACGCGCGGCTGAATCTCGCCACCTTCGTCGGCACCTGGATGGAGGACCAGGCCGGGCGGCTGTACTCGGAGGCGGTCGACAAGAACATCGTCGACAAGGACGAGTACCCGCAGACCGCCGCCATCGAGACGCGGTGCTGGCGGATGCTCGCCGGGCTGTGGAACGCGCCGAAGCCGGAGCGGTCGATCGGGACCTCCACCATCGGGTCCTCGGAGGCGTGCATGCTGGGCGGTCTCGCGCTCAAGCGGCGCTGGCAGCAGCGGCGGCGCGCGGCCGGGCTGTCCACCGAGAAGCCCAACCTCGTGATGAGCGCCGCGGTGCAGGTGTGCTGGGAGAAGTTCTGCAACTACTTCGAGGTGGAGCCGCGGTTCGTGCCCATCTCGCTCGACCACACGACGCTCGACGGCGAGGGGCTCGACGGGTTCGTGGACGAGAACACCATCGGCGTCGTCGCGATCATGGGGGTGACCTACACCGGGATGTACGAGCCGGTGCAGGCGATCAGCGACGCGCTCGACGCGATCCAGAAGAAGACCGGGCTGGACATCCCGATCCACGTCGACGGCGCGTCCGGGGCGATGGTCGCGCCGTTCCTCCAGCCCGACATCGTGTGGGACTTCCGGCTGGAGCGGGTCGCCTCCATCAACACGTCCGGGCACAAGTACGGGCTCGTCTATCCCGGCATCGGTTGGGTGGTGTGGCGGGAGGCCGACCTGCTGCCGGAGGAGCTGATCTTCAAGGTCAGCTACCTCGGCGGCTCGATGCCCACGTTCGGGATCAACTTCTCTCGCCCCGGCGCCCAGGTGCTGCTGCAGTACTACCAGTTCCTGCGCCTCGGGTTCGACGGCTACAAGCGCGTGCAGACCGCCTCCCGGGACGTCGCCCGCTACCTGGCCGACGAGGTGCGGGGGCTCGGACGCTTCGACATCTGGACGGACGGCAGCGACATCCCGGTCGCGGCGTGGCAGCTGAAGGCCGACCACGACGCGCCCTGGACGCTCTACGATCTGTCGATGCGGCTGCGGACGCGCGGCTGGCTGGTGCCCGCCTACCCGATGCCGCAGGCGCTCACCGACGTGACGGTTCAGCGCGCGGTGGTGCGCAACGGGCTCAGCCGCGACCTCGCGGGCGGCCTGGTGGACGCGATCCGGGCGAGCGTGCAGGAGCTCGACGAACTGAAGGCCCCGATGCCGGGGCCGGACCGGGTGGCGTTCCACCACTGAGCGGTGGAGCTCGGAGCAGCGCGGAGCGATGCCGCGACCCCAGCTCCGAGGGAGCCTGCGACCAAGGTCCCGTCATCACGGCAGCAGCGCGATCTTCCCTCCCGGGTGCCCCTCGGCGAGGAACCGCAGCGCCTCCTGAGCCTCCGCGAGCGGGTACGTGCGCGCGATCGGGACCTGAAGCCGACCCTCCGCCGCGAGCGCCAGCAGTTTCGGCCGGACCGCGTCGCGGAAGGCGGCGCTCTCGGGCTGCGCGCCGAAGATCGCGTGGAAGCCCTCCTTCTCGGCACGTTCGGAGGCCACGATGGTGACGATGCGGTCGCGGTCCTCCACCAGCTCGAGGGAGACGTCGATCGCCTCGTCGGTGCCGACCGTGTCGAGCGCGGCGGCGATCGGCCCCTGCGCGGCCTCCCGGACCCGGTCGGCGAGGCCGGGACCGTAGGCGACGGGAATGCCGCCGAAGCGCCGCACCCGGGCGAAGCTGCCCTCGCTCGCGGTGCCGATGACGTGCGCGCCGAGCTCGGCGGCCTGTTGCAGGACGCTCACGCCGACCGCGCCGGACGCGCCGTGCACGAGGATGGTGTCCCCGGCGCTCACGTGCGTCACGTCGAGCATCTGCGCGGCCGTCGCACCGGCCAGCAGCAGGTTGGCGGCCTCCTCGTCGGAGAGCGCGGCCGGCTTGGCGAAGACGTCGGCCGCCGGCACGGTGACCTCGGTCGCGTACCCGCCTTGGATGCGGAACGCGACGACCGCGTCACCCGGCGCGCCGCCGCCCGAGGCGAGCTCGGTGCCCGGGCCGAGCTCCACCAGCTCGCCCGCCGCCTCGTAGCCGATCGGGACCGGCAGTTCGAGGCCCGGGCGGGGAGCGGCGACGTGCTTGTAGTCCGCCGGGTTGACGCCGGCGGCGCGCACGCGGATGGTCGCCTCGCCCGGTCCGGGACGCGGGACCTCACGCTCGGCGAACGTCCACGTGTCGGGGGAACCCCACTGCTCTGCCAACCACACTCGTGCCATGCCGCCCAGTCAACGCGGTGAGCCTGGGTGGGCGCTCAGGATCGCGCGGGCTCAGGCCGTGGGCGCTCCTGTGCGACCGTGGCCGAACCAGGATGCCCCGCGCCCGACCCACAGCGGCAGCGCGATCGCGACCGCGAGCCCCATCGAGAGGATGCCGGCGACCGGCTGCGTGGTGAGCGCCGTGTACAGGCCGACGCCGAGGTGCACCACGCTCGCGAGCAGCACGATCACGCGCGCCAGGTCCGCGCCGCGGAAGACGCCGAACCCGACCGCGATGTACGCGATCGCGACGATCAGGTAGCCGATGGTGGAGACCAGGATGTTCCCGGTCTCGCCGGCGGGGAGGATGCCGCGGATCGCCGCGAGGACGATCAGCAGCACGCTGAGGATGAGCTCGACCGTCCCGACCAGCCAGCAGAGGACGGCGACCGCGGTGACGACGGCGGGACGATCCGCGTTCCCGGTGCCACCCTCTGCCGGGGTCATGACGCCGAGACCGTGTCCGAGGCCTTGCCGCTGTGCCGGACGCGCCGCGACCGGGCCGGGGCCAGTCGCAGCACCTGGGCGGTGGAGCTGTCGTCCAGCTCGACCAGGTAGTTGCGGGATTTGATGAAGTCGCTGAACGACCGGTAGCCGAGCGCCTTCTCGCTGAAGGACGGGTCCATGCGTTTCATCTGGCTCTTCACCGACGAGGAGTGCAGCCACTCGGTGTCGTCCTTCTCGTGGCCGAGCTGCATCGCCCGGGCGAGGAGGCGGGTGGCGACGACCTGCGGGTCCTCGGCGGTCTCCTCCTCGGCCTCCGGCTCGGGCTCGGCGGCCTTGCGCTTGCGGGCGGGGCGCTTCGCGGGCTCCTCGGGCTGGTCGGTCTCCGCTTCCGCAGCGGTGGAGGTCGCAGTGGAGCGGGAGGAGCGGCGACGTGAGGAGGCGGCGGGCGCGGCCTCCGGAACCGCCTCGGTCTCCTCGCCGACCGTCGCACCGACGGTCTCCGCCGCAGCGGCGTCGGTCTCGGCCGCCTCGTCGCGGGCGATGCCCGGGAGGTCGTCGTAGCTGACGAACTCGTCGCACGCCGCCGCCAGCGAGCGCGCGGTCGAGCCGGCGACGCCGATCCCGATCACGTACCGGCCGAGGCGCTTGATGCGCTGGGCCAGCGGGATGTAGTCGGAGTCGCCCGCCACGATCACCACGTGGGTGAGCTCGGGGAGCCGGAACAGGTCCTCCACCGCGTCGACGGCCAGGCGGATGTCGGCGCCGTTCTTCGCGTAGGCAGCGGCGGGGAAGAGCTGCACGAGGTCGACGGCGCGGCCGACGAGCTGGCCGCGGTACTCGGCGTTCACCGCGGCGGACCAGTCGGCGTAGGCGCGGGTGAGCACGAGGGTGCCGAACGACGACGCGAAGTCGATGACCGCGCCGAGGTCGACGCGCGCCTCCGCGAGCTTCGCCACGAAGGCCGGCTTGGGCTGGGTGCCCGACTTCTGCCGGTCGCGCATGAACGACCCGCGGCCGTGCACCTGGTCGTAACGGGAGATGACGATGTTGTCGAAGTCGATATAGACAGCGACGCGGCCGTCCCCAGGTTCACTCATGCTGTCACGATATCCCGGGGAGGGCTCGACGGCCCGGTCCCATTCCGTCCGGGCGGCAAGAGGGGGCGCGACACGCCGCTCGCCGGTGGGCTGAGCGGCGTGTCGTGCCCGGTGCCGGGAACAGGCGTCAGCGCGTGTAGCGGTCGGCGACCGTGAGGGCGACGTCGATCGCGGCGAGGCCGCGGCGGAGCTCGTCCTCCTCGATCACCAGCGGCGGGGCGATGTGGATGCGGTTGAAGTGGGTGAACGGCCAGACGCCCGCCGCCTTGCACGCCGCGGCGACCTCGCCCATCGGGGCCGCGTCGGCGCCGGAGGCGTTGAACGGCACCAGCGGCTCGCGCGTCTCCCGGTCGCGCACCAGTTCCAACGCCCAGAACAGGCCGCGGCCGCGGACCTCGCCGAGCGACGGGTGCCGTTCGAGCCAGGCGGTGATCTCCGGCTGCACGACGCGCTCGCCGAGGTCGCGCACGCGCTCCAGGATGCCGTCGCGCTCGAACACGTCGAACGTCGCGACGCCCGCCGCGCAGGCCAGTGGGTGGCCGGAGTACGTGAGGCCGCCCTGGAACGACACGTCGTCGAAGAACGAAGCGATCGCGTCCGAGATGACCACGCCGCCGAGCGGGACATACCCGGAGTTGACGCCCTTCGCGAAGGTGATCAGGTCGGGCACGACGTCGAACGCGTCTACCGCGAACCACTCGCCGACCCGGCCGAAGCCGACCATCACCTCGTCGGCGATGTAGACGATGCCGTACTTGTCGCAGAGCGCGCGCACGCCGGCGAGGTAGCCGGGCGGCGGCATCAGCACGCCGTTGGTGCCGACGATCGTCTCGAGGATGATCGCGGCGACCGTGGCGGCGCCCTCCAGCACGATGACGCTCTCCAGGTGCTCCAGCGCGCGCTGGGTCTCCTCCTCCGGGGTGGTGGAGTGGAACGCCGAGCGGTACAGGTACGGGCCGAAGAAGTGTGCGACGGACGGGTCGCTCGGCTCGTTCGCCCAGCGCCGCGGGTCGCCGGTCAGCGAGATCGCCGTCGCCGTGCCGCCGTGGTACGAGCGGTACATCGACAGCACCTTGCGGCGTCCGGTCACCCGGCGGGCCATCCGCACGGCGTACTCGTTGGCGTCCGCGCCGCCGTTGGTGAAGAACACCCGGTTCAGCGTCCCGGGCGCGACGCGGGCGATCCGGCGCGCGAGCTCGCCGCGCACGTCGTTCGCCATCGAGGGCTGGATGGTCGCGAGCCGGCCGGCCTGCTGCTGGATGGCGGCGACGAGGTCCGGATGCTGGTGGCCGAGGTTCAGATTCACGAGCTGCGAGCTGAAGTCGAGGTACGCGTTGCCCTGGTAGTCCCAGAACGTCGAGCCCTCGCCCGCGGCGACCGGCAGCGGGTCGATCTGAGCCTGCGCGCTCCAGGAGTGGAAGACGTGGCTGCGGTCGTCGCTGCGCACCTGGGTCTCGGCGTCCGCGTCCCCGAAGGAGTGCGAGACGCCGCGGCGGTCGGTGAAGCCCGTGCGGGCGGCGGTGCCGATGGTGTCGGTCATGGAGGTGACTCCTTTCGGGAGGGCTTCAGGAGTTTCCGGGGAACGCGAGCTCGATCTTCGAGTGCACCGGATCGGGCCAGCGCGTCGTGACGACCTTGCTGCGCGTGTAGAAGTGGAACGACTCCGGGCCGTAGATGTGCGAGTCGCCGAACAGCGAGTTCTTCCAGCCGCCGAACGAGTACGCGCCGATCGGGACGGGGATCGGGACGTTGATGCCGACCATGCCGACCTCCACGTCGAACTCGAACTGGCGGGCCGCGCCGCCGTCGCGGGTGAACAGCGCCACGCCGTTGCCGTACGGGTTGGCGTTGATGAGCGCGACGGCCTCGTCGAAGGTGTCGACGCGGACGACCGAGAGCACCGGTCCGAAGATCTCGTCGTCGTAGACCGCGGTGCCCGGCTTCACGTGGTCGACCAGGCTGACGCCGACGAAGAAGCCGTCGGTGTCGAACTCCTGGGCGGTGCCGTCCACGACGACCGTCGCGCCCTCGCTCGCGGCCTTCGCCACGTAGGAGGCGACCTTGTCGCGGTGCTCGCGGGTGATGAGCGGGCCCATCTCGCTGGCCGGGTCGGTGCCCGGGCCGATCGCGAGCGAGCCGAGCCGGCGCTGGATGGCCGGGACGAGCCGGTCGCCCGCCTCGCCCACCGCGACCAGCACACTGACCGCCATGCAGCGCTCGCCGGCCGAGCCGTACGCGGCGGAGACGGCGGCGTCGGCGGCGGCCTCGATGTCGGCGTCCTCCAGGACCACCATGTGGTTCTTCGCCCCGCCGAGCGCCTGGACGCGCTTGCCGTTGGCGGCGGCGCGCTGGTAGATCGACCGCGCGATCGGCGTCGAGCCGACGAAGGAGACGGCGGCGACGTCGGGGGAGTCGAGCAAGGTGTCGACCGCCTCCTTGTCGCCGTGGACGACGTTGAGCACGCCGGCCGGCAGGCCCGCCTCGGCGAACAGCTTGGCCAGGAAGACCGACGCGGACGGGTCCTTCTCGCTCGGCTTCAGCACGACGGTGTTGCCGCAGGCGATGGCGCTCGCGACCATCCAGAGCGGCACCATCACCGGGAAGTTGAACGGGGTGATGCACGCGACGACGCCGACCGGCTGCTTGACGCTGTGCACGTCGACGCCGGTGGAGACCTGCTCGCTGTACTCGCCCTTGAGCTTGTCGATCAGGCCCGACGCGAACTCGACGTTCTCGAGCCCGCGCGCGATCTCGCCCGCGGCGTCGGAGAGCACCTTGCCGTGCTCGCTCGTCACGATCGCGGCGAGCTCGGAGCGGCGCTCGGTGAGGAGGTGGCGGAGCCGGAACATCACGTCGGCGCGCTTGGTCAGGCTCGTGGCGCGCCAGCCCGGGAGGGCGGCCTTCGCCGCGGCGATGGCGGCCTCGGTCTCTGCGGCGCTGGCGAGTACGACATCGTGCTGCCGCACGCCGGTGGCCGGGTCGAAGACGGGGCCGAGGCGGGCCGGGTCGCCGGACTCCTGGCCGTTCACGAAGTGGCGGATGAGGGCCACGGGATCCTCCTGGTGGTGCGGCGCCGGACGGAATGCCCGGCGGGGAAGTAGGCTTGCAATTCCCATGATCACAGAGCGGAGCACCGACCGATGAGGCCAGACCGTCGGACGTTCGAGAACGACGAGACAGTTCGTCCGGGGGCGGAGCGGATGCTCCTGCCGACCGTCCGCGAGGTGCTGCGGATGGACCAGGTGGCCGACGCGCTGCCGGAGGTCCTCGCCGGTGAGGACGCGCTCGACACCCGGGTGCGCTGGGTGCACGTCGCCGAGACGGCGGACGTGGCCCGGCTGGTCTCCGGCGGCGAGCTGCTGCTGGCGACGGGGCTCGGCTGGCCGCGCGACGCCCGCGCGCTGCGGACGCTCGGCCGCGACCTCGCGGCGGCCGGGATCGCCGGCCTCGTGCTCGAACTGGGGGAGCGCAGGCCCGAGGCGCCGGCGCCGCTCGTGGAGGAGTTCCGGGCCGCCGGGCTGCCCTTCGTAGTCCTGCACCGGGAGGCGCGCTTCGTCGCGATCACCGAGGCGGTGCACGCGCGGATCATCGACGACCAGTCCGTCGCGCTGCGGGCCAGGGACGAGATCCACGCGCTGTTCACGGGGCTCAGCCTGCGCGGCAGCCCCGCCGACTTCATCGTCGCGCAGGCGGCGCGCGTGCTGGGCTGCCCGGTGGTGCTGGAGGACACCGGCCACCAGGTGCTCGTCGCCGAGAACGTCGGCGACGGGGAGGCCGAGCTGGAGCGCTGGGAGCAGCGCTCGCGGGCCGTGCACCGGGGTGCAGGGGAGCCGGGCTGGACGCTGACACCCGTGGAGGCGCGCGGGATGCGTTGGGGCCACCTGATCGCGCTCCCGGGCGAGCCGCATCCCGCCGGCCGGTCGAGCGTGCTGGAGCAGGCCGCCGTCGCGCTGGCGCTCAGCCGCCTCGCCGACCGCGACGAGGAGGAGTGGACGCGGCGCAGCCACGACGCCCTGCTGGGGGCGCTGCTGGGCCGGCGCTTCGCGGGCGACGGCGGCATGGCCGCACGCTTCGAGGCCTCCGGGTTCCCGGTCGCCGAGCGGGTGCTCGCCGGGGTCGCCGTGCGCACCCGCTCTGGCCTGGTGGAGGCCGGGGCTTCGGCTCGCGCGCTGGAGGCTGCGCGCGGCGCGGGGGCGGACGCCATCGCGGCGCCGCATCCCACGGTGCCAGGGCTCCTCGTGGTGGCCGTGTCGTCCCGGTCGGGCCGCCCCGGCGCGGACGCGGTCGCCGACGCGCTGGCCGGCGGGGACGCCGCGGTCGTCGGGGTCGGCTCGGACGCCCACGGCATCCCCGGGCTGCTGTCGTCGGTCGAGGAGGCCGTCGAGCTCACCGGCCGCGGCGGCGGTGGCCGAGGCCGGCACGCCGTGGTGCAACGCGCGGAGAGCCGTCCACTGCTGCGCCTGGTCACGGCGTTCGGCGACGACCCGCGGCTGCAGGAGTACGCCGAGCGGATGCTGCGCCCGCTGATCGAGTACGACCTCGCCAACGACGGCGACCTGATCGAGGTGCTGCGCGCGTACCTCAGCCATCCGGGCAACCGGACGAGGGCCGCCGCCGCGAGCCACCTCTCCCGGTCGGTGTTCTACCAGCGGATCGCCCTCATCGAGGACTTGCTCGGGCTGGACCTGGACGACGGCGAGACCATCGGCGCGCTGCACGCGGCGGTGCTGGCGCGGCGGATCCGGAACTGAGCGTCGCCGCGCCCGCACCTGCCGTACGATCTTTCCTGGTCAGGGGGCGCCGCCCGGCGCCCGGATGTACGAGCAGTCGCAGAAGACAAGCGGGCTGAACCGCTTCAGTTCGCGGTACTCTGGCCCCGATCGACCGCGCGGAGCGGTCGCCGCGAGAGGAGCACGACGTGGTGTCAGCGACCCGGGTGACGATCGGCGGCCTCGCCGACCGGCTGGGCCTGTCCAAGGCGTCGGTGTCGTACGCGCTCAACGGTCAGCCCGGTGTGAGCGACGAGACCCGGCGACGCGTGCTCGACCTCGCCGACTCGCTGGGCTGGCATCCGAGCTCGAGCGCCCGCGCGCTCTCGCGCTCCCGGTCCGACGCGATCGGGATCGTGCTGCGCCGCGATCCCGGGCTGCTGGGCACCGAGCCGTACTACATGAGCCTGCTGGCCGGGGTGGAGGCCGAGCTCGCCGAGGGCGGGCAGTCGCTCCTGCTGCGGATGGTCGGCAGCTCCGACGGCCAGGACCTCGCGGCCTACCGCCGGTGGAGCGCCGAGCAGCGGGTGGACGGCGTGATGCTCTTCGACATCACGGTCGGCGACCCGCGCCCCGCCCTCCTGGATGAGCTCGGGCTGGCGTTCGTGCTGCACGGCAGCGGCAGAGACGAGGAGGCCCACCCCGGCCGGGTGCTGCTCTACGACGCCGCGGGCGACGCGCGCATCCTGATCGACCACCTGTACGCCCTGGGGCACCGCCGCATCCTGCATCTGCAGGGGCCGGCCGAGTTCGAGCACGAGCGCGAGCGGGCCAGGGCCATCGCGCGGTTCGCGGCCGAGCGCGGGATGCAGGCGACGTCCGAACCCTCCGACTACTCGATGGAGGCCGGCGAGCGGATCGCGGCCGCCCACGCGGACGACCGTTCGCTGACCGCGATGGTCACCTCCAACGACCTGCTCGCCCTCGGCGCCCAGACGGCGCTCGCCCGCGCCGGCCGCGACGACGTGGCGCTCGCGAGCTGGGACGACTCGCTGGTGTGCCGGATCGGCTCGCGGCCGCTGACGGCGCTCGCGCGCTTCCCGGAGGAGCAGGGCAGGCGCGCCACCCGGATGCTGCTCGATGAGCTCGCCGGGGTCGAGACCCTCACCCGCACCGCGCGCGCCTCGGAGCTCATCGTGCGCTCCACCAGCGTCCGCGCCGGCCGCTGACGGGTTTCGCAGACAACGCTGTATACCCTCGAAACCCGAGGTGTCAACGCTGGATAAACTGAACCGGTTCAGTTATAGTCGCCCTGGCGTCACGCGCGTTCCCCGGGGACGGGAGCGGCGGCGCCCATCAAGAGACGAAGGAGTCACAATGAGGAAACGCGTTATCGCCGCCGCCGCGCTGGCGGCCACGATCTCGCTCGTGGCCGCGGGCTGCAGCAGCAGCGGCTCGACATCGTCGGCCAGCGGGTCGACCATCACCTACTGGGCGAGCAACCAGGGGACCAGCCTCGACAACGACAAGCAGGTCCTGACGCCGGTGCTGGACGACTTCACCAAGAAGACCGGGGTGAAGGTCAAGCTCGAGGTCATCGGCTGGAACGACCTGCAGACGCGCATCCAGACCGCCGTGACGTCCGGGCAGGGCCCCGACGTGCTGAACATCGGCAACACCTGGGCCGCCTCCCTGCAGGCGACCGGCGCGTTCATGCCGTTCGGCGACAGCGAGATGAAGGCCATCGGCGGCAGCGACAAGTTCGTGAAGACCGCGCTCGAGACCGGCGGCGCGCCGGGCAAGCCGGTGACGAGCGTCCCGCTCTACGGCCTCGCGTACGGCCTGTACTACAACAAGAAGATGTTCACCGACGCCGGGCTCACCCCGCCCGCGACCTGGGAGGACCTGGTCGCCGACGCGAAGAAGCTGACCACCGGCTCGCAGTACGCCTTCTCGCTCGCCGCGGGCAGCTACACCGAGAACGTGCACTTCGCGTTCATCAACTCCGCGCAGAACGGCGGGTCCTGGTTCGACAGCAAGGGCAACCCGACGTTCACCAGCCAGGCGAATGTCGACGGCATCAAGCGCTACCTCGACCTGATGCAGACCGACAAGGTCGTCGCCACCTCCAACGCCCAGTACGACAACGGCGTGCAGGCGGTGAACGACTTCGCCACCGGCAAGGTCGCGATGATCCTCAGCCAGAACAACGCCGACGCCTCCATCGTCGCCAACGGCATGAAGAACGACCAGTACGGCGTGGTGCCCTTCCCGGCTCCCGAGACGGGCAAGAAGATCGCCAGCTTCGTCGCCGGCATCAACCTGTCGATCTTCAAGAACACCAAGAACAAGGACGCCGCGCTCCAGTTCGTCCAGTACATGACGAGCAAGGACGTGCAGGCCCGGCTGGGCAAGCCGTACGCGAGCCTCCCCGTCCTGAACGGCGCCAAGGCGACCTTCACCGACAACCCCGACGAGGCCGCGACGTTCACGAAGATCTACAACACCATGACGAAGCCGCTGCCCCTGGTGCCGGCCGAGGACCAGTTCGAGAACACCGTCGGCAAGGCGATGAACAACATGTTCGCCAAGATCGCCACCGGCGGCACGGTCTCCGACGCCGACATCAAGGCGGCCCTGTCCAACGCGCAGGACCAGGTCAAGCAGTCGCTGGGCGGCTGACCCAGCACGATCCGCTCTGCCGGGCGGGCGCCGGGCCGCGAACCTGCGGCCGGGCGTCCGCCCGGCGGACACAGCCACACCCTCAAGGAGACCCATGTCGACGACGACAGACGTCCGCGGACCGTCACTCACCGTGCCGGCCGACGCACCACCGCCCAAGGAGAAGCGCCGCCGCCCCAAAGGGTGGTGGCTGCCGTTCATCCTGCTGGCTCCGGCCATCATCTTCGAGCTGTTCATCCACGTCGTTCCCATGCTCACGGGAATCTGGATCAGCTTCCTCCAGCTCACCAAGTTCTACATCGCCAACTGGGGCGAGGCGCCCTTCGTCGGGCTGAAGAACTACGCCGTCGCCGTCGACTTCAACGGGTCCGTCGGAGCCGGTCTGCTCTCGTCGTTCCTGGTGACCTGCGGCTTCACCATCCTCGTCGTCGGGCTCTCCTGGGCGCTCGGGATGGCCGCCGCGGTCGCCCTGCAGGGCCGGTTCCGCGGGCGGGCGCTGTTCCGCACGCTCTTCCTCGTGCCCTACGCGCTGCCGCTCTACGCGGGCATCATCACGTGGAAGTTCATGTTCCAGAAGGACACGGGAGCGGTCAACCACTTCCTGTTCGACAACCTCGGCCTCCCCGGCGACAAGCCGTTCTGGCTGATCGGCGGCAACGCGTTCTGGTCGATCGTCATCGTCGCGATCTGGCGGCTGTGGCCGTTCGCCTTCCTGATGCTGATGGCCGGGCTCCAGTCGATCCCCGCCGAGGTCTACGAGGCGTCGGCCGTGGACGGCGCCAAGCCCTTCCGGCAGTGGCGGTCGATCACCCTCCCCATGCTGCGCCCCGTCAACTCGGTGCTGCTGCTGGTGATGTTCCTGTGGACGTTCAACGACTTCAACACGCCGTTCGTGCTGTTCGGCAGCACCGCCCAACCGGCCGGGGGAGACCTGATCTCCTTCCACATCTACAACGCGTCGTTCCTGACCTGGAACTTCGGCTCGGGAGCCGCGATGAGCGTCCTCCTGCTGCTGTTCCTGCTGGTCGTCACCGGCGCCTACCTGCTCATCGGAAACCGGAGGAACCGCAATGCGTGAGACCCGCTCATCCCACGTCTTCCGTTGGGTCGTCGTCGTCTTCCTGACGATCTTCACGGTCGTCCCGCTGTACGTCATGGTCACGTCGTCGATCAAGCCGCTCTCGGAGGTGCAGGCCGCGTTCACCTGGTGGCCGCAGAACATCACGTTCCAGCCGTTCATCGACATGTGGACGACCGTGCCGCTGGCGTCGTACTTCGTGAACAGCCTGATCGTCTCGAGCGCCGCGACGCTGATCTCCCTGGTGATCGCCGTCTTCGCCGCCTACGCGGTGTCGCGGTACCGGTTCAAGGGCCGCAACGTCTTCACCACCACGGTGCTGTCGACGCAGATGTTCCCCGGCGTGCTGTTCCTGCTGCCGCTGTTCCTCATCTTCGTGAACATCAACCAGGCGACCGGCATCCAGCTCGTCGGCACCCGCTGGGGCCTCATCATCACGTACTTCACGTTCGTGCTGCCGTTCTCCATCTGGATGCTCGCCGGGTACTTCGACGGCATCCCGCGCGACCTCGACGAGGCGGCGAAGGTGGACGGGTCGGGCCCGATGGGTGCGCTCTGGCACGTCGTGCTCCCCGCGGCCCGTCCGGGCCTGATCGCGGTCGCGATCTACTCGTTCATGACCAGTTGGGGAGAGGTGCTGTTCGCGTCCGTCATGACGACCGACGAGAACAGGACGCTCGCCGTCGGCCTGCAGCTCTACTCGACGCAGACGAACGTGTACTGGAACCAGATCATGGCGGCGTCCCTGGTCGTGTCCCTCCCGATCGTCGTCGCGTTCCTGCTGCTGCAGCGCAACTTCGTCGCCGGGCTGACGGCCGGCGCCGTCAAGTGACCAGCAGCCGCCGACCCCTTCCGCACTACCCTCCGAAAGGCACCATGGATCGCCCCTCTCCGGTCTTGCACGTCGACGACGCCCCTGTGGTCTGGCTCGGCGCGAACTTCTGGTCGCGCACCGGCGGCCCGCTCATGTGGAAGCGCTACGACCCCGCGGTCATCCGCGAGGAGCTGCGCGTGCTGGCCGACCACGGCCTGAACATGACCCGGTCGTTCTTCTACTGGCCGGACTTCCACCCGACCCCGGACACGCTGGACGAGGAGTGCCTCGCCAACTTCGCCGACTTCCTGGACGCCCACACCGAGACCGGGATGTCGACCGTGCCGACCTTCCTCGTCGGACACATGTCGGGCGAGAACTGGGATCCGGCCTGGCGGCAGGGGCGCGACCTCTACAGCGACGTCTGGTTCGTCGGGCGGCAGGCCTGGTACGTGCGGGAGCTCACCGCGCGGTTCGCCGCGCATCCGGCTGTCGCCGGCTGGCTGCTGACCAACGAGATGCCGATCTATGGCGGGGAGGCGCCGCGGCCGGTCGTGGACGCCTGGGCCTCCCTGCTGGTGAACGCCGTGCGCGCGGGCGGCGGCACGCAGCCGGTCGCGGTCGGAGACGGGGCCTGGGGCATCGAGACGACCGGGCACGACAACGGCTTCTCTGTGCGGGACCTCGCCCGCTTCACCGACTTCGTCGGGCCGCACGTCTACCGGATGGAGACCGACCAGACCCGCCAGCACCTCAAGGCGGCGTACATCGCCGAGCTCTCCGGCGTCGGCCTCCCCGTCATCATGGAGGAGTTCGGCCTCACCAGCGATTTCGTCTCCGACGAGGGCGCCGCGTCGTACTACCGGCAGCTGCTCTACACGACGCTGCTCGCCGGAGCCACCGGCTGGATCGCCTGGAACAACACCGACTACGACGACCTCGCCGACCAGCGGCCGTACTCCCACCACCCGTTCGAGATGCACTTCGGCATCACCGACCGGCACGGCGCGCCCAAGCCGCCGCTGCGCGAGCTGGCGCGGTTCGCCGCCGACCTCGCCGCCATCGACCTCCCGAACACGAAGCGCACGCCGGTCGACGCCGCCATCGTCGTGCCGTCGCACCTGGAGGCCGACTACCCGTTCACGAACGAGGCCGAGCGGGCGCACATCGTGGCGACCGGCGAGCAGGCGTACGTCGCGGCGCACGGCGCGCACATCCCCGTGGCGGTGGTCCGCGAGCGGGAGGACGGCGGCCTCCCGGTCGGCTACGGCCTCTACCTGCTGCCGTCGGTCAAACAGCTCTGCGCGACCTCCTGGCTGCAGCTCGAGGAGCTGGCCCGGGACGGCGCGACCGTGTACGCGTCGTACTCGCACGGCGACAGCGGCGTGCAGCGCGGGCCGTGGTGGACGAACACGGAGGCGCTCTTCGGCGTGCGGATGGAGAGCGCGTACGGGCTCGCGGAGCCGGTGACCGACGAGGCGGCGACGATCCGGTTCGTGCAGGACTTCGGGTCGCTGACCGCAGGGACGGTGCTGACCTTCCCCGCGGCCGGCAACCAGAACGGCCGCACGTACCTGCCGGTGCGGGCGACCTCCGGGACCGTCGTCGCGGTGGACGCGCACGACCGTCCGGCGATCGTCGTGAAGGAGCACGGCGCGGGGCGCGCGGTGCTGACGACCTACCCGCTGGAGTACTTCGCGTCCGCGCGGGCGCGCAGCAACCCGGACGAGACCTGGCGGCTGTACGAGGCGCTGGCCGCGGTGGCGGACGTGGAGCGCGACGTGCGGCTCGACGACCCGCGGGTGTTCGTGGACACGCTGGTGCACGACGACGGGCGGCGCTTCGCGGTGTTCGTGTCGCAGCACGCGACGCCGGTCACGGTGCGGCCGGAGGTGGCGGGGGAGTTGCGGACGCTGGATGGCGAGGCGGCGGCCGAGATCGCGCTCGACCCGTACGGGGTGGCGGTACGGGAGGTCGTGCTGGACTGATCCGCCCTGCCCTTCGGCGGGTGGTCAGGCGGGGGCGTGGCGCTCCAGGAAGTCGTAGACCTCCGTCGAGTCCACGCCGGGGAACGTCCCCGTCGGCAGCGCCGCCAGCAGCGACGTCGGCGTGCGCGCCGCCGGCCATGCCATCCCCTCCCAGCGGTCGGCCAGCGCGCCCGACGGCCGGCGGCAGCACGACTCGTCCGGGCAGCGCGACACCGCGCGGTGGGTGGTCTCGCGGCCGCGGAACCATTTCACGTGCGCGAAGGGCACGCCGACGCTCACCGAGTAGTCGCCCTCCTTGGCCTTCTCGATGCGGGAGGTGCACCAGAACGTTCCGCGCGGGGTGTCCGTGTACTGGTAGTACGGGCTGAACCGGTCGGCGACGTCGAAGACCGTCCGGGCCGTCCAGCTCCGGCAGACCGGGGTGCCCTCGATCGCGCCGAGCGCGTCGGACGGGAATGCGACCGAGTCGTTCTCGTAGGCCTTGATGATGGTGCCCGACTCGTGGACCTTCATGAAGTGCACCGGGATGCCGAGCCGCGCGGTCGCCAGGTTCGTGAACCGGTGGCAGGCCGTCTCGTACGACACGGCGAACGCGTCGCGGAGGTCTTCCATCGAGATGCGGCGGAAGTTCTTGGCCTCGGTCAGGAACGCCACCGCGTCCTTCTCGGGCAGCAGCAGCGCGGCGGTGAGGTAGTTGGTCTCCACCCGCTGCCGCAGAAAGTCGGCGTAATTTCCGGGCTCGTCGTGGCCGAGCAACTGCGAGGCGAACGCCTGCAGGATGGGGGAGCGGGAGTCCCGGGAGGCCGACTGCTCGGTCGGCAGGTAGATGCGGCCGTTGCGCTTGTCGGTCACCGAGCGGGTGGAGTGCGGGAGGTCGCCGACATAGTGCAGCGAGAAGCCGAGGTGGTCGGCCATGTCCGCCACGGTCTGGTGGGACACCGGGCCGCCGGAGTGGCCGACGACCGACAGCAGGTCGGCGGCGATCGCCTCCAGGTCGGCGAAGTAGTTGTCGCGGGCGCGCATCGTGGCGCGCAGCTCGGCGTTGGCGCGGCGGGCCTCCTCGGGGGTCGCCGCGCGCTCCCTGTGCAGGCGCGCGACCTCCTGGTGGAGGGCCAGGATGGCCCGCAACGTGGCGTCGGGGACCGCCTTGGACACCCGCACCGGGTCGATGCCGAGGGCGCCGAAGACCGGTCCGCGCTGCGCTCGCTCGACGGCGATCTCCAGGGCCGCGCGCTCGTCGGGGGCGTCGGGGGCGAGGAGGTCGTCCACCGTTACCCCGAGGGCCGCGGCGATGGCGCGCAACTGGGCGAGGCGCGGCTCGCGGTTGCCGTTCTCGATCGCGGAGACCTGGGAGGGCGCCCGGTCGATCGCGGCGGCGAGCGCCTCCAGGGTCATCGCCTTCTCCAGGCGGAACGCGCGCACGCGCCGGCCGAGGGTGAGCGCGTCGGCTCCCATCGGCTCGTCGTCGATCCGGACAGCGGTGCCGGTCATGCAGGCCATGCTGACACTCCGGCGAAGTTCTAGCAAACAGAAGAACCCGTGAATTTCTGTCCGCGGATTTTCTCCAGACCTGTTGCGGCCGGGCCACGATCGTCTCATACGATCCGACCGATGGAGGTCACCATGAACAGCCCGGCCCGTCCCGGAGACACGACGCAGACCGCCGCCGAGCTGCGCCTCGAGTGGGACGCCGACCCGCGCTGGTCCGGCATCCGCCGCGACTACACGGCCGAGGACGTCGTGGCGCTCCGCGGCCCGGTGCGCGAGGAGCAGACCCTCGCCCGCCGCGGCGCCGAGAAGCTCTGGCAGCTCATCCAGCGCGACGGCACGGGTCCGGACGCGCAGTGGGTCGCCGCGCTCGGCGCCCTCACCGGCAACCAGGCTGTGCAGCAGGTCCGCGCCGGCCTGGAGGCCATCTACCTCTCCGGCTGGCAGGTCGCGGCCGACGCCAACCTGTCCGGTCAGACCTATCCCGACCAGAGCCTGTACCCGGCGAACTCGGTGCCCGCGGTCGTCCGCCGGATCAACAACGCGCTGCTGCGCGCCGGCCAAGTCGAGGGCACCGACGGCCCGGTGTCCGACTGGATGGCGCCGATCGTCGCCGACGCGGAGGCCGGCTTCGGCGGCCCGCTCAACGCCTACGAGCTCATGCACGGCATGATCCAGGCCGGCGCCGCGGGCGTGCACTGGGAGGACCAGCTCGCCAGCGAGAAGAAATGCGGCCACATGGGCGGCAAGGTGCTCATCCCGACCGGGCAGCACATCCGCACGCTCAACGCCGCGCGGCTCGCGGCCGACGTCGCCGGCGTCCCCACCATCGTGATCGCCCGCACCGACTCGCTCGCGGCAACGCTGCTGACCAGCGACCACGACGAGCGCGACCGGCCGTTCCTCACCGGCACCCGCACCGCCGAGGGCTTCTACGAGGTGCGCAACGGCATCGAGCCGGTCATCGCCCGTGGCCTCGCCTACGCGCCGTACGCCGACCTGCTCTGGGTGGAGTCGGCCGAGCCCGACCTGGAGCTCGCGCGGCGCTTCGCCGAGGCGGTGCACGCGCAGTTCCCCGGCAAGAAGCTCGCCTACAACTGCTCGCCGTCGTTCAACTGGCGCAAGCACCTGGACGACGCCACGATCGCCCGGTTCCAGCGCGAGCTGGCGGCGATGGGCTACGCGTTCCAGTTCATCACCCTCGCGGGCTTCCACGCCCTCAACTACTCCATGTTCACGCTCGCCAAGGACTACGCCGACCGGCAGATGAGCGCGTACGTGGACCTCCAGGAGGCCGAATTCGCCTCCGAGAGCTCCGGCTACACCGCCACCCGTCACCAGCGGGAGGTCGGCACCGGCTACTTCGACCGCATCGCGACCGCGCTCAACCCCGACAGCGCCACGCTCGCCCTCGTCGGCTCCACCGAACAGCACCAGTTCTGATCCGCGCCGCGGACGAACGAAAGGACACGACCATGATCGAGATCACCGGTCCCCGCGTCGACGGGACCGACGACATCCTGACCCCGGAAGCGCTCGCCTTCCTCGACCACCTGCACCAGGCCTTCGCCGGACGCCGCCAGGAGCTCCTGCTGGAGCGCCAGCGCCGCCGCGAGGAGGCCGGCAACGGCCGCGACCCGCGCTTCCTCAGCACCACTGCGGCCGTCCGCGACGACCCGAGCTGGCGCGTCGCCGGCGCCGGCCCGGGCCTGGAGGACCGCCGCGTGGAGATCACCGGTCCCACCGACCCGAAGATGGCGATCAACGCCCTCAACTCGGGCGCCCGGGTCTGGCTGGCCGACCAGGAGGACGCCACCAGCCCCACCTGGGCCAACGTCGTCGGCGGCCAGCGCACCCTGTACGACGCCGTCCGCGGGCGGCTCGCCTTCACCAGCCCCGAGGGGAAGGACTACCGGGTCACCACCCCGCACGAGCACACGCCCACGATCGTGATGCGGCCGCGCGGCTGGCACCTGGTCGAGAAGCACCTCGCCTTCACCGACCGGGCCGGGCGCACCACGCCGGCCAGCGCCTCCCTCACCGACTTCGGCCTGTACTTCTGGCACAACGCGGAGGAGCTGGTCGCATCCGGCCGTGGCCCGTACTTCTACCTGCCCAAGCTGGAGTCGCACCTGGAGGCGCGGCTCTGGAACGACATCTTCGTCTTCGCCCAGCAGCGGATCGGGATGCCGGTCGGCACGGTGAGGGCGACCGTCCTCATCGAGACCATCCCGGCCGCGTTCGAGATGGAGGAGATCCTCTACGAGCTGCGCGACCACTGCGCGGGCCTGAACGCGGGACGCTGGGACTACATCTTCTCGATCATCAAGACGTTCCTCGGCCGCGGCAAGCGCTTCGCGTTCGGCGACCGCAGCGGCATCACGATGACCGTCCCCTTCATGCGCGCTTACACCGAGCTGCTGGTCGCCACCTGCCACAAGCGCGGCGCCCACGCGATCGGCGGGATGAGCGCCTTCATCCCGAACCGCCGCGACGCCGAGGCCACCGAACGCGCCCTCGCGCAGGTCGCCGACGACAAGCGCCGGGAGGCCGGCGACGGCTTCGACGGCACCTGGGTCGCCCACCCCGACCTGATCCCGACGGCGCTCGCCGAGTTCGACTCGGTGCTGGGCGACCGGCCCAACCAGGTCGACCGCCGGCGCGACGACGTCCACGTCACGGCCGCCGACCTCCTGGATGTCACGTCGGCCGGTGGCACCGTGACCGACGCGGGAGTGCGCTCGAACGTCTCGGTCGCCCTCCGCTACATCGAGGCCTGGCTGCGCGGCACCGGCGCCGTCGCGATCGACGGGCTGATGGAGGACGCCGCCACCGCGGAGATCTCCCGTTCGCTGCTGCGGCAGTGGATCGAGAACCGGGTGGTCACCGCCGAGGGGACGCCGGTAGACCGCGCGCTCATCGCCGGGATCCTGGCCGAGGAGTGCATCCGCCTCAGCGCCGCTGCGCGCACGGCGGGCACGGCCGACCGTTTCGACGACGCCGCGGAGCTGCTGGCCGAGGTGTCGCTGGGGGAGGAGTTCCCGACCTTCCTGACCATCCCCGCGTACACCTGGTTCCTGGTGGACGAGCAGGAGAGACAGGAAGAGCTGGCGCCGGCCGTCTGAACCGGGCACGTCCGGCGTCGACGGCTGTGGTTGCCGTCACCGGGGGTGGTGTTCGAGATACCTCTCGAGCACCACCCCCTGATTCAGTTCCGGGTCGCGCGCGCCGACCAGCAGCGTCACCACCGGGTGCGTCTCGCCCAGTTCGCGGAGCCGCGCGACCGACGGGTTCGCGTCGAGCTCGGCGTCGTACCGGGCGGTGAACTCGTCGAACAGCGGCGCCTCGTGGTGGAACCAGCGCCGCAGCTCGGTGGAAGGCGCGACGTCCTTGAGCCAGAGGTCGACCTTCGCCTTCTCCTTCGTGAGGCCGCGCGGCCAGAGCCGGTCGACCAGCACGCGGAGGCCGTCCTCGACGGCGGGCGGGTCGTAGACGCGCTTGACGCGATAGACCATCTGGGGCCTCCTAGAGCATCGTGAGTGTCGGCTCCTCGTCGGTGCCGATGGGGAAGTGGGCGAGGAAGACGACGCCCTCCGGCCCGGCGTCGAACCGCGCGATCCGGGCGCCCTCCTCCTCGTAGAAGGTGTCGCCGGCCTCCAGGACGACCGCGGGTCCGCCCTCGACCTGGTAGATCGCGGAGCCGCGCTCGATCGAACCGACCACCGGGCCGTTGTGGAGGTGGAGGCCGCCGACGACGTCCGGCTGCATCGTGATGCGGCGGGTCTGGATGCGCCCGACCGGGCGCGGGTTGGCGAGCGTCACGTCCTGCACGATCTCCCGCTCCACCGGGTTGATCTCTCCAGCAGGCGGCAGTTCTTCGGCGCTCACAGCGGCGCCAGCAGCGCGCCGCGAAGGCTGTCGCTGATCCCAGGCGGGACCTCCACCGAGACGGCCAGGGCCTGGATGGCGCGGCTGAAGTAGTTGCGCGCCGCGGCAGCCAGCGTGATGTCGACGATCTCGCGGTCGGTGAAGCCGAGTTCGCGTAGGCGGAGCGAGTCGGCGTCGGTCATGGACGCGGAGTCCTCGCTGACCCGCTTGGCGTAGTCCATCATCGCCACCTCGGCCTCGCTCAGGCCGGCGTCGTGGAAGTCGCGGGCGACGGCCTCCACCTCGTGGGCGTCCATGACCGCGAGCGTCTTGCGGCCGTGGGCGAGGCGGCAGTGCTGGGAGTGCGTGCCCTCGGCGGCGGCGAGCGTGACGAGTTCGAAACGCCGGACGCCGAGCTGGGCGACGATCGCCTTCACGAGCTGCTCCCAGGCGCGGTACGCCTCGGGATTAGATGCCATCACGCGCGTGTACTCGGCCACGTAGCCGAGGTCGCGCTCGTCCTTGCCGTAGATCTCGGCGACGTCGCCGGTCGCCTCGCCGGGCTCGACGGTCTGGATGATGGCCATGGCTCCTCCTCGCAGGTCGCCAGAGTGCAGGTCGCGGGACTCATCGTGCCACCGCGGTGGCCGGGATGCCAGAGGTGCGAACGGTCGTGCCAGAGGTGCGCGAGGTTGCGCCACGGGCGCGCGAGGCTGCGCCTCAGTGCGCGAAGGCCGCCTCCGCCGGCGCGTCGGCCGGCTTGCCGACGAAGACCGAGCCGACGACCCCGAACAGCGAGATGATCGCCGCCGCGACGAACGCCGCGCGGATGCCGCCCGCTGTGGCCGCGTCGAGCGAGGCGCCGCCCGCCGCGAGGGCCGCGGTCTGCGCCGACAGCACCGCCACCAGCAGCGCGGTGCCCGCCGCACCGCCGACCTGCTGGATGGTGCCGAGGATGGCGCTGCCGTGCGAGTACAGGTGCGGAGGCACCGCGCCGAGGCCGGCCGTGAAGAGCGGCGTGAAGATGAGCGCCAGGCCGAGGCTCATCGTGATATGCGCGATGAGCACCAGGTAGATCGGGGTGGTCTCGGTCACCATCGTCAGCGACCACATGACCAGGCTCACCAGGATCGACCCCGGGATCACCAGCGGGCGCGGACCGATCCGGTCGTAGAGCCGGCCGACGAACGGAGCCGCGAGCCCCATCACGAGACCGCCCGGAAGCAGGAGCAGCCCCGTGCCGAGCACGTCGAGGTGCAGCACGTGCTGCAGGTACAGCGGCAGGACGATGATCACGCCGAACAGGGAGGCCATCGTGATCGCCATCAGCACGATCGCGGCCGTGAAGATCGGGCTGCGGAAGGTGCGGAGGTCGAGCAGCGCGCGGTCCTTGCGCTGCAGGAGAAGCTGCCGGGTGATGAACGCCGCCAGCGCCACGACGCCGACCGCGAGCGATCCCCACAGCATCGGCCCGTTGCCGGCGGCGGCCGGCCCGGTCTCGCCGCTCAGCGTCAGCCCGTAGACCAGTCCGCCGAAGCCGAACGCCGACAAGATGACCGAGAGCACGTCCACCCGGCTCTTCCGGGTCTCCGTCACGTTCTCCACGAACTTGATGCCGATCAGCAGCATGACGAGCGCGATCGGCAGCACGATCAGGAAGATCCAGCGCCAGGCCAGGAAGTTGAGGATGACGCCCGAGATGGTCGGGCCGATCGCCGGGGCCACCGAGATGACGATCGAGACGTTGCCCATCGTGCGACCCCGCAGCGCCGGCGGCACCAGCGTCATCAGCGTGGTCATCAGCAGCGGCAGCATGATCGCGGTGCCGCACGCCTGGATCACGCGGGCGACGACCAGGATGCTGAACCCGGGCGCGACGGCGGCGACCAGCGTGCCGAGCGAGAACAGCGACATCGCGGCGATGAACACCTGCCGGGTGGTGAACCGCTGCAGCAGGAAGCCGGTGATCGGGATGACGACCGCCATCGTCAGCATGAACGCGGTCGAGAGCCACTGGGCGGCGAGCGCGTCGATGTGGAGGTCGTCCATCAGCTTCGGAATGGCGACGCTCATGATCGTCTCGTTGAGGATCACGACGAACGTGGCCGCCAGCAGCAGCCAGATGACGCGCTGGTCGCGCGGCGCGATGCGCGGGTGCGCGGTGCTCGTTTCCGCCGCGCCCAATTCCCCCTCGGACTGATGGGGCGCTCCGGTGTCGATGGCGTCGGCGCGAGGCGCAGGTGAGGTCTTCTCAGTCACCGGTCCACACTATCCGCGACCACCGACACCGTGGGTTTCGGGCAGATGAACTCACCCGCCGTTCACTCTCCGCGTAACGCGGAGTCAGGAGGCGAGATCGCGCACCTCGCCGACCGCCTCGGCGACGGCGGGTGCCACGGCCACGAGGGCCTCCTCGGTGACGTCGGGCCCCCAGGAGAAGCGAACCGCGGTGCGGGCCACGTCCTCCGCGTAGCCGAGCGCGAGCAGCACGTGGGACGCATCCTCGCTGCCGGCGGCGCACGCCGAGCCGCTGGAGGACACGATGCCCCGGCGCTCCAGCTCCAGCAGCACGGTCTCGCCGTTGGTGCCGGGGAAGACGAAGGAGGCCGTGCCCGGCAGCCGCGCCGACGCGTGCCCGGTCAACTCCGCCCCGGGCGTCTGCGCCAGCACCGCCGCGGTGAACGCGTCGCGTGCCGCCGTCGCGCGGGCGGCGTTGGCCTCCCGGTCGCGCAGGGCCAGCCGCGCCGCCGTCGCGAGTGCGACCGCGCCCGCCACGTTCTCGGTGCCCGAGCGGCGCCCGCGTTCCTGGCCGCCGCCGTGCAGCACCGGCTCGAGCGGGAGCCGACCGCGCACGAAGAGCGCCCCGATCCCTTTGGGCGCGCCGATCTTGTGCCCGGAGACGCTGAGCGCGTCAACGCCGAGCGCCTTCACGTCCAGCGGCAGCCAGCCCGCCGCCTGCACCGCGTCCGTGTGGAAGGGGACGCCCTGCGCGTGGGCCAGCGCCGCCAGCTCCGCGATCGGCTGGACGGTGCCCACCTCGTTGTTGGCGAGCATCACGCTCGCGAGGGTCGTGTCCGGCCGGAGCGCCGCCGCGAAGTCGTCGGGGGAGACCAGCCCGTCACGCCCGACCGGCACGTACGTCGCCTCAAACCCGTGCACGCGCACCAGGTAGTCGACGGAGGCCAGCACGGCCTCGTGCTCGATCGGCGTCGTCACGAGGTGCCGGCCGCGGGGGGCGCCGAGCGCGATCCCCTTCACCGCGAGGTTGTCCGCTTCCGTGCCGCCCGAGGTGAAGACGACCTCCGACGCCCTGCAGCCGAGCCACTCGGCCACCGTCGCCCGTGCCGCGGCCAGGGCGCGCGCCGCCGACTCGCCGACCGCGTGGTGGCTCGACGGGTTGCCGAAGTCGCCGGTGAGGTACGGCCACATCGCCTCCAGCACCTCACGGCGCACCGCGGAGGTCGCGGCGGCGTCGAGGTAGAGCCCGGTCATGGCTGCAGCTCGGTCATGCGTTCTCCAGCACCACGTCCAGGCCGAGGTCGAGCGAGCGGACGCTGTGCGTGAGCGCGCCGGAGGAGATGACGTCCACCCCGGTCTCCGCGATGTCCCGCACGGTGGCGAGGCTGACGTTTCCGCTGGCCTCCACGATCGCCCGGCCGCCGACGAGGGCGACGCCCTCGCGCAGCTCGTCCAGCGTGAAGTTGTCGAGCATGATCGTGTCCACCCCGGCGGCGAGCACCGGCTCGATCTGGTCGATGCGGTCCACCTCGACCTCCAGGTGCGTGGTGTGCGACAGCTCGGAGCGCACCCGGCGGAGGGCGTCGGTCACGGACAGCCCGGACTGCGCCGTGAGGATCGCGAGGTGGTTGTCCTTGGCCATCACGGCGTCGGAGAGCGAGTAGCGGTGGTTGTGCCCGCCCCCGTTGCGCACGGCGTGACGCTCGAACGCCCGGAGGCCCGGTGTGGTCTTGCGGGTGTCGACGATACGGGCGGAGGTGTGCGCCACTTCCGCGACGAAGGCCGCCGTGAGGGTGGCGATCCCGGACATCCGCTGCACGAAGTTGAGCGCCACGCGCTCGCCCTGCAGCACCGAGCGCGCCGGGCCGCTCACCGTCGCGAGCGTGTCGCCCGCCTCGAACGCGTCGCCGTCCGCGACGGCCAGCTCCACCTCGATCGCAGGGTCCGTCAGCGTCATCGCCGCGGCGAAGACGGCGCCTCCGGAGAACGTGCCGGGCTCGCGCGCGGAGAGCCGCGCGGTGGCATATGCCGTTTCGGGAATGAGCAGCTCGCTGGTCAGGTCTCCCCAGGGCGCGTCCTCGGCGAGGGCGGCACGGACAACGTCGTGGATGGTCTGGCGGGTCAGCATGGAACGGTCACCTCGGTGGGAGCGGGCAGGGGTGCGAGCACCGTGTGGCGGGGCGTGCCCGCCGCCGGCAGCGGGAAGTCGGAACGGAAGTGGGCGCCGCGCGACTCCTCGCGCGACAGGGCGGCCGCCACGACCAGACGGCCGAGCTGCAGCAGGTTGGCGCCCTCGCCGGGCTCGGGCATGCGCATGTCGGCCAGTTCGCGCGCGGCGCGTTCGAGCCCGGTCCGGTCGCGGTGCAGGCCCGCGCCCGCCCAGAGGACGGACCGGAGTCGTGCGCGGTCGAACGGCTCGTCGCGCTCGCCGGACTCCGTCGCAGTGGACGCGGCCGGCCCCGGCTCCGCCACCCACGCCGGCACCTCGGGCCACGGCTCACCGATCGCCTCCGCGGCGCGGTGCGCGAACACCAGCCCCTCCAGCAGCGAGTTGGAGGCCAGCCGGTTCGCGCCGTGCGCCCCGGTGCAGGCGACCTCCCCGACCGCGAACAGGCCGGCGATGCTCGTGCGGCCGTGGATGTCCGTCGCGACCCCGCCCATCGCGTAGTGCGCTGCGGGGGTCACCGGCACCGGCTCGCGGGACCAGTCGATCCCGGCGGCGCGGCAGGCGGCGTCGATCGTCGGGAAGCGCCGCGCGAGGAAGTCCGCCCCGAGCGCCGTGGCATCGAGTACGACCGGGAGGCCGTCCTGCGCCGCCATCTCGACCGCGATCCCGCGCGCCACGACATCCCGCGGCGCGAGTTCCGCGTCGGGGTGCACGTCGAGCATGAACCGCTCGCCGCGCGCGTTGCGGAGCACCGCGCCCTCGCCGCGCACGGCCTCCGACACCAGGAAGGTGCGCGAGCCGCCGTCCGCGGACGGAAGCCGCAGCGCGGTCGGGTGGAACTGCGTGAACTCCAGGTCGGCCAGCAGCGCGCCGGCCCGGTACGCGGCGGCCACACCGTCGCCGGTGGCGATCTCCGGGTTCGTCGTGTGCGCGTAGAGCTGCCCCCAGCCGCCGGTCGCCAGCACCACCGCGTCGGCGTCGAGCTCGGTCTCCGTGCCGTCGGCCAGCCGCAGCGCGACCCCGGAAGTCGCGCCGTCCGTCACGAGCACGTCGCGGAGGAACGCGCCGGTCACCACCCGGATGCCTGCGGCGCGCACGGCCGCGTCGAGCGCCCGCTCGATCTCGGCGCCGGTGGCGTCGCCGCCCGCGTGCAGCACGCGGGCGCTCGAGTGCGCGGCCTCCAGCCCGCGGGCCAAGCCGCGGCCGTCGCGGTCGAAAGCGACGCCGAGCGCGATCAGCTCGCGCACCCGCGCCGGCCCGTCGCCGCAGAGCGCCTCGACGGCCTCCCGCACGTTCAGCCCGGCGCCGGCGCGCAGCGTGTCCGCGACGTGGTCGGCGACGCTGTCGTCGGAGAACACCGCGGCGGCGATCCCGCCCTGCGCGTACCGGGTGCTGCCGTCGGCGATGCCGCCCTTGGTCACGATCGTCACGTCGTGGCGCTCCGCCGCCCGGAGCGCGGCGACGAGCCCGGCGATCCCGCTCCCGACGACGACGACGCGGGCCATGTCAGGCCGCCATCGTCGTGTCCGGCCGGGCGGCGAGCATGCGCTCCAGCGCCACCCGGGCGGGTGCGGCGACCTCGTCGGGCACGCGCACCTGGTTGACGACCTCGCCGCGCACCAGGCCTTCCAGCACCCAGGCGAGGTAGCCGGGGTGGATGCGGTACATGGTCGAGCACGGGCAGACCACCGAGTCGAGGCAGAAGATCGTGTGCTGCGGGTACTCCGCCGCGAGCCGCTGCACCAGGTTGATCTCGGTGCCGATGGCGAAGGTGGAACCCGCCGGCGCCGCTTGGATCGCCTTGACGATGTAGTCGGTCGAGCCGTGCTCGTCGGCCGCGTCCACGACCTCCATCGGGCACTCGGGGTGCACGATCACGCGGACGCCGGGGAACTCGGCGCGGGCGTGCTCGATCTGGCCGACCGTGAAGCGCTTGTGCACCGAGCAGAAGCCGTGCCACAGGATGACCTGCGCCTCGTCGAGCGACGCCTCGTCGTTGCCGCCGAGCGGCTTGCGCGGGTTCCACAGCGGCATCCGCTCGACCGGGACGCCCATCGCCTTGGCGGTGTTGCGCCCGAGGTGCTGGTCCGGGAAGAACAGCACGCGCTGCCCGCGCTCGAACGCCCACTGCAGCACGGTCGCCGCGTTGGACGACGTGCAGACGATCCCGCCGTGCTCTCCGCAGAACGCCTTGAGCGCCGCCGACGAGTTCATGTACGTGACCGGGATGACCGGGACGCGGCCGTCCGCGTCCGACTCGGTGCCGTACAGCTCCTCCAGCGCCTCCCAGCACTCCTGCACGGAGTCGAGGTCGGCCATGTCGGCCATCGAGCAGCCGGCGGCGAGGTTGGGGAGGATGACGTTCTGCTCCGGCCGCGACACGATGTCCGCGGTCTCGGCCATGAAGTGCACGCCGCAGAACACGATGGTCTCGGCCTCCGGGCGCGCCTTGGCGAAGTTGGCGAGCTGGAACGAGTCGCCCACGAAGTCCGCGAACTGCACGACCTCGTCGCGCTGGTAGAAGTGGCCCATCACCGCGACCCTGTCGCCCAGAGTCGCCTTGGCCGCGCGGATGCGCTCGGCCAGCTCCTCCTTGGACGCGGTGCGGTACTCCTCGGGCAGCTCGCCCTGCTTCGGCGCGAACGCGGGGATCGGGTCGTCCTGCGACGCGCCGGGACCGTACGAGGGCGGAGCGGAGTCGAACAGCCAGGGCCCGTCGACCAGCTCCGGGGCGCAGGTGGCGCCGTCGATGCTGCCGCTCGAGATGAGCTGGATGGTGGTGTCGACCGATGCGATGGTCATGACTGCTCGCTTTCCGGGGTGGGACGGTGCTCTGCTGTTGAGCGGTTCTGGCGCAGGCCGAAAGGAGGCTGCTGCCGGGGGAGCGGCCCCGCGTCGGCGAGGTCGATCGAGTCGTTGTAGCGGTAGAGCCGGGGCGGTCGGTGCCGCGTTCCGGTCAGGTAGTCGCCGGTGGCGACGACGGCGCCGGAGGACTCGATGGTCCGCCGGAAGTTGGCCGGGTCGAGCGGGCGGCCGAGCACGGCCTCGTGCACCTCGCGGAGCTGCGCGAGGGTGAAGCGCTCGCCGAGGAAGGCGTGCGCGATCCGCGAGTACTCCATCTTCGTGCGCAGCCGCCAGAGGGCGTACTCGACGATCAGCTTGTGGTCGAACGCCAGCTCGGGGAGGTCGTCGGCCGAGAACCAGCCGACGTTCTCGCCGGCCGTCGCCGCCTCCGCCTCTGCGCTGCCGACCAGCGCCCAGTAGACGATGGAGACCACGCGCTCGTCGCCGGGGGAGCGCACCGCGTCGCCGAACGTGTAGAGCTGCTCCAGGTAGCGCGGCGCCAGGCCGGTCGTGTCGCCCAGGGTGCGGGCCGCGGCGACCGCCAGGTCCTCATCGACCCGGAGCGGGCCGCCCGGCAGCGCCCAGCGCCCCTGGAACGGATCGCGGATGCGGCGGACCAGCGGCAGCCAGACCTGCGCCCGGCCACCGGTCAGCTCGTCGGAGCGCAGCGCGAAGATGACCGTCGAGACGGCGAGCATCGCACTCGCGCGTTCGTGCTCGGCCATCGCGGCCTCCCGTCCACTAAAAGTCACCGTGACTCTAAGTTGGGAACATCTTAGTGTCGTGGTGACCAGAACACCAAATGGGCGGCAACGGTCGCGGGCGCGCGCACCCGCCGCGCGGACCCGTTATGCTGGCCGAAGTCAACTGAATACCGGGCCATTCAGGCCGATGCGGGAGAGTCGCGCGCGCGAGCGGAGCGGCACCGAAGGAGCAATCCTCCCCGACAATCTCTCAGGTACGTGTACCGCATCGGACTGGCCACTCTGAAAAGCAGGGCAGCGCACATGCCCTCGCCCACGGTGAAAGCCTCGTCCGCAGCAGCGGCCGCGGTGAAACTCTCAGGCCGGATGACAGAGGGGGAGTTCTTCACACGGAGCGCGCACCGCGCTACCGTTCATCCCTCCGGCGACGGCCGGCGAACGGAGAACTCATGAGCTCGCACGACAGCCAGGCCCCGCAGAACGGCCAGACCCCGCAGGACGGCCCGACCGACACACCGGAGGCCGCCGCGTCCGAGCGCACCTCCCCGCTGCACGACGCCCACACCGCCGCCGGCGCCTCCTTCACCGACTTCGCCGGCTGGCAGATGCCGGTGCGCTACTCCAGCGACCTCGCCGAGCACCACGCGGTTCGCACCGCAGCCGGCCTCTTCGACCTGTCGCACATGGCCGAGATCGTCCTCATCGGCCCGGAGGCCGGCCAGGCGCTCGACTACGCGCTCGCCGGCAAGCTGTCCGCGCTGGCGCTCGACCAGGCGAAGTACAGCATGCTGCTCTCCCGCGCCGGCGGCATCCTCGACGACCTCGTCGTCTACCGCACCGGCGACGACCGCTACATGGTGGTGGCGAACGCCTCCAACCGGGAGACCGTGGCCGAGGAGCTGCGCGACCGGACCGCCCCGTTCGACGTGGAGGTCTACGACGAGAGCGACGACATCGCGCTGATCGCCGTGCAGGGCCCCGCCGCGCTCAGCATCCTGCTCGCCACTCCCGGCTTCCACCTCGAGGGGGACGACTTCGCCCAGCGGGTCACCGACCTCAAGTACTACTGGAGCATCCCGGCCGAGTTCGAGACGCATCCCGTGCTCGTCGCCCGCACCGGCTACACCGGCGAGGACGGCTTCGAGCTGTACATCGCGCCGGACAACGCCCGCGCCCTCTGGGACGCGCTCCTGGAGTCCGGCCGAGAGCAGGGCCTCGTCCCCGCGGGTCTCGCCAGCCGCGACACGCTGCGCCTGGAGGCCGGCATGCCGCTCTACGGCCACGAGCTCGGCCGCGACACGATGCCAGCCCAGGCCGGCCTCGGCCGCGTCGTCAACCTCGCCAAGGACACCGACTTCGTCGGCCGCGCCGCCAGCGAGGAAGGGCCGGACGCCGAAGCCCGCGTGCTCGTCGGCCTGATGGGCCACGGCAAGCGCGCCGCGCGCGCCGGCTACCCCGTGCTCGCCCCGGCGCCCGACGGCGGCGAGGAGGAGGTCGGGGTCGTGACCTCCGGGGCCCTCTCGCCGACCATCGGCGTCCCGATCGCCATGGCCTACGTCGCCCCGAAGTTCGCCCGGCCGGGCGTCGAACTGCACGTCGACGTGCGCGGCAGCAGCCTCCCGTTCACCGTCACCGCCCTCCCCTTCTACAGCAGAAAGAAGCATTGACATGGCCTCCGAGCAGGACCTGAAGTACACCCCAGAGCACGAGTGGCTCCTCATCGAGGGCGACACCGCAACGGTCGGCATCACGAGCTACGCGGCCGAGAAGCTGGGCGACGTCGTGTTCGTCGAGCTCCCCGCGGAGGGCAGCGACGTCGCCGCCGGCCGCGTGGTCGGCGAGATCGAGTCGACCAAGTCGGTCGGCGAGCTCTTCGCGCCGGTGAACGGCACCGTCGCCGAGGCCAACCAGGCCGTGGTCGACGCCCCGGAGCTGGTCAACAGCGACCCGTTCGGCGAGGGCTGGCTCATCAAGGTGACCTTCAGCGCCCTCCCGGACGGCCTCCTCTCCTACGACGAGTACAAGGCCCTCACGGGCGAGTAAGGCATCCCCTAGACATGAGCGACCAGTTCCAGACGCGTCACATCGGCACCGACGGGGACGCGCAGCGATCCATGCTGTCCGCCCTCGGTTACGAATCCGTGGAGGCCCTCGTCTCCGCGGCCGTGCCGGACACCATCCGCACCGCCGCGGGGCGCGTCTCCGCGCTGCCCGCCCCGATCAGCGAGCGGGCGGCGCTGCGCGAGCTGCGCGCGCTCGCCGCGCGCAACACCGTGAACCGCAGCCTGATCGGCCTCGGCTACTACGGCACGATCACCCCGGCGGTCATCAAGCGCAACGTCCTGGAGAACCCGGGCTGGTACACCGCGTACACGCCGTACCAGCCGGAGATCTCCCAGGGCCGCCTGGAGGCGCTCATCAACTTCCAGACCATGGTCTCCGACCTGACCGGGCTGGACACCGCCAACGCCTCGATGCTGGACGAGGGCACGGCCGTCGTGGAGGGCGTGCTGCTGGCTCGCCGCGCCTCCAAGGCTGCCGCCGGCTCGACTTTCGTGGTGGATGCCGACACGTTCCCGCAGACCTTGGCTCTGCTGCGCAACCGCGCGGAGGCCGTCGGCATCGAGCTGGTCGTGCTCGACCTGGCCTCGACTCCGGCCGATGCCGCCGAGCTGCAGGAGGCCTTCGGCCTGTTCGTGCAGTACCCCGGCGCCTCCGGCCGGGTCTGGGACCCGTCCGCGGTCATCGCGACGGCGAAGGGTGCCGGCGCGGTCGTCGTGGCCGCCGCCGACCTCCTGGCGCTCACTCAGCTCACCTCGCCGGGCGAGCTCGGCGCCGACGTCGCCGTCGGCACCAGCCAGCGCTTCGGCGTCCCGATGGGCTTCGGCGGCCCGCACGCCGGCTACATGGCCGTCCGCAAGGGCCTGGAGCGCCAGCTCCCCGGCCGCCTGGTCGGCGTCTCGCAGGACGCGATCGGCAAGCCCGCCTACCGGCTCACGCTGCAGACCCGCGAGCAGCACATCCGCCGCGAGAAGGCGACTTCCAACATCTGCACCGCCCAGGTGCTCCTGGCCGTCATGGCCGCGATGTACGCGGTCTACCACGGCCCGGCGGGCCTCCGCGCGATCGGCCGCCACGTGCACCTCTCCACCGTCGCCGTCGCGGACGCGTTGCGCGCCTCCGGGGTGGAGGTCCGCTCCCGGTCGTTCTTCGACACCCTCGTGGTCGAGGTGGACGGCGCGGCGACGGTCGTCGCGCGCGCCCACGAGCGCGGCCTGCTGCTGCACGCGGTCGACTCCGGCCTGGTGTCGCTGAGCCTGGACGAGGAGACCGCCGCCGACCTGCGCGACGGCGTCTTCCCGCTCGCGGACCTGATCGAGGTGCTCGGCGGCACGGTGGAGGACGGCGACGCGGCGCCGGTCTTCGGCTCGGAGCCGTCCTTCGACCAGGCGCTCGCCCGCACCTCGGACTTCCTCACGCACCCCGTCTTCTCCACGCACCACTCGGAGACGGCGATGATGCGCTACCTCCGCCAGCTCCAGGACCGCGACTACGCGCTCGACCGCGGCATGATCCCGCTGGGGTCGTGCACCATGAAGCTCAACGCGGCCACCGAGATGGAGGCCGTCACCTGGCCCGAGTTCGCCGCCCTGCACCCGTTCGCCCCGGCGGCGGACGTGGCAGGCTCGCTCGAGCTCATCGACCAGCTCGAGGGCTGGCTCGCCGACGTGACCGGCTACGACACCGTGTCGCTGCAGCCGAACGCCGGGAGCCAGGGCGAGCTCGCCGGCCTCCTCGCCATCCGCGGCTACCACCGCTCGCGCGGCGATCTCCAGCGCACCGTCTGCCTCATCCCGCAGTCGGCGCACGGCACCAACGCCGCCTCCGCGGTGCTCGCCGGCATGAGCGTCGTCGTGGTCGCCACCGACGAGCTCGGCAACGTCGACCTCGACGACCTGCGCGCGAAGATCGCGGCCAACGCCGACACCCTCGCGGCGCTGATGATCACCTACCCGTCGACGCACGGCGTCTACGAGCACGAGGTCGTCGCGATCACCTCCGCGGTGCACGAGGCCGGGGGCCAGGTCTACGTCGACGGCGCCAACCTGAACGCGCTGCTCGGCTACGCCCGGTTCGGCGACTTCGGCGGCGACGTCAGCCACCTCAACCTGCACAAGACCTTCTGTATCCCGCACGGCGGGGGCGGCCCCGGCGTGGGTCCGGTGGCGGCGAAGGCGCACCTCGCGCCGTTCCTGCCCGGACACCCGCTCGCGCAGGACGCGACGCATGTGCTCGTCGGCGCGGACGGCCCGGACGGTCGCATCGAGCACGGCGGCGCCCCCGTCTCCGCCGCCCCGTACGGCAGCCCGAGCATCCTCCCGATCTCCTGGGCCTACGTCCGGATGATGGGCGCCCAGGGCCTCGCGGACGCCACCGGCGCCGCGGTGCTCGCCGCCAACTACGTCGCCGCCCGGCTGCGCGAGCACTTCCCGGTGCTCTACGCGGGCGACAACGGCCTCGTCGCGCACGAGTGCATCCTCGACGTCCGTCCGCTCACCGAACGCACCGGCGTGACCGTGGACGACGTGGCCAAGCGCCTCATCGACTTCGGCTTCCACGCCCCGACCATGTCGTTCCCGGTCGCGGGCACGCTCATGGTGGAGCCGACCGAGAGCGAGGACCTCGCCGAGCTGGACCGCTTCGTCACCGCGATGATCGCGATCAAGGCCGAGGCCGACGCGGTCGCGGCGGGGGACTGGCCGGCCGACGACAACCCGCTGCGGAACGCCCCGCACACGGCGGAGTCGGTGGCGACCTCCACCTGGGACCACGCGTACACCCGCGAGCAGGCCGTCTACCCGGTCCCGACGCTGGTCCGCAACAAGTACTGGCCGCCGGTGCGCCGCATCGACCAGGCCTACGGCGACCGCAACCTGTTCTGCGCCTGCCCGCCGCCGGAGGCGTTCGCGTAGCGCCGCCTCGCGAGACCGGTCCAACCGCCGAGCCACGGATATCCGTGGCTCGGCGGTTTGCGTTTGTGCGGGGAAATGCTTGTAAAGAAATTCTATTGGGTGTGATTGTAGAGGAAGGGTGTTAGTCTCCTTTCATCGTCGGCGTCGGCGTGCTGGCCTCCGAAGGAAAGGTGTCTTGGCATGCGGCACCGGCTCGCGATCAGGGTTCGCAAACGAATGCCGCTTCTCATTGGCATGGCTGCGGCGCTTGCCATCGGTCTGAGCGCCTGCGCATGGGGAGGAAAAGAAGTGAACACGGAGACCAATCTCGCCAACCAGAGGAAGGCCGCGATCGCTTTCCTCGAGACGCAGGGTGGCGTGGAGGAAATCAGATTCACGGAAGAGGGTGGACCGGCGGGCTTCGAGGCGCCGTGGGGGGTGCATGCTGTGGTCACCGTCGATGGTCAGGAGTTCAGCGAGATATTGGGGATCAGCAGATACTCGAGGATCGGCAATCCGTTGCCGACCATCGCTCCCGGGACGGCACCCGCACCCGTGACCGTGATCTACAGCGATGGGGCATCCGAGGTGATCGAATGACCCCGGAAGACTATGCATCGATTGCCGGTCAGTCGTACTGGGTGGATCCGCTCGAGCGCAACCCGTTGCCAATAAGCGGTGTGGACTTCTTGACGGCCGAGGGCAGGGTGAAGCTCCAGGTCTTCGACACCGCCACCGACCCCGCGACCGGTTTCCAGGGCATGGCCGTCGTCCCCGTGATCAACGGAATCCCGGACTACTCCCAGGTCTACGTCGCGTTCGCGGGCACTAATCCCAATGATCGCGCCGACGCCGTCGCGGACCTCGTCTCGGTCGTGGGCCGCCGTACGGGGGAAGGCACGCAGGTTCGCGAGGCCGAGAAGTTCGCGGAGCAGGTGCAGAAGCGACTCGCCGCCGACGGGCACCCCAGCGCACAAATCGAGACCGTGGGCCACTCCCTCGGCGGCTACCTCGCCCTGTACGTCGCTGCCGAGAACCACTGGCACTCGACCACCTTCAACGCTCCCGACCCGTGGGGCGTGCTGTCCCCGCAGGCGAAGGAGTGGGTCCAGGCGGAGCGGAATAAGGGTGGGGCACCGCTGACGAACTACGTGAACCAGTTCGACCTGGTCGGGAACTTGCTGGGGCACGGGACGGGTGCCGGCGTCTTCGTCGGGGACGAGCTGTGGAAGGGCGTGATGGAGCATCACGACCTGGGGGACGCGTTCGGCTTCGATCCCTTCGGCGCCATGCTCGGCGTGGGCGGGAGGAGCCTGACGATTGCGGAACTCGCGGAACTGGCGGATATCGCCAGCCCCGGACAGGGTCAGACGCTGCGGGTCCTGCACGGGATCGTCTCGACGGTCAACGGGGTCGGCGCGGTCACTGCCGGCGCGGCGCTGTCCGGTCTCGTCGTCGCCGTGGACACGGCGGCCGCACTGGGACTGGCATCGAGCGTCGGGGGAGTCGCGACTCATCTCCAGACCATCAAGGACGTGAACAACGGGCTCGTTCCTGCGATGACGACGGCGTTGACCAACGCGAAGAGCCTGGCCGCCCAGCTGTACCCGTTGGTGACGGAGACGGACATCGAGGAGTGCGTGCGAGCCCACAGCCTCCAGGTCGAGAAGAACATCGACGTGGAGGCGGTCGCGGCCGTGAACGAACTCGTGGACGACCACATCGACACGGTGCGGCGGATCTCGCACGGCGTGATGAGCACGGTCACGAATGCGGTCGAACAGGATGCGGCCTGGGCGCGGGCCTACGCACTCGGCTCGATGGGAGGGGCGTGATGTCGTGGCTGGCTGACCTCATCGAGGAGGCGGTGGAGGATGTGTCCGGGACGGTGGACGCGACGATCCACGCGATCGACGGCGCCGTCCATCAGGCGGCGAGAGTGCTGCTGGACGCGGCGCTTCCGCCGGTGGTCCACACCCAGTACGGCGTCGTGAAGAGTGCCAACTGGGTGGCCATGGCGGGAGCGGTCACCGCGGTGACCGTGACGCTCGGCAGAGCGAACGTCGCTGCCGCGCTTTCCGGCGCCGTCGAGAAGAAGGTGACGAGCGGTCTCGAGCACATCGCGGCGAAGAACGACTACACCCGCGCAGTGGACAGCATCACCCCATGACGCACGACGAGCACCGCACGCGAGGTGAACTGGAGGAGACGCACCGCGAGGAGGAGGCTGTCGCGCGGCGCCGGATCGAGCAGGCCGACGAGTACGTCTCGTACTACCGGTCGCGGATGCGGTCGATGGAGGAGGGCTTCTACGAACTCGTCCGGCAGGGCGCGGCCGACGACCCCCGGTTCAGGGCGGTTTACGCGCAGCTCTCGAACGACGTGGACGAGAACATCCGCTCGGCTGGCGCGGTGGTCGCCCGCCTGGACGAGGACTACCGGGCGTTGCAGTCCCGCCACGCGCGCGAACTCGAGGACTTCCACGAGCGCAGGCGAGAGCAGGACCGGCTGGGAAACTGACGGGTCGACGAAGCGCGTCTCACCCGAAGATGTGCGGCCACAGCGCAACGGCGAGCGGGTAGCCCACGAACGACACGATGTCGATGACGACATGGGCCACGACCAGCGGCATCACCCGGCCCCAGCGCGTGTAGCACCACCCGAACACGACGCCCATGATCGCGTTGCCCACGAACGGCCCGAAGCCCTGGTAGAGGTGGTAGCTGCCGCGGAGGAGCGCGGCGGCCACGATGATCCACCACTTCGACCAGCCGAGCTGGCGCAGCCGGGTGAACAGGTAGCCGACCACGATCACCTCCTCCTGGAGGCCCGCCCGCAGCGCCGCGAACACCAGGATCGGCACCGTCCACCAGTGCGTGTCGAGCGGCGACGCCTGCACCTGGACAGTGAGCCCCAGCACGCGCCCGAGCGCGTAGAACAGGATGCCGGGCACCCCGATCACCAGGAAGAGCAGGAGACCGCCGCCGAGGTCGCGCCCCGGCCGGCTGAGATCGAACCCGATCCGGCGGAAGCCGGTGCGCCGCGGCTGCCAGAGCAGGAAGATCACCAGGGCGACGGCGAACAGCGGGAAGGCGTTGCCGAGGAACTGGTAGAGGAAGTCGAAGACCTCCCGGTTGGACTGCGACGGGTTCACCTGCGCGGTCTGGTTCGCCAGGGGAGTGCTCTGCGTGGAGCGGTCGATGATGGTGACGATGGAGTAGACCGCGGACTGGCCGAGCGAGAGCCCGAGGATGATCGCGACCTCCCACCACAGCCGCGGTCGCTGCCCGCGGGCGACGGGCGTCTCACCGGCCCAGGTGGGTGGACCGGGCGTGGTTCGACCGGGCCGGACCGCTTCAGTGCTCATATCTGCATCCTGCCAGGCCGGGCCGGGGGCCGCGACGAGCCCGCGCTCCCGCGAAATCCACCCGCCGACCGGCGGAACTGCACGGTTTCTTGCGTTTCACGCTCCAGGACCACCGAATTCGTAGCGTGGACGCAAGAATCCACCGACTGAGTTACCACTGTGTAACGTTTTCCAGCCCCATTTTGCATTCACCCTCAACCGTACCTAGATTCATTCTTATCCCGCGGGGTACGGGGCTCTCGCATGCCCGTGCTGCCGCACACTTCGCACAGGAGGAACATTGCACATCAAGGGAAGAAAGGTCAGGTACGCGCTCAGCGCCGTCGCCGTCGCCGGCGTTGCAGCGCTCGCGCTGTCTGCCTGCACCACGACCGGCAGCACGGGGACCTCGTCCGCAGCCAAGGGCGGCACCGTGACGGTCGCTGTCGTGAACGACTTCACCTCGTTCAACTCGCAGACCCCGCAGGGCAACCTGGACACCAACGGCCAGGTCGGGTACCTGGACGGGTCGTACGGTACTGGCTTCCAGTACATCGACAACAACTACAAGATCGTCCACGACAACACGTTCGGCAAGTACGAGAAGCTCTCGGACAACCCGCTCACGGTCAAGTACACCCTGAACAAGAACGACAAGTGGTCCGACGGCCAGCCCGTCACCGCTGACGACATGATCCTCGCGTGGGCCATCGCCTCCGGTCACTACGACTCGGCGAAGTTCGACAACCAGGGCAACGTGACGAGCGGTACCCAGTACTTCTCGATCGCGGGCTCGACCGCGGGCATCGACGCGACCGACTACCCGACCGTGGGCGACAACAACACGTCGATCACGCTCAAGTACTCCACGCCCTACGTGGACTGGGAGCTCGTCAACCCGATCGCACAGCCGGCGCACATCGTGGCCAAGAAGGCGGGCCTGTCCTCGGCCGCCGACCTGACCAAGCTGCTGAAGACGCTGCCGAAGGGCAACCCGGACGCCCCGGTCGCCCCGAACGCGACGCTCGAGAAGGCGGCCAAGTTCGTCAACACCGGTTACGACGTGACCGCGTTCCCGACCGACCCCGACCTGCTGGTCTCCTCCGGCCCGTTCGTCGTGTCGTCGTGGACCCCGGGCCAGTCGCTCACCATGACGCAGAACAAGTACTACGCCGGCGGCCTCAAGCCGTCCGTGGACAAGATCGTGTTCCGCATCATCCCGGATGCGAACGCCCAGGTCACCGCTCTCCAGAACGGTGAGGTCGACATCATCAACCCGCAGGCCTCGGCCGACACGCTGACTGCCCTCAAGCAGACCAGCGCGAAGGTCCTGACCGGCGACCAGGCGTCGTACGACCACCTCGACCTGAACTTCGGTTCGCAGGTCTTCGCCGACCCGAAGGTCCGTGAGGCGTTCCTGAAGACGATCCCGCGTCAGCAGATCCTCGACTCGATCGTCACCCCGGTGAACCCGAAGGCCAAGGTCCTCGACTCGCAGATCTGGCTGCCGAACCAGCAGCCGATGTACGGCGACTCGGTGAAGCAGAACGGCTCCTCGGCGTACGACAAGGTGGACATCGCGGGCGCCAAGACGCTGCTCGCCGGTGCGACCCCGACCGTCCGCATCCTGTACAACACGAACAACCCGAACCGTGTCGACGAGTTCCAGGCCATCTCGGCGTCCGCCGCCAAGGCCGGCTTCAAGGTCGTCGACGCCGGCTCGCCGGACTGGAGCAAGCTCCTCCCGGGCGGTAACTACGACGCGTCGCTCTTCGGCTGGATCAGCCCGGGCGCCGGCACCTCGCAGATCCCGCAGCTGTTCACCACCACCGGTGGCGGCAACTACAACCGCTTCTCGGCGGCGAACGACGACGCTCTGGCCACCCAGACGACGCTCGACACCAGCAAGCTCACCTCGCTGGAGATGAAGATCGACAAGACCGCCTTCTCGCAGGGCTACGGTCTGCCGCTCTTCCAGCTCCCGGGTGTCTTCGGTGCCAACGCCCGCGTCGACGGTGTGAAGTACATGGGCAACCAGAACGGCCCGTTCTGGAACTTCTGGCAGTGGACCGTCAAGTCCTCGACCGCGAAGTAAACGCTCGACAGTGAGAGTGCCCGGGTGATCCCCGGGCACTCCGCTGCGACGGGGCGTCGGCTTCCAGTCGACGCCCCGTTATCATGTAGTCGGCGGCCGTGATCCGGTCGTCCCCCCCGAATCGCGCCAGGCGAGCTCCTCGCCGCCAACCCGCAATGGCGCGCCCTGTCAGTGAAGGTTTTGAACCTATGGCGAGTTTCATCCTGAGACGACTCCTGGTCTCAGTGCTCATCATCATCGCCGCTTCGTTCCTGATGTACATGCTGGTCGCGTATAGCTCCGACCCGCTTCAGGATCTGCGAAGCAGCAATTCCCCCAACAAGGTCGCGCTCATCAACGCGCGCATCCAGTTGCTCCAACTCGACGTGGTCCCGCCCTTGCGGTGGCTGCTCTGGCTGGGCGGCGCGGCCAAGTGCCTCATCCCGTTCGCGAACTCGTGCGACCTCGGATCGACCATCTCGAACGCGAAGGTGGTGGACATCCTCCCGCAGGCGCTCACCTCGACCGTTCAGCTCGTCACCGTCGCGCTCATCCTCGCGATCCTCCTCGGTGTCACCATCGGCATCGTCACCGCCCTCCGCCAGTACAGCGGCCTCGACAACGTCGTCACGTTCCTCAGCTTCTTCCTGTACTCGCTCCCGGCGTTCCTCGTGGCCGTGCTCCTCAAGGAGTTCGTGGCCATCGGCTTCAACAACTTCCTCGCGAACCCGACGATCCCCTGGTGGGTCGCGGTGCTGATCGGGGTGGTGGCCGGACTCATCTGGCAGTCCCTGATCGGCGGCGACATGCGGAGGCGCGCGACCACGTTCGCCGTCTCCGGCGTCGCGACCGCGGGCGTGCTGCTGCTGATGAGCGCCACCAACTGGTTCCTGCACCCCGGTCTCGGCCCGGTCGTGATGATCATCCTGATCGCCGGGACCGTCATCGGCGCTACCGCGCTGACCGCCGGCCTGCAGAGCCGCCGGGCGCTGATCTCCGCGAGCATCGCGGGCGCCGTGGCGCTGGTCTGCTACTTCGGGCTGCAGTGGCTGTTCAACATCTCGACGCCGTCCACGATCGTCATCCTGGCGATCGTCGCGATCCTGGTCAGCCTGGGCATCGGCTGGCTCGTCGGCGGCTACGACCGCGGCCAGAACATGCGGGTCGCCGTCATCGTCACGATCGTGTCCGGCTTCCTGATCGTCGTCGACCGCTTCATGCAGGCGTGGCCGACGTACTTCCAGGACACCAACGGCCGCCCGATCGCGACGGTCGGCTCGTCGACCCCCGGCCTGACCGGCGACATGTGGGTGACGGGTCTCGACACGTTCACGCACCTCGCCCTGCCGACGATCGCCCTGCTGCTGATCTCGTTCGCGTCGTACACGCGCTACTCGCGCGCCGGGATGTTGGAGGTGCTCGGCCAGGACTTCATCCGCACGGCGCGCGCCAAGGGCATGCCCGAGCGCACGGTCGTCGTCCGGCACGCGTTCCGCAACATGCTCATCCCGATCACCACTCTCGTCGCCTTCGACGTGGGTGCGCTGCTCGGTGGCGCGATCATCACCGAGAAGGTCTTCGCCATCCCGGGCATGGGCTCCCTGTTCAACGCGGGACTGTCGCGCGGTGACCTGAACCCCGTGATGGCGTACTTCCTCGTCATCGCGATCATGGCCATCCTGTTCAACTTCCTCGCGGATCTGTCCTACGCCGCACTCGACCCGAGAGTGAGGGTCCGCTGATGTCGACCACTGAACCCATCATCGCCGACGAGCTGCAGGAGCCGAGCTCCCCGCCCGTCAGCCAGGGAAAGCTCATCTGGAAGCGCTTCCTGTCCAACAAGGTCGCCGTCGCCAGCGCGATCCTGTTCATCCTGATCGTGCTGTTCTCCATCTCCGCGATCGGCATCGGGCCGATCCCCGGCTGGTGGAAGTACAACTACGTCGAGCTGAACAACCAGGTCGCGCAGGGTTCCCCCACCTGGGAGCACCCCTTCGGCCAGGACCGCATCGGCAAGGACTACTTCGCCCTGACGATGCGCGGCATCCAGAACTCGGTGCTGGTGATGGTCGTGCTCGGCCTCATCGCGAGTGTCGTCGGTGTCGTCGTCGGCGCGATCGCGGGCTACTTCCGCGGCGTGGTCGACGCGATCCTGATGCGCATCACCGACGTGTTCATCGTGATCCCGGCGCTGGTCATCGGCTCGGTCGTCGGTCACATGTTCGGCGGCCTCGGAGCGTTCTTCCTCGCCCTGATGCTCGGCTTCTTCTCGTGGATGGGCATCGCGCGTCTGGTGCGCGGCGAGTTCCTGTCGCTGCGCGAGCGGGAGTTCGTGGAGGCGGCCCGCGTCGCCGGCGCCTCGGACGCCCGGATCATCTTCAAGCACGTCCTGCCGAACGCCATCGGCGTCGTCATCGTGTCCTCGACGCTGATCATGGCCTCGGCCATCCTGCTCGAGACGGCGCTGTCGTTCCTCGGCTACGGGATCCGGCCGCCGGACGTCTCGCTCGGCCTGCTGATCAGCTCGAACGAGTCCGCGTTCCAGACCCGTCCGTGGCTGTTCTGGTGGCCCGGCTCGTTCATCGTGACGCTCGCCCTGCTGGTCAACTTCGTCGGCGACGGTCTGCGCGACGCGTTCGACCCGCGCCACCGCCGGTTCAACCTCCGCAAGATGCGCGAGGAGGAGCCGGAGCCCGGCGAGGACGACTTCAACGGACCCCGCACGGGCGCGGCCCTCGCGGAGGACGTGCTGTGACATCCGCCCGCGCTGCGCTGCTGGTGGCCTCCTCAGGCCACCAGCAGGGCGGCGACCGTGCCGACCGCGAGAACGGTCAGCGCGGCCAGCGACACGATGTGCCAGCGGACCGTCACGGGCGTCTCGTCCGCCAGGCCGCTGTCGATCGTGCCGCTCTGCTGAAGCTGGATCCAGCGGCGTCGCACCACCTCGGCCGCGGCGCCGGACTCGGTGTTCAGCAGGTCGCCCGGGCGGCGCACGCTGTCCGCGACGTTCGGCTTGCCCACACGGCCCCTGGTCTCCTGGCGGGTGGCGCGCAGCGTCCGCCCCGTGCCGGGAGCGGGAGCGGACCACACCGGGAACTTGCGTCCAGGGGTGTAGAGGGTCAGCGCGTACTTGGTGTCGACGTGGATGAGCGCCTGCCACGGGATGTCGACGGTGCGGGTGACGTTGATCACCTCGATGCCCTCGTCGGCGACCGTGAGGCGCGGACGCCACAGCAGCGCCCAGCCGATGAGCGCGAACAGCGCGCACGGCACGACGTAGAGCAGGCGCGCATCGTGCACGCTCACCAGAAGGCCGACGATGAGGGCGGCAGCGGCCGCCCAGATCAGAACGGCAAGGACCCGGTTGAACCGGGACACGAAAACCTCGCGCTCGGCGGGGGAGACGTAGGGCATGGGTCCATGCTCTCATCCCGCACTGTCTCCACCCCGCTCGAGTGCGCCCCCGAAAGGAACCAAGAATCATGACCGAGAACACCACCGGCGGGGCCGGGGTCGTCGTCGGCGCCCCCGTGCTCGAGGTCACCGACCTGTCCGTCGACTTCGGCGTGGACAACGTCTGGGTGCCCGCGGCCAAGAAGCTGAACTACCAGATCAAGGCGGGCGAGGTGCTCGCCATCGTCGGAGAGTCCGGCTCCGGCAAGAGTGCGAGCTCGATGGCGATCCTCGACCTCCTGCCCCAGAACTCCCGCGTCCGCGGCTCGATCAAGCTGGAGGGGCGCGAGCTCACCGGCCTGAACCCGCAGCAGATGCGCCGCGTCCGCGGACGCCAGGTCGCGGTGATCTTCCAGGAGCCGATGACCGCGCTGAACCCGGTCTACACGGTCGGCTTCCAGATCGTCGAGACGCTGCGCATTCACTTCGGGATGTCGCCGCACGAGGCAAAGGAGCGCGCCCTCGAGCTGCTCGACATGGTCGAGCTGCCCGACCCGGTGAAGGCGTTCAACTCGTACCCGCACCAGCTCTCCGGCGGCCAGCGCCAGCGCGCGATGATCGCCCAGTCGATCTCCTGCGACCCGAAGCTGCTGATCGCCGACGAGCCGACCACCGCGCTCGACGTGACCGTGCAGGCCGAGATCCTGGAGCTCATCCGCAGCCTCCGCGACCGGCTGGACAGCGCGATCCTGCTGATCACGCACGACATGGGCGTCGTCGCCGACCTGGCCGACAACATCGTCGTGATGCGCAAGGGCGACATCGTCGAGTCCGGCACGGTCAAGGAGGTCTTCGACGCTCCGCAGCACCCGTACACGATCGCACTCCTGGACGCCGTGCCGCACCTCGGCCAGCGCGAGGACGAGGAGATCGACACGACCGCCGCCCTCGCCGCCGGCGCCGAGAACCCGGACGCCGAGTACGCCGAGCGCATCCGCGTCAACGAGCGCATCGCCGCCGCCGCCGCCCAGGAGGCGGAGATGGACAAGCGGAAGGTCGTCGTCGACTTCGAGAAGGTCGCCATCGAGTACCCGAAGCACGGCCGCGTCCCCGCGTTCCGCGCGGCGACCGACATCGACCTGAAGATCCACGAGGGCGAGGTCGTCGGCCTGGTGGGCGAGTCCGGCTCCGGCAAGACGACGCTCGGCCGCGCCGCGATCGGCCTGCTGCCGATCCACTCCGGCAAGCTCGTGGTGGCCGACCAGGACATCAGCAAGGCGAACCGCGACGAGATCCGCAAGCTGCACCGCAGCGTGGGCATCGTGTTCCAGGACCCGTCGTCGTCGCTGAACCCGCGCCTCCAGATCGCCGACTCGATCGGTGAGCCGCTGCGCCTGGCGAAGGGCCTGAAGGGCGCCGGCCTGGCGAAGGAGGTCGACCGCCTCCTGGACAGTGTCGAGCTGCCGCGCGCCTACCGCAGCCGCTTCCCGCACGAGCTGTCGGGCGGCCAGAAGCAGCGCGTCGGCATCGCCCGTGCGCTGTCGCTGAAGCCGACGGTGTTGATCGCCGACGAGCCGACCAGCGCCCTCGACGTGTCGGTGCAGGCCCGCGTTCTGGAGCTCATGCAGCAGCTCCAGAAGGAGATGAACTTCGCGTGCCTGTTCATCACCCACGACCTGGCCGTCATCGACGTGCTCGCCGACCGCATCGCCGTGATGCACCACGGCGCACTGGTGGAGGTCGGCACCCGCGACGAGATCCTCCGCTACCCGAAGGAGGCCTACACGCAGCGCCTCCTGGCCGCGGTGCCGCTGCCCGACCCGGAGCAGCAGCGCGCCCGCCGCGCCCTGCGCCTGGAACTGCTCGCCGCGGGCTCGGACGAGGTCGTGCCGGTCAACGAGGGCCTGCCGCAGCAGCCGGAGCCGCCGGTGGCGCAGGGGCTGTAAGCCGATTATGAAAAGTGGGCCGCGTCGTAGGACGCGGCCCACTTTTCGTCTGCTCTCGGCCGACAGCTCCTAGCGGTTGAAAGCGACGCACCTCTCGGTGTAGCTGCTCGTGTTGCGGGTCAACTCAGTGATAGTGCGCACACTGTGCGCGGCTGTCCACCGCAACCGACGTCCCGTCATCGTCCAGGAACGCCCAGGGCAGCGTGTGATGGGCGCTGGTGTACGAGTGCTCGCCCGGAGTTGCCGCGACGTCCGCCGTGGTCCGCGCGCCTGCGACGTTGTTCTCGTAGACGGTGAGGCGAACGGCGGAGTCGCTCCGCCAGGACACTTCGACGACCCCCGCGCCGCATCCCACCGTCTGCCTCTCGCTGACAGAGGACCTTTCCGTCCGCTCGGGGGATGCGGCACCGGGAGCGCCGGTGAACCCCACCGACGTCAGGCCAGCCGGCTGGTGGAGCAGGACACGCGCGCCCTCCTCGACGCCGTCCCGGGTGCGGCGTTCGCGCTCGGCTGAGGGCCGTTCACGGAGGCGCCCGCGCGCTGGGATAGAATAGACCGTTCCCCTTTTACTTCCTGACGAGAGTCGAGCCTTCACGCATGTCCGAGAACGCCGTCGCCCACCGCGACGATCTGCGCAATGTCGCGATCGTCGCCCACGTCGACCACGGCAAGACCACGCTGGTCGACGCCATGCTGCGGCAGACCAACTCGTTCGGCGACCACGAGCACGTCGAAGAGCGTGCCATGGACTCCAACGAACTGGAACGTGAGAAGGGCATCACGATCCTCGCCAAGAACACGGCGATCTCCTACAAGGGCAAGCACGCCACCAACGGCCCCATCACCATCAACGTGATCGACACCCCGGGCCACGCCGACTTCGGCGGCGAGGTCGAGCGCGGCCTGTCGATGGTCGACGGCGTCGTCCTGCTGGTGGACGCCTCCGAGGGCCCGCTGCCCCAGACCCGCTTCGTGCTGCGCAAGGCGCTGGAGGCCAAGCTCCCTGTCATCCTGCTGGTCAACAAGACCGACCGTCCCGACGCCCGCATCGAGGAGGTCGTCCACGAGAGCCAGGACCTCCTGCTCGGACTCGCGAGCGACATGGCCGACGACGTGCCCGACCTCGACCTCGACGCGATCCTCGACGTGCCGGTGGTCTACGCCTCCGGTCGTAACGGCGCCGCGAGCCTGAACCGCCCCGAGAACGGCGAGCTGCCCGACAACGCGGACCTCGAGCCGCTGTTCGAGGCCATCCTGGAGCACATCCCCGCGCCGACCTACGACCCCGAGGCTCCGCTGCAGGCGCACGTCACGAACCTCGACGCGTCGCCGTTCCTGGGCCGCCTCGCGCTGCTGCGCATCTTCAACGGCACCCTCAAGAAGGGCCAGACGGTCGCCTGGGTGCGTCACGACGGCGATGTGCACAACGTGCGCGTCACCGAGCTGATGATCACCAAGGCGCTGGACCGCTATCCGGCCGAGAGCGCGGGCCCCGGCGACATCGTCGCCGTCGCCGGCTTCGCGGACATCATGATCGGCGACACCCTCGCCGACCCCGAGGACATCCGACCGCTTCCGCTGATCCACGTCGACGAGCCCGCGATCTCGATGACGATCGGCACCAACACCTCGCCGCTCGTCGGCAAAGTCAAGGGCCACAAGCTCACCGCCCGTATGGTCAAGGACCGCCTCGACCGCGAGCTGATCGGTAACGTGTCGCTCCGCGTGCTCGACATCGGCCGCCCCGACGCCTGGGAGGTGCAGGGTCGTGGTGAGCTCGCGCTCGCCATCCTCGTCGAGCAGATGCGCCGCGAGGGCTACGAGCTGACCGTCGGCAAGCCGCAGGTGGTCACCAAGAAGGTCGACGGCAAGACGTACGAGCCGTACGAGCACCTCACGATCGACGTTCCCGAAGAGTACCTCGGCGCGATCACGCAGCTCCTCGCCGCCCGCAAGGGCCGCATGGAGAACATGGCGAACCATGGCACCGGCTGGGTGCGCATGGAGTTCATCGTCCCGTCGCGCGGCCTCATCGGCTTCCGCACCGAGTTCCTGACGATCAGCCGCGGCACGGGCATCGCGAACGCGATCTCGCACGGCTACGACGAGTGGGCCGGCCAGATCGTCACCCGCAGCAACGGCTCCATCGTGGCCGACCGCTCGGGCGTCGTGACCCCGTTCGCGATCATCGCCCTCCAGGAGCGGATGACCTTCTTCGTGAACCCCACCGAGGAGGTCTACGAGGGCATGGTCATCGGTGAGAACTCGCGTTCGGACGACATGGACGTGAACATCACCAAGGAGAAGAAGCTGACCAACATGCGTCAGTCCACGGCCGACAACTTCGAGTCGATGACGCCGTCGCGCCAGCTGACGCTCGAGGAGTGCCTGGAGTTCGCCCGCGAGGACGAGTGCGTGGAGGTGACCCCGGAGGCCGTGCGCATCCGCAAGGTCGAGCTCGACGCCACCGCTCGCGGTCGCGCCGCCTCGCGCCTCAAGCGCCAGGACGCGTAAGCACGGCTTCGGCCGTGAGGCGGCCTCCTGAGGGATCGCCCGGAGCTTCGGCGATGCGTGAAAGTTCACGCTAACCTGTGATGTATGACCAGTCGTATCCGTCGCGCCGTCAACTTCGTAGGAGCGAACGGTTTCGCGATGTCACACATCGTGCCGCGCCCGTTGCGACTGGCGATCCTGCGTGTGTGCGGTGTGCGCGTCGGGAGGGCGACCATCCTCTCCGGGAGCATCTTCCGCGCGTCGGAACTCACCATCGGTGACGGTGTCTTCATCAATCACCGCTGCATCGTAGACGGCGGGCGAATCGACATCGGCACCAATGCATACATCGGTCCTCAGGTCACACTCGCCGGAGGAACACACGGGATCGGCGGGTCGACCAAGCGCGCGAGCGACGACCGGACCGAGCCGATCGTCGTGGGCGATGGAAGCTGGGTCGGGGCGAACGTCGTCGTGCTTGCCGGCGTCACTATCGCACCGGGCTGCGTGATCGGCGCCGGCGCGGTTGTGACACGATCGACCGAGCCCGATGGCGTCTACGTCGGGGTGCCCGCTCGCCGGATCCGGACCTTGGCATCTGGCTCATCGGCTTCTGTACCGGGTTCCTGAGCGCGGCTTGCGGTACCGGCAGGAACATGGGCGCGGATAATCGACACATGAGACGTTCGCGCTTTGTCGCGCTCCCGGTCGCGGCCCTCCTTCTGCTGGGGGCCGCGCCCGCTCTCGCGGGCTGCAGCTTCCAGACCGTCGTCAAGGACGTCACCGGCGGCAACGTCGATATCGGCGGCAACAAGGTCCCGTCCGACTTCCCGACGTCGGTCCCGCTCTACAAGGGCGCGGTCGTGTTCGGCGCGAGCGTCGGCAGCGGCCACGGCAAGGTCTGGAACGTGACCGTGAAGGTCGCGGACGCGAAGGCGTACACGGACATCGCCAAGCAGCTCACGGACGCCGGTTTCGACGGCCAGTTCGGCGCCCAGGGGCCGGACGGCGGCGGAACGGGCACCTTCGCGAACGCCGACTACGGCGTCCTCGTCGTGGTCAGCGACGCGGGCAACAACGGCTGGGTCGCGAACTACTCCGTGTCCAGCGCCGCCGTGGCGACGCCGTCGCCGACGGCGACGCCGTAAGCCAAGAGCGCCGAAGTACCTCGTTCCTGGATTCGGAGCAAATAGGCTGGTCCAGGTCCGGGACAACTGACCACCGAGCGTTCCGCGACATTGGGAAGGGACGCACATGGCCACCTCGGCGAAATATCAGGTATTCATCAGTTCAACATACGAAGACCTGAGGGATGAGCGCGAACAAGTAATTAAGGCGGTCCTTGAAATGGGCCACATCCCTGTGGGAATGGAGATGTTCAGCGCAGCCGACGAGGAGCAATGGAAGATCATTGCTAGGCATATTGAGGAGAGCGACTATTACGCCGTAGTCATTGCCCATCGCCTCGGCTCGCTCACCGGTGACGGAATCAGCTACACGCGCAAAGAGTACGAACACGCCGTCGCGCAAGGGATTCCAGTTCTGGGCTTCATTATCGACGATAAGGCTCCATGGCCTGGCGACCGCACCGAAACGGGAGCGGACAGTCAGAGAGCCCTGGTCGACTTCAAGGCACTAGTCCGAGCCAAGCCCGTCAGTTTCTGGTCTTCAGCGGAAGACCTTTACGGGCGATTCTCGGTTGCGCTGATGAAAGCATTCGCTGCAAACCCTCGTGAGGGGTGGGTACGTGCTTCTACCAGGGGCGGTGGACCAGAGGTGACCCCGAAGTTGTCCGTTTGAGCGCAGAGAATGCCGCGCTGCGGCGACAGATCACAGAAACACAGGAGGCCTCGAAGAAGGAACAGAAGGAAGAGGTGCAGCGCACAATGCGCACGCTCTTCAATACGAAGCGGACTCCCTCGTACCGTTACACTCCCGGCGGAAAGTGGCAGACCGACGCTGAAGTCGAACTGTTCCATGTGTTCCGCATTCTTGGGCCGGAGATGCTCATCGAAGCCTCCGTAAGTGGCATGGCGGGGACTCTAGCGATGCATATTAGGGCCGACAAAGCCAATGGTTGGGACATTGTCGCGCTGAATCAAATGAAGGGCCTTTTGGCCGACCTCACGACTCTAGATTTGGTACAGCCTTCGCCTAAGAAACATCCAGTTAGCGATACGGAGGCTTACTGGTCCCTTTCCGCGTTTGGTAGGGAGGCTCTCAAAGCAATATTCAAGGTGACGTTATCCGAAACGCCGGAAACCCCGTCACCGCACGATGATGACGGTTCCACGTCACCGGGCGGCGAAAGCGGAGGCGCTCGGCCGGAGTCCGCACCGGTGGATGACGCACCTGTAAATTGAACGACAAGTGTCTCCGAGCCCAGGCACGAGCCCGCTCGGTGGGTTGGCCGCTCATGATTTTTGGCGACCCGCCGGTCTGCCTAGTACTTTTTCCGCGGCGTCTCAGCCGAAGAGCGGGGCGCCCACGTACGACCCCTCGCGGGCGCCCGGCGGCACCGCGAACACGGCGGAGCCGACGTGCTTGAGGTACTCGTTCATCAGGTCGTTCTTGGCGAGCCGGTTCTGGATCGGGATGAACTGCTTCCGCGGGTCGCGCTGGAACGCGATGAAGAACAGTCCCGCGTTCAGCCGGCCCAGCTCGTCGTTCCCGTCGACGAAGTTGTAGCCGCGGCGCAGGAGCTGCGCGCCGTCGTTCATCGACGGGTGCGCGAGGCGGACGTGCGCGTCGGGGTCGATCTTCGTCCCGCCGGCCGGTGACAGCGCGAGGAAGTTCGGCTCGCTGAACTCGGTGCCGCCGGAGAGCGGCGCGCCCTCGCCCTTGTCCCGGCCGACGATGCGCTCCTGCTCGCCGAGCTGCTGGCGGTCCCAGGTCTCGATGACCATGCGGATCTTCCGCGCCACCAGGTACGAGCCGCCGTGCATCCAGGCCGCGCCGTCGCCGCGGTCGGCCCAGACCTGCTCGGTCACGACCGAGGAGTCCTCGGCCTTGATGTTCGCGGTGCCGTCCTTGAAGCCGAACAGGTTGCGGGCCGTGGTCTGGCTGCGCGAGGTGGAGGACGTGCGGCCGAAACCGAGCTGCGACCAGCGGATGGCGGCGCGGCCGAAGGCGATGCGGGACAGGTTGCGGATGGCGTGCACTGCCACCTGCGGGTCGTCGCTGCACGCCTGCACGCACAGGTCGCCGCCGGTGAGGCTGTCGAGCAGCGCGTCTCCCGGGAAGTGCGGGAGGTCGACCAGCGCGGCCGGGCGCTTGTCCGCGATCCCGAACCGCTCGGTCCCGTCCGCCGCGGTGAACAGCGTCGGCCCGAAGCCGAAGGTGAGCGTGAGGCCGCCCGGCGGCAGGTCGAGCGCCTCGCCGGTGTCGTCCGGGGGAGCGTCCGCCGGGCCGGTGGCGGGGCCGTACTTCCCGGCGGCCTTGCCCTGGGTCATCCGTGCCGCGGCGACGGTCCAGTCCTGCAACAGCTCGATCAGCCCGGCGCGGTCGAGCCCGGCCGCGACGTCGAACGCCGCGAAGTGGAGGCGGTCCTGCGTCGGCGTGACGATGCCGGCCTGGTTCGCGCCGTAGAACGGGTACGTCGCGCCGTCGGGGGAGGAGGCGACGGCGTGGCCCACGGCCGCACCGGCCCCGAACCCGACGACGCCGGCACCGACCGCGGCGCCCGCGAGCCCGAGCATCCCGCGTCGGGACAGGCCGGAGCGTCCCGTGTCCGGCTCCGGCGCCGGGCGGTCGGCGGAGTTCGTGTCCTCACTCACCGCTACTTGACCAGGATCGAGGTGAGCCGGCTGAGCGGCTCGCTCAACGCGTTGACCGAGTCCTGGAGCGCTTTGACCTGCGGCGTCGTCAGCTGCGGGTAGCTCACGAAGCCGTCAGCTTCCTTGTGCTGCGCGAGGAGCGTGTTGATCGTCGCGAACTCGCTGTCGAGCTGCTTCGCCGTGGCCGTCCCGGTCGCCCCCTTCTCGAGCAGGATGGCGCGCACGGTGCCGTAGGCGACCTCCGCGCCCTCCACGTTGGCGTGGAAGTCCCACAGATCGGTGTGCGAGAAGATCTCCTCCTCGCCCGTGATCTTGGTGCGGGAGACCTCCTCCATCAGGCCGGCGGCGCCGTTGGAGATCTGGTCGAGGCTGAGGGTGAAGTCCGTGGCGTGGACGAGGTCGTAGAGCCGCCGGGTGTCGGCGACGAGCCGCCCGCCGAGGGTCTTGCGTGCGGCGGCGTCGGAGGTGGTAAAGCCGGCGGGCGCCCACAGGTCCTTCTCGATCCGGTGCCAGCCGATCCACTCCTGGCCTGGCTCGAGGTCGGCCTCCCGCAGGTCGAGGGCCGGGTCGATGTCGCCGAACTGCGCGGCGGTCGGCTCGATCCGCTCGTAGAACGTCCGCGCGGCGGGGTACTGGGCGCGTGCCGCCGCGTCGTCGCCGGACTCGTAGGCGGCCGCGAAGGTCGTGGTCGCGGTGAGGAGCTCCCCGGCCTGGTCCTTGACGTAGGCGAGATAGTTGCCGACGGCCTGCGCGACCTGCTTGCTCTCGCTCGCGGTCTTCGTGTCGGAGGAGCCCGCGGTGACGGTGAACTTCGCGAGCGAGGTCGGGCTGCCGACCATCCCCTTCCTGCACGCGGTGTAGTAGCTGCCCTCGGCGAGCTGCACCACGTAGTTGATCGTGGTGCCAGGGCCGATGTTCTCCCGCTCGGCGGCGATCCGCAGCTTGTCCTGCGCCAGCACCTCGAACTCGTTGACGTCGGAGCCCGTGTTGCTGACCTGGAAGGTGACCGGTCCAGCGGGCGCGGTCGCGGTCTTCACGGTGCAGGAGGTGTCCGTCAGCGTGACCTGGATGGCCTCCGCCTCGGCGACGGCCCTGTTGGGGACGCAGCCGGTGAGGGCGAGCGCGACGGCGGCGCCGGCCAGCGATGCGGCGATCGGGCCGAGGTGGCGGAGTCGGGGCATGGCGATGCTGTGCTTTCTGCTCTGGTGGATGCTGTGGACGCCCCGCGCGGTCGCGAGGCTGTCGTTCAGGAGTGGACGGCCGTCGACGGCCCGGCGGACGTCGACGCTGGCCGGGCGTGCGACGCGCGGTGCTGGCGCACGTAGGCGAAGGTCACGACGACGATGTAGCCGGCCCAGGTCATGACCTGGGCCCAGGTCGGCGACGGGTTGAAGTTGAGGATGCCCGCGAGCGCGGTGCCGTACCAGCTCGACGACGGGATGATGCCGCTGATGTCGTAGGCGTGGATGCCGGCGCCTGGGATGACGCCCGCCTCCTGCAGGTCGCCGATGCCGTAGGCGAGCACGCCGCCCGCGACGAGGATGAGGAACGCGCCGGTCCAGGTGAAGAACGAGCCGAGGTTGATCTTCACCATGCCGCGGTAGAGCAGGAAGCCCAGCGCCGCGGCGGAGACCAGGCCGAGGACCGCGCCGATGACCGGCTCCCAGCCGCCGCCGATGCTGGCGACCGTGGCCCACACGAAGAGCGCGGTCTCGATGCCCTCGCGGCCCACGCTCAGCATGGCGAGGATCACGACGCCCCAGCCGGCTCCGACGAGCGCGGAGTCGAGCCGGTTCTGCAGGGTGGACTTCATGCTGCGGGCGGTCTTGCCCATCCAGAAGATCATCCAGGTGACGAAGCCGACCGCGACGAGCGACAGCGTTCCGCCGACGATCTCCTGCGCCTCGAAGCTGAGGCCGTAGGGGCCCCAGGTGAGCAGCGCCCCGATCCCGAGCGGGACGACGAGCGCGACGCCGACGCCGATCCAGAGCTTCGAGAGCACGTCCGTCCGGCCGATCTTGACCACGTACGCGACGAGGATGGTGACGATGAGCGCCATTTCGAGGCCTTCGCGGAGGCCGATCAGGTAGTTCGCGAGCACAGGGGACCTTCGAGTGGAGGTGAGGGATGTTGGTAAGGCTAACCTTACCTGCACGACTCTAGGACACGTCCGGTTGTCGTGTCCAGCTAGGATTCGAGCATGCTGAGCCGGATCGTCAACGCCGTCCTCCTGGTCGTCGCGGGGGCGGTGGTCGGCGGGATCGGGACGGTCGCGCAGCAGCTCACGGTCGACTGGGGAGTCACCGTCCCGCTTGGACTGATCGGTGCGCTGCTCTGCTTCACCGCGCTGCTGGTCGGTCTGCGGCTGCTCGGCAGCTCCCGCTGGCCCGCGCTGTGCGCGGCGCTGGGGGCGATCGCCGTCATCCTGATTTTCACCCAGCAGAGCCCCGGCGGCTCGGTGCTGATCCCGAACAACGCGATGGGCGTGGTCTGGCTCGTCGGCCCGATCCTGATCACCGCGATCGTCGTCGCGTGGCCGGACGTCCGCGGCGCCCGGCGTGACCGCGACCGCCGGACGGCGCCGGCGGTGGCCGAGCACGGCGGCCCGAGCCCGGACGGCCTAAGCTAGGGGGGTAGCCTCCCGACCGTCCATCCGAAGGGAACCGGAACCACAGTGACCTATGTCATCGCCCTCCCGTGCGTCGATGTGAAAGACCGCGCCTGCATCGACGAGTGCCCCGTCGACTGCATCTACGAGGGTGAGCGATCGCTGTACATCCACCCCGACGAGTGCGTCGACTGCGGCGCCTGCGAGCCCGTCTGCCCGGTCGAGGCGATCTACTACGAGGACGACCTCCCCGAGGAGTGGGCCGACTACTACAAGGCCAACGTGGAGTTCTTCGACGACATCGGCTCTCCCGGCGGCGCCGCCAAGGTCGGCGTGATCGCGAAGGACCACCCGCTCATCACCGCCCTGCCTCCGCAGGCGCACTGACAAGGCGGAGTGACGTGGCTCTCGCAGAGCTGCCCGACTACCCCTGGGACCTGATGGCGCCGTACGCGGCGCGCGCGCGGGCGGCCGTGCCGTTCGGCGACTCCTCCGGGCTCGTGGACCTCTCGATCGGCTCGCCGGTCGACCCGACGCCCGCGCTGATCCGCGACGCGCTCGCCGCGGCGACCGACGCGCACGCCTACCCGCAGACCGTCGGCACGCCGGCGCTGCGGGAGGCGATCGCCGCCTGGTTCGAGCGCCGGCGCGGCGTGCCCGGCCTCGCTCCGGAGGACGTCCTCCCGACCATCGGCTCCAAGGAGCTGGTCGCCTTCCTGCCGTTCTTCCTGGGCCTCGGCGAGGGGGATGCCGTCGTGCACCCGCGCGCGGCCTACCCGACGTACGCGATCGGCGCGGCCTTCGCCGGCGCGGAGGCCGTGGCGAGCGACGACCCCGCCGAGTGGCCCGAGAACACCCGCCTGGTCTGGCTGAACAGCCCGGGCAACCCCGATGGCCGCGTGCTGTCGGTCGACGAGCTGCGGGCGGCCGTCACCCGTGCGCGCGAGCTGGGCGCGGTCGTCGCGGGCGACGAGTGCTACGCCGAGCTCGGCTGGGACGCACCGTGGGACGCCGCGCCGACCCCGAGCGTGCTGGACCCGCGCGTGGCGGGGGAGGACCGGAGCGGCGTGCTCGCCGTCTACTCGCTCAGCAAGCAGTCGAACCTCGCCGGCTACCGCGCCGCGTTCATCGCCGGCGACCGCGCGCTCATCGCGCGGCTCACCACGGTGCGCAAGCACGCCGGGCTCATGCTGCCGTCTCCGCTGCAGGCCGCGATGGTGGTCGCCCTCGGCGACGACGCGCACGTGGCCGAGCAGCGCGGGCGCTACCGGGCGCGGCGCGAACTGCTGAAGCCGGCGCTCGAGGCCGCGGGCTTCCGCGTCGACCGCAGCGAGGCCGGGCTCTACCTCTGGGCGACCGAGGGACGCGACGCCTGGGAGAGCATCGGCCGGCTGGCCGACCTCGGCATCCTGGCGGGCCCCGGCGTCTTCTACGGCGACCACTACCCGCAGCACGTGCGGCTGTCGCTCACGGCGACGGACGAGCGGATCGCGGCGGCGGCCTCCCGGCTGCGCGCCTTTGGAGACACCCTCTAAGGGACGCCGTCGGCCTTTGCCCGATGCGACAGTAGCCGCGCGGGTTGGCTAGGCTGTACGAGCACGGCTTCACTGCGTCGTCGACACGATCGGCACGCGAAGCACCCCAATCCCACCCAGGAGGCGTTGTGAGCGGACTCGGCACCGAGCAGGCCGGCACCGATCGGACTGCCGCGCAGCCGCAGGCGCAGCAGCGCGGTCCCGCCCAGGAGACCGCAGCCGCGGAGGCGCCCGTCGCGGAGCTCCGCTACCCGGGTGGCGTCGCCCAGTTCCCGATCCTGCCCAGCACGCAGGGCGCGTCGAGCATCGACCTCTCCAGCCTGACCAAGCAGACCGGGCTGACCAGCCTCGATTACGGCTTCGTCAACACCGCCGCCACGCGTTCGGCGATCACCTACATCGACGGCGACGCGGGCATCCTGCGCTACCGCGGCTACCCGATCGAGCAGGTCGCCGAGAACTCGACCTTCCTCGAGGTGGCCTGGCTGCTCATCCACGGCGAGCTGCCGACGCCGGCCGAGCTCGCCGACTTCGACGAGCGCATCCGCCGCCACACGCTGCTCCACGAGGACCTGCGCCGCTTCTTCAGCGCCCTCCCGCACGACGCCCACCCGATGTCGGTGCTCTCCAGTGCTGTCTCGGCCCTGTCGACCTTCTACCAGGACTCGCTCAGCGTCAGCGACCCGGAGCAGGTCGAGCTCTCGACCGTCCGCCTCCTCGCCAAGCTCCCCGTGATCGCGGCCTACGCGCACAAGAAGAGCATCGGCCAGGCGTTCCTCTACCCGGACAACTCGCTGAGCTTCGTGGACAATTTCCTGCGGCTCAACTTCGGCACGCTCGCCGAGCCGTACGAGGTGAACCCGGTGCTGTCGCGCGCGCTGGAGCGCCTGCTCATCCTGCACGAGGACCACGAGCAGAACGCCTCCACCTCGACCGTCCGCCTCGTCGGGTCGACCCAGGCGAACCTCTTCGCCTCGGTCTCGGCCGGCATCAACGCCCTCTACGGCCCGCTGCACGGCGGCGCCAACGAGGCCGTCCTGCAGATGCTCGCGGACATCCGCGACTCGGGCGAGAGCGTGCAGAAGTTCGTGGAACGGGTCAAGAACAAGGAGTCCGGCGTCAAGCTGATGGGCTTCGGGCACCGCGTCTACAAGAACTTCGACCCGCGCGCCCGGCTGGTCAAGCAGTCGGCCGACGAAGTCCTCGCCGCTCTCGGCGTGCACGACCCGCTGCTCGACATCGCGAAGGAGCTCGAGGAGGTCGCGCTCGCCGACCAGTACTTCGTCGACCGCCGCCTGTACCCGAACGTCGACTTCTACACCGGCGTCATCTACAAGGCGATGGGCTTCCCGACCCGGATGTTCACCGTGCTGTTCGCCATCGGCCGCCTCCCGGGCTGGATCGCCCACTGGCGCGAGATGACGCAGGACCCGAGCACCAAGATCGGCCGCCCGCAGCAGCTCTACGTCGGCGACGGCGAGCGCAACTGGCCGAGCGGGCGCTGAGTCCCGCCCGGCGCTACGGGCGTCAGCGTCAGCGTCTGATCCGCCGCCGCCCGTACGGCGTTCGCCGAGAACGGCCACGGCCGCGTGCGGCCCACCGCCCACAGCCGCGCCTGGTCGGCGTAGTGGGAGTCGAACGCGTGCCCTGACGCGCCGGTGAGGTTGATCCAGGTGCTGCGGTCGAAGTCGCCGAGGTCGACCACCATCCGCATCGACGGGGCCCTGTCGACCTGGTAGCCGGCCGACGCGTCCCAGCCGGTCGCGTCCACGACGCTCGACCCGCCGCCGAGCGGATACGGCCCGCGGTTGAACAGCCACTCGATCGGCGCGACGCCGGACGCCCCGAACGAGGCGTTCGTGAGTTCCAGGGTGTGCAGGCGGTCCCAGCGCCAGCTCTTCGGGTCGCCGCCGAGCGTGCTCTGGGTCTGGCTCCAGGCCTGGTTCGCCGCGTAGGCGATCATGTCGTCCCGGTCGAGCGTGCCGAGACGGCTGTCCGCCCACCACGCCGAGTCCGGCTGCTTCACGAGCGCCTGCACGACCTGGAACCAGCGGTCCCCGCCCACCGGACGCGCGTCGGCCGGGAGCTTGCGGCCGAACGCGTCGGCCAGCAGGTTCTTCCAGAACACCGCGAAGTAGGCCGCTGCGGCGCTGTCGCCGTCGTCGTGGTAGTTCCAGCCCCGCAGCAGCGCGGCGCCCTTCGCGACGCCGCTGGTCGGGTCGGCCTTCGCGCCGGCGGCGATGAGCAGGGGAGCGAGGGTGGCCGCGTTGGCGTCGTAGGTGTCGGCCTGGATGGCCGACATGTCCGCCGACGTCACCTTGTGGCCCGCGTCGAGCAGCTTCGTGAGGCGGAGCTGGATCTGGTTCGCGCGGTAACCGGCGTCCCAGTCCTGCGTGATCATCGCCGGGAACTGCGGGCCGACGGCGGCGTTGTTGGCGGTGACGATGTACCCGCTCGGCGGGTTCAGGACGCTCGGGAGCTGGTCGTACGGGATCGTCCCGACCCAGCCGTACGCGCTGGTCCAGCCGGGGACAGGGACCGTGCCGTCGCCCTTGGCGCGCACCGGGATGAGGCCGGGCGCCTGGTAGCCGATGTTGCCGTCCACGTCGGCGTAGATGAGGTTCTGCGACGGCACCTGGAACGTCGCCGCCGCGGCCCGGAAGCTCGCCCAGTCGTGCGCGGTGTCGAAGGCGAAGATCGCCCCGGCGGTCGGGCCGGCGGTGAGCGCGGTCCACTCCAGCGAGAGCTGGAACGCTTGAGCCGGCACGCCGAGCTTCCCGGCCTGGTCCTTCGCGATGACGCCGTAGCCGTCGCTGAGGTCGGTGATGATCGGGCCGTGCCGGGTCGAGCGCACCGTGATCCGCACGGCGGGGCCTCCCGCCACCGCGATCGTCTCGTGCCGGATGGTCAGCGGCACCTGCGCGCCGTCGTACTCGTAGGTGTCGCCGGTGACCTTCTCGACGTAGAGGTCGGCGACGTCCGGCCCGAGATTGGTGAATCCCCAGGCGATTCGGTCGTTGTGGCCGATGATGACGCCGGGGAGACCCGAGAAGCTGAAGCCGGAGACGTCGAACGGGCACGCCGCGTCGACGACCGCGCAGTGCAGCCCGACCTGGTACCAGACCGAGGGCATCACGACGCCGAGGTGCGGATCGTTGGCGAGCAGCGGTTTGCCGGTCGCGGTGTGCGCTCCGGAGACGACCCAGGAGTTGGAGCCGATGTCGTCGCCGGCCGGTCCCATCAGGGTCGGGAGGGCGTCGAGGCTGGAGGCGACCTGTTCGAGCCGGTTCCGGTACTGGGCGGTGGGCACGGCGGCGAGCGCGGCCGTCGCGTCCGCGTCACCGGCCGCGGCGGAGGCAGACGCCGCCGAGCGGGCCGGCGCGGCGTCCGGGGTGACCGTGCCGGGCGCTCCGCCGCCGAGCGCCGTGATGGTCGGGTGCGCGCTGTAGTCGTAGCCGGGGTGCAGCTCGGCGATCTGCTGGGGCGTCAGCTTGGTGGCCAGGAGCGCCCGGTCGATCTCGTCCTCCAGGTTGGAGCGGAGGTCCCACGCCATCGCCTTGAGCCACGCCACCGAGTCGGCCGGCGTCCACTGCTCGGGGTGGTAGTCCGGGTTCTGGATGCCGAGGATCGCGTACTCGAGCGAGAGCTGCGGACCGGAGTGCGTGTTCAGGTACGCGTTCACGCCGTCGGCGTAGTCCTGGTAGTAGCGCTGCGAGGTCCTGTCGAGCCGCCGCACCTCCTGCTCGGCGACGTCGCGCCAGCCGAGCGTGCGGACGAAGGTGTCGGTCGGGATCTGGCTGGGGCCGAACAGCTCGGAGAGCCGGCCTGCGGTGACGTGGCGGCGGAAGTCCATCTCCCAGAACCGGTCCTGCGCGTGGACGTAGCCCTGCGCGCGGAAGAGGTCGTCGGCGGTGCGCGCCGTGATCTGCGGGACCCCGGCGGAGTCGCGCGTCACGGTCACGGGCGCGCTCAGGCCGTAGACCTGCAGCGAGCCGGAGGTCTGCGGGAAGGAGAGGGTGACCGTCCACACCGCGAGGCCGCCCGCGAGGAGGGCGAGGACGAGCAGCACGGCGAGCGTGACTCCGAGCGTGCGCAGCACCCGATGGTGCAGCCTCAGCCGGGGAGTGTCGTCGCCCACGTCGCCTCCCGTCGAGTCCGCCGGGACGTCGTGCCCGCGTCCTCGGACTCTAGTCCACGAGGGTGTCGTATCGAAGAGGCTGAGCGGGCGGGCGCACGGTCAGCGGGAGGTCAGCGCGGCCCAGGCCATCCCTTCCAGCACCGGGCGCACGGAGGCGTCCGCGGTGTGTGCGGCGCCGACGCGCGCGGAGTGCGGCGTGGAGTTGATCAGTCCGAAGGTCGCCTGCACGCGCACGCGCAGCTCGTCGGCGGCGAGGGACGGCTGCAGTTCGCCGAGGACGCTCATCCACAGGTCGACGTAGCGGCGCTGCAGCGTGCGCACGGCTCGGCGGTCTTCGGGGGCGAGGGCGTCGAGGTCGCGGTCCTGCACGCGGATGGTGTCGGCCTCCGTCAGCGCGAAGTCGACGTGGAAGGCGATCAGCCCGTGCAGCGCGCCGGCGGGGTCGGCGGCCTCCCGCACGACCGCGGCGCCGCCGTCCAGGAGGTTCTCGCTGACGCCGACCAGGAGGGCGGCGAGCACGGCCTGCTTGGACGCGAAGTGCCGGTAGACGGCGGGGCCGCTGACTCCGGCGGCGGCGCCCAGGTCTTCGATCGAGACGCCGTTGAAGCCGCGCTCGGCGAACTTGCCGGCCGCGGCCTCCAGCAGCGCAGCGCGCCGGTCGGCCTTCGCCTGACTGCGTTGGGTCGGGCGGGCGAGCGGGTCGGCCGGTACGATCTCGGTCATTTCGAGAGGACTCCCAGGTGCGGGCTGGACATTCGGGTTAACGAACACTAACCTAAATTCGAGTTAGTGACCACTAACTCATGTCGACGAGGACACAGGAGCACGATGCCTGCCCTGAGCACGATGCCCGACCCGAGCACGACCGCGCCGGCGGGGAACGCCGACGCCCAGCGCGCGCTGGTGGCCGACCTCCGCGAGCGCCTCGCCGTCGCCGCGGCCGGCGGCCCCGAGCGCGCCCGCGAGCGCCACGTCGCCCGCGGCAAGCTGTTGCCGCGCGATCGCATCGACGCGCTGCTGGACGAGGGCAGCCCGTTCCTCGAGATCGCGCCGCTCGCCGCGACCGGGATGTACGGCGACGAGAGCCCCGCCGCCGGCGTCATCGCCGGCATCGGTCTGGTCGAGGGCCGCCACGTGATGATCGTCTGCAACGACGCCACGGTGAAGGGCGGCACCTACTACCCGATGACCGTCAAGAAGCACCTGCGCGCGCAGGAGATCGCGCTGGAGAACCGCCTCCCGTGCGTCTACCTGGTCGACTCGGGCGGAGCCTTCCTGCCGATGCAGGACGAGGTCTTCCCCGACCGCGACCACTTCGGCCGCATCTTCTACAACCAGTCCCGGCTGTCGGCGGCGAAGATCCCGCAGATCGCCGCCGTGCTCGGCTCGTGCACCGCCGGCGGCGCGTACGTCCCGGCGATGAGCGACGAGACGGTCATTGTGCGCAACCAGGGCACCATCTTCCTCGGCGGCCCTCCGCTGGTGAAGGCCGCCATCGGCGAGATCGTCACGGCCGAGGAGCTCGGCGGCGGCGACCTCCACGCCCGCACCTCCGGTGTCGTCGACCACCTGGCGGAGGACGACGAGCACGCGCTCGGGATCGTCCGCGAGATCGTGGCGACCCTCCCGCAGCCTGCGGCCCCAGCGTGGGAGGTGCTCGCCACCCGCGCCGCCATCGCCGACCAGGAGGAGCTCTACGAGGTCGTCCCCGTCGACGTGCAGGCGCCCTACGACGTGCACGAGGTCATCTCCCGGCTCGTGGACGCGGGGGAGTTCAGCGAGTTCAAGCCGGAGTACGGCACAACCCTGGTGACCGGCTTCGCGCACATCCACGGCCACCCGGTCGGCATCGTCGCCAACAACGGCGTGCTGTTCAGCGAATCGGCGCTCAAGGGCGCGCACTTCATCGAGCTGTGCGACCAGCGCGGCATCCCGCTGGTGTTCCTGCAGAACATCTCCGGCTTCATGGTCGGCCGCGACTACGAGGCCGGCGGCATCGCCAAGAACGGCGCCAAGATGGTCACCGCCGTCGCCACCACCCGGGTGCCGAAGCTCACCGTCGTGATCGGCGGCTCGTTCGGCGCGGGCAACTACTCGATGTGCGGCCGCGCCTACTCGCCGCGGTTCCTCTGGATGTGGCCGGCCTCCCGGATCTCGGTCATGGGCGGTCAGCAGGCGGCCAGCGTGCTCGCGACCGTCAAGCGCGACCAGCTCGACGCCCGCGGCGAGGAGTGGAGCGCGGAGGACGAGGCCGCGTTCCGGGCGCCGATCGCCGCGCAGTACGAGGACCAGGGCAACCCCTACTACTCCACCGCCCGGCTGTGGGACGACGGCGTGATCGACCCCGCCGACACCCGCACCGTGCTGGGGCTGGCGCTCGACGTCTGCTCCCGCGCGCCGCTGCCCGACACGGCCTTCGGCCTCTTCCGGATGTGATGACGATGACCGACCACTCCTCCGTTCCGTTCGAGTCCGTGCTGGTGGCGAACCGCGGCGAGATCGCCTGCCGCGTGATCCGCACGCTGCGCCGCCTCGGCATCCGCTCGGTCGCCGTCTTCAGCGACGCCGACCGCGACGCTCCGCACGTCCGGCTCGCCGACACCGCCGTCCGGATCGGGCCCGCACCCGCGCGCGACAGCTACCTGTCCGTCGAGGCGATCGTGGAGGCCGCACGCCGCACGGGTGCTTCGGCGGTGCATCCGGGCTACGGTTTCCTGTCCGAGAACGCGGCCCTCGCCGACGCCTGCGAGGCCGCGGGCATCGTGTTCGTCGGCCCCGGCGTGCACGCGCTGGAGGTGATGGGCGACAAGATCTCCGCCAAGCAGGAGGTCGGCCGCTCCGGCGTCCCGACCATCCCCGGCATCGCGGAGCCCGGGCTCAGCGACGAGGAGCTCATCGCCGCGGCCGAGCAGATCGGCTATCCCGTGCTGCTCAAGCCGTCGGCGGGTGGCGGTGGCAAGGGGATGCAGGCGGTGCACGCCGCCAGTGACCTCCCCGAGGCGCTGCGCGCGGCCCGTCGCGTCGCGGCCGCGGCCTTCGGCGACGACACGCTCTTCCTGGAGCGGCTGGTGGAGTCGCCGCGGCACATCGAGGTGCAGGTCATCGCCGACCGGCACGGCGCGGTCGTCCACCTCGGCGAGCGCGAGTGCTCCCTGCAGCGCCGCCACCAGAAGGTGGTCGAGGAGGCGCCGTCGCCCCTGCTCGACGCGGCGACGCGCTCCCGGATCGGCGAGGCCGCCTGCCGGGTCGCGGCGAGCGTCGGCTACGTCGGCGCCGGGACCGTGGAGTTCCTGGTCTCCGCCGAGCGGCCGGACGAGTTCTTCTTCATGGAGATGAACACCCGCCTCCAGGTCGAGCACCCGGTCACCGAGCTGGTGACGGGTGTGGACCTGGTGGAGTGGCAGCTCCGGGTCGCCGCGGGGGAGCCGCTGGCCTTCGCGCAGGACGACATCCGGCTCACCGGGCACGCCGTCGAGGCGCGCGTCTACGCCGAGAATCCCGAGCGCGAGTTCCTGCCCGGCGACGGCGCGGTGGTCGCCCTGCGCGAGCCGGCCGGCGAGGGAGTGCGCGTCGACAGCGGCCTGGCCGCCGGGACGCGCGTCGTCACCGACTACGACCCGATGCTCGCCAAGGTCATCGCCTGGGCGCCCGACCGGGCCGGCGCGCTGGCCCGGCTCGACCGGGCGCTCGCCGGCACCGCGGTGCTGGGCGTCGTGAACAACATCGCCTGGCTGCGCGACCTGCTGGCCGACGACGAGGTGCGCGCGGGCAGCATGGACACCACGCTGATCGACCGGCGGTTCTCCGCGCTGGAGCCGGAGCCGGCCTCCACCGCCGAGCTGGTCGCCGCGGCGCTGCTGGCGCACCGGGAGCGGGAGACGTCCGCCCCGAAAAGCGTCGGAGCGCTCTGGGCCGCGCCCACCGGGTGGCGCATCGGCTCGGCACGTCCCGTCCGGTACGACGTCGACGGCGTGAGTGTGCAGGTGCACGGCGAGCACGTGACCGTGCCCGGGTCGGAGGGGGACGTGCGCGAGCACACCGCCCGGATCGCGGTGCAGCCCGGCACGGCAGGGGAGCCCGACTCCGTCGTGCTCGACCTCGACGGCGTCGTGACCCGCTTCGACGCGGCCCGCGACGGCGCCACCGTCTGGCTCGCCCATGGCGGCCGCTCCCGCGCCCTGCGGCTGCGGACGCCCGCCGAGCGGCTGGCCGCGGCGCTCGCCGCCCGGGAGCGCGGCGAGGCCGCGGCGCATCCCGAGGTCCGCTCGCCCATGCCCGGCACCGTCGTGGCCGTGCCGGTCGCGTCCGGCGCGGAGGTGGAGGCCGGCGACACCGTGGCCGTCGTCGAGGCCATGAAGATGGAGCACCGCCTGGTCGCCCCGATCGCCGGGACCGTGACCGTGAAGGTCGCGCCAGGCGACCTGGTGAAGCTCGACCAGCTTGTGGCCGTCGTGGACGCGCCCGAGTCCGCCGAGGCCGCCACCACCGCGCCCGGCGCCGCGACCGCGACCGCCGCCACCGCGCCCGCCACCACCACCCAGAACGTCCCGCCCACCCCGGCGGACACCCCCGAGCCGACACCCTCGGCCGCCTCATCCCACGGCGAGCACGCCGCGGCAGGGACCGTCACCACAACAGACAGGAATCTCCGATGACCATGCAGATGTCACGCCCGGCCGACCTCGACGTCGCCGGCTTCGAGCTCACCGACGAGCAGCGCCGCCTCCGCGACCAGGTCCGCGACTTCGCCGACACCGTCGTCGCGCCCGCCGCGTACGAGTACGACACCAAGCGCAGCCTCCCGTACGACATCATCGCCGAGATGGGCCGGATGGGCCTGTTCGGCCTCCCGTTCCCGGTCGAGTACGGCGGCCAGGGCAAGGACTACCTCTCGCTCTGCCTCGCGGTCGAGCAGCTCGGCCGGGTGGACCAGTCCATCGGTGTCACCCTGGAGGCCGGCGTCGGGCTCGGCGCGATGCCGATCTTCCGCAGCGGCACCGAGGAGCAGAAGCAGGAGTGGCTGCCGATGCTGGCGCGCGGCGAGGCGCTCGCCGGGTTCGGGCTCACCGAGGCGGAGGCGGGCTCCGACGCCTCCGGCACCAAGACCACGGCGGTCCTTCGCGACGGCGAGTGGATCCTCAACGGCACCAAGCAGTTCATCACCAACTCCGGCTCGGAGATCACCAAGCTCGTCACGATCACCGCCGTGACCGGCGAGGAGCGGCGCGCGGACGGCTCGGTCAAGAAGGAGCTGTCGGCGATCATCGTCCCGAGCGGCACCCCCGGCTTCGTCGCCGAGCCGGTCTACGACAAGGTCGGCTGGCACACCTCCGACACCCACCCGCTGACGCTCACCGACGTGCACGTGCCGGAGGCCAACCTCCTCGGCGAGCGAGGCCGCGGCTACGCCAACTTCCTCCAGACCCTCGACGAGGGCCGGGTCGCGTTCGCCGCGCTCTGCACCGGCGCCGCGCAGGGCTGCCTGGAGGAGGCGGTGCGCTACGCGAAGTCCCGCAACGTCTTCGGCCGGCCGATCGGCTCGAACCAGCACATCGCGTTCAAGCTCGCGCGGATGCAGGCCCGCGTGCACGCGGCCCGGCTGGCGTACTACGACGCGGCGTTCAAGCTGATGGCGGGCGTCCCGTTCAAGATGGAGGCCTCCATCGCCAAGCTGGTCGGCAGCGAGGCCGCGATGGACAACGCCCGCGACGCGACCCAGATCTTCGGCGGCTACGGCTTCCTCAACGAGAACCCGGTCGCCCGCCACTACCGCGACTCCAAGATCCTGGAGATCGGCGAGGGCACCACGGAGGTCCAGCTCATGCTCATCTCCCGGGCCCTCGGCTTCGAAGCCTGACGCCCCCAACCGCCGAGTACGCAGATTATCTGGCGACTCGGCGGTTTCGGCGGTACTTTTCGCGTACTCGGCAGTTGGACAGTTGGAGACAGGGGAGACAGAGCGTGATCGATAAGACGGTGGGGAGCGCGGCGGAGGCGGTGGCCGACATCCCGAGCGGCGCCGGGCTGGCCGTGGGCGGCTTCGGGCTGTGCGGCATCCCGAGCGCGCTCATCCAGGCGCTGCTGGAGGCCGGCACGACCGACCTCGAAGTAATCAGCAACAACTGCGGCGTGGATGACTGGGGCCTCGGGCTCCTGCTCGGCCAGCGGCGCATCCGCAAGATGATCAGCTCGTACGTCGGCGAGAACAAGGAGTTCGCGCGGCAGTTCCTCTCCGGCGAGCTGGAGGTGGAGCTGACTCCGCAGGGCACGCTCGCCGAGAAGCTGCGGGCCGGCGGAGCGGGCATCCCGGCGTTCTACACGCCGGCCGGCGTCGGCACGCAGATCGCGCTCGGTGGCCTCCCGCGGCGTTACAACGACGACGGGTCGGTCGCGGTGGCGAGCGAGCCGAAGGAGGTGCGCGAGTTCGACGGCGCCTCCTACGTGCTGGAGCGCTCGCTGCGCCCCGACTTCGCGCTCGTGCACGCGGCCAAGGGCGACCGGCACGGCAACCTGGTCTTCCACGCCGCCGCGATGAATTTCAACCCGCTGGCCGCGATGGCGGGCCGCATCACGATCGCCGAGGTGGAGGAGCTGGTCGAGCCCGGCGAGCTCGCGCCGGGGGAGGTGCACCTGCCCGGCATCTTCGTCCAGCGCGTGGTGCACGCGCCCGACGTCGAGAAGCGGATCGAGCGGCGCACCGTCGCCGCCCCCGCCGCATCCACCGCTCCGGAAGGGACCGCCCGATGAGCCTCACCCGCACCGAGCTCGCCGCCCGCGTGGCGCAGGAGCTGGAGAACGGCCAGTACGTGAACCTCGGCATCGGGATGCCGACGCTCATCCCGAACTACATCCCGGAGGGCGTGGAGGTCATCCTGCACTCCGAGAACGGCGTGCTCGGCGTCGGCCCCTACCCGGCCGACGCCGACGTGGACCCCGACCTCATCAACGCGGGCAAGGAGACCGTCACCGTCAAGCGCGGCGCGGCCTACTTCGACTCGTCGCTGTCGTTCGGGATGGTGCGCGGCGGCCACGTGGACGTCGCGGTGCTCGGCGCGATGGAGGTCTCGGCCACCGGCGACCTGGCCAACTGGATGATCCCCGGCAAGATGGTCAAGGGCATGGGCGGCGCCATGGACCTGGTGTTCGGGGCCAAGCGGCTGATCGTGATGATGGAGCACGTCGACAAGGAGGGCCGGCCCAAGATCCTCGCCGAGTGCACCCTCCCGCTGACCGGCACCGGCTGCGTGGACCGCATCATCACCGACCTCGCCGTGATCGACGTGACGCCGGACGGGCTCGTCCTGCGCGAGACGGCGCCGGGCGTGACGGTCGAGGAGGTCGTGGCCGCGACGGGCGCCCCGCTCGCGGTGGAGCTGGAGCCGGCCCGATGAAGGAGACGGCATCATGAAGGAAGTCGAGCAGCGCGGCCTCTACTACGAGGAGTTCGAGGAGGAGACCCGCTACCTGCACCGCCCCGGCCGCACCGTGACGGAGGCCGACAACGTCCTCTTCACCACGCTCACGATGAACACGCAGGCGCTGCACCTGGATGCCGCGTGGTCGGCGCGGCAGCCGTTCGGCGAGCGGCTGATGAACTCGATGTGGACGCTCGCGACGATCGTCGGCGCGTCGGTCGCGCAGCTCACGCAGGGCACGATCGTCGCGAACCTCGGCTTCTCGGAGGTCTCCTTCCCGCACCCGCTGTACCACGGCGACACGCTCTACTCCGAGACGACGGTGACGGCCAAGCGGCTGTCGGCCTCCCGTCCCGGCCAGGGCATCGTGACGCTGGAGCACACCGGGCGCAACCAGGACGGCGTCGTGGTCGCCACCGCGACCCGGCAGGTCATGGTGTGGTGCCGCGACGCGCACCTCCGGACGGCGGACGCATGACGCCGTTCCCCCCTGCCGGCTCATTCCCGTGGGGCCCGGCGCTGCTCTTCTGCCCGGCCGACCGGCCCGACCGGTACGCGAAGGCGCTGGAGCGGGCGGACGCCATCATCCTCGACCTGGAGGACGCCGTCGACCCTGCGCGACGTCCGGCGGCCCGGGAGGCGATGGCGGCCTCCGACCTCGACCCGGCCCGGGTGATCGTGCGGGTCAATCAGTCCGGGACCGACGATCAGGCCGCCGACCTCGCGGCCCTCGCACTCACCCCGTACACCGCCGTGATGCTGCCCAAGGCGGAGCGCGCGGCCGACCTCGCCGCGCTCGACGGCCTCCACGTCATCGCCCTGTGCGAGACCGCGGCCGGCGTTGTGGCGGCGGGCGAGCTGGCGGCCGCCGAGCACGTCGTCGCGCTGATGTGGGGAGCGGAGGACCTGGTCGCCTCCCTCGGCGGCACCTCCAGCCGGCACCCGGACGGCCGGTACCGCGACGTGGCGGCGCACGCCCGCTCGGCGGTGCTGCTGGCAGCCGGAGCCGCCGGGAAACCCGCCATCGACACGGTGCACCTCGACATCGCCGACCTGGACGGGCTCGCGGCGGAGGCCGCGGACGCGGTCGCCGTCGGGTTCGCCGCGACCGCCTGCATCCACCCCTCCCAGGTGGAGACGGTCCGCGCCGCGTACCGGCCGGACGAGGCCCAGGTGGCCGAGGCCGTCGAACTGCTGGAGGCCGCCAGAGCGGCCGGCGGGGGAGTCTTCCGGCACAACGGCCGGATGATCGACGGACCGATCCTCTCTCACGCCCGATCGGTGCTTCGGAGGGCGACGAGCGCGTCGTGATGAAACCGTGATGAACGTTTTTCGCGCCGTTCACCGGTTTGGTCGTGCCGTGTCGGCGGCATGACGTACTCTGCCCTTAACGTTCCGGAGCAGAGCACCCTCGAATCGTTTCGAGCCACGAATCGATCGTCAGCGTGACCACCGCTCGAACGCCTGGAAGGGGGGAAGAGATGCCACAGCTCCTTCCCCTGCGTCTGCTCGAAAGCGTCGGGCTCCGCGCTCGTGCGGCAGCGGTCGTGGCCGGTGCCGACGGCACGTCCGACCCGGCTGTCGCGTCCGCGGCGCCGACCCCGGCGCGGCCTTCCGTCGTGTCCGTTCCGGCGTCGCCGCAGTCCGCCGCGCCCTCGGCGCCGCCTGCCGCGACCTCCCCGCGACCGTCCGCTCCTGTGAGCCTCTCGGAGCCCTCGACCGACACCGGCGGCCCCTACGACATCGACCCCCGGCTGGAGCGCACCGGCCCGCTGCCGATCATCGCCCCGCGCCGCATCGGCGAGAGCGAGCTCGCGGTGTACCCGCTGTCGCTCGGCGCGAGCGTCTTCGGCTGGACTGCGGACGGTGACACGTCGCTCGCGATCCTCGACCGCTTCGCTTCGCTGGGCGGCGACTTCATCGACACCGCCGACAGCTACGTCGGCGGCCGCAGCGAAGTCCTCATCGGCAAGTGGATGCGCGAGCGCGGCAACCGCGACCGCATGGTGGTCGCGACCAAGGTCGGCCGCCACCACGAGAACCCCGGCCTCGGCTCGGTGAGCATCGTGCGCGCCGTGGAGGCCTCCCTCGAGCGCCTGCAGACCGACCACATCGACCTGCTGTACTTCCACGACGACGACACCGAGGTGCCGCTGGAGGACAGCCTGGCCACCGCCGAGTGGCTCATCGAGACGGGCAAGGTCCGCTACCTCGGCGCGTCCAACTTCAGCGCGGACCGCCTCATCGAGGCGCGCGTGCTGGCCTCGGCCGGCCTCCCGAAGTTCGTCGCCATCCAGACCCAGTACAACCTGATGCACCGCGCCGAGTTCGAGAGCGCGCTGCGCATCGTCGCGGCGGCCCAGGGCCTCGCCGTGATGCCGTACTACGCGCTGGCCAACGGCTTCCTCACCGGCAAGTACCGGTCGAAGGCCGACCTCAGCGCCGACGCGCGGAGCGTCCGTGCCTCCGCGTACGTCAACCGCAAGGGCATGCGCGTCCTGGCCGTGCTCGACCGGATCGCCGCCGAGCACGGGGTGTCCGCGGCGAGCGTCGCGATCGCGTGGCTGCTGGCCAAGCGGACCATCGTGGCCCCGGTGGCGAGCGCCAGCCGCCCCGAGCAGGTCGACGGCCTGATGGCCGCCGCCGGCATCCGCCTCACCCGGGCCCAGATGCTCGAGCTCGACCGCGTCTCCGAGTAGCCCGCGCTGCTGCGTCCGCAACTCCGGACACCTGTCCCGCCACGCCGTCCGACGCCCCGTAACTCCGGACTTCGGCCCCGACTTGGCCCGAACCTCCGGAGTTACCGATGCGCAATGGCTCTCCGTAACTCCGGACATCCGCGCCCGACCCGGGCCGTTCTCCGGAGTTACGGAATGTCGGGCGGCGCGTCGCGCCGACTCTCCGGAGTTACGGAGCGGCCTACTTCTCCGCGAGGATGCGGTCGAGCGCCCGGTGCAGTGCCGCGCCCGCCGCGATCGGGTCGCCCACGTAGCCGCCGGCCAGCGCGCCGTCACGGGCGAGGATGAGGTCGTCCGCCGCATCCCCGGGCCGCGGGTGACCGATCTGCCGGAACAGCTCCTCGATGCGCTTGGCGTACCAGTCCCGGTGGGCGGTCACGGCGACGCGCACCGGGTGGTTCTCGTCGGCGAACTGCGCCGCGGCGTTGATGAACGGGTCGCCGCGGAAGCCCGGGCGCACCGCCTCGGCGTTGATGGAGTCCACCAGGGCGCGGGCGATCGCCGTCGGGTCGGAGAGCTCGGCCTCCTGCTCGGCGAACCAGTCGCGCTTCTGGCGGTCCCGGCCCTCGACGTAGGCGATGATTAGCAGGTCCTTGGAGCGGAAGTGCTTGTAGAACGTGGCCTTCGTCACCCGGGCGCCCGCGATGATGCGGTCGACGCCGACGGTGTGGATGCCCTCCTGGTAGAAGAGTTCGTCGGCGGTCGCGAGGATCTTGATCTTCGACGGTGCGGGCGGCCGGATGGTGGCGCGGGCACTTACGACCATGCTGGTCGTCTCCTCTCTCCGGGAGGCTGTGGCCTCCACGCTGTGGCTGAGAACCTCCCCGACCGGTCCAAGGGGGGACGACCGGTCGGGGTGGTCACTTCAGTATAGCGGTAGACAGACCAGTCTGTTTGTCCTCAATTTCGCCATCTCCGCCATCGAACGACCGCTGGCGTAGGGTTGAGGGGATGAACAGCGCAGTCGACCTCCCGCTCGGTTTGGCCGACCTCGCTTTCGCCGCCTCCGGCGAAGCCCTCGTCCGGCGCACGATCCTGCCGAACGGCGTCCGCATCCTCAGCGAGCAGGTCCCCGGTGCGCGCAGCGCGACCCTCGGCTACTGGGTGGCGGTCGGCTCCCGCGACGAGACGGCCGAGGTGCCAGGCAGCCTCGGCTCCACGCACTTCCTCGAGCACCTGCTGTTCAAAGGCACGCGCACGCGCACCGCGCTCGACATCGCGGTGTCCTTCGACTCGGTCGGCGGCGAGCACAACGCGATGACGGCCAAGGAGTACACCTGCTACTACGCCAAGGTGCAGGACCGCGACCTCCCGATGGCCGTCGAGGTCATCGGCGACATGCTCACCTCCTCCGTGCTAGACCCCACCGAGTTCGAGAACGAGCGCGGCGTCATCCTCGAAGAGCTGTCGATGGCCGAGGACGACCCGGCCGACGTCGCCAACGAACGGCTCTTCACGGCGGTGCTCGGCGCCCATCCACTAGGCCGGCCGATCGGCGGCCGACCCGACACCATCCGTGCCGCCACCCGCGACGCGGTGTGGGCCCACTACCGCGCCAACTACCGGCCGCGCGACCTGGTCGTGACGGCCGCCGGCGCGGTCGACCACGACGTGCTCGTGGCGGGGGTGCAGCGGGCGCTCGACGCTGCGGGTTGGGACCCGGACGAGGTGGCCGCGCCCGTGGACCGTCGTTCGATAGACCAGGCGACAGTCGAACGCGGCGCGCCGATCGTGACCGTGTCCCGGCCGATCGAGCAGGCCAACCTCATCATCGGCATGCCCGGCATCGTCGCGACCGACGAGCGCCGCACCACGATGAGCGTGCTCAACTCCGTCCTCGGCGGCGGGATGTCCAGCCGGCTGTTCCAGGAGGTGCGCGAGAAGCGCGGCCTGGCCTACGCCGTCTACTCGTTCTCCGGCTCCTACTCCGACGCCGGGGTCTTCGGGCTGTTCTCCGCCTGCGCCCCGGCGAAGGCCAGGCAGGTCGCCGAACTGATGCTCTCCGAACTGCACCGCCTCGCCGACGGCGGCGTGACGGCCGACGAGCTGCGCCGCGCCGTCGGCCAGCTCTCCGGCGGGGCCGCGCTCGCGTTGGAGGACTCCGACACCCGGATGTCCCGGCTCGGCCGCGCCGAGATCAGCCTGGGGGAGTTCGCCGACCTCGACGAGAGCCTCCGCCGGCTCCACCTCGTCACTGCCGGTGACGTCCGAGAACTCGCACGGGACCTGGCCGACCGCCCGGTCTCGATCTCCGCGGTGGGTGGCGTCGACGACGACGTCTTCGCGGGCCTCGTGGCCTGACCGCCTGTCTCCATTCCCGTTACATCGAAAGGTCTACCGGTGCCCCACTACCTCTACCTCGTGCGTCACGGCGAGCAGCAGGACGCCGAGCACGGCCTGCCCGACGGCCCGCTCTCGCCCCGCGGCAAGCGCCAGGCGCAGCTCATCGCCGACCGGCTGAGCGGCCTGCCGCTGACCGGCATGTACCACTCGCCGCTCGTGCGCGCGGAGCAGACGGCCTCGATCATCGCCGAGCGGATGCCCGCCGTGGTGCCGGAGCCCTCCAGCCTGCTGTTCGACTGCATCCCGTCCGGGCCGACGCCCGACATGCCCAAGGCGTTCGAGTCGTTCTTCGGCCCGGTGACCGAGGCGGAGATCGAGGCGGGTCGGGCCCAGATGGACGACGCCGTCCACGAGTTCCTGACGCCCGCGATGGGCGACCGGCACGACCTGCTGGTGACCCACAACTTCGTGATCGGCTGGTTCGTCCGGCACGTGTTCGACGCGCCGGCCTGGCGGTGGCTCGGCCTCAACCAGGCGAACTGCGGGCTCACCATCATCCGGGTGCGCTCGGCCAAGCCCCCGGTGCTGGTGGTGCACAACGACCTCGGCCACCTGCCGGTCGAGCTGCGCACCGGCCTGCCGGAGCTCCAGCCGGTCTAGCGACTCAGGCGGACGCCGCGTCCGGGCCGAGTCGCTTGCGGAACCAGTCCGTCGCGTTCGGGTTGTCGTTGTAGGGCTGGATGCTCTCGTAGCCGTGCGAGCGGTAGAGGCCGCCCGCGGCCTCCAGGCTGGCGTTGGTGTCGAGGACGACCTCGGTCGCGCCGAAGCCCCGCGCGCGGTGCTCCAGCTCGGCGAGGATGGCACGGCCGAGGCCCCGGCCGCGATGAGCGGGCGCCACCCAGAGATGCTTGATCTCGTAGCGGACGACCTGCTCGCCGTCCTCGGTCTCCGACAGCGGCACCGCCAGCTCGCGGATGCCGCCGCAGCCGGCCTCCCCGTCGTCGTACGCCAGCAGGAAGACGCCCGTCGGCGGCACGAACTGGCCGGGGTCCGGGAAGGTCGTGCGGTACGCGCCCTGGGAGGCGGGGAAGGTCTTCGCGCGTTCGGCGAAGTAGTCCGCCAGCATCCGGTGGGCGGTCGCGTCGGTGACGGAGACATCGGCAAAGGAGACCATCGTCCCAGGCTAGACCGTCGGCACGGACCGCCGGATGTGCGCGGCAGGTAGGGTGGACGGGTGACTATTCGCGTGGCCGTCGCCGGGGCGACCGGCAAGCTCGGATCCGTGGCGGTCCGTCTCATCGAGGCGGCCGACGACCTGGAGCTCGTGGCCGCCCTCGACTCCCGCAGCCCGCTCGACGCCATGCTCGGCGCCGACGTGCTGGTGGACATGACGCTCCCGCACGTCAGCCCGGGCATCGTCGCCTACGCCGTCGATCACGGCCTCAACGTGCTGGTCGGGACCTCCGGCTGGTCGGCCGACCGCATCCTCGACCTGGAGCGCCGGGTGGCCGGGCACGAGGGCGCCGGCGCCGTCGTGATCCCCAACTTCTCCATCGGCTCCGCGCTCGGCACCGCCTTCGCGACCGTCGCCGCCCGGTTCTTCGACTCCATCGAGATCGTCGAGACGCACGGTCCGGGCAAGGTCGACTCGCCCTCCGGCACCGCGGTGCGGACCGCCGAGCTGATCGCGGCCGCCCGCCTGCAGCGCGGCCCGGTGGACGCGCCGCACACCGACCAGCGGGCGCGCGGCCAGCAGGTCGGCAGCGTTCCGATCCACAGCCTCCGGATGCGCGGCGTCGCCGCCCAGCAGCAGGTGATCTTCGGCGGGGCGGGGGAGACCCTCACCATCCGCCACGACACGATCGGGCAGGACGCCTACGAGGTCGGCATCCTGCTCGCCCTCCGCGCCGCGGCGACGACGACCGGCGTGGTCGTCGGCCTGGACAAGCTCGTCGACCTCGGCATCTCCGTGCCGGACGGGGAGCCGCCGCGCCCGACCGTCCGCGAGGTGTAGGCCGCCCGATGCGCAACCGTCTCTCGGCGCTCTTCATGGCGCTGCTGCTCGTCGTGTATCTGGTGCTCGTCTTCCAGCGCGCGGTGCTGCTGTTCGCCTCCGGGTCGGCGGTCGGGATCGCGATGAGCGTCGCCCTGATCGTGATCGGGCTGGTCGCGGCGTGGGCGCTCGTCCGCGAGCTGCTCTTCGGCGCGCGCACCGAGAAGCTCGTCAAGCTGATGGCCACCGAGGGCACGCTGCCGGTGGACGACCTGCCGCACCGGGCGAGCGGCCGGCCGCTGCGCGACGCCGCCGACGCGGAGTTCCCGCAGTTCAAGGCGGAGGTGGAGGCGTCGCCCGAGAGCTGGCGCGCGTGGTTCCGGCTCGGCCTCGCCTATGACGCGAGCGGCGACCGCCGGCGCGCCCGGGCGGCGCTGCGGCAGGCGATCGGGCTGTACCGGGCGCAGGAGCGCGCGGCGCGGTAGCCGCTAGGCCGCCTGCTTCACCAGCCGGGCCATCGCGTCCCGCACCGTCGTGTCCCTGAACGCGAATCCGTCGTCGAGCAGGCGTTGCGGCAGCACCCGCTGATCCGCGAGCAGCAGCTCGCGTCCGGCCTCGCCGAGAGCCAGCTTCACGACCGGCCCCGGCAACGGCAGGCCGTAGGGCCGGTGCACCGCCTTCGCGAGCGCGCGCAGCACCTCGCCGGCGGTCGCGGGCTCGGGGCCGACGACATCGACGGGTCCGCTCAGGCCGGTGCTCAGCAGGTGCACGATCGCCGCGGCCTCGTCGTGCAGGCTCACCCAGGGCCAGTGCTGCCGACCGCCCGCGATCGGGCCGAGGAGCCCGGCCTTCGCCAGCGGCAGCAGCGGCGCCATCGCGCCGCCGGGCCCGACCACGAGGCCGGTGCGGATGGTGACCACGCGGGTGCCGCTGGGCGCGAGGTGCGCCGCGGTCTCCCAGGCCTCCACCACGTCCGAGAGGAACCCGGTGCCCTTGGCGGAGTCCTCGGTCAGGGTCTGCCCGGGCCGGTCGCCGTAGTAGCCGACCGCCGAGCCGCTGACGAACACGGCGGGCGGGTTCGCGGCCTGGCGCATCCCGTCGGCCAGCGTACCTGTGGCGGCCAGGCGCGAGTCGAGGATCCGGCGCTTGTGCGCCGCCGTCCACGGCAGTTTGTTGAGCGAGGCTCCGGAGAGGTTCACCAGGGCGTCGGCGTCGTCCAGCAGCCGCAGGTCGATGCTGCGCGCTGTGGGGGCCCACGCGCGCTCGTCCGCGGCGGCCGGCTCCCGGCGCACCAGGCGGAGGGCGTCGTGGCCCTCCGCCGTCAGCGCGCGGACGAGCGCGGTGCCGATCATGCCGGATGCGCCGGCCACGAGCACCCGCATCGGCTCAGGCCAGCGTTGCTTCGATCGTGATCGGGATGCCGACGAGCGCCCGCGAGACCGGGCAGGTGCGCTTGGCCTCGTCGGCGAGGCGCTGGAAGTCCTCCTCGCCCAGCCCCGGGACGCTCGCCTCGACCAGGAGGTGGCTGCCGGTGATGCCCTGCGAGGGGTCGAAGGTCACCGCCGCGGTGGTGCGGATGCTCTCCGGCGGCGTGCCGAAGGCCGCGAGGACGTTCGAGAACGCCATCGAGAAGCAGGCGGAATGGGCGGCGCCCAGCAACTCCTCCGGCGTGGAGGTCTCCGCGCCGCCCTCCGAGCGTGCCTTCCAGTTCACCGAGAGGGTCGCCGCTCCGGACGAGTCCAGGGAGACCGTGCCAGAGCCGGACTTCAGATCGCCGGTCCAGACCGTGGTGGATTCGCTGGTGACTGCCATGAGACCTCCTGTTGTCTCCGCCGCGGAGTGCGCGCGGGTGCGACCAGACTACTGGCGGCCTCCGACGGGTCGACCCCCCTACGGGGGATTCCCGGTTTCGGCGCTCAGACGGCGCCGGCGCGGCTCCGGATGACGCCGGAGCGCACCAGCAGGAGGTAGAGCTGGCAGCCCAGGCAGTACCCGAACACGGAGTTCAGGAACGCCGCGACGAACGCCAGCGCGGCGGCGATCGGCAGTGCGGCCGGCACGCCGAGCACGAACAGCAGGAGGCCGACGCCGGTGACGAAGAGCCCGACGGCCTGCGCGAAGGTGGGCGGGGCCGGGTCCTCCAGCTCGGTCGGCGGCGCGAGGCGGGGCCGCACCGCCACGCGGTACAGCAGGCCGTAGGGGTGCCGCCGCACGCCCGCCAGGGCTCCCCAGGCGAAGAGCAGGGCGATCGCGAGCAGCAGCAGCACCGCGGCGGCCGCGGTCGCGCCCGTGAGGGCGAGGAAGAGGTCGATCAGCAGCAGGACGGCCGTGATCCCGGCGCCGAAGCGGGGCGAGCGCGGGTCGATGCCGGGTCGGGTCGCCGGGGCGGTTCCGGTGTTCTCTGTCATGGTCACTCCGTCAGGATGAGGTCGAGGGCGCTGCGCACATCGCCGGGCCGCGCGGCGCCGGCGATCCGGCCGCGGACGGTGCCGCGGGCGTCGAGCAGCAGGGTGGTCGGGGTCTGCAGCACGCCGAACCGGCGGGCGAGCTCGGGGCGGACGGTCAGGTCGACGTCCAGGTGCTCCACACCGTCGTGCTCGCCCGCGACGCCGTGCAGCACGCGCGCGGTCGACGGGCACTGGGCGCAGAACGCGGTGGAGAACTGGACGAGGGTCGCCCGCGAGCCGAGTCCGGTCGCGCCCACTTCGGCCGCGGTGACCCGGTCGGCGCGCGCCGAGCGGACCCGGCCGGTGCGGGCGCGCCAGAGGAGGCCGCCCGCCGTCGCGACGGCGACCAGGACGAGCAGGACGAGGAGTGCGGAGGCTGCGGACATGGTGATCGCGACGATACGCGCGCAGCGCGTGGAGCTGAAGGCAATGTGACCGAACATGACGGGAACGCTGTCCTCCACAGCCCGGGGTCGCTGCGAGCTCTCCACAGATCGGCCGGTGGGGAGGCGGCTGCCAGGCCCGACCCGATAGCCTTGAGACCATGGCTGCTCCCGCTAACCCCTTCGGCCAGGTGCTCGTCGCCCTGGTCACGCCCTTCACCGCCGATGGCGAGGTCGACTGGGCCGGCGTGGAGAAGCACATCGACGACGTGATCGTGGCGGGAGCGGACGGCATCGTCGTCACCGGCACCACGGGCGAGACCTCCACCCTCACCGACGCCGAGAAGCTGCGCCTGGTCGAGGTCGGCAAAGACGTCGCGGGCGGCCGGGCCAAGATCATCACCGGCGGCGGCTCGAACGAGACGGCCCACGCCATCCAGCTCTACAAGCAGAGCGAGAAGGCCGGCGCCGACGGCGTGATGATCGTCACTCCGTATTACAACAAGCCGACCCAGGCCGGCGTCCTCACGCACTTCCGCATGATCGCGGACTCGACCGACCTGCCGGTCATCCTCTACGACATCCCGGGCCGCACCGGCATCCCGATCAAGTACGAGACCATCCTGCGCATCGCCAAGCACCCCAACGTGCTCGCCATCAAAGACGCGAAGGGCGACTTCAGCGAGGTCAGCCGGGTGCTCAACCAGACCGACCTGATGTACTTCTCGGGCGACGACGCCAATGTGCTCCCGCACCTGGCGATCGGAGCGACGGGCCTCATCGGGGTCACGGCCAACATCACCGCGACGCCGTACCGCCAGATCGTCGACGCGGTCAACGCCGGCGACCTGGCCACCGCGACCGCGGCCCACAAGAAGCTGGAGCCTCTGGTGCGCGCCGTCATGACGCACGTCCCCGGCACAGTTGCGGCCAAGTACATCCTGCACGGCCTGGGGCGCATCTCCAGCCCGCGCGTCCGTCTCCCGCTGGTCGGCCCGGAGGAGTGGGAGGCCGCCCAGATCGAGGACGAGCTCGACCTCGTCCGCGACATCCCGGGCGCCGACTTCCGAAACTTCCGCCCCGACCGGAACGCCGCCGCCGGCGGCGCTCTGCCCAAGATCGCCGGGGCCACACGCTAAGGCCGCTCAGCGGTCAGCACCACCCCGGGTCGAACGCCCGGGCGAACGTATACATCTCTACATTGGAGGGCCCATGCCCAACCTCGTCTCCGCGCCACCCGCACTCGAACCGGGAACGCTCCGGATCATCCCCACCGGCGGTCTCGGCGAGATCGGCCGCAACATGACCGTCTTCGAATACGAAGGCAAGCTCCTCATCGTCGACTGCGGCGTCCTCTTCCCCGAGCAGGACCAGCCCGGCGTCGACCTGATCCTTCCCGACTTCGCCCCGGTCCGCGACCGCCTCGACGACGTGCTCGGCGTCGTGCTCACCCACGGCCACGAGGACCACATCGGCGCCGTGCCGTACCTCCTCAAGCTGCGCGCCGACATCCCGCTGATCGGCTCCGGCCTCACCCTCGCGCTCGTGGAGGCGAAGCTCAAGGAGCACCGCATCCAGCCGTACTCGCTGACGGTCAAGGAGGGCCGCACCGAGCAGCTCGGCCCGTTCGACCTCGAGTTCGTGGCGGTCAACCACTCCATCCCCGACGCGCTGGCCGTCGCCATCACCACCCCCGCCGGCACGGTGCTGCACACCGGCGACTTCAAGATGGATCAGCTCCCGCTGGACGACCGGATCACCGATCTGCGCGCCTTCGCCCGCCTCGGCGAGAAGGGCGTCGACCTGTTCATGGCCGACTCCACCAACGCCGACGTCCCCGGCTTCACGCCGCTGGAGCGCTCCATCGGCCCGGTGCTCGACAACGTGATCGCCCGCGCCCCGCGCCGCGTGATCGTCGCCAGCTTCTCCAGCCACGTGCACCGCGTCCAGCAGGTGCTCGACGCCGCCGCCGCCAACGGCCGCCGCGTCGCGCTGCTCGGCCGTTCGATGGTGCGCAACATGACCATCGCCGCCGAGCTCGGCTACCTCAAGGTGCCCGAGGGCGTGCTCATCGACTACAAGAAGGCCGCCGACCTCCCGGACGACGAGATCGTCTACATGTCGACCGGCTCCCAGGGCGAGCCGATGGCCGTGCTCGCGCGGATGGCGAACCTCGACCACCAGATCGAGGTTGGCCCCGGCGACACGGTCATCCTGGCCTCCAGCCTCATCCCGGGCAACGAGAACGCGGTCTACCGGGTCATCGACGGCCTGACCAAGCTCGGCGCCAACGTGGTGCACAAGGGCAACGCCAAGGTCCACGTCTCCGGCCACGCGGCCGCCGGCGAACTGCTCTACTGCTACAACATCCTCAAGCCCCGCAACGTCATGCCCGTGCACGGCGAGTACCGCCACCTGGTCGCCAACGCGCGCCTGGCGATGGACACCGGCGTGCCGGAGAAGAACACGATCATCGCCGAGGACGGCACGGTCATCGACCTGCGCGACGGCGTCGCCCGCGTGGTCGGCCAGCTCGACCTCGGCTTCGTCTACGTCGACGGCTCCAGCGTCGGCGAGATCACCGACGCCGACCTCAAGGACCGCCGGATACTGGGCGAGGAGGGCTTCATCTCCATCATCGTGGTGGTGGAGGCCGCCAGCGGCCGCATCGTCACCGGCCCGGAGATCCACGCCCGCGGCTTCGCGGAGGACGACGCGGTGTTCGACGCCGTCAAGCCGAAGATCGCGGCGGCGCTCGCGGACGCGGCGCACAACGGCGTCCGCGACTCGCACGCGCTCTCGCAGGTCGTCCGCCGGACCGTCGGCCGCTGGGTCAACACCAGCTACCGCCGCCGGCCGATGATCGTCCCGCTCGTCATCGAGGCGTGAACCGGAGTATCACCACTTACATGTAAGCTTGGAATTCGAGCGCGCCGGGGGTCGGCGCACGCGAATGAGAGGCTGCCTGTGGGGGTCATGCGACGCTGGGTCTTCCCGGTCATCCGAATCGTGATCGTGGCGGCGATCGCCGTCGCGCTGGTGAAGCTGGCGTTCTTCCCGAGCGGGGAGACGCGAGCGTCCGATCCGGCGACGCCGACGGGTCAGCTCACCGATCCGGTCGCCACCGTCACGACGGGCACGATCGTCAACGACGTGACGGTGACCGGATCGATCGTCGCCGACGACGCGGTCCCCGCGCGGGCGACCGCGGCGGGCACCGTCAACAAGGTCCAGGCGACGGTCGGCCGGCCGGTCGACGCGGGCGCCGTGCTCTTCGACATCCGGGTCGAGACGCCGCGCGACCCGGTCCTGGAGACCGCGCCGGACGGCACGCAGAGCATGACCGAGCGGAAGCCCGCCATCAGCTACACGGAGGTCACCGCGCCGATCGCTGGCGTGCTGAGCGAGCTCCCGGTGCTCGCCGGCCAGAGCGTCGCCATCGGCGACACGGCCGGCTCGGTCGCGCCGCCGAGCTTCTCGGTGTCCGCGACGCTCCCGGCCGAGCAGCAGTACCGCCTCATCCACCGGCCGACGGAGGCCAGCGTCACGGTGAAGGGCGGTCCGGCGCCGTTCACGTGCACCGGGCTGACCATCACGACGCCGCCCGCGACCGCGTCGAACGCCGCACCGAACGCGGAGCCCGGAACGAGCGGTTCCGGCGGCGCCGGCGACTCCACCACCACCGTCCGCTGCGCGGTTCCTGCCGAGGTGACCGTGTTCGCGGGGCTGAGCGCCGATGTCACGATCTCCGCCGGTCGCGCGGAGAACGTGCTCACGGTGCCCACCACCGCGGTCAAGGGCTCCGCCGAGAAGGGCATCGTCTACGTCCCGGGCGAGAAGGGCGGCGAGCCGAGGGAGGTCGAGGTCGCGCTCGGGCTCACCGACGGCACCTCCGTCGAGGTCGCCGGCGGCCTGAAGGAGGGCGACTCCGTCCTGCAGTTCGTCCCGGGCGCTGCGACGCCGGAGGGCGGCTGCGTGCCGATGGGCGGCGGCGGGATGATGTGCTCAGGCTCCGACCCGGCAGCCGGACTGTGACGGCGCTGCTGCGCCTGAGCGGTGTCACCAAGACGGTCCGGGTCCCGGACGCCGAGCCGCTCACGATCCTGCACGGCGTCGACCTGGTCGTGGAGTCGGGGGAGCGCGTGTCGGTCGTCGGCCGATCCGGGTCGGGCAAGTCGACCCTGCTCAACCTCCTCGGCCTCCTGGACTCCCCGAGCAGCGGCGCGTTCGAGTTCGAGGGCGTGCCGGTCGAGCGCATCGGCGGCCGCGCCCGCGACCTGCGCCGCGGCGCCGACGTGGGCTTCGTGTTCCAGCAGTTCAACCTGCTGTCCGGCCGCACCGCGCTCGAGAACGTGATGACCCCGTTGCTCTACGCGACCGGTCGACGCTTCTGGAAGCGCAGGGCCATCGCGACGGAGATGCTCGAACGCGTCGGGCTGGGCCATCGTCTCGGCTCGCTGCCCGAGGTGCTGTCCGGCGGCGAGCAGCAGCGCGTCGCCATCGCGCGGGCGCTGGTGCGCGGTCCGCGTCTGATCCTGGCCGACGAGCCGACCGGCGCGCTGGACGTGGAGACCGGGTCCACCGTCATCGACCTGCTGGAGGACGTCGCCGCGGAGAACGACGCCGCCCTGGTCGTCATCACGCACGACCCGGCCGTCGCCGCGCGCTCGGAGGTCCGCTACCGGCTCGACTCCGGCCGTCTTCACGCAGCGACCGCGGAGGTGGCAGCATGAACGCACTCTCCGCACTGTGGGGCGCGATCGTGGAGGCCTGGCAGGAGCTGCGCATCCACCGCACCCGGGTGCTGCTGTCGCTGATCGGGGTCGGTGTTGCGGTGTGCGCGCTCAGTTCGGTCGTGGGTTTCGCGGGCATCGCCGAGCAGGGGATGCGCGAGGGCAATGAGCGCTGGGGCGGACGTCCTGCGCTGATCGCGGTTCATCCGGTGGAGGAGGACTCCGCGAGCGAGGAGCGCGTCGACGCGGCGTGGGCCACGATCCTGAAGCGCCACGACATCCGTTACTCGTCGAAAGTCGGGAACACGTCACTCCCCGTGCAGTTCCGCGACGGGGTGACGTCGGTGATGGCGCAGACCGTCGATCCCGCCTTCGCGACGATGCACCGTACGGTCGTGAAGGACGGCCGCTGGTTCCGGCCGGCGGACGAGGAACTCCTCGCGCCGCCGATCATCGTCAACGAGGTGTTCTGGCGGCGGCTGGGGTCGCCGTCGCTCGCCGCTCACCCCACCGCGACCGTCCTGCAGGGCGAGTCGAAGGTGACGGCACCCGTGATCGGCGTCGTGAAGACGCCGGAATCTCCCGACGACGCGATGGCGATCGTCCTGAACTCCGCCGTTGGCCGGCTCGCCGGAGCGCAGACACTCCCCTTCGGAGCGCCGTCGCTCGAGGCGTGGGTGCCCCCGGAGGTCGCGACGCCTCTGGTCGAAGCGATCCGCACCGAGTTCGATCAGGCGCTCGGAAAGGACGCGGTGAGCGTCGACCGGATCGACTACCTGGCCAACCGGGACGGGGACCCGCTCCTGCCCCTCAAGCTGGGCGTCGGCGGCATCGCCGTCCTCATCCTCCTGCTCGGCGCGCTCGGTCTCGTGAACATCGCCATGGTGACGGTGCGGCACCGGATCCGGGAGATCGGGGTGCGGCGCAGCTTCGGGGCGACGAGCGCGCGGATCTTCTTCGCGGTGATGATGGAGAGCGTCGTCGCCACGGTGGTCGCCGGCGCGGCGGGTGTCGGGCTCTCGGTGCTCGCGGTGAAGAACCCGTGGGTCGAGGAGCAGCTCGGTCGTGGGATGATCGCCGACATGCCGCCGTTCCCGGTGGAGGCCGCCGTGCTCGGGCTGGTTGCGGCGACCGCCGTCGGGGCGCTCGCGGGACTGCTGCCGGCGCTCGTCGCGGTGCGGGTGAAGGTCATCGACGCCATCCGGTACTGACGACCCGTCTCTGTAACCCGCGCGAAACACACCGGCGAGTAGCGTTCAGCCATGACAGGGTTCCGGATCCGCCCGGCGGTCGCCGAGGATGCGCGCGTCCTCTCCGACATGCTGGTCGAGGCCGCGAACTGGAACGTCTCCCGTGCGCGCCCGCGCATCGCGGTGCTGGAGGATCCGGCCGTCCTGCGCTACGTCGCCGGCTGGAAGCGGCCGGGGGACTTCGGCTGCGTCGCGGAGGACGCCCACGGCGCCGCCGTCGGCGCCTGCTGGGCGCGGCTGTTCCCGGCCGACGCGCCAGGCAAGGGCTTCGTCGCCGTCGGTGTCCCGGAACTGACCCTCGGCGTGAACGCGCAGTGGCGCGCCCAGGGCGTCGGCCGTGCCCTGCTTCAGGAGTTGGGGAGGCAGGCCGCCGCCTCCGGCGCTGCCCGGCTGAGCCTGAGCGTCGAGCGCGCGAACTTCGCCCAACGGCTCTACGTGAGCGAGGGATACGTGACCGTGCAGTCGCGCGCGACGGCCGACACGATGGTGCGCCCGGTCCGCTGACGGCGATTCCCTCACAGCCCGCGCGCCGTTGCGGATTTTCCCCATATCAGCGCGTGATCCGGCCCCCTGCCGGGGGTCCGAAGTAGCGTTGATCCTATGGCTACGAGCACCAAGTCGACTTCGTCCGCCCGGGGGTCCGGTCGCGGCGGCTCGACGGCGCGCAAGACGGCCGCCAAGACCCCGACGAAGACGCAGTCCCAGAAGACCGTCGCGTACCCGGCCGCCGACGACGCGCCGAGCCCGCTCGTCCGCGCGTGGATGGGGCTGGCGCACCTCACCGGAGGGGCGTTCCGCGCCCTCGGGCCGGAGAAGCTGAGCAAGGAGGAGCGCCGCGACGGCTTCCCGTTCTTCCTCGTGCTGCTCGCCATCGCCGGCGTCGTCGTCGAGTGGTTCCTGATCAACGACCAGGTCGCCCGCACGCTCGACTCCTGGACCTTCGGCCTGCTGTTCGGCCGCGTCGCGTTCGCGCTCCCGGTCGTCATGGTGATCTTCGCCGCCTGGCTGTTCCGGCATCCCAGCTCCGTGCACGACAACACGCGCATCGGGATCGGCCTCGGCATCCTGCTGCTGATGATCTCGGGCCTCTGCCACCTGTTCAGCCATCATCCGTCGCCCACCGACGGCGTGGCCGCGCTCGCGCAGGCCGGCGGGATGCTCGGCTGGCTGATCGCCGCACCGCTCTCCTGGCTCATCACGCCCTACGGTGCGGGCGCGGTCATCATCGCCCTGCTCGTCCTCAGCCTCTTCATCATCACCAAGACGCCGCCCAACAAGCTGCCCGCGCGCATCCGCGAGCTGTACGCCTACCTGTTCGGCGCACAGCTCCCCACCGAGGAGGAGCGCCAGGAGGCCAGGGACGAGCGCAAGAACCAGCGCACCGAGCAGGTCGAGCTCGACGGCCTGGATGAGCCGGAGGGCGAGACCGCGCTGCCCTGGTGGCGGCGCAACAAGTCCCAGCGCGAGGAGGACCCGGACTACGAGGCTCCCGCCGACCTCACCGACGTGTTCGGCGCCCCCGCGCGCGGCAAGGGCGAGTTCGACTCCCCGCTGGAGCCCGACCCGGCGAGCGACCACTACAACACCGAGGTGCTCAGCGAACTCGCCAACGCGGAGACCGTGCTTCAGCGCTTCACCGGCGAGCTGCCCCCGACCGCTGCGGCCGCGGCCACGCCGACGGCTCCGGCGGTGCTGCCCGGGTTCCAGGCCGGCGCAGACGACTTCGACGAGACCGCCGCCGTCGACGAGGCAGGGGCGCAGCCGACCGCTCCCTACAACCTGCCCTCGGCCACGATGCTCTCGGCGGGAACGCCCGCCAAGACGCGCTCCAGCGCGAACGAGGAGATCGTCGCGGCGATCACGGAGGTGCTGACCCAGTTCGGGGTCGACGCCAAGGTGACCGGATACTCACGGGGTCCGACAGTCACCCAGTACGAGATCGAGCTCGGCCCTGGCGTCAAGGTGGAGCGCGTCACGGCGCTCAGCAAGAACCTCTCGTACGCGGTCGCGAGCAACGAGGTCCGCATCCTCTCACCCATCCCGGGCAAGTCCGCGATCGGCGTCGAGATCCCGAACAGCGACCGCGAGATCGTGTCGCTCGGCGACATCCTCCGCTCGCCGGCGGCCGCCAAGAGCGTCCACCCGATGACCATCGGCATCGGCAAGGACGTCGGCGGCGGCTTCGTCGTCGCGAACCTCGCCAAAATGCCGCACCTCCTGGTGGCCGGCTCGACCGGCTCCGGAAAGTCGAGTTTCGTCAACTCGATGATCACCAGCCTCCTGATGCGCGCGAAGCCGTCCGAGGTCCGCATGGTGCTCATCGACCCGAAGCGCGTCGAGCTCACCATCTACGGCGGCGTCCCGCACCTCATCACGCCCATCATCACCAACCCGAAGAAGGCCGCCGAGGCCCTCCAGTGGGTCGTCAAAGAGATGGACATGCGGTACGACGACCTGGCGAGCTTCGGCTTCCGCCACATCGACGACTTCAACAAGGCCGTGGTCAACAACGAGATCGTGCTTCCGGAGGGCAGCGAGCGCAAGCTCAAGCCCTACCCGTACCTGCTCGTGGTCGTGGACGAGCTCGCCGACCTGATGATGGTCGCCCCGCGCGACGTCGAGGACTCCATCGTCCGCATCACCCAGCTCGCCCGCGCCTCCGGCATCCACCTGGTGCTCGCCACCCAGCGGCCCTCGGTCGACGTCGTGACCGGCCTCATCAAGGCCAACGTGCCCTCCCGGCTCGCGTTCGCGGTGACCAGTGTCACCGACTCGCGGGTGATCCTCGACCAGCCGGGCGCCGACAAGCTCATCGGCCAGGGCGACGCGCTCTTCCTGCCGATGGGCGCCTCCAAGGCGGTGCGCGTGCAGGGCGCGTGGGTGAACGAGGATGAAATCCAGAAGGTCGTGAACCACGTCACCCGGCAGGCGCGCCCGGAATACCGGCAGGACGTCACGGCGGCCGCGGAGAAGAAGCAGATCGACTCCGACATCGGCGACGACCTCGAGCTGCTGCTCGCGGCGGCCGAGCTCATCGTCTCGTCGCAGTTCGGCTCCACGTCGATGCTCCAGCGCAAGCTCCGCGTCGGGTTCGCCAAGGCGGGGCGGCTCATGGACCTCCTGGAGTCCCGCGAGATCGTCGGCCCGTCCGAGGGCTCGAAGGCCCGCGACGTGCTCGCGACCGCGGAGCAGCTCCCGCAGGTGCTGGCGCGCCTGCGCGGGGAGGAGCCGCCGTCGCGACCCGCCGCCGCCCCGGCGCCAGCCGGGCAGCCGGTCGCGGAGACGCACGACGACGGCGACCGCTACGGAGCAGACCCCGTCGCGGCGATGTCCGAGGGCTATCCTGAGGTGGACGGCGACTCGGACGAGGACGCCTGGCAGCTGACCGGCAGGGAGTAGACCGCGATGTCGGTGCCCGACACGCCTCCGCCTGCCGCGGCGGACGGCAAGACGAACCGCGCGAGCAACTGGAACGTGCCCAACGTGATCACAGTGGTGCGCATCCTCCTCGCGCCGCTGTTCATCTGGATGCTGCTCGCCGACGCCGGCCACGACGGCCCGCTGCGCTGGACGGCGGCCGTGCTGTTCGTGCTCGCGATCGCCTCCGACGGCGTCGACGGCGCGATCGCGCGCCGCAACAACACGGTCACCGACCTCGGTAAGCTCCTCGACCCGATCGCCGACAAGGTGCTGACCGGCGGAGCGCTGGTGTCGCTGTCCATCCTGAACGAGCTGCCGTGGTGGGTCACCATCGTCATCCTGGTGCGCGAGATCGGCATCACCGTCTACCGCTTCGTGGTCATCCGCCAGGGCGTCATCGCCGCCTCCCGCGGCGGCAAGATCAAGACCATCGTGCAGTCGGTGGCCATCTCGTTCGCGCTCTTCCCGCTCTGGACGATCTTCGGCGACTGGATCTTCTGGGTGAACGGCATCCTGATGACCGCGGCCGTGATCCTGACCGTCGTGACCGGCTTCGACTACCTTTGGCAGGCCTACCGCGGCCGGAGGGCCAAGCGTGCCGGGGCCTGACGACGTCGCGGCGGCCGACCTCACCTTCCGCGTGGTGCGCACCCTCATCGAACGCGGCCGGACGATCGCCGTCGCGGAGTCGCTGACCGGGGGAGGCCTCGCGGCCGAGCTGACCCGCGTCCCCGGCGCCTCCGCGGTCGTGCTCGGCGCGGCCGTCGTCTACGCGACCGAGCTGAAGCACACCCTTCTCGGGGTGGACGCCGCGCTCCTGGAGCGGGAGGGGCCGGTGGACCCGGAGGTCGCGCGCCAGCTCGCGGCCGGGGTGCGGGAGCGGCTCGCCGTCGAGGGCCGTCCCGCCGACTTCGGCCTCTCGACCACCGGTGTGGCCGGGCCCGATCCTCAGGGCGGTCGCGCTGTGGGCACCGCCTACGTCGGCATCGCGTCGGCCGCCGACGTCCGGTCGGTCGAGCTGAGGCTGGCGGGGGATCGGCAGTCGATCCGTTCGCAGACCGTCTCGCGGGCGGTGCGCGAACTAGCCGTGGAGCTCGGGATCGTGGAGCGCTGACACCCGTCCGCAGCCCAGGGAATACCGGGTGTTTCCGTTGGGTTACAACTCCTTGCATTCACAACGAAAGCCCAGTCGTCGCGGATATCGTGACTGACATGGATGCGGTACAGTTGGCATCCATTCGATACGTCGGCAGGGTAGAAGAAGGAGGCTCCGAAATGATTCTTGTACGTCAGGAAATCGGCGACGTGCTCAGGGACTTCCGCCTGCAGAAGGGCCGCACCCTGCGACAGGTAGCGAGCAAGGCGAGTGTCGCCCTCGGCTACCTCAGCGAGGTCGAGCGCGGTCAGAAGGAGGCCTCGAGCGAGATCCTCGCCTCAGTGGCCGACGCCCTGGAGACCCCGGTCTCCGTCATCATGCGCGAGGTCGGCGACCGCATCGCGGTGCTCGAAGGCCTCGAGCCGGGCATCCCCGACACCATCCCGGACGACTTCGTCTCCGCTCTGGACGCGAACCTCGTCTCCCGCTGAACATCCCACGACATTCCCGAGGGCGCCCCGCACGATGCGGGGCGTCCCCTCGTTTAAGGTGATCCCATGAAGTTGAGCGAGTTCCAGCGCGCCGTCGTCGACGAGTTCGGCTCCGGGTACGGGCAGGCGCTGCTGACCGACCTCGTGCTCGGCGAGCTCGGCGGACGCACGGCGCAGGACGCGCTGAACGCCGGCATCCCGGCACGCGACGTGTGGCTCGCGCTGTGCCGCGAGACCGGCGTGCCGCAGTCCCACTGGTACGGCGCCGGCATCCCCGCTCCCAAGCGCTAACTCCCCGCGCGCACATTCGTGCCGAATGTCGGGCCGACACGCCGGGCGGGAACGCTCGAAGATATGTTCGGATATGCGTAGACTCCTGCACAGGCAGCAATCGAAAACGAGTTGTCCACGGATCCAGCGGTCGGCACGCCGAGTGTCGGCGGTCGGCCATACAGTCGAACTCGTCAGCGAAGCCCACGAAGGAGAACCGCAATGCCATCACCCGCAGACCGCGAGAAGGCGCTCGAGACCGCGCTCGCCCAGATCGACCGTCAGTTCGGCAAGGGCTCGGTCATGCGACTGGGCAGCGACGAGCGCGCCCCCGTCGAGGTCGTCCCCACCGGGTCGATCGCACTCGACGTGGCTCTCGGCATCGGGGGTCTTCCCCGCGGCCGCATCGTCGAGATCTACGGTCCGGAGTCCTCCGGTAAGACCACGCTGACGCTCCACGCCATCGCCAACGCCCAGCGGGCCGGCGGCATCGCGGCCTTCATCGACGCCGAGCACGCGCTCGACCCGGAGTACGCCCGCAAGCTCGGCGTTGACATCGACGCCCTCCTCGTCTCGCAGCCCGACACCGGTGAGCAGGCGCTCGAGATCGCCGACATGCTGGTCCGCTCCGGCTCGATCGACCTCGTCGTCATCGACTCGGTCGCCGCTCTGGTGCCGCGTGCGGAGATCGAGGGCGAGATGGGCGACTCGCACGTCGGTCTCCAGGCCCGGCTCATGTCGCAGGCCCTCCGCAAGCTGACCGGCGCGCTGAGCTCCACGAACACCACGATGATCTTCATCAACCAGCTCCGCGAGAAGATCGGCGTGTTCTTCGGCAGCCCGGAGACGACCGCCGGCGGTAAGGCCCTCAAGTTCTACGCGTCGGTGCGCCTCGACATCCGTCGCATCGAGACCCTGAAGGACGGCACCGAGGCAGTCGGCAACCGCACCCGCGTCAAGATCGTCAAGAACAAGATGGCGCCGCCCTTCAAGCAGGCGGAGTTCGACATCCTCTACGGCGTCGGCATCTCGCGCGAAGGCAGCCTCCTCGACTTCGGCGTGGAGCACGGCATCGTCAAGAAGTCGGGCGCCTGGTACACGTACGAGGGCGACCAGCTCGGCCAGGGCAAGGAGAACTCGCGCAACTTCCTCATCGCGAACGCCGACATCGCGGCCGAGATCGAGAAGAAGATCCTCATCAAGCTCGGCGTGATCGCAGACCCCAACGCGGCCGCAGCGCCGGCGGAGGCGGACAACGTGGACTCGCTGGAGAAGAAGCTGCAGGCTCGTAAGGGCGCGTAGGTGCGGGCGCTCCGGCGCGTGTTCACCAGCAGGACGTCAGCGGGAGTGAAGTAGCGGGAGAAATGAGGAGGGAGCTGTCATGGTCGTGAAGTTTCCTTCTGAGTCGCCGGATGCTGGGGCCGGGGGGTCCGAGGCTGAGGGGTCCGAGCATGTGGCTCCGGTGACGCCGTTGCGTCGCGGGCAGGCGTCGGCGAAGCGGGGGCGAGCGACCGAGCCGGGTGTGGTGCGGCCGGTCGCGAAGCTTCCGGGGGCGCCGGAGTCGGGGGCGCCGGAGTCGGGGGTGCAGGCGTCTGGCGCTGCGGGCTCGGGCGAAGCGTTGGAGCGGTTGAGCAACGCGCGGTGGAACAACACCTGGGCGGCCGAGCCTGTGCGGCGTACCGACGCGGTCGACGCGGCCGGCTCGGCCGAGGTCGCGACCGGCTCCGATGCGGACGACGAGGAGACCGAGCGGCTGACGCGGAAGGCGTCGGGGCTCACCATCCGGCAGCTCGCGCGGCGGGGGATGTCGCGCTGGGAGCTGGAGCAGCTTCTCACCAAGCGGGAGATCGCGCCGGAGGTGTACGGTCCCGAGCTGGATCGGCTCGAGGCGATGGGCGTGATCGATGACGCGTCCCTCGCGGCGACGCTGGCGTTCACGCAGCACAGCCGCAAGGGGCTCGGCCGGTCGGCGATCGAGCTCGACCTCAAGCGCCGGCACATCGCTCCGGAGCTCATCGAGGAAGCGCTGGCCGACATCGCGGACGAGCTGGAGCGGGCGACCGAGCTGGCCGTCAAGCGGATCGGGCAGCTCTCGTCCTACGACGACGAGACCGCGCGGCGCCGGTTGCACGGGTTCCTCGCGCGCAAGGGCTACGACTCCTCTGTGGTCCGGCAGGCGCTGGACGCGGCGTTCGCGACGCGCGGGCGACGCGGTGGGGTTCGGTTCCAGTAGGTGCGAGCGGGGGCGGGCGTCGTTCGATTCCGGTGCCGGTCGAACGTAGAATCGTACGCATCATGAGCACCATCGAGTCGAGCACCGCCGCGTCGAGCACCGCCGTGTCCAGTACCGTCGTGTCCAGCACTGCCGAGCACTCCCGCCTCTCCGAGCCGTCCCCGGCCGCCCTCACGGAGGACGGCCGTCCGCGGACGTACGAGGTGCGCACGTTCGGCTGCCAGATGAACGTGCACGACTCGGAGCGGCTCAGCGGCTCGCTGGAGGCCGCCGGCTACGTGCCTGCCGACGGCGCCGAAGCCGACATCGTCGTCATCAACACCTGCGCGGTCCGCGAGAACGCCGACAACAAGCTCTACGGCAACCTCGGCCACCTCGCCGGGGTCAAGCGCCGGCACGCCGGCATGCAGATCGCGGTTGGCGGCTGCCTCGCCCAGAAGGACAAGAACGTCATCCTGGAGAAGGCGCCCTGGGTGGACGTCGTCTTCGGCACACACAACATGGGCTCGCTGCCCGGCCTCCTCGAGCGTGCGCGGCACAACGATGCGGCGGAGATCGAGATCCTGGAGTCGCTGGAGACCTTCCCGTCCACGCTGCCCACCAAGCGCGACTCGTCCTATTCGGGCTGGGTGTCCATCTCGGTCGGCTGCAACAACACCTGCACCTTCTGCATCGTGCCGTCGCTGCGCGGCAAGGAGAAGGACCGCCGGCCGGGCGACATCCTGGCCGAAATCGGCACGCTCGTCGAGGACGGCGCCATCGAGGTCACCCTGCTGGGCCAGAACGTCAACTCCTACGGCGTCGAGTTCGGCGACCGCCAGGCGTTCAGCAAGCTGCTGCGCGCCGCCGGACAGATCGAGGGCCTGGAGCGCATCCGCTTCACCAGCCCGCACCCGGCCGCGTTCACGGACGACGTGATCGACGCGATGGCGGAGACGCCGAACGTCATGCCGCAGCTCCACATGCCGCTCCAGTCCGGCTCCGACCGCATCCTCAAGTCCATGCGCCGGTCGTACCGGTCGGAGAAGTTCCTCGGCATCCTCGACCGCGTGCGCGCCAAGCTCCCGGACGCGGCCATCAGCACCGACATCATCGTCGGCTTCCCGGGGGAGACCGAGGAGGACTTCCTCGAGACGATGCGCGTGGTCGAGCAGGCCCGGTTCGCGTCCGCGTTCACCTTCCAGTACTCGATCCGGCCGGGTACGCCCGCGGCCGACATGGCCGACCAGGTGCCGAAGGAGGTCGTGCAGGACCGTTACGAGCGCCTGATCGCCCTCCAGGAGCGCATCTCCCTGGAGGAGAACGAGCGGCTGATCGGGCGTGAGGTCGAGCTGCTGGTGGCGAACGGCGAAGGCCGCAAGGACGCCGACACGCACCGCCTGAGCGGCCGCGCGCGCGACAGCAGGCTCGTCCACTTCGAGCTGCCGGCCGGTTCCGACGTCCCGCGCCCCGGCGACGTCGTCACCGTGCGCGTCACCCAGGCCGCGCCGCACTACCTGATCGCGGACAGCGCAGACGGCACGCCCCTCGCGATCCGCCGCACCCGCGCGGGCGACGCGTGGGACCGTGCGGAGGCCGAGTCGTGCGCCGTGCCGTCCCACGGCGACGGCGCGCAGGCGGCCGGCCGGGTGTCCCTCGGCCTGCCGACGCTGCGCCCGCGCGACCCGCTCACCTCCCCGGGCGTCGGCACCATGCCGATCTACGACCCGTCGGACGGCCAGCGCTGAGCGGGGACGCCCCCACGGCGCCCGCGCCCGACGGCGGTGAGGCGGGCGCTCCGGCTGCGTCCGGTGGTGAGGCGGACGCTCCGGCCACGCCCGGCAGTGGTGAGGCGAGCGCTCCGGCCGCGTCCGGTGGTGGCGAGGCGCGCATTCCGGCTGTGTTCGGTGGTGATGACTCGGGTGCTCCGGCTATGTCGGGTGGTGGTGAGGCTGCGCGGATCGTCGCGATCGTCGGCGCCACCGGCACCGGCAAGACCGAGCTCTCCCTCGCGCTGGCCGAAGCCCTCCGCGAGCGCGGCCAGGCCGCCGAGGTCGTCAACGCGGACGCGATGCAGTTCTACCGGGGCATGGACATCGGCACCGCGAAGCTCCCGCCCGCCGAGTGGCGGGGCGTGCCGCACCACCTGTTCGACGTCCTCGATGTGACCGAGGAGGCGACCGTCGCGCGCTACCAGCCGGAGGCGCGCCGGGTCGTCGGCGAGATCCTCGGGCGCGGGGCGACCCCGATCCTCGTGGGCGGGTCCGGGCTGTACGTGTCGAGCGTGATCTTCGACTTCCGGTTCCCGGGCACCGATCCGCAGCTCCGGGCGCGGTTGGAAGCCGAGCTGGCGGCGCAGGGGCCGGGGATGCTGTTCCGGCGGCTGGCGGACGTCGACCCCGAGGCCGCGACGCGGATCGGGTCGTCCAACGGGCGGCGGATCGTGCGGGCGCTGGAGGTCGCCGAGCTGACGGGGCAATCGGTCAGCGGCGCGCTCCCGGACGAGCCGCAGTACTGGCGGCCGACCGTCGTGCTCGGGCTGGCGGCGCCGCGCGAGGAGCTCGTGCTCCGGCTCGACGCGCGCGTCGAGCGGATGTGGCGCGACGGCCTCACCGACGAGGTGCGGCGGCTGATCCCGCTCGGGCTGGAGGACGGGGTGACCGCGCGACGGGCGATCGGCTACGCGCAGGCGCTCGCGGAGGTGAAGGGCGAGCTGACCCGCGCCGAGGCGATCGCGGCCACGCAGCAGCTCACCCGGCGATACGCGCGCAGGCAGGTGAGCTGGTTCAAGCGCTACCCCGGCCTCCACTGGCTCGACTACGACGACCCGCACCTGACCGCGACCGCTCTGGACGCGCTCGGCGGTCCCTGAGTCGCCGCTCGGCGGCCGCTGCGCCGACACTCGGCAGTCCCTGAGCCGACGGCCGATAGGCTGGGGCGATGGCGACGCTCCACTTCACCAAGGGTCAGGGGACCGGCAACGACTTCGTGCTCTATTCCGACCCGGACGGGCGTCTGCCGCTGACCCCGCAGCAGATCGCCGCGATCTGCGACCGGCACTTCGGCATCGGCGCGGACGGCGTGATCCGCGCGGTCCGCTCCACGCACCTACCGGAGGGCGCCGAGGCGCTCGCGGAGGACGACGGCGCGGAGTGGTTCATGGACTACTACAACGCCGACGGCTCCCTCGCCGAGATGTGCGGCAACGGCATCCGCGTGTACGTGCGCTACCTGCTGGCCTCCGGCCTCGCCGAGCTCGCGGACGGCGACACCCTCCCGATCGGCACCAGGTCCGGCGTGCGGGACGTGCAGCGCAACCTCAGCGGATTCCAGGTCGACCTCGGCCGGTGGAGCCTGGACGGCGGCGAGCCGCTCGTCCGCGCCAAGGAGCTGCCGGTCGCCCGTCCGGGTCTCGGCATCGACATGGGCAACCCGCACGTGGTCGTCGCGGTGGCCGACGAGTCCGAGCTGGAGGCCGCCGACCTCACCTACATCCCGCACATCGAGCCGGCGCCGGCGGACGGCGCGAACGTCGAGTTCGTCGTGCCGCAGGAGCCGCTGGTGCGCGACGGCGTCGGCCGGATCCGGATGCGCGTGCACGAGCGCGGGAGCGGCGAGACGCTCTCCTGTGGCACCGGCGCGGCAGCGGCCGCACTGGCGGTGCGGCACTGGGCCGGCTCCGGCGCGCCCGACCAGTGGCGTGTGGAGGTGCCCGGCGGCACCGTCGGCGTGCGGATGTTCCCGACCGAGGACGGCGAGCACGTCGCGCTCTCCGGGCCGGCCGAGCTGGTCTACACGGGCACTCTCGAACTCGCCTGAGGCAACCGTCGAGTACGCCCGAAATCAGGCGTTCGGCGGCAGAAGACCGGATTTCGAGCGTACTCGGCGGTTGGAGGAGGTCAGTCCTCGGCGGGCTTGCGGGTGCGGAGGACGCGATAGCCCTTCGAGATCGCGGCGCGGGTCGTGGTCAGCTCCGGCATCGTGGACTGGATCCAGCGCTGCAGCGAGTCGCTGCCCAGGTTGCGCTGCACGACCAGCCACGCATCCGAGCCCGGCTCCAGCCGCGGCAGCCAGCGCTGCAGGATGTCGTGCAGCTCGTTCTTGCCGACCCGGATGGGCGGATTGGACCAGATGGTGGTGAATTGCAGCGACTCGGGAACATCGTCCGGGGTCACGGGGTTAACATTCGTAAGACCGAGCTTCTGCGCATTCCGGCGCACCACGTCCAGTGCTCGGGTGTTGACGTCGACCGCCCAGACGGTCGCATGAGGGGATTCGAGAGCAAGTGTGAGAGCCAGAGGCCCCCAGCCGGAACCGAGGTCGAGGAGTTGACCTCCGGGCGGCGCGGAGGGGACATGGTCGAGGAGCACTCGCGTACCCATATCGATGCGCTCGGGGCTGAAGATCCCGTTGGCCGTCACCAGTTCGTACGTCTGGCCCGCCAGGCGTGCGGTGAACGGCCGCAGTTTCAATTCGCTCTCGGGAGCGGGTGAGAAGTAGTGATCTCCGCTGGCCATATAGAGGACCGTACAGGACGCGGACCATCAGACAAACACGGCAGAACAGACAGACTAGGGTGTACCCCACCTGGATCAGGGGACAGTGAATGACCGAACGAACAGATTTCGAAGAACAGACCGCCGAACGAGCCGGCACGACCACCACAGAGCACGCCACCGAGCACACCGTCGACGACGTCGTCGCGCGCGTCCTCGCCACCCAGCAGAACCGTGCGACGGTGACGCTGTTCGGCTCAGGGGCGCAGGCGCTCCAGCGCGACGACACCGACGGCGGCGGCCACGACGGCGAGCAGTTCGACCGCGAGGAGCGGGCGGCACTCCGCCGCGTCTCCGGGCTCTCCACCGAGCTCGAGGACGTCACCGAGGTCGAGTACCGGCAGCTCCGGCTCGAGAACGTCGTGCTCATCGGCGTGTACTCGCAGGGGACGCTGCAGGACGCGGAGAACTCGCTGCGCGAGCTCGCCGCCCTCGCCGAGACCGCGGGCGCCGCGGTGCTGGACGGCCTCCTGCAGCGACGGCCGCATCCCGACCCGAGCACGTACCTGGGCCGCGGCAAAGCCGAGGAGCTCGCCGGCGTGGTCCGCGCGCTCGGCGCCGACACCGTCATCGCCGACACCGAGCTCGCGCCCAGCCAGCGGCGCGCGCTGGAGGACGTGGTGAAGGTGAAGGTGATCGACCGCACGGCCGTCATCCTCGACATCTTCAGTCAGCACGCCAAGAGCCGCGAGGGCAAGGCGCAGGTGGAGCTCGCGCAGCTCGAGTACCTGCTCCCTCGCCTGCGCGGCTGGGGCGAGTCGATGTCCCGTCAGGCCGGTGGCCAGGTGGGCGGCGCGGGCGCCGGTATGGGCTCGCGCGGACCCGGTGAGACGAAGATCGAGCTCGACCGGCGCCGCATCCACACGCGGATGGCGAAGCTGCGCAAGCAGATCGCCGGCTTCAAGCCCGCGCGCGAGGCGAAGCGCGCGAACCGCAACCGCAACTCGGTTCCGTCCGTCGCCATCGCCGGGTACACGAACGCGGGCAAGTCCAGCCTCCTGAACCGGGTGACCAAGGCGGGCGTGCTCGTCGAGAACGCCCTGTTCGCCACGCTGGACGCGACTGTGCGCCGCTCGGTGACCGCCGACGGCCGGCTCTACACGCTGGCCGACACGGTCGGCTTCGTGCGCAACCTGCCGCACCAGCTCGTGGAGGCGTTCCGCTCGACGCTGGAGGAGGTCGCCGACTCCGATGTCATCCTGCACGTGGTCGACGGTTCTCACCCCGACCCGGCGTCGCAGCTCGCGACGGTCCGCGACGTGATCGGGGAGGTGGGCGCGCGGGACATCCCGGAGATCGTGGTGTTCAACAAGGCCGACCTCATCCCGGCCGACGACCGGCTCGTCCTGCGCGGGCTGGAGCCCGGCGCGATCTTCGCGTCCGCGCGCACCGGCGAGGGCATCGACGAGGTGCTCGCGGCGATCGCGCGGCTGCTCCCCGACCCGTCGGTCGAAGTGGAGCTCGTGGTGCCGTACGACCGTGGCGACCTCGTGTCGGCGCTGCATGAGCGCGGCCGCGTGCTCTCGACCGAGTACGTCGAGGACGGCACGCGCGTGCGGGCACGGATCATGCCGGAGTACCAGTCCGTGTTCGAGCCGTTCGCCGTCTGAGCTTTTCGTAGTCCGAGGCGGACGACCACCGGTCAGGAGGCCGGGCGGACCCACTGTGTCACAAGATGACAGAGCGGGTTCCGCCCGGCCTCCTGTCGTTGTTACTGTGTCCCCACAACCGAAGCGGGCGACCGCTGACGTGGTGCGACAGCCGAGCCCGGCACCCGCCCGCCCCTCCCTTTCGACAGTGTCGATCGGCGAGGGCGCCCGTGACGCTGATCGACACCGAGGGACCATGGACTGTACCGACGCGCGGTTCTCATTCGAGCTCTACCCGCCGCGCAACGAACGCGCCGCCGCCGCGCTGCCCGCGACGATCGACCGGCTCGCCGCCGCCGGTCCCGAGTTCATCTCGGTGACCTACGGGGCCAACGGCTCGTCCCGCTCGTCGTCGCTGGAGGTGCTGCGCTACATCCTTGAGCAGACGGACGTCAGCCCGATGGCGCACCTGACCTGCGTCGGCTCCACGCACGCCGACGCGAACCGGATGATCCGCGAGTTCCTGGACGCCGGCATCCGGCGCTTCCTGGCCGTCCGCGGCGACCCGCCCGCGGGACTGGCTCCGGGAGACGACGGCCTCGGCGACATCAAGAGCTCCTCGGAGCTCGTGCAGCTCATCCACCGCGTGCAGGCCGAGCGCGTCCCGTACGACGCGCTCCCGGTGCCCGGACTGCACGCGCAGGCCGTGCTCTCGCACCGCGAGCACGTGCAGATCGCGGTCGCGGCGTTCCCGCACGGCCACCCATCGCGGACCGTCTCCCAGGACATCGACGCCCTGCTCGCCAAACAGGCCGCCGGCGCCAACCTCGGGATCACCCAGCTCTTCTTCCACGCCGAGGACTACCTGTCGTTCGCGCAGAAGGCGAAGGACGCCGGAGTGCTGTTCCCGATCCTGCCCGGCATCATGCCGGTCACCTCGCCCGCGCGGCTCGCGCGGATGCTGGAGCTCAGCGGCGAGGACCTCCCGAGCGACCTCGCCATCCAGCTCGAAGTCGAGCCGGATGAGGAGGGCCGCCGCGAGATCGGCATCGCCTGGACCGCGCGCCTGGCGCAGCGGCTGCTCGACGGCGGCGCCCCCGGCATCCACCTCTACACGTTCAACCAGCACAGCGCGGTCCTCTCGGTCCTCGAGAGGGTCGGGCTGCTGGATCCGACCCCTTCCACCACCTCCGTCCCCTCCGCCATCTCGCAGAAAGCAGGCGACCTCGCATGACCGACACCGCCACCACCCGCTCCGCCTTCCCGGTGGGCACCATCATCGGCTACCCGCGCATCGGCCGCCGCCGTGAGCTCAAGAAGGCCGTCGAGGCGTTCTGGGCGGGTCAGACCACCGCCGAGGAGCTGGAGGCCACGGCCGCCGGGCTGCGCGCCGCCACCCGCGAGCGCCTCGCCGCCCTCGGGCTCGGCCGCGACGACGCCGCCATCCCGGAGAGCTTCAGCTTCTACGACCAGGTGCTCGACGCCGCCGTGACCGTCGGAGCGATCCCGTCCCGGTTCGCCGGTCTGGCCGCGGCCGACGGCTCCGTCGACCTCGCGGGCTACTTCACGATCGCGCGCGGCGAGGGCGAGAAGGCCCCGCTGGAGATGACCAAGTGGTTCGACTCCAACTACCACTACCTGGTGCCGGAGATCGGCCCGGAGACGGCCTTCCGGCTCGCGTCCGACCGCATCGTGCGCGAGTTCGAGGAGGCTCGCGCGGCCGGCTTCGTCACCCGTCCGGTGATCGTCGGGCCGGTCACCTTCCTGCTCCTGAGCAAGGCGAGCGACGAGGCGCCGGAGGGCTTCCGCCCGCTGTCCCGGCTCGGCGACCTGCTGCCGGTCTACCGCGAGCTGCTGGCCCGCCTCGCCGCCGCCGGCGCTCCGTGGGTGCAGCTGGACGAGCCGGCCCTCGTCTCCGAGAGCATCGAGGAGCCGCGCACGGAGGTGCTGGAGGCGGTTCGCGCCGCTTACGCCTCGCTGGGCGGCGCGGCCGAGCGGCCGGCGATCTTCGTCGCGGCGCCCTACGGGAGCCTGGACGACGCGCTCCCGGTGCTGGCCGTGTCTCCGGTGGAGGCGATCTCCCTCGACCTGGTGCGCGGGAGCATCCCGACCGGGCTCGACGCCGCGACGCGCAGCGCGCTGGCCGGCAAGACCCTCGTCGGCGGCGTGATCGACGGCCACAACATCTGGCGCGGCGACCTGGAAGCCGCGTTCGGGACGCTGACCGAACTGCTGTCGCTGAGCCCCGACGTCGCCGTGTCGACCTCCACCTCGCTGCAGCACGTGCCGCACGACGTGGACGACGAGCCGGACCTCGACGCGCGCCTGAAGTCCTGGCTCGCGTTCGCCGACCAGAAGGTCGGCCAGGTCGCCGTGCTGGCGCGCGGGATCGTGGACGGCCACGAGGCCGTGCAGGACGAGCTCACCGCGGCGACGGCGGCGCTCGCCGACCGGGCCTCCGCCCCCGGCGTGCGTGTCGAGGCCGTGCGTTCGCGGGAGGCCGCGCTCACCCGGGCCGACTTCCGCCGCGGCGAGTACAACGCGCGGCAGGCCGCGCAGGACGAGGCGCTGCACCTGCCGTTCCTCCCGACGACCACGATCGGGTCGTTCCCGCAGACCGCGGACATCCGGCGCTCGCGCGCGCAGCTCGCCGCGGGCGTCATCGACGAGGCCGAGTACCTCGGCCGCATGCAGGCCGAGATCAAGCGCGTGGTCGACCTCCAGGAGGAGATCGGGATCGACGTCATCGTGCACGGCGAGCCCGAGCGCAACGACATGGTGCAGTACTTCGCCGAGAACCTGGACGGCTTCGCGGTCACCAAGAACGGCTGGGTGCAGTCGTACGGATCGCGCTGCACGCGGCCGTCGATCCTGTGGGGCGACGTGTCGCGGCCAAAGCCGATCACGGTGGACTGGTCGACGTACACGCAGACGCTGACCGAGAAGCCGGTCAAGGGGATGCTGACCGGGCCGGTCACGATCCTGGCGTGGTCGTTCGTCCGCGACGACCAGCCGCTCGGCGAGACCGCACGGCAGGTCGCCCTGGCCCTGCGCGACGAGATCGCGGACCTGGAGGCCGCGGGCATCCGCGTCGTGCAGGTGGACGAGCCGGCGCTGCGCGAGCTGCTGCCGCTGAAGCGCGCCGACCAGGCCGGGTACCTGGAGTGGTCGGTCGGGTCGTTCCGGCTCGCGACCTCCGGGGTGGCGGACGCGACGCAGATCCACACGCACCTCTGCTACTCGGAGTTCGGGGTGGTCATAGACGCGATCCGCAACCTCGACGCCGACGTGACCAGCATCGAGGCCGCCCGCAGCCGGATGGAGGTCGTCCACGACATCCAGCGCTCCGGCTTCGAGCACGGCATCGGCCCGGGCGTGTACGACATCCACTCGCCGCGCGTGCCGTCGGTCGCCGAGGTGACCGAGCTGCTGGAGACGGCGCTCAGCGCGATCCCGGGGCGTCAGCTCTGGGTGAACCCGGACTGCGGGCTGAAGACCCGCGGGTACGACGAGACGGTGGCGTCGCTGCGCAACATCATCGCGGCGACCCGCGACGTGCGGGAGCGGGTGGGCGTCAGCGCCTGACCTGTCCTGCTGCCGGAGGCCGCGTTTCCCGTTCCGCTCTGCGCGGACGTGGGGGCGCGGCCTCCGCCGGTTCGGGGAGGATGAGCGCATGCGCATTGCGGACGACGAGTTCGAGCGGCTCGTGGACGACGTCTTCGACGGCCTCCCGGACGACATGGTGCGGCCGCTGGAGAACGTGGCGATCATCATCCAGGACCAGCCGCCGGGTGCGCGGCCGCGGCTGTACGGGCTGTACACCGGGCATCCGCTGACGCGGCGCGGGGTCTACGGGTTCGGGGAGCTGCCGGACCGGATCACGCTGTTCCGCAACAACCTCGAGGCGTCGTGTTCGACGGTCGAGGAGCTGCGGGCTCGGGTGCGTGTCACGCTCGTGCACGAGATCGGGCACTACTTCGGGCTGGACGACGCCCGGTTGCAGGAGCTCGGCTGGGCCTGAGCGGCGTGCGATTCGTGCCGAATGTGGGCTCTGGGCGCGCCGAAGTCGACGTTCGGCACGACTCGCGGAGTGGTCAGACGGTGCGGAGGACTGCGACGACCTTGCCGAGGATGGTCGAGAAGTCGCCCAGGATCGGCTCGAAGTTGGAGTTGCGCGGGAGCAGCCAGGTGTGGCCGTCGCGCTGGCGGAACACCTTGACGGTGGCCTCCTCGTCGAGCATGGCCGCGACGATGTCGCCGTTCTCCGCGGTGCTCTGCGCCCGGACGACCACCCAGTCGCCGTCGCAGATGGCGGCGTCGATCATGGATTCGCCGACGACCTTGAGCATGAACAGCTCACCGTTGCCCACGAGCTGGCGGGGGAGCGGGAAGACCTCCTCCACCTGCTGCTCGGCGGTGATCGGGACACCGGCGGCGATGCGGCCGACGAGCGGGACCATCGCGGCGTCGCCGACAGGGGTCTGATTCTCGAAGTCGGGGGTGGTCGTCGAGGGGAGGTCGATGAGGATCTCCAACGCGCGGGGCCGGTTCGGGTCGCGGCGGAGGTAGCCGCTCAGCTCGAGCTGGTTGAGCTGGTGGGTGACGGACGAGAGGCTTGAGAGGCCGACCGCGTCGCCGATCTCGCGCATGCTCGGCGGGTAGCCCCGCGTGCTCACCGAGCGCTGGATCACGTCGAGGATGGCGAGCTGCTTCTCGCTCAGGTTCTTGCGGCGCCGCGTGCGCGGAGCCTGGTTCTCGTTCGACACGCTCGTCCCTTCGTGACCGTCCCCGCCACCCGGCGGAACCGAATGTCGGTGGTGCCTGGTTGTCTTACGTCCAGACAATCGAAACTGTATCCACAGTACGGCTGCCCGACAAACATGTGTTCGAGTGTGTCTCGAAATACGTGCCAGATTCGTCGCCGGACCGAGGATTGCGGTCTCGGACATTCGAAGATATATTCGGAACAGAGCTTCGAGCGAAGCCTTTGGAGGTCACGATCATGAGCGCAGTGGTGATGCACACCGTCGGGATGAGCGGCGCGCGGTTGAACGGCGCTGGGGTGAGCGGCGCTGGGGCCGGGAGCGTTGAGACCGCGAGCGTCGGCGCGCGCGTTCGGCTGCGGCTGACCCGGCGTGGGCGGGTCGTGCTGACGATGCTCGTTGCTCTGCCGATCGTGATCGGGGCGATGGTGTTCGCGCTCAACGGTGGGGGTGCGGCGGCGACGGGGGAGCAGACGCACGTGACCTTCCAGTACGTGACGGTGCAGTCGGGGGACTCGCTGTGGTCGGTGGCGTCGCGGATCGCGCCCAACGCGGACCCGCGCAACGTGATCGCCGACCTGGTCAACCTCAACGGACTGTCCTCGGCGGTCGTCACCCCGGGGCAGCAGCTCGCGATCCCGACGCAGTACGGGAAGTAGGGGCGCGGCGGCTCCGCCGCGGCTCGGCCGCCGCCCAAGAAGGAAATCTGGCGCGACAGGCCGAGGCGGTTCCTGCAGAAGGGGGTTCGGCAGGAGATTGGGGCGGGTTCTCCTTCCGACGGGAGGCGCGGCAGGCGGGTGCGGGTGCGAGCGCGGGCGCGGGTGCCGGGCGCGGCGTCACACGGCGGAAGCCCTCAGGCTCGCTGACTACCATTGAGGGGTGACCTCCCTCTCCGATCTTCCGATCCGTGACGACCTGCGCGGCCGCACCCCGTACGGGGCGCCGCAGAAGGTCGTGCCCGTCGCGTTGAACGTGAACGAGAACACGCATCCGGTCCCGGAGGACGTCGCCGCCGACATCGTCGCGCGGGTCGCCGTCGCGGTGACCGGGGTGAACCGCTACCCGGACCGGGAGTTCACGGAGCTCCGCAAGGCGTTCGCCCGCTACCTCGGGCACGACCTCACCGCCGAGCAGATCTGGGCGGCCAACGGGTCCAACGAGGTGCTGCAGCACATCCTGCAGGCGTTCGGCGGGCCGGGCCGCAGCCTCCTCGGGTTCGCGCCCACGTACTCCATGTACCCGTTGCTGGCCTCCGGGACCGGCACGAGCTGGATCGCGGCCGGGCGCGACGCCGACTTCGAGTTGTCGCCGGAGACCGCGGCAGCGGCCGTGCGCGAGCACGACCCCGACATCGTCATCCTCTGCTCGCCCAACAACCCGACCGGGACCCCGCTCACGCTCGAGACGGTCGAGGCCGTCTACGCGGCGGCGCGCGGCATCGTGATCGTGGACGAGGCGTACGCGGAGTTCATGCCGGAGGGCGAGCCGTCGGCGCTCACGCTCCTCCCGGGCCGGGAGCGGCTGCTCGTCTCGCGCACGATGAGCAAGGCGTTCGCCTTCGCCGGCGCGCGCGTCGGCTACCTGGCCGCCGACCCGGCCGTGGTGGACGCGCTCAGGCTGGTCCGGCTGCCATACCACCTCTCCGCGATCACGCAGGCCGCCGCCCTCGGGGCGCTCGCGCACTCCGACGAGATGCTCGCGATGGTCGGCGAGATCCGCGCGCAGCGCGACCGGCTGGTCGTGGAGCTCGCGGAGCTCGGCTACCGTCCGCACCGCAGCGGCAGCAACTTCGTGCTCTTCGGCGGCGTGGACGACCCGCACGCCGTGTTCGAGGCGCTGCTGGAGCGGGGCGTGCTCATCCGCGACGTCGGCATCCCGAACCACCTCCGGGTCACCGCGGGCACCGAGACCGAGACGACCGCGTTCCTGGAGGCGCTGCGTGCGCTCGGGCGGCCGTCCGGAGCCGTGGCGGCCGGCGCGCAGTCGGTAAGCTCGCAGTCATGACGAATCGGACCGCCCAGCTCCAGCGCGCGACCAGCGAGTCCAGCATCGAGCTCAGCCTCGACCTCGACGGCACCGGGAAGTCCGACATCCACACGTCGGTGCCGTTCTACGACCACCTGCTGACCGCGTTCGCCAAGCACTCGCTCACCGACCTGACGGTGCGGGCGAGCGGGGACACCGACATCGACGTGCACCACACGGTGGAGGACGTCGCGATCGTGCTCGGCCAGGCCATCCGGGAGGCGCTCGGCGACAAGTCCGGCATCTCCCGCTACGGCGACGCGCTTGTCCCGCTCGACGAGGCGCTCGTGCAGGCCGTGGTCGACATCTCCGGGCGCCCCTACCTCGTGCACGCCGGCGAGCCGGCCGGGTTCGAGTTCCATCTGATCGGCGGGCACTTCACCGGGTCGATGGTGCGGCACGTCTTCGAGGCGATCGCGTACAACGCCGGGCTGACCGTGCACGTCACCGTGGTCGGCGGCCGCGACCCGCACCACATCGCGGAGGCCGAGTTCAAGGCGTTCGCGCGCGCGTTCCGGCAGGCGAAGGCGCTCGACCCGCTGGTGTCCGGCATCCCGTCGACGAAGGGCGCACTGTGAGCGCACCCGACGTCGTCGTCTTCGACTACGGCACCGGCAACGTCCACTCCGCGGTCAAGGCGCTGGAGGCCGCCGGCGCGAACGTCGAGCTCACCGGCAACCGCCGGCGCGCGCAGGAGGCCGACGGCCTCCTGGTCCCGGGCGTCGGCGCGTTCGCCGCGGTCACCGAGGCGCTGCGCCGCTCGCACGGCGACGAGGTGATCGACCGCCGACTCGCGGGCGGCCGCCCGGTGCTCGGCATCTGCGTCGGCATGCAGGTGCTGTTCGAGCGCGGCGTCGAGCACGGCGTCGAGACCGAGGGGCTCGGCGAGTGGCCGGGCACGGTCGACCTCCTCCAGGCCGACGTCGTCCCGCACATGGGCTGGAACACCGTCGAGGCGCCGGAGGACTCCGTGCTGTTCGACGGCATCCGCGACGAGCGCTTCTACTTCGTCCACTCGTACGCGGCGCAGGAGTGGACACTGGAGGCCACCGGGCCGTTCCAGCAGCCGCGGGTGACCTGGGCCGAGCACGGCTCGCGCTTCGTCGCAGCGGTGGAGAACGGACCGCTCAGCGCGACCCAGTTCCACCCGGAGAAGTCCGGCGAGGCCGGCCTGAAGCTGCTGCGCAACTGGATCGGCTCGCTCTAGCGACCATTCCCCGTCCGCGACGCGGACCCGAACGACCCCGACAGAGGAAACACACACCGACATGAGCGAACTCACCAACCGGCCCAAGCTCGTCCTGCTGCCCGCCGTCGACGTCGCCGACGGCAAGGCCGTGCGGCTCACGCAGGGCGAGGCCGGCAGCGAGACCAGCTACGGCGACCCGGTCGACGCCGCCGCCGAATGGGTGGACGCCGGCGCCGAGTGGATCCACCTGGTCGACCTGGACGCCGCGTTCGGCCGGGGCGACAACCGCGACCTCCTCAAGAAGGTCATCGACAACACCACGGGCGTCCACATCGAGCTCTCCGGCGGCATCCGCGACGACGCGTCGCTGGAGCACGCGCTGGCGATCGGCGCCACCCGCGTCAACCTCGGCACGGCGGCGCTGGAGAACCCGGAGTGGGCGGCCGACGCGATCGCCCGCTACGGCGAGGCCATCGCGGTCGGCCTGGACGTCCGCGGCACGACGCTCGCGGCGCGCGGCTGGACGCGCGAGGGCGGCGACCTGTGGGAGGTGCTGGAGCGCCTCGAGGACGCCGGGTGCGCCCGCTACGTGGTCACCGACGTCACCAAGGACGGCACGCTCAAGGGCCCGAACCTCGACCTGCTCCGCCAGGTGATGGAGCGCACGGACCGTCCGGTGGTGGCCTCCGGCGGCATCTCCAGCCTCGATGACATCGCCGCGCTGCGCGAGCTGGTGCCGCTCGGCCTCGAGGGCGCGATCGTCGGCAAGGCGCTCTACTCCGGGGCGTTCACCCTGCCCGAGGCACTGGATGTCGCCGGCGTCTGAGGCCGGGCGCGACGGCGCCGGGGACGCGGCGCGCGACGGCGCGGGGCGCGCAGCGAGCGCGGCGGATGACGCATCCCGGCGCGCGGGGGATGCGGGCGACCGCCACGAGGCGCTCCCGCACGATGAGGGCGCGGTGGATGACGCCGCCCGGCGCGCGGACGATGCGGACGACCGCCACGAGGCGACCCCGCATGATGGGCACGCGGGCGACCGCTCCGACGCACGGCATGGTCCGACCGCGACCGGCGTCAGCCGACTGTCCGGGTTCGCTGCGACGCTCGCGGGCTTCACGGCATCCTCCGGCGACTCCGCGGGGCAGCCGTGGGAGGGCCGCGAGTTCGACGACAACCCGTTCGGCGACGACGACGGCTCCGCGCCTCCCGAGCTGCTCGGCGCGCTCGCCGCGTTCCGGGCCGGCGAGGTGGGCGCCGAGGCCGTGGTGGACGCGGTGCGCACGGTGCGCCTGCTCATCCCGCTGGTCGCCGAGTTGGGCGAAGAGGGGACCAGCGACGCCGGGCTCGCGATCGACAAGACGCAGGAGCTGTCCATCGTCACCGTCGCCGCTCCGGACGGACGCCGCGTCCTCCCCGTCTTCTCGTCGGTGACGGCGATGCAGGCGTGGAACCCCGCCGCCCGTCCGGTCCCGGCCGCCGGGCCGCGCGCCGCGCTCGCCGCGGCGTCGGAGGACACCGAGCTGCTGGTGCTCGACCCCACGTCGGAGACCGAGTTCGTCCTGCGCCGGCCGGCTGTCTGGGCGCTCGCGCAGGGTCAGGCGTGGCTGCCGAGCCACCGCGACCCGGTCGTGCTGGCGGCGTTCCGGGCGTCGATCGGCTCCGAACTCGGCGTGCTCGACGTGAATCTGGCCGCGGGTGACCCCGGCTACCGCCTCGCCGGCGACGAGCTGGTGGTGCGGCTCACGCTCGCCACAGGCCTGACGGCCGAAGAGCTCAACGCGATCCTGTCCCGGCTCGCGCAGCGCTGGGCCGCCGACGACGCCATCGCCACCCGCGTCGACTCGCTCCGCGTCCAACTCACCGCCGCCTCCTGACACGCGAGTACGCGGATAATCCGCGTACTCGGCGGTTTCTGACCGATTATGCGCGTACTCGAGGGCGGCCGCGCTCCGCCTACGCTGGTGGGATCATGACCGTCTTCGCCGCCCTTGTCCTGTTCGTCAACGCCGTCTTCAACGTGATCGCCTGGCCGCGCTTCTTCGCCCGGGTGCGGTCCGACCAGCGCGCCAGGGACGCTGCCGGCCGCGCGACCGCCTTCCTCCGGGTGCACGCGGCGCTGCTCGGCGTCGCCCTCCTGCTCGCGCTGCTGTCCGCCGTCGCCGGAGTGCTCCTCCTCGTCGCGTGACGCCCGCGGCGCGCCCGCGGGCCGGGGTGCTCCACTTCGTCGCGTGACGCCCCCTGCGCGCGCGTGGGCCGGGGGGTGCTGTTGCTCGTCGGCTGAGCCGGATGGGAGCATGAGGGCATGGCCATCACGATCACCGGCGACGCCGAAGCCGACGCCCTCCTCGACCAGTCCCCGTTCGCCCTCCTCGTCGGGATGATGCTCGACCAGCAGATCGCGATGGAGACCGCGTTCATCGGCCCCGCCAAGCTGCGCGACCGCCTCGGCTCGCTCGACCCGGCCCAGATCGCGGGCCTCGACCCCGACGAGCTGGTCGCGGTGATGAAGCAGACGCCGTCGGTGCACCGGTTCCCTGGCTCCATGGCCGGCCGGCTGCAGTCGCTGTCCGCCGCGATCGTGACCGACTGGGGCGGCGACACCGCCGCGATCTGGACGCAGGGCGACCCGAGCGGCGCGGAGGTGCTGCGCCGGCTGAAGGCGCTGCCCGGCTTCGGCGAGCAGAAGGCGAAGATCTTCCTGGCCCTGCTCGGCAAGCAGAAGGGCCTCCAGGCGCCGGGCTGGCGGGAGGCCGCGGGCGACTACGGCGCGGAGGGCTACCGTTCCGTGGCGGACATCGTCGACCCCGAGTCGCTCACCAAGGTGCGGGAGCACAAGCGCGCGATGAAGGCGGCCGCGAAGGGCTGAGGTTCGCCCGGCCCCGCGGCGATGTCGGCGGCCGCCGGTAGCGTAGCGGTGTGTTCCTACTCGACGGTGTGATCGTCACCAGCGCCAGCGATCTGACCGAGGCGTCCAAGTGCGAGTTCGCCTTCCTGCGGACGCTCGACGTCAAGCTCGGGCGGCTGGAGAAGACCGAAGAGGTCGAGGACCCGATGTACGTGCGGTCCTCGCGGCTGGGCGACGAGCAGGAGCACCACATCCTGGAGCGCTACCGCGAGCGGTTCGGCGACGTGGTCGCGGAGATCGAGCGGCCCGAGTCGCTGACCGCCGACAGCCTCGCGGAGGCCGTGCGCGCCACCGCAGACGCGTTCGCTCGGGGGAGCGAGGTCGTCTTCCAGGCCACCTTCTTCGACGGGTCGTTCGTCGGGTTCGCCGACTTCATCGTCCGGTTGCCCGACGGCCGCTACCGCGTCCAGGACTCCAAGCTGGCCCGCAGCGCCCGGGTCACCGCGCTGCTGCAGCTCGCGGCCTACGCCGAGCAGCTCGGACGCACGGGCGTCGAGGTCGACGGGTCGGTCGAGCTGCTCCTCGGCGACGGCTCGGTCAGCGAGCACCGGCTCTCCGACATCGAGCCCGTCTATCGCAAGCGGCGCGCCCGCCTGCTCGACATCATCGCGGAGCACGTCGCCGACCCAGGCCCCGTGGCGTGGGGCGACCCGCGGTTCACGGTGTGCGGCCGGTGCGACACCTGCGACGCGGAGGTCACGGCTGCGCGCGACGTGCTGCTGGTCGCGGGGATGCGCGTCACCCAGCGCGAGCGCCTCGCGGCGGCGGGCATCACCACCATCGACGCGCTCGCGGCCTCCACCGGGCCGGTCGAGGGCATCCCGGACGGCACGCTGACGGGGCTGCGCGAGCAGGCCGTGCTGCAGCTGGAGGCCGTGGAGGGTGCGCCGCCGCCGGTGCGCGTCTTCAACGCGCCCGTGCTCGCCGTCCTCCCGGAGCCCGACGCGGGCGACATCTTCTTCGACTTCGAGGGCGACCCGCTCTACACGGAGGGCGCGGGCGAGCGCTGGAACCTCGACTACCTGTTCGGGATGGTCGACCGGGACGCCCGGTTCACCGCGTTCTGGGCGCACGACTTCGCGGAGGAGCGCGTTGCGCTGGAGCGCTTCCTGGCGTTCGTCCGCGAGCGTCGCGCCGCCCATCCCGGCATGCACATCTACCACTACGCGGCCTACGAGCAGACCCACCTGCTCTCGATCTCCGCCCGGCACGGCGTCGGCGAGGAGGAGGTCGACGGCCTGCTGCGCGACAACGTGATGGTCGACCTGTACCCGCTGGTGCGCAAGTCCGTGCGCGTGGGGTCGCGGTCGTACTCCATCAAGAAGCTGGAGCCGCTCTACATGGGCTCCGAGCTGCGCCAGAGCGAAGTGACGAACGGCGCGGACTCCATCACGGAGTACGCGAACGCGCGCGACCTGATCGCGCTCGGCCGGTTCGCCGAGGCCCAGCCGCTGCTCGACGCGCTCGCCGACTACAACCGCTACGACTGCGTGTCGACGCTCCGCCTCCGCGACTGGCTGCTCGCCCGCGCCGCCGAGGCCGGCGTCCCGATCGGCGCCGCTCCGATGGAGGAGCCGGAGCCGGCGCCGGAGGAGTCCCCGCTGCGCGCGGGCCTGCTCGGGTTCGCGGGCGACCCCCTCGACCCGCACCGCACGCCCGACCGGGAGGCGATGGCGCTCGCCGCGGCCGCGATCGACTTCCACCGCCGCGAGCAGAAGAGCTTCTGGCAGAGCCACTTCTCCCGGCTCATCCAGCCGGTGGAGGAGTGGGCCGACACCCGCGACGTGCTGGTCGTGGAGTCGGTGCGCGTGGTGCGCGACTGGTACCTCGACGAGGGCCAGCGCGTCGAGCGGCGCGAACTGCTGCTGTCCGGCCAGTGGGGCGCGGGCAGCACGGTGCGGGTCAGCGAGAGCTCCGGGCCGTTCCTGCTCTACGAGTACCCTGGCCCGTTCCGGCTGCTGCGCGCCCAGCCCGGGGCGCGGACGGTGCGCGGCGTCGCCGTGATCGAGGTCACCGACGACGGCTCGGTCCTGGTGCGCGAGACACTTCCGGAGGACGTGGAGGCCTACCACCACCTCCCGATGGCCCTCACCCCCGCGCCGCCGCCGAACACCCGCCCGCTCGCCGAGGCGGTGCGCGAGTGGGGCACCGACCTGCTCGCCGCGCGGCAGAACGACCGCTGGCCGGTGAACGCGACCGTAGACCTGCTCCGACGGACGCCGCCGCGCACCCGGTCCGGGAGCCTGGCGCCCGAGGGGCCGGAGGACGGCAGCGGGCGCATCGCGGCCGTCACCGCCAGCCTGGTCGACCTCGACGCCTCGTACCTGGCGGTGCAGGGGCCTCCGGGCACCGGCAAGTCCTACCTGGGCGCCCACGTCATCGCCCGGCTCGTGGCCGCGCACGGCTGGCGCGTCGGAGTCGTCGCCCAGTCGCACGCGGTGGTCGAGAACCTCCTCGACCGCGTCGTGGACACCGGGCTCGACCCGGCCCTGGTCGGCAAGGTGCCGAGCGGCGCGTCCGAGGCTCCGCGGTTCACTCCGTTGCGCCGGAACGGCCACCTCGAGTTCGCGGCCGAGCGCGAGGGCCGCGGTTACGTCCTCGGCGGCACGGCGTGGGACTTCGCCAACGCCGCCCGCATCCCGCGCGGGAGCCTCGACCTGCTCGTGATCGACGAGGCCGGGCAGTTCTCGCTCGCCTCGACCATCGCGGTCGGGGTGTCGGCGCGCAACCTGCTGCTGCTCGGCGACCCGCAGCAGCTCCCGCAGGTGAGCCAGGGCAGCCATCCCGAGCCGGTGGACGGCTCCGCCCTCGGCTGGGTGAGCCACGGCCACGACGTGCTCCCGGCCGAACTCGGCTACTTCCTCGCCGAGAGCCGCCGGATGCACCCCGCGGTGACGGAGGCGGTGTCCCGGCTGTCGTACGAGGGCCGGCTGCACGCGCACCCGAGCACCCGCGACCGCGAACTCGGCGGCGTCGAGCCCGGCCTGCACCCGGTTCCGGTGGCGCATGTGGGCAACGCGACCGCGTCGCCGGAGGAGGCCGCCGCCGTCGTCCGCATCGTGGACGACCTGATCGGGCGCTCCTGGAGCGACCCGGCGGCGGGCGTGGAGGACGCGCCGCTGGCGCAGGACGACGTCATCGTCGTGACTCCGTACAACGCGCAGCTCGCCGAGGTGCGCGCGCTGCTGGACGCGGCCGGCTTCGCGCAGGTGCGGGTCGGGACGGTCGACAAGTTCCAGGGCCAGGAGGCCGCGGTCGCGATCGTCAGCCTGGCCGCGTCCTCGGCGGCCGACGTGCCGCGCGGGATGTCGTTCCTGCTGATGAAGAACCGGCTCAACGTCGCGATCTCACGGGCGAAGTGGGCGGCCTACCTGGTGCATTCGCCCGAGCTGACGGAGTTCCTGCCGACGACGCCGGCCGGGGTGGGCGAGCTGAGCGCGTTCATCCGGCTGGTCGAGCCTGGCGCGTCGGATCGCCCCACCGTGGCCGCGGGTGAAGCCGCTGGTGAGGCGCGGGTCTGAGAGCTACGGTGGAGGCGTGTCCCCGGAGGAACTGGAGGAGCTCGTCATCCTGCGACGAGCGCGCGACAAGATCGACCGCGAGTACGCCGAGCCGCTCGACGTCCCGACGATGGCCGCGTCCGCCTACATGTCACCGTCGCACTTCGCGCGCCGGTTCCGCGCCGTCTACGGCGAGACGCCCTACAGCTACCTGATGACCCGGCGGATCGAGCGGGCGATGGCGCTGCTGCGCGAGGGGGCGAGCGTCACCGAGGCGTGCATGGCGGTCGGCTGTACGTCGCTCGGCTCGTTCAGCTCCAAGTTCGCCGAGGTCGTGGGGGAGACGCCGACGAGCTACCGCGCGCGCGAGCACCGCGCGGTGCTCGCGATGCCCAACTGCATCGCGAAGCAGCGCACGCGGCCGGTGCGCTCGAAGCCGATCCCCGGTTGAGCGCGGTCCGGGCTGGGTTGAGATGGGCGCTCGAAGCCGATCCCCGGTTGAGCGCGGTCTGGGCTGGGTTGAGATGGGCGCTCGAAGCCGATCCCGGGCTGAAACGGACTGAGCAGGAATGGAGAAGCGCCGCGGTCGCGCCGTTCCTAGAGTGGCGGTATGACCATTTCGCTGCAGTACTCGCACATCACCGTCACGAACCCCGAGGAGTCCCTCGCCTTCTATCGTGACGCGCTGGGGCTGGACGTCCTCAACGACGTCGAGTCGGGCGGCCACCACTGGATCACCCTCGGCGTCGCGGGTCAGCCGGGCACCGAGATCGTCCTCTCCGACCCGTATGCCGGCCGCTCGCAGGCCGACGGCGACGCCATCCAGGAGCTCGTCGCCAAGGGCGTGCTGACCAATGTCGTCTTCCGCACCGAGGACGACCTCGACGGCGTGTTCGAGCGCGTGCGCGCCAGCGGCGCCGAGGTCCTCCAGGAGCCGAAGGACCAGCCGTGGGGCCCGCGGGACTGCGCGTTCCGCGACCCGTCCGGCAACATGGTGCGCATCCTGCAGTCGGCGGCGCAGCCCGCGTAGGAGGCGCAGCCTCCCCGCAAGGCGGGCGCAGGCGCGGTGTGCGCCGGAGGTCCCCCAATGGCCTCCGGCGCACACGTACTTCCGATTCTCGCGAAGCCCGTGGCGCCCAGCCAGAGCGTTCGCACCTCAATCGGCCGTCCGACGACGCGGACCGGCGTCGTCACATTACGGAACGCGTTTTGCCCTCGCGGTCTCCGCTTGGAAGGCTCGATGTGCCGCCAACCGTTCGCCGGCACATCACACCCCTTCACAAGAGAGGCACAGCCATGCGCGACGCCACCCCGCCCGGAACCGTCCCCGCACTCCCCGAGAAGCCGAAGCGCTCGAAGACCCCGTGGATCGTCGGCATCGCCGTCGTCGCGGTCCTCGCCATCGTGGGCGGTGTCGTCGCGGTCGTCAACGCGAACAACAGCGGCTCGGCCGACGCTTCCGGCAAGACGGTCGCGGTGAAGATCGGCACGACCGAGCAGTCTGCGCCGTACTGGCCGATCCTGAAGAGCGAGGCCGCCAAGGAGGGCATCGACATCCAGGTCGTCGGCTTCCGTGACTACACGCAAGCCAACCCGGCGCTGGCGAACGGCCAGCTCGACCTCAACCTGTTCCAGCACCTGCAGTTCCTCGCGAACTACAACGTCGAGTCGGGCCAGAACCTGGTGCCGATCGCCTCGACCTACGTCGTTCCGCTGTCGCTCTACTCGAAGAAGTTCCACTCGCTGGACGCGCTCCCGGCCGGCGCGAAGATCGCCATCCCGAACGACCCCACCAACCAGGCGCGCGCGCTGATCGTACTGCAGAAGGCCGGCCTCCTGAAGCTGAAGAACGGCGGCACCACGCTCTCGACGCCCGCCGACATCGACGCCGCGGCGTCGAAGGTCACGGTGCTTCCCGTCGACGCGGCGCAGACCGCTCCCGCGCTCGACTCGGCCGACGCCGCGGTGATCAACAACACCTTCGTCGGCCCGGCCGGCATCGACCCGAAGTCCGCGCTCTTCCAGGACGACCCGAAGAGCTCCGCGGCGGAGCCGTACATCAACGCGTTCGTCGCCCGTGCGAAGGACAAGGACAACGCGACCTTCCTGAAGATCGCCGACCTCTACCACACGAAGGCCGTGCAGGACGCGGTGCTCGCGGACTCCAAGAACACCGCCGTGCTCGTGCAGAAGCCGCAGGCCGACCTCCTCGCGATCCTGCACTCGCTGGAGAAGTCCATCAAGGCGGCGAAGTAGGCGTGAGCGCCCTCATTGAGTTCCGCGGCGTCACCAAGAGCTTCCGCTCGGGCGACGCCGCGGTCTCCGCCGTCTCGGACATCGACCTGACCATCGAGCGCGGCGAGATCTTCGGCATCATCGGCTACTCCGGCGCGGGCAAGAGCACGCTGCTGCGGCTCATCAACGCGCTGGAGCACGCGACCGCAGGCTCCGTGATCGTCGACGGCCGCGACCTGACCACGCTGCGCGAGCGCGACCTCCGGAGCGTGCGGGCCGGGATCGGGATGATCTTCCAGCAGTTCAACCTGTTCCGCTCGCGCACCGTGTTCGCGAACATCGCCTACCCGCTCAAGGTGGCGGGCTGGCCGGCGGACAAGCGCACGGAGCGCGTCACCGAGCTGCTCGCGTTCGTCGGCCTCACCGAGAAGGCGTGGGCGTACCCCGACCAGCTCTCCGGCGGCCAGAAGCAGCGCGTCGGCATCGCCCGGGCGCTCGCCACGAACCCCGCCATCCTGCTCGCCGACGAGGCGACCAGCGCCCTCGACCCGGAGACCACCGCCGACGTGCTGGCGCTGCTCAAACGAGTCAACGCGGAGCTCGGCGTCACCATCGTGGTCATCACTCACGAGATGGAGGTCGTCCGCTCCATCGCCGACCGGGTCGCCGTGCTCGACGCCGGCCGGATCATCGAGCTCGGGACCGTGTTCGAGGTGTTCTCGGACCCGCAGACGGCGACCTCGCAGCGCTTCGTCGGCACCGTGCTGCGCAACCAGCCGGGGGAGGCCGACATCGAGCGGCTGCGCGGTAAGCACGCCGGCCGGATCGTCTCGGCGCGCATCCACGACGACGGCCGCCTCGGCGCGGTGCTCTCCGACGCGGTCGGACGGCACGGCGTGCGGTTCGAGATCGTCTACGGCGGCATCTCGGCGCTGCAGGGCCGCTCCTTCGGGAGCTTGACGCTGGAACTGCTCGGCGAGCCGGAGGCGGTGGACGCCCTGGTGGCGGAGCTGCGAACGGTGACCGAGGTCGAGGAGGTGGCGGCATGACGGACTGGTCGACGCTCTGGCCGGTGTACCTGACCGCCATCGGGCAGACCCTGTGGATGGTCGTGGCGACGCTCGTGCTCGGCGGCGTGCTCGGACTCGCGCTCGGCGTGCTGCTCTACACCACGCGGCCGGGCGGCTTGCTGGAGAACCGGGTTCTGTCGGCGGTGCTGAACGTGCTGGTGAACTTCGTCCGGCCGATCCCGTTCATCATCTTCATGACCGCGGTCGCGCCGCTGACGCAGGCGGTGTTGGGGACGTTCCTCGGCACGCCCGCGGCGATCTTCCCGATGACCATCGCGGCGACCTTCGCGATCTCGCGCATCGTCGAGCAGAACCTGGTCACCATCGACCCCGGTGTGATCGAAGCGGCGCGCGCGATGGGGTCGAGCCCGTGGCGGATCATCTCCACGCTGCTCATCCCGGAGGCGCTCGGCCCGCTGATCCTCGGCTACACGTTCGTGTTCGTGGCCATCGTGGACCTGTCGGCGGTCGCGGGGAGCCTGGGCGGCGGAGGCCTCGGGGACTTCGCGATTTCGTACGGGTACCAGCGTTACAACTGGGTGGTGACGTGGATCGCGGTGCTGACGATCGTGGTCCTGGTGCAGGCGGCGCAGTTCCTGGGGAACAGGCTGGCGCGGAAGGCGCTGCGGCGGTGAGCCCGCGGGTCGGCCGCTACGCCTGCGCGGTGTAGCGGCCGACCGGCCGGAGGCGCAGCGGAGGCTCGCGGTACTCGGCGAGGGCGTGCACGATCCAGCCGGCGGTGCGGGCGGTCGCGAAGATCACCTCGCCGGCGTCGTCGGCCATCCTGCCCGCCAAGGAGAGCGCGGCGAGGGCGAGGTCCACGTTCGGAGCGGCGCCGGTGCGGTCGCGCAGCAGCGCGGCCAGCGCGTCGACGGCCGCCACCACGGACCCGGCGCCGGGGGTGTCGGCGAGCATCCCGAGCAGGATGCGCCCGCGCGGGTCTCCCGCGGGATAGAGCGGCTGGCCGAAGCCGGGGACCGGCCCGCGGCCGTCCACCACGGCGTCGGCGACGACCCGGGCGGGCTCCTCCCCGGCGGCGATCCGGGCGAGCATGCGGTGCGCGGCGCGGCTGGCGTTGCCGTGCAGCGGGGAGTCGAGCGCGCCGAGGCCCGCCACCACCACGGCGTAGGGGGTCGCGCGCGCGGAGGCGGCGGCGCGGGCGGCGAGCGTGGAGACGGCGAGGTCGTGGTCCAGGAGGAGGACCAGGGCGGCGTTGAGAGTGCGCAGGGCTTCGGGGGAGGCGGGGAGCGGGGAGAGGCGGGACCAGAGGGTGGCGGCCAGGCCGTCGCCCTGCGAGGACGACTTCTCCGGCAGCACCTCCACCATCCCCGCGATCAGCCGCTCCGCCGCGCCCGCCACCGCTTCCGGCTCCAGCGACGTGCGCAGCGGGTCCGCCGCCGCCAGCGCCGTGACAGCGACGAGCTGCCGGTCGCGGTCGCCTGCGCCGGCCGGCAGCGCCGCCGCGACTCGCCGGGCGGCCGCCAGCCCGGGACCCGGCGCGAACCGGGCCGACGCCTCCCACCGCCCGGTGAGCGCCCAGCGCGCGACGACCTCGAACGGCTCTCGCGCGAGCTCGGCGGCCGCGCGCCCGCGGTAGTACAGCTCGCCGTCGTCGATCAGCGCGAAGTCCGTCTCGATCACCATCAGCGGCCGGCCGTCCGAGCGCGGCGGCGCGGGAGAGGCGCGGCGGCGGCGTGCCGCGGCGAAGGCCTCCACCTCCAGCGGGTCGAAGCTCGACCCTGCCGCGGTGCGCTCGCGGGTGAGCAGGCCGCGCGCGACGTACGCGTACAGCGTCGCGAGCTTCACCCCGAGGCGCTCGGCGGTCTGTTCGGCGGTGAGCCGCGGGAGGTCGCTCATATTGATCCGATCAACGTTGACGTGCGTAGCATCCACGTTCACACTACTGGCATGGACCGCATGAACGACACCCTCATCGACGTCCCGCGCGGACTGACCAACGTGGTCGCCGCCACCACCGCGCTCGGCGACGTGCGCGGGCACGAAGGCTTCTACCACTACCGCCAGTACTCGGCTATCGACCTGGCGCGCGAGCGCACGTTCGAGGACGCCTGGTACCTCTTGCTGTTCGGCGAGCTGCCGTCCGCCGAGGAGTTGGCGGGCTTCCGGGCCCGGATCGCCGAGGCGCGGCGCATCCCGGAGCCGGTCGCCGAGCTCCTGCCCGCGATCGCCCGGCTGACCGCCGACGGTGACGCGCTGGCCGGGCTCCGGATGGCGCTCGCCGCGGTGGCCGCCGCGGACGGGATGCGCCCCGTCTACGACGAGGACGAGGACGCCCGGCTCCGCGACGCGATCCGGGTCGCCGCGATCACGCCGGTGCTGCTGGCGTCCCTGCACGCGTACGCGGAGGGCCGGACCCCACCGGAGCCGCGCAGCGACCTCGGCTACGCCGCCGACTACCTCCGCCTGATCACCGGGCGCGTGCCGGACCCCGCTCACGAGTACGCGCTCAGCGCGTACCTCACGGCCGCGATCGACCACGGCTTCAACGCCTCCACCTTCACCGCCCGGGTGATCGCGTCCACCGGCGCGGACGTCGCGGCGGCGGTCGGCGGTGCGCTGGGCGCCCTGTCCGGCCCGCTGCACGGCGGCGCGCCCAGCCGGGCGCTCGACACGCTCGACGCGATCGGCACGCCCGACCGGATCGACGCGTGGATCACCGAGACCGTGCGCTCGGGCGGCCGGGTGATGGGCTTCGGTCACGCGGTCTACCGCACCGAGGACCCGCGGTCGGTGCTGCTGCGGGAGGTCGCGCAAGGCTTCGGCGGCGAGCGGGTGGACTTCGCGGTGCGGGTCGAGGAGCGCGTCCAGCAGCTCCTCGAGGAACTGAAGCCCGGGCGCGGGCTGCACACGAACGTCGAGTTCTACGCCGGTGTCGTGATGGAGCTGTGCGGCATCCCGCGCGCACTGTTCACGCCGACGTTCGCGGCGGCGCGCGTGGTCGGCTGGACGGCGCACATCCTGGAGCAGGCGGCGGACGGCAAGATTCTGCGGCCGTCGTCGCGCTACGTCGGGCCGCCCGCGCCCGAGCCGCTGCCGGGCAGGTCGATCGCCGCCTGACCGCGGACGGGTCCGGGGGCGTATCGTGCTGCTCGGGCGGCACCTGGGCGGCCGCACGAGCGACGGAGGACGCGATGCGCGGAGCGGTGCGGCACGTGGAGTGGGTCGGCGACGAGGATCCGGAGCGGCTGGAGGCGGCGGTCGTCACCCTCGCGCCCGACCGACTGGACGCGCTCGGCACCTCCCGCACGACGGATTACGTCACGAGCTGGGCGCTGGAGACCGGGCCCGACTGGGTGACCTCCCGGCTGTCGGTCGCGGTGGACGGCCGTGGTTTCACCCGCTGGCTCGTCCTCACCCGCGACGCCCACGGCCGTTGGGATTCCGAGTCGTACACGCACGGCGACGACCGCTACCACGACGAGCCGATGGCCGCTCCGGGGATCGCGGATCCCGGGAGCCTGGGCGGCGCGCTCGACTGCGACCTGGCGCTCTGCCCCGTCACGAACACCATGCCGATCCTCCGGCTCGGCGCGCTGCAGGGGCTGGAGGAGACCGAGCTCACGATGGCGTGGGTCGACCTCCCGTCGCTCGCGGTGGTCGCGAGCCGGCAGGCGTACAGCGCGGCCGCGCCGTTCGACGCGGGGGCGGGCCGTTCGGTGGTGCGGTTCCGCAGCGTCGGCAGCGGGTTCATGGCGGACATCGGCGTGGACGAGGACGGCCTCGTCATCGACTACCCGCGCCTGGCCCGCCGCATCCGCACCCGCTGACGCCAGAAAGGCGGCGCGGCTCAGGGCGTGGGGGCGAGCGCGTCGTAGTCGCGGAAGCCCCGCTTGATGCGCACGATGGTCGCGACCAGTACCACGATCAGGAGGCCGCCGAGCAGCGGCGGGAACCAGAGCGCCCCGGTGAGCGCGAGCACGCCGATGTAGAGGTCGCCGAGCCGCGGGCCGCCGGTCACCACCACCGTGAACACGCCCTGCAGCCTGCCGCGCATCACGTCGGGCGCCGAGGCCTGCAGGATGGTCATCCGGAAGATCGAGCTCACGTTGTCGGCCGCGCCGGAGGCCGCGAGCAGCACGGTGGCCGCGATCAGCGCGGGGAGGTTCGCGTCGGCGATCGAGGCGGCGCCGCCGGCCGTCCCGCTGAACGCGACGACGGCGAGCACGATGCCGAAGCCGAGAATCGAGGCGCCGTAGACGATGATCGCCCGCTCCACCGCACGGCCCTGCCACCGGACGCCCCCGAGCCGGCCGGAGAACACGCTCGACACCAGCACGCCGACCGCGCCGGCCGCCGTCAGGATGCCGACCGTCACCGGGCCGCCGCCGATGAGCAGCGCGCCGACCGCCGGGAACAGCGCGCGCGGCTGTCCGAACGTCATCGCGATGAGGTCGAGCACGAACGTCATCGACAGGTTCGGCGCCGACTTCAGGAACCGCAGCCCCTGCAGCACCGAGGACAGCCCGGCGCTCTGCCGCTCGCCCTCCGGCACGATCGACGGGAGCGTGAAGATCCCGAGGAAGGCCGCCGTGAAAAGGATGACGTCGACCGTGTAGGTCCACGGGATGCCGACACTCGCGACCAGGAGGCCGGCGAGCGCGGGGCCGACGGTGACCATGACGCCCATGCTCATCCCGCCGAGCGCGCTGGCGGCGGGGAGCAGCCGCGCGGGCAGGAGGCGCGGCGTGATCGCCTGCCGGGTGGCGCCGATCATGACCGCGGCGACCGCGTTGATCGTCGTGAGGATGTAGAGCGGCCACACCACGGGAATGTGCAGCCAGGCGAACACGGCGATCCCGGCCGTGGAGGCCCACGCGGCGATAGCGGTGACGAGCGCGACCTTCCTGCGGTCGAACGCGTCGGCCAGCACGCCGCCGTAGAGCCCGAAGACGATCATCGGCACGAGCGCGAACAGCGCGACGAGGGAGACGGCCAGCGTCGAGTGCGTGAGGTCGTAGATGTTGAGGCCGACGGCGACGATGGTCATCTGGCCGCCGATGCCGGAGATCGCGCCGCCGATCCAGAGCCGGGCGAACGCCGGCGACTCCCTCAGCGGGCTGAGGTCGACGAAGTGCCGTGCGTGCGCGAGCCGCGGCTCGCTCGTATCGTCGGGCTCCTTAGTGCCGGGAGCCTGCCCGGCGCTCAGAAGCGCGGCTTCTTGCTGAGCGACACCGCCGCGAGGGAGAAGACGACGCCGGCGGCCATGAGCGTGACCGTGACGGCCTGCAGGACGACCTGGAAGAACGGCAGGAACGGGGTGACCGAGACCCAGAGCCAGAGGATCGCGCCGATCAGCGTGATGACGTAGCTGAAGGTGCGGCGCGCGTAGAGCGCGTTGAGCGACACGATGGTGCCGGCGACCGTCATCTGGAAGAGCGGCAGGAACGCGTGGGCGTTGCCGGTCCAGGTCGCGACCAGGCTGATGACGCCGAGCACGAGGGAGACCAGCACGACGAGGGTCGCGAGCAGGTTGCCGAGCATCGGCGGCAGCGTGGCGCTCAGGCTGCGGACGAGAGCGCTGTGCTCGGCGTCGATCTCGTTCTCGGTGCGGGGCTCGGCGATGATGTGCGTGGTCACGACGACGATCCTATCGCCCGTCCGGACACGCCCGCACGCCCTTCCGGCCCCGCGCGCGGCGGGTAGGTTGGATGCCATGTCGACTGACCGCCGCCGGAGGCCCCGGCTCAGCCTGCCCGACCGCGTCGTCCGTACGGACGAGGCCGTGGCCCGCCGGATCGGCCGTCGCACGACCGGGCAGGGGGTCGACCGGTTCTGGCGCCTGCTCAGCGGCGCCGCCGACCACGGCAAGCTCTGGTTCACCGCCGCCGCCGTGCTGGTGGCGCTCGGCAAGCCGCGGGCGGCGGCCCGCGGGCTCGTCTCGCTCGGTGTGGCCAGCCTGATCGCCAACGTCGTGGGCAAGCAGCTCGTCGGCGGCGACCGGCCGTCGCTGGCCGCCATCCCCGTCGCGCGGCGGCTGCACCGTTCGCCGACCTCCCCGTCGTTCCCGTCCGGGCACACCGCGAGCGCGGTGGCGTTCGCGACCGGGGTCGCGCTCGACTCGCCGGCCGCCGGGGCCGCGCTGGCCCCGCTCGCCGCGGGCGTCGGCTACTCGCGGCTGCACACCGGGGCGCACTGGTTCTCCGACGTCGTCGGAGGCGCCGCGATCGGCGCGGGCGCGGCGGTGCTGGTGAAGGCCGTTGGCCCGGCGCTCCGGAGGCTCCGCCCCGTCGTGCGCCCTGGCGCGCCGACAGAGCAGACGGTCGAGCTGCCCGTCCTCCCGCATGGCGCCGGCGCCTTCATCGTGGTCAATCCCGGCTCGGGCGCCGGGCTCGGCCGGCCGGACCCGCGACCGGTGCTCGCCGAGCGGTTCCCCGAGGCCCGCGTGCACGAGCTCCAGGAGGGCGACGACATCGCCGCGCTCGTCCGGGAGCGGCTGGGGTCAGAGGACCCGCCGCGTGTGCTCGGCATCTCGGGAGGGGACGGGACGGTGGCGGCGATGGCCCACGAGGCGCGCGTGGCCGGCCTCCCGCTGCTGGTGCTGCCCGGCGGCACGTTCAACCACTTCGCGAAGGCGATCGGGGCCGACACGCTGGAGATCGCGCTCGACGCGTTCGGCGCGGGCACGGGGCGACGCGTCGATGTCGCCGAGCTGCGCCTGGGGGCCGGCGGCGACGACGACGCCGCCGTGACGCGGACGGTGCTCAACACGTCCTCGGTCGGCGTCTACCCGGCGTTCGTCGCCGAGCGCGAGCGGCACGAGGGCCGCTGGGGCAAGCCGCTCGCGGCCGTGATCGCCGCCATCCGCGTGGTCCGGAAGAGCACGCCGGTCGAGCTGGAGGTGGACGGCCGCCGCCGGTCGGTGTGGTCGGTGTTCGTCGGGGTCGACCGCTACTACCCGGTCACCGTCGCCCCGATCGAGCGTCGGCGGCTGGACGACGGCCTGCTGGACATCCGCATCCTCGACGCGGGGCACACGCCGAAGACCCGCGGTGCGGTGGCGCTCGCGTTCGGTGGCCGCACCGACGCACTGGTGGCGCGGCTGCCGTTCCTCCAGGGTCCTCCGGTGATCGACGGCTTCACCGCGGAGCGGATCTCGCTGCGCACCCGCGACGAGGACCCGGGCTACGCCCACGACGGGGAGGCCTCCACCCGCACGCCGGGCGACGGGCTGGACCTGCGCATCCTGCCCGCGGGGCTCGCGGTGTACGCGCCGGTCAGCTCTCTTTGACCACCTGGTCGACGCGCTTGTCCGGTCGCAGGCCGCGCCAGGACGGCTGACGCAGCCGGTCGGTGCCCGTCCACTCGGCGAACTCGACCTCCCCGACGTACTCCGGCCGCACCCAGTGCGCGCCCCGTGCGTCGGCCGACGGGACGCCCTCCAGCGGGGGAGTCGTGCGCGGGTGCGCGGCCAGCTTCTTCGCCAGGTCGTCGAGCATCGCGTCGGTGAACCCGGTGCCCACCTTGCCCACGTAGCGCAGGCCGTCGCCGTCCGGGATGCCGAGCAGCAGCGCTCCGATGCTGTTCGCGCGGCGTCCGTTGCCGGGGGTCCAGCCGCCGATGACGACCTCCTGCGCGAGGTGGTGCTTGATCTTGATCCAGGTGCGGGAGCGGCGGCCGCTCGCGTAGGTGCCGTCGCGCTGCTTCGCCATGACGCCCTCCAGGCCCAACTCGCGCGAGGAGGCGATGGCGTGGTCGACGTCGCCGGCGAAGGCCGGAGGCACCTGCACCGGGTCGTCCTTGGGCGGTCGCAGCGTCTCCTGGAGCGTGGCGCGGCGCTCGTCGTAGGGGTGGCGGCGGAGGTCCTCGCCGTCGAGTTCCAGCAGGTCGAAGACGAAGTAGTGCGCGGGCGCCCGCTCGGCCGCCGCGCGCACCTCCGCCGGTCGGGTCAGGCCCATCCGGGTCTGCAGGAGGCCGAAGTCGGGCCGGCCCTGGGGAGTGAGCGTGACGATCTCGCCGTCGAGGACGAGCTCGTGGTCGCCCGCGAGCCCGGTGAGCCCGGCGAGGTCGGGGTAGGTGGCGGTGACGTCGATGCCGTTGCGGGTGTTCAGCCGCAGGGCGCCGTCGCGGACGACGGCGATGGCGCGGATGCCGTCCCACTTCATCTCGAACGCCCACTCGGACTCGTCGTGGATGTCGGCGCGGGAGCCGAGGGTGGCGAGCATGGGGGAGACGGGCGGGTCGGTGATGGGGGCGGGCGACTTCTTCTTCGTCGCGCCGACCTTCACCCCATCGGCCTCCTTCATCAGATGGATGAGCCAGTTCTTCTCGTCGCCGCCCTGCTTCGTCGCGATGAGCGCGAACTTGCGCGGCTCGCCGCCGAGCCCGCCGTCCGGCTGCCCGTGCAGGGTGGCGATGACCTCGTCGTCGCGCCACTTCTCCAGCTCGTACTCGCCGTGGTCCCAGATGTCGACGTGGCCCGCGCCGTACTCGCCGTGCGGGATGTCGCCGGCGAACGTGCCGTACTCCAGCGGATGGTCCTCCACATGCACGGCGAGGTGGTTCTGCTTCGGGTCGGTCGGCGGCCCCTTCGGCAGCGCCCAGCTCACGAGCACGCCGTCGTGCTGCAGCCGGAAGTCCCAGTGCAGCCGCCGGGCGTGGTGCTCCTGGATGACGAACGAGCGGCCGTCCACCGCGTCCGGGCTGACCGACGGCACCGGCTCCGGCGTCTTGTCGGCGTCGCGCTTCGAGCGGTAAGTCGTCAGCCGGTCGGAGCCCGCCGCACTGATTCCCTCATCGCTGATGCCCTCGGCCGCTGCCCGCCCCGCCGACAGGTCCGCGAGCGGGTCGCCGCGGCGTTTCACCCGCTCCAGCACCTCCGTGTACTCCAGGTGTCGCAGGTCCTTCGAGGCCAGCTCCCGCCAGGTCCGCGGCGCCGCCACCGTCGGCCGGAACCGGCCACGCAGCGAGTACGGCGCGATGGTCGTCTTCGCGCCGTTGTTCTGGCTCCAGTCGACCAGCACCTTGCCCGTGCGCAGCGCCTTCTTCATGTCGCTGACGACCAGGTCGGGATGGTCGGCCTCCAGCGCCCGCGCCAGCTCGTGCGCCACCGCGGAGACCTGGTCGCTGGTCTGCGATCCGTCGAGCGGCGCGTAGAGGTGGATGCCCTTCGATCCGCTGGTGACCGGCAGCGGGTCGAGCCCCATGTCGGCGAGGATGGCGCGGGCCAGCCGGGCGACCTCCGCGCAGTCCTGCAGCGTCGCGCCGTCGCCCGGGTCGAGGTCGAGCACCAGGCGGTCGGGGTTGTGCCGTGCCTCGCCGCGGCCGACGCGCCACTGCGGCACGTGCAGCTCCAGCGACGCGATCTGCGCCAGCCACACCAGCGTCGCCCGGTCGTTGACCAGGGGGTAGGTGTTCTCGCTGGTCTTGTGCCGGATGGTGCGGGTCTTCACCCAGCCGGGCGTGGAGGCCGGGTCCAGGTTCTTCTGGAAGAACACCTCGCCGGGCTTCTCCGGCGTGCCGACCCCGTGCACCCAGCGCTTGCGGGTGGCGATGCGGTCGCGCGTGTGCGGGATCATCACGTGGGCGATGGCGCTGTAGTAGCCGATCACGTCGGCCTTGGTGGTCCCGGTCTCCGGGTACATGACCTTGTCGAGGTTCGTCAGCTTGAGCCGGTGACCGTCGATCGAGACGGTCTCGGTGTCCTCCGCAACCATGCCGATACCGTACGCCGTGCGGCGCGCCCGGGGCAGATGCGGCATCCACTGTTGAATTTCCGCGGAAGCGCGGACACGATGGTGCCATGAGGGCCATATGGACGGGAGCGATCACCTTCGGGCTGGTCAATGTGCCGGTGAAGGTCTACAGCGCGACCGAGGACCACGACGTCGCGCTGCACCAGGTGCACGACGCCGACGGCGGGCGCATCCGCTACAAGCGCGTGTGCGAGATCGACGGCAAGACGATCCCCTACGAGCACATCGCGAAGGCGTACGACGACGGCGAGCGGACGGTCATCCTCACCGCGGAGGACCTGGAGTCGCTGCCCGCCGAGCGCAGCCGCGAGATCGACGTCGTGGAGTTCGTCCCCAACGACCAGCTCGACCCGATCATGTTCGACCGCAGCTACTACCTGGAGCCGGACTCCAAGTCGCTGAAGGCCTACGCGCTGCTGCGGAAGACCCTGGAGGACGAGGACCGCACCGCGATCGTCAACTTCGCGCTGCGGCAGAAGACCCGGCTGGGCGCGCTGCGCGTGCGCGGCAACGTCCTGGTGCTGCAGACCATGCTGTGGCACGACGAGATCCGCGCCGCCGAGTTCCCGGCGCTGGAGACCACTCCGCGGATCACCGAGCGCGAGCTGTCGCTGTCCTCGGCCCTGATGGAGAGCTTCGCGGGCGACTTCGAGCCGGAGAAGTTCAGCGACGAGTACCAGGAGGAGCTGCGCAAGCTGATCGACGCCAAGCTCGAGCAGGGCGAGACGATCGACACGGCCGCCACCTTCGGCGAGGAGGCCGAGGAGGCGAAGAAGGGCGGCGGCGAAGTCATCGATCTGATGGAGGCGCTGAAGCGCAGCGTCGAGCGGAGCCGGGGAGGCGGGTCCTCGAAGGCGGCCGCGGAGAAAGCACCGGCGAAGAAGGCACCGGCGAAGAGTGCACCGGCGAAGAGTGCCGCCGCGAAGGCCGGCGCTGCGAAGGCGGAGAAGGCTCCCGCCAAGAAGACGAAGAAGCCCGCGTGACGCGCCTGCGCCGCAGCGACCCGTCGGGGCCGGGGTATGCCCGCCGTTCGTCTGCCAAGGGTCCGGTGTACGAGGACGAAGCGGGCAACCGCATCGTCGACGAGCGGGAGCTGGAGCGCATCCGCTCGCTGGTCATCCCGCCGGCCTGGCAGGACGTCTGGATCTCCCCGGACGCCCGCGGCCACATCCAGGCGGTCGGGACGGACGCGGCCGGGAGGCGGCAGTACCTCTACCACGAGTCGTGGCGGCTGCATCAGGACCGCATCAAGTTCGAGCGCGCCGCCCAGCTGGCCGAGACTCTGCCCGGCGCTCGCCGCAAGGTCACGATGGATCTCCGGCAGGAGGGATTCGGGCGCGACCGCATCCTCGCGGCGGCGTTCCGGATCATCGACCTCGGCAGCCTCCGGATCGGCAGCGAGGAGTACCTGCACGCCAACGGCAGCCGCGGCCTCACCACCCTGCTGTGCCGGCACGTCGCGATCGACGGGGACGAGGTGACCCTGACCTTCCCGGCGAAGTCGGCGCAGAAGTGGTCGAGCACGATCGTGGACGCCGACCTGGCCGAGCTGCTGGCGGAGATCGTGGCGGTGCGCGGCCAGCGCTCCCGGCTGCTGTCGTGGAAGGACGGAACCTGGCACAACATCCGGCCGGCGTCGCTGAACGAGTACATCCAGCGGCAGACCGGCGGCGAGTTCACGGCCAAGGACTTCCGGACGCTGCACGGCACCATCGTCGCCGCGAAGGCGCTCGCCGAGCTGGGCCTGGCGACCAAGGAGGCGCAGCGCGCCAAGCGCGTCACGGCCGCGGTGGCCGAGGCGGCGCAGGCGCTCGGCAACACCCCGGCCATCGCGCGCAACAGCTACATCGACCCGCGGGTGTTCGACCGCTACCGGTCGGGGGAGGTCATCGACGCCCGCGGCGGCCGCGCTCCCGAGCCCGCGCTGCTGGAGCTCCTGAGCTGACCGCTAGCGCTTCGCGGCCGACTGCGCCGGCGTCCCCGCCGACAGCGGCGCCGCAATGTCCTCCAGCGACTTCCGCTCCGCGTCCACGCCGAGGAAGAGCTCTACCAGCCCCGCCGCGATCATCAGGCCCGCTCCGATGTAATACCCGAACGCGACGGACTGGATGCCGCCGCCGATGAGCTGGCCGAACAGGATCGGGCCGACGATGCCGCCCGCCGCGGTGCCGACCGCGTAGAAGAAGGCGATCGCCATGGCGCGGGTCTCCATCGGGAAGATCTCGCTCACGGTCAGATAGGCCGCGCTCGCGCCCGCCGAGGCGAAGAAGAACACGACCATCCAGCAGACCGTCAGCCAGACGGCGTCGAGCGCGCCCGCGGAGAACAGCAGGGCGGTGCCGATCAGCAGCACGCCGGAGCCGACGTAGCACAGCGTGATCATGAACCGGCGGCCCACCGAGTCGAACAGCCGGCCGAGCAGCAGCGGCCCGAGGAAGTTGCCCACAGCGATCGGCAGCAGCGACCACGGCGCGACGTCGGCTGGCACCTTCAGCAGGTTCGTGAGCACGAGCGCGTAGGTGAAGAACACGGCGTTGTAGAGGAACGCCTGGCCGATGAACAGCGACAGCCCGAGGATCGAGCGCTTCGGGTACTGGTGGATGCCGACCCGGATGATCTCGCCGAACCCGGTCGAACGGCGCTGGTGGATCTCGATGGCCTTGTCGTCCGGCACGACCTCCAGGGCGGAGCCGCGCTCCTTCTCGATGTCGCGTTCGATCCCGGCGACTTCCTTCTCTGCCGCCTCGTCGCGGCCGTGGATGAACATCCAGCGCGGCGACTCCGGCACGTTGCGGCGCACCAGCAGGATGACCAGGCCAAGCACCGCGCCGAGGCCGAAGGCGATGCGCCAGCCGATGTTCGCCGGGAAGATCGCCGTGTTGAGCAGGAAAACCGTGAGGACGGCGCCGAAGGCGGTCCCGAGCCAGTACGAGCCGTTGATGGCGAGGTCCACCACACCCCGGCGGCGGGCGGGGATGAGCTCGTCGATCGCAGAGTTGATCGCCGCGTACTCGCCGCCGATGCCGGCGCCGGTGAAGAACCGGAACACGAAGAACATCCAGGGCGCCACGGAGAACGCGGTGAGCACGGTCGCGAGCAGGTAGAGACCGAGCGTGACGATGAAGAGCTTCTTGCGGCCGAACCGGTCGGTGAGGTAGCCGAAGAACAGCGCGCCGACGCACGCGCCGGCGACGTAGATCGCCGCGGCGAGGCCGACCTGCGCGGTGGTGAGCCCGAGTCCGGACGAGGGCTCGGTGAGCCGGCTCGCGATTGCTCCGACAATGGTGACCTCGAGACCGTCCAGGATCCACACCGTGCCGAGCCCCACCACGACGAGCCAATGGAAGCGCGACCAGGGGAGGCGGTCCATTCGGGCCGGGATGGAGGTCCGGATCGTCTTGAGTCCGGTGTTCCGCTGAGAATCCGATGATCGCTCGCTCATCTTCAGGACAGTACGAGCGTCCCGTTTCGGCCTGCAGGCCCTTGACAACCGCGTATTCGAAGACATCCGAGCATTTGCGCGAAGGCAAGCGACACGTCTAGCGGGGTGTACCACGCTTGTCAACCCCTTGTTGGGGGACTGAGCAATCTGATTCCGTTAGGTACCGAATCGAGGCAGAAATTCACTGCCCACGATGGAATGGGATGACACGATGACGACGCTCGAAGTGACCAATGATCCAGTTCGCGATTACCTCAATTCCATTGGAAGAACCCGCCTGCTGACGGCGGACGAGGAAGTCGCCCTGGCCAAGCGGATCGAGGTGGGCGTGCTCGCCGGCGACCGCCTGGCGACGCGCCCCGGACTGACCCCGCGCGAGAAGCGGGAGCTGCAGTACCTGGCCGACGACGGCAAGCGCGCGTTCGAGCGCTTCATCGAGGCGAACCTCCGCCTCGTCGTCAGCATCGCCAAGCGGTACGCCGGACGCGGGCTCGCGGTGATGGACCTGATCCAGGAGGGCAACCTCGGCCTGGTGCGCGCGGTCGAGAAGTTCGACTACCGCACCGGCAACAAGTTCTCCACCTATGCCACCTGGTGGATCCGCCAGTCGATCCTGCGCGGCATCGCCGACACCGCCCGCCTGATCCGCATCCCGGTGCACACCGTCGAGAAGATCGACAAGCTCGACCGCATCCGCCGCGACCTGGGCGGGGAGCTGGGCCGCACGCCCACGCTGGAGGAGATGGCGGAGGCCGCCAACCTAACGCCGGCCGAAGTCCACAAGCTGCAGATGAGCGACTCGGAGACCGTATCGCTGGCCGTGCCGGTCGGCGAGAACGAGGGCGCCGAGCTCGGCGACCTGATCGAGGACGGCGACGCCCCCGGACCGTCGGAGTCGGTGGAGGTCGAGTTCCGCCACCGCGACCTGGAGGAGCGCCTCCGCGAGCTCCCGCCGCGCGACGCCAAGGTCGTCCGGATGCGCTTCGGGCTCGACGGCCAGAAGCCGATGACCCTGGACGAGGTCGGCGCGGTCTACGGCATCACCCGCGAGCGCGTGCGTCAGCTCGAGACCCGCAGCCTCAAGCGGCTGCGCAGCCCCGAACTGCTCGAATACCTGCGCTGAGCGTCGCGCAGGACACACTCCTGGGAACCCCGGGCTCCGGTTGAGACGAACTCAGCCGAGCGCGGGGTTCTCGTGTTCTACGACAGCCTGCTCGAACGGGATGTCGCCGGGGTGGTCACCCTCGGCGGCCTCGGCAGCGCCCGTGTCCTCGGCGCCTGCCTCCGCGTCCGCGGGGCCCGCGACGGTCTCCGCCACGGGAGCCTCGGCCGGCCCGGCGGCTGCGAGTGGTTCGTCTGATTCCGGTGTCATGGCGCGCCTCCGTTCTGCCACGATCACGGCCAGGATAGGGGCGGCCCGGGAGGCGATCAAGCATCGCTGAACTTCTCCCAGCGAGTTGGCGGCGACGACGCCAGCCGGCGCGCGATCAGCGCGGGGTCATCGCCCGGGAGGCGAGTCGGCGTTGACCTCGTCGGCGCCGAGCGCGCCGATCTCCTCGGTGAGCTGGAGCCCCTGGGCGCTGTTGGAGGACAGGGTGAGCTGTTCCAGCCACTGCTTGTTGATGGAGGGCTGGCGACCGCCGCTGTAGCGGAACAGCAGCGGGATGGCCGGGTCGACCCAGATGGCGCTCCGGCCGTCGCCGACGCCCTGCTCGTCGCGCCAGGAGAAGAAGAAGCCTTCCTTGCGCCGCAGCTTGAGTCCGACGACGATCTGGAGGTGCGCGAGGACTCTGTCCTCGAATCCGATCTCGGTCGTACCGCCGTAAACGAGCTTGCCCATGCGAGAACCGTACCGGAATCCCGGTCGATGCAGCCATTCGGCGCGGGAAAACCGCCCGGAGGGATTTTCCTGCGCCGGGGGTAGGGTCGGGCCGTGGAACCTCGACGCGTCCTCGTCACCGGCGCCACCGGCTACATCGGCGGCCGGCTGGTGCCCCGCCTCCTGGAGCGCGGCTACCGCGTCCGGGTGCTGGTGCGCTCGCCGCTCAAGCTCACCGACGTGCCCTGGGCGCCGGACGTCGAGGTGGTGAGGGGCGACCTGCACGACCGCGCGTCCGTCGCGGAGGCGGTGCGCGATGTCGACGTCGTGTACTACCTCGTGCACTCCATGCGCGCGACCGGCGACTTCGACGAGGAGGAGGCGGACGGCGCGCGCGCCGTCGCCGAGGCGTCCGCGGCGGCGGGCGTCGGCCGGATCGTCTACCTCGGCGCGCTGCACCCGGACGGGCCGCTGTCCCGGCACCTGCGTTCGCGCGTCGCCGTCGGCCGCATCCTCCTGGACTCCGGCGTGCCCACGGTCGTGCTGCAGGCCGGCGTCGTCATCGGCTCCGGCTCGGCGTCGTTCGAGATGATCCGGCAGCTCACCGACGTCCTCCCGTACATGCCGGCGCCGCGCTGGGTCCGCAACCGCATCCAGCCGATCGCGGTGCGCGACGTGCTGCACTACCTGCTGGCGGCCGCCGAGCTGCCGCCGGAAGTGTCGCGCGCCTTCGACATCGGCGGCCCCGACATCCTCCGCTACGGGCAGATGATGAACGGCTACGCGCTGGAGGCCGGGCTGCGGGAGCGCCCCATCGCCTCGCTGCCCGTGTTCACCCCGTGGCTGGCGTCGCAGTGGGTGAACCTCGTCACGCCGATCCCGCGGGCGCTCGCCGTGCCCATCATCGAGTCGCTGCAGTACGACTGCGTGATGCGCGAGCACGACATCGACGCCGTGATCCCGCCGCCGGAGGGCGGTCTCACCGGGTACCGGGCGTCCGTCCGGCTCGCGCTGGCGCGGCTGAGCGCCGGGACCGTCGAGACGAGCTGGCAGGACGCCTCGGTGTCCGGGGCTCCCAGCGACCCGCTGCCGAGCGACCCGGACTGGTCGGGCCACACCGTCTACACCGACGTACGCGAACGCACCAGCGCCGCGCCGCCGGAGGAGGTCTGGCGCGTCATCGAGGGGATCGGCGGCGACCGCGGCTGGTACTCGTTCCCGCTCGCCTGGGCGCTGCGCGGCTGGCTGGACAAGCTGGCGGGCGGCGTGGGCCTCCGGCGGGGGAGGCGCGACGCCGACCGGCTGCAGACCGGGGACGCGCTGGACTGGTGGCGCGTCGAGCGCCTCGACCGCGGCTCATCGCTGCGGCTGCGCGCCGAGATGCGGGTCCCTGGCCTGGCCTGGCTGGAACTCGGCGTCACGCCGGACGGCGCCGGGTCGCGTTACCGTCAGCGCGCCGTGTTCTTCCCGCACGGGCTCGCCGGCCGGCTCTACTGGCTGGCGATCCTGCCGTTCCACGGCATCATCTTCGCGGGGATGGCCGAGCGGATCGTCGTGGAGGCCGAGCGGGCGGCGCGCGCCGAGCGGGCGCGCGCCGAGGCTGCGGGAGGGGTCACTCCGGCGGAGCCGTGACGAGCGTGGTGGCGGCGAGGTCGTGAAGGAAGCGCGTCACGATCTCGCGCTCCGCTGAGCTGAGCGCGCGGGCGACCTCGAAACGCCGGGCGTGCTGCATGCCCATCGTCCGGCGCACCTGACGGTGCGTTTCCTCGGTGATCTCGACCGTGACCGCGCGTCGGTCGGTCGGGTGCGGCCTGCGGACGATGTGCCCGGCCCGCTCCAGCCGGTCGAGCAGCTTGGTGACGGAGGCGGTCGAGATGTGCAGGTGCTCGGCGAGCGCACCGGCGGTGACCGCGACGTTGGCGTTCCCGGAGGCGATGATGTAGCGCAGCGCCTTCATGTCGGTCTCGTTGAGCTGCATCGCGGTGCGCGACTCGAGGCTGAGCCGCTGCTCGGCCTCCCGCCAGCCGCGGACGGCGTCCAGGACGCCGATGACCTGCTGCAGCTCGTCGTCGCTGAGGTCGTCGTGGCGCACGAGTTCCTGCCGCGGGTCGATCACCCGCGGGTCGATCAGCGACCCGGAGATGCGCCGGGCCTCCTCTTTCGAACTCATGCGGCCATCCTATTGCCTCGCGTAAGAAGCGTGCTAAGTTATTTGCTAACCAGGCTAGGTAAAGGAGGTCGATATGACCCAGCTTTGCCCGGAACTCACGGAGCACCGCCCCCACGCGGAGTCCACTGCGCCCGACCCCGTCGAGGAGGACCTGCGCTCCGTCGAGCGCGAACTGTCCTCTTTCCTCGCCGCACGCGAACGCGACGCCGCGCGCTACGGCGAAGAATACGCCCGCCTGTGGCAGGCCGTGGCGGAGTCCTCCCGCGGCGGCAAGCGGCTCCGGCCGCGGCTCGTGCTGTCGGCCTTCCACGGTCTGGCCGGCGCCGCGGAACCCGCCGCCGCAGAACCCGCCGCCGCAGAACGCGCCGCCGCGGTCCAGACCGCGCTCGCCTTCGAGCTCCTGCACAGCGCCTTCCTGCTGCACGACGACGTGATCGACGGAGACACGGTGCGCCGCGGTCGTCCGAACGTCGCAGGCGAGTTCAGCGCCGACGCGCTCTTCCGGGGAGCCGGGTTCCCCCGCGCCCGGCTCTGGGGCGAGTCGGCGGCCATCCTCGCCGGCGACCTGCTGCTGCACGCCGCCGCGCAGCGCGTCGCGCGCCTGGGGGTCGAGGAGGCCACACGGTCCCGGCTGCTGGACCTGATCGACCGCTCCGTCTTCGTCACCGCCGCGGGGGAGCTGGCCGACGTCGGCCTGGCCACCGGGATGTCCGCCGGCGCTCTGCCCGACGTCCTCGCGATGACCGCCCACAAGACCGCCGAGTACTCGGTGTCGGGGCCGCTCGCCGCCGGCGCCCTCCTGGCGGGCGCGGACGACGGCGTGGTGGAGCTGCTCGGCCACTACGGCCGGCTGGTCGGCGTCGCCTTCCAGCTCGGCGACGACCTGCTCGGGGTGTACGGCGACGCGACCGTGACGGGCAAGACCGTGGTCGGCGACCTGCAGCAGGGCAAGGAGACGACGCTCATCGCCTTCGCGCGCGGCACTGCGCAGTGGCCCGAGCTGGAGCCGCTGTTCGGGCGGGCCGACCTCGGCCCCGACGACACCGCCGAGCTGGCAGCAGGCCTCGAACGCTGCGGGGCGCGCGACTTCGCCGAGCGCCTCCTGGCCGACCAGGTCGCCGCGGCCGTCGCGGTGCTCGACACCCCGCTGCTGCCGTCCGCCCTCGCCGCGACGCTGACCGGCGTCGCCCACGGCTGCGTCGGGAGGACCGCATGACCCGCACCGAGCCGTCGGCGTCGGAGACCTCTCCCGACGGGCGCCCGGCGCTCGTCACCGTCACCGACACCGACCTCACGCTGTACAGCCGGGCCGCCCACCGCAGCGCCGCGACGATCATCCACGAGTACTCCACCTCGTTCGGGATGGCCACGCGGCTGCTGTCGCCGTCCGTCCGCCCCCTGGTCGAGGACGTCTACGCGCTCGTGCGGGTCGCCGACGAGATCGTCGACGGCGCGGCGGCCGAGGCCGGGCTGACCACCGAGCAGATCGGGGAGGTGCTGGCGGCGCTGGAGGACGACACCGAGCAGGCGCTGCGCACCGGCTACAGCGCCAACGTCGTCGTCCACGCGTTCGCCCGCGCCGCGCGCTCGGCCGGCTTCGGCGCGGAGCTGACCCGGCCGTTCTTCGCCTCCATGCGCCGGGACCTCGACCCGGTCGACTTCAGCGCGGACGAGCTGAGCGCCTACGTCTACGGCTCCGCGGAGGTCGTCGGGCTGATGTGCCTCGCCGTCTTCCTCGCCGACTCGCCGGTGCCCGACGCGACCCGGCGCCGGCTGGAGGCTGGCGCGCGCCGGCTGGGCGCGGCGTTCCAGAAGATCAACTTCCTGCGCGACCTCGCCGTCGACTACGCCGAGCTCGGCCGCAGCTATTTCCCCGGTATCGACCCCGCACGCCTCACCGAGCGGCAGAAGCTCGCCCTGGTCGTGGACATCGACTGCGACCTGGGCGCCGCGGCGGACGCCATCCCGGAACTGCCGGAGAACTGCCGCCGCGCGATCGCCGCCGCCCACGGCCTGTTCTCGGAGCTGAGCGACCGGATCCGGCGGACGCCGGCCCCCGAGCTGCTCCAGCGCCGGGTGCGGGTGCCCAACGCCACGAAGCTCGCGATCCTGCTGCGGGCCTCCACCGGGGTGCTGCGGTGACGGAGCGTCCGATGGCCGAGGGCCGAGTCGTCATCATCGGGGGCGGCATCGCGGGACTCGCCACCGCGGCGCTGCTCGCGAAGGACGGCCGCCGGGTCACCCTGCTCGAGCAGCACGACGTTCTGGGCGGCCGGGCCGGGCTCTGGGAGGCGGACGGCTTCCGCTTCGACACCGGCCCGTCCTGGTACCTGATGCCGGAGGTGTTCGACCACTTCTTCCGGCTGCTCGGGACCAGCGCGGCGGAGCAGCTCGACCTCGTCACCCTCGACCCCGGCTACCGGCTGTTCGCGGAGTCCGGCGGCGCTCCACTGGACGTCCGGGCCGACGGCCGGGGCAACCGCGCCCTGTTCGAGAGCGTGGAGCCCGGCGCCGCAGCCGCGCTCGACCGCTACCTGGCGAGCGCGGCCGAGACCTACCGGCTCGCCGTCGACCGCTTCCTCTACGCGACGTTCGCGACACCTGGCCCGCTGCTGGACCCCGCCGTCCTCCGCCGCGCCGGGAGGCTGGCGCGGCTCCTGCTCGAACCGCTCGACCGCTACGCCGCGGGTTTCGTCCGCGACACCCGGCTTCGTCAGCTCCTCGGCTACCCGGCGGTCTTCCTCGGCACCTCGCCCGGGCGTGCGCCCAGCATGTACCACCTGATGAGCCATCTCGACCTGGACGACGGGGTCCGCTACCCGCTGGGCGGCTTCGCCGAGCTGATCCGGCGGATCGCGGCGCTTGCCGAGGCCGCGGGCGCCGACCTGGTGACCGGGGCGCGGGTGACCGCGATCCGCACGGAGCCGGGGCGGGACCGGAAGGCCCGCGCCACCGGCGTCGAGTACGTCGACCGCGCGGGAACCCCACGGGTCGCGGAGGCGGACATCGTGGTCTCCGCAGCCGACCTCCACCACACCGAGACCGAGCTGCTGCCGCCGGCGCTGCGCACCCACCCCGAGCGGAGCTGGGACCGCCGCGACCCGGGCCCCGGCGCCGTGCTCGCCATGCTCGGCGTCCGCGGGTCCCTCCCGGAGCTCACCCACCACAACCTCTTCTTCACCACCGACTGGGAGGCCGGCTTCGCGCGCATCTACGGCGCACGCCGCGGCTTCGGCCGCGGCACGGTGATCCCCGACCCGGCGTCGCTCTACGTCTGCAAGCCGAGCGCGACCGACCCCGGCGTGGCGCCGCAGGGCTCCGAGAACCTCTTCGTGCTCGTCCCCGTGGCCGCCGACGTCTCGATCGGCCGCGGCGGCGTGGACGGCGCGGGCGACCGGCTGGTGGAGAAGACGGTCGACGCGGCGGTCGCCCAGGTCGGGGCGTGGGCCGGCATCCCGAACCTCGCCGACCGGATCGTCGTGCGCCGCACGGTCGGGCCCGACGACTTCGCGCAGGGCTTCAACGCCTGGATGGGCGGCGCGCTCGGGCTCGCGCACACCCTCCGGCAGAGCGCGTTCTTCCGGCCTGGCAACGCGTCCAAGCGGGTCGACGGCCTCCTGTACGCGGGATCGTCGACCATCCCGGGGATCGGCCTCCCGATGTGCCTGATCAGCGCGGAGCTCGTCCTCAAACGCCTGCGCGGCGACGACAGCGCGGCGCCGCTGCCGGAACCGCTCCGCCAGGCGACCGCGGGAGAACGGGTCCCGTGAGCGTCGCCTACCTCGCCTGCCTCCTGGTCGCACTCGGTGCGCTCGTGCTGCTCGACCGGCGGTTCGCCCTGGTCTTCTGGCGTGGCGGCGCGGCACGGCGGGCCGGGCTGGTGCTCGCGGCCGGGCTGGTCTTCTTCCTCGCCTGGGATGTGCTCGGCATCGCGCTCGGCGTCTTCGCCCGCGGGCGCTCCCCGTTCATGACCGGGATCGAGCTCGCGCCGCAGCTCCCGCTGGAGGAGCCGGTCTTCCTGGCGTTCCTCTGCTACCTGACGCTGGTCCTGCTCTCCGGGACGCGCGCGCTGCTCGACCGGCGGGAGCGCGGATGACGTACCCCCTGCTCAGCGCGGCGTTCCTCGCGCTCGCCGCGGCCGTGCTCGTCGCCGGCCTCGTGCGCGCGCCGGACCGCGCGCGCCTCGTCCGGCGGTGGACCGTCCCGGCCGTCGTGTCCGGCGCGATGCTGGTGGTGCTCACGGCCGTCTTCGACAACCTGATGATCGCGGCCGGGCTGATGACCTACGCCTCGGCCGCGATCTCCGGCGCGCACCTCGGCCTGGTCCCGATCGAGGATCTCGCCTATCCCGTCGCCGGGCTCCTGCTGCTCCCCGGTCTCTGGCTGCTGCTTCGGCCGAGGCCCGAGGAGTCGACCAGCGCTCACGAACCGACGGCGGACGCCCGCACCCACGACCGGAGCAGCCGATGACCACGACCCTGGCTCCGTCCGCCGCGCGCCAGCTCCTGCTCGCCTCCCGCCCGCTGAGCTGGATCAACACCGCCTTCCCGTTCGCCGCCGCCTACCTGGTCACCACGGGCCGGGTCGACGCCGTGCTGATCGTCGGCACGCTCTACTTCCTCATCCCGTACAACCTGGCGATGTACGGGGTGAATGACGTGTTCGACTACGAGTCGGACCTGCGCAACCCGCGCAAGGGCGGCGCGGAGGGCGCCCTGCTTGACCGGGGCATGCATCGGCGCACACTGATCGCGGCCGCTGCGACGAACGTGCCGTTCCTGGTCTTCCTCGTCCTGGTCGGCTCGCCGCTGTCCTGGCTGGTGCTCGCGGCGAGCGTCTTCGCCGTGCTGGCCTACTCGGTGAAGGGGCTGCGGTTCAAGGAGGTCCCGTTCCTCGACTCGGCGACATCGAGCTTCCACTTCGTCAGCCCGGCGCTCTACGGCCTCGTGCTCGCCGGCGCCGTCTTCACCCCGGCGCTCTGGCTGCTGCTGCTCGCGTTCTTCCTGTGGGGCGTCGGCAGCCACGCGTTCGGGGCGGTGCAGGACGTCGTCCCCGACCGGGAGGGCGGCATCGCCTCCATCGCGACGGTGCTGGGCGCCGCCCGGACCACGCGGCTCGCGGTCCTCGCCTGGGCGGCCGCGGGCGTCGCGATGCTCGGCGCCGCGTGGCCCGGCCCCCTCGCCGCCGTGCTCGCGGTCCCGTACCTCCTCACCGCCGCGCCCTACTGGTCCGTCCCCGACGAACGCGCGAGCGCCGCCAACCGGGGCTGGCGGCGCTTCCTCTGGATCAACTACGCGTGCGGGTTCGTCGTGACGCTGCTGCTGATCGCGTACGCGCTGGGGTCGTCCCGCTAGCCGTTCTGCGGAACGAGCTGCTGGAGGCTCCAGCCGTTGCCGTCCGGGTCGGTGTAATAGACGAACCGGCCCCAGGGCTGCTCGTCGACGCCCTGCGCCTCGACGCCGTTGCTGCGCAGGTGCTCGAGCGCGGCGTCCGCGTCGGGGATCACGATCTGCAGCCCCTTCATCGTGCCAGGCTCCATGTCGGTCAGCCCGTCGCCGAACGCGATCGAGCAGGCCGAGCCGGGAGGCGTCACCTGCACGAAGCGGAGCGTGTCGGTGACGCGCTGGTCGAAGTCCGCGTGCCAGCCGAGGGCGTCCACGTAGAACGCCTTGGCCCGGTCCGCGTCGGTGACGGGGACGATGATGAGCTCGATGCGCCAGTCGCTGATGGTCATGATTCCTGCTCTTTCCGATCGGTGTGATCCCAGGCTAGAGCGACATGCGGTCAGGTTCCGTCCTCAATCGAAATCGAGCGAATCCACGGATCCGCCCGCTACCCTCGTGAACCATGAGTGACAGTCCCGCCGCGCCGAGCGCCTACGAGGTGCTCGGCGTCAGCGCGACCGTCAGCCAGGAGGAGCTCCGCCGCGCCTACCGCCGGCTGGCCCGCCTGACCCACCCCGACACCGGTGGCACCGCCGAGGCGTTCCAGGCCGTGCAGGTCGCCTGGGAGCAGGTCGGCGACCCGGAGGACCGCGCGCGCTACGACCGCGGCGAGTCCCTGGTGATGGACGCCGTCTCCGGTGAGTCGGGTGGGGGCGGCTTCAGCGCCACCGTGCACCCGACCCGCTCGGCGGGCCGCGGGCCGACGGTCCGCGCCCGCAGCTACGGCCACCCCGGCGGCCGTGCCCGCGAGCGCTTCCTCACCCTGATGCGGGAGTGGATGGGTCGCGGCGCCGACCCCGCCGACCCCTACGATCCCGCGCTGGTGCGCTCGGCGCCCCGCGAGATCCGGATGCTGCTGGCGGAGGCGCTCGCCGAGGAGGCGACGGCTCGCGCGGTCTCCGGCCTCGGCATCGGCTTCACGATCTGGAACGACGTCGCCGTGCACCCGGCCACCGATGCCAAGCTCGACCACATCGTCCTCGGCCCCGCCGGGCTGTTCGCCCTCCGCTCGGCCGACTGGGGCGCCCCGGTCAAGCTGGCGAAGGGCGAGCTGGTCGGCTCCGGGATCGGGCGCGACGAGGAGCCGTTCCACGAGCTCCACAACTCCGCCAAGAGCTTCGGCCGCCAGGCCGGCGTCCGCTTCACCGGCCTGATCGTGGTCGTCCCGGACGACGCGCTGGCGGTGCCGCTCGACGTCGTCCAGCGCGGCCGGCTGGCCGGGGCCACCGTGGTGCGCCGGTCGCTGCTGCCGAAGATCCTCCGCGACGGCGCCGACGCCGCGGGCCGCGCGAGCGTCGACCGCGCCTTCGAGCTGCGGCCGCGCCTGCAGGAGGCCGTGCGCTTCGTCTAGACGCCGCGCCCGCTCCGGGGCAGAGTGGCCACCATGGTCAACGCAATCGACATCTTCAGCGGCTTCAGCGTGAACGACATCGACGCCGCCCGCGACTTCTACCGCGACGCCCTCGGCCTGGACGTGACGGAGGGCCCGATGGGCAACCTCGACATCGCGCTCCCCGGCGGCGGCCACGTCTTCGTCTACCCGAAGCCCGACCACACCCCGGCGAGCTTCACCATCCTGAACCTCGCGGTGGAGGACATCGACGCGGCCGTCGACGAACTGAACGCCAAGGGCGTCGTCACCAAGATCTACGACGACGAGGAGCTGCACACCGACGAGAAGGGCGTCGCCCGCGGCCGGGCGGCGAACCGGGGGCCGGACATCGCGTGGTTCCGCGACCCGGCGGGGAACGTGATGTCGGTGCTGGCGGGCTAGGTTCTGGCGGGCTAGGTCAGCCGCTCCAGCAACCCCATCGCGTCGTATGGCGCGCGCACCTTCATGTCGTTGTCGAAGTACGCGTACACGTCCAGCCCGTCCGCCAGCCGAGCCCGCAGCTCGCCGGCCCAGCGGTCGAGGGCCTCGTCCGAGTACCCGCTCGCGTACAACTCCTCGTCGCCGTGCAGCCGCACGTACACGAAGTCCGCCGTCGTCTCCCGCAGCACCGGGTAGCGCCCCGCCGTGTCCGCGAGCACCACCGCGACACCGTGCTCCCGGCAGATGCGCGGGAACGCGGGGTCGGTGAAGCTCGCGTGCCGCGCCTCCACGGCGTGCCGGAGCGGACGGTCGCCGGCGCCGGAGGAGTCCGTACGGTCCTGCTCCAAGGTCGTGTCCGCGGCCAGCGCCCGGGCGGCGGCCGTCGTCTTCGGCAGCATCCCGAGGAACGCGTCCAGCGACTCCGGGTCGAACGGCAGAGTCGGCGGGAGCTGCCACAGCAGCGGGCCGAGCTTGGGCCCGAGCGTCAGCACGCCCGACGCGAACATATTGGCGAGCGCGGTCCGCGCGTTCTTCAGACGCAGGATGTGCGTGATGTAGCGGCCGCCCTTCACCGCGAACACGAAGTCTTCCGGGGTGCTCGCCGCCCAGTTGCGGTAGCTGGAGGGCTTCTGCAGCGCGTAGAAGCTGCCGTTCAGCTCGATCGAGTTCAGCCTTTCGGACGCGTACTCGAGCTCGGCCCGGTGCGGCAGGCCCTTCGGGTAGAACACGCCGCGCCACGGCGCGTACGTCCAGCCCGAGATCCCCACCCGCGCCTGAGCCTCCCGCGCCCGTGCCACCCGCGTCTGTGCCTTCCGCCTCTGAGCCTCCCGCCTCTGAGCCTCCCGCCTCTGAGCCATCAGCGACCCCGGAGCTGCTCGATGAGACGCCGGTCGCGCTTGGTCGGCCGGCCGGCGCCGCGCTCGCGCGTGACATCCGACGGCGTCTCGGCCTTCGGCGGCGGGGGAGGCGTGCGGTCCTCGAAGCACTCCGCCGCGATCGCCGCGCCCACGCGCTTCACGATCAGCCGGCGGGCGATGTAGATCTTCTCCGAGCCGCCGACGAAGGCGCGCACCTCGTCGCCGACCTTCACCTGCTGCGATGGCTTCGCCCGGTCGCCGTTCACCTTGAGGTGGCCGGCTTTGCAGGCGTCGGACGCCGCCGAGCGCGTCTTGTACAGCCGCACCGCCCAGGCCCAGGCGTCGACGCGGACGGCCGACGCGCCACCGGGCGGCGTCGCGCTCATCGCGAGAGCGCGGGCTCCGCGGCGCGCTCCGCCGCCGCCTGCTCCGCTTCGGCTTCTTCGGCGAGCGACGCCTTCCACTTCACCAGGCTGCGCACCGTCCTGCTGCGGTCGTTCGCCAGCACCGCCATCACATCGGCCGGCACGGAGTAGTTGACCGCCACCCAGCCGCGCACGGTCTCCGACGGATCGGTCGCCAGCGTGCTCAGGATGTCGCACGGTGTCGCCTCGTTCTTCGCGACGCAGCCGCGCACACCCTCGTCGGGGTCCCTCGCGAGCGTCTCGAACAGGTCCACCGGCGTGTTGTAGCTGGACGCGACCGCCTCCCGGATCTTCGGGTTCGGGTCCGCCGCCAGCAGCCGCAGCCTCCGCAGCTTGCTCTCCGTGAACTCCGGCGCCGGGTGCAGCGCAGCTGCCTCCTCGGCCGTCAGCATCGCCGGGCGGTGATCGCGCATGGCCCGGCGCTGCGCGGGGGTGTTGAAGCGGATGCACGACATGCCTCCACGGTACGCGCTCGATCCGTCGAAAGGTGACCGTGACATCCGGAAAGTGAAGGGGCTCCCAGCCGCGTCGGGTTACCGTAAACACATGGATTCACTGCTCCGACGGCTCGACCGGATCGCGGGCGGACGCCACGCCGGTTACACCGTCCCGGAGGAGGGGCGCGACCACCCGCGCACGCGCCGCGCCTTCGTCGTCATCGCCTGGCTGCTGGTCGCCGAGCTCGTCGTCGGCAGCACCGCCGTCGTCATCGCGCTGGTGCTCACGCTCGACGGCGCGCCGGTGCCGTTCGCCGTCTGGATGCGCTCCGTCGTCGTGCTCGGCATGACCGTGACGCTGTTCTACTTCGCCTGGCGCGCGCAGAAGGGCTACTACTGGGCCTACTCCCGGTTGCGGCTGTTCGCCAAGATCTTCCCCGTCGTCACGCTCGTGATCGCGGCGATCCCCGGCCTCTACCCGTTCTGGATGGTGACCGAGCAGATCGTGTTCAGCCTGATCCTGATCGGCGTGGCCGACTACCTCGACTCCGACCACATGCGGGAGGCCTTCCCGCGCCCGGCCCGAACCGTCACGACCGCGCCGTGACGGCCTCCCCGCCGCGGCGCGGGAACCACGGCACGATCGGCGACGTCCGGCGCTGATAGTCCGCGTACTCGGGGTAGCGCGAGCGCGAGATGCCTTCGGTGAAGACCGTCGAGCCGATGAACAGCCCGGTGAGCAGCAGCGGCCCGATCACGGTCCACTGCAGCAGCGACCCCGCGGCCGCGCAGCCGAACAGGAAGACCACCCACCACTGGGCCTGCTCGCAGAAGAAGTTCGGGTGCCGCGAATAGCGGAACAGCCCGGTCTGCAGGAAGCGCGGGCTCGGCTGCCGGCCGGCCGCGACCTCCGCCCGCTTCCACTGCTGGAAGGCCCACTGCTGCTGGTCGGCGATCGTCTCGCCCGCGAGCAGCACCAGGAAGAGCCCGGCGCACACGAGGTCGAAGCCGTTCAGCGGCGTCCGGTGCTGGTACGCCGTCCAGGCCGGGAGGGCGATCAGCAGGAGCAGCACGTTCTGGTAGATCACGATGAAGAACAGGTTGAACACCGCGAAGGCGGCCCGGCTCATCCGGCCGCGCAGCACCTCCCAGCGGTAGTCCTCGCCGCCCGGCGCGTAGCCGCCCTTGCGCGCGAAGTTGAAGGTCAGCCGGGCGCCCCACAGCGTCACCAGGCCCGCCATCAGGTCGAGCCGGGCGTCCTGGAGGCCGGCCGCGATCGCGAACACCCAGACGTAGACGACGGGCACGATGGACCAGATCCGGTCCACCCAGGAGTGCTCGCCCGTGATCAGCGACAGCACCCATGTGAGGGCGCACACGCCCGCGAGGATCCAGAGACACACGAAGAAGGGCTCCACGCCCCACATCCTAGAGTCGCGGACCGCCCTCGACGGGAGGACGGCGGTCAGTAGAGTGGAAACGTGGATGGTGTCGGCGCGGTGAGCTCGCGCGTGTGGACGGTCCCGAACGTCCTCAGCTTCTTCCGGCTCGCCCTGGTGCCGGTGTTCCTGGCGTTCGTGATCGCGGGGGAGGACGCGCTCGCCCTGCTCGTCCTCGTCGTCTCCAGCGTCACCGACTTCCTGGACGGCTGGCTGGCCAGGAAGCTGAACCAGGTCTCCCGGCTCGGGCAGCTCCTCGACCCTGCCGCCGACCGGCTCTACATCTTCGCCGCCCTCGTCGGCCTGGCCTGGCGGGAGGTCATCCCCTGGTGGCTGGTGGCGGTGATCCTCGCGCGCGACGTGATGCTGGCGGTCCTCGGGGTGATCCTGGCGAACCACGGCTACGGCCCGCTGCCGGTCCACCACCTCGGCAAGGTCGCCACGTTCTGCCTGTTCTGCGCGCTCCCGCTGCTCATGCTCGGCGAGGCGTTCGACCCGCTCGCGCCCTTCTCGCTGCCGCTCGGCTGGGCCTTCGCGCTGTGGGGAGCCTTCCTCTACTGGTGGGCCGGCATCGTCTACATTCGGGAGACCGCACGGGTCATCCGCCTTCCGGCCGATGACAGCGGCCCACATTCCGATAGGCTTGATCACGAGGAGGTTGACGGTGCCTGACGAGAACTACCCTGGATGGGCTTCTGCTGCTGCTGACGACGGCCGCGACGCCGAGAACCCCCTGCGCGAAGCCGCGACGGGGAACGAGGACACGACCGCGCGCTTCGGCGAGGAGTTCATCTCCAAGATGTTCCCCATGGACGGCGAGATCAGCCCCGAGGAGCAGGAGGCGATCGCAGCGCTGCCGCGCGGCTCGGCCCTGCTCATCGTGCGGCGCGGTCCCAACACCGGCGCGCGGTTCCTCCTGGACGCCGACGTCACGAGCGCCGGCCGCCATCCGAACGCCGACATCTTCCTCGACGACGTGACCGTCTCGCGCCGGCACGCGGAGTTCACGCGCCGCGGCACGGCCTTCGAGGTCCGCGACCTGGGCTCCCTCAACGGCACGTACTACGACGGGGTGCGCATCGAGAGCGCCCTGCTCAGCGACTCGTCCGAGGTCCAGATCGGCAAGTTCCGGCTCACGTTCTACGCCTCACGGCAAGACCTCGCCGCCGCGGCGAAGAACTAACGAACCAGTGGCCCGGCAAGCAGCGAGGGCGCACACCGCCCCGCCCGCACTGCTCTCGATCGGCCAGGTGCTGGCGCGCCTGACCCCCGAGTTCCCGGACCTGTCGTCGTCCAAGCTGCGTTTCCTGGAGGAGCGCGGGCTCATCTCGCCGTCGCGCACGGCCTCGGGCTACCGCAAGTTCTCGCCCGCCGACGTCGAGCGGCTGCACACGGTGCTGGCGATGCAGCGGGACAACTACCTCCCGCTCAAGGTCATCAAGAAGTACCTCGCCGCGGTCGACGCCGGCGAGAACCCGCCGCTGCCCGGTGGCGTGCGCGAGGGCTCGGCGTCGATGCTCCCGGCCGGCCGCCGGTTCCACCGCGACGAGCTGCTCCGCGAGGCGGGCGCGACGCCCGAACTGCTGCAGGAGGCCATCAGCTCCTCGCTGATCGTGCCGGCCGAGGTCTACGGCGAGGACACGCTGACCGTGCTCCGCGCGCTCGTCGAGCTGTCCCGCACCGGGATCGGGCCGCGCCACCTGCGCGGCTTCCGCGCCGCCGCCGAGCGCGAGATCGGGCTCATCGAGACCGCCCTGGTTCCGCTCGCACGCCGCAAGGACGTCACGGCCGGACCGCAGACCGCCGAACTCGCCCGCGAGATCGCGGGGCAGCTCGACGTCGTCCGCGGCAGCATCATCCGCGCCGCGCTGACGCGCATCCAGCACTGACCGGGTCGACACGCCGAGCGCGTTTTCCGGATGTCGTTGCCCGGCGACCGGGGGATGGGTACCGTGGTTGAAGCGCCTCATCACGAAGCGCCCGATCCGTCAACCGAGGGGCAGTCATCATGAGCGAACTGAGTCGTGACAGCGACGCCGCCCGGTACGATCTGGGGCTGCTGTTCACCGACGGCCTGCCCGAGATGGACGACGCCAACGGCTACCGCGGCGCCGTCGCGGCCCGCGCGGCCGGCATCTCCTACCGCCAGCTCGACTACTGGGCGCGCACCGGTCTCGTGGAGCCCACGGTCCGTGGCGCGGCCGGCTCCGGGTCGCAGCGGTTGTACGGTTTCCGCGACATCCTCGTGCTCAAGCTGGTCAAGCGCCTGCTCGACACGGGCATCTCGCTCCAGCAGATCCGCACGGCCGTCAACCAGCTCCGCGAGGCGGGCGTCAACGACCTGGCGCAGACCACGCTGATGAGCGACGGCGCGAGCGTCTACCTGTGCACCTCGAACGACGAGGTCATCGACCTGGTCAGCCGCGGCCAGGGCGTCTTCGGCATCGCCGTCGGCAAGGTCCTCCGCGAGGTGGAGTCCTCCCTCGTCGAGCTCGACACCGCAGGCGACGACCTCGACGAGCTGGCCGCCCGCCGCGCCGCCAAGTCCAAGGCCTCCTGACCGCGCGTCGCTAACTCCGGACATTCACCCGGTTCTGGGCCGAAAAACCGTGGGAACGGTCATTTTCAGGGGTGGTCCGGACCAATCTCCGGATTTAGTCGCGCGGTCGGCAACTCCGGAGGTCTGACGCGACACGCCGCCGAGGAGTCCGTTCGTACGGAGAACCGCGGCGTTTCGTCATGGTTTTCCGGAGTTACGGAAACGGGGTGCTGAGGGGGCGCGTCAGTTGCCGGCGACGGCGTATTCGCCGATCTTGGCGGTGCGGAGGACGCGCTCCAGGAGGATGTCGAAGTTGTGCGCCATCTCCTGCGCACTTTCACCCGGCCAGACGTGCAGCGGCTTCGCCGCGCCCTGCGCCTGCTGCAGCGAGGTGCGCTCGGGGAGCTGGGGCGCGAGCACCAGCGGGCCGAACATGTCGCGCAGCTCCTTGATGCGGAACTGGTGCTCCAGCGACTGCACGCGGGCGCGGTTGACGATGATGCCGAGCGGCTGGAGGCGCGGGGAGAGGCCGCGGCGGATCTCCTCGATCGCACGCAGCGCGCGGTCGGCGGCGGCCACCGAGAACAGTCCGGGCTCGGTCACGACCGCCACGCGGTCACTGGCCGCCCAGGCCGTGCGGGTGAGCGCGTTGAGCGACGGGGCGCAGTCGATCAGCACGAGCTCGTAGTCGTGCTCGACGTTGGCCAGGGCCTCCTCGAGCTTCCAGATGTCGCGGATGCTCGGGTGCGGGCCGTCGAAGTTGATCGCCGACGGGCTGCCGATCATGACGTCGACCTTGCCCGGGCGTCCCTTGGTCCAGCCGGAGGGCGCGATCGCCGCGCGGACGATCTTCTCCTTCGGGGAGGCGAGGACGTCGGCGACGTTGAGGTGACCGGCGACCTGGATGTCCATGCCGGTCGAGACGTCGGACTGCGGATCGAGGTCGACGACGAGCGTACGGAGCCCTTTGGCGAACGCCGCCGAGGCCAGACCAAGCGTCACCGTGGTCTTTCCGACACCGCCCTTGAGGGAACTAACGCTGAGTACGTGCACGACAGCCACGTTACCTTCACTAGTCTTGGACTACCTAACCGTTTGCTGTGTGGTGCCCACCCCTGCTCGAAAGGTCCCCATGTTCCGTAAGATCCTCGTTGCCAACCGCGGTGAAATCGCCATCAGGGCCTTCCGCGCCGCGTACGAACTGGGCGCCGCCACGGTCGCCGTCTTCCCGTACGAAGACCGCAACTCGATGCACCGGCTCAAGGCGGACGAGGCTTACCAGATCGGGGAGCCCGGCCACCCGGTCCGCGCCTACCTCGACGTGCAGGAGATCATCAGGGTCGCCAAGGAGTCCGGCGCCGACGCGATCTACCCCGGTTACGGCTTCCTTTCCGAGAACCCGGAGCTCGCGGAGGCAGCGCGGGCCGCAGGCATCGCCTTCATCGGCCCGCGCGCCGAGGTGCTCGAGATGGCCGGGAACAAGGTGACCGCGAAGGAGCACGCGATCGCCGCGGGCGTCCCGGTCCTGAAGTCCACCCCGCCCTCGCGTGACATCGAGGAGCTGCTCGCGGGCGCCGACGAGATCGGCTTCCCGATCTTCGCCAAGGCGGTCGCCGGCGGCGGCGGCCGCGGCATGCGCCGGGTCGCCCGCAAGGAGGACCTGCGCGCATCGCTGGAGGAGGCCATGCGCGAGGCGGACAGCGCGTTCGGCGACCCGACCATGTTCTTGGAGCAGGCCGTGCTGCGCCCGCGCCACATCGAGGTGCAGATCCTCGCCGACGGCCAGGGGAACACCATCCACCTGTTCGAGCGCGACTGCTCGGTGCAGCGCCGCCACCAGAAGGTCGTCGAGATCGCACCGGCGCCCAACCTCTCCGACGAGATCCGCCAGTCGCTCTACCGCGACGCGGTCGCTTTCGCGAAGTCGATCGGCTACGAGAACGCGGGCACCGTCGAGTTCCTGCTCGACACCGCGGGGGAGCGCGCCGGCCAGCACGTGTTCATCGAGATGAACCCGCGCATCCAGGTGGAGCACACGGTCACCGAGGAGATCACCGACGTCGACCTGGTGCAGTCGCAGATCCGCATCGCGGCCGGCGAGACGCTGGCCGACCTCGGCCTCAGCCAGGACACCGTGCAGATGCGCGGCGCGGCCCTGCAGTGCCGCATCACCACCGAGGACCCGACCGCCAACTTCCGCCCCGACACCGGCAAGATCACCACCTACCGCTCGCCGGGCGGGGCCGGCATCCGCCTCGACGGCGGCACGATCAACCCGGGCGCCCAGATCAGCCCGCACTTCGACTCCATGCTCGCCAAGCTCATCACCCGAGGCCGCGACTTCCCGGCCGCCGTGCTGCGCGCCCGGCGCGCGCTGGCCGAGTTCCGCGTCCGCGGCGTCGCCACGAACATCCCCTTCCTGCAGGCGGTCATGGAGGACCCGGACTTCATCGCCGGCAACGTCTCCACCTCCTTCATCGAGGAGCGCCCGCAGCTGTTCAAGGGCCGCGAGTCCAAGGACCGCGGCACCAAGGTGCTCAACTGGCTGGCCGACGTCACCGTCAACCAGCCGAACGGCCCGCGTCCCGAGGTCGCCGATCCGGTGGAGAAGCTCCCGCGCATCGACCTGAACGTGCCGGCCCCGGCGGGGTCGCGCCAGAAACTGCTGGAGCTGGGCCCGAAGGGCTTCGCCGAGGCGCTGCGCGCGCAGACCGCCCTCGCCGTCACCGAGACCACCTTCCGCGACGCGCACCAGTCGCTGCTCGCGACCCGCGTGCGCACCAAGGACCTGCTCGCCGTCGCACCGTACGTCGCCCGCCTCACCCCCGAGCTGCTCTCGGTGGAGGCCTGGGGCGGCGCGACCTACGACGTCGCCCTCCGCTTCCTCGGCGAGGACCCGTGGGAGCGCCTCGCCTCGCTGCGCCAGGCCCTGCCGAACATCAACATCCAGATGCTGCTGCGCGGCCGCAACACGGTCGGCTACACGCCGTACCCGACCCAGGTGACCGACGCGTTCGTGCGCGAGGCCGCGGCGACCGGCGTGGACATCTTCCGCATCTTCGACGCGCTGAACGACGTGTCGCAGATGCGCCCGGCGATCGAGTCGGTGCTCGCCACCGGTTCGTCCATCGCCGAGGTCGCGGTCTGCTACACCGCGGACCTGCTCGACCCGGCCGAGGAGCTCTACACGCTCGACTACTACCTGCGCCTCGCGGAGCAGATCGTGGAGTCCGGCGCGCACATCCTCGCGATCAAGGACATGGCCGGCCTGCTGCGGCCCGCCGCCGCCGAGAAGCTGGTGAGCGCGTTCCGCGAGCGGTTCGACCTCCCGGTGCATGTGCACACCCACGACACCCCGGGCGGCCAGCTCGCGACGCTGCTCGCGGCGTCGCGCGCCGGCGCCGACGCGGTCGACGTGGCGAGCGCACCGATGGCCGGCACCACCAGCCAGCCGAGCGCCTCTGCCCTCGTCGCCGCCCTCGCCCACACCGAACGCGACACCGGCATCTCGCTGACGGCGGTCGAGGACCTCGAGCCGTACTGGGAGGCCGTGCGCCAGGTCTACCGTCCGTTCGAGTCGGGGCTGCCCGGCCCCACGGGTCGCGTCTACAAGCACGAGATCCCCGGCGGCCAGCTCTCCAACCTGCGCCAGCAGGCCAAGGCGCTGGGCCTGGCGGAGGACTTCGAGCTGGTCGAGGACATGTACGCCGCGGCGAACCGGATCCTCGGCCGCATCCCCAAGGTCACGCCGTCGTCCAAGGTGGTCGGCGACCTCGCCCTCCACCTCGCGGCCGTGCGCGCCGACCCGGACGACTTCGCCGAGAACCCGCAGAACTACGACATCCCGGACTCGGTGGTCGGCTTCATGGCCGGCGAGCTGGGCGAGCTGCCGGGCGGCTGGCCGGAGCCCTTCCGCACCAAGGTGCTGGCGGGCAAGACCGTCAAGATCGGTGTCGAAGACCTCTCCGCCGCCGACGCGGAGGCGCTGGAGGGCTCCAGCGCCGAGCGCCGGGCGACCCTCAACCGGCTGCTCTTCCCCGGCCCGACCCGCATCCAGGAGCAGATCCGCGAGCTGTTCGGCGACCTCTCCGTCGTCGACTCGATTGACTACCTCTACGGGCTCTCCCCGGTCGAGGAGCACGTCATCGAGTTCAGCAAGGGCGTGCGGCTCTACATCGGCCTGGAGGCCATCGGCGAGGCCGACGAGAAGGGCATGCGCACGGTCATGACCACGCTCAACGGCCAGCTCCGGCCGGTGTTCGTGCGCGACCGCAGCATCGTGGTCGAGACGAAGGCCGCCGAGAAGGCCGACTCCGCCAAGCCCGGCCACATCGCCGCGCCGTTCTCGGGCGTCGTGACGCTGCACGTCGTCCCGGGCGACGTCGTGGCCGCCGGGCAGGCCGTCGCCTCGATCGAAGCCATGAAGATGGAGGCCGCGATCACGGCCCCCGTCGCCGGGACCGTCGAGCGCCTCGCCATCCCGAAGACCCAGCAGGTGGACGCGGGCGACCTCCTGGTCGTCGTCACGCCCGCCTGACCCGCCCGCTCGCAGCGCTCCCCGTCCACGCGGGGAGCGCTGCGGCGCGCAGGGCGCAGGGCGTTCGCTGTTCCCGCCGGCGGACCGCCCGGTAAACTGTCGCAGTGCCGCCGTCGAGCGGCAGGAGGAGTGCACGCGTGGCAGACAAGCCGGAGGAGCCCGAACACGGCGACCTCGCGCCCCGGGGCGCCGAGCCGACGTTCAGGCCGTCCCCGCTCGAGGTCGACACCAAGCTGAGCATCGCCGTCGACCTGCCGCCCGCCCCGCCCCAGGAGGTGCCGGAGGACGAGGCGGCCGTCGCGATCGACGAGGTCCCCGTCGACCCGGGTTTCGTCCCGTCGCCGACCGAGCCCACCACGACCTCCGTCGCCATCGTCGCCTCGCGTCTCGCGACCGGCCCGACGCCGACGCAGGACACCGCGGCAGGCGACGGCGTCGTGCCGTTGCCCGGCCACGACAGCCCTGACGCGTTCGCGCAGTCCCGCCGCGACCGCCTGCGCGGCGAGCACTCGCCGCAGCCCGAGCCGGCCGCGATGCTGACCGCCGACCGCCTGCTGGAGGTCAACCGCAAGACCCGACCCGGCCCGGAGGGCCCGTGGCAGCGCTTCGTCTACCACACGACCTTCCGCACGGTGAACCTGGGCGACTCCGCCAAGGTCCGCGCCCGCAAGGAGCTCGACCACCGCATCCAGAAGCAGTTCGAGGGCGGCACCCGCTTCGTCCCGGTGCTCACCCGCAAGGGCGGCGTCGGCAAGACCACCGTCACGACCCTGCTCGGGATGGCGCTGGCCGACGCGCGCGAGGACCGCATCATCGCCGTCGACGCCAACCCCGACCGCGGCACGCTCTCCGAGCGCGTCCCGAAGCAGACCCGCGCCACCGTGCGCGACGTCGTGCACAAGGCGGCGAGCATCGGCGGGTTCACCGACTTCTCCGCGCTCGTGTCGCGCGACGAGACCCGGCTCGACATCCTCGCCTCCGACACCGACCCGCTGCTGTCCGAGGCGTTCGACGAGAACGACTACAACGTGGTCGCCGACCTGGCGGCGCGGTTCTACTCGATCGTGCTGACCGACTGCGGCACCGGCATCGTCCACTCGGTGATGCGGGCCACCCTGCAGCGCGCCGACGAGATCGTGATCGTCTCCGGCGGCAGCGTGGACGAGGCCCGCCTCGCCTCCGAGACCCTCACCTGGCTGGAGGCGAACGGCTACACGGACCTGGTCCGCAACGCTGTCGTCGCCCTCAACACGGCCACGCACGCGACCAACCTGGTGAAGCTCGAGGAGATCGAGTCGCACTTCCGCTCGCGCGTGCGCGAGATCGTCCGTATCCCGTACGACCCGCAGCTCGCCGCCGGCTCCGTGGTCAACTGGAAAGACCTCAAGCCCCTGACCAAGCTGTCCGCCCGGGCGCTCGCCGCGCTCGTGGTGGAGGGCCTGCCCGCCGAGCGCCCCTGATCCCGCTCCCGTCCCACCCCGCGCCGCCCGCGCTCTAGGAGACCCCCGTGACCGAACGTCAGATCCGCCTGTTCGGCGACCCCGTCCTGAAGACCCCGTCCGAGCCCGTCGGCGACATCGACGAGGGCGTCCGCGGCCTGGTCGAGGACCTCATCGACAGTGTGATCACGCCGGGACGCGCGGGCGTCGCCGCCCCGCAGATCGGTGTCGGCCTCCGGGCGTTCAGCTACAACGTGGACGGCGAGGTCGGCTACATCCTCAACCCCGAGCTGGTGGAGGTCTCCGGCGAGCCCGAGCTGGTGGACGAGGGCTGCCTCTCGGTGCCGGGCCTGTGGTTCAAGACCTCCCGCTACCCGTTCGCCCGGGTGCGCGGGATCGACCTCGACGGCAACGAGATCGAGCTCTCCGGCACCGGCGTGATGGCGCAGGCGCTGCAGCACGAGACCGATCACCTCGACGGCAAGCTCTACCTCGACCGCCTCGACAAGGACACCCGCCGCGAGGCCATGCGCCAGGTGCGGGAGAGCGACTGGTTCTGAGTCCGTAGACTCGGTGGCATGGACATTGCAGTCACCGGAGGATCGGGCAAGCTCGGACGCACAGTCGTCCGCGAACTACGCGCGGCGGGTCACACCGTCGTCAACCTGGACGCGACGGGGGAGCGCGGTCGCGGCTTCGTGCGGGTCGACCTGACCGACTACGGCCAGACGGTCGACGCGATCCTCGGGGTCGACGACGCGCACGGCGGCTTCGACGCCATCGTGCACCTGGCCGCGATCCCTGCGCCGGCCATCCTGAGCGACGTCGCCACCTTCCACAACAACATCCGCGTCACCTACAACGTCTTCCAGGCCGCGCGCCGCGCCGGCATCAAGAACATCGTCTACGCGTCCAGCGAGACGGTGCTCGGCCTCCCGTTCGACGTGCCGCCGCCCTACATCCCGGTGGACGAGGACTACCCGGCCCGCCCCGAGTCGACGTACTCGCTGGTCAAGCACCTCGAGGAGCAGATGGCCATCGAGCTGACGCGCTGGGATCCGTCGCTGAAGATCGTGGCGCTGCGCTTCTCGAACGTGATGGAGCCCGCCGACTACGCGGCCTTCCCGTCGTACGACGCGGACGCCCGCGGGCGGAAGTGGAACCTCTGGGGCTACATCGACGCCCGCGACGGCGCCCAGGCCATCCAGAAGGCCCTCGAGTGGGACACCACCGGCTTCGACCGCTTCATCATCGCGGCGGCGGACACGGTGATGAGCCGTCCGAACGCCGAGCTCGTCGCCGAGGTGTTCCCCGGCGTCCCGCTGAAGCGTGACGACCTCGACAACAACGAGACCCTGCTGTCGATCGACAAGGCGCGCCGGGTGCTGGGGTACGACCCCCAGCACTCCTGGCGCGACGAGGTGTAGCGAACGGGATGCTCGCTGGCGCACTCCAGTTCACCAGAGACTAGTGCGCCAGCGAGATGCCCTGCGTGCTCGCGTTGCCGCTGTAGACCCCGTCGATCACGTCGGCGAAGTCGGCGAGGATGACGTTGCGCTTGATGCTGAGCTTCGGCGTGAGGTGGCCGCTCGCCTCCGTCAGCTCCGTGGCGAAGATGACGAACTTGCGGATGCTCTCCGCACGGGAGACGCCCTGGTTGGCCGCGTCGATCGCGCGCTGGATCTCGGCGTTCACCGCCGGGTTCACGGACGCCTCGGCGAGGGTCATGTCCTTGTCCTCGCCGTTGTTCGCAAGCCAGGTGGGCAGCATCTCGGTGTCGAGCGTCACCAGCGCCGCGATGAACGGCTTCTGGTCGCCGACGACGATCACCTGGCTGACCAGCGGGTTGGCGCGGATCGGGTCCTCCAGCACCGCGGGGGAGACGTTCTTGCCGCCGGCCGTGACGATGAGCTCCTTCTTGCGGCCGGTGATGGTCAGGTAGCCGTCCTCGTCGAGGGAACCGAGGTCACCCGTGCGGAACCAGCCGTCGTCGAAGGCGGCGGCGGTCGCCTCGGGGTTCTTCCAGTACTCCTTGAAGACGTTGACGCCCCGCACCTCGATCTCGCCGTCCTCCACGAGACGCACGCCGACGCCCGGGAGGACGGGGCCGACCGTGCCGATCTTGAACTGGGACGGGAGGTTCACTGTCGCCGGCGCGGTGGTCTCGGTGAGGCCGTAGCCCTCCAGGATCTTGATGCCGAGGCTGTGGAAGAAGTGCCCCAGGTGCGCGCCGAGCGGCGCGGAGCCGGAGACGGCGTACTTCACGCGGCCGCCCATCGCCGCGCGGAGCTTCGAGAACACCAGCCGGTCGTAGAGGGCGAACTTGAGCTTGAGGCCGAAGGGCACCGAGCCGGCCTCGACGGCCTTGGAGTGCTCGACGGCGACCTCGGCGGCGGCGCGGAAGATCTTGCCACGGCCGCCGGCCTCCGCCTTCTGCTCGGCCGAATTGTAGACCTTCTCGAACACGCGCGGCACCGCGAGCAGGAACGTCGGCTTGAAGCTCGCCAGCGCGGGCAGGAGCTGCTTGGTGTCGGACTGGTGGCCGACCTTCACGCCCGCGGTGACGCACAGCACGGCGATGAACCGGGCGAAGACGTGGGCGGTCGTGATGAAGAGCAGCGTGGAGGCGCCGCCCGGCTGCATCACGACCTCCTTCAGCGCCTCGGCCGAGTTGCGGGACAGCTCGACGAAGTTGGAGTGGGTGAGCACGCAGCCCTTGGGGCGGCCGGTGGAGCCTGAGGTGTAGATCAGGGTGCCGATATCCTCGCCGCGGGCGAGGTTCCGGCGGCGCTCGATCTCGGCGTCCGGCACGTCGACGCCGGCGGCGACGAGCTTGTCCAGGTCGCCGAGGTGGAGCTGCCAGACGTCTTCGATGAGCGGGAGGTCGGCGTGCACCTCGTCGAACCGGGAGAACATCTCCGCGGTCTCCAGGATGACGGCCTTCGCGCCAGAGTCGGACATGTTCCACTGCACCTGCGCGGGCGAGGAGGTCTCGTAGATCGGGACGAGCACCGCACCGGCGAACCAGGTGGCGAAGTCGATCAGCGACCACTCGTAGCGGGTCTTGCACATCAGGCCGATCATGTCGCCCGGCTGGATGCCGGCCGCGACCAGGCCCTTGGCGAGCGCGATGACCTGGCGGTAGAACTCCGCCGCGGTGACATCCCGCCAGCCGTCGCCGTCCGGGAGGCTGAACAGTGCGGCGTCCGGAGTCGCGGCGACCCGCTGCACGAGCAGGTCCGTCGCGTTGGCCTCGGGGTCGGCGGGGACGACGGCGGGGGTTTCGAACTGGTTCAACGGTAGCTCCCTCGATACCGGGCGGGCGGGTGATCGGGCCGAATCGTTCCGGCTCGCAGTGGTTGATTACACTCTAGATGGTGCGGCAGGGAGTCTTCCGAGACGTCCCGGTCCGCTCATCCCACCATCGCCCGACCCACGCCCATCCGGAAGGGGCCCGCCTGTGCATGCCATCGGAATCGACATCGGCGGGACCAAGATCGCCGGAGCGGTCGTCGACGAGCTCGGCGCGATCGTCCGCGAGGACCGCGTGCCGACCGACGCGAGCCGTCCGGAGGAGATCGAGAACGCCGTCGTCGCGATGATCGAACGGCTATCGGAGGGGCCGGAGCAGATCGCGGGGGCGGGCGTCGCCGCGGCCGGCTTCATCGACGCGGCGCAGTCGACCGTGTACTACGCGCCGAACATCAACTGGCGGCACGAGCCGTTCCGGGAGAAGCTCGAGAAGCGCATCGACCTCCCCGTGCTCATCGAGAACGACGCCAACGCGGCGGGCTGGGCGGAGTTCCGCTACGGGGCCGGCCGCCTGGTCAGCGACATGGTCATCCTCACCATCGGCACCGGCGTGGGCGGCGCGATCGTCAGCAACGACCGGCTGTTCCGCGGCGGCTTCGGAGCGGGAGCCGAGATCGGCCACATGCGCGTGGTGCCGGGCGGCCTGCCCTGCGGCTGCGGCGCGCACGGCTGCATCGAGCAGTACGGCTCCGGCCGGGCGCTGCAGCGGATGGCGAACGAGCTCGCCGACGCCGGCGGCATCGGGCAGTCCCTCGCCGACATCCGCAGCCGCACCGGCGAGCTGACCGGCTCCGACATCTCCGGGCTCATCATGGCGGGGGACCCCGGCGCGCTCGCCGCCCTGCGCCAGCTCGGCGACTGGCTCGGCCAGGCCTGCGCGAGCCTCGGCGCCGTCCTCGACCCGCAGCTCTTCGTCTTCGGCGGCGGGGTCGCGCAAGCGGGCGAACTGCTGCTGGAGCCGATCCGGCAGGCCTACCTGGAGAACCTGCCCGCGCGCGGCTACCACCCGGAGCCGGAGTTCAAGATCGCGGAGCTGGTCAACGACGCCGGCGTGGTCGGCGCGGCCGACCTCGCTCGCCTGCACGCGGCGCTCTGACCCTCGGAGCGCGTGAGCCGGTCCTCCCGCTGAGCGGGGCGGGGCACTAGGATTTCGATCGATGTTCTACTGGCTGATGAAGAACCTGATCGCGGGGCCGCTGCTGCGCGGCGTCTTCCGTCCCTGGGTCGTCGGGCTGGAGAACGTCCCCGCGGAGGGCGCCGTCATCCTCGCCAGCAACCACCTGTCATTCATCGACTCGATCTTCCTGCCGATCGTCGTCGATCGGCACGTGTCCTTCCTCGCCAAGAGCGACTACTTCACCCGCCGTGGCCTGAAGGGCTGGGCGACCAAGGCGTTCATGAACGCCACAGGCCAGCTCCCCATCGACCGGTCGGGCGGCAAGGCCTCCGAGGCGTCGCTCAACACCGGTCTGGCGGTGCTCGCCCGTGGCGAAATCCTCGGCATCTACCCGGAGGGCACCCGCAGCCCCGACGGCAAGCTCTACCGCGGGCGCACCGGCGTCGCGCGCATGATCCTGGAGGCCGGCGTCCCGGTCGTCCCGGTCGCGATGGTCGACACCGCCGAGATCATGCCCATCGGCCGCCGCATCCCGCGGATCGGCCGGATCGGCATCATCATCGGCGAGCCGCTGGACTTCTCCCGGTTCGAGGGGATGGAGGGCGACCGCTTCATCCTCCGCTCGGTCACCGACGAGATCATGTACGCGCTGCACGCTCTCGGCAAGCAGGAGTACGTGGACGTCTACGCCAGCACGGTCAAGGAGAAGCGCGCGGCGCTCGCCGCCGACCCGGCCCCCCAGCCGCCGGTGGCGGTCCCGTCACAATCCGCTCCCACGGCGCCGGAGGCCCGCCCGGCGCGATAGGCTCGGTTATCCCGATTCACCCCGACCGAGCGGAACCAGAACAGTGCTGCAGACCACAGATCCCGTCGTGAAAGCTGACGACTCCGTGATCGAGGGCCTCGACTATTGGCGCACGCTCCCGATCAAGCAGCAGCCGCAGTGGCCCGACCCGGAGGCCGCCGCTGCGGCGTCCGCGGAGATCGCGACCCTGCCGCCGCTGGTGTTCGCCGGCGAGGTGGACCAGCTCCGTTCGCGGCTCGCCCGCGCGGCGCGAGGCGACGCGTTCCTGCTCCAGGGCGGCGACTGCGCCGAGACGTTCGCCGGAGCGACGGCCGACCAGATCCGCAACCGGGTCAAGACCGTGCTGCAGATGGCCGTCGTGCTGACGTACGGCGCGTCCGTCCCCGTCATCAAGATGGGCCGGATGGCCGGCCAGTTCGCCAAGCCGCGCTCCAGCGACACCGAGACCCGCGGCGGCGTGACCCTGCCGGCCTACCGCGGCGACATCGTGAACGGCTACGACTTCACCCCGGAGTCCCGCGCGGCCGACCCGCGCCGGCTCGTCCAGGGCTACCACACGGCCGCCTCGACGCTGAACCTGATCCGCGCCTTCACGCAGGGTGGCTTCGCCGACTTGCGCGAGGTGCACAGCTGGAACAAGGGCTTCGCCGCGAACCCGGCCAATCAGCGCTACGAGGGCCTGGCCCGCGACATCGACCGCGCGATCAAGTTCATGGAGGCCGCGGGCGCGGACTTCGACGAGCTGACCCGTGTCGAGTTCTACAGCAGCCACGAGGCGCTGCTGATGGACTACGAGCGCCCGATGACCCGCATCGACTCGCGCACCGGAACGCCCTACAACACGTCGGCGCACTTCGTCTGGATCGGGGAGCGCACCCGCGACCTCGACGGCGCGCACGTCGACTTCCTGTCGCGCGTCCGCAACCCGATCGGCGTCAAGCTCGGCCCGAGCACGACGGCCGACGACATGCGCCGCCTGATCGACGCGCTCGACCCCGAGCGCGAGCCCGGGCGGCTGACCTTCATCACGCGCATGGGCGCGGGCAAGATCCGCGACGCCCTGCCGCCGCTGCTGGAGGCCGTGAAGAACTCCGACGCCAACCCGCTGTGGGTCACCGACCCCATGCACGGCAACGGCCTCACCACGCCGAACGGCTACAAGACGCGCCGCTTCGACGACGTCGTGGACGAGGTCAAGGGCTTCTTCGAAGCGCACCGCGCCGCGGGCACGCACCCGGGCGGCATCCACGTCGAGCTCACCGGTGACGACGTCACCGAGTGCCTGGGCGGCTCGGAGCACATCGACGAGGAGACCCTCGCCACCCGCTACGAGTCGCTGTGCGACCCGCGCCTGAACCACATGCAGTCGCTGGAGCTCGCCTTCCTGGTCGCCGAGGAGCTCAGCCAGGGCTGAACCCGGCCCGAATCAGTGTCGAGACGCCCTCATCCAGCGCGGGTGAGGGCGTCTCTGTGTCCCGCGAAAGTTCGCCGGCGTGGGGGCGGGCGCGCGGCTCAGAAGCCGGCGAAGTTGACCGTGATGGTCGACCCCTTGGGCGCCTGGGTGCCGGGGGCGGGCGACACCTTGGAGACCACGAAGCCGCCGGGCAGGAGGTCCGCAGCCGCGCTGTAGTTGAGCTGGAAGCCCGCCGCCTGCAGCGCCGCCTTGGCCTTATCCCAGGTCTGTCCGACCACGTCGGGCACCGGCACCGGAGCGGGTCCGCGCGAGGTCTCGAGGGCGAGCGTGTCGCCGGGGCGCACCGGCTGGCCCTGCGGCTGGGCCGAGATGACGTCGCCCTTGTCGATCGTGTCGCTGTAGCTCTGCGGGCCGGCCGTGGCGTGCAGCCCGACCTTCTCGAGCGCGGTCGTCGCGCCAGAGACCGACTTGCCCGTGACATCCGGGATGGGGCCGACCGACACGACGAGGTTGACCGCCGCGGCCTGGAAGTAGGCGCCGCCTCCGGAGATGTCGCTTCCGTCGGAAGCGCGGGTCGCCGAGATGACGGTGTTCGCGGGGACCTTGGCATCGAACTGCTGCGCGACAGCCCCGACCTTGGCCCCGGTGCCGGTGATCGCGGACTTCGCCGCGTCGAGGCTCGCTCCCGCGAGCGCCGGAAGCGTGATCGGTTTCGGGCCCTGCGAGACGCGCAGCGTGACGGTGCTGCCGCGGTTCGCCGAGGACCCGGCCTTCGGGTCGGTGCTGGACACCTGGCCTGCGGGGATCGTGACGCTGTACTCGGGCGCCTGCGCCGTCTTGAAGCCGAGGTTCGTCAGCGTCGTCGTGGCGGCCGCCGGCGCCTGGGAGACGACGTTCGGCACGGTCACGAACGAGCCGGGACCCGAGCCGAAGTACCAGCCCGTCCCGCCGGCGACGGCCGCCAGCACCAGCACGAGCGCGAAGAGCCACCAGCCCTTGCCGCGCCGGCGCCGGGCGGCCCGGGTCAGCGTGTCCGTCGCCGCGGGCGTGCTCGAGGCGACCTGCTGGCGGATGGCGGGGTTGATGATCTGGGTGTCCCCGTCGGCGATGTCGAATGCGGGAGGCAGCACCATCGTGGACTGCATCACCGTGTCGCCGCGGATCGACTTCTCGGCCTCGATGAGCCGGTCGAGCATCTCGCGGGCGTCGGAGGGCCGGCGGTCCGGGTCCTTCTCGGTCGCCCACAGCACGAGCTCGTCCAGCTCCGGCGGGACGGCCGGGTTGGCGCTGCTCGGCGCCGGCACCGGGTCGTTCGCGTGCTGGTAGGCGATCTGCATGGGCTGCTCGCCGTGGAACGGCTGCGTGCCCGTGAGCATCTCGTACATCATGATGCCGAGCGCGTAGATGTCGCTGCGGGCGTCGGCGACGCCGCGGGTGACGAGCTCGGGGGAGAGGTAGGCGATCGTGCCGAGCAGCGCCTGCCCGGTCGCCGTGTTGGCGCTGGCGGCGCGTGCGAGGCCGAAGTCGCCGATCTTGATCCGGCCGTCGTCGGCGAGGAGGACGTTCTCGGGCTTCAGGTCGCGGTGCACGATGCCGGCCTTGTGCGCGGCGGCGAGGCCGCTGAGGACGGCCTCCATGATGTCGATGGTCTGCTCGGGCGTCAGCTTGCCGTAGTCCTTGAGCAGGTCGCGCAAGGTGATGCCGGGCAGGTACTCCATGACCAGGTAGGCCATGTCGGAGTCCTGGCCCTGGTCGAAGACGTTGACCACGTTGGGGTGGGCGAGCCGGGCGGCCGAGCGGGCCTCCTGCACGAAGCGGCTCTTGAAGGTGCTGTCGTCGGCGAGGTGGCCGTGCATGACCTTGATCGCGACCCGTCGTTCCAGGCGCAGATCGGTGGCGAGGTACACCGTCGCCATGCCGCCCCGGGCGATCCGCGAGCGCACCTGATAGCGGCCGTCGATGAGACGTCCGATCATCGGGTCTGTTTGGCTCGTGGTCACGGGTCGAGTCTAGGGAACGCGGCGGTCGCGAAACCTGCAAAACACCGGTGTGCGCCGGGGCTGTGACCCGGCTGTGATCTTCGGCGCGGCGCGCCCGTCAGCCGAGCTGCGCCAGCCACGCGCGCGCCGACGTCTCCCACTTGGCGTAGGCGGTCGGGAAGGCCGAGAGCTGCACCGCCTGGGCGGCCTGCGTGACGGTCATCGACGTCCAGCCCGGGATGTCGAGGAGGCCGCGCGTGCGGCCCTTGTTGGGGTTGTTCGCCCCGCCGTAGAAGGCCAGGGTCGCGCGGGTCGGGTCGAGCACCTGGGCGGGCGTTCCCCAGCCGGTGCTCGGGCGCTGCTGGAACAGGCCGAGGGAGTCGCGGTCGCCGTAGCGCACGTTCCTCAGCCCGGACTCCTGGGCCGCCGCCGCGAGGGCGATGACGATGCCCTGGGCCGGGACGCCCTCCTGGTGGCCGATCCGGATGATCAACTGGGCGTTCACCCGCATCTCGTCGGTGAGTGCGACGACCTGGCCCGGCTGGACGACCGGGGCGGGAGCCGGGGCCGGCGCGGTGACGACCGGGGCCGGTGCGACGACGACGGCGGCCGGCGTCGGGGTGCTCAGCGCCGCCGTGGTCATGCCGGGGATGGCGAGCTTCTGGCCCGGGTAGATGATGCTCGCGCCGCTCAGGCCGTTGGCGGCGAGGACGGCGGACGTGCGGAGCCCGAACCGGGCCGCGATACCGCTGACGGTGTCGCCGCGCACGACCGTGTAGGTCGTCCTGGACGGCGCAGGGGCTGACGGCGCCGGAGCCGGCGCGGCGGCCGCGGGCTTCGGCGTCGCGCCGAGCGCCAGCACCTGGCCGGGGAAGATCAGGCTCTTCCAGCTCAGCCCGTTGAGCGCGAGCACCGCGGCGGTGGACAAGCCGAACCGGGCGGCGATGCCGGAGACCGTGTCGCCGGTCTGCACCCGGTAGCTGGCGGGGGCGGCCGCGATCTCGACCGGGGCGGGGGAGGCCGCGGTGGCCGCGGGGGTCACCGCGCTGCGGATCGTGTTGCCCGGCCCGGTCGTGTCGCGCTTCTCCGGAGCCCGGTCGCGCACCTCGCCGGTGGCGGCCTGCGCGGGGGCCAAGAGATTCAGGGTCACCGCGATGGAGCCGGCGATCGCGATCGGCACCGTGCCCAGCATCCGCCGGTTGGCGCTCTCGGTCAGAGACATGGTCGACCCCCTTGTGAGTGACAAAACCATCCTCCACGCTGACACACTGTGAGTAAGGAGTCAACCAGTGTGACTGCTGTGACAACAGTTAACACAACCGTAACATTCGCCTGAAGAGGTGATCGGCCGCCGGACGTGGCACGCTTGTCTGTGTGAACGAGCAGGTCCAGGCCACCGAGTGGCTCACCATCCCCGACCTCGTGGAGCAGCTCGGGCTCGGCGTCAGCCGTGTCCGCCGCCTCATCGAGGACCGTCATCTCGCCGCGAAGCGCGTCGACGGCGTCCTCAAGGTCCCCGCCCTCTTCCTCCGCGACGGCGAGCCGCTCGGCGAGCTGCACGGCACGCTCATCGTGCTCGCGGACAACGGCTTCGACGACGACGAGGCCGTGGACTGGCTGCTCGCCGAGGAGGACAGCCTCGGTACGGCCCCCATCGAAGCGCTGCGCGCCGGCCGCAAGGCCGAGGTGCGCCGCGTCGCCCAGGCGCTGGCCTGATCCGCGCGGCCGGCTGAGCCGCCCGGCCCGTCAGGGTCCGGGGGTGGTCAGGAGGCGCGGCGGGTGACCGTGACCGCGAGCTCGCGGAGCTGCGCGCGCGCCGCCGGGCCGATCGGCGCCTCGTCGAGGGCCTGGATCGCGCTCGCCACGTTGTCCGCGATCATGCGCTCCACCTTCTCGACGGCGCCGGAGTCCCGGATCGTCATCTGGAGGGTCTGGATCTGCTGCGGCGTCAGGTCCGGGTCGCCCAGCAGCTCGTCCAGCGTCGCCCGCGCGCCCGCCGGGATCGCCTGCCGGGTGAGCGCGATGAGGACGGTGCGCTTGCCCTCGCGCAGGTCGTCTCCGCTCGGCTTGCCGGTGACCTCCGCGTCGCCGAAGACGCCGAGCAGGTCGTCGCGGAGCTGGTAAGCGATGCCGAGCGGGAGGCCGAAGCGGCGCAGAGCGTCGAGCTGGCCGACCGTCGCGCCCGCGAGGCTGGCGCCGATCAGCAGCGGCGACTCGATCGAGTACTTGGCCGACTTGTAGACGATGACGCGTTCGGCCCGGGCGAGCTGATCGGCGTCCGGGCGGCCGGCCCAGCCGATCTCCTCGAAGATGTCGAGGTACTGGCCTGCCGTGACGTCGAGGCGCATCCGGTTGAACTCGGCGCGCGCCGACCGCCGGGCCGACGCGCTCACCGTCTGGGTGAGGCCCTCGTCGAAGAGCTCGTCGCTGAGGATGAGCAGGTAGTCGCCGAGCAGCGTCGCAGCGCCGGTGCCGAACGTCGCGCCGGAGCCCTGCCAGCCCTCCTGGTCGTGCAGCCGCTCGAAGCGGCGGTGCGCGGACGGCGCGCCGCGGCGGGTGTCGGAGTTGTCGATGAGGTCGTCGTGCACGAGTGCGGCGGCGTGGAACAGCTCGAGCGACGAGGCGACGGAGACGACCGCGTCGAGCGGCCCACCCGCTGTCACCGCCCCGCCCTCGCCCGGCTCGTCGCCGGCCGTTCGCACGGCTTGCCATCCCCAGAAGCAGAACAGCGCTCGGAAGCGCTTGCCGCCGCTGAGAAAATCCCTCGAAAAAGCCGCGATCGGGGCGAGTTCGTCGGCGATGGAGACGAGAATGGATGCACGCGCATCGAAGAATCCATCGATTCTGGACTGGATGAGGTCGACGAATCGGATGCTTTCGGACACACGTATAGCCTAGTCAGAGTGGTGCGGCTAGAATCGGCCACACAACGCCTAGAACCCGCTAGAAAGAGGGGGATCCGGATGCCGCTTTCAGAACATGAGCAGCGCCTCCTCGAAGAGATGGAACGCAGTCTCTACCAGAACGACGCGGACTTCGTAGCGAAGGTCGGAGGCAAGCGGGCCCGCCCCGCCTACCGGTCGATCGTGCTCGGAATCCTCCTCGCGGTCATCGGCGTGGCGGTCCTCGTGACCGGCGTCTTCGTTCAGCTCCCCATCGTCGGGATCCTCGGATTCGTGGTGATGTTCGGCGGCGTGCTCCTGGCTATCGCGCCGGGCAAGCGCGTGGCGGTCGACCCCGACGCAGCGGCCGGCTCGTCCGGCAAGCCGACCCGTGGCCAGCCCGGCTTCATGGACCGCATGAACGACCGCTGGGACAAGCGGCAGGACGGGCAGCAGTAGCCCCTCCACCGCACTCCACTGACGCACCCACTGTGAGGGCCGATCTTCGGATCGGCCCTTTTTTGGTGCGTCCAGCACTCCCGGGGGTCCCTTCACCCTCCATTTCCCTCCACCGCGTTCTCCCGCGTATTTCCGCGCCGAAAACACCCCTAAACGAGGCAATATTCCCGTTTCTGCTGATTTTGTGGATGGGAGTGGAGTAAAGTGGAGGCATACCGCAACCGTGGCCGGGAGAGTGGGGGTGGCACCGATGTTCCTCGGTACCTATGCCCCCAAGCTCGACGACAAGGGGCGCATCATCCTGCCGGCCAAATTCCGGGATGAGCTCGCGTCCGGACTCGTCCTGACCCGCGGCCAGGAGCACTGCGTCTACGTCTTCTCCCAGCGCGAGTTCGAATCGCTCCACGAGAAGATCCGGCAGGCGCCGGTGACCAGCAAGCAGGCCCGCGACTACCTGCGCGTCTTCCTCTCGGGGGCGAGCGCGGAGGTCCCGGACAAGCAGAACCGGGTCACCATCCCCACCCCACTGCGGTCGTACGCGGGTCTCGACAGGGACCTGGTGGTGATCGGCGCGGGAAGCCGCGCCGAGATCTGGGACGCGGAGGCGTGGGAGACCTACCTCGCCGATCAGGAGGCAGCATTCGCGAACACGGAGGAGGAGGTGATCCCGGGACTGTTCTAGCGCCTGGCGCCGGACTCCCAGCCATACGCCCTGACACCACTTCCCCGGTGGCAGGTCGGAATGGATGGGGATCCGGAACCAGGAGCCGGTCCTCCCGGATGCGGACATGACAGACGACATCCACACCCCGGTCCTCCTCGAACGCTGCATCGAGTTGCTCGGCCCCGCCCTCCAGAGGCCGGGCGCCGTCTTCGTGGACGCGACCCTCGGCATGGGCGGCCACTCGGCCGGCGTGCTGGAGCGCTTCCCCGAGGTCACCCTGGTCGGGCTCGACCGCGACCCCGAGGCGCTGACCATCGCCGGCGCCCGGCTCGCCCGCTTCGGCGACCGCGTGCACCTGGTGCACACCGTCTACGACGGCATCCGCGAGGCGCTCGACGGGCTCGGCATCGACACGATCGACGGCGTGCTGTTCGACCTCGGCGTCTCGTCGTTGCAGCTCGACCGCGTCGAGCGCGGCTTCTCGTACTCCAAGGACGCGCCGCTCGACATGCGGATGGACGGCACCAGCGAGCTCACCGCCGAGGTCGTGCTCGCCACCTACTCCGAGGCCGACCTGCGCCGGATCTTCCGCGACTACGGCGAGGAGAAGCTCGCCGCCCGCTACGCCCGCCGCATCGTGGAGGAGCGGCAGAACGCGCCGATCGTCCGCTCCGGACAGCTGGTCGACATCCTGCAGAAGGCCACGCCGGCCGCGATCTCGCGCCAGGGCCATCCGGCCAAGCGCGTCTTCCAGGCGCTGCGCATCGAGGTGAACCAGGAGCTGGCCGTGCTCGAGCGCGCCATCCCGGCCGCGATCGACGCGTTGGCGGTGGGCGGCCGCATCGTCGTGGAGGCGTACCAGTCGCTGGAGGACCGCATCGTCAAGCGCGAGCTGCAGACGCGGTCGCGGTCCAGCGCGCCGGCGGGGCTGCCCGTCGAGCTGCCGCAGCACCGGCCGGAGCTGAAGCTCCTGATCCGGGGTGCGGAGCTGGCCGACGACGAGGAGAAAGCCGCGAACCCGAGGGCGACCCCGGTGCGCCTGCGCGCGGCCGAACGGGTGAGGAGGGACTCGTGAGCAACACCGCTTTCAAAGTCACCGGGGGAACCGGGAGCACCGGCGTCCGCAGACGTCCGACGATGGCCTGGCAGGTGCCGGCGTCCACGGCGGCCACCGCGCCGAAGCTGGATGCGGCCGCCCCGCTGCTGGACCGGCCGGAACAGCCGGCACGCGAGCGCCGCTCCCACCTCGAGGTGGTGTCGAGCCGCAGTCAGCGCCGGGCCCGTCCGCGCACGGTGTACGCCATCACCGCGGTGTCCTCACTGCTCGTGATCGTGGTCGCCCAGCTCCTGCTCAGCATCGGCGTCTCCCTGGGCGCCTACCAGCTCAGCTCGCTGCAGACACAGCAGACCCAGCTCCAGCGCAGCTACCAGGCCGCCTCCGAAGACCTCAACCGGCTCACGTCGCCGCAGAACCTGGCGGCCAACGCGAACGCACTCGGCATGGTCAGCAACAGCAACCCCGCCTACCTGCGACTCTCCGACGGCGCCGTCCTCGGCGCGCCGATCCCGGCGACGGGCGCGGCGGGCACCGTGACCGGAGGCCAGGGCAACCTGGTCCCGAACGCGCAGCTCAACGGGGTGCCGCTCGCGGCGACGCCCGGGCAGACCGTGACCGGTGCTCCCGCGACCGGTGCTCCCGCGACCGGTGCTCCCGCGACCGTGGGGGCGGCCGTCCAAGCTGGGAGTTCCGCAACCGCGGGTGCGGCATCCACGACTCCGGCGAAGCCGTCCGTACCGTTGCAGGGAGCGTTGCCGACACCGGTGACGCACTGACGACGCGACGGGACGGACGCGGGGCGTGATCAACAGGAAGATGCTGCGGAGGCGTACGGCGCTCACCGTCGTGGCCGTCGCAGCGTTCGTGGCCATCCTCGGCGGCAAGCTGGTGGACATCCAGGTGGTGCGCGCCGACGCCCTCCAGAAGGCGTCGGTGAACGCGAAGGAGGGCTCGAACACCCTCTACGGCAACCGCGGCGACATCGTCGACGCGAACGGCAAGATCCTGGCGACGACGATCTACACCTACAGCGCGCAGGCCTCGCCGTCCGACGCCATCGCCGGCGGCCGGGACAAGATGGTGGAGGCCGCCGCGAAGATCGGCGCGATCACCGGCCAGGGCGGCGACGCGGTGGTGAAGCTGTTCGACGACGCCCTGAAGGCGAACCCCAAGTCGAAGTACGCGCTGATCAAGTCCGGCATGGACGTGGCGACGTTCGACAAGCTCGACAAGCTGCCGTACCCCTGGCTGACCTTCGACAAGACCCAGGCCCGCAGCTACCCGAACGGCGCCGTCGCCGGCAACCTGCTCGGCTACGTCTCGCAGGGCGGGAACGGCGGTCTGGAGGACAGCGAGAACGGCTGCCTGGCCGGCAAGAACGGCAAGGACACGTACCAGCGCGGCGCGGACGGGGTCGCCATCCCCGGCAGCACGGTCGTGCAGCAGAAGGCGAAGGACGGCGGGACGCTCGAGCTCACCGTCGACAGCGACCTCCAGTGGTTCGCCGAGCAGACGCTGGCCCAGCAGGTCACGGCGACCGGGTCGAAGTTCGGTTTCGTGACCGTGGCGGAGGCGAAGACCGGCAAGATCAAGGCGATCGCGCAGTGGCCCGCGCTCGACCCCAACAACATCGACGCCACCGACCCGTCGTACTGGCGCCTCCAGTCGCTCACCGACCCGCGCGAGCCCGGCTCCACCTTCAAGGCGCTCACCGCGTCGATGCTCATCGACCAGCGCAAGGCGACGCCGACCAGTCAGGTGCTGGCGCCCTACGAGTGGAAGTCCGGCAACGGCGCCGACCTGCACGACTCGGGCTATCACGCGCCCGAACGGCTGACCCTCACCGGGGTGCTGATGAACTCGTCCAACACCGGCATGTCCCAGTTGGGCAGCGCGCTCACCGACCAGACCCGCTACGACTACCTCAAGAAGTTCGGCATCGGCGACCCCACCGGACTGCCCTATCCCGGCGAGTCGTCCGGCATCCTGAACCCCGTGAAGGACTGGGACGACCAGACCAAGTACGCCACCATGTTCGGCCAGGGCGTCTCGGCGACCCAGCTCCAGATGGTGGGCGCGTACCAGGCGCTCGCCAACGGCGGCACCCGCATCCCGCTGACGATGGTCGCGGGCTGCAAGCAGGCCGACGGCACGCTCACCGACGTTCCGAAGCCGGCCCCCGTCACGGTCGTCTCGCCCGACGCCGCCCACACGACGCTCGGGATGCTGGAGTCGGTCACCACCCAGGGCGAGCTGTCGAAACAGCTCAAGATCCCCGGCTACAACGTCGCCGCGAAGACCGGAACCGCGCAGCAGCCGGACGGCAAGGGCGGCTATCTGCCGTCGTACTACGTCTCCGTCATGGGCATCGCGCCGGTGGACGATCCGCAGTACGTCGTTTCGGTCAACCTCGGGTTCCCGACTACCATTACTTCGTCGGCTGCCGCCGCTCCGCTGTTCCACACGATCATGAGTCAGGTGCTGAAGACCTACCGGGTGAAGCCGTCGACGACGAGCCCGGCCGACTACCCGCCCTACTACTGAACCCCACCGAGACGCCGTCGCCCGAGACCGTCGTCCGATCCCAGAACCCCGAGTGAAAGTGAGCCCCGTGACAGGACCGGCGCCCTCCTCCCTGCGCCCCGAGCATCCCGTCGCCCGCCCGCTCGCCCAACTGGTCGCGGAGTTCGGGCTGGATGTGCGGGGAGACCTCGACGCCGTCGAGGTGACCGGTGCAGCCCTCGCGAGCTCGGCGGTCGAGCCGGGCGACTTGTACGTCGGTGTGCCGGGGAAGAACGTGCACGGCGCGAGCTATGCCGCCGCCGCGGTCGAGGCCGGAGCCGTCGCGGTCCTGACCGATGCCGCGGGCGCGGAGCTCGCGGCCGACGCGGGCGTCCCCGTCATCGTGACGCCCGACCCGCGGGCCGCGCTCGGCGCGGTGGCGCGATGGGTGTACCGCACCGACGAGAACTCCGCCACGCTGTTCGGCGTCACTGGCACAAACGGCAAGACCAGCGTCGTCTACCTGCTCTACGGGATCCTCGGCCAGCTCGGCGTCGTGGCCGGCCTGTCCTCGACCGCGGAGCGCCGTATCGGCGAGCACGCGATCACCAGCAAGCTGACCACCCCGGAGGCCAGCGAGCTGCACGCGCTGCTGGCCCGGATGCGCGAGGAGGGCGTCCGCGCCGTCGCCGTCGAGGTCTCCGCCCAGGCCCTCAGCCGGCACCGCGTCGACGGCATCGAGTTCGACGTGGTCGGCTTCACCAACCTCAGCCACGACCACCTCGACGACTACGCGGCGATGGACGACTACTTCGCGGCCAAGCTGGAACTGTTCCAGCCCGACCGCGCGCGCCGCGGCGTCGTCACGGTCGACTCCGAGTGGGGACGAGCGCTGGTCGAGCAGTCCCGCATCCCGGTCTCCACCCTGGCGAGCGTGCCGGGGGTCGACGCCGACTGGACGCTGACCGTGATCGAGGAGACCCTCTCCGAGACGGTCTTCGAGCTCGCCGGTCCGGACGGCCGCCGCCTGGAGACCAGCGTGCCGCTGCTCGGCGCGTACAACGCCGCCAACGCCGCGCTCGCGATCGTCATGCTGGTGGAGTCCGGCTACGACCTGCACGCCATCGGCGCCGCGCTGGAGCGCGACGGCGGCATCGACGCCTACGTGCCCGGCCGCACCGAGCGGCTCTCGGGCGACCGGGGCCCGGTCGTCTTCATCGACTACGGCCACACGCCCGACGCCTTCCTGTCGCTGCTCGGCGCGCTGCGCCGGGTCACCGACGGCCGGATCGTCATGGTCTTCGGCGCCGACGGCGACCGCGACACCACCAAGCGCGCCGACATGGGCGCGATCGCCGCGCGCGGCGCCGACGCGGTGGTCATCACCGACTTCCACCCGCGCTCCGAGGACCCGGCGCTCATCCGCGCCGCGCTGCTCGACGGCGCCCGCGCCGCCGTGCCGGACGCCGAGCTCTACGAGGTCGCCGACCCGCGCGCCGCCTTCCGCACGGCGCTCTCGCTCGCCGGCGACGGCGACGTGGTGCTTTACGCGGGTCCCGGCCACGAGGACTACCAGGAGGTCGCCGGCCAGCGCCTCCCGTACTCGGCCCGCGACGACGCCCGGCTGGCGCTCCGAGAGGCCGGGTGGCTCTGATGATCGCTCTCACCCTCGCGGAGATCGCCGACGCCACCCGGGGCACGCTGCTGCTCGACGGCGCCGTGCTGCCGGACGGAACGGCCGCCACCCCGGAGACCGTCGTCTCCGGTCTCTCCACCACCGACTCGCGGGAGGTCGTGCCCGGCACGATCTTCTTCGCCAAGCCCGGCGAGGTGACCGACGGCCATCTGTTCGCGCCGCAGGCCGTCGCGTCCGGCGCGGCCCTCCTGGTCGTCGACCACGCGCTCGACCTGCCGGTCCCGCAGCTCCTCGTGCCCGACACCATCGTGGCGCTCGGCGACCTCGCCACAGAGGTGATCGCCAGGGTCCGTGCGCTCGGCCGGCTGAAGATCGTCGGCGTCACCGGCTCCAACGGCAAGACCACCACCAAGAACCTGCTGCGCGAGATCCTGGAGCAGGTCGGCCCGACCATCGCCCCGCGCGCGTCGTTCAACAACGAGGTCGGTGCGCCGGTCACGATGCTGGAGGTCACCGAGGAGACGGAGTACCTCGTCGCCGAGATGGGCGCGAGCGGCATCGGCGAGATCGCCAGGCTGGTCCGCATGGCCCGGCCCGACATCGGCATCGTCCTCAAGGTGGGCCTCGCGCACGCCGGTGAGTTCGGCGGCATCGAGAAGACCCTCGCGGCCAAGACCGAGATGGTCAGCGACCTCCTGGAGTCCGACGTCGCCGTGCTCAACCTGGACGACCCGCGCGTCGCCTCGATGGCCGACAAGACCCTGGCCCGCGTGCTGTGGTTCGGCCTCGACGAACGCGCCGCGGTGCGGGCGACCGACGTGCGCTCGACCGCGCGCGGCACGTCGTTCGTGCTGCACCTGCCGCCGGCCGACGGCGGCGAGGGCGCCGGGGAGTCGCGGACGGTTCAGTTCCGCGTGCTCGGCGAGCACCACGTGATGAACGCGCTGGCCGCCGCGGCCGCCGCGCACACCCTCGGCGTGGACATCGACACGATCGTCCAGGGCCTGCAGGCCGTGCAGCGCGCCGAGCGCTGGCGGATGGAGGTCATGGGCGGCGCCCGCGGCGTCACCGTCATCAACGACGCCTACAACGCGAGCCCGGACTCGATGGCCGCCGCCATCAAGACGCTGGCCCAGATCGCCGAGCCGGGGGAGCGTACCGTCGCCGTCCTCGGCGAGATGAGCGAGCTGGGCGAGTTCTCCGGCGAGGAGCACGACCGCATCGGCCTGCTCGCCGTCCGGCTGGGCATCGACCAGCTCGTCATCGTCGGGCCGTCCGCGCGGCGCATGCACATCACCGCCATCAACGAGGGCTCGTGGGACGGGGAGTCCCTGTACTTCGAGACCCAGGATGCGGCGTTCGACCACCTCAGCGGGGCGCTCCGCTCCGGGGACACGGTGCTCGTCAAGTCCTCCAACTCGGCGGGGCTGCGCTTCCTCGGCGACCGACTGGGAGAATTCTTCTCGTGAGAGCCCTTCTGACCTCCGGCGCGCTGTCGATGGCGTTCACGCTGTTCCTCACGCCGCTCTTCATCCGGCTCTTCCGGCGCCTCCAGTGGGGCCAGTTCATCCGCGACGACGGCCCGCAGAGCCACCACGCCAAGCGCGGCACCGCCACGATGGGCGGCATCGTCGTCATCGTCGGCACGCTGTTCGGCTACTTCACCGCCCTGCTGCTGACGGGGGACCAGACGAGCGTCTCCGCGCTGCTGGTGCTGCTCCTCATGGTGGGCCTCGGCGTCGTCGGGTTCGTCGACGACTTCCTCAAGACCCGCAGGGAGCGCAGCCTGGGCCTGACCGGCTGGGCGAAGGTGGCGGGCCAGGTCGTCGTGGCGACGGTCTGGGCGTTCCTCGCCGTCCGCTTCCCCGACTCGCGCGGCTACACGCCGGCGACGATGAGCGTCTCGTTCATCCGGGACCTCCCGATCGATTTCGGCTCGATCACCAAGTTCGGCGTGATCGGCGTGCTGGTCGGCTACGGCCTCTACCTGATCTGGATCAATTTCATCGTCGCGGCGACCTCCAACGGGGTGAACGTCACCGACGGCCTCGACGGGCTGGCGTCCGGGGCGAGCATCCTCGCCATCGGCGCCTACATCATCATCGGGTTCTGGCAGTCGATCCAGTCGTGCGCGAGCCCCAACCTCAATCCCGAGAACATCGCCAAGTGCTACGACGTGCGCGACCCGTTCGACCTGGCGATCGTCGCGACGGCGATCGTGGGCGCCGTGGTCGGCTTCCTGTGGTGGAACACCTCGCCCGCGCAGATCTTCCTCGGCGACACCGGCTCGCTCGCCCTCGGCGGCGCGGTCGCGGCGCTCGCGATCCTCAGCCGCACCGAGTTGCTGCTGGTCCTCATCGGCGGCCTGTTCGTGATCGAGGCGGGCTCGGTGATCGTCCAACGGGCGTACTTCAAGGTCACCCACGGCAGGCGCATCTTCCTGATGAGCCCGATCCATCATCACTTCGAGCTGAAAGGCTGGGCGGAGGTGACGGTCGTGGTCCGGTTCTGGATCATCGGCGGACTCCTCGTCGCGGCCGGCGTAGGGTCGTTCTACCTCGAGTGGCTCGCGACGTGACCGGGTCCCGGGAGCGTCTGGAGTCCCTGACGAGCTGGCACCACGACTGGTCGGGACTGCGGGTCGCCGTGTTCGGCCTCGGCGTCACCGGCTTCTCGGTCGCCGACACCCTCGCCGAGCTGGGAGCGCAGGTGCTGGTCGTCGCCTCCCGCGCCGACAGCGAGCGCGCCATGCTGCTGGAGGTCATCGGCGCCGAGCTGCTGGAGGAGCCCGACCTGAGCGCGCCGCCCGCGCGGCTCGTGGAGTTCGACCCGGAACTCGTGGTCGTCTCGCCCGGCTTCCACTGGGACCACCCGCTGCTGCTCTGGGCCGAGCAGGGCGACATCCCGGTCTGGGGCGACATCGAGCTGGCCTGGCGGCTGCGCGACAAGGTCGGCGACCCTGCCGACTGGATCTGCGTCACCGGCACCAACGGCAAGACCACGACCGTCCAGCTCACCGCGACCATGCTGCTCGCCGGCGGCTCGCGCGTCGCGCCGTGCGGCAACATCGGCGTGCCGGTGCTCGACGCCATCCGCGACCCGCAGGGCTTCGACGTCCTCGTGGTCGAGCTGTCGAGCTACCAGCTCCACTGGGTCAACCGGAACCGCGGCGGCGAGCTCTCGCCGTACTCCGCCGCCTGCCTGAACATCGCCGACGACCACCTCGACTGGCACGGCTCGCTGGAGGCCTACATCGCGGCCAAGGCGAAGGTCTACGACAACACCCAGGTCGCCTGCGTCTACAACCGCGCCGACCAGAACACCCTGCGGATGGTCGAGGAGGCCGAAGTGACCGAGGGCGCCCGCGCCATCGGCTTCGGCCTGGACGTGCCCGGCCCGAGCGACTTCGGCATCGTCGACGGCATCCTGTGCGACCGCGCGTTCCTGGAGGACCGCCTCCACAGCGCCATCGAGCTGACGACCCTCGACGAGCTGGCGGAGGCCGGCCTCGCCGCCCCGCACGTCGTCGCCAACATCCTCGCCGCCAGCGCGCTGGCCCGCTCCTACGGCGTCGAGCCGCAGGTCATCCGCGACGTGCTGACCGCCTTCCGCCTCGACTCCCACCGCATCGAGCTGGTGAGGGTGGAGGACGGCGTGAGCTGGGTGGACGACTCCAAGGCGACCAACCCGCACGCCGCCGACGCGTCGCTGCGCGCGTACCCGTCCGTCGTGTGGGTGGTCGGCGGCCTCCTCAAGGGCGTCGACATCGAGCAGCTCGTGGCCGCGCACGCGGACCGGCTGCGCGGCGCCGTCCTGATCGGGGTCGACCGCGCCGCGCTGCTGGCCGCCTTCGAGCGGCACGCCCCCGGGCTGCCGGTGCTCGAGGTGGACGCGGACGCGACCGACAAGGTGATGCCGACGGCAGTGCGGCTGGCCGGCGGTCTCGCCCGCGAGGGGGACACGGTCCTGCTGGCTCCGGCGGCGGCGTCGATGGACCAGTTCGCCGACTACGCGGAGCGCGGGCGTCTCTTCCAGGCGGCCGTCAACGAGTTCTTCGGCCGGGGTCCGGAAGACGACGAGCCCGCCTCGGGTGAGTGATCTGAGCTAGCCAGCCCGCCCGAGGTTTTGTTCTGGGGTGTTTGTCAGTAGTATTTGACTCCATGTCAGATATCGAGGTTCGGCCTGTCGAGGCGCGTGCTGCTGCGGCGAGGGTTTTGACGGCTGCCGAGGCCATTCAGGCTGCGGAGCCTCTCTTTCGATCCGCGGGTGCGGAGGTCGCGTTCGCGATGCGGTGCGCTCCGGTGCGGTGGGCGTTGACGGCGTTGGTGGAGGAGCTCGCCGGGGTCCCTGGCCGATCGGCCGACGTGTTCCGGACACTGGCACGCACGGATGCGGACGCCGTGGAGGGAAAGGTCGCAGTCGACGCGGACGGCGCTCGCTCGTTCGAGGCGATCGCGGGTCCGGTGGTTGTCGCGTGATCCGCGAGGACCACCTGCTGGATACGGCGGAGCTGGACCCCACGCGCGTGCTGGAGGCGGCCGTGGTGTACCGGGACTCCGCGGCCCGGATGGTGGGGCACGCGCTGGAGGCGGAGTCGGCCCAGGGCGTGTTCGCGGAGAACTTCCGGTCGCGGCGGATGCCGGACACGGTGGCGGGGTTCGTGAAGCCGGGTCGGGCGGCTCTGGAGGAGGTGCACGCGACAGCGCAGGGTCTGTGCCACGTCCTGGAGGCCGCCTTTCACGGGCACCGTGACCTGGCTCGGCGGCGCGAGGAGCTGTGGGCGTTCGTTGAGACGATGTACGCGCGCGACATCCCCGTGCTGCTGGAAGCCTGGATGGTGGAGCGCGGCGCGATGCGCTATCCGGAGGTCCACGAGGTTCCTGCTGCGGAGAAGCTGGAGGAGGACGCGTACCGCGAGGTCGAGGCGTTCAACCGGTCGGCTGAGGACTCCGTACTCCAGTTCGAGCGTTCGGTCCGGTCTCTGCACGCCGCCGCGCGGGACCGGTTGGCGGCGCCGAAAGCCGTGACCGCGACCACGGTGTCCGTGACGAAGCCGGCTCCGCTTCTGCCGGGCAAGAACTTGCGGGCGATGAGCCCGGCGGAGGTCGCGAAATGGTGGGGTTCGCTGACGGCGGCGGCGCGGCAGCGGTATGTGAAAGAGATGCCCGGGGTGATCGGGGGCCTGGACGGCGTGGACGCCCGATCGCGTTCGGCCGCGAATCGGGCGGAACTGGCACGGTTCGCCAAGGAGCTGAAGAAGATCAAGAAGGGCGATCCGGGGTTCGATGCCGCGCAGGCGAAGCTGAAGGCGGTGGCGGCGATCCAGAAGAAGCTCGGTGATAACCCGGAGAAGCTGGACCCGCCGTTGCAGTTGCTCCTGCTGGACCTCTCGGGTGAGAACCCGAAGGCGGCGATCTCGGTCGGAGACCTGGACACGGCGGATCACGTGACCTTCAACATCCCCGGCATGATGACCACGGTCGCCAAGGACATGAACGGGTGGACCGAGGCCAGCAGGAACCTCTACGTCCAGCAGCAGGTCGTCGCTCGAAAGATGGGTGGCTCCGATCGTGTAGCGGTGGTGGCGTGGTTGGGGTATGACGCTCCGCAAGATGTGTTGGAGGTGAACGGGAACGACTCCGCTCGGGCGGGCGGCAAGGCGTTGGCGGGGGCGTTGGAGGGCACCCTGGCCGCGCGGGGTTGGCCGATCCGGTCGGCGAATCTGTCGGTGGTGGGGTTCTCGTATGGTTCGGCGGTCGGCGGTGAAGCGTTGAAGCGGGCGTCGGCCGGGACGTTCGTATCGGTGGGCTCTGCGGGGATTTCGGGCGATGTGGCGGGGCGCGTTCCGTATCGTGCACCGCTGAATGTTCCCGAGGGTGGTGTTTCGTCCGGGCAGGCCAGTGCTGACGTGACGGCGACGTTCGGGAGGGGATTCAGCGGTCGGAGTGACCCTTCCGCCTACGGGGCCGTTCCGTTCAGCACAGATGATGCTCGTACCCCTGACGGGAGGGACGTTGCGGGGACGACCGACCACGCGGCGACGGTCCACGCGACCGATCCGACGAAGTACGGGTACTACGACGACGCAACGGCGTCGCTTTTCAACATGGCTGCGCATTCGATGGGGTTCCCGGGAGCTGCGGCGAAATGAGAAGGCGACTGGTGGTGCTCGCGCTTTGTGCTGCTGTGGTTGTGGTGTTCACTGGGTGCGCGTCGGGCGTGCCCCCGACGGGAAAGGCTGTTCGTCCGATGGCTTCTGCGTATCCGACCCCGGAGGAATCTCGGGCTAGCACTTTGGAGTTGTTCGAGGCCACGAGGGACCTGATCGGGGGAACCACCTGGAAAATCGACGGTCAGTGGTACGGGACCTGCACGCTTCCCGATGGCAATGCCGGGGCCAGGTTCACTCGTCAGGACGGCGTCGTGTCGACGATCGACTCTGTGACGGTGGCGCGGCAGATTGCGGACCTGTGGGAGTCTCGTGGGTACGCGGGGGTCACTGTCGAGTTGTTTCCTGACGGTGTCGGCTATGAAGTCATGTATCCGACGGATGCCGAACGGAGATTCCTTCAGGTGGCGATCACGGACTTTTCGGCCACGATTCATATGTCGGATAGGTGTATTCCGGGCGATGCTGATGAGTTGACCCACGCGCTGGTGGAGTGATTGCGCATTACAACTGGGGCAACTACGTGAGCAAGCGACTGGTAGTCCTCGCGCTCGGCGGGTCTCTGGCTGTTGCGTTGAGTGGGTGCGCGTCGGGCGCGCCCTCGACGGGAAAGGCTGTTCGTTCGATGGCTTCTATGTATCCGACCCCGGAGGAATCTCGGGCTGCCACTCTGGAGTTGTTCGAGGCCACGAGGGACCTGATCGGGGGAACCACCTGGAAAATCAACGGTCAGTGGTACGGGACCTGCACGCTTCCCGACGGCAACGCCGCGGCCAGGTTCACTCGCCAGGACGGCATCGTGACGACGATCGACTCTGTGACGGTGGCGCGGCAGATCGCGGAACTGTGGGAGGCTCGCGGTTACGCGGGGGTCACTGTCGAGTTGTTTCCTGACGGTGTCGGCTACGAGGTCACGTATATGACGGATGCCGAGCGGACGTTCCTTCAGCTGGGGATCACCGACTTCTCGGCCACGATCCATATGTCGGGCCGGTGTATTCCGGGGGATTCCAGCGAGTTGACCGACGCCCTGATCGAGTGACCGCACAGCCTCCGACTCCCCGCATTTCGTGCAACACACCCCCGGGCTGCCGTGGCTGGCGCCCCACGCCGACGAGACTGAGGTGACGGCAGGCGGCCGTCGACGAGTTCTTGGAGGTGGGGCGGATGACGACGAGCCCGCCTCGCGTCCGCCGAGGGCCTGAGCCGCACGAGCACGCGGAACAGCCGGCCGACTCCCGTGCCGGCCTCACCGCCCGCATCACCCTCGGCCGGGCGATGAACAGCGAGTCCTCCGACTACTTCCTGCTGCTCGGCATCACGCTCTTCATGGTCGTGTTCGGCCTCGTCATGGTGCTCTCGTCCTCCGCGGTGGAGTCGCACAACGACACCGACAACTTCTTCTCGCGGTTCTGGTCCCAGGGGATGTACGCCCTCATCGGCCTCCCGCTGATGTTCATCGTCTCGCGCATCCCGATGGCCTTCTGGAAGCGCTCGATCTGGTTCATCCTCGGGGCGGCGTGCTTCGTGCAGTTCCTGGTGCTGGTGACACCCCTCGGCGTGGAGATCGGCGGCAACCGCAACTGGATCCGCATCGGCGGGTTCGTCGGCCAGCCGTCGGAGGCGATCAAGATCGCGCTGGTCATCTGGCTGGGCGTCGTGCTGTCCCGCAAGCAGGACCTCCTCGACGACTGGCGGCACGTCGCCGTGCCCGTGCTCCCGATCGCGGGAACCGCCATCGGCGTCGTCGTGCTGGGCGGCGACCTCGGCACGACGATGGTCATGTCGGCGTTCGTCCTCGGCGGGCTCTACTTCGCCGGCGTGCGGCTGCGCTACCTGTTCACGGGGTTCGTCGGGGTCGCCATCGTGGCCGTCGTGGTGGCGATGTCGAGCGCCAGCCGGATGGGGCGCATCGCCGCGCTCTTCGGCGGCACGAGCGCCGCGAACCCCGACGTCAACTGGCAGATCGACAACGGCTTCTACGCCCTCGCCTCCGGCGGCGTGTTCGGCGTGGGCCTCGGCAACTCGCACTCGAAGTGGTCGTGGCTGCCCGCCGCCGACACCGACTTCATCTTCGCCATCATCGGCGAGGAGCTCGGCCTGATCGGGGCCGTCGTTGTGCTGCTGCTGTTCGTGATGCTGGCGATCGTCTTCCTGCGGATCATCCACGCGTCCACCGAGACCTTCCCGCGCGTCACGACCGCGGCCATCATGGTGTGGCTGGTCTTCCAGGCGTTCGTGAACATCGCCGTGGTGCTCGGCGTCATCCCGGTGCTCGGCGTGCCGCTCCCACTGATCTCTGCGGGAGGTACTGCGATGATCAGTTCCATGATCGCTATCGGCATCGTGATGTCCTTCGCCCGCCAGAACGCCCGCGACGCACGTCGCACGAGGGGCAACGCCCTGTGAGCCGTTACCTTCTGGCCGGCGGCGGGACCGCCGGCCATGTCAATCCGCTGCTCGCCGTCGCCGACCGCCTGCGCCGCGACGACCCCTCCGCAGAGGTCGTCGTCCTCGGCACGAAGGAGGGGCTGGAGGCCCGGCTCGTCCCGGACCGCGGCTACGAGCTGGCGACCATCCCGAAGCTGCCGTTCCCGCGCCGCCCGAACGGAGCGGCCCTGCGCTTCCCCGGCGAGTACCGGCGCGCGGTGCGCACGGTGACCGACCTGATCCGTGACCGCGGCATCGACGTCGTGGTGGGCTTCGGCGGCTACGCGGCCGCGCCCGCCTACTCCGCCGCCCGGAAGGCGCACGTGCCGTACGCACTGCACGAGGCCAACGCCCGGCCGGGCCTCGCCAACCGGCTCGGCGCCCGCTCCACCCCGTGGGTCGGCGTCGCGTTCGAGGGCACGCCGCTGCGGCACTCCCGCTTCGTCGGCATGCCGCTGCGCCACGAGATCGAGGAGCTGGACCGGGCGGCTGCCCGCCCGGCGGCCCTGGCCGAGTTCGGGTTCACCGCCGGCCGCCCCACCCTCCTGGTCATGGGAGGCTCGCTCGGCGCACGCCGCCTCAACGGCACCATCGCCGAACGGGCGCGGGAGCTCACCGCCGCCGGCTGGCAGGTGCTCCACATCCAGGGCGGTCGCGGCGAGCTGACCGACCCCGGCCTCGAGCACTACCGGCTGCTGGACTACTGCGACCGCATGGACCTCGCGTACGCGCTGACCGACTTCGCCGTCGCCCGCGCTGGCGCCGCGACGGTCTGCGAGTTCGCCGCCCTCGGCATCCCCGCGGTCTACGTGCCGTTCCCGATCGGCAACGGCGAGCAGCGCTTCAACGCGGCCGGCGTCGTGGAGGCCGGCGGCGGCATCCTGGTGGACGACGCGGACTTCCTCCCCGGCTGGGTCGACGGAAACCTCCTCCCGCTGCTCGCGGACCGGATCGCGGTCGGCGAGATGGCGCGCAAGGCCGCGATCACGGGTGTGCGCGACGGCTCCGACCGCATGGTCGCTCTGATCCGGAGCGCCCTGAACCGGAGTGGGTTGGCCGGATCCTGAGGTTCGCCGCGTAGCCTGTAACCTGTCAACTCGACTCGCGGACCGAAAGCAGCACCTGTGACGATCAAACCCGACCTCAACGCCACCATCCCCGACGAGCTGGGCAGGCTCCACTTCGTGGGCATCGGCGGTTCGGGCATGAGCGGCATCGCGCGGCTGTTCCTGGAGTCCGGCCACTCGGTCACCGGCTCCGACGTGCGCCACTCGGCCAACGTCGACACGCTGCGGGCGCTCGGCGCCACCATCGCGATCGGCCACGACGCCGCGAACGTCGGCGACGCCGACACCCTCGTCGTCACCGGCGCGCTCTGGCAGGACAACGCGGAGTACCAGCTCGCGCTCGCGAACGGCATCCCCGTTCTCCACCGCTCGCAGGCGCTGGCCTGGCTCATCAACAAGAAGCGCCTCGTCGCCGTCGCGGGAGCGCACGGCAAGACGACCTCCACCGGCATGATCGTCACCGGGCTGCTCGGCCTCGGCGAGGACCCGAGCTTCGTCAACGGCGGCGTCATCGCCTCGCTCGGCAAGAGCTCGCAGACCGGCAGCGGCGAGCTGTTCGTCGTCGAGGCGGACGAGTCGGACGGTTCCTTCCTGCTCTACGACACGGCGGTCGCGCTGATCACCAACGTCGACCCCGACCACCTCGACCACTACGGCTCGCTTGAGGCATTCGAGGACGCCTTCGTGACCTTCGCCCGGGAGGCCGACGAGTTCGTCGTCGTCTCCTCCGACGACGCGGGCGCCCAGCACGTCCACCGCCGGCTGGCGGAGGTCGCGCCCGACAAGCGCGTCGTCACCTTCGGCGAAGCGGAGGACGCCGACGTGCGCGTCCACTCGATCGTCACCGACGGCCCGGTCGCGTTCACGCTCAGCTACGACGGCGCCGAGTATCCGGCGCGCCTGAACGTGCCGGGACGGCACAACGCGATCAATGCCGGCGGGGCCTTCGCCGTGCTGACCGGTCTCGGTTTCGAGCCGGCCGCTGCGCTGGCCGCGATCGCGGAGTTCGACGGCACCGAGCGCCGCTTCGAGCTGCACGGCACCGTCGGTGGCGTGAGCGTCTACGACGACTACGCCCACCACCCGACCGAGGTCGCCGCCGCCCTGTCGGCTGCGCGCACGGTCGTCGGCGAGGGGCGCATCATCGCGGTGCACCAGCCGCACCTCTACAGCCGCACCCGCCTGTTCGCCCAGGAGTTCGCCGAGACCCTGGAGACCTACGCCGACGAGACCGTCGTGCTCGACGTCTACGGCGCGCGCGAGGACCCGGAGCCCGGAGTGACCGGCGCGCTGGTCGCGGACCGCTTCCGGCATCCCGAGCACGTCGCGTTCATCGCGGACTGGCAGGAGGCCGCCGACCACACCGCCCGGATCGCGCGCGAGGGCGACTTCATCATCACCCTCGGCTGCGGCGACGTCTACCGGATCGTCCCGCAGCTCCTCGACTCGCTGAGCCGCGCCGACTCGCTTCCTCACGTTCGGGAGTAGCCCGCAGTGAAGCGTCCCCAGGGATTCGAACGGTCGGCGGCCCGGCGGCCCGGCGCTCCGGCGCCCACCGCGCAGGAGACCGCCGCTCCGCCGCGCCGCGAGGACGCCCGCGCCGCGGCCACCGTCGGGACGATCACCGACCCGATCCCGATCGTGCGCACGCAGGAGACGATCCCGGAGCGCACGAGCGCGCAGTCCCGCGCCACGGCCGACCGCCTGCCGCTCACCGAGCGGGTGCCGAGCAACCGCGAGATCTCCAAGGCCCTCCGTGCCGCGCGCGCGGAGCGCCGGCGCGTCGAACGCGGCGAAGTGCGCCGGTTCACCAAGCGCTCGCGCCGGCGCCGGATGGCGTGGCTCGGCGCAGCCGGCGTCGCCGTCGCCCTCGTGCTCGGCGTGGTCCTGGTCGGCCTCTCACCGCTGCTCGCGCTCCGGCACATCCAGGTCGTGGGGGCGTCCCGGCTCGACGCCGGCGCGATCTCGGCCAAGCTCGACGACCAGGTCGGCCGCCCGCTCGTGCTGCTCGACCAGGCGGCGATCTCCAGCGACCTGGCCGCGTTCCCGCTCATCCGCAGCTACACGCTGGAGAGCCACCCGCCGGACACCCTCGTGGTGCGCATCGTCGAGCGCCAGGCGGTCGGCGTCGTCCAGCAGGGTCCGGTGTTCGTGCTCGTGGACGCGGCGAAGGTGGCCATCTCCTCCAGCGCGAACCGGCCCGCCGGGTATCCGCTCATCGCCGCGACAGGAGCGGCAGCGGACGCCAACGCGGACTCCGGCTTCGCCGCCGCTGCCGCGGTGCTCTCGTCGCTGCCCGCCGACGTGCTGAGCCGCGTGGACACCATCTCCGCGAAGACGAAGGACGACGTGTCGTTCACCCTTCGCGAGAGCGGAGCGACCGTGGTCTGGGGGAGCGCGGAGGACTCGGCGCTGAAGTCCGCCGACCTCACCGCGCTGCTCAAGGCCGCACCCAAGGCGAGCCGTTTCGACGTCTCGTCGCCGCACAGCGTGACGACGGGATGACCGGGTTGACGGCGCATTTGCCGACACGCCTGCGAACTGCGGCGACAGGGGCCCCCCGGCCCTTACCGTCGAATCGAGAATTGCATACTCAGCATATCTTTAAACCTCGACTTGAGGTTGAAGGTTCCCGTGGAGGCCGGACGTGACAGCAAACCAGAACTACCTCGCCGTGATCAAGGTCGTCGGCATCGGCGGTGGCGGCGTGAACGCCGTCAACCGCATGATCGAGCTCGGCCTGCGCGGCGTCGAGTTCATCGCCATCAACACGGACGCCCAGGCGCTGCTGATGAGCGACGCCGACGTGAAGCTCGACGTGGGCCGCGAGATCACCCGCGGCCTCGGCGCGGGCGCCGATCCCGAGGTCGGCCGTCGTGCCGCTGAGGACCACGCGGAGGAGATCGAGGAGGCGCTCGCCGGCGCCGACATGGTCTTCGTGACCGCGGGCGAGGGCGGCGGCACCGGCACGGGCGGCGCACCCGTCGTAGCGCGCATCGCGAAGTCGATCGGCGCGCTGACCATCGGTGTCGTGACCAAGCCGTTCTCCTTCGAGGGCAAGCGCCGGCAGCAGCAGGCCGAGTCCGGCGTGCAGCGGCTGAAGGAAGAGGTCGACACCCTCATCGTCGTGCCGAACGACCGGCTGCTGGAGATCAGCGACCGCGGCATCAGCATGCTGGAGGCGTTCTCCACCGCCGACCAGGTGCTCCTCGCCGGTGTTCAGGGCATCACCGACCTGATCACCACCCCCGGCCTCATCAACCTCGACTTCGCCGACGTGAAGTCGGTCATGCAGGGCGCGGGCTCCGCGCTCATGGGCATCGGCTCCTCGCGCGGCGCCGACCGGGCCATCAAGGCCGCGGAGCTGGCTGTCGCCTCTCCGCTGCTGGAGGCCTCCATCGACGGCGCCCACGGTGTGCTGCTCTCCATCCAGGGTGGCTCGAACCTCGGCATCTTCGAGATCAACGACGCCGCCCGCCTGGTGCAGGAGGCCGTCCACCCCGAGGCGAACATCATCTTCGGAGCGGTCATCGACGACACCCTCGGCGACGAGGTGCGCGTCACGGTCATCGCGGCCGGGTTCGACGGCGGCGAGCCGAAGTCGGTGCAGACCGCGGCCGCGGACGCGCGCCGGTCGACCTATGTGGAGGCGGGCTCCGAGGAGGCCTCTGTCGCCTCCTCCGCGGCGGTCGAGGCCGGCCAGGTCGAGGCTCCGGCCACCGAGTGGCATGCGACCGGCGAGGCTCCGGTGACCGAGACCGCGCAGAAGGACCCGGCGTTCGACGACGAGAATGACGACCTCGACATCCCCGACTTCCTCAAGTAGCCCGCTCGCCGAGCGGCTCGCCGCGGTCCGGGAGGGCGTCGCCGACGCCGCCCGGGCCGCCGGCCGCTCGCCGGACGAGTTGACGACGATCGTGGTGACCAAGTTCCACCCGGCGTCGCTCGTCCGCGAGCTCGCCGCGCTCGGCGTGCGCGACGTGGGGGAGAACCGGCACCAGGAGGCGCAGGAGAAAGCCGCCGAGCTCGCCGATCTCGACCTGCGCTGGCACTTCGTCGGCCAGCTCCAGAGCAAGAAGGCGCGCCAGGTGCGGCGGTACGCGTCCGTCATCCACTCCGTCGACCGGCTCGCGCTGGTCGACGCGCTGCGGATGGACGACGCACCCGACGTGGACGTGTTCGTCCAGCTCAACCTCACCGACGACCCGGCGCGCGGCGGCGTCGCCGACGGCGACCTGGAGCCGCTGGTCGAGCACGTGCTCGCCACGCCCGGCCTGAACCTGCTCGGCGTGATGGCGGTCGCCCCGCTCGGGGAGGAGCCCGCGCGCGCGTTCGAGCGCGTCCGGCTCGCCAGCGGGCGCGTCCGCGCGCTCGCCCCGGACGCCGCCGCCATCTCCGCGGGAATGTCCCAGGACTACCGGGAGGCCGTCGCCGCCGGCGCGACACACCTTCGCATCGGCACCGCCATTACCGGGAATCGGCCGAGCCTTCGTTAATCTCGAAAGGGAAGAAGGTTCATTCAGTGCGTGCGAGGCGTCGGCGCACCGGTCTACACGGAGGAAGCGCATGGCCAACCCGCTGAAGAAGACGATGGTCTACCTCGGCCTCGCCGACGAGGAGCTGGAGTTCGACGAACCCCAGGAGCAGCACCAGCCGCTGCAGCACCAGCCGCGCCGCGAGGCTCCCGGCCCGTCGCCGGTCCAGCCCGTCCCGCACCCTGCACCGGTCGCTCCCGTGGCCGGCCGCGCTCCGGTCACCCCGCTGCGCAAATCGTCCACCGCACGGAATGTTTCGGTACAGGAAATGAACGAGATCCTCACAGTCCACCCCCGTCAGTACCGCGACGCGCAGGCGATCGCCGAGTCCTTCCGCGAAGGCATCCCGGTGATCATCAACCTGTCGCAGATGAGCGAGGGCGACGCCCGCCGCCTCATCGACTTCGCCAGCGGCCTCTCGCAGGGCCTCTACGGCAAGATCGAGCGGGTGACCCCGAAGGTGTTCCTGCTCTCGCCGTCGCACGTCGTGGTCTCCGGCGAGCACGGCGGCCAGGACGCCGACGTCGACGCCTCCTTCTTCGCGCAGGCCTGACTTAGTTTCCTCCGAAAGCGCACCGCCCGGCCGGGCGGTGCGCTTTCGTGCATGCCGGGTCGTTCATACTGGTGTGGTGCTTGTCGTCTCGATCATCGCGAACGTGCTCTACTACGTCCTCCTGATCTACTTCTTCGTGCTCTGGGCCCGCTTCGTGCTCGATCTGGTGCGCACCTTCGCGCGGCAGTGGCGCCCGCGTGGCTTCGGACTCGTCCTGGCGGAGTCGACCTACGCGGTGACCGACCCGCCGATCCGCTTCTTCCGCCGGATCATCCCGCCGCTGTCGATGGGGCCCGTCGCGATCGATTTCGGCTGGAGCCTCACCATGCTCGTCGTCATCATCGGCCTCTATGTGACCCTGAGTTTCACCTGACGCCTTCCGAGCGTCGGTTGGGGTCCGGCTGGGCTGCCGTTGTAATGTTGTCGAGGCCGACGCACCACGGGTGCGGCGGAGTGCGCGCCGGCCGCGCACTTTGCTAGCGTTGGCTGAACGCACTCAATGTTCGTCTTTTTCAAGATCTAAGGTGGCTTGCCATGGCGCTGACTCCGGAAGATGTAGTCAACAAGCGGTTCCAACCGACGAAGTTCCGTGAGGGCTACGACCAGGACGAGGTCGACGACTTCCTCGACGAGGTCGTCGTCGAGCTCCGACGGCTGACCCAGGAGAGCGACGAGCTCAAGCAGCGCCTCGTGGCCGCCGACTCGCGCATCGCCGAGCTGCAGCGCAGCGGCGGCTCCGGACAGGCCGCCCCCGCCGCCGACAACGGCGAGGTGCAGCGCCTCCAGCAGGAGAACGAGGAGCTCAAGCAGCGCCTGGCCGCCGCCCAGCAGGAGGCCGAGCAGGCCAAGCAGCAGGCGTCCGCCGCTCCGGCCGCCGCCGGCGCCGCAGCGGGCTTCGCCGCCGGTGCGACCGACGCGAACGACCCGAACGCGACCAACAACCTCCTCCAGCTCGCCCGCCGCCTCCACGAGGAGCACGTGCGCGAGGGCGTGGAGAAGCGCGACGCGCTCATCGCGGAGGGGCACGCCACCGCCGCCCGCATCGTCGCGGAGGCCGAGTCCAAGCAGCGCGCCCAGATCAGCGCCCTCGACCAGGAGCGTGCGGGCCTCGAGCGCCGCATCGACGAGCTCCGCGGCTTCGAGCGCGACTACCGCCAGGGTCTGAAGGGCTACATCGAGGGCCAGCTCCGCGACCTCGACAGCCAGTCCGCCTCCTTCGGCGGCGGCGCCCCCACCCCGGTGCCCGCGGGCTCCTCCGACGGCAACAGCCAGGACCAGGGCGCCCAGCCGCCGGTCTTCCCGGGCTTTGGAGGCTAGTTCTCCGAGGACCAAGGTCAGCATCAGGGCCTTGGCGATCCTGGCCGTGGTCGCGCTCTGCGTGTACCTCGTGGACCAGATCGCCAAGGTCCTGGTCGTCTCGAACCTCTACGAGGGCCAGCAGGTCCAGGTCCTCGGGCAGCTCCTCCAGTTCCACTTCGTCAAGAACCCGGGCGCGGCCTTCTCCATCGGCAGCGGGTCGACCTGGATCTTCTCGATCGTCGGCGTCGGCGTGCTCGGCTTCGTCATCTGGTACGCCCCGCGCATCCGCTCCACGGCGTGGGCCGTGCTCTTCGGCCTCCTGCTGGGAGGCCTGCTCGGCAACCTGACCGACCGGCTGTTCCGCGAGCCGGGCTTCGGCGTCGGGCACGTGGTCGACTTCCTGCAGATCCCGCTGCTCCCCGCCATCTTCAACCTCGCGGACGTCGCCATCGTCTCGAGCATGGCGCTGTTCCTCATCCTCTCGCTGCGCGGCGTCGGTCTCGACGGCCGGCGAGCGGAGGAGGACGACGAGTTCGATGACGCCGACGCGGTTGCCGAGGCCGATGCGGTCGCCGAGCCCGAGCCCGAGCCCGTCGCCGGACCCGAGCCGGTCGCGGACGCGCACGAGCGCAAGAACCCGCAGCCCTGATGGAGTCGCGCAGCCTCCCCATCCCCGACGGGCTCGAAGGCTCCCGCGTCGACGCGGGCCTCGCCAAGCTGCTCGGCTTCTCGCGCAGCTTCGCCGCCGAGATCGCCGAGGCCGGCGGCGTCACGATCGACGGCCGCGAGGCCGACAAGTCGGACCGGCTCTCCGCCGGCTCCTGGCTCGAGGTGTCCTGGCAGCCGCGCGAGGAAGTCCGCATCGTGCCCATCGCGGTGCCCGAGCTGACGATCGTGTACGACGACGACGACATCGTCGTCATCGACAAGCCCGTCGGCGTCGCCGCCCATCCCTCGGTCGGCTGGGAGGGCCCGACGGTCCTCGGCGCCCTCGCCGCCGCGGGCTTCCGCATCTCGACCTCCGGCGCCGCCGAGCGCGCGGGGATCGTCCACCGCCTCGACGCCGGCACCAGCGGCCTGATGGTCGTGGCCAAGTCGGAGCACGCGTACACGGTGCTGAAGCGCGCCTTCCACGACCGCACCGTGGAGAAGATCTACCACGCGGTCGTCCAGGGCCATCCCGACCCGCTCAGCGGGACCATCGACGCGCCGATCGGCCGGCACCCGAAGAGCGACTGGAAGTTCGCGGTCGTCGCCGGCGGCAAGCCGTCCGTGACGCACTACGAGACCATCGAGGCGTTCCCCGCGGCGAGCCTGCTGGAGATCCACCTGGAGACCGGCCGCACCCACCAGATCCGCGTGCACATGGCGGCCCAGCGCCACCCGTGCGTCGGCGACGCGATGTACGGCGCCGACCCGGCGCTGTCGGCCCGGCTGGGGCTCACCCGGCAGTGGCTGCACGCCGTCCAGCTCGCGTTCGCGCACCCGGCGACGGGGGAGTGGGTGACCTTCACCACGACCTACCCGGAGGATCTGCAACACGCTCTGGACGTGCTCCGGGCGTCGTAGGTCCGACGTAGTCTTAAGCCCTCACCTCGACCCGGAGCAATAGTGCCGACCGACTCCTTCGTCCATCTCCACGTCCACAGCGAGTACTCGATGCTCGACGGGGCCGCACGCGTCAAGCCGCTCATCGAGGCGGCCGTCGAGCAGGGCATGCCGGCCGTGGCGATCACCGACCACGGCAACATGTTCGGCGCCTTCGACTTCTGGCGCACGGCGACGGACGCCGGCATCAAGCCGATCATCGGCACCGAGGCCTATCTGACCCCGCGCACCCACCGCACCGACAAGACACGCGTGCGCTGGGGCGACGGCGGCGGCGACGACGTCTCCGGCTCCGGCGCGTACACGCACATGACGATGCTCGCGGCGACGACCGAGGGCATGCACAACCTGTTCCGGCTGTCGTCGTACGCGTCGCTGGAGGGCTACTACTTCAAGCCGCGCATGGACCGCGAGCTGTTGCAGCGCTACTCCAAGGGCATCATCGCGACCACCGGCTGCCCGTCCGGCGAGGTGCAGACCCGGCTGCGGCTCGGGCAGTACGAGGAGGCCAAGAAGGCGGCGGCGGAGTTCCGCGACATCTTCGGGCCGGAGAACTTCTTCGCCGAGATCATGGACCACGGCCTCGGCATCGAGCGCCGGATCATGAGCGACCTGATCCGGCTGGCCAAAGAGCTGGGCCTCCCGCTCGTGGCGACCAACGACCTCCACTACACGCACGCGGCGGACGCCAAGAGCCACGCGGCGCTGCTCTGCGTGCAGTCGGGCTCGACGCTGGACGACCCCAACCGGTTCAAGTTCGACGCCGACGAGTTCTACCTCAAGACTCCGGAGGAGATGCGACAGCTCTTCCGCGACCACCCGGACGCCTGCGACAACACCCTCGCGATCGCCGAGCGCGTCGACGTGAAGTTCGACACCGCGGCCAACTACATGCCGCGCTTCCCGGTCCCCGAGGGCGAGACCGAGCAGAGCTGGTTCGTCAAGGAGGTTGAGAAGGGCCTCCACGAGCGCTACCCCGGCGGCATCACCGAGGACGTCCGCAAGCAGGCGGACTACGAGATCGGCGTGATCTCGCAAATGGGCTTCCCCGGCTACTTCCTCGTCGTCGCCGACTTCATCAACTGGTCGAAGCGCAACGGCATCCGCGTCGGCCCCGGCCGTGGCTCCGGCGCAGGCTCGATGGCCGCCTACGCGATGCGGATCACCGACCTCGACCCGCTCCGGCACGGCCTGATCTTCGAGCGCTTCCTCAACCCGGACCGCGTCTCGATGCCCGACTTCGACGTCGACTTCGACGACCGCCGCCGCGGCGAGGTCATCAAGTACGTGACCGAGAAGTACGGCTCGGAGCGCGTCGCGCAGATCGTCACCTACGGCACCATCAAGGCCAAGCAGGCGCTGAAGGACTCCGGCCGCGTGCTCGGCTTCCCGTTCTCGATGGGGGAGAAGCTCACCAAGGCGATGCCGCCGCCCGTGATGGGCAAGGACATCCCGCTGACGGGCATCTTCGACAAGGACCACCCGCGCTACAAGGAGGCCGTGGACATCCGCGCGGTCGTCGAGAGCGACCCCGAGGCCAAGACGGTGTTCGACACCGCGCTCGGGCTCGAGAACCTCAAGCGCCAGTGGGGTGTGCACGCGGCGGGCGTCATCATGTCGTCCGACCCGCTGATCGACGTCATCCCGATCATGAAGCGCGAGCAGGACGGCCAGATCGTCACGCAGTTCGACTATCCGGCCTGCGAGTCGCTCGGCCTCATCAAGATGGACTTCCTGGGCCTGCGCAACCTGACGATCATCAACGACGCGCTCGACAACATCCGCGACAACCGGGGCGAGGATCTCGTCCTGGAGGAGCTGGAGCTGGACGACCGCGGCGCGTACGAGCTGCTGTCCCGCGGCGACACCCTGGGCGTGTTCCAACTCGACGGCGGCCCGATGCGCTCGCTGCTGCGCCTGATGAAGCCGGACAACTTCGAGGACATCTCGGCGCTCATCGCGCTGTACCGCCCGGGCCCGATGGGCGCGAACTCGCACACCAACTACGCGCTGCGCAAGAACGGCCTGCAGGACATCACGCCGATCCACCCGGAGCTGGCAGAGCCGCTGGCGGAGATCCTCTCGACCAGCTACGGCCTGATCATCTACCAGGAGCAGGTCATGGCCATCGCGCAGAAGGTCGCCGGGTTCTCGCTCGGACAGGCCGACATCCTGCGCCGCGCGATGGGCAAGAAGAAGAAGTCCGAGCTGGACAAGCAGTTCGAGGGCTTCTCGCAGGGCATGATGGATCGCGGCTTCTCGATGGCGGCGGTCGGCAAGCTGTGGGAGATCCTGCTGCCGTTCTCCGACTACGCGTTCAACAAAGCGCACTCGGCCGCGTACGGCGTGATCTCCTACTGGACGGCGTACCTGAAGGCGCACTACCCGGCCGAGTACATGGCCGCGCTGCTGACCAGCGTCGGCGACTCCAAGGACAAGATGGCGCTGTACCTGAACGAGTGCCGCCGGATGGGCATCAAGGTGCTGCCGCCGGACGTCAACGAGTCCAACCTCTACTTCGCCGCGGTCGGCAAGGACATCCGCTTCGGCATGGGCGCGGTGCGCAACGTCGGCGCCAACGTCGTCGACGGGGTGCGGGCGGCCCGCGAGAGCAAGGGCCGGTTCGAGTCGTTCCACGACTTCCTGAACAAGGTCCCGATCCACGCGGCGAACAAGCGCACGGTCGAGTCGCTGATCAAGGCCGGCGCGTTCGACTCCCTCGGCCACACCCGGCGCGCGCTCGTGGAGGTCCACGAGGACGCGGTGGAGTCCGCGGTCAAGATCAAGCGCAGCGAGGCCAACGGCGACGTCGGCTTCGACTTCGACAGCCTCTGGGGCGAGGACGAGCAGAACCAGACCCAGCACCACATCCCGGACCGGCCGGAGTGGGTCAAGCGCGACAAGCTGGCGTTCGAACGCGAGATGCTCGGGCTCTATGTGTCCGACCACCCGCTGGCCGGCCTGGAGCTGCAGCTCGCGAAGCTCGCGAGCACGTCGATCGCCGAACTGCTCGCCTCCGACAGCGTGCAGGACGGCGACACCGTGGTCATCGCGGGCCTCGTCACGAGCGTGCAGCACCGGGTGGCCAAGGCCTCCGGCAACCAGTACGGCATGATCCAGGTCGAGGACTTCGGCGGTGAGATGACCGTCATGTTCATGGGCAAGGCCTACACGGAGTTCTCGCCGATGATGCAGGGCGACTCGATCGTCGTCGTGCGCGGCCGCGTCAGCATGCGCGACGACGGGATGAACCTGCACGCGTTCAGCCTGATGGTGCCCGACCTCGGGCAGGCCGACGACGTGGGCACGCTGATGATCACGATGGCCGACCAGCGCGCGACGACCGACACGGTCGCCTCGCTCGCGGAGGTGCTGTCGCGGCATCCCGGTGACAGCGAGGTGCGCCTGCGCCTGGTCAAGGGTCAGGTCGCCCGCGTCTTCGAGGTGCCGAAGCCGGTGAAGGTGTCACCGGACCTGTACGGCGAGCTGAAGGGGCTGCTCGGGCCGAACTGCCTCGTGTAGCCGCAGGCGTCAGTCGAGTTCGCTCGGCCGGTGGTAACGCCGCTCGTGATACAGCAGCGGCTCGTCCGGCTCGCCGAGCTCGCCCTCCTCGATCTGAACGACCACCACGGCGCTGTTGTGCACGGGGAAGCGGTCGACGATGCGGCCGACCATCCACGCGGTGACGTCGTTGATGACCGGGAGGCCGTGCGGCCCGCGGCGCCAGTGGTCGCCCAGGAACCGGCGGGTGTTGTCGTCCGAGAGGATCTCGGCCACGCCCTTGTTGCGCACGCCGAGCATGTGGACGATCACCCGGTCGGTCTCCGCGATGGCCGGCCAGCTCGACGCCGACAGCGCCATGTTGAAGGTCGCCAGCGGCGGCACGGCGGAGAGCGAGGCGAGCGAGGTCGCGGTGAACCCCACCGGCGTGCCGTCGGCGGTCTGCGCGGTGATGATCGCCACACCGGCGGCGTGCCGGCGGAACGCCTGCCGGAAGGCGGAGAGGTCGGGAGTCGCGTCAGTCATACGCAGTTATCAAGCGCCGTTCGGGGTGAGGAATTCCGCGGAGCTTCGGGCTGGGCGGAGCGGGTTGTGCGGAGCAGGGTCGCAGCTACTCATCAGTAGACTTGACCGGTCATGATGCAGACCATCGATCTCCGCGGAGTCCAGCCTACCCGGGCCGCTTTCGAGCGCCTCGTCCCCCGTCCCGCCGTCGACATCCAGGTGGCGGTTCAGGTCGCGACCGAGCTGATCGACGACGTCCGGTCCCGGGGAGCCGCCGCCCTCGCCGAGCAGGCCGCGCGGTTCGACGGCGGCGCGCCCGCCTCGGTGCGCGTGCCCGCCTCTGAGATCGCCGCCGCCGTCAAAGCGCTGCCCGCCGACGTGCGCGCGGCCCTGGAGGAGGCGATCGTCCGCGTCCGCGAGGCGACCGCCGCGCAGGTCCCGCCGGCCGCCGAGACGCGGATCGGACCGGGTGCGACCGTCGTGCAGCGCTGGCAACCGGTGGAGCGCGCCGGGCTGTACGTGCCCGGCGGCAAGGCCGTCTACCCGTCGAGCGTCGTGATGAACGCCGTGCCAGCGCAGGTCGCCGGCGTCGCATCGGTGGCGCTCGCCAGCCCGCCGCAGCGCGCGTTCGGCGGCGCGGTGCACCCGGTCATCCTCGGCGCGGCCGGACTGCTCGGCATCGAGGAGGTCTACGCGATGGGCGGCGCAGGTGCGATCGGCGCGCTCGCCTGGGGCGTGGAGGACATCGGCCTCGACCCTGTGCAGGTCATCACCGGCCCGGGCAACATCTACGTCGCCGCCGCCAAGCGGGTCGTCCGCGGCCAGGCCGGCATCGACTCGGAGGCCGGCACCACCGAGATCCTCGTGATCGCGGACGACACCGCCGACCGGCGCTTCGTCGCCGCCGACCTGATCAGCCAGGCCGAGCACGACGAGGCCGCGGCCTCCCTGCTCGTCACCGACAGCCCGGCGTTCGCCGAGCGGGTCGCGGCCGAGCTGGAGACCCTCGCCGGTGCGACCAAGCACGCCGAGCGCGTGCGCACGGCGCTGTCCGGCCAGCAGTCCGCGATCGTGCTCGTGGACGACCTCGCGGCCGCGGCCGCCTTCAGCAACGCCTACGGCCCGGAGCACCTCGAACTGCAGACGGCCGACCCGGACGCGCTGCTCGCTCTCATCCAGAACGCCGGCGCGATCTTCGTCGGTCCCAGTGCGCCGGTCAGCCTGGGCGACTACCTCGCCGGCTCCAACCACGTGCTGCCGACCGGCGGCCAGGCGCGGTTCTCGCCCGGCCTCGGCGCGTACTCGTTCCTCCGGCCGCAGCAGGTCATCCGCTACGACCGCGAAGCGCTGCGGACGGTCGCCGACCGCATCGTCGCACTCTCGACCGCAGAGGACCTTCCCGCGCACGGCGAGGCGGTCACTATCCGGTTCGATTGAGGCGCGTTCTTAACCTCGGTCGCAGGCTCCCTCGGCGCTGGGGTCGCAGCATCGCTCCGCGCTGCCCCTAGCTCCACCGCGCGATAAGATTTCCCTCATGTTCTGCCCCTTCTGCCGCCACCCGGACTCCCGCGTCATCGACTCCCGCACGAGCGACGACGGCCTCTCGATCCGGCGCCGGCGGCAGTGCCCGGAGTGCGGCCGGCGCTTCTCCACGACGGAGACCGCGAGCCTCAGCGTCATCAAGCGCAGCGGCGTGGTCGAGCCGTTCAGCCGGGAGAAGATCGTGCTCGGCGTCCGCAAGGCCTGCCAGGGCCGGCCGGTGACCGACTCCGACCTCGCGGTGCTCGCGCAGAAGGTGGAGGAGACCATCCGCTCCACCGGCGCCTCCCAGATCGAGGCGAACGACATCGGGCTCGCCATCCTCCCCGAGCTCCGCGAGCTGGACGAGGTCGCGTACCTGCGCTTCGCGAGCGTCTACCAGGCGTTCGACTCGCTGGAGGACTTCGAGGAGGCCATCCAGCAGCTCCGCGTCGAGCACCGCGGCGAGCCGGCGGACGTGCAGGGCTGACGCTTTTTTCAAACCTCGGTCGCAGGCTCCCTCGGCGCTGGGGTCGCGGCATCGCTTCGCGCTGCTCCTAGCTCCACCGCGCGAGCGGCTATTCTCGAACCGGCATGTATCGCACACTCTTCTCCCTCGTCCTGTCGAAGCTCGACCCGGAGCGCGCGCACCATCTCGCCTTCCTGGTGATCCGGGCGCTCCCCGCGCTCGGTCTCGGCGGCCTCGTCCGTCGCTTCACCGCGCCCGACCCGTCGCTCGCCGTGGCGGCCCTCGGCCTGCGGTTCGCGTCCCCGTTCGGCGTCGCCGCCGGCTTCGACAAGGACGGCGAGGCGGTCGTCGGCCTCGGCGACCTGGGCTTCGGTCACGTCGAGGTGGGCACCATCACCGCCCTCCCGCAGCCGGGCAACGACCGCCCGCGCCTGTTCCGGCTCATCCCGGACCGCGCGGTGATCAACCGCATGGGCTTCAACAACCACGGCGCCGGGGAGGCCGCGAACCGCCTGCTGAAGGTGCGCCGCGCCCGCCACCGGCCCGTGCTCGGCGTGAACATCGGCAAGAGCCGTGTGGTGGCCGTCGAGGACGCCACCCAGGACTACCTGACCAGCGCCCGCGCGCTCGCGCCCGTCGCCGACTACCTCGTCGTGAACGTGAGCTCGCCGAACACACCGGGCCTCCGCGGCCTCCAGGAGCTGGAGCTGCTGGCCCCGCTGCTGACCGCCGTCAAGCAGGTCGCAGGGGAGACCCCGCTGCTGGTGAAGATCGCGCCCGACCTCACCGACGAGCAGGTCGAGAAGATCGCGGGCCTCGCCGTCGAGCTCGGCCTCGCCGGGATCATCGCCACCAACACCACCATCTCCCGCGAGGGTCTGATGACCGACCGCGCCGTGGTGGAGGCCGCCGGCGCCGGCGGCCTGTCCGGCGGCCCGCTCGCCGCGCGTTCGCTGGAGGTGCTGCGCCTGATCCGCGCGCACGTCCCCGCCGAGCTGTGCGTGATCTCGGTCGGCGGAGTGGAGACCGCGGAGCACGTGCAGCAGCGCCTCGACGCCGGCGCCACCCTCGTGCAGGGCTACACGGCGTTCCTCTACCGCGGCCCGCTCTGGGCGCGGCAGATCAACCGCGGGCTGCTACGCCTCCGGCGTGCCCTGGTGGAAGCGTAGGCGCCAGCGCCCTCCCACGCGCAGCCACAGCGAGCTGCGCAGGCTGGCGCCGCGGTCGTCCACCGTGCGCGCCGTGAGCAGGATGGCGTCCGCGCCGATCCGCTCGGTGCCCAGCACGGCGAGCTCGGCGGCGGGGGCGTCCTCCTCGGCCAGGGCCTCCAGGATCGCGTCGCGGCCCCACAGCCGCCCGGAGCGGCCGATCTCCTCGAAGTCGGGGTGCAGCAGCGCGGCGACGCGGGCGGAGTCCGCGCGCACGGCCGGCTCCACGAGCTCGCGCTCCAGACGCTTCACCACGTCCTCATCGGACTCGGAGGCGCTGAGCAGGTCGTCGAAGAGGTCGAGTTCCACCGTGGCGGCAGCGGGTGCCGCGGGCTCCGCCTTCTCCGCCACAGCCAGCGCGGGCGCCGGCTCGTGCACCGCCGCGCCCGGCCAGCCCGGCCCGATCGGGATGGCGTCGCCGTCCCGGTAGGCGGTGGCCGCGGCCCTGGCGCGCTTGTCGGCGGCCTCGTTCAGCTCGTGGCCCGCGTGGCCCTTGACCCACTCGAATGTGTACGTCCGGCCGTGCAGCGCCCGGTCGAGCCGTTCCAGCAGCTCGCGGTTGAGCACGGGAGCGCCGTCCGACTTGCGCCAGCCCTTGCGCTTCCAGCCGGGCATCCACTTGGTGACCGAGTTGATCACGTACTGGCTGTCGCACAGGATGCGCAGGTCGTCGTCCACGTGCGCGGTCGACTCCAGGAGGTCGATGACCGCCATGAGCTCGCCCATGTTGTTCGTGCCGTGCGGCCAGCCGCCGGCCGACCAGTGCTCGTCGTCGACGTACCAGGACCAGCCGGCAGGGCCGGGATTACCGAGGGCGGAGCCGTCCGCCGCTGCGACGATCGTCACGTCAGGCGGGGTACTGGCCGCGCTTGACCTGCGGCTTCGGCAGGCGCATGACGCGCAACTGGAAGGCGCGCATGGCGGCGTACCACTTGAGGCCGCGCTCCACCTTGGTCTTGCCGAACTTGTCGCCGACCTTCCTGGTCACCATGAGGCCGAGGACGATGCCGTCGACCACCGCGATGAAGAAGAACACCCACAGGGCCACGAGGCCCCAGACCTGCATGAACGCCCACGGCAGGAAGCTGAGCACGATCACCAGCAGCATGACCGGGATGAGGAACTCGCCGATGCTGAACCGGGCGTCCACGTAGTCGCGGACGTACCGGCGCTGCGGGCCGCGGTCGCGCTGCGTGAGGTAGCGCTCGTCGCCCGCCGCCATGCCGGCGCGGGCCCTTTCGCGCGCATCGGCCTGGTGCGCACGTGCCGCCTTGGCCGCCTCCTTGCGGTCGGTCGGCACCAGTGGCCGCTTGCGCGCGGCTTCCTGCTCGCGGCGGGTGGGCGTCGGGGCGCCCTTGCCCTGCAGCCGGGCAGCGGTCTGTTCGGGGGTCTCGGTGGCGGGCGCCTGCGCCTCGGCCGCCGGATTCTGTCGTTTCGCCAAAGCTTGAGCCTTCGTTCTGGGGTCCGTTTAAGATTACCCGCATGACAGACACCCAGCAGACTCCTTCCGGCCGATCCGCAGCCGGGGACCGGCCGGAGGTGGAGGAGCGCATCCGCGCCTCCGTCGAGACCGGCCTCCCGTCGACCATCGCCGAGCTCTCGCGCCTCGTGCGCATCCCCTCGGTCTCGTGGACCGCCTACGACCCGGGCAACGTCCGCAAGAGCGCGGAGGCCGTGGCGGAGCTGCTGCGCGAGACCGGCGCGTTCGAGAGCGTCGAGGTCAAGCAGGCGCCGATCAGCGGCCCGTCGACCGGCGCGGGTGAGAACCTCGGCCAGCCGGCCGTGCTCGCCACGCGTGCCGCCAAGAACGGCCGTCCGACCGTCCTCCTCTACGCCCACCACGACGTCCAGCCGCAGGGCGACGCCGAGCACTGGGACACCCCGCCGTTCGAGCCGACCGTGCGCGGCGACCGGCTCTACGGCCGCGGCGCCGCCGACGACAAGGCCGGCGTGATGGCGCACGTCGCGAGCGTCCGCGCGCTCGTGGACGTCCTGGGCTCCGACTTCGACCTCGGCCTCGCCGTCTTCATCGAGGGGGAGGAGGAGTTCGGCTCCCGCTCGTTCGCGAACTTCCTGGAGCAGAACAAGGCGGCGCTCGCGGCCGACGTGATCGTGGTTGCCGACTCCGACAACGTCGACATCGACACGCCGGCGCTCACCGTGTCGCTGCGCGGCAACGTGACCTTCAAGCTGACGGTCTCGACGCTGGAGCACGCGTCGCACTCCGGCATGTACGGCGGCGCCGCCCCCGACGCGATGCTCGCGCTGGTCGCGCTGCTCGCGACGCTGCACGACGAGAACGGCTCGGTCGCGGTGGAGGGCCTGCGCTCGCACGACGACGCGGCCGAGCCGCCCGCGGTGAGCGAGGAGCAGTTCCGCGAGGAGGCGGCGCTGCTGCCCGGCGTGAGCTCGATAGGCACCGGGCCGATCCTGTCGCGGATGTGGTCGCAGCCGACCGTGACTGTCACCGGCATCGACGCGCCCAGCGTCGTGGACGCCTCCAACACCCTCCTGCCGAGCGTCGCCGTGCGGCTCAGCGCCCGGATCGCGCCCGGCCAGCCGGCCGCCGAGGCCTACGAGGCCCTGGAGCGCCACCTGCGCGCGCACGCCCCCTTCGGAGCGCACGTGGAGATCAGCGACGTGGACACCGGGGACGCCTTCCTGGTCGACACCGCGGGCTGGGCCGCGACCGAGGCCAAGCGCGCCATGACCGACGCCTGGGGCAAGGAGGCCGTGGAGACCGGCGTCGGCGGGTCCATCCCGTTCATCGCCGACCTGGTGCGCGAGTTCCCGGAGGCGCAGATCCTGGTCACCGGTGTGGAGGACCCGGACACCCGCGCCCACAGCCCGAACGAGTCGCTCCATCTCGGGGTGTTCAAGCGGGCGATTCTCGCCGAGGCGCTCCTGCTCGCGCGCCTGGACGCCCGGAACTGAGCGATCTCGCGGGATCACGTCGTACAATCGATGCAGATTTCGCAAATCGAATCCGAAACACGTGTGAGGAGTCCCATGACCGACACAACGCTGACCGCGACCAAGGCCCACGGCGTCGGCCTGACCGACAACGCAGCGGGCAAGGTCAGGAGCCTGCTCGAGCAGGAGGGCCGCGACGACCTGCGTCTGCGCGTCGCCGTCCAGCCCGGCGGTTGCTCGGGGCTGATCTACCAGCTCTACTTCGACGAGCGCATGCTCGACGGGGACGCGACCGTCGACTTCGACGGCGTGGAGGTCATCGTCGACAAGATGAGCGTGCCCTACCTGGACGGTGCCACCATCGATTTCGAGGACACCATCCAGAAGCAGGGATTCACGATCGACAACCCCAACGCGACGGGTTCGTGCGCCTGTGGAGACTCGTTCCACTGAGCGTTCTATAACACAAAAAACAGCTCTGGGCCGCCCCTTGTGGGCGGCCCTTTGTGTTCGAAACCGGGTGTCCGTCGGAGTAGGGTAGAGAACGCCACATACAGTTGCATGTGAACTGTCCCCGAGTCTCTCGAAAGGTCACCGGTGCGTCACAATCGCCGTTTCCGATGGGTTGCAATCCCGATCGCAGCGACACTTGCCGTCGTCCTTGCGGGCTGCACGCAGGCCCAGCTCCATGGCTTCCTGCCGGGCTTCGTCGAGGGCCAGCAGCCCGTCACCAACCACACCGACCGCATCAGCGGCCTCTGGGTGACGAGCTGGATCGTCCTGCTCATCGTCGGCATCATCGTCTGGGGTCTCATCCTCTGGGCGGTCGTCGTGTACCGCCGCCGCAAGGGACAGACCGGCCTGCCGGTGCAGCTCCGCTACAACATGCCGATCGAGATCTTCTACACGATCGTGCCGCTCATTCTGGTCCTCGGCTTCTTCGCCTTCACGGCGCGCGACCAGAACGCCATCGAGCAGCCGTACGCGCACCCCGACCTCAAGATCCAGGTCTACGCCAAGCAGTGGGCGTGGGACTTCAACTACGTCACCGACAACGTGTACGACCCGGGCATCCAGGCCCAGCCGAGCGACTCGAACGCGACGCCGGGTGCGGTCCAGGAGAGCCAGATCCCCACGCTCTACCTGCCCGAGAACAAGAAGATCACCATCCAACTCGACTCGCGCGACGTGATCCACTCCTTCTGGGTTCCGGCCTTCCTCTACAAGAAGGACGTCATCCCGGGCAAGACCAACTACATGTACTTCTCCACCACCGGCCGCACCGGCACCTTCGTCGGCAAGTGCGCCGAGCTGTGCGGCGAGTACCACTCGGCGATGCTCTTCAACGTGAAGATCGTGTCGCAGAGCGACTACGACGCCCACATCCAGTCGCTGCGCGACAAGGGCTTCAAGGGCCAGCTCGGGTCCCAGTACGATCGCAACAACAACCTGCCCGGAACGGGCGCCCCCACGGGCAACAAGTGATTCCGGCAACGAGTAGGACACACGCATGACGACGACAGCACCGGCGCCCGGAGCGACCACCGCGCCCGCTCCGAAGCCCACCCTCCTCACCGCCAACGGCGTTGAGCGCAAGGGCAACATCCTTGTGAACTACATCACATCGACGGACCACAAGACCATCGGGTACATGTACCTGATCTCGTCGTTCATCTACTTCCTCATCGGCGGCGTGATGGCCCTGATCATCCGTGCCCAGCTCTTCGAGCCGGGGCTCCAGGTGGTGCAGACCAAGGAGCAGTACAACCAGCTCTTCACGATGCACGGCACGATCATGCTGCTGATGTTCGCGACGCCGCTCTTCGCCGGCTTCGTGAACGTCCTCATGCCGCTGCAGATCGGCGCCCCCGACGTGGCGTTCCCGCGTCTGAACGCGCTGGCGTACTGGTTCTACTCGTTCGGCTCGCTGATCGCGGTCGCCGGCTTCCTCACCCCGCAGGGTGCGGCGTCGTTCGGCTGGTTCGCGTACGCGCCACTGTCGAGCACGACCTTCTCGCCCGGCATCGGCGGCAACCTCTGGGTCGTCGGCCTCGGCCTCTCCGGCTTCGGCACCATCCTCGGCGCCGTCAACTTCATCACGACCATCATCACGATGCGCGCGCCGGGCATGACCATGTTCCGCATGCCGATCTTCACCTGGAACGCGATGGTCACCTCGATCCTCGTGCTGATGGCCTTCCCGGTGCTCGCCGCCGCGCTCTTCGCCCTCGCCGCCGACCGCGTGTTCGACGCGCACATCTACGACGCCGCGAACGGCGGGGCCCTGCTCTGGCAGCACCTGTTCTGGTTCTTCGGCCACCCCGAGGTGTACATCATCGCGCTGCCGTTCTTCGGCATCGTCTCCGAGATCTTCCCGGTGTTCAGCCGCAAGCCGATCTTCGGGTACAAGACCCTGATCTACGCGACGATCTCGATCGCGGCCCTGTCCGTCACCGTGTGGGCGCACCACATGTACGTGACCGGATCGGTGCTGCTGCCCTGGTTCTCGCTGATGACGATGCTCATCGCGGTCCCGACCGGCGTGAAGATCTTCAACTGGATCGGCACGATGTGGCGCGGCTCGCTGACCTTCGAGTCCCCGATGCTGTGGTCGATCGGCTTCCTGATCACCTTCACCTTCGGTGGCCTCACCGGCGTCATCCTCGCGTCGCCGCCGCTGGACTTCCACGTGTCCGACACCTACTTCGTGGTGGCGCACTTCCACTACGTCGTGTTCGGCACGGTCGTGTTCGCCATGTTCGCCGGCTTCTACTTCTGGTGGCCGAAGTGGACGGGCAAGATGCTCAACGACCGTCTCGGCAAGTGGCACTTCTGGCTGCTGTTCATCGGCTTCCACACGACGTTCCTCATCCAGCACTGGCTGGGCGTCGTGGGCATGCCCCGCCGGTACGCCACCTACCTGCCGTCCGACGGCTTCACCTGGATGAACCAGGTGTCCTCGATCGGCGCCGGCATCCTCGCGATCTCGATGCTCCCGTTCTTCGCGAACGTCTACCTGACGGCGCGCAACGCGCCGAAGGTCACCGTGAACGACCCGTGGGGCTACGGCCGCTCGCTCGAGTGGGCGACCTCCTGCCCGCCGCCGCGGCACAACTTCACGTCCATCCCGCGCATCCGCTCCGAGTCGCCGGCGTTCGACCTCAACCACCCCGAGGCCGGAATCCCGATCGGCGTCGGCGGCGGCAAGGACGCCCCGGACGCTCCCGTGCTCGACATCTCGAACAACAAGGTGAAGTAACCCATGAGAGCCAATTCCGTCCTCTTCTGGATCCTGTCGGTCTTCTTCATCCTCTCGGCGGTCGTCTACACGCTGTGGAGCCTGCTCGACCCGATGCACCTGAAGGTCGAGTGGGTCGGCACCGTGGCGCTGACGCTGAGCGCCATCCTGGCCGCGTTCATCGCCTTCTATGTGGGCCGCTCGCACGCGGCCCAGGGCGGCGAGCTGCCGGAGGACCGCCTCGACGCGAACATCGACGACGGCGATCCCGAGCTCGGCCACTTCTCCCCGTGGAGCTGGTGGCCCGTGGCCCTCGCAACCGGTGCCGCGCTGGTCATGCTGGGCCTCGCGGTCGGCTTCTGGATCTGCTTCATCGGCGTCGCCTTCAGCGTCGTCTGCATCGTCGGCTGGGTCTACGAGTACTACCGCGGCTACTTCGCGCGCTGACCCGCGCACCGCGTACGACGAGGGCCGCCTCCCACAGGGAGGCGGCCCTCGTCGTGTGCGCGCGTCAACACAGAGCGCCCGCTACACGCCACCCTTCCACCGCGCCAGCGACGCGTCGCGACCCTGGCCTGCACGACTTGGCAGGACACGCCGCGTCCACTGTCGCCGCGACGGCATGTTCTGCCAAGCAGACGCGCACGTCCCGCCCGCTGCGCGGCGCACGCGCTTCGCGGCGTGCGTGCGCAGAGGGTCGCAACACGCCGCTATCCCGCCGCGATAGCGGCGTGTTGCGACCCCTGTCCTGCACGCCTTGGCAGGACATGCCGCGTGCGCGCCCGGCGAGACGGCGTGTTCTGCCAGGGACGCGCGTGCTGCGCGACGCGCGTGCAGCTCCGCGCGCGTGCAGCCTCGCCGAGTGCGCCTCCGCGTGCGGGCGGCGCTGCATGCACGCAGAGGGGCCGCGTGAACGGGGCGCGGGCCCTGAGATTGCGGCGCGCCGACGGCGCGTCCCTTGTGCTCCTCGGGGCGCGGGTCAGCGGGGCGTGAAGGTGACGACGTCGACGGAGACCGTCGTCTCGGTCGCCTCGGCGGGGGTGGTGCCGGCGTGGCGGGCGGACGGCCCCATGGCCGCCAGGGCGCGCCGGAGATCGTCGTCGAGCGCCAGGTCGTAGCTGACGTGTTCGCGTGCCAGTGGGGCATATGCGGGCTCTGCGGCGGCCATGACGTCCTCCGCCTTGTCGGTGGGGACGTCGAGCATTCCACCCGCCGCCCGCAGTGACGCGAGGTGGTCGGCGCGGGGGACCACGACGGCGAGGGTCCCGCCCGGCCGCAGCACGCGGTGGAACTCGGGGAGGTTGCGCGGCGCGAACACGTCCAGAACGGCATCCACACTGTGCGAGCGCACCGGCAGCGGACGCCAGGTGTCCGCCACCAGTCCGTCGACGTCGGGTGACGACCGCACGGCGCGGGCGACAGCGGCGGGGGAGAGGTCCATCGCCAGCCCGGCGGCGCCGGGCGAGCCGGCCAGCACGGCCCGCAGGTAGTAGCCGGTGCCGGCGCCCGCGTCCAGGAGACGCTGCGGCGATCCGATGGCGGCCGCGAGGGCCTCGGCGATCGGCGCGTACGCCCCGCCCTCCAGCACCGTGTCGCGCGCGTCGAGCATCTCCGTCGTGTCGCCCACGAACTTGCTGCCGCCGCCCAGGAGGGACACGTAGCCGCGCTTGTTCACGTCGTGGCGGTGACCCTGCGTGCAGCCGAGCGTGAGACGGTCGACCGGCTCCAGGTCCTCGGCACAGACGGGGCAGCGCAGCCATGATCCCAGCCGGGCCAGGTCGGTCATCACTGCCTCCGGGGACGAATAGTGGGGGATACGCGAAAGCGCCGGTGCAGAAGCTGCACCGGCGCTCTCACACGCGATCAGTGGTGGCCGTGGCCCGACTCGAGCTCGCCGCGGGTCGGCGGGATCAGCCGGTCCTCGAAGAACCACCGGGACAGGCTCGCGCGCATGCGGGTGCCTGCGGTGATCTTGCCACGCTTGTTCGGGCGGATCATCAGCGGCTCGTACGCCTCGTAGCTGATCAGGCGCCAGCGCTCGTAGTCGCTGAGCTGCTCGTGCACCTCGATGAACTCGCCACCGGGGAGCTTCACGATGCGGCCGGTCTCGTAGCCGTGCAGGGCGATCGAGCGGTCCTTCTTCGCCAGCGCGATGCAGATGCGCTTGGTGAGGAAGTACGCCACGACCGGGCCGACGAAGAGCAGGGCCTGGAGGGTGTGGATGACGCCCTCCATCGTGAGCTTGAAGTGCGTCGCGATGATGTCCGACGAGGCCGCAGCCCAGAACACCGCGTAGAAGGTCACGCCGGCGGCGCCGATGGCGGTGCGGGTGGCCGCGTTGCGCGGACGGTCCAGGATGTGGTGCTCGCGCTTGTCGCCGGTGACCCACGCCTCGATGAAGGGGTAGATCATCACGGTCACGATGAAGAGACCGAGGATGGCGACCGGGACGATGATGTTGAACGACCAGGTGCGGTTCAGCCAGACGAACTCCCAGCCCGGCGGCACCAGACGCAGCGCGCCGTCGGCGAAGCCGATGTACCAGTCCGGCTGGGTTCCGGCGGACACGGGGGAGGGGTCGTACGGGCCGTAGTTCCAGATCGGGTTGATGGTGAAGAACGACGCCATGGCCGCGACGACACCGAACACGATGAAGAAGAAGCCGCCGGCCTTCGCCGCATAAACGGGGAGGACCGGGTAGCCGACGACGTTGCCCTGCGTGCGGCCGGGGGCGGCGTACTGGGTGTGCTTGTGGACGACCACGAACACGAGGTGCAGCGCGATGAACGCGACCACCAGGGCGGGCAGCAGCAGGATGTGCAGCGTGTAGAGGCGTCCGACGATCGCGGTGCCGGGGAACTCGCCGCCGAACAGCAGGAACGAGATCCAGGTGCCGACCACGGGGAGGCCCTTGATCAGGCCGTCGATGATCCGGAGGCCGTTGCCCGAGAGCAGGTCGTCCGGGAGCGAGTATCCGGTGAAGCCCTCGGCCATGGCCAGGATGAACAGCGTGAAGCCGATCACCCAGTTCAGCTCGCGCGGCTTGCGGAACGCGCCCGTGAAGAAGATGCGGAGCATGTGCAGGCCGATCGCGGCCACGAACAGCAGCGCCGCCCAGTGGTGGATCTGACGCACGAGCAGGCCGCCGCGCACCTCGAACGAGATGTTGAGGGTGGACTCCATCGCCGCGGACATGTGGATGCCCTTGAGCGGCACGTACGAGCCGTTGTAGACGACCTCCGCCATCGACGCCTGGAAGAAGAACGTCAGGAACGTTCCGGTCAGCAGGATGACGATGAAGCTGTAGAGGGCGACCTCACCGAGCAGGAAGGACCAGTGGTCCGGGAAGATCTTGCGACCGAACTCCTTGACCGCGCCCGAGATGCTGGTGCGGTCCTCGATGTAGTTGGCGGCGGCAGCGGTGAAGCCGCCGCTCTTGGCCGTGGTGGGTGCCGCAGGGGCTGCGGCGGTCGAGGTGCTCAATGACGCTCCCAGAAACTCGGGCCGACGGGCTCGTGGAAGTCGCTGCGGGCGACCAGGTAACCGTCGGCGTCAACGGTGATCGGCAGCTGCGGCAGTGGCCGCTTCGCCGGTCCGAAGATGACCTGCGCCTCGTGCGTGATGTCGAACTGCGACTGGTGGCACGGGCACAGCAGGTGGTGGGTCTGCTGCTCGTAGAGGGCCACAGGGCACCCGACGTGCGTGCAGATCTTGGAGTAGGCGACGATGCCGTCGTAGTTCCAGTTCTCGCGGCCCTGGGACACGTGCAGGTCCTCGGGCTTGAGGCGCATGAGCAGGACGGCCGCCTTGGCCTTCTGCTCCAGCATGTCGGGGGCGTCGTTGAGGCCCTCGGGGATGACGTGGAAGGCGCTGCCGAGCGTGACGTCGGAGGCCTTGATCGGCGTTCCGGACGGGTCGCGGGTGAGGCGGATGCCCTTGGCCCACATGGTCTGCGACAGCAGCTCGGCCGGGTCCTCGCCCTGCGGCGCGAGACCGCGGAAGAGGATGATGCCGGGGAGCGGGAAGGCGATCAGCGCGCCGATGAGGCTGTTGCGGATCAGGACCCGGCGGTTGAAGCCGGACTCCTCGTCGGCCTGGCGGAAGATCTCCGCCGCGCGCTCGGTGGTCTGCTCCGAGCCGCGCACGGGGTGGCGGAGGTCGACGCCCTCCTTCTCGTGCATGAGGGCTTTGCCCCAGTGCACAGCGCCGATGCCGATCGCGAGGAGGGCCAGGGTGATGCCGATGCCGATGAACAGGTTGTTCAGGCGGACCGAGCCCGGGTCGCTGTCGTTGATCGGGAACGCCATGTAGGCGGCGACCGCCCAGACGGAGCCCGCGATCGACAGATAGAACAGCGTGTAGACGGTGCGCTCGGCGCGCCGCTCCTTCTTGGGGTCGAGGTCGGTCACCCGGGACCGGTGCGGCGGGAACCCGGGGTTCTCGACGGCGTCGCGGATGATCACCGCCGTTCCGGGGTCGCCGGTCCGGTGCACGTCGACGGCCGACGAACTGGCTGGCGTCAGCTCGTGACCGCCGTTCTCGTCCTGTGCCATTGTTCTCCTTCTTACGCTGTGCTTCTACAAGTACGACAGAACGGTCAGTTGGACTTCGCTGTGATCCACACGGTCAGGGCGACGATGGCGCCCAGGCCGAAGATCCAGAGGAAGAGTCCCTCGGCCACCGGGCCGAGCGAGCCGAGCTCGATGCCGCCCGGGGACGGGTTGTTCTGGATGTACTTGAGGTACGTGATGATGTCGGCCTTGCCCTGGGGCGAGATGTTCAGGTCGTTGAAGACCGGCATGTTCTGCGGGCCGGTGACCATGGCCTCGTAGATGTGCTTGGCGCTCACGCCTGTGAGCGGCGGGGCGTACTTGCCCTCGGTGAGGGCTCCACCGGCGCCGGCGACGTTGTGGCACATCGCGCAGTTGATCCGGAAGAGCTGGGCGCCGTTGGCGGCGTCGCCCTTGCCGTCGAGGTACTTCTGCTCGGGGATCGAGGGCCCGGGAGCGAGGGAGGCGACGTAGTCGGCCAGGGCCGCGACCTCTTCGTTCGAGAACTGGACCGGCTTCTCCTGGGCCTGCGGGCCCTGCATCTGCATCGGCATGCGGCCGGTGCCGACCTGGAAGTCGACCGCTGCGGCGCCGACGCCGATGAGGGACGGCGCGTTGACCGTGCCCTGGGCCTCCATGCCGTGGCAGGTGGCGCAGTTGGCCTGGAACAGCTTCTGGCCCTGCGAGATCGAGGACGAGCTGGCGGTCTGGACCTGCGGGGTGTCGGCGGAGGCCGTGGTGGTGGTGAACGCGGCGTAGGCTCCGCCGGTCAGGCCGAGGCCGATGGCGAGCAGTGCGACGGTGGCGAGCGGGTGGCGGCGGCCGGTCTTGCGCGCGGCCTTCGCGTTACGCGAGGGCGCTGCTGCGCGGGACTTCTGGGTGCCGGGGACGCGGGGACGCATGAGGTGGGGTCAGCTCCTGTTGATCTATCGGATGATGTAGATGACCGCGAACAGTCCGATCCACACGACGTCGACGAAGTGCCAGTAGTACGACACGACGATGGCGCTCGTGGCCTCTTTGTGGCCGAAGGTCTTGACCGCGAAGGCGCGGCCGATGACGAGGAGGAAGGCGATGAGGCCGCCGGTGACGTGGAGGGCGTGGAAGCCGGTCGTCAGATAGAAGGCGGAGCCGTAGGCGTTGGCGTCGAGCGAGATGCCCTCGGAGACGAGCGTGGCGTACTCGAGCACCTGGCCGGAGACGAAGATGGCGCCCATGATGTACGAGAGGGCGAACCACTCGACCATGCCCCACTTCCAGAACTGGAGCGGGCGTCCCGTGCGGCGCGGCTGGAGGCGCTCGGCGGCGAACACCCCGAACTGGCAGGTGAACGAGCTCAGCACGAGGATCGTGGTGTTCACAGCCGCGTAGGGGATGTTCAGGTGCTGCGTCTCGGCGGCCCACAGACCGGGCGACGTCGACTTGAGCGTGAAGTAGATCGCGAACAGGCCCGCGAAGAACATCACCTCGGAGCCGAGCCAGACGATCGTGCCGACGGCCACGACATTGGGCCGGTTGATCGCCGGCGCACTCGTTGCAGGGGAAATGGAGGTGCTCGTCACAATTCCCATTATGGCTGAAAAGAAGCCGTGGTTTTCTCACCTGAATGGCAGGAATCTGCTCCGATTCAGGAAAGGAGGCCCGTGCACCTGGTACAAACCGGCGGCTCCCCGTGGCGTGTCGCCTCCCCATAGGATCGCTGTATGACGGAAATGCAGTCCTGGTCGTCCGTGCTCACCTCTTTGCTGGCCCGTGAGGACCTCAGCGTGGCGGACGCGGCGTGGGCGATGGACCAGGTCATGTCGGGCGAGGCTACCGAGGCCCAGCTCGCCGCATTCCTCATCGCTCTGCGCGCCAAGGGCGAGACCGTGGACGAGATCGTCGGCTTCCGCGACGCCATCCTCGACCACGCGGTGCCGCTGCCCGTCGACCCGATGGCGCTCGACATCGTGGGCACCGGCGGCGACCGGTTCGGAACCGTGAACGTTTCGACCACGGCCTCCATCGTCGCCGCGGCCGCGGGTGTGCCGGTCATCAAGCACGGCAACCGGGCGGCCAGCTCGTCGTCCGGCTCCTCCGACGTGCTCGCGGCGCTCGGCATCGACCTGACCCTGCCGCCGGAGCGCGTGGCCGAGGTGCTGAAGAGCACCGGGATCACCTTCGCGTTCGCGAGCGCCTTCCACCCGGGATTCGCCAACGCCGGCCCCGTGCGCTCCCAGCTCGGCGTGCCGACCGTGTTCAACTTCCTCGGGCCGCTGTGCAACCCGGCGCGCCCCGAGGCGTCGGCGGTGGGCGTCGCGACGCTCGACCGCATCCCGCTGATCGTCGGCGTGTTCCAGACCCGCGGCGCGACCGCGCTGGTCTTCCGCGGCGACGACGGCCTCGACGAGCTGTCGACCACCGGTCACAGCCACGTCTGGGAGGTCTCCAGGGGCCTCGTCACCGAGCACGACATCGACCCGCGCGATCTGGGCATCCCGCGCGCCAGGATCGAGGACCTGCTCGGCAAGGACGCCGCGTACAACGCGGCTGTCGTGCGTGCCGTGCTCGCGGGCCAGGAGGGCCCCGTGCGCGACATCGTCCTGCTCAACGCGGCGGCCGGGCTCGTGTCCTACGAGCTCGCGTCCGACCCGTCGAGGGTCCAGGTGTCCATCCTGGATCGGTTCCGTTCGCACATGGCGGTCGCCGCCCAGGCGATCGACTCCGGGGCTGCGGCCGCGAAGCTCGAGGAATGGGTCGAGGCGACGCACTGACAGCAAGTGGAAGGAAGGGTTTTCGATGAAGAAGCTCATCAACGACGTACCCGACGTCGTCGCCGAGTCCCTCGCGGGGTTCGGACGGGCTCACGCGGACATCGTCACGGTGTCGCAGGACCCCCGCTTCGTCTCCCGGGCCGACGGCCCGGTGCGCGGCAAGGTCGGCCTGGTCAGCGGTGGAGGCAGCGGCCACGAGCCGCTGCACGCCGGTTTCGTGGGGAAGGGCATGCTCGACGCCGCTGTCCCCGGTGAGGTCTTCACCTCGCCGACGCCGATGCCGATCGTGGAGGCCACCAAGGCCGCGGACGGCGGAGCGGGCGTGCTCCACATCGTGAAGAACTACACGGGCGACGTGCTGAACTTCGAGACGGCCGCCGACCTGGTGGGCGCGGAGGGCATCACGGTGCGGGCCGTCGTCACCAACGACGACGTGGCCGTTCAGGACTCCCTGTACACCGCGGGCCGCCGCGGCGTCGCCGGAACCGTGCTGGTGGAGAAGATCGCCGGAGCCGCCGCCGACCGCGGTGACGACCTCGACGCTGTCACCGCAGTGGCGAAGAAGGTCAACGCCAACGTGCGCTCGATCGGCCTCGCCCTCACCGACGGCACCGTGCCCCACGCGGGCGAGCCCGGCTTCGTGCTGCCGGAGGACGAGATCGAGTTCGGTGTCGGCATCCACGGCGAGCCCGGCCGCGAGCGGATCAAGCTCGAGCCCGCCGACCGCCTGGTCGACCGCATGATGGACGCGATCCTCACCGACCTGCCGTTCTCCTCGGGCGACACCGTGCTGCTGTTCGTCAACGGCATGGGCGGCACGCCGCTCTCGGAGCTCTACATCCTGTTCCGGCGTGCGGCGGAGATCCTGGACGAGAAGGGGATCGTCCTCGGCCGGTCGCTGGTCGGGAACTTCGTCACCTCGCTGGAGATGCAGGGCGCCTCCATCTCGGTGCTGAAGCTGGACGACGAGCTGACCGCACTGTGGGACGCGCCGGTGCACACCGCCGCGCTCCGCTGGGGCGTGTGAGCTGGCCGGCGCGGACCGGGGCGTACGCTCCACACACCGGATGACGGACACGACACGAGGAAGGACGCGCTGATGGCGCTGGACACGAACTGGGTCACCTCCTGGATCTCCGCCGCGGCCACGGCCGTCGGCGAGCACAAGGGTGAGCTGAACACGCTCGACCGGGAGATCGGCGACGGCGACCACGGAGAGAACATGGACCGCGGCCTGCGTGCGTCCGTGGACGCGCTGGGGAAGCTGCCCGCCGACGCGACGCCGTCCGCGGCGCTGCGGTCGGTGGCGATGACCCTGATCTCCACGGTCGGCGGCGCGTCCGGCCCGCTGTACGGCACGGCCTTCCTCAAAGCGGCCGAGCCGGTCGGCGACGCCGACCCGATCGACGGGGAGACCCTGGTCGCGCTCCTCAGGGGCGCGCGCGACGGCATCGTGTCCCGAGGGAAGGCGGAGCCCGGCGACAAGACGATGGTCGATGCCTGGACCCCCGCGGTGGAGGCGGCCTCGGCCGCGCTCGCCGCGGGGGACGACCCGGCCGCGATCCTCGACGCGGCGGCCGCGGCCGCCGAGCAGGGCTCGGACGCCACCATCCCGCTCGTCGCCCGCAAGGGTCGCGCCAGCTACCTGGGCGAGCGCTCGGCGGGACACCGCGACCCGGGGGCGCAGTCGACCGCGCTCATCCTCCGCGCCGCTGCCGAGGCGGCCGGATGACCGGCCGCGTCGGGATCGTCTTCGTCTCGCACAGCTCGCAGCTCGCCGCCGGCGCCGTCGCCCTCGCCGGGCAGATGGCGCCGTCGGTGACGCTGCTGCCCGCGGGCGGGACGGACGACGACGGCATCGGCACCAGCTTCGGCAAGGTGATGACCGCGGTGGGGGAGGCCGATCAGGGCGCCGGCGTCGTGGTCGTCAGCGACCTCGGCTCGGCACTGCTGACGGCGGAGACCGTTCTCGACCTGCTTCCGGAGGACGAGCGCGAGCGCGTGCGCGTGGTCGACGGGCCGTTCGTGGAGGGCGGCGTCGCCGCGGCCGTCGCCGCGGAGACCGGCGCCGACCTCGCGGGGGTCGCTGCTGCCGTCGAGGGCGCGCGCTCGGCGTGGGGCGGCGCGGAGGAGCCACCGGGCGCCGCAGCTCCGTCCGAAGCCGCGGCTGCTGTGCGCGGCGCGGACGGCTACACGCGGGAGGTGCTCGTGCGCAACCCGCAGGGCCTGCACGCCCGGCCGGCCGCCGAGTTCGTCAAGCTGGCCAACACCTTCCCGGTGAAGCTGACCGTGAACGGCAAGGACGCCAAGAGCCTGCTCGGCGTGATGTCGCTCGGGCTGACCGCGGGCGCCACGGCCTCCATCGCGTCCCCGGACAGCGAAGGGGAGGCCGCAGTCGACGCGTTGGTCGAGTTGGTCGAGAGCGGCTTCGGAGAGGTCTGAGCCCTCCGCAGCCGTCGGTGACGGAGGGGGTCGGCCTACAGGTCGGCCGCCATCTCCAATTCCCGGGCCCTGCGGTCGAGGGGGTACGGCTGCGTGCGGCCGGTGAAGGCGAACCCGCGGCGCTCGTAGTAGCGGATCGCGGCCGTGTTGTGCTCGTGGACCTCCAACAGCAGGCGCCCGGAGCGGGGGCGCGCCCAGTCGATCACCGCGTCCAGCAGCGCGTCGGTGACGCCGTGCTCACGTCCGCGCAGCGCCGGCGTCACGTAGACGCCGACGAGGTGCGGATCGCGGGAGCCGGAGGCGTGAAAGCCGCCCATCGTCCCGAGCCAGCGTCCGTCGGGCGCGACCGCGGCGAACAACCTGCTGGCGGACGATGTGTTCGCCGCACGCCGCCGCCAGTGCTCGTCCGGGTGCGTGCGCGCCGCCGCCACGGTCTCGAGGAAGGCGATGGGCGTGTCCTCGAGCATCTCCAGCCGGATCGCGCGGTACGCGGTCCAGTCGTCCTCCACGCTCGGGCGGACGACCCACGCGGACGTCACGTCAGTTCCGCTCGGCCAGCAGTGCCTCGGTCTCGGCGAGCAGGATGGCCGTGCAGAGCCCGTCGAGGGCCGCGCGGAGCTCGGCGAGCGGCGGGAACGTGGGCGCGATGCGGATGTTCGCGTCGCGCGGGTCCTCCCCGTACGGGAAGGTCGCCCCGGCGGGCGTCACCGCGATGCCGGCCTCCTTGGCGAGCTGGACGGCCCGCTTGGCGCAGCCGTCGAGCACGTCGAGGCTGACGAAGTAGCCGCCGTGCGGCGCGTTCCAGGCGCCGGCGCCCCACGGCTCCAGCCGCGCGCGGAACGCCTCGTCGACCGCGGCGAACTTGGGCTCCAGGATGGCGCGGTGCTTCTCCATGTGCGCCGCCAGGCCCTCGGCGTCGCCCAGGAACTGCACGTGGCGGAGCTGGTTGATCTTGTCCGGGCCGATGCTCTGCGCGGCCGAGTTGTGCTGGAACCAGGCGATGTTGGCCTCCGACGCGCCGACGAACGCGACGCCCGCACCCGGGAACGTGACCTTGGAGGTGGAGGCGAAGATCAGCGGGCGGTCCGGGTTGCCGGCCTCGGCGGCCAGCGCCAGGATGTCGATCGGCTCCGGCCGCTCGTCGCTCAGGTGGTGCACGACGTAGGCGTTGTCCCAGAACAGCCGGAAGTCGGGCGCGGCGGGCAGCGACACCAGCGCACGCGCGACCTCCTCGCTGTAGACCGCTCCGGTCGGGTTGGAGTACACCGGCACGCACCACATGCCCTTGATGCTGTCGTCGGTCGCCAGCAGCGTCTCGATCGTGGCGATGTCGGGGCCGTCATCGTTCATCGGCACCGCGATCATCCGGATGCCGAAGCGCTCGCAGATCGTGAAGTGCCGGTCGTAGCCCGGCACCGGCGCCAGGAAGCTGATCGACTGGTGGCCCCACGGCAGGTCGCCGCCGGGGACGCCGTGCAGGAGCGCCTGCGCGACGGTGTCGTGCATGACCGTGAGGCTGGAGTTGCCGAGCGCGAGGAGCTGGGCGACCGGCACCCGCAGCGCGTCCGCGAAGATCGCGCGCAGCTCGGGGAGGCCGTTCGGGCCGCCGTAGTTGCGCAGGTCCGTTCCCGCGGCGTCGCGGTAGGCCCCGTCGGGCAGGTGCAGGAGGTCGTTGGAGAGGTCGAGCTGCTCGGCGGACGGCTTGCCGCGCGTGATGTCGAGCGCGAGGCCGGCGGCCTTCAGCTCGTCGTACGCGCGCTCGAAGTCGGCGTGCGCGGCGCGGAGCGCTTCGGTGTCGAGGTCGGCGAGGGGTGCGGGAGCAGTGGTCACAAATCGATCGTACCGGCGCGCTGGCATTGACGTCCCGGCGTGACGTGCCAACATCCGTACTGTGACGGACGAACTGAAGCGCGGACGCGGGCACAGCCGCGTGAAACTGTACGTGGCCCTGGCGGTGGGCGTCGTCGTGACGGTGGTGGCCGCCTTCTTCGAGGTGCTGCACCACGCGTTCCTCACCGGCTGGGCGGCGGCCTGCCTGGTGTACGTCGTGTGGATCTGGGCGACGATCTGGCGGATGAACGCGGACCAGACGCGCAGCCACGCGACGCTGGAGGACCCGGGGCGCCGGACCGCGGACCTGGTGCTGACCATCACCGCGCTGGTGAGCCTGTTCGCGGTCGTGTGGGTCCTCGTCGAGGCGCGCAGCCTCAAGGGCGGTGCGCAGCTCGCCGTCGCACTGCTCGCGATCGTGAGCATCGCGCTCTCGTGGCTGCTCGTGCACACCCTCTACACGTTGCGGTATGCGCGGATCTACTACCGCAGGGACGGCGGCGTCGACTTCAACCAGAAGGAGCCGCCGCAGTACAGCGACTTCGCCTACCTCTCGTTCACGCTGGGGATGACGTTCCAGGTGTCGGACACGGACATCTCCAGCTCCTACCTGCGCCGGACGATCGTGCGGCACACGCTGCTGTCGTACGTGTTCGGGACCGTCATCGTCGCGACCACGGTGAACCTGGTGGCGGGACTGACCTAGCGCCAGGGACTGACCTAGCGCCAGGGACTGACCTAGCGCCCGGGACTGACCTAGCGCTCGTAGCGGACGAAGCGGTAGCGCATCCCGTTCGCGGCCTCCAGCCACGGGCCGGGGTCGCCGTGCCACTCCGGCCCGAGGGCGGGTGCGAACGTGTCGCCCGCCACGGCGAGGTCGAGCTCGGTCACCTCGACCCGGTCGGCGAGCGGCAGGGACTGCGTGTACAGCTCGGCGCCGCCCATGATCCACACGGTGCCGTCTCCGGCGGTGCCCAGCGCGTCGTCGAGCGAGTGGACGACCTCCGCGCCGGAGGCCTGATAGGCCGGGTCGCGCGTCACCACGATGTTCGGCCGGCCGGGGAGGGGCCGGAACCGCTCCGGGAGGGACTCCCAGGTGCGGCGGCCCATGATCACCGGGTCGCCGTCGGTCAGCTCGCGGAAGTGCTTGAGGTCCTCGGGGAGGTGCCACGGCATGACCCCGCCCGCGCCGATCACGCGGTCGTGGGCCTGGGCCCAGATGAGGGCGACGGTACTGCTCAGGGCGAGCGTCATACGGCCACGGCGGCGCGGATCGCGGGGTGGTGCTGGTAGTCCTCCACCGCGAAGTCCTCGAAGCGGTAGTCGAAGATGCTCTCCGGCTTCCGTGCGAACCGCAGGGTCGGCGCGGGATACGGGTCGCGGCTGAGCTGCTCGGTCACCTGCTCGACATGGTTGTCGTAGATGTGGCAGTCGCCGCCGGTCCAGACGAACTCGCCGGGCTCCAGGCCCACCTGCTGGGCGACCATCATCGTGAGCAGCGCATAGCTGGCGATGTTGAACGGGACGCCGAGGAACATGTCCGCGCTGCGCTGGTAGAGCTGGCAGGAGAGCCGGCCGTCAGCGACGTAGAACTGGAAGAACGCGTGGCACGGCGCGAGCGCCATGTCCGGGATGTCGGCGACGTTCCAAGCGGAGACGATGATCCGGCGGGAGTCCGGATCGCGTCGTAGCGTGTCGATCACCTGCTGGATCTGGTCGATGTGCGTTCCGTCGGGCGCCGGCCACGACCTCCACTGCACGCCGTAGACCGGGCCGAGCTCGCCGCGCTCGTCGGCCCACTCGTCCCAGATCGTGACGCCGTTGTCGCGGAGCCAGCCGACGTTGCTCTCGCCGCGGAGGAACCACAGCAGTTCGTAGGCGATGGACTTGAAGTGCACCCGCTTCGTGGTGATCAAGGGGAAGCCCTCGGCGAGGTCGAACCGGAGCTGCCGGCCGAACACGCTGCGCGTCCCCGTGCCGGTGCGGTCGGACTTGTGGCTGCCGTTCGCGAGGACGTCGCGCAGCAGGTCTTCGTACGGAGTCGGGATCGGCGTGCTCATCGAGACGATGCTACTTCTCCGTACGCCCGCGTGCCCAGGGACCCGCGGTTTCCCCCTGACCCGGCGACCGTTCGGGTCGTAGGCTTTCGACTATGGAACGGGCCGATGACGTGGAGGGGGACGGCGTCGCGGAGCCGGGCGGAGCACGCCACAGCGACGACGAGCTCGCGGACGCCCTCCAGGCGGAGGTCGACCGCGCGACGGCGGCCATCCCGATCGTCGCCGGGGCGCGGGCCGCGACGGACGGGGAGGGCGCCGCCACCCTCAGCGACGCGGAGGTCACGGCGATCGTGGACGCGGACCTCCGGATCCACGACACGTTCGGGGCGATCCGGCATCTGCAGAATGTGCTGCAGGCGCGGGCGACGGCGGCGATCCCGGTCGTGGGGGAGCCGCGGCGCGACGTCGTCGAGGAGCACAAGGAAGAGGAAGACGAGGAGGAGGACGACTGGGTCGGGCCGCCCACCCAGTTGATCAGCTTCGACGACCTCCCCGTTCGGCGGGAGGACGGGCCGCAGCCGACGTACGGCGCGTGGGTGGGTGCGGCCGTGCGGCAGCCCCCGGGCTCGCCGCAGCCCCCGGTGGCGCCGCCGGAGGTCTCGCCGCAGCCGGAGGTCTCGCCGCCCAAGTTCCCGACGATCGCGCTCGACGCATCCGCCTTCCTGCCCGAGACGACGTCCGCTCGCGAGACCGCCGCCCCGCGCGTCGAGCCGCTCGGACTGGTTCCCGAGGAGTACGCGCCACGCGACTCCCAGCCGCTGCCGGTCGCCCTCCCCGTGGCGCTCGCCGCGCCGGTGGCCGGAGCCGAGCCCGCCCCGGGCACTGTCACTTCGGCCCCCGAAGGCGGAGGGATCGCCGAGGACACGGGCGACGCGCTCAGCGCCCCGACTCCGGTCGCGTCGCCGCGGCTCCCCGAAGAGGCAGCCGCGCCGCACGCCGCCCCGGTCGCACCTCCGGCATTCGTGCCGGAGGCCGTGGATCTGGAGCCCACCCCGTTCGACCAGCGGGCCGGGCACGCGTCCCGGCTGTTCTGGCTCTGGTTCGCCGGCACCTCCTCCCTCATCAGCGTCGGTGTGGGCGCGACCCTGTTCCTGCTGGGGCTGAGCCTGCGCCAGCTCCTGGTCGCGACGCTGTTCGGGGTCGCGTTGTCGTTCCTCCCGCTCGGGCTCGGGACGCTCGCCGGCAAGTGGAGCGGGCAGCCGACCCTGGTGGTGTCGCGCGCCACGTTCGGCCTGCGGGGCAACGTCCTCCCGACCGTGCTGGCGCTGGTCACGAAGCTGTTCTGGGGTGCCGTGCTGCTCTGGCTGGCCGGGTCGGCGGCGGGGTCGCTGGCCGTCTCGGAGGGCTGGTCGCACGAGGCCGCGATCCCGACGGCGATCGCGCTGATCGTGACCATCGCCGCCGCCGGCGTCGTCGCGTTCTTCGGCTACGGGCTCGTCTCCCGGGTCCAGCTCGTCCTCACGATCGCCTCCGCGGTGCTCATCGGCGTGACGATCGCGGCGACCTGGCGGCACGTCGACGTGTCGCGTGCGCTCGCCGTGCCCGACGCGCTCTGGACCCACGTCGTGACCGGAGCGGTGCTCGTGTTCAGCTACGTCGGGCTGGCCTGGGCGATGAGCAGCGCGGAGGTCGCGCGGTACCAGCGCCGGCGCTCCTCCGGCGCGGCCGGGATGCTGTGGGCGACGTTCGGGGCCGGCGTGCCGCCGTTCGTGCTGGTCTCCTACGGCGGCCTGCTCGCGGCCTCCGACCCGCGCCTGGCCGCCGAGCTGGCCAGCGACCCGGTGGGCGGGTTCGTGCAGCTCGGACTCCCGGCCTGGTACCCGGTGCCGCTGCTGCTGGCGGTCGGGCTCAGCCTGATCTCCGCCCTCGTGCTCACGATCTACTCGGGCGGCTTCACCCTCGACGCGCTCGGTGTGCGGCTCGGCCGGCGCTGGAGCACGGTGGTCATCGGCGCCGTGATCGCGGCAGTGGGCGTCGTGCTCGCCCTCACGGTGAGCGACCTGGACGTGGTCATCCGCGGCATCCCGACCGCGCTGTCGGTGCCCGTCGCGGCGTGGGCGGGACTGTTCGCCGGCGAGATGATGCTGCGCACGCGCCGCTTCCACCACGGCTCCCTGCTGAACCGCGGCGGGGTCTACCCGGACTGGCGCTGGGTCAACCTCAGCGTGCTCGTGGCCGCGAGCGCGATCGGGCTCGGCTTCGTCAGTTCGCCGCTGCCGTGGCTGGCGTGGGAGGGCTACCTGTTCCGGCTGCTGGGGGCCGACCCGCACACCGGCATCGGCACGAGCAACGTCGGCGTCCTGCTCGCGCTCGGCATCGGCCTGGTGACGCCGATGGTCTCGGGCGTGCGCGAGGTGCGGCGGCAGGAACGCGTGGTCGCCTGACGAAAGGCCCGTCCCGGGCGAGGCTCGATCACGTAGGCTCTAGTGCGTGCCGCACACTCTCCGTTCCGTCTGCGAGGTCGTGGAATCGCTCTGGCCGGTCTCCGGGGCCGAGGGGTGGGACGCGCCAGGACTCGTGTCGGGCGATCCGGCCGCGAGCGTGGAGCGCATCCTGCTCTCGGTGGATGCCGTGGCCGCGACCGTCGACGAGGCGGTGGGGCTCGGCGCCGACCTTCTGCTCGCCCACCACCCGCTGCTGCTGCGCGGCGTGACCTCCGTCGCCGAGGACCGCTACAAGGGCTCGCTGCTGGCGACCCTGATCCGCAACGACTGCGCGCTCATCGCCGCGCACACCAACGCCGACGTGGTGCAGGACGGCACGAGCGCCGTGCTGGCCGCCGCCCTCGGCCTCCGCGACACCGCGCCGATCGCGCCGGCGCCGGACGGGGTCACGGGGATCGGCCGGGTCGGCACGCTGGCGGAGCCGACGACGCTCGGCGTGCTCGCCCGCGCGCTCGCCGACCTTCTGCCGCCGACCGCCGGGGGAGTGCGCGCGGCCGGCGACTACCACCAGCCCGTCTCCCGCGTCGCCGTGTGCGGCGGCGCCGGCGACTCGCTGCTCGCCAGCGAAGCCGTCCGTGGAGCGGACGTCTACATCACCGCCGACCTCCGGCACCATCCGGCGTCGGAGGCGCGCGAGCAGGCCGTCCTCGGCGGCGGCCCCGCCCTCCTCGACGTCTCGCACTGGGCGAGCGAGTGGCTGTGGCTGGATACGGCCGCCGAGAGCCTCCGCCGCGAGCTGCCCGGCGTGGAGGTCGTCGTCAGCGAGCTGCGCACCGACCCCTGGGATTTCGCGATCCTGCAATGATGAACCGCACGACGACAGCTCGCGCGACGACCGCCCGCGCGACGACCGCCCCCATGACGACCGCCCCCATGACGACCGCCCCCATGACGACCGCAGAGAGCAGAGCATGAAAGCCAGCCCCGCCGACCAGAACGAGCTCCTCCGGCTGCAGGCCGCCGACACCCGCCTCAGCCAGCTCGACCACACCGTCCGCAACCTCCCGCAGGCCGCGCAGCTCGCCGCGCTGCAGCCCGAGGTGGACGCCCTCCGCGCGCGGTGGATCGCCGCGACCGGCGAGGTGGAGGACGCCCGCGCCGAGTTGAAGCGCGTCGAGTCCGACGTCGAGGTCGTGGAGGCGCGCAAGCGCCGGGACAGCGAGCGGCTGCAGCACACGTCCTCGGTGAAGGACGTGCAGGCACTGGAGGCCGAGCTGACCTCCCTCGCCAAGCGCCAGGGCGACCTCGAGGAGATCGAGTTGACGGTCATGGAGCGCCTGGAAGGGCTCGAGGCGGCCCTGTCCGCGATCGAGGCCGAGCGCACGGGACTGGAGAGCCGCGTCCAGGAGCTGGAGGCCGCCCGCGACGGCGAGGCCGGCACGGTCGGCGCCCAGCGCGACGCCCTCGCCCGCGACCGCGCCACCATCGCCGGCGCACTCCCCGCCGACCTGGTCGCGCTGTACGAGCGGCAGCGCTCGCGGTACGGCGTCGGTGCGGCGCTGCTGCTGCGCGGCGTGTCGCTGGGCTCGAACGTGAAGCTCACCGAGTCCGACCTCGCGGAGATCCGCCGGGCGCCCGACGACGACGTGGTGCTCTGCCCGGACAGCGGCGCGATCCTGATCCGCAACGAGGAGTCGGGGCTCTAGGGCGCGTGCGCTAGTGTGGGGGCCGGAACGGGTCGGCCAGACGGTCGCGTCGGTCCGCGCGAGCGGGCCGCCGAGGAACGTCCGGGCTCCGCAGAGCAGGGTGGTGGGTAACACCCACCCGGGGCAACCCGCGAGAAAGTGCAACAGAAAGCAGACCGCCTCGCACGCGAGTGCGCGGTAAGGGTGAAACGGTGGTGTAAGAGACCACCAGCGGCCGGGGTGACTCGGCCGGCTGGGTAAACCTCGCCCGGAGCAAGGTCAGACAGGGGACCATGAGGCTGCTCGTCTCGTCCCCGGGTAGACCGCTAGAGGGCGGCGGCAACGTCGTCCCGAGAGAGATGGCCGTCCGCGGCGCGCGAGCGCCGTGACAGAACCCGGCGTATCGGCCGACCCGTTCCCTTCCGCCGATCACCTCGCGAGTACGCGAATAGTCTGCGTACTCGGCGGTTTTCGCCTGACTTTTCGCGTACTCGGCGGTTACTCGGGGTCGGGGTCGGTGTCGGCGTCAGTGTCGGGGTCGGGGGTGAAGCGGTAGCCCATGCCGGGCTCGGTCAGCAGGTAGCGCGGGGCGGAGGGGACGGGCTCCAGCTTCTTGCGGAGCTGGGCCAGGTAGAGCCGGAGGTAGCCGGTGTCGTTGGTGTACTGCGGGCCCCACACCTGCGTGAGCAGGGCCTGCCGCGTGACCAGCCGGCGCGGGTTGCGCACGAGCACCTCCAGGATCTCCCATTCGGTCGGGGTCAGCCGCACGGGCGACTCCCCGTCGGCCGTGCGCTTCACCACCTGGTGCGCCGCCAGATCGACCGTGATGTCGCCGAAGCGCACCGTCGGTTCGTCGGAGGGGCCGGCCTGGCGCCGGGTCAGCGCCCGGATGCGCGCGAGCAGCTCGTCGGCCGCGAACGGCTTGGTCACATAGTCGTCGGCGCCCGCGTCGAGCGCGTCCACCTTGTCGGCCGAGCCGGTGCGGCCCGAGACGACCAGGATCGGGACCGTCGACCAGCCGCGCAGCCCCTCGATCACCTCGATGCCGTTCAGCTCGGGCATCCCGAGGTCGAGCATTACCAGGTCGGGATGGTGCTCGACCGCCACCGACAGGGCCTCGGCGCCGGTGCGGGCCGTGTGGACCTCGTAGCCGCGGGCGGTGAGGAGGATGCGCAGCGCGCGCAGGATCTGCTGGTCGTCGTCGGCGATCAGGATCCTCATGGCGTCTCCTCCGTGTTCGATGTGGGTGCGGCCGGCAGCGACACCACCATGGTCAGCCCGCCGCCCGGGGTGTCCTCGGCCTCCAGGGTCCCGCCCATCCCCTCGGCGAAGCCCTTGGAGAGCGCGAGTCCCAGCCCGATCCCGGTGTCGTTGTCCGTGTCGCCCAGCCGCTGGAACGGCAGGAAGACGGCCTCGCGGCGCTCGCCGGGGATTCCTGGCCCGTGGTCGACGACGCGGAGCTGCACCGTGCCGCCGAACTCGCTGGCCGCGATGACGGGAGGGCGGCCGTCGGGCGAGAACCGCAGGGCGTTGCCGAGCAGGTTCACCAGCACGCGCTGCAGCAGCACGCCGTCGGCGAGCACGGGCGGCACCTCCTCCGCCAGGTCGAGCTCCACCTTCGCCGGCCCGAGCCCGAGCTCTTCGAGCGCCGCCGGGATGACGTCGTCCAGCTCGGTCGGCGCCAGCGACACCCCGAGCACGCCCGCCTGCACCCGGCTGACGTCGAGCAGGTTGGTGACCAGGGTGGCGAGGCCGTCCAGGCTGTCCTCCGCGGTCTCCAGCAGCGTCTCCCGGTCGGCGTCGCTGAGCCGGAGGTCGCGCTGGCGCAGCGTGGTGACGGCGGCGGTCGCGGCGGCGAGCGGCCGGCGGAGGTCGTGGCCGACGGCGGCGAGCAGCGCGCTGCGGACCCGGTCGGCCTCGGCGAGCGGGCCGAGCTCGCTCGCGGTCGCGGCCAGCTCGCGGTGCTCCAGCGCGGCGTCGAGCTGGGCGACGATCGCTCCGAGCAGGCGCCGGTCGGCGGCCTCCAGGTCGCGGCCGGACAGCTCCAAGGTGCCGCGGTCGCCCACGGCGATGCGCTGCGTGTGATCCGAGTCGGCGGCCTCGCCGTCCGTGGACACCACCTCGTCGCCGTCCAGGAGGCGCACTCCGGTGAGCCCGAACGCCTCGCGGGTGCGGGTCACCAAAGCTTGGAGGGCGTCCTCGCCGCGGATGACGCCGCCGGCCACCGTCGCCAGCAGCTCGGCCTCCGCCGCGGCGCGCTGGGCGGCGCGCGTGCGCCGGGCCGCCTGGTCCACGACCAGGCTGACCAGCGCGGCGATGATCATGTAGAGGATCAGCGCGATCAGGTGCAGCGGCTCGGCGATGGTGATCGTGTACAGCGGGGCGACGAAGAAGTAGTCCAGCGTCAGGCCGGACAGCAGCGCCGCGAACAGCGCCGGCCAGATCCCGCCGACGAGCGCGACGACCACCACCAGGAGCTGGTAGCTGAGCACGTCGGCGGTCATCGACTCGGTCGAGCGCAGGCTCACCAGCAGCACGGTCAGCAGCGGGCCGCCGATCAGCGCCAGCAGGAAGCCGTAGACCTGCCGCCGCGTCGTGAGTCCGCCACGCGGCCGCGGCAGCGAGAACCGCCCGCCCGCCCGGGAGTGCGTCACGATGTGCACATCGATGTCACCGGACTCCCTGACCACCGTCGAGCCGATCCCCGGCCCGGTCAGCAGCGCCGCGAGCCGGCTGCGGCGGGAGACGCCGATGACGAGCTGCGTCGCGTTCTCGCCGCGCGCGAAGTCGACCAAGGCTTGCGGGATGTCGCTGCCGACCACCTGGTGGTAGCTGCCGCCGAGCTGCTCCACCAGTGCGCGCTGCGACGCGAGCGCGCCGGGGTTCGCCTCGCGGAGGCCGTCCTGGCTGGTGACGTGCACGGCGAGCAGTTCGCCGCCGGCCGAGCGCGCGGCGATCCGGGCGCCGCGCCGAAGCAGCGTCTCGCCCTCCGGGCCGCCGGTGAGGGCGACGACCACGCGCTCGCGGGCCTCCCACTTGCCGGCGATGCCGTGCTCGGCGCGGTACTGCTGCAGCGCGCTGTCGACCTCGTCGGCCAGCCAGAGCAGGGCGAGCTCGCGCAGCGCCGTCAGGTTGCCGAGCCGGAAGTAGTTGGAGAGGGCGGCGTCCACGCGCGCGGCCGGGTAGACCACGCCCTCCGCGAGCCGGTCGCGCAGCGCCTGCGGGGCGAGGTCGACCACCTCGATCTGGTCGGCGCGGCGCAGCACCGCGTCCGGGATGGTCTCGCGCTGCTGCACGCCGGTGATCTGCTCGACCACGTCGTTCAGCGACTCGATGTGCTGGATGTTGACCGTCGACATCACGTCGATGCCGGCGGCGAGCATCACCTCCACGTCCTCCCAGCGCTTGGCGTTCTCCAAGCCGGGGGCGTTGGTGTGAGCGAGCTCGTCCACGAGCGCGAGCTCCGGCGCCCGGGCGAGCACGGCGTCCAGGTCCAGCTCGGTGAGCTCCACCCCGCGGTGCTCGACCGTGCGGCGCGGGACGACCTCCAGCCCCTCCAGCATGGCGGCGGTCGCGGAGCGGCCGTGGGTCTCCACGACGGCGACCACCACGTCTTTCCCCAGCGCCTTCAGCCGCTTGCCCTCCTCGAGCATCGCGTAGGTCTTGCCGACGCCGGGCGCCGCGCCGAGCATGACCCGGAGGTGGCCACGCGCCATTGCTCTCGATCCCTCTCTCGGGTGTCTAGTCGTCGGACGAGACGCCGACCTCGGCCGCGCGCCCGCGCGCTCCCGCATCCCGCCGCTCGTTGCGCACCGCGAGGGCCGCAGCCCCCAGGATGCCCGCGTTGTTGCGGTGGGTGGCGGGGACGATCATCGTCTTGAGGTCCAGCAGCGGCAGGAATTCGGCGTAGTTCTTGGACACGCCGCCGCCGACGATGAAGAGGTCGGGGGTGAACAGGAACTCCAGCGTCGAGTAGTACTTCTGCAGCCGCTTCGCCCACTTCTCCCAGGAGAGGTCCTCGCGCTCCTTCGCCGAGTAGGCCGCGCGGGACTCGGCGTCGTGGCCTTCGATCTCCAGGTGGCCGAGCTCCGCGTTCGGGATCAGGACGCCGTCGTAGATGAGCGCGGAACCGATTCCGGTGCCGAGCGTGGTCATGATGACCAGCCCGTCGGTCCCCTTCGCCGCGCCGAACCGGGTCTCCGCGTAGCCGGCCGCGTCGGCGTCGTTGACGAAGTGGATCTGCCGGCCCAGCGCCTTCTCGAACAGTTCCTCGGCGTTCAGCCCGATCCACTTCTTGGACACGTTGGCCGCCGAGAGGGTGACGCCGTGGCTGACGATCGCGGGGAAGCACACGCCGACCGGAGCGTCCGGCTCCTCGGCGGCCAGCTTCTCGGCGATCTCCTTGGCAGTCTCGACGATGTCGTCGGGCTTGCCGCCCTCCGGAGTCGGGAGCTTGATGCGGTCGCTCACCAGCTCACCACTGTCGAGGTCGACCAGCGCCCCCTTGATGCCCGTTCCGCCGACGTCGATCCCGATTGCGTGGTTCTGCGCGCTCATGATCTCGAATCTACCCCGCGGGTCGGTGCGGCGGCAGCAGCGCGCGGCGCGACCGGGGAGCCGGTCACGGCAGGGTCAGGATCTCCGCGCCCCGCTCGGTGACCACGAGCGTGTGCTCGAACTGCGCCGTGATGCTGCGGTCGCGTGTGACCACGGTCCAGTCGTCGGCCCACATGTCCCATTCGCTCGTGCCGAGCGTGAGCATCGGCTCGATGGTGAAGACCATCCCGACCTCCATCACGTCGTCGAACGCGGGCGCGGAGTCGTAGTGCGGGATGATCAGCCCCGAGTGGAAGGTGGCGCCGACGCCGTGCCCGGTGAAGTCGCGCACCACCCCGTAGCCGAAGCGCTTGGCGTACGACTCGATGGCGCGGCCGATCACGTTGACCTCGCGGCCGGGCGCGACCGCTTTGATGCCGCGGTTCAGCGCCTCCCTGGTCCGCTCCACCAGCAGGGTCACCTCCTGCGACGCGGTGCCGACGATGAAGGTCTGGTTGCTGTCGCCGTGGAAGCTGTTCTTGTAGGCGGTGATGTCGATGTTGACGATGTCGCCGTCCGCGAGCACGGTGTCGTCCGGGATGCCGTGGCAGACCACCTCGTTGACCGAGCTGCAGATCGACTTGGGGTAGCCGCGGTAGCCGAGCGTCGACGGGTAAGCGTCGTGCTCGATCAGGAACTCGTGGCCGATCGCGTCCAGCTCCTCGGTGGTGATGCCGGGGCGGACCGCCTGGCCGACCCGCTCGATGGCCCGCGCGGCGATCCGGCCGGACTCCCGGATCAGGCGGACCTCCTCCGGGGAGTACACGTCGCCGCGGTCCGACGGGGTCGGTCCCGGCTTGCCGACGTACTCCGGCCGCGGAATCCGCGACGGGACGGAGCGCATCGCGGTGACGCGTCCCGGGACCAGGTGACCGGCGGAATCCTTGGGCATAGGATCAAGCTTATGACCGGCGAGAACGACTACGGCATCGAGCAGGATGCCGAGCACAAGTACTGGTACAACATGAAGACGGGCCAGGTCGAGCAAGGCTTCCTCTCGCCCGCCCCCGACCGCGTCGGCCCCTTCGACACCCGCACCGAGGCGGAGCACGCCCTCGAGAAGCTCCGCGAGAACAGCGCGAAGTGGGCCGAAGAGGACGCCGAAGAGAACCGGTAAACCGCCGAGCACGCAGATAATCCGCGTACTCGGCCGTTTTCGGCTGATTATTCGCGTACTCGAAGTCGGCGCACTGCTTCACGAAGCGGGATGCGGCCGGTCCTGAAGCCGACCCGGTCCGTCCAGACCAGGAGCGGGCCGTCAACATGCGGTCTCGCGCCGACGCCGATCGAGCGCCGCCACGCCGGCCGCGGCGTGCCCGCGTAGCTTGCCCGCTCGACGCGAGGAACCAGGTTGACTGCCAGACGTGTGGCGTATCCGTGCTAGCACGGATTGTTATGTCATCCGGTTTGGTTATTGTTCTATGCGTCAGGTCCTCGATGTAAGATTTTGGACCGCTCGATGGAGAGTGAGGACGCTATGGGGCGTTGGAAAAGGTCGTTCGCGACGGCCGCAGCAGTTGCAACGGTGGGTACGGTAGGGGCTCTACTTACCGGGTTCGTGCCCGCTGATGCGGACACGGTGAACGCTGTGGATTCGGTCGCTGTGATTCAGCAGATCGCACCCGAGGCGGTCGCCGGTTCGACCGGTACGGCGGTGCGAACTGATGCGGAGACGGCTTCGGCCGTCGAAAAGGACGGGCTGAAAGTGGCGGTGCCGACGGACGCGGCTGACGGCATCACGCTCGCCGCAGGCGGCGCGCCCGCCTTGACGATCGGACTCCCGTTCGGGGACAAGGCCTCCGACGCGACCGAATCCCAGGTGCCGGGCGTGGTCGTTTACGACAACCACAACGGCTCTTCGACTGTGCCTGTGATCCGCGACAGCGGCGTACAGATCAACACGGTCATTGACAACGCCAACGCCCCGAAACGCTACGCCTACCCGATGGACCTGGCGGGCGGGCAGAGCCTGCAACTCAACCCTGACGGCTCGGTGATTGCTGCCGGTGCCGACGGGACACTCTCTGCGTTCGTGGCCGCCCCGTGGGCGAAGGACGCCAAGGGCAACCCTGTACCGACCCACTACGAAGTCGAAGGCGACACCCTTGTCCAGGTGATCGATTTCACCGAGGCCACGGCCTTCCCCGTCGTCACAGACCCTCAGTTCGAGTGGTACATGGCCATTCCCACTGTCAAGACCACGCGCGCTGAAACGCGTGAGCTGATGGGACTCGGTGGCGGCCCGAGCGGGCCCGGAGGAGCCGCAAAAGCTTGTGGCGCTCTACTTAAAGTTGCGGGGCCGGCAGGAATCGCTGCGGCCGGGCTCTGCGCGATCAATATCGTTTCGATCATGTACAACGCGACCAATGCCTACAACTCCGGACAGTGCGCACGTCTCTTGATCGGTCCGGGCGTCATTGGGACCATCCCGTATAAGGACAGCTACTGCCGATGAAGCTGAGGCACCTCTTCAGTAATCAGTCGAGGGTTGCTCTGGGATCTACCCCGTTCAGGAATGTGGCGTCTTGGGGAGTAATCCTCGGATTGATCGTTGTCAGCTGGTTGTGGTCGGGTTTGCTCCCTTGGTGGGGCTGGACTGCTGCCTATGTCGGTGCCTTTGTCGGCTTGGCGTTTCTCGGTCGCCGGTGGGCCGACAAAGACCTCGCCGCCGCAGACGCTAACGAATCAGCGTCTCGATGACTCCGGAGATGAATTTACCGACCGAGGCAATGGTTCGCTGCAACACGAGGCGAATGGTCCACTTTCGATCCTTCACGCCGTGTTTCCTCACTGTTGATGGGAGCATGAAATGCTGCCGCGAGAATCGCCCCGGTGCAGTGCGCCGGGGCGATTCTCGTCGCCCTCCGCGGGTGGCTTAAGGCGTGCACGCCTAGAAGCTGTGCTCCGGGGCGGGGAAGACGCCGGACTGGACCTCCGACTTGTACGTGCGCGCGGCCTCCGACAGCGCGCCCCGGAGGTCGGCGTACTGCTTCACGAAGCGGGGGATGCGGCCGGTCGTGAACCCGGCCCAGTCCGTCCAGACCAGCAGCTGACCGTCCACGTGGGGTCCCGCGCCGACGCCGATCGTCGGGATGCGCAGTTCGTGGGTGACCCGCTGAGCCACGTCCGCCGGCACCATCTCCATCACGACGGCGAACGCTCCGGCCTCCTGGACCGCCTGCGCGTCAGCGAGGATCTGCTCGCCGCCAGCGCCGCGGCCCTGCACGAGGTGGCCGCCGAGGCCGTGCTCGCTCTGCGGCGTGAAGCCGATGTGCGCCATGACCGGGATGCCGGCGTCCACGATGCGCCGGATCTGCTTGGCGCTGCGCTGCCCGCCCTCCAGCTTGACGGCGTGCGACCCGGTCTCCTTCATGAAGCGGACTGCGGTGTGCAGCGCCTCCTGCGGTCCGGTCTCGTACGAGCCGAAGGGCATGTCGGCGACGACGAACGCGCGCTTGACCGCCTTGGCCACCGCGCGGGTCAGCGGGATCAGTTCGTCCACCGTGACCGGCAGCGTGGTGTCGTAGCCGAGGACGTTGTTGCCTGCGGAGTCGCCGACCAGCAGGAAGTCGATGCCCGCCTCATCGAAGATCTGGGCGGTCAGCATGTCGTAGCTGGTCAGGCCGGTGAACGGCTCGCCCGCCTCCTTCGCCGCCTGGAAGTGGCGCGTCCGCACCCGCTTCAGCGACTCCATCGACGGGGTTGAGGGGTGGACGGAGGGGACAGGGGACTGCTCGCTCATGCGCCTCAGTCTAGTGACGCGCTGGTGACGCGGCCCCGGCGGGCGTCCGACCGGTTTCCCGCTGCGGAACCACTAGTCTGGAGGGGCCGACGAAAGGGGCAGGATGGACAAGCAGCGCGACTTCGTTCTTCGCACCATCGAGGAGCGCGGCGTCAAGTTCGTGAGGCTGTGGTTCACCGACGTGGTCGGCACGCTGAAATCCGTGGCGATCGCCCCCGCCGAGGTCGAAGGCGCGTTCTCCGAAGGACTCGGCTTCGACGGCTCCGCCATCGAGGGACTGACCCGTGCGTTCGAGTCCGACCTGCTGGCGCATCCGGACCCCACGACGTTCCAGATCCTGCCGTGGCGCGGGGAGGTCGACCCGACCGCCCGCATGTTCTGCGACATCACCACGCCCGACGGCCAGCCCTCGGTCTCCGACCCGCGCAACGTGCTCAAGCGCACGCTGGAGAAGGCGGCGGACCGCGGTTTCAGCTTCTACACGCACCCGGAGATCGAGTTCTACCTGCTCAAGTCCTCCACCTTCGGCGACGAGGGCCCGGAGCCCGTGGACTCGGCCGGCTACTTCGACAACGTCCCCGGCGGCACGGCGCACGACTTCCGCCGCCGCTCGGTGCGGATGCTCGAAGACCTCGGCATCTCGGTGGAGTTCAGCCACCACGAGGCCGGCCCCGGCCAGAACGAGATCGACCTCCGCTACGCCGACGCGCTGACCACGGCGGACAACATCATGACGTTCCGCACGGTCATCAAGGAGGTGGCGATCGAGCAGGGCGTCTACGCCACCTTCATGCCGAAGCCGCTCTCCGGTCACCCGGGCTCCGGCATGCACACGCACATGTCGCTGTTCGAGGGCGACACCAACGCGTTCTTCGAGGCGGGCGCGCAGTACCAGCTCTCCAAGACGGGCCGCCAGTTCATCGCGGGCCTGCTCAAGCACGCGCCGGAGATCACCGCCGTCACGAACCAGTTCGTCAACTCCTACAAGCGGCTGTGGGGCGGCGACGAGGCGCCGAGCTTCGTCTGCTGGGGCCACAACAACCGCTCCGCGCTGGTGCGCGTCCCGCTCTACAAGCCCAACAAGGGTCAGAGCTCGCGCGTCGAGTACCGCGCGATCGACTCCGCCGCGAACCCCTACCTGTCCTTCTCGCTGATGCTGGCCGCGGGCCTCAAGGGCATCGAAGGCCAATACGAGCTGCCGCCGGAGGCCGAGGACAACGTCTGGGCGCTGTCCGACGCCGAGCGCCGCGCCCTCGGGTACAACCAGCTCCCGGCCAGCCTCGACCACGCCATCGCGCTGATGGAGGACTCCGAGCTGGTCGCCGAGACCCTCGGCGAGTCGGTCTTCAACTACGTGCTGCTGAACAAGCGGCGCGAGTGGGCGGAGTACCGGGCGCAGGTCACGCCGTTCGAGCTGCGATCCAACCTCGAGATCCTCTGACCCGCACGTGACCCGCGAGCAGCTCTCCCTCACGACGCTGGCTCGCGCCGGATTCGTGGGGCTGAGCTCGGTCCGTGGCGAGCTGGACGAGCTCGTCGAGCTGACCGGCTTCGGCGTGGACGAGCTGCTACCCGCACTGTCGGCGGCCGCCGATCCGGACACCGCGCTCGCGCTGGCCCTGCGGCTGCTGCGGCACGCGCCGGTGCAGACCGCGCGCTACGTGCCGTCGCGGAACGACGCGCGCCGCGTCTTCCGGGTGATCGGTGCGTCCGAGGGCGCCGCCGAGTTCTTCCTCCGGCAGCCGGCCGAGCTGAGCGCGCTGGACGACCCGATCATCGCCCTGCCGACCGCGGACGAACTGCGCGCCGACCTGCTCGACGCGGTCGGGGCCGTCGACGGTGTCGCCGCCCTGGAGGACGACGCCGCGCGCATCGCCCTCCGCGTGCGCTACCGCCGACGCCTCGTGCAGATCGCCAGCTTCGACCTCGAGCAGGAGGACCCGGTCGCCGGGCTGGACGCCGTCGCCGCCGCATTGTCCGACCTCGCCGCCGCCGCGCTGGAGGCCTCTCTCGCCGTCGCCCGCCGGCAGACCATCGGCACCGGCCCCGGCCGCTTCCCCGAGGCCGAGGTGCGCGCCACCCGCTTCGCCATCATCGGCATGGGCAAGGCCGGAGCGCGCGAGCTCAACTACGTCAGCGACGTCGACGTCATCTACGTCACCGAGGGCGACGAGGAGGCCGGCCTCAGCTCGGGCCGCGCCGTCGACATCGCGACCCGCCTGGCGATGCTCACGCAGCGCGGCATCCACGAGCCCGCCATCGAGCCGGGCCTCTGGGAAGTCGACCCCAACCTGCGCCCGGAGGGCAAGGACGGCGCGCTGGTGCGCACCCTGGAGTCGCACATCGCCTACTACGATCGCTGGGCGAAGGGCTGGGAGTTCCAGGCGCTGCTCAAGGCGCGCCCGCTCGCGGGCGACCTCGAGCTGGGGGAGCGCTACGTCGCCGCGCTCGCGCCGAAGGTGTGGAGCAGCGCGTCCCGCGAGAACTTCGTGGAGTCCGTGCAGCGGATGCGCGAGCGGGTCACCGACAACATCCCCGACGACGAGACCCACTACCAGCTCAAGCTCGGGCCGGGCGGCCTGCGCGACGTCGAGTTTACCGTGCAGCTCCTCCAGCTCGTCCACGGCCAGACCGACGAGCGGGTGCGGCAGCGCGACACGCTCTCCGCCCTCGCCGCGCTGGCCGCGCAGGGCTACATCGGCCGGGACGAGGCCGCCGCCTTCTCGCAGGACTACCGCACGCTGCGCCTGATGGAGCACCGCCTCCAGCTCCGCCACCTCAGCCGCACGCACCTCATGCCGCGCGACGAGGGCGACGTGCGCATCCTGGCCCGCGCCACCGGGCTGGCGCCGAGCGCCGAGCAGCTCCTGGTGCGCTGGAACGCGATCAAGCACCGGGTGCGCGGCCTCCACGAGCGGCTGTTCTACCGGCCGCTGCTTAGCGCGGTCGCCGCCATGCCCAGCGACGACAGCGGGCTGACCGGGGGAGCCGGGCTGACCAGCGAGCAGGCCGAGGCCCGGCTCGCCGCGATCGGCTTCCGCGACCCGCGGGGCGCCCTCGCCCACATCGCCGCGCTCACCGCGGGCGTGTCGCGGCGGGCGACCATCCAACGTCACCTGCTGCCGGTGCTGCTGCAGTGGTTCGCCGCCGGACCGGACCCCGACTACGGTCTCCTGACTTTCCGCCGCCTGAGCGAAGACCTCGGCACCACGCACTGGTACCTGAAGATGCTGCGGGACTCCACCGGCGCCGCCGAGCGGCTCACCCGGGTGCTGTCCGGGTCGCGGTTCGCCGGCGAGCTGCTCGGCCGCATCCCGGAGTCCGTCGCCTGGCTGGAGTCGGAGGAGGAGCTGCGCCCGCGCAGCGCCGAGGTGCTGCGCGAGGAGACCGCCGCCATCCTCGGCCGACACCAGTCCGCCGCGACCGCGGCCGCGTCGCTGCGGGCCGTGCGCCGCCGCGAAGTGCTTCGCCTGGCGTTTTCGGCCATCCTCGGCTTCGCCACGATCGACGAGCTGGCCCGCGGGCTGACCGCCGTCAACGAGAACGTGATCGAGGGCGTGCTGTCCGCGATCCGCGCCGAGCGTGGCGACGCGGCCGACCTGGAGTTCGCGATCATCGGGATGGGCAGGTTCGGCGGCCGCGAGCTCGGCTTCGGCTCCGACCTCGACGTGATGTACGTCTTCCGCCCGCTCGCCGCCGACCAGGACACCGCGCACAAGGCCGCACTGGCGATCGTGGCCGACCTCAACCGGCTGACCGAGGACAACCGCCTCCCGCTCGACCTCGACATCGGCCTGCGCCCCGAGGGCAAGAACGGCCCGCCGGTCCGCTCGCTGGAGGCCTACCGCGCGTACTACAAGCGCTGGTCGCTGACCTGGGAGGCCCAGGCGCTGCTGCGCGCCCGCGGTGTCGCGGGGGATGCCGCGCTGCTCGCCGACTTCGAGGCGGTGGCCGACGAGGTGCGCTACCCGGCGGCGATCGGCGAGCAGGAGGTCCGCGAGGTCAAGCGCATCAAGGCCCGCGTCGAGAACGAGCGCCTCCCGCAGGGCGCCGACCCGGCCCGCCACCTCAAGCTCGGCCGCGGCTCGCTCAGCGACGTGGAGTGGTTCGTCCAACTCATCCAGCTCCAGCACGCGGCGGCCATCCCGGCGCTGCGCACGACGTCGACCCTGGACGCGCTCGCGGTCGCCGTCGACCACGACCTGGTGGCGGAGGACGACGCGTCGAAACTCCGCGACGCCTGGCTGCTGGCCTCCCGGGCCCGCTCGGCGATGACGCTCTGGACCGACAAGACCGCCGACGTCCTCCCGGCCGACCGGGTCGCCCTGGAGGGCGTGGCCCGTCTCCTGGAGTACCCGCCCGGGTCGGCGAGCCGGCTGGAGGAGGACTATCTGGCGGTCACCCGGCGCGCGCGGGCGGTGTTCGAGCGCGGGTTCTACGGGCTCCCGCAGCGGCCGACGCCGACCGGGTGAACGACAACGCCGAGCATTAATAACGCCTTGCGTTAATAACGCAATGCGTTACTATGGATCATGCTCCAATCGTTCGTCGACCGCGACGCCGAGGCAGTCTGGCTCGGTCTGCCGTCCCGGCGAATCCACCCCGATATCCACCGGATCGCGCGAAGGAAGCTGGCGATGCTCAACGCGGCAGCGGTGCTCGAAGACTGCCGGGTACCGCCAGGCAACCGGCTCGAGAAGCTCCGCGGCGACCGGAACGGCCGATACAGCATCCGCATCAACGACCAGTTCCGAATCTGCTTCATGTGGACGGACGGAGGTCCGGCGGATGTCGAGATCGTCGACTATCACTGACCACGAGACGCAAGGAGGTAGCACCATGACCGACCCGATCACCGATCCGATCACCCCAGGGGAGATCCTCTCCGAAGAGTTCATGGCTCCGCTCGGGCTCACGAAGTACGCGCTCGCGAAGGCCGTGCACGTCCCGGCGCAGCGCATCGGGGACATCGTGAACGGAAAGCGTGCGATCACCCCGGACACCGCGCTCCGGTTCGCACGGGCCTTCGGGACGACGGCCGAGTTCTGGCTCAACCTGCAGGCCCACCACGACATCGAGGTCGCCCTCGCCACGCACCGCGCCGAGTTCGACGACATCGCCCCGCTTGCCGGTTGACCGCCCGCGCCATCCGGGCCGCGCGCACCGCACCCGGCACGCAGGCCCGGACGGCTCGCGATCACATCCCGGGGACCGGCGTCAGCTCGTACACGTCGATGGTGCCGCCCATCGCGCGGTGCGGGTGCCCGGTGAGGAGGCCCTCGACGGCGTCCGCACCGTCGGCCTCGATGAGGCTGTAGCCGCCGACGCTGCGGTCGGCGCCTTCGGAGACGGCGGCTGTCGGCGCGCCGAAGTCGATCAGGCCGGCGCCGACCTGCTGGGCCCAGGCGTTCCAGGCGGCGTTCATCTGCTCGGCCTGCTCGGCGGTGGGCTCCGGCATCGAGGCCATCGCCTCGGGGTCGGCGCGGTAGAGGAGGAGGTAACGGGCCATGTTCGGTTCCTTCCGTTTCGCGCACGGACCGGTACTGGCCCGGGCGTCACCGAATCTAGTGCTGTGCGCGCGGGGAGGGAACAGCGGGACGGCAGGCGCGGGCCCATTTCATCCGGACGTTCACCACCGGATTCTGGGAGTTCATCGGGCGTCCGCTGACGGGGGCCGGATTCGGTGGGACGATCGGGAGGCCCTCACCATGCTCGACCCGTGCACCCCACCCGCGGCGCCTCCCGAAGCGCCCTCTCGGCGGTGTCGAGCAGCCCCGAACCCCCGAATACTCGAGGAGACCCGACCATGACCCCGCCCCGCCGACCCGACCCGGCCTTCCCGGCCGGCGACAGCGGCGCCGCCGAGCCCGACCGCCGGAACGTCGCGCACGCCCGCCGCCCCCGCACCTCCCTCGCCAGGACCGTCCTGCTCTCGGTGGTGGGTGCCGTCGCAGCCGTCGCGCTCGCCGTCGGGGCATTCGCCGCCTACTCCTACGTGGACCTCTCGAACGGCCTCCACCGCTCGAACATCACCCTGCCCGGCGCCGGCAAGAAGAACGTCGCCGAGAGCAACATCCTCGTCATGGGCCTCGACAGCCGGCTGGACGAGAACGGCAACGCTCTGCCCGCCGACGTCTACAACGCCCTGCACGCCGGGAGCCAGGGCGACGGCGGCTACAACGCCAACGTGCTGATGCTGATCCACATCCCGGCGGGCGGCAAGAAGGCGGTGGGCATCTCGATCCCGCGCGACGACTACGCACCGCTGTCCGGCAGCCCGGACGGCGTGTCCGCCTCCAAGATCAAGGAGGCCTACGGGCTCGCCCTCGACCAGAAGCTGACCGAGCTGACGAAGGCGGGGGTTGCTCGGAGCGACGCCTACCAGCAGGCGCGCACGTTCGCGCGCCAGACCGAGCTGCAGACCGTGTCGGACTTTCTCGGCGGCGTGCGGATCGACCACTTCATCGAAGTGACGATGGCCGCGTTCTACCAGGTGGCCCAAGCGGTCCAGCCCGTCACCGTGTGCGTCGCCGAGGACACCAAGGACCCGTACTCCGGAGCCGACTTCAAGGCGGGCGTCCAGCAGCTCACGGCGTCCCAGGCGGTGAGCTTCGTCCGGCAGCGCCGCGACGAGAGCAACACGTCGCTGAACTTCACCGACCTCGACCGCGAACGGCGCCAGCAGGCGTTCATCGTCTCGCTCGCGACCAAGCTGAAGAAGGCGGACACCTTCGCGAATCCGGCGACCCTGGAGTCCCTGATCTCGGCTGCCAAGCAGAACATCGCCCTCGACTCGGGATTCGACCTGCTCAGCTTCGCGTCGGAGGCGCAGCACCTGGCGGGCGGCAACATCACCTTCACGACCCTCCCGATCACCGGCTACGGGGTGAAGGACGGCAAGGACGTCAACCTCGTCGACCCGGACCAGATCCACGCGGAGGTACAGCAGCTCCTGAACCCCGGCACGGCGACGGCGACGCCGACGGCCGCCCCCGGGGCGACGACGCCGGCCGGGCCGCCGCCGACGACCACAGCGGCGGCACCCTCCCCGTCGCCGACCGCATCGACGCCGCCCGGCCCGAACGGGACGTACACAGACCCGACGGCGCCGCTGCCGTCGGGGGGAGTGCCCTGCGTGAAGTAGGGCCTACTCGCCCAGCGCGTCGATCAGCGCCGCGTAGAGCGCGCTGAACCGCGCGCGATGGTCGTCCGTCTCGATCGGGCTCAACGGGAACGTCACCTTGGCGCCGTACGACCACTCGGCCGTGACCTTGAAGTCGCCCGGCCACGGGTCGAACAGGTCGCGCCGGAAGGCCGAGTTGGCATCCGAGATCGTGAGCTGGGCCAGCCCGGAGCGGGGCCGCGCCACGACGGTCGTCGCCACGTCGTACGGATCGGCGCTCCGCCCGATGGCGTCGGCGAACACGATCGTGTTGTCGGTGAAGACCACCACCTTGGCCGAGAACACGCCGACGTCGTCGACGCGCACCCCGGAGTCCACGTGCTCGATGGGCCGGAGCCCGACGGCGAGCGCGATGCCGCTGACGAAGTGCCCGAACCACTCGGCGCGGTCGTCGCTGCGCAACCGCAGCCAGGCCTCTCCCGTGAGGGACCGGCCGACCTCCTCGAGCACCTCGGTCAGGTCTCTGTGCGCCATGGCTCCTCCTCGCCCGTCCCGCTTACGGATGCGGACTCCCTGGACAACCGTAGCCGTGCGGCTGGGCGGGCGCACGTCGGGGGTGTGCGGCCGTCACTCGCCGCCGTCGTAGGGGCAGGTCCTACCCTCGGCCCGCACGCGCTTCGAGGGCGTCGATTCGATCCGCCAGAAGAACAAGCGAGCTACGGATGGCAACGAACCGCGCGTTCACTTGCCTTGTGAACGGGTCAACAGAACCGGGTCCGGGCGCAACACCAGGCAGCGACATGCTGGCCGCCACACTCTGCTCGGCGTCGTAGAACAGCTTGTCGATCTCGTCTCGAAGCGCCATAGACCCAACGATACGGTCCGAGGTGACGAGACGATAAGAGCCCGCCCGTAAGCTACGGGCGGGCTCTTATCGTGATGACGCGGGTTTCTGCTTACACCCCGTAGTACAGCTCGTACTCGAACGGGTGCGGGCGCTGCGCGAGGGGCTTGATCTCCTTCTCGCGCTTGTACTCGATCCAGGTCTCGATGAGCTCCGGGGTGAACACGCCGCCTGCGACGAGGAAGTCGTGGTCGGCCTCGAGCGCGTCGAGCGCCTCGCTGAGGGTCGCCGGGACCTGCGGGATGTTGCGGGCCTCCTCGGGCGGGAGCTCGTAGAGGTCCTTGTCGACCGGCTCGTGCGGCTCGATGCGGTTCTTGATGCCGTCGAGGCCGGCCATGAGCTGGGCGGCGAACGCGAGGTACGGGTTGCCCGAGGCGTCCGGCGCGCGGAACTCGATGCGCTTGGCCTTCGGGTTGGTGCCCGTGATCGGGATACGGATGGACGCCGAGCGGTTGCCGGCCGAGTAGACCAGGTTGACCGGGGCCTCGAAGCCGGGGACCAGGCGGTGGAACGAGTTCACCGTCGGGTTCGTGAACGCCAGCACCGCCGGGGCGTGCTTGAGGAGGCCGCCGATGTACCAGCGGGCGATGTCGGACAGGCCGCCGTAGCCGGCCTCGTCGTAGAACAGCGGCTTGCCGTCGTTCCACAGCGACTGGTGGGTGTGCATGCCAGAGCCGTTGTCGCCGAAGAGCGGCTTCGGCATGAACGTGGCGGTCTTGCCCCACAGCTCGGCCGTGTTCTTCACGATGTACTTGAACTTCAGAAGGTCGTCCGCCGCGTGGACCATCGTGTCGAAGCGGTAGTTGATCTCGGCCTGGCCGCCGGTGCCCACCTCGTGGTGCGCGCGCTCCAGGACGAGGCCGGCGTCGATCAGCTTCAGGGAGATGTCGTCGCGCAGGTCGGCCTGCTTGTCGACCGGGCTGACCGGGAAGTAGCCGCCCTTGTACGGGGTCTTGTTGCCGAGGTTGCCGCCCTCTTCGACGCGGCCCGAGTTCCAAGCGCCCTCCTCGGAGTCCACCGCGTAGAAGCTCGCGTTCTGCTTCACCTCGTAGCGGACGTCGTCGAAGATGTAGAACTCGGCCTCGGGAGCGAAGAACGCGGTGTCCGCGATGCCCGTGGAGGCGAGGTACTTCTCCGCCTTCTTGGCAACCTGACGCGGGTCCTTCGCGTAGATCTCGCCGTTGCGGGGGTTGTAGATGTCGAAGACCATGATCAGCGTGCGCTCGACGCGGAACGGGTCGATGTACGCGGTCGAGACATCCGGGATGAGCTGCATGTCCGACTCGTGGATCGACGCGAAGCCGCGGATCGAAGAACCGTCGAAGAGCTGGCCGACGGAGAAGAACTCCTCGTCGACGGTCGCGGCGGGGATGTTGAAGTGCTGCTGAACACCGGGCAGATCGGTGAAGCGGATATCAAGGAACTTGACGTCGGTGTCCTTGATGAACTTGAGCACCTCGGAAGAATCACGGAACATACGGAGGACTCCCAATGGCTTGCGGTGACGGACTGCACGTGCAGCCCAAGCTACACGCTAGGGGGAGGCCGTTTCCCTCCGGTGACGCAAATGTTTCCGGCATGTTACGCCGTGCGCTGCCTGGTGCGGCCCGGCGAGTGGTCAGGCCGGGTCGGTAAACTCGTTGAGTGCCGCAGAACACCCCGCCCTCCCGCTTCGGCGACCTCGCCCCCAGCCGTTACCCGGGCGAGCGGCTCGGCCTCCCGGAGGCGGGCCCGCGTTCGGTGGGGCGGCTCGGCCGCCGTCTCGGAGCGATCGTGGTCGACTGGGCGCTCGCCTCGTTGATCTCGCTGGCGTTCTTCCACTACGACTCGTGGGCGAACATCGGCATTTTCGCCCTGATGCAGGTCGTGTTCATCCCCACGATCGGCGGCAGCATCGGCCACCGGATCTTCGGGCTGCGCGTGGTCGCGCTCGCCGGCGGCTGGGTGGGCGTGTGGCGGCCGGTGGTCCGCACCGTGCTGCTCTGCCTCGTGATCCCCGCGCTGGTGTGGGACTCCGACCAGCGCGGCTTCCACGACAAGGTCGCCGGTACCGTCCTCATCCGCGCGTAATCGCGGCGAGGGGCCCGGCGGTGTGATGCCGGGACTACTCAGCGCGCTCGCTGCGCGCGCACCTTCATCGGGTCGACGCCCTTGGGGATCGGCATCGCGTTCTCGAGCGACGCCAGGCGGTTGCTGATCGCGATGACCTCGGCCTTGGTGAGGGTCGGCTTGATCTTGGACAGCGTACGCGGGACCTTGTGCAGGGCCACCGAGTCGGCGTCCGGGCCGACCGAGATGACGGTCACGGGGACGTTGGGCAGCACGCGGTTGATCTTGCGGCGCTCCTCGTCGACCATGCGCTGGGTGCGGGTCTTGGGGCCCTCGCTGATGAGCACGACGCCGCCGCGGCCGGTGGCGCGGTAGACCGCGTCCTGCGTCTTGCCGTTGACGGCGATCGGCATCTCCGAGCCGCGCCAGCTCCGCTTGAGCGAGCTGCGCAGCACCGCGCCCACGGCGCCCGGCTGGCCCTCGATTTGCGAGTACGCGGCGCGCTCGGCGCGGCGGCCCAGGATGATGAGGCCGACGAGCACACCGGCGAGCACGCCCGCGAGGATCCAGACCACCATCGAGAAGACGTTGCCGCCCGAGAGGAACACCGCCATCGCGATGCCCGCCAGCGTCGGCAGCACGATTCCGCCCACGATGTAGAGCAGCGCGCGGTCGTCGTAGCGGCGGGTCATCTGGAAGACCTGCCACATCTGCTTCAGCCGACCGGGCTCCTTGGTGGACTTGTCCTTACGTGCCATAGAGACAAGGATACCGGCTCGCCCGGCTCCCTGATGACCTGTTCACGGCGGGCGTAGCGGCGATCGGGAGGCCGCGCTCAGCGGGTCGCGCGGCCTCCCCGATCGGTGCAGGGAGCGGCCTCAGGAGACGGCCTGCGCGAAGCCCGCCGACGCGTCCGCGAGGTGCTGCAGCTCGGCCGGGACCTCGCGTCCCTTGGCCGCCATCGACTGCGCCCACAGCCGCCCCGCGCGGTACGACGAGCGCACCAGCGGGCCCGAGAGGACACCGAGGAAGCCGATCTCCTCGGCCTCCTGCTTCAGCTCGACGAACTCGTCCGGGTGCACCCAGCGCGCGACCGGGAGGTGGCGCGGGCTCGGCCGCAGGTACTGGGTGATCGTGATGATGTCCGTGCCCGCGTCGTGGAGGTCGCGGAGCGCCTGGCTGATCTCCTCGCGTTCCTCGCCCATCCCGAGGATGAGGTTCGACTTGGTGATCAGGCCGGCCGCGCGGCCCTGGGTGATCACGTCGAGGGAGCGCTCGTAGCGGAACGCCGGCCGGATGCGCTTGAAGATGCGCGGCACGGTCTCGACGTTGTGCGCGAACACCTCCGGCCGGGCCGAGAACACCTCGCCGAGGTACTCGGGGTTGCCGGAGAAGTCGGGCACCAGGATCTCCACGCCGGTGCCCGGGCTCTGCCGGTGGATCTCGCGGATCGTCTCGGCGTAGAGCCACGAGCCCTCGTCCGGGAGGTCGTCGCGGGCCACGCCGGTGACCGTCGAGTAGCGCAGGCCCATCTTCGCCACCGACTCGCCGACGCGGCGCGGCTCGTCCCGGTCGAAGTCGGCGGGCTTGCCGGTGTCGATCTGGCAGAAGTCGCAGCGCCGGGTGCACTGCGAGCCGCCGATGAGGAAGGTCGCCTCGCGGTCCTCCCAGCACTCGTAGATGTTCGGGCAGCCGGCCTCCTGGCAGACCGTGTGCAGCTCCTCGGACTTGACCAGGTTCTGGAGCTGGCGATACTCGGGGCCCATCTTGGCCTTGGTCTTGATCCACGCGGGCTTGCGCTCGATCGGCGTCTGCGCGTTGCGCACCTCCAGGCGGAGCATTCGGCGGCCCTGGGGTTCGGTGGCGTGGGGTGCGGCGGCCTGCGTTCCAGCGGCCTGGGGTTCGGCGGTCATGCGGCGACCTCCGTCGCGGTCGTGGGGGTCGTCGTGTGCGCGGCTGCGATGGGGCTGGAGGACGCGTCGGCCAGCGCCCGGTCGAGTGCGGCCTGGATGAGGGGAGCGACGTCCTGGGGCGTCACGGTGCGGCCGAGGACGCGGGAGATCGTGGTCACGCCCGCGTCGCGGATGCCGCACGCGACGATCTTCTCGTAGGGGTCCAGGCTGTTGGAGCAGTTGAGGGCGAAGCCGTGCATCGTGACGCCTTCGGCGACGCGGATGCCGATGGCGGCGATCTTCTCGTCCGCCGGGCTCCCGTCGGGCGTCGTGCCGTGCCCCGGCAGCCACACGCCGGAGCGGCCCTCCACGCGCTCGCCCGGCACGCCGAGCTCCGCGAGCACCTCGATCAGGATGCCTTCGAGCCAGCGGACATAGCCGACGACGTCGATCGGCTCGGCCAGGCGCAGGATCGGATAGCCGACGAGCTGGCCGGGCCCGTGCCAGGTGATCTTCCCGCCGCGGTCCACGTCGATCACGGGGGTGCCGTCGGTGGGTCGTTCGTCGGGGGAGGTGCGCTTGCCCGCGGTGAAAACCGGGGCGTGCTCGAGCAGGAGGACCGTGTCGGCCGTGCGGCCCGCGGCCACGTCGGCGTGGGTGCTGCGCTGCTGGCGGAGACCGTCGTCGTACGGGACGCGCTGCCCGCCGAGTCCGGAGACATCGAAGATCGTCATACAGGCATCCTAAATGGACTGAGTACAGAAAATGTCCATCGCGCTCGGATGCGGCTGAAGTCCTGCACAGGTCGGAGGCGCGAGCGAGTTGTGCACCGATCCTCGGACGGCGGGGTCGGGGTGGTTCCGGGTGGCGTGTACTGAGGGCATGGTGCGGAGACGGAGACCGGTGGACGTCGTGAGGTGCGCGGCGGGAATCGCGGCGGCAGAAGGGTGGCAGGTGGTCGAGCGACGCGCGCCCCGGGATGCGACGGGCGTTGAAGACGAGGTGTCGGTCGTCGTCGCGGGTGGTGAGTTGCGGGGGGAGGCAGTGCTCACGGTGGCCAGCGCGAAGGGGGCCGGCGTCGGGATGGCGTGGGACGGCGTCGCGTCATCGCACCTGCCGCGCGCGGTGCCGCCGCCGCGAGATCGCCTGGCGAGCCGGGGCGACGTGATGGTCCGGCTGCGGGAGCATCCGGCTGGTGGCACGCTCGACGACCTCCTCGCCGCCGACGGTGGGCTGACCGCGGGCGAGGCCGTCACGGTGCTCGTAGCGACGGCACGGGGGCTCTCCGGCCTGCATCGGGCCGGGCGTGGCGGAGTCGTGCTCGGGCCGGCGCACGTCGGCCTCCGCGACGACGGCTGCCCGGTCCTGACCGGGATCGACCGCCTCCGGGAGCTCGATCAACGGACGATGGGGGAGGACGTCGCCGGCTTCGCGGAGCTGGCCGGCACGCTGTGCCGCGCCGTGACGCAGGGACGGGGCGCCACCGTCCAGGCCGCGGCCACCGACCGGCGGCACGGGAGCTGGGAGGACGTCGTCGCCGGCCTTCTGCGGGCTGCCGACCCGACCGCGGTGCGCCCGGCGCGGAACGGTCCGCCCGGCGTCTTGCACGCGTCCGCGCGCGGCGATCCGGCTGCGGACGACGGTCGCAGGGCCGATCGCCGAGAACGCGGCGGCGCGAGGGGAGCACGGGGCCGGGACGTCCTCGGCCTCCTGGAGCGGGCGCTCGATCTGCTGGGCGACCGTCCCGTCGCGCGCGGGATGGAGGTGGTGCGCGGCTGGATCGTCGCACGACCGAGACTGGTCGCCGTCGCCTGCTCGCCGCTGGTGGCCGTCACCGTGCTGCTGATGGTCGTGCCCGGTCAGGACGGCTCGCGCTGACGCTGAGCCTCCCCGGAAACGCGGAACGGCCCGGCTCCTCGCGGGGCCGGGCCGTTCCGTCAGGTGGTTCAGATGCCGAGGCTGCCCTCGAACGCGCCGCCCTCGAGGCGGTTCTTCACCGCGACGAGGAAGCGCGCGGCGTCGGCGCCGTCGACGATGCGGTGGTCGTACGACAGGGCGAGGTACACCGTCGAGCGGATCGCGATGGAGTCCGAGCCGTCGGCCGTGATGACGACCGGCTTCTTGGTGACGATGCCCGTGCCCAGGATGGCGACCTGCGGGAGGAAGACGACCGGGGTGTCGAACAGCGCGCCGCGCGAACCGGTGTTGGTCAGCGTGAACGTGCCGCCGGCCAGCTCGTCCGGCTTGAGGCGGTTGTCGCGGGTGCGCTCGGCGAGGTCTGCGATCTCACGGGCGAGGCCCGCGATGTCGAGGTCCGAGGCGTTGCGGATGACCGGGGTCAGCAGGCCGCGCTCGGTGTCGACCGCGATCGACATGTTCTCGTGGTCCGGGTAGACGATGCTGTCGCCGTCGACCGTGGCGTTGATGACCGGGTAGGCCTTCAGCGCCTCGGCGGCCGCGAGCGCGAAGAACGGCAGGAAGGAGAGCTTCGTGCCGGTCTTGGCGAGGAAGTCGCCCTTCACCTTGTCGCGCAGCGCGGCGACCTTGGTCACGTCGACCTCGACCACCGTGGTGAGCTGCGCGGTCGACTGCATCGAGACGACGGCGCGCTCGGCGACGACCTTGCGCAGACGGGACATCTTCTGCGTGGTTCCGCGGAGCGGGGACACCTCGACCACAGGCGCGGCGGCCGGAGCAGCGGCGGCAGCGGCCGGAGCGGCTGCCGCGAGGATGTCCTCCTTGCGGATGCGTCCGCCGACGCCGGTGCCGGTCACGTTCGCCAGGTCGACGCCGTGCTCGTTGGCGAGCTTGCGGACGATCGGGGTCACGTATCCGGAGGTGCCGGCGTGAGCGCCGCCCGACGTGGCGGGAGCCTCGGCGGCCGGGGCCGGCGCAGCAGCCGGGGCCGGAGCCGGGGCAGCAGCGGGAGCCGGGGCAGCGGCCGGGGCCGGAGCAGCGGCGGGAGCCTCCTGTGCGGGAGCGGCCGGGGCCGGCTCCGCAGCGGGGGCGGGAGCAGCGGCAGGCGCCTCCTGTGCGGGTGCGGCCGGGGCCGGCTCGGCAGCGGGGGCCGGAGCCTCCTGAGCCGGCGCGGCCTCGGCGGCAGGGGCCGGCGCGGCCTCGGCGGCCGGAGCCGGCGCAGCCTCAGCGGCCGGAGCCGGCGCGGCCTCGGCCGGGGCGGCCTCCGCCTCCGGCGCGGCGGCCGGAGCCTCGCCCGCACCGGAGCCGTCGCCGATCGTCACGAGCGCAGTGCCCACCTCGACCGTCTCGTCCTCCTGCACCAGGATCGCCTCGATGACGCCCGCGACGGGCGAGGGGATCTCGGTGTCGACCTTGTCGGTCGAGACTTCGAGCAAGGGCTCGTCCACCTCGACACGGTCGCCAACGTTCTTCAGCCAGCGGGTGACCGTGCCTTCCGTGACACTCTCGCCGAGTGCCGGGAGGCTGACGGATTCGCTCATGAGCTTTTCTCCTTCAAACCTGATCGTTCAGTAGCTTATTGCAGCCGCTCGCGCGGCGGACGCGTTTAGAGGGTGTGCAGCGGCTTGCCCGCGAGGTACAGGAAGGCCTCGCCGAGCGACTCGCTCTGCGTCGGGTGCGCGTGAACGAAGGGCGCGATGTCCTCCGGGTACGCCTCCCAGTTGACGACGAGCTGCGCCTCGCTGATGAGCTCGCCCACGCGCGCGCCGATCATGTGCACGCCGACGACGGGGCCGTCGTTGACGCGGACGACCTTGACGGTGCCGCTGGTGCCGATGATCTCGCTTTTGCCGTTGCCGGCCAGGCTGTAGTCGTAGCTCGTGATCGCGTCGGCGCCGTACTGCTCCGCCGCCTTGGCCTCGCTGAGGCCGATCGAGGCGACCTCGGGGTCGCAGTAGGTGACCTTCGGGATGTTGACGTCGGGGACGATGATCGGGTTCAGGCCCGCGATCTCCTCGGCCACGAAGATGCCCTGCTGGAAGCCGCGGTGCGCGAGCTGCAGGCCGGGGACGATGTCGCCGACGGCGTAGACGCCCGGGATGTTGGTCTGGAGGCGCTCGTCGGTGATGACGAAGCCGCGGTCGAGCGTGATGCCGACCTCGTCGTAGCCCATGCCGGCCGTGAGCGGGCCGCGGCCGACCGCGACGAGCAGCAGCTCCGCCTCGACCGTGCTGCCGTCCTCGAGCGAGACGACGACGCCGTTCTCGTTCTGGCTGACGCCGGAGAACCGGACGCCGAGGCGGTAGTCGATGCCGCGGCGGCGGAAGGCGCGCTCGAGGCCCTTGCTGATGGACTCGTCCTCGTTGGGGACGAGGTGCGGGAGGGCCTCGATGATGGTCACCTCGGCGCCGAAGGACTTCCAGACGCTGGCGAACTCGACGCCGATGACGCCGCCGCCGAGGACCGCGACCTTCTTCGGGACGAAGTCGAGTTCGAGGGCCTGCTCGCTGGTGATCACGCGGCCGCCGATCTCGAGGCCCGGGAGGCTGCGCGAGTAGGAGCCGGTGGCGAGGATGACGTTCTTGCCGGTGATGGTGTCGTCGCCGACCTGCACCGTCGTCGGGGAGGTCAGCTTGCCCTCGCCCTCGATCACGGTGATGCCGCGGGCCTTCACCAGGCCCTGGAGGCCCTTGTACTTCTTGGCGATGATGCTCTGGCGGTACTCGGTCACGCCGTTGATGTCGACGCCCTTGAGCTCGGTGACGATGCCGTACTTGGCCGACTCCCGCGAGTAGTCCGCGACCTCGGCCGCGTGCAGCAGCGCCTTGGTCGGGATACAGCCGCGGTGCAGGCAGGTGCCGCCGACCTTGTCCTTCTCGATCATGCCGACGGTGAAACCGAGCTCGGCCGCACGCAGCGCTGCTGCGTAGCCTCCACTCCCACCGCCGAGCACCACAATGTCAAAGTTCTGCTCAGACACCCAGCTACTCCTCGCGCATCAGGATTCGTGACACGATCCTGCCCCGGGGGATGACGTGGGGCAGGCGTTGCATGGGCAGGATTTTCCTGCCCATACGACCCTACTACCTCTGGGAAAAGTCCTCGGCCAAACGGATAAGCGCCCGTACGCTGACGGCGGACGGTCCCTTGCCGGTGAAGCCGTACGGAGCGGACGGCCCCTTGGCGGGACCTGCGATGTCGAGGTGCGCCCACGGGATGCGCGGTGCATCGTCCTCGTCGCCGGTGCGCCCGATGAACTCCTGCAGGAAGACGCCGGCCAGCAGCATCCCGCCCGCGGTCACCCCCGGGTTGGCGTTGGCGATGTCGGCGACGTCGGAGTTGATCGTCGCGCGCAGCTCGCTCGCCAGCGGCATCGGCCAGAGCAGCTCGCCGGAGGCCTTCGCGGCGGCGAGGACGTCGCCGACCAGGTCGTCGGAGCCCATGACGGCGGCGTAGCGGGTGCCGAGGGCGACCATCGCGGCGCCGGTCAGCGTGGCGACGTCGACGATGGCGTCCGGGTGCTCTTCGCCGGCGGCGACCAGGCCGTCCGCGAGCACGAGCCGGCCCTCGGCGTCGGTGTTGAGCACCTCCACCGTGCGGCCGCCGCGCATGCGGAGCACGTCGTTCGGGCGGATGGCGGAGCCGGACGGCATGTTCTCGGCCAGGCACAGCCACGCTGTCACGCGCACCGGCAGCGCGAGCCGGGCGGCGGCCAGGGCCACGGCGAGCACGGTCGCCGCGCCGGTCATGTCGTACTTCATCCCCACCATTCCGGAGGCCGGCTTGAGCGAGAGGCCGCCGGAGTCGAACGTGATGCCCTTGCCGACCAGGGCGAGGTGCTTCGCAGCTCCCGCGGGCGCGTAGTCGACCTTCACCAGCCGCGGCGGGCGCACCGAGCCCTGCCCGACGCCGAGGATGCCGCCGAAGCCCTCGGACTCCAGCCGGCGCTCGTCCCACACCTCGACGGTGACGGGCAGGCCCTCGACGGCCTCCTCGACCCGCGAGGTGAACGACGCGGGGTAGAGGTCGAGCGGGGGAGTGTTGACCAGGTCCTTGACCAGTGCGGCCGCGGCGGAGACGGCAGCGGCGCGCGCCACGAGGGCGTCCGCCGCAGCGGACTCGCCGATGACCGCGATCGTCTCGACCGGGGCCTTGACCGCCGCGCGGCTCGCGGAGCGGTAGTCGGTGAAGGCGTACGCGCCGAGCGCCGCTCCTTCGAGCACCGCGCCGAGACGGGCGTCGTCCTCGGCCGGCAGGTCGAGCGCGACGGAGCCGACCCCGGCGAGCTGCCGGATCGCGGTGCCCGCGGCGTACCGCAGCGCGTCCTCGTCCACCGGCTCCGGGAGGCCGACCACGGCGAGCCCGGGGCCGCCCGCGGCGCCGGGGAGGCGGACCAGCTCGTCCTTGCCGCCGCCGAAGCCGACCGCCGCGAGCTCCCGGTCCAGCCCGTCCGGGGCCGAGGCCGACAGCACGGTGACGCCGTCGGCGCCGGAGCGCGCGGCGAGCACCAGGACGTCGGCGGAGGAGGAGGGAGCGGGCGAGAGGCTGAGGGCGGGAGGCGTCATGTCTCGACCCTAACCGCTGAACGACCTGCGGCAGCGGAGGCCGCCTGTTCGCTGTGGGCGTGCTGCGAGCGGGCTCGCGTGCCACGCCCCACTCCGGTGCGCGGCCTAGAGTTGATCTATGCGAGACCCCGGCGAACTGTACGAGCTCAACCCGGCACTGACGGTGCCGGAGGGCCTGCCGCTGATCGCGGGGCTCACCGGGTTCGCCGACGCCGGCTCGGGCGTCAGCCAGCTCGGCACCTATTTGCTCGGAACTCTCGACAGCGAGGTCGTCGCGACCTTCGACGCCGACATCCTGCTCGACTACCGCGCCCGCCGGCCGATCATCTACTTCGACCAGGACCACCTGGCCGACTACCAGCCGTCGACGCTTAAGCTGCACCTGGTCTACGACGAGCTGCGCCAGCCGTTCCTCTTCCTCTCCGGGTTCGAGCCCGACTTCCGCTGGGAGGCCTTCACCGAGGCCGTGCTCGGGCTCATCGAGCGCTACAACGTCAAGAGCGTCACGTGGGTGCACTCCATCCCGATGCCGGTGCCGCACACCCGGCCCATCGGCGTCACGGTCAGCGGCAACCGCCGCGACCTGATCGAGGGGATGTCGATCTGGAAGCCGCAGACCCAGGTGCCCGGCAACGCCCTGCACCTGCTCGAGTACCGGCTGCAGCAGCTCTCGTACCCGATCGCCGGCTTCGTCCTGCTCATCCCGCACTACCTGGCCGACACCGAGTACCCGGCCGCCGCCATCGCGGGGCTGGAGAGCATCAGCGCTGCGACCGGCCTCATCTTCCCGACCGACCGCCTGCGCGAGGAGGACCGCGAGTTCGTCGCGAACATCGACGAGCAGGTCGCGGGCAACGTCGAGCTCGGCAAGCTGGTCGGCACGCTGGAGGAGCGGCACGACACATACATGGAGGACACGCAGCTCCGTTCGCCGCTGACCGACAGCGACGGCGAACTGCCCAGCGCCGACGAGATCGCGGCCGAGCTGGAGAACTTCCTGGCCTTCCGCCGGCACGGCGACGACCGTCGTGGCGACGGTCGCGGCGACGATGACGACCCGCGCACCGACCGCTGACCCCGGGCGCGGCCCCCGTGCTGTGACGGGGCGGCTGCTGTGACCTGGCGGCCTGTGCGCCGGGCGTAGGATCGTCTGGTGAATTCGCGTCGGTCCTGGGTCATCTTCGGGATCGGGGTCTTCGCCTACCTCGTCGCCGTCATGCAGCGCACGAGCATCGGCGTCGCGGGCGTCGCAGCGACCGACCGCTTCCACGTCTCGGCCGCCGTCCTCTCCTCGATGGCCGTCGTCCAGCTCATCGTCTACGCGGGGATGCAGGTTCCGGTCGGCGTCCTGATCGACCGGGTCGGCTCGCGGGCGCTGATGATCGCGGGGACGGCCCTGATGGTCGTCGGGCAGGTGACGGTCGCGTTCGCGCCGACCATCGCGCTGGCCATCGTCGGCCGCATCCTCGTCGGAGCGGGCGACGCGACCGTGTTCACCTCGCTCATGCGTCTGGTCAACTCCTGGTTCCGCGGCCGGATCGTGCCGCAGCTCTCGCAGTGGATCGGCAACATCGGCCAGCTCGGCCAGGTGCTCTCGGCCATCCCGTTCGCCCTGCTGCTCCACCAGACCGGCTGGACGACCGCGTTCCTGAGTGCGGCGTCGCTGTCGGTCGTCGCGCTGATCGGGATCGTCGCCACGATCCGCGACCGGCCCGCCGGTTCGAGCGAGGGACCGCGCCCGGCGACCTGGGGCGAGTCGCTGCGTCAGCTCCGGATCAGCCTCGCCCGGCCGGGGACCCAGCTCGGCTTCTGGTCGCACTTCACCACGCAGTCCTCCGGCACCGTGTTCAGCCTGATGTGGGGCCTGCCGTTCATGGTGTTCGCTCTCGGGATCGCCCCGGCGGAGGCCAGCGGCCTGCTGATCGTCTCCGTCGTCGCGGGACTGATCGCCGGCCCGATCCTCGGTCTGCTGACCGCGCGCTTCCCGCTGCGGCGCAGCAACCTGGTGCTCGCGATCGTCGGGATGATGGGGATCGTCTGGGCGCTGCTGCTGCTCTGGCCGGGGACGCCGCCGCTCTGGCTGCTGATCCTCGTGCTGGTGGCCATCGGGATCGGCGGCCCCGGCTCGCTGATCGGGTTCGACTTCGCCCGCACCTCCAACCCGCTGCACAGCCTCGGCTCCGCCAACGGCATCGTCAACGTCGGCGGCTTCCTCGCGAGCTTCGTGATGATGTTCCTCATCGGGCTCGCCCTGGACGCCCAGAACACCGCGCACACGGTCGCCGGACTCTACGCCCTGGACTCCTTCCGCTGGGCGTTCGGCGTCCAGTACGTGATCATCGGCCTCGGCGTCGTCTTCCTCGTCCGCGCCCGCAGGCGCACCCGCCGCCTCCTCGCGGAGGAGGAGGGAATAGAAGTGGCCCCATTGTGGGTTGCACTGGTAGACGTTTGGCGCAGGCGGGATGGTCGGGAGCCCGGCGAGAACGTGCAATAATAGATGACTGGACCCGTTCATGTTCTTGGGGTCGGAGCACTTGATGGTGCCCGGCGCAACAGCCCAAGGCTTGACATGGGTCTTAGTAATGTCCGCACGCGACCTCAGGCAGGTGCTACGGGGGGATGCACCAGCGCCCTCCCGCCCAGTTTGAAAGCCCTCGCTTGTATGGAAGGTAGGCACATGGCAACCCGTGCAGCAACCAAGGCCCGCGAGGCCGAGGCGGTCGAGGAGACCGAGGAGAGCGCTGCGGCCACCAAGCCCGCGGCGAAGAAGACGACGGCCAAGGCGCCGGCGAAGAAGGCTGCGCCCAAAAAGGCCGCCACCAAGGCCAAGGGCGACGACGACGCGGAGGTCGACGAGGACGCCGTGGTCGAGATCGACGAGGATGACACGCCCGACGTGGTGGTCGACGACTCCGTCGCCGGCGACGACGCCGAGGAGACCGAGGGCGACGACGCGGAGGCGGACGACGTCGAGGGCTCCGGCCCCAAGGGCGAGGCTGCGGCCGTGCAGGCCGCCGCGGACGCTCCGCTGCCGACCGACGCCCTCGTGCTGCGCGCCGTGGACGAGGACGACGACATCCCCGTGTACTCCACGACGATCACCGGCGCGACCGCCGACCCCGTCAAGGACTACCTCAAGCAGATCGGCAAGGTCCCGCTGCTGAACGCCGCGGAGGAGGTCGAGCTCGCGATGCGCATCGAGGCCGGCCTGTTCGCGGAGGACAAGCTCGCGAACACTCCGAACATGCCCAAGGAGCTCGAGCGCGAGCTGCGCTGGGTCGCCCGCGACGGCCAGCGCGCGAAGAGCCACCTGCTCGGCGCCAACCTGCGCCTCGTGGTCAGCCTCGCCAAGCGCTACACCGGCCGCGGCATGCAGTTCCTGGACCTGATCCAGGAGGGCAACCTCGGTCTGATCCGCGCGGTGGAGAAGTTCGACTACACCAAGGGCTTCAAGTTCTCGACCTACGCCACCTGGTGGATCCGTCAGGCGATCACCCGCGCGATGGCCGACCAGGCCCGCACCATCCGCATCCCGGTGCACATGGTGGAGGTCATCAACAAGCTCGCCCGCGTCCAGCGGCAGATGCTGCAGGACCTCGGCCGCGAGCCCACCCCGGAAGAGCTCTCCAAGGAGCTCGACATGACCCCTGAGAAGGTCGTCGAGGTGCAGAAGTACGGTCGCGAGCCCATCTCGCTGCACACCCCCCTGGGTGAGGACGGCGACAGCGAGTTCGGCGACCTGATCGAGGACACCGAGGCGGTCGTGCCGGCCGACGCGGTCGGCTTCACGATGCTGCAGAAGCAGCTCGAGAGCCTCCTCGACTCCCTGTCCGAGCGCGAGGCGGGCGTGATCCGCATGCGCTTCGGCCTGGGCGACGGCATGCCGAAGACGCTCGACCAGATCGGCGACACCTTCGGCGTGACGCGAGAGCGCATCCGGCAGATCGAGTCGAAGACGATGGCCAAGCTGCGCCACCCGTCCCGCTCGCAGTCGCTGCGCGACTACCTCGAGTAAGGTGCGCTACCGACTGGCGGTCATCGCCGGCCGCCTCGCCCGCCGGCTTCTGCGCCTGCGGGGAGGCGGCTCCGCGGTGCCGGGGCGGGTCGCGCTCGCGATCGCGCCGAAGTTCCTCGAGCGCGCGGTCAGCCGCCTCCCGCTCGGCGTGGTGTTCGTCTCCGGATCGAACGGCAAGTCGACGACCACGAACATGCTCACCGCGATCCTGCGCGAGCACGGACTGAACGTCTTCACGAACCCGTCCGGCGGCAACCTGCCGCAGGGCATCGCCTCCGCGCTGCTCGCGGACGTTCCGCTCGACGGCTACGTGCGCGGCGACGTCGGGGTGATCGAGGTGGACGAGGCGTACGGCGTCGACCTGGCGAACGTCCTGAAGCCGCGCGGCTCGCTGCTGCTCAACGTGCAGATCGACCAGCTCAACCGCTTCTTCGAGCCCACCCGCGTGATCGGGATGCTGCGCACCATCGCGGAGCGCTCGAGCGAGTTCGTCGTGGTGAACGCCGACGACGACAGCCTGTCCCGCGTGGGCGCCGAGCTCGCCGCCGCGGGCCGCGACGTGACGACGTTCGCGGTGGCCCCGGCCATCATCGAGTCGTCGCCGAACGGCCTCGCCAACGTCGCGGACCTCTCCGGCGTCGCCGCCGGCGCCCTCCCGGTGCCCGCGGTGTTCGTCAGCAAGCTGGAGACTCAGAGCGCGCAGCTCACGATGGGCGGCGAGTCCATCCGGATCGGGCTGCCCGCGCGCGGCCTGCACTACGCGGTGGACGCCGCCGGCGCGACCGCGATGGCCCGGCGGGTGCTGGGCGACCGGTTCCAGGCGGACCGCGTGGTCGCGGCGATGAGCTCGCTGCGGACGGTCTACGGCCGCGGCGAGACCCTCAAGGTCGGCGACGAGGACATCGAGATCATCATGATGAAGAACCCGCCGAGTCTCCAGCTCAACCTCGACTATCTGAGCCACAGCCCGGAGCAGGTCTTCGTCGCGGTGGACGAGGGCACGCCCGACCCGTCCTGGGTCTACGACATCGACCTCTCCAAGCTGGAGCACGTGGACATCGTGTCCGGCACCAAAGCTTGGCAGTTCGCGACGCGGTTCGCGTACGCCGGTATCGAGGTCGACCAGGTGATGCCGGAGCTCAAGCCCGCACTGCAGGCGTTCCTGGCGCTGCCGAAGCCGTCGCGGGGCACCAAGACGATGATCGTCAACTACGAGCAGATGATGGCCATCCGCAAGCAGCTCGGGTTCCTCGACCTGGAAGGCGGCGAGAAGTGACCGTCCTCCGCATCCTGCACCTCTACCCGCGCGAACTCGGGATCAACGGCGACGCCGGCAACGTGCTCGCCCTGACCGAGCGTGCGCACTGGCGCGGCGTGGACGTCGACGTCGTGACGCACGCACCGGGCGCCGAGCTGCCCGCAACCGCCGACATCGTGCACATCGGCTCCGGCCCGCTGTCGTCGCAGCGCGCCGTCGCCGCCGACGTCGCGCGGATCGCGCCGCGGCTGCGGCAGTGGCGCGACGCCGGAGTGCCGATCCTCGCCATCGCGGGCGGCTGGCAGCTTCTCGGCGAGGAGATCGTGACGCCGGACGGCGAGACGCTCACCGGCGCCGGGGTGTTCCCGACCCGCGCCGTGCTGGGATCGCGGCGGCACGTCGCGGAGGTCGTCGTGCGCATGGCCGACGGCGTCACGCTCGCGGGCTTCGAGAACCACTCGGCCACCACGACCTTCAGCGCGGACGCAGCAGGTGCGACCCCGCTCGGCGAAGTCGTGAGCGGCTTCGGCAACGGCGACAAGACGGAGGGCGTCGTGCTCGGCAGCGCCATCGGCACCCACCTGCACGGACCGGTCCTCCCGATGAACCCGGTGCTGGCCGACCGGATGCTGCAGACCGCGCTGCGCGGCGAGGTGCCCCCGGTCGCGCAGACCGAGCGCGTCGACCGCTACGCCACCAACGCGCGGCGTGCCATCGCATCGCGCCTCGGCGTCGCGCTCTGACGACGGGCTGCTCGGAGGCTAGTTCTCGTAGACGCGGGGCACGCGGACGGTCAGTCCCGTGACCATCTCGTCCGCGATGGTCTCTGCCCAGTCGGCGTACTTCTCGGCGGTGACCGTCCCGTCGCGTCCGGAGCCGAAGAGCACCGCGGTGTCGCCGACGGCGACGCGCGCCGGGCCGGGGTCCACGAGCATCGTGTCCACGTCGACCGCGAGGACGCGGCAGCGCTGCCCGGCGAGGAGGACGGAGGTCTTGGCGATGCCGAGCACCGGCACGCCGTCGCCGTAGCCGATCCCGAGCCGGGCGCGCGTGGTGCCGCCGACGTGGATCTCCACGACCGGGGCCTCCAGCCGCATCACGGGCTCCAGCCCCAGGTCTGCGCCGGTGCAGTCGTCGAACGGGGAGTAGCCGTAAGCGGCGATGCCGAAGCGCACGAGGTCGAACCGGGCCTCCGGCATCCGGATGCCGGCCGAACTCGCCGCGAGGTGCAGGATCTCGAACCGGGCGCCGCGCTCCTCGGCCTCGGCGACCGCGCTGCGGAACTCCGCGAGCGAGGCCTCGTCGTCCGCGATCGAGGCGTCGGCCAGGTGCGACCAGGCCGCGCGGATGCGGACGACGCCCTGCCGCTCCAGTTCGAGGGCGGCGTCGATGAGGTGCGGCCACTGTTCGCGGGTGGCGCCGTTGCGGCTGAGGCCGGTGTCGACCTTGAGATGCACGACGGCCGGACGGTCGGCGCCCGCGGCCGCGATGGCCTCGAGCTGCCAGACCGCCGAGATGCCGAGCTCGATGTCGGCCTCGATCGCCTCGCGCCAGTCGGTGTCCTCGCCGTGCAGCCAGGCCAGCAGTGGGACGGTGATGCCCGCGGAGCGCAGGACGAGCCCGGCGGGCACCTCCAGCACGGCGAGGGAGGTCGCGCCCGCCTCCAGCCCGGCCTCCGCGATCGGCAGCAGGCCGTGGCCGTAGGCGTCGGCCTTGACCGCGAGCATGGTCTCGGCGGGGGCGATCAGCTCGGTGAGGTGCGCGACGTTCCGGCGCAGCGCGGCCAGGTCGATGACCGCGCGGGGGAGCGGCTCCGCGATCGCGTCCACGATGGTCACTGTGTGCTCCCGTCCGCTGCTGGTGTCTTCCGGGTCCAGTGCCCGTACAGTCGCTCGATGCGGCGGCCCAGCCGGCTCGTGATGACCGGGGCGGCGACTCCGAGCGCGGCCTCCCAGCCGAGCGCCGACGGCTCGCCGCGGGCCGGGTCGCCGAACAGCACCACCGGGTCGCCCGGCTGTGCGTGCGCGTCGCCGATGTCGACGACGAACTGGTCCATCGCGATGCGGCCGGTGATCCGGCCGGTGGTCTCGCCGACCAGCACGGGCGCCTTGTTGGAGGCGACCCGGAGGATGCCGTCGGCGTAGCCGAGCGCGACCAGTACGAGCGTGCTGGGGCGGTCGGTGCGGTAGGTGTAGCCGTAGGAGACGCCGCGGTCGGCGCCCACGCGTTTGACGGCGATGATCTCGGCCGTGAGGCGCAGCGCGGGGACGACGCCGGGCGCGTCGGTCAGGCCGAACAGTTCGGGGCCGAGCAGATGGGCGGGGCCGCGGGCGTGGCGGCCGGCCGGGAAGCCGACGGTCACCGGCAGTGGGATGCCCGCGTCCGCGACGTCTGCGGCGTCCTCCACCCGGGAGACGAGAAGACCGCCGACCCCCGCGTCGGTCAGCGCCCGGGCGACGGGGATGAGCCCGTGCCCGTACGCGTCCGCGCGGAGATCGGCGGTGCAGTCGGGGAGCGACGCGGTGGCCGCGGTGGTGGCGTTCGAGCGGATGACATCGAGGTCGACGAATGCGCGCCTGCGCACGCCGGTGGCTCCTGCCATCGCTCGGTCAGCCCGTTCGCGTGGGTCGCGGTGACCTAGGCGCGCTGCTCTTCGAAGAGACGAGCCGTCTCGTCGTGCCAGCTGTGCGCGATCTGCGAGAGCTTCTCCTGGTGCTTCTTGCCGTGGTGGGCGCAGAAGAGGAGTTCGCCGTTGTTGACCACGACGCGGATGTACGCCTGAGCGCCACAGCTGTCGCAGCGGTCCGCGGCCGTGAGTTGCGGCCCCGACTCGAGCTCGTCAACCGCACCATTCTCCGAGGTGATAGTAGACATGTGATGCTCCTTTCCGTCGCAACCGGTGAACTCGGTACGTCTATAGAACCACGTAATCCCTGAGACCAGGCGCGTATCGGCTGCTATTTCGCTCAACGCGTAGCCTCGCGGCCCGTGGGTGTCGGGGCCGGGATCGCCCTGAGCAGCACGTAACCTGGAGGATGCACGGCGCACGGTCTCGCGCGCCGCGACCCGGAACACCGCAGGAACACCCGGAACACTGCAGGAACACAAGGAGCGCTCGTGGCGAGCTCGGACTATTCGGCGAGGCACCTCTCGGTGCTGGAGGGCCTGGAGGCGGTGCGCAAGCGCCCCGGCATGTACATCGGCTCCACCGACTCCCGCGGCCTCATGCACTGCCTGTGGGAGATCATCGACAACTCCGTGGACGAGGCGCTCGCCGGGCACGGCACCGCGATCGAGGTCATCCTGCACCCCGACGACAGCGTGGAGGTGCGCGACACGGCGCGCGGCATCCCGGTCGACGTGGAGCCCAAGACCGGGCTGACCGGTGTGGAGGTCGTCTTCACCAAGCTGCACGCCGGCGGCAAGTTCGGCACCGGCTCCTACGCGGCCTCCGGCGGCCTGCACGGCGTCGGCGCGTCGGTCGTCAACGCGCTCTCCGAGCGCCTCGACGTCGAGGTCGACCGCGACGGCAAGACCTGGGCGATGTCCTTCCACCGCGGCGAGCCGGGCGTGTTCGACGACGGCGCGGGCGCGCCGAGCCCCGACGCGAAGTTCTCGCCGTTCGTCAGTGGCAGCGAGCTGCGGATCGCCGGCAAGGTGCGCAAGGGCGTCACCGGCACGCGCATCCGGTACTGGGCCGACCGCCAGGTGTTCACCGCTGGCGCCGAGTTCTCGGTGGACGACCTGATCGGGCGTGCCCGGCAGACGGCGTTCCTCGTCCCTGGCCTCGCGATCACGATCGACGACCAGCGCTCGGCCGAGGGCGAGCGGACCACCTTCAGCTACGACGGCGGCATCTCGGAGTTCGTGGACTTCCTCGCCCCGGACGGCCCGATCACCGAGACCTGGCGGCTCACCGGGGAGGGCCACTTCACCGAGACGGTGCCGGTGCTCTCCGACAGCGGCGCGATGGTGCCGACCGAGCTCAAGCGCGAATGCCAGGTCGACATCGCGCTGCGCTGGGGGACCGGCTACGACACGGTGATGCGCTCGTTCGTCAACATCATCGCGACGCCGAAGGGCGGCAGCCACCAGGCCGGCTTCGACCAGGGGCTGCTGAAGTTCCTGCGCCAGCAGGTGGAGTTGAACGCCCGCCGGCTCAAGGCGGGCACGGACAAGCTGGAGAAGGACGACGTCATGGCCGGGCTCACGGCCGTACTGACGGTGCGTCTCCCCGAGCCGCAGTTCGAGGGCCAGACCAAAGAGGTCCTCGGGACGCCGGCCGTGCGCGCGATCGTCGCCAACGTCATCCAGAAGACCCTCGCCGAGCGGTTCGCGTCGACCAAACGCGACGACAAGACGCAGTCGGCGCTCGTGCTCGACAAGGTCGTCGCGGAGATGAAGTCCCGCATCTCGGCTCGCGCGCACAAGGAGACGCAGCGCCGCAAGAACGCGCTGGAGACCTCCTCGCTGCCCGCGAAGCTGGTGGACTGCCGGTCGAGCGACGTGGCGAACAGCGAGCTGTTCATCGTGGAGGGCGACTCGGCGCTCGGCACCGCCCGGCGTGCGCGAGACAGCGAGTACCAGGCGCTGCTGCCGATCCGCGGCAAGATCCTCAACGTGCAGAAGGCGTCGGTCTCCGACATGCTCTCCAACGCGGAGTGCGCGGCCATCATCCAGGTCATCGGCGCGGGCTCCGGAAGGTCGTTCGAGCTGGGCTCGGCGCGGTACGGCAAGGTCATCATCATGTCCGACGCGGACGTGGACGGCGCCCACATCCGCACCCTGCTGCTCACGCTGTTCTTCCGCTATATGCGACCGATGATCGAGGAGGGCCGGGTGTTCGCGGCCGTGCCTCCGCTGCACCGGGTGGTCGCGATCAACCCCGGCTCGAAGCCGAACGAGACGATCTACACGTACTCCGAGGCGGAGCTGCAGGCCGTGCTCGCCGACCTGAAGAAGCGCGGCCGCAAGTACCAGGAGCCCATCCAGCGCTACAAGGGCCTCGGCGAGATGGACGCCGACCAGCTCGCGACCACGACGATGGACCGCGCCCACCGGACCCTGCGCCGCGTGCGCGTCTCCGACGCCGAGGCGGCGAACCGCGTGTTCGAGCTGCTGATGGGCAACGACGTGGCGCCCCGCAAGGAGTTCATCATCGCGGGGGCCGACGACCTGTCCCGCGCCCGCATCGACGCGTAGCGTCCGTCCGTAACTCCGGAGATCCGGCGCACGCACTGCGTGTCGTCTCCGTAATTCCGGAGATCCGGCCTGGTCGGGCCGGGGACTCCGGAGTTGGTTACCGCGTGCGTAACTCCGGAGATCCGCACTGGACGAGGCGGGGTCTCCGGAGTTACGGAGTGTGCGGCGGCGTGTCGCTCCGCGACTCCGGAGTTGGCGACGTCAGGCGAGGCGGCGGCCGATGGTGGTGACGACCATGTCGAGCGGGGTGCCGGAGCCGTCGCGGCGGGCGCCGCCCTCGGGGAGGACGCGGTGGGCGCCGTCGGGGCCCACCGCCAGAGCGGGGGCGGGGCCGACCCAGGCGAGCGCGAGCTCGGTCTCGCCCTTGAGGAAGCGCTGCGAGCGGACGCCGCCGGTCGCACGGCCCTTGGCCGGGAACTCGGCGAAGTCGCTCACCTTGCCGCTGCCGGGGTCGGCGCCGGGGAGGGTCTGGTCGCTGACCGCGATGGTGACGACGACCGCCTCCTCTCGCTCGGCGGCCTCCACCGCGCCGAAGAACACCACGCGGGCGTCCGCGGCCAGGTTGATGCCGGCCATGCCGCCGGCGGCGCGGCCCTGCGGGCGCACCGAGCCGGCCGAGAACCGCAGGAGCTGGGAGTCGCTGGAGACGAAGACGAGCTCGGCGTCGTCCGCCGACTGCACGGCGCCGACGACCGCGTCGCCGGCCTTCAGGCTGATGACCTCGAACTCGGGCTTGTTGGCCCAGTCGCCCGGCGTCACCCGCTTGACCACGCCCTGGCGGGTGCCGAGGGCGATCGCCTGCGGGGCGTCGAGGGAGACCAGCGCGAGCACGCGCTCCTTGCGGTCGGCCAGCGCCAGGTAGTCGCCCACCTTCACGCCCGCGCCGAGCTGCACCGAGTTCAGCGGGGCGGCCGGGAGGTCGACGGGGGAGAACCGGATGAGGCGGCCGCGGTCGGTGACCGCGCCGATCTCGCTCCGGCTCGACGTGTCGAGCCGCGACAGGATGGCGTCGTGCTTGCTGCGGCGCGCCGGCGGCTGGATGCGGTCGAGGCCCTCGCCCTCCCCGGCGCCCGCGTCGACGCGCAGGATGCGGCCGGTGGTCGACAGGTAGACGCGGCAGGGGACGTCCGCCACTTCGAGCTGCACCGTCATCGCCTTGCTGCGGGAGCCCGCCCCGGCGATGGACGGCTTGGCCTCGGTGAGGAGCGTGCGGCGCGGCGTTCCGAACTTCAGGGCGACCTGCTCCAGCTCATCCGAGACGAGCCCGTGGATGCGTGCCTTGCTGGCGAGGATCTCCTCCAGCTCGGCGATCTCGGCCCGGAGCTGGTCGCGCTCGGTCTCCAGCTCGATGCGGGAGAACTTGGTGAGCCGGCGCAGCCGCAGCTCGAGGATGTAGTCGGCCTGCAGCGTGCTGAGGTCGAACACCTGCTGCAGCCGCGTGCGCGCCTGGTCGGTGTCGTCGGAGGTGCGGATGACCTGGATGACCTCGTCGATGTCGAGGATCGCGATGAGGAGGCCCTCGACCAGGTGCAGCCGTTCTTTGCGGCGCGCGAGCCGGAACTGCGAGCGGCGCGTGACGACGCTGATCCGGTGGTCGAGGTAGACGCGCAGCAGCTCGCGCAGCCCGAGGGTCTGCGGGCCGCCGGCGACGAGGGCGACGTTGTTGATCGAGAAGCCCTCCTCCAGCGGCGTGTGCCGGTAGAGCTGCTCGAGCACGGCGTCCGGGCTGAACCCGGTCTTGATGCCGATGACGAGGCGGAGGCCGTGCTGGCGGTCGGAGAGGTCGGTGACGTCGGAGATGCCGTTCAGCTTCTTCGCGTTGACGCCGTCCTTGATCTTCTCGATCACGCGCTCCGGGCCGACGCCGTAGGGCAGCTCGGTGACGACGAGGCCGCTCTTGCGCGCGGTGATCGACTCGACGCCGACCTTGGCGCGCATCCGGAAGCTGCCGCGGCCGGTCGCGTAGGCGTCGCGCACGCCGGAGAGGCCGGCGATGGTGCCGCCGCTCGGGAGGTCGGGGCCGGGGACGTAGTCCATCAGCTCGTCGAGGGTGGCGTCCGGGTTGGCGAGGAGGTGGCGGGCGGCGCCGACGACCTCCACCAGGTTGTGCGGGGCCATGTTGGTGGCCATGCCGACCGCGATGCCGCTGGCGCCGTTGACCAGGAGGTTCGGGAACGCGGCGGGCAGCACGTCCGGCTGGAGGAGCTGGTTGTCGTAGTTGGGGACGAAGTCGACGACGTCCTCGTCGAGGTCCTCGGTGAGGGCGAGCGCGGCGGCGGCGAGGCGCGCTTCGGTGTAGCGGGCTGCGGCGGGACCGTCGTCCAGCGAGCCGAAGTTGCCGTGCCCGTCGACCAGCGGGACGCGCAGGGTGAAGTCCTGGGCCATGCGCACCAGCGCGTCGTAGATGGCGCTGTCGCCGTGCGGGTGCAGCTTTCCCATCACCTCGCCGGTGACGCGGGCGGACTTGACGTGGCCGCGGTCCGGCCGCAGTCCCATCTCGGTCATCATGTAGAGGATGCGCCGCTGCACGGGCTTCAGGCCGTCGCGGGCGTCGGGGAGCGCCCGGGAGTAGATGACCGAGTACGCGTACTCGAGGAACGAGCCCTGCATCTCGGTCGTGACGTCGACGTCTTCGATGCGTTCGGTGGTCGGGGCCTGGTCGTCTGCTGGTGTCATTCGTGCATTCGGTGATGGGGCGGCAGGAGGCGCGCCGGTTCGACGGCTTCCGTCCGTCCCACCTGTGAAAGACTGGGCCGGATGCCCCCCATGCTACCGGCCGCGTTCACGACCCGAGCGAGCCTCGCCACGGTAATGCCGAGTTGTCTGGGGGCGCTGCGCGGGGAGGGCAACGACCTCGGGCTGCCGCCGCTGGAGCACGCGGTCGTCGTCGTGGTCGACGGTCTCGGCGCCGCGGCGCTCCGCGCCCGCGAGGGGCACGCCAGGACGCTCGCCTCCCGGCTCGGCAAGACGACGACGATCGACGCCGGCTTCCCCACCACGACGGCCGCCGCACTCGCGACGCTGACGACCGGCACGACGCCGGGGGAGCACGGCCTGGTGGGCTACCGCGTCCGCGACGACGCGGGCCGGCTCACCAACCAGCTCAACGGCTGGGACGACCGGATGGACCCAACGACCTGGCAGCGCGCCCAAACGGTCTTCGAGCGCGCGGCGGCCGATGGTGTCGCCTCGTATGCGCTCGGCGTCCCCGCCTACGCGGACTCCGGCTTCACCCACGCGGTGCTGCGCGGCGCGCAGTTCATCGGCGGCCGCACCATGGCCGACCGCTTCGAGGCCGCGCAGGACGTGCTCCGCACCTCCGGCCCCGCGCTCACCTACCTCTATATCGCCGAGCTCGACCAGGCCGCGCACGCGCGCGGCTGGGAGTCGCCGCGCTGGACGGCCGAGCTGGAGACGCTGGACGCGCTGGTGGCGCGGCTCGCGGCCTCCCTGGGCCCCGGCAAGGGTGTGCTGCTCACCGCCGACCACGGCATCGTCGACATCCCGGAGAGCGGGCACGTGCTCTACGACACGGCGCCCGAGCTGCTGGAGGGTGTGGCGGAGGTCGCCGGCGAGCCGCGGCTGCTGCACCTCTATACAGAGGACGCTTCGAGCGCCGACGCGGTTGCCGGACGCTGGCGCGAGGTGGAGGGCGGCCGGTCCTGGATCGCGACCAGGGAAGAGGCCATCGCGGCGGGCTGGTTCGGCCCGGTCGTGGCGCCGGAGGTCGCGCCCCGCATCGGCGACGTGCTCGTCGCCGCGCGTAAGCGCATCGCCTACTACGACTCCCGCGACCCGCAGCGCACCGGGCGCAGCATGATCGGCCAGCACGGCTCGCTCACGGCCGAGGAGACCCGGGTGCCGCTGCTGCGGTTCGGGGCGGCGACCTAGCTCAGGGAAAAGGCGCCGTTACGCCAGGTCGTCGTCCGTACGCGCGCCGAAGACGATCTCGTCCCAGCTCGGCATCGCGGCGCGGCCCTTGCGCCGCCCGGTCGCGACCGGCGTCTGCTCCTGCGTGGAGGACTGGGGTGCGGGCGGAGGAGGAGTGGGGGTGCTCGCAGTGGGGGCCGCCGGCGGCGGACCGAACTCTTCGATGACCGTGATGGTCTCTTCGACGACCCGGAACGGCGTGATCGGGTCGAGGAGCGTCGGCTGCTCGACCTGCTCGTGGCGGCCGCTGCGGTCCGTGCGGTCGTTCCGCGGGGCCGGCTCGTCATAGCCGCCCGCGGCCTCGCGCTCCCCGCGGCGGCGGCGCAGCGCCTCCAGGAGGTCGGCCGTCTGGTGCAGGTCGCGCGGGGTCTCGTCGGCGCGCTTGATCGCGGAGATCGCGATGGAGTTGCTGGCGCGGCCGGGAGCGTGCGGCTCCAGCGGCTCGAGCGGCTGGGTCACCTCGGGGCCGAGCAGGTCGACGCCGGGGGCGGGGAAGGTGAACGCTCCGCTGTCGAAGCGGGAGCTGTCCGGCTCGCCCTCGTGCGGGAGGACGGCGCGCAGGCGCGGGATGAGCGCGCCGCCGCGCAGCTCGCCGGCCTGGGAGAGCGTGGTCGCCTCCGAGTTCAGCGGGGCCAGGGCGTGCTTGCGCAGGTCGTAGCTCCAGCGGGCGTCGTGGTCGATCTCGTCCGCGGTGAACTCGAGCTTCACGATCCAGCCGGCCTCGGGGTCCTTCCAGCTCGCCCAGCGCTCGCCGGCGACGCCGAGCGAGGCGAGGCGGTCGCGGATGACGGAGCCGAACGTGTCGGGCTCGCCCAGTGGGTCGACCTCGGCGGCGGTGCGCACGGGGACGCTGAGGGCGCTCACCACGACGTGCTCGCGCTCGGCCACGATCGGGCCCTCGAAGCGCTGGACGTAGTCCAGGGGCGCGCCCGTGACCGAGGCGACATCGTCGGCGGACATCCCCGAGCGGATGTGGGCCTGGATCTCCCGTGGCGACAGTTTGGGGACTTCGGCGGAGACCTGCTGCCGCACCTGCCGGATCTTCGACTGCAGCGTGTCGTCGACGGCTATGCGGAAGCGTTCACCGTCGTCGCCGACGGCGACGATGGCACCGTTCTCGACCCCGATGACCTTCAAATCCTGCATTGTGATGCCTTCCGAGCTCGCGTTCGTTCGGGCTCAGAATGCCACGGGAATGGGGGACTTCCGGGGAATACCGCGGGCGTGCCGGAAGTTGAACACCGAGCAAACGCTGAGAGGGCCCTGCGCGCTTTTGCTATTCGCAGGGGATTGATGCAAACTATGGCCGCCGATTGCGAGAATCGGCCGTTAGACGAGAAGTGGATGGGCATGGCAACGGATTACGACGCACCGCGGAAGACCGAGGACGACTCCGAGTCGATCGAGGCCCTCAAGGAGCGAGTTCCGGACAAGATGTCTGGTGTCGTCGACGTCGAAGACGCCGACAACCCCGGCGGCTACGAGCTCCCCGGTGCCGACCTGTCGGACCTCGACCTCGACGTCGTGGTATTGCCTCCCCAGGCGGACGAGTTCACCTGCGTGAACTGCTTCCTGGTGAAGCACCGCTCGCAGATCGACCACGAGACCAAGCTCGGACCGATCTGCATGGAGTGCGCCGCCTGAGCGACGCATCGCACCGCACGACGCCGGGTAGCTCCTGAAAGGAACTACAGAGGACGTCGGGCCTCATCGAGAACCCGGACCAACTGGTCCGGGTTTCTTGTTGAGATCAGCCAGTAGGGCGCCGGGTCGTCCACGTCGAGCACCGGCACTTTGACGACCGGCTTGATCCAGCCGCGGATGAGCAGCCACGCACGGGCGTCGAGACGCTGGCCGCGCTCCAGGGTCGCCTCCTCGCCGGTGAACGACCGCGGCTCACCGATGAACTCCAGCGGGATGCGCGCATTGCCCGCGGTGAACTCGGCCGCGGTCACCCGGATCACGGGGGCGGTGACGAGCAGCGCGACCACGATCGCGGCGTAGAAGACGATCGCGAGCACGACGCCGACGGCGAAGTTGATCGGCGCGAAGACGAGCATCACAGCCGGCACGACCAGGATGGTGGAGATGAAGAGCCAGGGGGTCGCCCAGAGCCGTTCGCGGTAGAGGTCCATAGGACTATTCGATCATCCTTCGTGCACTACCCTCGACACGTGACCGAAACCGTGGACGTCCCGATCGTCGCCGACCGCATCCCCGTGTACGCCCACCCCGGTGACGCGGGCGCGGACCTGTGCGCGGCGCAGGCCGTCACGCTGGCCCCGGGGGAGCGGCACACCGTGCCGACCGGGGTCTCGATCGCGCTGCCGGAGGGCTACCTCGGCTTCGTGGTGCCGCGCAGCGGCCTGGCCATGCGCCACGGCATCACCATCGTCAACGCGCCGGGCACGGTGGACGCCGGCTATCGCGGCGAGATCAAGGTGACCGTCCTGAACACGGACAGGTCGATGTCGTACGATATCGCCGTCGGCGACAGGATCGCGCAGTTGATCGTCATGCCGGTCGCACAGGCCCGGTTCGTCCTCGTCGACACCCTCCCGGACAGCCACCGCGGCACCGCGGGCTTCGGCTCGTCCGGCTACACCGTCACCCAGGCAGGAGAGCACGCTTGACCGACAGCATCGACACCCCCGGTGAGGCCGAGCCTCAGGACGTGGAGAAGTCCGCACCGGAGGATCGGGAGACGGAAGGTCCCCTCGACGACAGCGAGGCGAACCCGGTCCGCCCCTACGTCGACCTCGGCGGCGTGAAGATCCTGCCGCGCGAGGGCCTCCACCTCCGCCTGGAGGTCGAGGAGGAGTCGCAGCGCGTCGTGGCGGTCGGCCTCGACTACGCCAACTCGACGCTGCAGGTGCAGCCGTTCGCCGCACCGCGTTCCACCGGCCTCTGGCACGAGATCCGCGTGCAGATCGCCGAGCAGGTGCAGCGCCAGGGCGGCCGCGTGAGCGAGCGCGACGGTGTCTTCGGCCCGGAGCTGGTCGCCGAGATCCCGGTCGCCCCGCCGCAGGGCGCCCCGGGCGAGACCCGGGTCGCGCGCTTCGTCGGCGTCGACGGCCCGCGCTGGTTCCTGCGCGGCGTGATCGCCGGAGACGCGGCCGTGAAGCCGGAGGCCGCCGCCCTGGTCGAGGACCTCTTCCGCAGCATCGTCGTCGTGCGCGGCAACACCCCCATGCCACCGCGCGACCTCATCCCGCTGCGCATGCCGGCCGCTCCCAGCACCGGCAATGACGGTGGATACAGCTCGCTGTGAGCGGTGGCCGTGACGTGACCGATCAGCACCACGAGCCCGAGCCGGCGGACGCCGCTGCGCAGCAGGGCGAGCGGGAGCAGGACCCGGTCGCCTCCACGCTCGGCGAGAGCCTGGCGAAAGCCGCGCGCAAGTCGGGCATGGGCCAGCTCGTCGACGGCGAGACGCCGACCGGCACGGCGCTGCTCTCCGCCCTCGGCGGTGTCCGCGGGCTGCTGGAGACCATCCTCCCCGGCCTGGTCTTCCTCATCGTCTTCACGTTCAGCCAGAACGTTCCGCTCTCGATCGGCATCTCGGTCGCCGTCGCCGTCGTGTTCACCGTGGTGCGCATCGTCGGCAAGACGCCGGTCACACAGGCGCTCGCCGGTCTGATCGGCGTCGGGCTCTCGGCGATCTTCGCGCTCATCACCGGCCGCGGCGAGGACAACTTCATCCTCGGGATCTGGACGAACGCCGCCTATGCCGCCGCCCTCCTGATCTCGGTGCTGGTCCGCTGGCCGCTGATCGGCCTGGCGGCGGGCTACCTGATGGGCGACGGCCTCGCCTGGCGCTCGGTGAAGTCGAAATTCCGGGTGATGCAGGCGCTGACCTTCCTCTGGTTCCTGCTCTTCGCCGCGCGGCTGCTCGTGCAGGTGCCGCTCTACCTGGCGCACACCGACGCAGCCACGAGTGCGCTCGCCCTCACCAAGCTCCTGATGGGCGTGCCGCTCTATGCTCCGCTGCTGCTGATCACCTGGTTCGTGGTGAAGGGGCAGTTCCCGCAGAAGCCGCAGTCTCCGTCCACGAAGCCGCAAGGCAACAGCGCCGGTTAGGCGCGCACACCGGCCAGGAGGGGGAGGATGCTCGACGCGCGCACCAGGGAGGGGCTGAGCGCCGCGCAGGTCGCGGAGCGCCGGGCGGACGGCCGGGTGAACATCCAACGTCAGCCCGGTTCGCGATCCATCTCCGACATCCTGCGAGAGAACATCCTCACGCTGTTCAACGGCATCCTCACCGGCTGCTTCATCGCGGTGCTGCTGCTCGGCGACCTGCGGGACGGCTTCTTCTACGGCGTCGTCGTCGTCAACGCCCTGATCGGCATCGTGCAGGAGCTGCGCGCCAAGCGTGTGCTCGACCGCGCGGCGCTGCTGGCGGCGCCGGAGAGCCGGGTCCGCCGGGACGGGCACGTCGTCGCGATCGCCCTGGAGGATGTCGTGCTCGACGACCTCCTGGTGCTGCGCCCCGGCGACCAGATCCCGGCCGACGCGGTCGTGGCCGAGAGCACGGGGCTCTCGCTGGACGAGTCGCTGCTGACGGGGGAGTCCGACCCGGTGTTCAAGGACGAGGGCGCCCAACTCCTCTCCGGCTCGCACGTCGCCACCGGCACCGGCTACGCCGTCGTCACGGCGGTGGGCGCCGACTCCTACGCGAGCAAGCTGACCAGCGAGATTCGCCGGCACTCGCTCGTGCACTCCGAGCTGCGGGACGCGACCAACCGCATCCTCGTCTACCTCTCCTGGATCCTCGGCCCGGTCATCCTGGTGACGATCATCGGCCGGGTGCTCGCGTACGGCGGCTTCAACGAGCTCTTCACGGACTCGCGCTGGCGGCGTGCGCTGCTGGACGCGGTGGCGGCCGTGGTCGGGATGATCCCCGAAGGCCTCGTGCTGCTGACCAGCCTCGCGTTCGGCGTCGCCGCCATCCAGCTCGCCGCGCGGAAGGTGCTCGTGCAGGAGCTCGCGGCCGTGGAGGTGCTCGCGCGCGTCGACGTGCTCTGCCTCGACAAGACCGGGACGCTGACCAGCGGTGAGCTGGTGCTGGAGGGCGCCGAGCCGCTCGGGGAGGTGCCCACCGAGCTCGCGGAGGTCGCGCTCGCCGCGTTCGGCGCCGACGAGACCGGGAACGCGACCTCCGGCATCCTCTCGACCGGCTTCCAGAGCGACCGGTTCCGCGTGGAGCGGCGCATCCCGTTCAGTTCGGCCACCAAGTACAGCGGACTGGTGATGCGGGTGGACGGCGAGGAGAGCTCCTGGGTGCTCGGGGCTCCCGAGCGGGTGCTCGCCGGTCACGAGGCCGCGCTTCGGCGGGCGACCGCGGTCGCGTCGACGGGACGCAGGACGCTCGCGCTCGCCCGCGCGCTCGACCCGCTCCCGCACGGCACGCACGTCCCGCTCGACGACGTGCGGGTCGAGCCCGCGTCGCTGGTCGTGCTGACCGAGACGCTGCGGCCGGAGGCGCCGGAGACGCTCGGCTACTTCGGCGAGCAGGCCGTCCGCGTGATCGTGATGTCCGGCGACAACCCGGTCACCGTGGAGGCCGTCGCCCGGGCGCTGAACATGGAGGGCGCGGCGGTCGACGCCTCCACCCTGCACACCGACGACGACCTGGCCGCCGCGCTGGAGCGCTCCAGCATCTTCGGCCGGGTCAGCCCGGAACAGAAGCGCACCGCCGTCGGCCTCCTGCAGCGCCAAGGCCGCACCGTGGCGATGACCGGCGACGGCGTCAACGACGCGATGGCGATCAAGGACGCCAACCTCGGCATCGCGATGGGCACCGCGACCGCGGCGACCAAGGCCGTGTCCCGGCTGGTGCTGCTCGACAACCGGTTCGACCGGCTGCCGGACGTGCTGGCCTCCGGCCGCCGGGTGATCGCCAACGTAGAACGGGTCTCGAACATCTTCCTGGCGAAGACGGTCTACGGCATCCTGCTCGCGCTGTTCAGCGCCGTGGTGCTCTGGCCGTTCCCGTTCCTGCCGCGCCAGCTCACCCTGGTCTCGACGCTCGCCATCGGCATCCCCTCCTTCTTCCTGGCGCTCGCGCCGAACAAGCGCATCTATACGCCGGGCGTGCTGTCGCGGATCCTGCGCTACTCCATCCCGACCGGCGTCATCGCCGGGCTGACCGCGGTCGTGGCGTACGCGCCGCTGCACAGCTCCATCCCGTTGCACGAGGCGCGCAGCGTGACCACGCTGGCGCTGTTCTGCGTGTCGCTCTGGATCCTGTGCGTGCTCACCCGGCCGCTGACGACCTGGCGGTGGTTCCTGCTCATCGGGGTGGCGGCGGTGTTCGTGCTTGTGTGCGTCATCCCGGGCACTGCGACCTTCTTCGAGATGCATTTGTCGCTCGACACGGCGCTGCTCTGGGGGATCGCGGTAGGCGCCGTCGGATCGGCCGGCATCGAGCTCTTCTACCGGTTCGCCCGGCGGCGTGGCCTGGTGTTCGACCGGGTTTGAACGTGCTAGATTTTATCTCGACGTCAAGATACTTTCCTGGTGCGGCCACTTAGGATTACCTTGCTGGAAACAGGCTTCGACGCACGACAAGGATGGACACGGCGCGCGGGATCTCGCCTGCCGACGAAGGAGAAGGCACAGTGTCAGCTACGACTGATTCAGAGTTCGGCAGTTTCGGTGCGAAAAGCACCCTGACCGTGGGGTCGAAGGACTACACGATCTTCAAGATCGACACGGTCGACGGCTACCAGAAGCTCCCGTTCAGCCTCAAGGTGCTGCTGGAGAACCTGCTGCGCACCGAGGACGGCGCCAACATCACCGCCGACCACATCAAGGCCCTCGGCGGCTGGGACCCGGAGGCGGAGCCGGACACCGAGATCCAGTTCACCCCGGCCCGCGTCATCATGCAGGACTTCACGGGCGTCCCCTGCATCGTCGACCTCGCCACCATGCGCGAGGCCGTGTCGTCGCTCGGCGGCGACCCGGACAAGATCAACCCGCTCGCCCCGGCCGAGATGGTCATCGACCACTCCGTCATTGCCGACCTGTTCGGCACGGAGGACGCGCTGGAGCGCAACACCGACATCGAGTACGAGCGCAACGGTGAGCGCTACCAGTTCCTGCGCTGGGGCCAGACCGCGTTCGACGACTTCAAGGTCGTCCCGCCGGGAACCGGCATCGTCCACCAGGTGAACATCGAGTACCTGGCCCGCGCCACCATGACCCGCGAGGTCGGCGGCGAGCTGCTGGCCTACCCGGACACCTGCGTCGGCACCGACTCGCACACCACCATGGTCAACGGCCTCGGCGTGCTCGGCTGGGGCGTCGGCGGCATCGAGGCGGAGGCGGCCATGCTCGGCCAGCCGGTCTCCATGCTCATCCCCAAGGTCGTCGGCTTCAAGCTCACCGGCACGATCCCGACCGGCGTGACCGCGACCGACGTCGTGCTCACCATCACGCAGATGCTGCGCAAGCACGGCGTGGTCGGCAAGTTCGTCGAGTTCTACGGCGCCGGCGTCGCGGAGGTCCCGCTCGCGAACCGCGCCACCATCGGCAACATGAGCCCGGAGTTCGGCTCCACGGCCGCGATGTTCCCGATCGACGACGTCACCCTCGACTACCTGCGCCTCACCGGCCGCAGCGAGGAGCAGGTCGCCCTGGTCGAGGCGTACTCGAAGGCGCAGAGCCTGTGGCACGACCCGGCCAGCGAGCCGGTGTTCTCCGAGTACCTCGAGCTCGACCTCTCGACGGTCGTCCCGTCCATCGCCGGCCCGAAGCGTCCCCAGGACCGCATCGAGCTGAGCCACGCGAAGACCCAGTTCGAGAAGGACCTGGTGGACTACGCGGACATCTCGCACGACCTGGTCGACCTGACCATCTCGGAGTCCTTCCCGGCCTCCGACCCGGGCGAGCTGCAGCCGGAGGACGGCCACAGCCACCACGTGCACACGCACCACAGCCACGCGCCGAAGACGGCCTCCGCGCCCACCCCGGTGAAGCTGGAGGACGGCACGGACTTCGTGATCGACCACGGCGCGGTCGCCATCGCGGCGATCACCTCGTGCACGAACACCTCGAACCCGTCGGTCATGCTGGCCGCCGGCCTCCTGGCCCGCAACGCGGCCGCGAAGGGCCTCAAGGCCAAGCCGTGGGTCAAGACCACGCTGGCGCCGGGCTCCAAAGTCGTCACCGACTACTACGAGAAGGCCGGTCTCACCAAGGACCTGGAGGCCCTCGGCTTCTACACGGTCGGCTACGGCTGCACCACCTGCATCGGCAACTCGGGCCCGCTGCTCGACGAGATCTCGCAGGCGGTCAACGACAGCGACCTCGCTGTGACGGCCGTCCTCTCGGGCAACCGCAACTTCGAGGGCCGCATCAACCCCGACGTCAAGATGAACTACCTGGCGAGCCCGCCGCTGGTCATCGCCTACGCGCTCGCCGGGTCGATGAACTTCGACTTCGAGGTGGACCCGCTGGGCACCGACGCCGACGGCAACGACGTGTTCCTCAAGGACATCTGGCCGGACGCCGCCGAGGTGCAGCAGACGATCGACTCCTCCATCAACGAGGGCATGTTCGTCCACCAGTACGCGTCGGTCTTCGAGGGCGACGAGCGCTGGAAGTCGCTGGCCACCCCGACCGGCTCGGTCTTCGAGTGGGACGAGAAGTCCACCTACGTGCGCAAGCCCCCGTACTTCGAGGGCATGACGCTGGAGACCACCCCGGTCGCCGACATCACCGGCGCCCGCGTGCTCGCCAAGCTCGGCGACTCGGTCACCACCGACCACATCTCGCCCGCCGGCTCCATCAAGGCGGACAGCCCGGCCGGCAAGTACCTCAACGAGCACGGCATCGACCGCAAGGACTTCAACTCCTACGGCTCGCGCCGCGGCAACCACGAGGTGATGATCCGCGGCACGTTCGCGAACATCCGGCTGCGCAACCAGCTCCTGGACGGTGTGGAGGGCGGCTACACCCGCGACTTCACCCAGGCCGACGGCCCGCAGTCGTTCATCTACGACGCGTCGCAGAACTACCAGGCGCAGGGCACTCCGCTCGTCGTGCTCGGCGGCAAGGAGTACGGCTCCGGCTCGTCGCGCGACTGGGCGGCGAAGGGCACCAGCCTCCTCGGCGTCCGCGCGGTCATCACCGAGAGCTTCGAGCGCATCCACCGCTCGAACCTGATCGGCATGGGCGTCGTCCCGCTGCAGTTCCCGGCCGGCGAGAACGCCGACTCGCTGGGGCTGGACGGCACGGAGTCCTTCTCGATCACGGGCCTGGAGGAGCTCAACGAGGGCCGCACTCCGAAGACCGTGCACGTCGTCGCCGAGCCCACCGAGCACTCGCCGGAAGGCAAGCAGCCGGTCGAGTTCGACGCCGTGGTGCGGATCGACACGCCCGGTGAGGCGGACTACTACCGCAACGGCGGCATCCTGCAGTATGTGCTGCGGAGCCTGGTGTAACCAGACCGTTGTCAAGGGGAGGCTCGGGATCGCATGGTTCCGAGCCTCCTCCGATTCACAGGGTTCTACACTGAAATCCATGAGCATCCTCGAAACCATCCACGGGCCGCGTGATCTGGACCGGCTCACGGAGCGGGAGCTCGATCAGCTCGCTGCCGAAGTGCGGGCCTTCCTGGTCGCCAACGTCGCCAAGACCGGCGGGCACCTGGGTCCGAACCTCGGCGTGGTCGAGACGACGATCGCCATCCACCGCGTGTTCGACTCGCCGCGGGACGCCATCGTCTTCGACACCGGTCACCAGTCGTACGTCCACAAGCTGCTCACCGGGCGCCAGGACTTCTCCCGGCTGCGCCAGCGCGGCGGCCTCGCGGGCTACCCGCAGCGCTCCGAGTCCGAGCACGACATCGTCGAGAGCTCGCACGCGTCGTCGTCGCTGAGCTGGGCGGACGGCATCTCGCGCGCCTTCGAGATGACGGGTCAGAACGACCGGCACGTGGTCGCCGTCGTCGGCGACGGAGCGCTCACCGGCGGGATGACGTGGGAGGCGCTCAACAACATCTCCGACGACAACAACCGCCGGCTGATCATCATCGTCAACGACAACGGGCGCTCGTACGCCCCGACGATCGGCGGCATGGCGCGGTTCCTCAACACGGTGCGCACGCGCCGCGGCTACCGCAACCTCTACCTCACCAGTCGCAAGGCGTTCGACAAGCTGGGCGCCCCCGGTCAGTCGCTCTACCGCGGCGTCCGCGGCGGCCTGCACGGCTTCCTCAGCCGGTTCTCCAACAACGAGTCGCTGTACTCGAACCTCGACATCAAGTACATCGGGCCGGTGCACGGCCACGACATCGAGGCGATGGAGGAGGCGCTGCGCCAGGCGAAGAACTACGGCGCCCCGGTCATCGTGCACGCCATCACCCAGAAGGGCCGCGGCTACGAGCCGGCGCTGCGCGACGCCGCCGACCAGTTCCACGCGGTCGGCCAGATCGACCCGGAGACCGGCGAGGCCCTGGAGAGCTCGACCGGGCAGAGCTGGACGAGCGTCTTCTCCGACGAGATCGTGAAGCTCGCGGAGAAGAACCCGAAGCTGGTCGGCATCACCGCCGCGATGCTGCGGCCGACCGGCCTTCACACGTTCGCCGAGCGGTTCCCCGACCGTGTGCACGACGTCGGCATCGCCGAGCAGCACGCGGCCACGAGTGCCGCCGGGCTCGCGTTCGGCGGCCTCCATCCGGTGGTCGCGATCTACGCGACCTTCATCAACCGGGCGTTCGACCAGGTGCTGATGGACGTCGCGCTGCACAAGGCCGGTGTCACGTTCGTGCTCGACCGCGCCGGGGTCACCGGTCCGGACGGGCCGAGCCACCACGGCATCTGGGATCTGGCGATCCTGCAAGTGGTCCCGAACATCCGGCTCGCAGCCCCGCGCGACGGCTCCCGGTTCCGCGAGGAGCTGGCCGAGGCCGTGACCGTGGACGACGCGCCCACTGTGCTGCGGTTCCCGAAGGGCGACGTGCAGGCGGACATCCCGGCCGTGCGGCGCCTGGACGACGGCGTGGACGTGCTGCGCGAGTCGGACAGCAAGGACGTCCTGCTGGTGACGGTCGGCCCGATGGCCGACCTCGGGCTCAAGGTGGCCGACCGGCTCGCGGCGCAGGGGATCGGCGCGACCGTCGTGGACCCGCGCTGGGTCGTCCCGGTGCCGCGCAGCATCCTGAGCCTGGCCGCCGAGCACCGCATCGTCGTGACGATCGAGGACGGTATCCGGGTCGGCGGGATCGGCACGCGCGTGCGCCAGGACCTCCGCGAGGCCGGGATCGACACCGCGGTGGACGAGCTCGGCCTGCCGGACGCGTTCATCGACCACGCCACGCGCAGCCAGATCCTCGATGACGCGGGCCTCACCCCGCAGAAGATCGCGCGCGACCTGGTCGCTCAGGTGCTGGGCAGCCGCATCCCGATCGCCCGCCCGCTGCCGGCGGACGAGCCGGCCGAGGACGTCGACGCCAAGAAGCGCCGCGCCTGACTTCTTCCCCGCGTCGCGCTGGCGACCGCGAGGCTCAGGCGAAGCGGTAGATGTGCTCGACGGCGCCGGACGGGAACGTCTTGGTGCCCGACAGCACGAGCGGGCGGCTGGCCTCGGCCACCGGGAGCAGCGGCTTGCCCGAGCCGACCAGCACGGGCACGTAGGTGATGTGCAGCTCGTCGATCAGGCCGCGGTCGGCGAACTGGGCCGCCAGCGCCCCGCCGCCGACCATCCACACGTCGCGGTCGTCGGCGGCGTCGCGCAGCTCGGTGTCGAGCTGGGCGATGTCGCCGGAGAAGAACGTGACGGTCGCGCCCTCCGGGACCGGCAGCGTGCGGTGGGTGACCACCCAGGTGGGGAGGTCCTGGTACGGCCACGGCCCCTGCTCGCCGAGGACGAACTCGTACGTCGTCGCGCCCATCACGAGTGCGCCGACGCCGGAGATGAACTGCTGGTAGTGCTCGTCGAACTCCTCGAAACCGAACTGCATGAGCCACTCGATGCGGTCGTGCAGGTCGGCGATGAAGCCGTCGATGGAGGAGGCGACGTAGTACTTCATGAGGGCCATGCGGCGACCGTACCAGCAGCCGCGGGCACGGGGATATCGTGAAGGCATGGCACTGATGACGATCACACTGGGTACGGAGAAGCTCGAGGTCTCGCGACTGGGTCTCGGCTGCATGGGCATGAGCGCGTTCTACACCGGAGCCGGCGACGACGACGCCGGTTCGATCCGGACCATCCACCGGGCGATGGACCTCGGGGTCACCTTCTTCGACACCGCCGAGATCTACGGCCCGTACACGAACGAGGAGCTGCTGGCCCGCGCCTTTGCCGGCGGCCGCCGCGACAAGGTGGTCATCGCCACCAAGTTCGGCACCATCCTGCACCGGTCGAAGGACGAGCGCGGCCTCGACGGGTCGCCAGAGAACGTCCGGCTCTCGGTCGAGGGGTCGCTGAAGCGGCTGCAGACCGACCACATCGACCTCTACTACCAGCACCGGATGGACCCGCACACGCCGATCGAGGAGACCGTCGGCGCACTCAAGGAGCTGATCGAGGAGGGCAAGATCCGGCACTACGGGCTGTCGGAGGCCGCGCCGGAGACCATCGTGCGCGCCAACGCGGTGCACCCGGTGACCGCGGTACAGACCGAGTACTCGCTGTGGACGCGCGACCCCGAGGCGGAGGTGCTGCCGACCGTGCGCGAGCTCGGGATCGGCTTCGTGCCGTACTCGCCGCTCGGCCGCGGCTTCCTCACCGGCTCGATCCGCTCGCTCGACCAGCTCGCCCCGGACGACTTCCGCCGCTTCAATCCGCGCTTCGAGGGCGACAACCTGGAGGCCAACATCCGCATCGTGGAGCAGGTCGACGAGGTCGCGCGCGAAGCGGGCGCCAAGCCCGGCCAGGTCGCGCTCGCCTGGCTGCTCTCCCGCGGCGACGACCTCGCGCCCATCCCCGGCACGCGCCGCGTCGAGAACCTGGAGGAGAACGTCGCCGCCGCCGAGCTCGACCTCACCCCCGAGCAGCTCGCGCGCCTCGACGCCGTCGCCGCCCCCGTCGGCGACCGCTACGCCGACATGACCCCCCTCAACAAGTAGCCACCCCGCAGCCAACGCTTCCTCACTTTCTCCCGCTCCGGACCGGTGTGTCGCGGGAGAAAGTGAGGAAGCGATGGTGTGTCAGACGCGGAAGCGGAGGCGGAGGGTGCGGGCCTCGGGGCGGAGGGCGAACTCCGGCCAGACGTCGGGGCCGCAGGCGCGGGAGCCGAGGCCGTGCTGAGCGGCGTCAACGAACAGGTAGGTGGTGTCCGACGGCGGCAGCTCGTGCGGGTGGGCCGCTGCGGCGACCTGCTGCGGCGTGTGCCGGGAGAGCGAGAAGCCCGGCAGGCGGCCTCTGCCGTCCGGGAGCGCGGTGAAGGCGAACGCGCCCAGGTCGACCTCCCGCACCGCCGAGCGGTGGCCGGTCTCCTGGGGTCGGGCGTACTCCACGTTCAGCTCGGCCACGGTGGCGCGGAACCGGCCGACGTACGCGGCGCGGGTGCTGTCGGCGTAGGACTCCAGCGGACCGGTCCCGAACCACTCGGCACCGTCCACGGCGCCGTCGCCGTCGGGGAGGTCGAACCGCACGCCGATCCGCGGCCACACGCTGGGCCAGCCGGAGGACGGCTCGAACTCCACCCGCAGGTCGAGCACGCCGTCGGTCAGCGTCCACACGGTCTCTACGGTGACGGAGTGCACCGAGTTCGCCGCGGACACCCGCGTGATCGTGCGGAGGGCGTCCTCGGCTTCGTGGACCGCCACCAGCCGCTGGGTCAGCCGGTCGAGGCCCTGCTCCCGCCACCGGCTCGCGGTGGAGACGCCGAGGAGACTCGCGTCGCTGTGTGCCGGGTCGACGGGCGAGGCGCCCTCGTCGTTGTCTGTGGGCGCGCGGAACAGCTCCGGCCGCGGGCCGGCGACGGCGCGGCCGAAGAGGGCGATAAGGCGGCCGCGCTCGAAGGTCGCGGGGCCGAGGGTCAACGTGCCGTCGCCCTCCCGCCATTCGAGCGCGCGGCGGGAAGGACGGTGACGCCGGCGGACCGACCGGTCCTGCTGCGCACGGGCGACGACGTGACCGGCCGGAGCCCAGGCCGTGTCGTCCGCGAGGACCGCGGTCACCGTGAGCCAGGTCTCGGCGTCCTCCGCGACCGTGACGGCGGGCAGCGGCACCCGGGCCGAGTCGCCGGCCTCCACCGTCGGCAGGTCGAGCGTCCCGGAGGCCGCCTCGCGTCCGTCGTGCTCGACCGTCCAGCGCAGCGCGAGGTCGGCCGTGTTCGCGCTGTGCCGCCGGTTCGTCACGACCAACTCGTCGCCGTCGAAGACGAGCGCGACCGGCTGGGCCACCGCTTTGAACTCGTGGAGGCCGGGTGTGGGGACGTCGTTCGACAGCACCATGCCGTCCATCACGAAGTTGCCGTCGTGGACGACCTCCCCGAAGTCCCCGCCGTACGCGTAGTACGGCGTGCCGTCGGCGGTCCGGGTGAGGATGCCGTGGTCGCGCCACTCCCACACGAACCCGCCGTGCAGGCGCGGGTGCGCGTCCACCAGGGCCTCGTAGTGGTCGAGCCCGCCGGGGCCGTTTCCCATCGCGTGGGCGTACTCGCACAGGAGGAACGGCTTGGTCCGCTGCCGCGCGCCCTGCGCGGGCGTGCAGCCGAGCAGCGGGGCGAGCGAGCCGTCCGTGCCGATCTGCTCGGTCTCCGGGACGGAGGAGTACATCCGCGAGTAGACGTCGGTGTACTCGCCCGTGTAGTCGCCCTCGTAGTGCACCGGACGGCCGGGATCGCGGTCGTGCACCCAGGCCGACATCGCCGCCAGGTTCGCGCCGGTGCCGGACTCGTTGCCGAGCGACCACAGCACGATCGCGGGGTGGTTCTTGTCGCGCTCCACGGTGCGCCGGATGCGGTCGAGGTAGGCGTCGCGCCAGCGCGGGTCGTCGCTCGGGTTGCCCCGCCAGCCGGCTTTCTCGAAAGCGTGCGTCTCCAGGTCGCACTCCAGGATCACCCAGAAGCCCAGCTCGTCGGCGAGGTCGAGCAGGCGCGGGTGCGGCGGGTAGTGGCTGGTGCGGATGGCGTTGACGTTGAACTGCTTCATCCGGATCAGGTCGGCGCGGGCGTGCTCCTCGTCGAACACGCGTCCGCGCTCGGGGTGCGTCTCGTGCCGGTTCATGCCGTGGAAGACCACGCGGCGCCCGTTGACGAGGAACCGGTCGCCCCGGATCTCCACGGTGCGGAAGCCGAGCCGCAGGGCGACCGTCTCGCCGTGGGCGGCGACCGTGGCGTCGTAGAGGCGCGGGGTCTCCGCGGTCCACGGCTCGACGCGGCCGACAGCGACCGGGGCGATGTCGGCGCGGGCCGGCCACGTCAGCTCCACATCGAGCTCGGGGATGCGGAGGGTGACGGGGAAGGCGGACGCGGCGGCCGTGACCTCCGGGACGACCTCGCCGGCGCCGTTCGCGAACGCCGTGCGCAGCCACACGTCCTCCAGGCCGTCGGCGGGACGCGCCGCGAGGGTCACGTCGCGGAAGATCCCGGGCAGCCACCACTGGTCCTGGTCCTCCAGGTAGCTCGCCGCCGACCACTGGTGCACGCGCACGGCGAGCAGGTTGCCCTCCGGCCGCACCTGCTCGGTCACATCGAACTCGTGGGCGAGTCGGCTGCCGCTCGCGGAGCCGACCTCCACGCCGTTCAGCCACACCCGGTAGAGCGACTCGACGCCGTCGAAGCGCAGCACGACGCGAGCGTCGGCGGGCCACCCGGCCGGGAGGTCGAACCGGCGCCGGTAGTCGCCGGTCGGGTTCTCGTCGGGCACGAATGGCGGCTCGATCGGGAACGGGTACTGCACGTTGGTGTAGCTCGGGCGGCCGTAGCGGCCGTCGCCGTGCAGGACCCAGTGCGCCGGGACGGGGAGGGTGTCCCAGCCGGCGTCGTCCAGGTCGGCGCGCGCGACGTCCTCCGGGAGGTCGGCGGTGGGGGAGAACCGGAACCGCCAGTCGCCGTTCAGCGAGAGCGACGGGGCGTCGGAGTGCAGCCAGGACCGGGGCGTGCGGAGGGCGCCGGCGAAGGGCGCGGTGTCGGAGAGAAGGGCGGGAGACGGCACGGATGCTCCTTGGATCGACACGGATCGTCACGGCGGCGTGGAGGCGCTAGCATCGACCGTAGCCGAAAATGGTTCGGCTGACCTAATTTGGAGGTGGGCGTGGCGGAGGCCGAGGAACCCGCGCGACGCCGTGGGCCGTACGCCAAGTCGGCCGAGCGGCGGCAGCAGATCGTGGACGAGGCGTACCGCGTGTTCGCCACCCGCGGCTACCACGGCAGTTCGCTGCGCGAGATCGCCGCGGCGGCCGGCATCGGGTTGAGCACGCTCCAGCACCACTTCGGCGGCAAGGAGGAGCTGCTCCTGGCGGTGCTCGCGCGCCGTGATGAGTGGGGAGGGAGAGCGGTCGACGACCTCCCGTTCCCCGACGCCATCGTCGCGCAGGCGCGCCGGAACGAGGGCATCCCCGGGCTCATCGCGCTCTACAGCATCCTCGCCGCGGAGGCCACCAGTCCCGAGCACCCTGGCCACGAGTACTTCCTCGGCCGGTATGCCGGGATGCAGGCGTCCTACGAGCGCGAGTTCGCCACGCTCGCCGCGACGGGCCGGCTTCGCGACGGCGTCGACCCCGCGCTCGCCGCGGCCACGGTGGTGGCGCTGTGGGAGGGCATCCAGCTCCAGTGGCTCTACACCCCCGAGCGGATCGACGCGGCCGCGGCCCTGCGCGGCTACCTGGACCTGGTCCTCATCGGCGGGACGCCCGCCGAGCGGTAGCGTGGCCGTGTGGACGACATGGTGCGCATCGACGGCGGGACCTTCCGGATGGGGAGCGACGAGTTCTACCCCGACGAGCAGCCCGTCCACGAGCGCACCGTCGGCGGCTTCCTCCTCGACCGGTATGCGGTCACCAACGCGGACTTCGCCCGGTTCGTTGAGGCGACCGGCTATGTGACCGTGGCCGAGCGGCCGATGGACCCGGCCGACTACCCGGGGGTCGCCCCGGCGGACCTGGTGCCGGGGGCGATGGTGTTCACCGCGAGCTCCGGGCCGGTCGACCTGCGCGACTGGCGGCAGTGGTGGCGCTGGGAGCCGGGCGCCCAGTGGAGACATCCGGAGGGACCCGACTCGAGTATCGGGGACCGGATGGACCACCCCGTCGTCCAGGTCGCGTTCGAGGACGCCTCCGCCTATGCCGCGTGGGCGGGAAAGCGGCTCCCCACCGAGGCCGAGCACGAGTACGCGGCGCGGGGCGGCGTCGACGGGGCGCGCTTCGCCTGGGGAGAGGAGCCCTACCCGGCCGGCGAGGCGCAGGCGAACACCTGGATCGGGAGCTTCCCCTACGACAACCGCGGCCGGTTCGGCGCGACCACGGCGCCGGTCGGTTCCTACCCGGCGAACGGCTACGGGCTCTACGACCTCATCGGCAACACCTGGGAGTGGACCAGCGACTACTACGCGCCCCGCCACGTCGTGCCCGGGCAGGAGTCCGTGGAGGCCGGACCGCGCGTTAATCTGCTCGCGTCGGCGAGTGCCGAGCCCGGCTCGCGCATCCCGCGGCGCGTGCTGAAGGGCGGCTCGTACCTGTGCTCGCCCGACTACTGCCTGCGCTTTCGCCCCGCCGCGCGCTCGCCGCAAGCCGACGACACCGCGACCACCCACATCGGCTTCCGCTGCGCCGCCGACATCTGAGAGAAGCCGGCGGCCCAGCGGGATCACCGCAGCAGGCAGCGCCTAGAAGTCCACCGGGTCGCGCAGCAGCGGGCAGGTCATACAGTGGCCGCCGCCGCGTCCTCGGCCGAGCTCCGCTCCGACGATCGGGATGACCTCCACCCCCGCACGGCGGAGGGCGTCGTTGGTGGCCGTGTTGCGGTCGTAGGCGTAGACGACGCCCGGACGCAGGGCGACGGCGTTGTTGCCGCTGTCCCACTGCTGCCGCTCGGTCTCGTAGTTGTCGCCCGCGGTCTCGATCACGCGCAGCCGGGGGAGGCCGAGCGCACCGGCGACGACGTCCACGAACGCGCGGCCGTCCTCGTCGATGACGTCGACGGGGTTCGTGCCGCTGCCGGGGCGCAGCGTGAACGTGTGCACGCGGTCCATGATCGCCGGGTACAGCGTGACCAGGTCGCGGTCGGCGAAGGTGAACACGGTGTCGAGGTGCATGGCCGAACGGAGCTTGGGCATTCCGGCGACGATGACTTGCTCGGCCGCGCCGGCCTCGAAGAGCGCCGCCGCGGTCTGCGTGATCGCCTGCCGCGAGCTGCGCTCGCTCATGCCGATGAGCACCGCCCCGTTCCCCGCGGGCATGACGTCGCCGCCCTCCAGGGTCGCCTGGCCCCAGTCGAGCTCGGGGTCGCCCCACCAGACGCGCGCGCCCGCGAACGCCGGGTGGAACAGGTAGATCGCCTTCATCAGCAGGGTCTCGTCGTGGCGCGCCGGCCAGTAGAGCGGGTTGAGGGTGACGCCGCCGTAGATCCACGACGTGGTGTCGCGCGTGTAGAGCGTGTTCGGCAGCGGCGGCATCAGGTACTCGCGGACGCCGGTCGACTCGCGGGCGAGCGCGATATAGCCGGTGCGGTAGTCCTCGGGGAGGTCGGCCGTCGCGAGGCCGCCGATGAGGAACTGGGCCAGCCGGTCGGCGGGCAGCGACTCCAGGAATGCCCGGGTGCCCTCCATGAGGCCGAGGCCGACCTCGTTCGGGACGACCTTGCGGTCGAGCAGCCAGGCCCGAGCCTCCGGCTGCGCGACCGTCTCGGCCAACACCGCGTGCAGTTCGAGCACCTCGACCCCGTTGGAGCGCAGGTCGGCGACGAATGCGGCGTGGTCGCGCTTGGCGTTCTCGACCCACATCACGTCGTCGAAGAGGAGGTCGTCGGCGTTCGTCGGCGTGAGCCGGTGGTGCGCGAGCCCGGGCGAGGCGACGAGCACGCGCCGGAGCTGCCCGACCTCCGAGTGGACGCCGAATGTCGTGTCGGTCACAGTGTTCCCCTTACGTGTCGTGCGTGATGGTTGTTCGACGGAAAGCGTTCGGGCGTCGTCACAGGCTGATCCAGCCGACCGAGAGCGCCACGATGCCCAGGATCGCCCCGAGCACCGAGACGGCGAAGATGATGAGCTCGCGGCCGCTGAAGACCTTCCTGCCCTGCTCGCGCCGGACCATGACGAACAGGATGGTCGCCGGCGCGTAGATGATGAACGACAGGAGCACGAAGGTGAGGCCGGCGGCGAAGAGCAGGAAGGCGGTGTAGATCGTCGCCAGCACCGTCACGACCAGGTCGCGGCCCCAGCCGTGCGGCTCCTGCACATAGGTCTCCCGTGTCGTCACGAGTTTGAGCGCATACAGCGCGGCGAGGAAGAAGGGGATGAGGGTGAGCGCGCTGGTCAGGTCGAGGGCCAGGTTCAGCGCGTCGTTGGCGAAGTAGATGATGACCAGCACGGCCTGCACGAACAGCGCCGTCAGCAGGAGTGCCGCGGTGGGCACGTCCTGGCTGTTCGAGCGGGCGAGGAAGCGCGGCATGTCGTGGTCCTTGGCGGCTACGAACAGCACCTCGGCCGCCATCAGCGACCAGGCCAGGTAGGCGCCGAGCACGGACACGATGAGGCCGATGCTGACGAACCAGGCGCCCCACGGGCCGACCGCGGCCTCCAGTACCCCGGCCATCGACGGCTGCCGGAGCTTCGCGATCTCGCCCATCGGCAGCACGCCGTAGGAGACGATGGTGACCGAGGCGAACACCGCGAAGACACTGACGAAGCCGAGAATGGTGGCGCGGCCCACATCCTGGCGGCGTTTCGCGTGCCGGGAGTAGGTGCTCGCGCCCTCCACGCCCAGGAACACGAAGACGGTGACCAGCATCGTGTTGCGGACCTGGTTGAACAGCGAGCCGGCGTAGTCGGCGCCGCCCCAGTTCGCCGCGAACACGTCGGGCTTGAGCACGAAGAGCGCCAGCAGGATGAACACGATGATCGGCACGACCTTGGCGACCGTGACGATGCGGTTGATCGCCGCGGCCTCCTTGATGCCTCGGCGGATGAGGAGGAAGAAGCCCCACAGCGCCGCCGAGGAGATCCCGATGGCGAGGATCGTGTCGCCGTTGCCGAACGCCGGTACCGCTGCGCCGATCGTGGACATGATGAAGACCCAGTAGAAGACCAGGCCGACGGAGGCGCTTGCCCAGTAGCCGAACGCGGAGAAGAAGCCGAGATACTCGCCGAACCCGGCCTTGGCGTACGCGTAGACGCCGGCGTCGAGGTTCGGCTTGCGGTTGGCCAGGAGCTGGAAGACGAACGCGAGCATCAGCATGCCGACGCCCGCGATCGTCCACGCGATGAGCGCGCCCGCGACGCCGGTCTCCTGCGCGAACCGGCGGGGGAGCGAGAACACCCCGGCGCCGACCATGCTGCCGACGACCATGCCGGTCATGGTGAGCATCGAGAGCTTCACCGGAGCGGACATCCCTGTCTGCGGCACTGCCTTCTGATCCGTCACGGAGCCCCCAACGTCGCACACCAGTGAGATATATGAACGCTAACCAGCCCCGTTCGCGCCGGTCAAGACCCGTCGCGGGTGAAAAACCGAAACCGCCGAGTCCGCAGAAAATCTGCGTACTCGGCGGTTTCAGGCGTATTTTTCGCGTACTCGCGGGTTAGGCGACAGCCTCCGCGGGGGTGAGGACGCCGCGCACGGGCGGGTGCTGGAAGGTGTCGCCGAAGACGCGCTCGGAGGCCCCGACCCGGTCGAGGTACGGCGTGATGCCGCCCATCTGGAACGGGAAGCCTGCGCCAAGGATCATGCAGAGGTCGATGTCCTCCGGCGCCTCGACCACGTGGTCGTCCACGAGCATGCGGTGGATCTCGTCGGCGAGGCCGTCCTCGAGCCGGCGCAGGATCTCCTGCTCCGTCCACGGGTTCTTGCCGCCGGCGAGGATCTTGGCCGCGCCCTTGTCGAGGCCCTTCACCTTGCCCTTGCCGTCCTTCTCCAGCAGCGTGCCGTACTCCGCCAGGCGGTGCAGGTTCTCGCTGCGGTAGAACCGGTCGGGGAAGGCCGCGTGGTGCGTGTCGAGCACGTGCGCGCCGACCTTGAGGCCGACCAGGTCGAGCAGCACGGAGGGCGCCATCGGGAGGCCGAGCGGCGCGAACGCCTTGTCCACGGTCTCGAACGGGGTGCCGTCGTCCACGGCGTGCATCGCCTCGCCGAGGATCTTCGCGAGCACCCGGTTCACGACGAAGCCGGGGGTGTCGGCGGTGATGACCGCGTTCTTCTTGAGCGCCGCCGCGGTGACCATCGCGGTGGAGAGCGTGGCGTCGTCGGTGAGCGGGGTCTTCACGACCTCGATCAGCGGCATCACCGCGACCGGGGTGAAGAAGTGGAAGCCGACCAGGCGCTCGGGGCGCTTCAGCTTGGCGCCGATCTGCTCCACCGACAGCGAGGAGGTGTTGGTCGCCAGCACGGCCTCGTCGGAGAGGTACTGCTCGACCTCCGCGAAGACGTCCTGCTTGACGGTCAGCTCCTCGAAGACGGCCTCGATGACCCAGTCGCAGTCGGCGAAGTCGGCCTTGTCGGTCGTGCCGGTCACCAGCGCGCGGAGACGGTTCGCCTCGTCGGGGGAGATGCGGCCCTTCTCCTGGAGCTTGCCGATCTCGTCGTGGATGTACGCCACGCCCTTGTCGACGTGCGCCTGGTCCAGGTCGGTGATGACGACGGGCACGCGCAGCCGGCGGACGAACAGCAGTGCGAACTGGCTGGCCATGTAGCCGGCGCCGATCACGCCGATCTTGGTGACCTTCTTGGCCAGCGCCTTGTCCGGGGCGCCGGCCGGGCGCTTGGCCCGCTTCTGCACGAGGTTGAAGGCGTAGATGCTGGCCTGGAACTGGTCGCCGGAGATGAGCTCGGCGAGCGCCTCGTCCTCCAGCTCGAAGCCCGCCGCGCGGTCGTTCGACTTGGCGGCCTTCAGCAGCTCCAGCGCCTTGTACGGCGACTTCGGGACGGTGCCGATGCGGCTCTCGAGCATCTTGCGGGCGATGCCGATCGCGGCGTCCCACTTGACCAGGCGCTCGACCTTGCCCGGCACGTTCGGGCGCTTGACCTCGACGGCGCCGGTGAGCACCTTGTCGGCCCAGAGCAGCGAGTCCTCGAGGAAGTTCGCCGAGTCGAAGATCGCGTCGGCGATCCCGAGTTCGAAGACCTCCTGCGGCTTCAGCATCCGGTTCTGCTTGAGCGGGTTCTCGACGACGACCTTGAGGGCGTTCTCGATACCGATCAGGTTCGGCAGGATGGTCGCGCCGCCCCAGCCCGGGATCAGGCCGAGGAAGACCTCGGGGAGCGCGAACGCCGCCGCGTTGCGGTCGATGGTGCGGTAGTCGGCGTTGAGGCCGATCTCCACGCCGCCGCCCAGCGCGAGGCCGTTCGTGAACACGAACGACGGGACGCCGAAGGTCGCCTGCTTGCCGAGCACGTAGTGGCCGAGCTGGGGGAGCAGCCTGGCGACCTCCACGCTCGGGATGTCGCCGACCCGGCTGAGGTCGGCGCCCGCGGCGAGGATGAACGGCTTGCCGGTGACGGCGACCGCGTCGATCTCGCCGCGGGCGGCCCGCTCGGTCAGCGCGTCGAAAGTCTTCCCGAGCTCCAGGAGCGTGGCCGGACCCATCGTGTTCGGCCGGGTGTGGTCGCGGCCGTTGTCGAGGGTGACCAGCGCGAGGGTCTTGCCGCTGGGCAGCGGCACGTCCTTCACGTAGGAGTGGGTGACGACCTCGTCGGAGGTGAGTTCGACGAGGGGGGAGAAGTCGATGGTGCTGTAGTCGGTCACTGGTGCTCAGCCCTTCTTCGCCGCGCGCTTGCTGTAGTGGGGGTTCTCCCAGATCACGGTCCCGCCCTGGCCGAGGCCGACGCACATCGCGGTGAGGCCGTAGCGGACCTCCGGGTGCTCCTCGAACTGGCGCGCGAGCTGGATCATCAGGCGGACGCCGCTCGCGGCGAGCGGGTGGCCGACCGCGATCGCGCCGCCCCACTTGTTGACCCGCGGGTCCTGGTCGTCGATGCCGAAGTGGTCGAGGAACGACAGCACCTGGATGGCGAATGCCTCGTTCAGCTCGAACAGGCCGATGTCCTCGATCGTGAGGCCGGCCTTGCGGAGCGCCTTCTCGGTGGAGGGCACCGGGCCGATGCCCATGATCTCCGGCTCCACGCCGGCGAAGGCGAAGCTGACCATGCGCATCTTCGGCGTCAGGCCGAATTCCTTGACCGCGTCGGAGGAGGCCAGCAGGCTCGCGGTGGCGCCGTCGGTGAGCGGCGACGCGTTGCCCGCCGTCACCCGGCCGTGCGGGCGGAACGGCGTCTTCAGCGTGGCCAGGCCCGCCATCGTGGTCTCCGGGCGCATGCCCTCGTCCTGCGTGGCGAGGCCCCAGCCCTGCTCGGAGCGGATGGCGACCGGCACCAGGTCCGGCTGCAGCTTGCCCGCGGCGTACGCGGCGGCGGTCTTCTGCTGGCTGGCAAGGGCGAACCGGTCGGAGCGCTCCTTGGTGAGCGCGGGGAACCGGTCGTGGATGCGCTCGGCGGTCATGCCCATGTTGAGGGCGTCCTCGCCGACCATGCGCTCCGACAGGAAACGCGGGTTCGGGTCGGCGCCGAAGCCCATCGGGTGCCGGCCCATGTGCTCCACGCCGCCGGCGATCACCAGGTCGTAGCTGCCGAACGCGATACCGGAGCCGAGCGTGGTGACGCTGGTCATCGCGCCGGCGCACATCCGGTCGATCGCGAAACCGGGCACCGACTTCGGCAGCCCGGCGAGGAGCGCCGCGGTGCGGCCCAGGGTCAGGCCCTGGTCACCCTGCTGCGTCGTCGCAGCGATGGCGACGTCGTCGATGCGCTCCTTGGGCACGTTCGGATTCCGCTCCAGCAGGCCGATGATGGCCTTGACGACCAGGTCATCCGCGCGGGTGTTCCAGTACTGCCCTTTTTCGCCCGCACGTCCAAACGGAGTGCGAACTCCGTCGACGAACACGACTTCCGTTCTTTCGGCCACAGTGCCTCCCAATCAGGTCGCCATCGATCCTAAAGAGGGTCGAACCCGGGGGTGGAATCGTTTGATTCTTTCTACGAAGCGGCTTCGGACGCGTCGCCGGGCGTTTGGCTGCTTTCCACAAAGGCCTGGGCGATCGGCTGTGAGGTTGCCTCAATCTGCCAGCGCCGCGCGCCGTGCTGCGCGAGCGCGTCGGCGACCGTCGACGGCGTGATGTCGGCCGGCGGCGCCCACGCGACGCGGCGCAGCGTGTCGGGGGTGAGCAGGTTCTCCAGCGGCAGCGAGAGCCCCTCGGCGACGGTCGTCAGAGCCGCGCGCGCGGCCTTCAGCCGGGCGTCGGCGTCCGGGTTGCGGTCGGCCCAGGCCCGGGGCGGCGGGAGGCTGTCGCCGGTGCCGCGCAGGACGGGCAGGTCGTCGGTCGTCCGTCCGGCCTCGATCGCGGCCCACCAGCGGTCGAGCTCGGTGCGGCTGGCGCGGCCGGTGAACTCGCGCATGGCGGCGAGGGCGCGCTTGGAATCGGGCATGGCCTTGGCGGCGGCGGTCAGGGCGGCGTCGGGGACGAGCCGGCCGGGCGCGACGTCGAGCTGCTGGGCGAGCGCGTCGCGGCTCAGCCACAGCTCGCGTGCGACCGCCAGGTTGCGCAGTCCCCGCACCGAGTGGATGCCGGACAGCCGCCGCCACGGCTCGTGCCGTGGAACGACGAGCTCGCGGGTGAGCTCGTCGGCGAACTCCTGCCGGGCGATGTCGCTCTTGCCGGCCTCCGTGAGCAGCCCGTCGATCGCGTCGCGGAGGTCCGGCAGCAGTTCGACGTCGAGGGCGGCGTAGTCCAGCCACGGCTCGGGCAGCGGACGGGTCGACCAGTCGGCCGCGCTGTGCTCCTTGGCGAGGTGGATGCCGAGCAGCTCCTCCACCACGGTGCCGAGGCCGACGCGCGGCATCCCGAGCAGGCGCGCGGCCAGCTCGGTGTCGAAGATGCTGACCGGGTCGAGGCCGACCTCGCGCAGGCAGGTGAGGTCCTGCGTGGCGGCGTGCAGCACCCACTCGTCCCCGGAGATCGCCTCGTTGAGCTCGTCGAACCGGCCGATCGCCGGCGGGTCGAACAGGAAGGTGCCGGAGCCGCGCCGGAACATCTGGATGAGGTACGCGCGCTGGGAGTAGCGGAAGCCGCTGGCCCGCTCGGCGTCGACCGCGATGGGGCCCTCGCCCGCCACGATCTGTTCGAGCGCCTGGTAGTAGCTGTCGCGGGTGGTGATGACGGTGTGTTCAGCCACGCGGTGTCCGTCTCGTGCTCAGCAGGCTCACCCCTTCGCCCGTCGGCGGCAGGCCGGCCAGCATGCAGAGCAGCTCGCCCCAGCCCTCGACGTGGGCGGCGATGTCGGTCTCGAGCGGGCTCCAGGAGGCGCGCAGCTCGATCTGGGCGCCGTCGCCCTGGGCGGCGAGCTCGCCGAAGCCGGTGGAGATGATCTTGGTCGCGGTGCCGCTGGCCGCGGTGTACTTGGCGTGGCGCGCGTCGAGCGCGTCGACCAGCCAGGACCAGGCGACGTCGGCGAGGAACGGGTCCAGCCCGATGTCGGTCTCCAGCGGCGCCTGTGCGAAGCAGACGATGCGGAACGGGCCGCCCCAGGCCTCCGGCTCGTCGGGGTCGTAGAGCAGGATGAAGCGTCCGGTGCCGAGGTCCGAGTCGTCGCCGTGCCGGGCCGGCCGCACGTCGGCGGCGAGGGCGATGGAGTAGGGCGCGAGTTGGGCGGGAGCGGGGATCTCCGTGATCACGAGCTCGGGCCGTGCCTTCGCAGCGCGGATGGACTCCAGCGCCGCCGCGAATTCCCGGGGCAGGTGGGGCTCCCCTGGCGGGTGCGGATCCCCGGGCAGATGCGGCGGGGTCGAAGTGGGTGTCGACACGCTACGAACACTAGAAGGGTTCGGGGGCCGGCGACAGTAAGGCACGCCGCCTGGCGAACTCCTGGAGGCGGCGGCCCGTTGGCACGGCTACGCTGTCGGGCATGGCGAGCACGGGCAGCGGATCGGGCGGGAACGGGGCACTCGGGAGGGCGGTCGGCGTCGGAGCGGCCGTGGCCGGGGGGCTCGCGCTGGTCGCGGCGGCGTCCGCCGCCTATGCGGTGGCGCGGGTGGCGCGGACGGTGATCACGCCGGTGCGCCGGCGGCCGCACCGCGAGCTGGTGCGCGGCGTGGACGAGGCGCTCGGCACCATCACGCTCAAACGCACGCCGGACTCGGCCATGCCCGGCCGGTTCGGGCTGTGGTTCGGCTCGGAGTCGGGCTATGCGAAACTCGGCGGCCTCCTGGAGACCACGGACGGCAGCGTCGTCCGCGAGCTGGAGCGCATCCACTTCGGCGAGCTCGGGCCCGGGCGGGCGCGGATCAGCGGGTACTACTACCTGGAGCCGGAGGAGCTCGGCCTGCCGGTGGAGAGCGTGGAGATCGAGACCGACCTGGGGCAGGCGCCGGCGTGGGTGTTCCCGGCCGACGAGGCGGCCTCCGGCGACCGCTGGGTGATCCAGGTGCACGGCTGGGGCGCGACGCGGCAGGAGGGTCTGCGTGCGGTGCCGACGTTCCACGCCGCCGGGTACACCTGCCTCCTCGCCTCGTACCGCAACGACGGCGACGCCCCCGAGAGCGCCGATCGCCGCTACGGCCTCGGGGGGACGGAGTGGCGGGATATCGACGCGGCCATCCGGTACGCCGCGGACCACGGTGCGCGCTCGATCGTGCTGATGGGCTGGTCGATGGGCGGCGCGGTCGTGCTGCAGACGGTCACCCGGTCGCAGAACCTGGAGCTGGTGACAGGCGTGGTGCTGGAGTCGCCGGTCGTCGACTGGATCGACACGCTCGAGTTCCAGGCGAACATGCTGCGTCTGCCCGACGCGATCGCCCAGGGCGCGATGCGCCTGATCGCCTCCGAGTGGAGCGGGCCGATCACCGGCCTCGGCGCGCCGATCGACCTGCGCAGCATGGACTTCGTGGCGCGGGCGGCCGACCTCAGCCTCCCGATGCTCATCCTGCACAGCCAGGACGACGGCTTCGTGCCCGACACCGCCTCCCGCGCGCTCGCCGCGGCGCGCAGCGACATCGTCACGTTCGTGCCCTTCACGGTCGCGCTGCACACCAAGCTCTGGAACTACGACGAGGCGAAGTGGTCGGCGGCCGTCCGGGAGTGGCTGGACGAGCGCGCGTGAGCGGGGCGCACCGTCCCGTCGTGCCGCCCGCGGCCCGACCGGGGGACCGGGTGGCCGTGCTCTCGCCGTCGTTCGCGGCGCCCGCGCGCTGGCCGGCCGTGCACGAACAGGCGCTGCGGAGGCTGGAGGAGCTGACCGGTTTGGTGCCGGTCGAGTACCCGACCACCCGCCAGCTCGGCGCGACGCCGGAGGAGCGGGCGCGGGACCTGAACGCGGCGTTCGCGGACCCCGGCATCCGAGCGGTCCTGGCGACCATCGGCGGCGACGACCAGGTCCGGGTGATCCCGCACCTCGCCCGGGAGGCTGTACGCGCCGACCCGAAGCCGTTCCTCGGCTACAGCGACAACACGAACCTCCTCAACTGGCTCTGGACCGCGGGCGTCGCCGGCTTCTACGGCGGCAGCACACAGGTGAACCTGGGGCCCGGTCCGCGCGTGCACGACATCCACGCGCGGTCGCTGCGCGCCGCGCTGCTCGGCGGCGATGCGATCGAGCTGACCGACCCGGGGGAGTCGGAGGACTTCGGGACCGACTGGGGCGATCCACGCGCGCTGAGCGAGACAGGGGAGCGCGAGCCGACCGAGGGATTCGCCTGGGCAGGTCCGGCGCGCAGCGTCACCGGGACGACGTGGGGCGGCTGCCTCGAGGTCGTGGACTGGATCCTGCTCGCCGACCGCTTCCCGTTCCCGCCGTCGGCGCTGGAGGGCGCGGTGCTGCTGCTGGAGACCAGCGAGCTGACGCCGCCGGCGCACTGGGTGCGCTACACGCTGCGCGCGCTGGGCGAGCGCGGGCTGCTCGCGCCGCTCGCGGGCGTGCTCGCAGCCCGGCCCCCGGTGAGCACGTTCGAGCACCGGCCGGAAGCGGCCGAGCGGCAGCGGCTGCGCCAGGCGCAGCGCGACGCCGTGATCGAGACGGTCGCCGAGTACAACCCGGACGCGGTGGTGTGCGTGGGCGTGCCGTTCGGGCACACCTCGCCGCAGTGGATCGTGCCGTACGGCGGGCGGATCACCCTCGACGGCGCGAGCCGGCGGGTCTTCGCCGACTACAGCCGCGGCTGAGCTACGCCGCCGCCAGCTTCGCCCGCACCTGGCGCTTCGCGCGGCCGAGCAGCGCCGACATCCCGCGGAGGCGCAGCGGCGACACCGCCTGGGTGAGGCCGAGCGTGTTCGGGAAGTCGTCCGGCACGGCCAGCACCTGGTCGGCAGTGAGCCCGGCGAGCCCCTGGACGAGGATCGACGCGAAGCCGCGGGTGGTGGGGGCCTCCTGGGGGGCCGTGGCGTAGAGGTGGACGATGTCGTGCTCGTCCACCTCCACGAAGATGTAGACCGGCGCCTGGCACTCCTCGACCCGCTCCAGCAGGTCGGGGTGGTCGCGGTAGCGCTCCGGGAGGTCGGGCAGCTCGTCGGAGAACTCCAGCAGCAACTGCAGGCGGTCGTTCTGCTCCAACGCCTGGAAGTCGTCGCGGATCTCGGCGAGCGTGCCGGTGAGGGCGGTCATCCTTAAAGGCTACCTTCGCGTGCTGTGTGGGAGGTCAGCGAGCCGGGACCTCGCCCGGCTCCGCCCCCGTCGCGATCGGCACGCGCACGGCCGAGCCCCACTCCGTCCACGAGCCGTCGTAGTTGCGGACGTTCTCGAAGCCGAGCAGGTGGGTGAGCACGAACCAGGTGTGGCTGGAGCGCTCGCCGATGCGGCAGTACGCCACCACGTCGTCGCCGGGCTTCAGGCCGGCGTCGCCGAGGTAGACGGCCTCCAGGTCGGCGCGGCGCTTGAAAGTCGCGTCCGGGGCGGCGGCGCGCGCCCACGGCACCGACGCCGCCGACGGGATGTGGCCGGCGCGCAGGGCGCCCTCGGTCGGGTAGCCGGGGATCTCGGTGCGCTCGCCGCTGTACTCCTCGGGCGAGCGGACGTCGATCAAAGCCCCTTCACCCGAACGGACGAGCCCGAGGTGGGCGAGCACGTCGTCCTTGAAGGCGCGGATGGTGTGGTCGTCGCGCTCCACCACCGGGTACTCGACCGGCGCGGGAGTCGGCACCTCGCGGGTGAACTCACGGCCCTCCGCGATCCACTTGTCCCGGCCGCCGTCCAGCAGGCGGACGTCCTCGTGGCCGAACAGCGTGAACACCCAGAGCGCGTAGGCCGCCCACCAGTTGTTCTTGTCGCCGTAGATGACGACGGTGGTGTCGCGGGCGATGCCCTTGGAGCCGAGCAGCTCGGCGAACGCCTCCGGGCCGACATAGTCGCGCACGACCGGGTCGTTGAGGTCGGTGTGCCAGTCGATCTTGACTGCGCCGGGGATGTGTCCGGTGTTGTAGAGCAGCACGTCCTCGTCGGACTCCACCACGACCAGCCCGGGCTCACCCAGGTGCTCGGCCAGCCAGCCCGTGCTCACCAGCCGTTCGGGGTGCGCGTAGCCGGCGAAGTCGGTCGACGGGTCGGGGGCGATGGCCATGCTGCTGATCCTCCGGGTTAGGCTGGGAGCCTGCGAAATCGCGGGCCAGGAGTCCAGGCTACGCGGCCCGCAGCGGGTGACGACGCTTCCGTCAACACTTCTTCACACTAAAGGTGCGCATCCAGACATGACGATCGAGACGACCGGAGCCCTGCCCCGCCTCGCGGACCGCTCGCCGGCGATCACCGGCGCCGAGATCGCGGCGAGCCTGGTGCCGCCGTCGCAGTTCGAGCACGCCACCTTCGAGTCGTACCGGCCCGACCACGACTACCCGTCGCAGTCGGAGGCCGTCGCCACGCTGAAGCTGTTCGCCAAGTCGTGGGAGCCGCAGCGCCCCGCCGGCCTGTTCAGCCGCAGCCGCCGCAAGGTGGAGGCCATGAAGCCGGGCGTCTACCTCGACGGCGGCTTCGGCGTCGGCAAGACCCACCTCCTGGCCGCGCTCTGGCACGAGGCGCCCGGCCCCAAGTACTTCGGCACCTTCATCGAGTACACCGCGCTGGTCGGCGCGCTCGGTTACGCGGGCGCGGTCGACCTCCTGCGCGGCTCGACCCTGATCTGCATCGACGAGTTCGAGCTGGACGACCCGGGCGACACCATGATGATGACCCGGATGCTGGGCGAGCTCGTCGCCTCGGGGACCCGGATCGCGGCCACCAGCAACACCCCGCCGAACGCCCTCGGCGAGGGCCGGTTCGCCGCCAGCGACTTCCTGCGCGAGATCCAATCGCTCTCCGCCAACTTCCAGACCCTGCGCATCGACGGCCTCGACTACCGCCGCCGCGACACCACCGGCTCCGCGATCAGCGTCGACGCGGGGGAGTACGACCGGGTGCTGGCCGCGCTGACCGCTCGCGGCGAGACGGCGACCAGCGACACGTTCGACGGCCTCATCTCCCACCTCGCGACGGTGCACCCCTCGCGCTACATCAAGATGCTGGAGGGCGTCGACGTCATCGGCCTGGCCGACGTGCACGTGCTGCACGACCAGATGGCGGCCCTCCGGCTGGTGGCGTTCATCGACCGCGTGTACGACGCGGAGATCCCGGTCGTGCAGACCGGCACCCCGCTCAGCGAGGTGTTCGACGACGAGATGCTGGGCGGTGGCTACCGCAAGAAGTACCTCCGCTCGATGTCCCGCATGATCGCCCTCACCGCGGGCGAACTGCCGCCGCACGACGAGTAGCGGACGTCTCCGGGCGACCGCTCGGCACCCGCCCCGGGGATTCGCACGGCCCCGAAACAGACTGTTTACACAGTGCAGGGATACGTAACACCCGCGAAACACGAGCATCCCGCCGCCGAAACCTCCCGCGACAAGACTGGCTCCACCCCGAAGCGCCCGGCTCGGCTCCGATGAGTCCGAACCCATCCCCAGGGCGTCGCAAAGAGAGGTGGAGACTCGCATGGTTTTGCACACAGCAGCGGACTACGCAACGACAGGGACGGTCAACGCCCTGTGGCTGCTCGTCGCCGCAGCGCTCGTCCTGCTGATGACGCCCGGCGTCGCCTTCTTCTACGGCGGCATGGTCCGCGCGAAGAGCGTCGTCTCCATGATGATGATGAGCTTCGGCGCGATGGCCATCGTCGGCGTGCTCTGGGTCGTCTACGGCTACGGGCTCTCGTTCGGCAAGCCGCTCATCCCGCACGTGCTCGGCACGCCCGACCTGTTCCTCAGCAGCCTGATGGGCAAGGACGGGATGACGCCCGACCTCGGCGGCCTCGCGTTCGCCGGCTTCCAGGCCACATTCGCCATCATCACCGTCGCCCTGATCTCGGGCGCTATCGCTGACCGCGCCAAGTTCGGCGCCTGGATGGTGTTCGCCGGCATCTGGGTGACGGTCGTCTACTTCCCGGTCGCCTACTGGGTGTTCAACCTGCAGGACGGCTGGATCTCCTCCATCCTGCACGTGAACGACTTCGCCGGTGGCACCGCGGTCCACATCAACGCCGGTGCGGCAGGCCTCGCCCTCGCCCTGGTGCTCGGCAAGCGCGTCGGCTTCCAGAAGGGCATGAACAAGCCGCACAACGTGCCGCTGACCCTGCTCGGCGCCGCGCTGCTGTGGTTCGGCTGGTTCGGCTTCAACGCCGGCTCGGAGGCCGCGGTCGACGGCGTCGCCGCGATCGCCTGGATCAACACCCTCGCCGCCCCGGCCGCCGCGACCATCGGCTGGCTGATCGTCGAGAAGATCAAGGACGGCAAACCCACCTCGATCGGTGCGGCGTCGGGTGCCGTGGCCGGCCTGGTCGCGATCACCCCGGCCTGTAACATCCTGACCCCGGGCTTCGCGATCCTGCTCGGCCTGGTCGCCGGCGCCATCTGCGCCGTCGCGATCGACCTGAAGTTCAAGCTCGGCTTCGACGACTCGCTCGACGTGGTCGGCATCCACCTCATCGGCGGCCTCGTCGGAACGCTGTGGATCGGCATTTTCGGCTTCACCCACATCGGCGGCGACGCCACCAAGCCGTTCTCCAGCCTCTGGTACGGCGGCAGCCTGGTCCAGCTCGGAGCGCAGGCGATCGGCGCCTTCAGCGTCCTGATCTACTCCTTCGTCCTGGCCTACGCGATCGGCTGGATCATCCAGAAGACGATGGGCTTCCGGATCAAGAACGAGGACGAGCTGGCCGGCGTCGACACCGTGGTGCACGGCGAGGAGGGCTACTCGCTCGAGCCGGTGTGAGCCCGACGCACCATCGAGCATCCGTGAACGGGGTGCCGCCTGCAGGCGGCGCCCCGTTCCGCGTCCGCGTGGCCGCTAGGGTAATGCTTGCATTTGGCGGAAGGGAGCGGGATGGCCGCGACGGGCGAGCAGGTCGACACCCTGCTGCTGTTCGTCTGCGCCGCGCTGACGCTGCTCGTCCCGTTCGGGCTCGCGTTCTTCGTCGGCGGCCTCGGAGGCCGATCCACGACCTCCCGGGCACTGAAGTTCGCCCTCACCGGCACGGCGGCGACCGTCCTGCTCGGCGTGGCCGGCGGCTACGGGATGCTCGCCGGACGGCCGTGGCTGGCGCACGTCGTCGGCGCTCCGTCGTTCGACCTCGCCACCGGCTTCGGCGCCGCGTCGCACCGGGCCGACCTGTACGCCCTGGCCAAGGCGGGGGCGATCCTCGCGGCAGCCACCGTGTCGGTCGCGATCGTGGGCGTCGCGGTCGCGTCGCGGATCACGCTGCGCGCCTGGCTGGTGTTCACGGTGCTCTGGTCGGTGCTCGTGCTGTACCCGGCGGGCTACGCGGTGTTCGCGCTCGACGACGGCTGGGCGACCGGCGTGCTCGGGGTGATCGACTTCGGGGGAGCGCTGCCCATCGGCGTGGCGGCAGGAGCGGCGGCCGCCGGGGTCATCCTGGCGTGCGGCCGCGGAGAGCACCGGCCTCCCGAGCAGCGCAGCTTCCCGGCCATCGCCATCGGCGGCACCCTGGTCTGGGTCGGCTGGCTCGGGCTGGTCGTCGGGTCGGAGGGCGCAGTGGACTCCTACACCGGCCTGATCGCGACCAACGCGTTCGTCGCCTCCTCCGGAGGCTGCCTGGCCTGGCTGGTCGTGGACCGGGTGCTGCTGCGCCGGCCCACCACGGTGAGCGCGCTGTGCGGCGCCTTCTCCGGGCTCGTCGCGATCACCCCCGCGGCCGGGGTGCTGACCCCCGGCTGGGCGCTGCTGCTCGGTGCGGTCGCCGCGCTCGCGTGCGCGACGATGGTCGACCTGGCCGCCCGGGCGCGGTTCGGCGCCTCGATGGCGCTGATCGTCATCGTGACGGTCGCCAGCATGGTCGGCTTGCTCTACGTCGGGTTGTTCGGGGCGGGCGGCGGGATGGTGGACAGCGGCAACTTCGACCTGTTCACCGCCCAGGCGATCGCGGGATTCTCGGTGCTGATCGGCTCGTTCCTGGTGTCCCTGCTCGTGGCGTTCACGCTGCGCTGGACGCTGGGCCTCACCCGGATCCGCTATCGTGCCACGAGTGAGCCGACTCCTCGACGCGATCGCGCGACTGTTCCGGCCCGCGGCGCGGAAGGCTGAACGCCAGCCGTCCCGATCCGCGGCCGCCCGGACCGGACGCGTCGCCGGGGTCGAGCCCGGGCGCGGGGGCGTCGACGCGACCGTCCAAGTCGACCCGCGGCGGCTGAAGGGCCTCCGCACCTCGTACAACCCGAAGACCGACGGCGAGCCCGACCCCGGCGAGATCGTCTGGACCTGGGTGCCCTACGAGGAGAACGACGGCCGCGGCAAGGACCGGCCGGTGCTCGTGGTGGCAGTGGAGCGGTCCGGGAGCGTGATCGCGGTCGCACTGACCAGCCAGGCGCACCCCGGGCGTCCCGAGTACCTGGCCATCGGCGCGGGCGGCTGGGACGGGCGGGGGAGGCCGAGCTTCGTCCGGCTCGACCGGGTGTTCCGCGTGCACCGCACCGGGATGCGCCGGGAGGCCGCGGCCCTGGACGCACGCCGGTTCGCGACGGTCCGCACCGCACTGCGGGGGCTGTACGGCTGGAGCTGAGGGCGTGCGTGACGAACGGTGAACGGGGATTGCACGGCTCGCCGCCCACGTCACTACAGTGTCGGCATGCCTGACGACTGTTCGCGCCCGCTCGACTTCGAGACCCGGCAGATCCACGCCGGAGCGGTGGTCGACGCCGAGACCCGCGCCCGCGTCACCCCGATCTACCAGACCGCCGGCTACGTCTTCGACGACTTCGACGACGGCGAGGAGCGCTTCGCCGGTCGCAGCGGGTTCCGCGCGTACTCGCGCAACGACAACCCGACGAACGCCGTCGCCGGGCGGCGCATCGCCGACCTGGAGGGCGGCGTCGACGGGATCGTGGTCTCCAGCGGCCAGGCCGCCATCGCCGCCGCGATCAACGCGCTCGCGGAGGCGGGCGACCACATCCTCGCCACCCGGTCGCTGTACGAGGGGACGCGCGAGATGTTCCGCGGCATCCTCAAACGCCAGGGGATCGCCTTCGAGTACGTGGACGACGACGCGTCGGACGCGGAGTGGGCGGCGCGGTTCCGGCCCAACACGAAGGCCGTCTACACCGAGACGCTGCCGAACCCGCTCGGCCAGGTGGTCGACATCGCACGGCTGGCCGGGGTCGCGCACGCGGCCGGCGTCCCGCTCGTGGTGGACAACACCGTCCCGACGCCGTACCTGTGGCGGCCCATCGAGGACGGCGCCGACATCGTCGTGCACTCGACCTCCAAGTGGCTGTCCGGGCACGGCTCGGTGATCGGCGGCGCGGTGGTCGACGGCGGCAGGTTCGACTGGGCGGCGAATGCGGACCGCTTCCCGCAGCTCACCGAGCCGCCCCGGCCGGGCACGGCCTCCTTCGTGGAGCGGTTCGGCGCCGGCGCGTACCTCGCCTACCTGCGCACGGTGATCGTGCTGGAGTACGGGCCCACGGTGCCGCCGTTCAGCACCTTCCTGCTCCTGCACGGCATCGAGACGCTGTCGGTGCGGATGGATCGGCACGTCGCCAACGCGCAGGAGGTTGCGGAGTTCCTGGCCGGTCGGCCGGAGGTGTCGCGCGTGTACTATCCGGGGCTGCCGGACGACCCGTATCACGCGCTGGCAGCGCGCTACCTGCCCCGCGGGGCGGGCTCCATCGTCTCGATCGACCTGGCGGGTGGGCGGGAGGCCGCGCGACGGTTCCTCGACGCGCTGCGGCTGGTCAGCCCGATGACGCACATCGGCGACGTGCGCACGCTGGCCATCCATCTGGGCAGCACCATCCACGCGAAGCTCACCGAGGAGGAGCGGCTGGCGGCCGGGATCACGCCCGGCCTGGTGCGGCTGTCGATCGGCATCGAGAGCGCGCGCGACATCATCGCGGACCTGCGGCAGGCCCTGCAGGCGTAGCGCGCTCGCGCGGCCGAGACTCGCGGACATTCGTGCCGAATGTCGCGAATGCCCGCGCCATTCACGCCATTCGTGCCGGATCGCGTGCGAGGGGTGGGCGCCATTCGCGCGATTCGTGACGAATGTCGCGGGCTACGCGGGGGCGAGCGCGGGGGCCGCCGCGGCGACGGTCGCGGCGATGCGGCGGACGGCCTCCACGACGGTGCTCGGGTCGCAGGCGAGGTTGATGCGGGCGAAGCCGCGGCCCTGCTCTCCGAACGCGAGACCGGAGTTCAGCGCGACCCGGCCGGTGTCGATCAGCACACGGGCGGGGTCGTCCCCGAGCCCGGTGCCGCGGAAGTCCAGCCAGGCGAGGTAGCCGGCGTCGGGCCGGACCACCCGCACCGTCGGCGCGTGCACGGCGAGCTCGGCCTCCAGCAGCCGGAGGTTGGTCACGAGCTGCTCCAGCAGCCCGTCCCGCCAGCGCAGGCACGAGAGCGCAGCGACGTTGGCGTGGAGGCCGAGGATGCTGGTGCGCGCGGCGAGCTCCTCCGGGAGCCGGGTCAGCAGGTCGGCGGTGGTCGGCTCCGCGGCGACGATGACCGCGCACTTGAGCCCGGCGAGGTTCCACGCCTTGCTGGCGGAGGTCACCGTGACGGCACGGGCGCCGGCCGCGCGGGCGACGGGCGCGAACGGCGTGAAGCGGGCGCCCGGGTGGGCGAGCGGGGCGTGCACCTCGTCGCTGACGACGAACACCCCGTAGCGTGCGGCGAGGCGGGCGAGCGCCTCCAGGGTGCGGCGGCTGTGACATCGCCCGGTCGGGTTCTGCGGGTTGCAGAGCAGCATCGCGTCGGCTCCCGCGGCGAAGGCGGCCTCCAGACCGTCGAGGTCGAGCGTCCAGCCGGCGTCCTCGCGCAGCGGAACCGTGATCGCCACGGCGTCGGCCTCCTCGATCATCTCGAAGAACGGCGGATAGACCGGGGGCGTCAGGACCACGCGGCCGCCGGCCTCCGGCAGCACCAGCCGCAGCGTCTCGACCACGCCCACCGTCACGTCGGTGGCCAGGTGCACCCACTCCGGGTCGACGCCCCACGACCACGAGCTCCACGCGAAGTCGGCGAAGGCGGGCGCGAGCGGACCGGCGGAGTCGAGGTACCCGGTGTCCGAGTTCCGGAGCGTCTCGGCGACGCGGTCGAGGATGGCCGGCTCGACGTCGAAGTCCATCTCGGCTACGAAGACCGGCAGGACGTCCGCCGGGTAGCGGCGCCACTTGATGCTGGAGCGGGACGCGAAGAGCTGCTCCAGGGGGCGGGCCGGTGCGAAGCTCATTGAGCAAGGATGCGGCACGGCGGCGCCGAGCGCATCCGGGCGTGTCACGGAACGTAAGGTAAGGGCGTAGAACGGTCCCGTGGAGGGGAAAGCATGAGCGAACGCCGGCCGAACGTCGCGATGATCCTCACCGACGACCACGCGTCCCACGCGTCCGGAGTACGCCGCGGTGCGGGATGCGCTGACGGCGGCGATGCGGAGCGAGCAGGCGCGGGTGGGGGACCTGCCGCACCCGAGCCAGGGAGCCTGACGGCCTGGTCGTCCCGTTAACACGAGAACCCCGGCCACAGACCGGGGTTCCTTGTTGCGGTGGGCGATACCAGACTCGAACTGATGACCTCTTCCGTGTGAAGGAAGCGCGCTACCAACTGCGCCAATCGCCCGTGCGTGCGCGGCCGGGGATTCCGGCTGCGAGACTCGATACTATCCGACGCCGGCCCCGGAATGCACATCGGCCCCGCGCGCCGGGCGTTGCGTCGTGCGACACACCCGGCCGGCGCGTCCGGTTTTGTCATCGGCCCGCCGATCGGCTAAAGTCATTCAAGTGCCGCGGGAGACCGGGGCGCGAAATGCGGATGTAGCGCAGTTGGTAGCGCATCACCTTGCCAAGGTGAGGGTCGCGAGTTCGAGTCTCGTCATCCGCTCGAGTCGGCCTGGTTTCCTCGGAATCCGGGCCTCTCGAATACGGTACGGTTCTTCCGTGTTGTGGCTTCGGTGGATTGGCCGAGAGGCGAGGCAGCGGCCTGCAAAGCCGTATACACGGGTTCGAATCCCGTATCCACCTCCATCCTGAACAACTCAGGCTCTGGGCGATTGGCGCAGCGGTAGCGCGCTTCCCTGACACGGAAGAGGTCACTGGTTCGATCCCAGTATCGCCCACAGAAAGAGACCCCCGGATTTCCGGGGGTTTCGTCGTTTCCGGGGAGATCTCTCCCGCTCGATGTCGCGCTCGTGGGGTGGATCTGGGGCAGCCGCCTCGTGTTGCGGGTTCACGGTTCAAGCGAGCGTAACGGCGTGTTCACGCGTGGAACATAGCGTCTGAGTAGACAAGGTGTCCTACCTAACTGCTGGGGGTTGTTGCTCGCATGAAGCCGATTTCGTTTCTGGATTTTCGTCCCGCCCCGGGGACCGTTTTCGAGTGGACGGTGGGCCGAGAGACGGCGGCCAGCGTTCAGCTCGCGCCCGTCGACCCTGTTCCGTTGTCGTACAACCAGGAATTGCACCTGAACGCGTCGCTGGCGGCCGAGCGTACCGGTCTGCCAGGCAATCCGTGGATCGGAACGTCGTTCGAGCTGGACGGCGCGGCCGACCTCGACGCGCTCGGTCACGCGTTCCGGGCCTGGATGGAACGACACGAGGCGCTGCGCAGCGGTTTCCGCCTCAACGTCCCGGCCGAGCGCATCGAGCGGTTCACCCTGGCACCCGACGCGATAGAACTCGTCAGGGGACCCGGGGTCCTTTTCGAGTCTGCGGACACTTTGCACGACTACCTCGACGAACGCTTCGCTGCCGGGACCGACCCGTTCTCGTGGCCTCCGTTGGTGCTCGGCGTGGTCATCCGGGAGAGCAGTTCGACAGTGTTCGTTGGGCTGGACCACACCGCAGGCGATGGCTACTCGCTTGCCCTTGCCGTGTGGGAGCTGGCCACGAGCTACGAGGCATTCCTGGCCGGCCGCGCGCCGGCTCTGCCGGAGACGGGAAGTTTTCTGGAACTCTGCGCTGCCGAGAGGACCCGTGGTGCAGCGATCAGCGCGGATGATCAGCCCGTAGCCGAATGGCGAGAGTTCGTCCGCGCCAGCGGAGGAACGGCGCCCGCCTTCCCCTTGGATCTCGGCGTCACTGTGGGCCAGTCGTGGCCCCAGAGCGTCTACAACCAGAGGATCCTCACCGTTTCCGAAGCCGGCCTTTTCGAGGAGCTGTGCGAAGAAGGCAGCGGCGGAATCTTCGCCGGCATCCTCGCCGCGATGGCGATCTCCATTCATTCGATGACAGGGAACGAGGTGTTCCGCACGATCACTCCCGCTCAAACCCGACGCCGACCAACGTGGAAGCACGCAATGGGCTGGTTCGTCACGTGCACCCCCGTCGAGTTCTCACTCGGCGGCGCCACCAGCTTCACCGACGTCCTGCGACGGGCTCAACTGAGCACCCAAAGAGCGCTCCGGCTGGCAAGCTTCCCCGCCCTTCGGATCGTGGAACTGCTCGGGGAGGACTTCCGCGTCAACCGCCGGGACTTCTTCTCGATGGTGTCCTACACCGACTACCGCAGCATGCCAGGCGGTGACCGTCATTCCGAATGGAACGCAAGCACCATGGGTCGGGTAACCGAAGCAGACGACAGCCACGTGTGGATTTCGCGGCAGCATGACGGAGTGCACATCAGCGTCCGACACCCCCTGACACCGTCGGCCATTGGGGTTCTGGACGACTACACCCAGCGAATCACGGACATTCTGCTGCACGAACTGCGCGGCGGCACCCAGCCCGCGGGCTCCGACGCTGTCGGCTGGACAAGACTGCACTCCCATCCAGCGTTGTGCGGAAGCCGCCGCGACGTGGAGACCGAACACCAGATGGCTGGCCAACCCGTTCGCTGACGTCCCACGCCGCCAGTACCGCGCGGACCGTCAGAGGGCGACGCGGACGCCGAGATTTCTCCCGTACGGGGTCAGCCCGAAACGCGACGCGAGCCGCAGCGAGGCGGCGTTGTCCTCGCGGCACCGCCAGCGCACGATCCCGGCGCGCCGTGTGGCGACGCCGACAGCGACCGCTGCCACCTGTGCGCCGAGGCCGCGTCCACGGAAGGCGGGGGCGACGAGCAGGCCCACGTCGGTGTGTCCGCCGACCCAGGGGCTCAGCGCGGAGACGGCCACGAGGGTGCCGTCCGACCACGACCCGAAGCGCTCGACGTCCTCCTCCAGCACCCCGGACTCCTCGACCTCGGCGGCCGGGATCCGCTCGGCCATTCGCCGCACGTCCGCGAGAGTCGGCCGCGCCTCCTCGACCGACGCGACCGGAACGCTCCCCGACACGAAATGAGCCGCCGGCCCCAGGATGACCGGATCGAGGTCCTGGAGGGCGGACCCCCACGGCGCCGGGTCGAGGGCATCGTCGACCCGGAGATCGCGGAGGAGGCTGTCGACCCGGGCCCGAAGCGTAACGCGGGCGCGCACGCGCACGGTGTCCCCGATCCGCAGCACGTAGATGCCCGCACTCGGATCGTCGACGAACGTGGCGTGGACCCCGGGAGCCCGCAGCGCCTCCTGGTCGACCCGGAACACCGCCGACCAGTACTCGTCCGCGCGCTCGGTCGGTGTAGGTACGCAGCGATCGTAGGTTCGTCGGCCGGCTCGCGCAACGCGATGCGTGCACGGCGCGACACAACGGCCTGCGAGAATCGCGGGATGCACGCAGTGTTCCTGAACGGCACGGTCGGGGTCGGCAAGACCTCCGTCGCCGACGCCATCAGCGAGCTGGAGGCGCGGCCGCACGCCGTCATCGACCTCGACGAGGTGCGCCGCTTCCGTCCCGCCCCGGACGGCGACCCGTTCAACCTGGAGCTCCAGCTCGCGAACGTCGCGGCGCTCTCGGCGAACTTCGCCGCGGCCGGCGCCGAACTCGTGGTCGTCGCGGGGGTGATCGAGTCCCGGGCGGACGCGGAGCGATTCCGGCGTGCGGCCGGCGGTTCCGCGACCGTGGTGCGGCTGGTCGCCGACGCCGCGGTCATCGAGCGACGGCTGCGGGGCCGGCACCGGGACGATCCGGACGGCCTGGCCTGGCACCTCGCCCGCTCGGCGGAGCTGACGGCGATCCTCGACGCCGCCGGCATCGAGGGTGAGGTGGTGGACACGAGCGCCGACGACGCGGCGGCGGTGGCGGACCGTGTGCTGCGGGTGGTCGCGGCCGGGGAGCGCGCATGACGGGGGAGCGTCGCGCGGGGGCGCTCGTCGTCCTCCGCGGCAACTCCGGCTCGGGGAAGTCCACCGTGGCACGCCTGGTGCAGGGGGAGTTCGGGCCCGGCGAGTGCCTCGTCGTGGCTCAGGACGTCGTGCGGCGGCAGCTCCTGGACGACGCCGACAGCGCCGACACGGCGAACGTCGACCTGATCGAGACGATCGCCTCGTGGGGGCTCGCCCGAGGACTCGTGGTGGTGGTCGAAGGCATCCTGAACGCCGGCCGCTACCAGCGCGCCCTCGAACGGCTCGCCGCGGCCGCGCCGGGTCCGCGGTTCTTCGCGTGGGACCTCCCGCTCGAGGAGACGGTCAGACGGCACGCGACGCGGGCGAAGGCCGAGGTGTTCACCGCGGACGAGATGAGCGGCTGGTACCACGGCTGGCAGCCGCTGGACTTCGTGACGGAGACCCGGCTCGACGCGTCGGTCAGTGCGCGGGCGGCCGCCGACCTCGTGCTGGATGCGATTCGCGCTAGCCTCTGACCGTGGGGTACGGGGTCTGGGGCGCGGTGATCTTCCTCGCCTGCTCGGCTCTGATCGCCGGTCGTGTGCTGGTCGGGCGTCGCTTCGATCGACGCGATGCCGTCCAGGATGCACGCGCGCGAGGCTGGTCGGTCGGCAGCACCCGGCTCATCGAGCAACTGCACGGCGCGACCTTCGAACGTGTCACGTTCGACGTGGAGGATCCGCAACTGGTGTTCGTCGGCGAGCGACAGGCGATCGTCACCATTCCCGAGTGGCCGACCGTCGTGGTGGGGACCCGTGTGCTCCGCTACGGCGACGCGGGCTTCCGCCAGGCGATCGTGTCGCTGCAGGGTGACATCGTCCGGTCGGCGCGAACGTCCCGGGAGCGGGAAGTCGTGATCGAGCTCGGTGGGGGGACGTTCCTCATCGAGCCAGGGCGGGCGGGATGACGGGCAGCCTGATCGCGAGAGTGCCCTCGGCGGCGGCGCTCACCCCGCCGCCACCTCCACGAGGTCGATGATCGTGCCGTGCGCCTCGGTGAGCTGCGCCGTCGCGACGCAGCGGACCGGCCACAGGTCGCCCTCCCGCAGCGTCTCGGCGGAACCGAGGGTGATGTGCGGTCGGTACTCGTCGTGCCAGTACTCGGGCTCGTCGGCGACGAAGCCGGGGAGGCCCTCGACGGCGGCCGCGAGCGCTTCGTGCACGCCGGGGAACGGGCCGGGCTCCACGAGCTGGACCGGGACATCGCCGCGGGGGCCGAACATCGCCCGCCCGGCCAGCCGTGCCGCCACGGGTGGGTCGATCAGCGCGTCGCGGACGACTCCGACGACCCGTTCCGGTGGAGCTTCGGCGGTGAAGTTCGAGACCAGTGTCAGATGCGCGGGCCACGCCGAACGCGCGATGGACGTGCCGACGTCCAGCGGTGCGAAGAGCGCGACGACGGCGAACCGGACCGCCGTCACGCGGAGGGCTCCGCCACCAGCACGAAGAGCAGGAACGCGAGGAACCGTCCGCTCTCGCGACTCCGCAGTTCCGGGAAGCGGTCGAACGCCGCCGGGGCGGGGGCGGGCTCGCTGATCGCCGAGATGCGGAAGCCGGCGGCCGCGAACGCATCGGTCATCGCGTGCAGCGGCCGGTCCCAGAAGGTGAGCACGGCGGTCCCGCCGCCCAGCGTCCACTCCTCGACTCGTTCGTGGACCCCGAAATACTCCCGGTCGCCGCCCGAGAGCCGGTCCGACAGGAAGAGGGCGGTCGGGTGCTCCTCCGAGACGATCAGCCGGCCGCCGGGCTTGAGGACGCGATGGAGTTCCGCGAGGGTCGGCGCCCAGTCCTTCAGGTAGTGCAGGACCTGGGAGGCGATGACGTCGTCGAAGGCGTCGTCGTCGAACGGCAGCCGCGCCGCCAGGTCGACGACGCGCAGGTCCACTGTGCTCCCGAGCCGGGCTCTGGCCTGTTCGAGCATCCCGGCGCTGGAGTCGACACCGGTGACGGTCGCATCGCGGTCGCGGAGGTCGGCCAGGATCGGACCCGAACCGCACCCGACGTCCAGGATGCGGCGGCCGGTGACATCCCCCGCCAGCTCCACGAGGGCGGGCCGGTTGTAGTACTCGTTCAGGAGGCTGGTCGCGTTGAGCTCCGTGTAGCCTGCGGCGATCGCGTCGTAGGGAACCGTGCGCTGCGTGTCGTCACGGCCTGCGTGGAGTGGTCGGGTCATACCGGCATCGTTCCAGACGGACCGCTCACCGCGCATCCGCGATCACCTGGTCGATCCAGCCCTGCCGCGGCAACGCGGCGATCTCCTCACGGCCGAACCATCCCAGCTCGGCGATCTCCTGCCCGTCCGGTTCGGGATGTCCGACGACGTGGCACTCGTACGCCGTCGTGACGTAGCCGGCCCGGTCGCCGTTCGGGTAGTCGACCATCAGCGGCTCGCCGCCGTAGACGCCGACGATCGCCGTGATCCGCAGCGCGGCGCCGGTCTCCTCGTACACCTCGCGCGCGAGCGCCTCTGCCGGCTGCTCGCCCGGCTCGACCCCGCCGCCGATGAGGCTCCACTCGGCGGAGTCCACGCCACGTGCCAGCAGGAAGCGCTCGCCGTCCCGGATCACCGCCGTGACAGCGGGAAGCAGCAGGAGGTCGTTGCCGATCCGCTCGCGGATCGACCGGACGTACTCGGACATCGGCATGCCTGCAGCCTACGGAACGGCGGAGAAGTCCGTCCCGTCCGCGTCGTCGTGCCGGACGAAGCTGCTCGGCGCCGGGAGGCGCGAGACGCGCTGCGCGTTCTGGATCTCCGGGAGGGCGGTGAAGCTTCGAGCCCCGTCCGCGTCGAGCCAGAGGTTGTAGACGGTGAGTCCTGTGTCCGTGCGCAGGGTCACCGTCGATATCGCGCCGAAACGCGGGGCATGCTCGGCGACCACGGGGTCGAAGTGCTCCCGCTTGGCGGCGAGCAGTTCGTCCGGATTCCCGTCCAGGGTGTGGATCGTGAAGTACATGTCCGCCCTCCTTGCGGAGGAGTATAACCACGCAGGAAGACGCGGCTCAGTCCTGCACCTCCGCGTACCGCATCAGCGTCGACTCCCGCCGAACGAACCCCACCGACTCGTACAGGGCGATCGCGGCCCGGCGGCTGGGGCGCGAGGTCAGGTCGAGCGTCCGGAGGCCGCGCGTCTCGGCGAGCTGGATGATCGCCTCCAACAGCCTGCGGGCGATGCCCTGGCCGCGATGCGCGTCGTCCACCACCACATCGTCCACGTGTCCGCGCCAGCCGGTCGCGAGCGGGAACGACGCCAGAGTCGCCATCCCGGCCACCTCGCCGTCCACGCGGGCGACGAGCAGGTCGGTGCCGGGGTGGCCCAGCATCGCCAGCAGCCGCTCCTCGTCGAACGTGGACGAGCGGGAGAGTTGCGGCAGCAGCCGGCGGATCGCGTCCAGGTCGGTGCTGTCGAGGGCGGTCGGGATGTCGATCTCGATCGTGGTCATGCGTTCCACCGTAACAACGGAGTTGTGCGCGCGCCGGGGTGAGAGCATCCCGGATACCATCCCCTATTCCTGAGAGATTTCTCAGGAATCCATGCTTGGTCTACCCCCGTTCACAGGGGTTGGATAGCCGTGCGCTTACCGGCGCATCCATCGCATTGGTGAAAGGACATCCATGCGCAACACAACCAGAACCCTCAGGGCCGCAGCCGTCACCACCGGCGCGGCCCTTCTCTTTGCCGCGGTGGCGGCGTCGCCCGCCGTCGCGGCTCCAGGAAGGAGCGCCCTGCCCGGCAGCCAGCCGGCGTGGGCGAACGCCAAGGCACTCCGCTCCGCGGCCCCCGCGACCGACACGGTCGACCTGCGGGTGTACCTGCCGTGGCAGAACCAGGCGCAGGCCGCGGCGACGGCGCTCGCCGTGTCCACGCCCGGCTCGGCGAGCTACCGGCAGTACCTGACGCCGCAGCAGTTCCGCAAGCAGTTCGCGCCGGCGCAGTCCAGCGTGGTCGCGGTGCAGCAGTTCCTGCGCAACGCCGGCTTCTCGATCGTGGACACGCCGTCGAACAACCGGTACGTCTCCGCTGAAGGCACAGTGGCCCAGGCGCAGAGCGCGTTCGGCGTCACTCTCGGCGAGTACGACGCGTACGGCACCACGCTGCGCGCTCCGGAGTCTGCGGTCACCATCCCGGCCTCCCTCAACGGCATCGTCGAGAGCGTGGCGGGCCTCGACCAGGGAGCCGACCTCATCGCGCCGACCAACACGAACGGCAACGGCCCGAACCAGGTCCACGGCGCCCCGTCCGCGGGCTTCCGCGCCGGTCAGCCGTGCTCGCTCTGGTATGGCGAGAAGACGGTCGCGATGCCCAACGCACCGGCGTACGGCACCAGCAGCAAGCCGATCGCCCCGTGCGGGTACACGCCGGCCCAGGTGCGCGGCCTCTACGGACTCGACTCGGTGGCCGCGACGGGAGCCGGCCAGACGGTCGCCTTCGTCGGCGCGACCGCCAGCCCGACGCTGGTGCAGGACGTGACGAAGTACAGCAGCCTGCACGGCCTCCCGGCCCCGAAGATCACGCAGGTTGTGGCGCCGGGCGTGTACAAGCACCCCGACACGCCGAAGCAGACGCCAGGCGACTTCTACGGCGAGGAGACGCTCGACGCGGAGGCCATCCACACCACCGCGCCGGACGCCGCTCTGCTCTACGTCGGCTCCTCGAACGCGCGTCAGGACTTCGACGCGTCGGTCAACCACATCGTCGACAAGCACCTGGCGAGCATCCTGTCGATCAGCTACGGCTTCCAGGGCGAGGCCCTGCCGCAGGGCTTCATCAACAGCCTCAACAACACCTTCATCCAGGCCGCGGCGACCGGCATCGGCGTGTTCGTCTCCAGCGGTGACGGCGGCGACGAGGTCGGCACGTTCGGCAAGCCGGCGGTCGACTTCTACGCGGACAGCCCGTGGGTGACCGCCGTCGGCGGCAGCTCGGCCTCGGTCGTGCCGACCGCGGCCGCGCCGACCGGTCTGAGCTACGCCTCGGTCGACGACCCGACTTCCGCGCTGAACAAGAGCGGCTGGAAGCGGTCGTTCGAGGTGGGCTGGCAGACCGGGCTCGACGCGGTGACCCCGACGGCGACCGACCACATGTCCGGAGCCCCGTACGAGCTGGACGGCACATTCAAGACGGCCCTGCCGGGCGGCTTCAACGGCGGTGGCGGCGGAGGCGTGAGCACCATCTTCGCGCAGCCGTCGTACCAGGCTGCGGCGGTCGGCTCGGCCTCAGGGCGGCTGGTGCCCGACATCAGCGCGCTGGCCGACCCGAACACGGGCCTGCTCGTCGGGCAGACGCAGACGTTCAGCAACGGCACGTACTACGACGAGTACCGCATCGGCGGCACCTCCGTCGCCGCGCCGCTGACCGCGGGCATCGCCGCCGTCGCCAACCAGGTCGCCGGCTCCCCGCTCGGGTTCCTGAACCCGCGCATCTACGGGGCGTACTCGGCGGGAGGCTCCGCCTACTACGACGTCGACCAGGCCGACCTGTTCGGCTCGGCGCTGCCGAGCGTCCTCCGGGTCAACTACGTCGACAGCGAGAGCGCGGCGGGCGGTCTCAGCTACAGCCTGCGGACCCAGGAGACGCCGAACCAGACGCTCCACAGCACCAAGGGCTACGACACCGCCACCGGAGTGGGGACGCCGAACGGCGCCTCCTTCTTCGCGGCGATCACGAAGTAGCGCGTCCATCGCAGTGCCGAGTGCCCCCTCCCGGAATGGAGGGGGCGCTCGCGCCGACTAGAGTTGACGCATCCCATTGGAATACGACTCTAGGAGTGGACAGGTGGCCGACGGCTTCGAGCTCTTCACCGACCGTTCCGTTGTCGCGATGCGCGTCAACGGTGAGCTGAAGGACCTCGCGACGACCGTCACGACCACCGACACGGTCGAGCCGGTCACCATCGACTCGCCCGACGGTCTGAACATCCTCCGCCACTCCACGGCGCACGTCCTCGCGCAGGCAGTGCAGGCGATCAACCCGGAGGCCAAGCTCGGCATCGGGCCGCCCATCACCGACGGGTTCTACTACGACTTCGACGTCGCCGAGCCGTTCACCCCCGAGGACCTCAAGGCCCTCGACAAGGAGATGGCGCGCATCGTCCGAGCGGGCCAGCGCTTCGTGCGCCGCGTCGTGACCGACGACGAGGCGCGCGCCGAGCTCGCCGGCGAGCCGTACAAGCTCGAACTGATCGGGCTCAAGGGCTCCGGTGCGGAGTCGAGCGGCGGAGACGAGACAGTGGAGGGCGACGCGGCAGTGGAGGTCGGCTCCGGCGAGCTGACCATCTACGACAACGTCGACCCGAAGACTGGCGAGACGGTCTGGAAGGACCTCTGCCGCGGCCCGCACCTCCCGAACACGCGCATGATCGGCAACGGCTGGGCGCTCACCCGCGTCGCGGCCGCCTACTGGCGCGGCTCGGAGAAGAACCCGCAGCTCCAGCGCATCTACGGAACCGCGTGGCCCAGCAAGGACGAGCTGCGCGCGTACCAGACCCGCATGGAGGAGGCCGCCAAGCGCGACCACCGCAAGCTCGGCGCGGAGCTCGACCTGTTCAGCTTCCCCGACGAGATCGGCTCGGGCCTGGCGGTGTTCCACCCCAAGGGCGGGATCATCCGCAAGGAGATCGAGGACTACATGCGCGATCGGCTGATCGCGAACGGCTACGAGGTCGTGAACACGCCGCACATCACCAAGGCGCACCTCTTCGAGACCAGCCAGCACCTCAACTGGTACAAGGACGGCATGTTCCCGCCGATGCACCTGGATGAGGAGCGCGACGCCGAGGGCAACATCACCCGGCAGGGGCAGGACTACTACCTGAAGCCCATGAACTGCCCGATGCACAACCTGATCTTCCGGGCGCGCGGACGCAGCTACCGCGAGCTGCCGCTGCGGCTGGCGGAGTTCGGCACCGTCTACCGGTACGAGAAGTCCGGCACGCTCTCGGGCCTCACCCGCGTGCGCGGCCTCACCCAGGACGACGCGCACATCTACGTGGCCGACGACCAGATCAAGGACGAGGTCGCCCGCCAGCTCGAGTTCGTGCTGGAGACTCTGCGCGGCTACGGCCTCACCGACTTCTACCTGGAGCTCTCCACCAAGGACCCGGAGAAGTACGTCGGCAGCGACGAGAGCTGGGAGACCGCGACCGACACCCTCCGCGAGGTGGCGATCGAGTCCGGGCTTGAGCTCGTGGACGACCCGGGCGGAGCGGCCTTCTACGGCCCGAAGATCTCGGTGCAGGCGCGCGACGCGATCGGGCGCACCTGGCAGCTCTCCACGGTCCAGCTCGACTTCAACCAGCCGGAGCTGTTCGAGCTGGAGTACAACGCGGCCGACGGCACGCGCAAGCAGCCGGCGATGATCCACCGGGCCCTGCTCGGTTCGATCGAGCGGTTCTTCGCGATCCTGCTGGAGCACTACGCGGGCGCCTTCCCTGTCTGGCTGTCGCCGGTCCAGGTCGTGGGCATCCCGGTCGCCGACAACTACGCGCCGTTCCTCGACGACGTGATCGCGCGGCTGAAGGCCAGGGGAGTGCGCGCCGAGGTGGACCACTCCGACGACCGCATGCAGAAGAAGATCCGCACGCACACCAAGGCCAAGGTGCCCTTCCAGCTCATCGTGGGCGAGGAGGACGCCACGGCGAGCACGGTCAGCTTCCGCTTCCGCGACGGCACGCAGCGCAACGGCGTGACCGTGGACGAGGCGATCGAGCGGATCGTCGCGAGCATCGAGAGCCACGAGCTGGTCGACACGGCATGGCCCGCCTGAGCCTGGACGACTACGCCGACCACGGCGGTGGCGAGCACGGTGGCGAGCACGGCGACGCGGTCGCCGGTGCGGAGAGCATCCGCATCGACGACCCGTCGCACCTCGCCGGGGTGCCGGACGAGTTCCAGCGGCTGTGGACCCCGCACCGGATGGTCTACATCCAGCACGGGCAACAGCCGGGCAAGGACGACTGCCCGTTCTGCGTCGCCCCCAGTCTGAGCGACGAGGACGCGCTGATCGTCGCGCGCGGCGAGCACGCTTACGCACTGCTCAACCTCTTCCCGTACAACAGCGGCCACCTGCTGGTCTGCCCGTACCGTCACATCGCGAACTACGACGAGGCGACGCCGGAGGAGGTCGCGGAGATCGGCAGCATCACCCAGACGGCGATGCGCGTCATCCGCGAGGTCTCCCGCAACGACGGCTTCAACATCGGGATGAATCAGGGGGTGGTCGCCGGCGCCGGGATCGCGGCGCACCTCCACCAGCACATCGTGCCGCGCTGGGCGCAGGACGCGAACTTCTTCCCGATCATCGCCAAGACCAAGGCGCTGCCGCAGCTCCTCGGCGAGGTGCGGCAGGCCCTCGCAGTCGCCTGGCCGAAGGCCTGACGCGCGGTCAGCGCACCTGCGTGACCGTGAACTGCTCGCGGGGGTGGGCGTAGGACTCCTGCGACTCCACGAGCTGGAGCTCGCGCTCGCCCGAAGCGAGGGTGTTCGCGAGCAGGTCGTACACGCTGGACACGGTCTTGCTGAGCGCGGACGCGGCGTCACCGGAGGCGACGTAGTGCGCCGTGAACAGCGCCGCCGTGACGTCGCCCGAGCCGTTCGCCTTCAGCGGCAGCCGCGGGGTCTGCACGATCCACGCGCCGGCGTCGTCCACCGCCAGCATCTCGATGGTGTCCTCCGGCTGGTCGGGGCGCTCCACGCTCGTGACGAGGACGGTGCGCGGCCCCATCGCGCGCGCGGCGTCGACCGAGGCGAGCGTGGACTCCAGGTCGCCCGGCTCCGTGCCGGTGAGGTAGCCGAGCTCGAACTGGTTCGGCGTGATGATGTCGGCCACCGGCACGACCTTGTCGCGCAGCAGCTCCGGGATGGCCGGCGCGACGAAGCAGCCGGACTTCGCGTTGCCCATCACCGGGTCGCAGGCGTACACGGCGTTCGGATTGGCCGCCTTGACGCGCGCCACGGCGTCCACGATCACGTCGCCGATGCCCTCGCCGCCCTGATATCCGGAGAGGACGGCGTCGATCGTCCCGAGCACGCCGCGCTCCTCGATCCCGGTGATCACCGCGCGCACATCCTCAGGCGCGATCAGCGGCCCGCGCCACGCGCCGTAGCCGGTGTGGTTGGAGAAGTTCACCGTGTAGACGGGCAGCACCTCCACGCCGATGCGCTGAAGTGGGAACACGGCGGCGGAGTTGCCCACGTGTCCGTAGGCGACGGCGGACTGGATGGAGAGGATACGCATCCTTCGAGCCTGCCAGACCGGAAACGCGGGCAGACCAGAGCGGCGGGCAGATCAGAGGGGCGGGCAGATCACGGGCGCGGCGCTGACCGCTCGGCCGCCTCCACGAGGTCGTCGACCAGCCGGGCCGCCTCGTCCTCGCCGAGGTCGTGCACCGTCAACCGCAGATGGTGCGACGGCGCCGGCCGCCCGCCCAGCACGAACTCGTCGCCGGTGCGCGCCAGCCAGCCGCGCCGCATCAGCCGCTCGGCGACGACCCGCGCCTCGACCGGCAGCTCCACCCACAGGTTGAGCCCGTCGCCGGCCTCGGCAGGCAGGCCCCGCGCCGTCAGCCGCGCCGCGAACGCCGCGTTCTGTGCGGCGTAGTGCCGCCCGGCCTCCGCGACCTCCCGCAGCACCGTGTCGTCGGTGAGCTGCGCGAGCACGAGCCGCTGGAGGATGTGGCTCACCCAGGTGGTGCCCGGGCTCAGTCGGAAGGCGAGCCGGTCGGCGGTCTCGGCGTCGGTCGCGGCGATGGCGAGGCACATGTCCGGCCCGAGGAACTTCGAGACCGAGCGGACCAGCGCGAAGCGGCGGTGGCCGGGGCCGATCAGCGTCTCGTACGGGCGCTGCGACAGCATGGAGAAGTGGTCGTCCTCGATGACGAGCACGTACGGGTGGTCGGCCAGCAGCGCGCGCAGGGCGGCGGCGCGCGCGGGGGAGAGGGTCGCCCCGGTGGGGTTCTGCGCACGCGGCGTGCAGATGATCGCGCGCACGCCGGCGTCGAGCGCCGCGCGGAGGCCGTCGACGGTCATCCCCTCGGCGTCCACCGGCACGGGAACCGCGCGGTAGCCGCCGTGCCGCACCGTGTGGATGCTGGCCAGGAAGCACGGGTCCTCCAGCGCCACCGCGTCGTCGCGCAGCAGGGCCTGGGCGAGCAGGCGCTCGACCGCGTCGACGGCGCCGTTCGTCACGGTGATCCGGAGGTCGGGTTCCGGGAGGTCCTCCCGCACCCAGGCAAGTGCGATGGCCTCCAGCGCCGGGTCGATCACCGGCTCGCCGTAGAGCACCGGGCGCCCGGTCGCGCGCGCCAGGGCCGAGGACAGGTCGGGGATGCGCGCGGGGTCCGGGTTGCCGGTCCCGATGTCGCGGAGCACGCTGTCGGCCGCGTAGCCCTCCTGCGCCACGGCCTCCACACCCGCGATGACCGTGCCGGCCCGTCCGCGCGCGACGACCACGCCGGCCTGCGCGAGCAGCCGGTAGGCGGCGACGGCCGTGTTGCGGTTGACCTGGAGCTGGGCGGCGAGCTCGCGCACCGGGGGGAGGGCGTCGCCGCGCCTCAGCGCCCCGCGCTCGTGCAGCGCGCGCACGCTCGCCGCGATCTCCGCCGCGGTCGTGCCCGTGATGACCTGTTCGTCCATATCCGCTCCCCGGGCCGTGTCCGCTCCCCGGCGTCGAGTCTAACCAGCCCGCGCGAGGATGATATCTTCGGCATAGGCCAAAACAGTTTTTGTTCCGCACGAGAGGGCGATCATGACAGTCACAGAACAGGGCACCGCAACGGGGTCGAGCCGGGTCAAGCGCGGCCTGGCCGAGATGCTGAAGGGCGGCGTCATCATGGACGTCGTCACGCCGGAGCAGGCCCGCATCGCCGAGGACGCCGGCGCCGTCGCCGTCATGGCGCTGGAGCGCGTCCCCGCTGACATCCGCGCGCAGGGCGGCGTCGCCCGGATGAGCGACCCGGACCTGATCGAGGCGATCATCGCCGAGGTGTCCATCCCGGTCATGGCGAAGGCCCGCATCGGCCACTTCGTCGAGGCCCAGGTGCTGCAGGCGCTCGACGTCGACTACATCGACGAGTCCGAGGTGCTCTCGCCCGCCGACTACGTCAACCACATCGACAAGTGGCAGTTCACCGTCCCGTTCGTCTGCGGCGCCACCAACCTCGGTGAGGCCCTGCGCCGCATCAACGAGGGCGCGGCGATGATCCGCTCCAAGGGCGAGGCCGGCACCGGCGACGTCTCGGAGGCCACCAAGCACATCCGCAAGATCACCTCGGAGATCAACGCGCTGAAGTCGATGACCAAGGACGAGCTGTACGTCGCGGCCAAGGACCTCCAGGCTCCGTACGAGCTGGTGGCGGAGATCGCCGAGACCGGCAAGCTCCCCGTCGTGCTCTTCACCGCGGGCGGCGTGGCCACCCCGGCCGACGCGGCGATGATGATGCAGCTCGGCGCGGACGGCGTGTTCGTCGGCTCCGGCATCTTCAAGTCGGGCAACCCGGAGCAGCGCGCGGCCGCGATCGTCAAGGCGACCACGTTCTACGACGACCCGCAGGTCATCGCCGAGGTCTCCCGTGGCCTGGGCGAGGCGATGGTCGGCATCAACGTCTCCGACCTCGCTGCACCGCACCGCCTCGCCGAGCGTGGCTGGTAACGCGACGGCAGCGCCGGCGACGGTCTCCGGCCCGCGCGTCGGCGTCCTGGCCCTGCAGGGGGACTTCCGCGAGCACCTCGCGGTCCTCCGGGGCCTCGGCGCCGACGCGGTCCCGGTGCGCCGGGCGGAGGAGCTGGAGCGGATCGACGGCCTGGTGATCCCGGGCGGCGAGTCCAGCGTCATGGACAAGCTGTCGCGTGCGTTCGGTGTCGCCGAGCCGCTGAAGGCCGCCATTGCGGCCGGACTGCCGGTCTACGGCACCTGCGCGGGGCTGATCATGCTCGCGGACGCCATCGTCGACGGGATCGCCGGGCAGCAGAGCCTCGGCGGCCTGGACGTCGCGGTGCGCCGCAACGCGTTCGGCTCGCAGGTGGACTCGTTCGAGACCGACCTCGACATCCCGCAGCTCGGCGAGGAGCCGGTGCACGCGGTGTTCATCCGCGCGCCGATCGTGGAGAGCGTGGGGGAGAAGGCGACCGTGCTCGCCCGCGTGCCGGACGGCCGCGTGGTGGCCGTCGAGCAGGGCGACCTCCTCGGCACGTCGTTCCACCCGGAGATCACCGGGGACACTCGGTTCCACGAGTACTTCCTGGACAAGGTGCGCGCCCGGGTGGGCGCGCGGGTGGACGCCGCGGTCTGACGACGGAGCGGTCACGCCGCGGTCGCCTGCGATCGCGGCGTGGTCGTCTGCCGTGCCTTCGGGCCGCTCCCGGCCGAGGCATTATTATGGACAGGTTCAACCGCAATTCGAGGGAGCACCAGTGTCCGGGCATTCCAAGTGGGCAACGACCAAGCACAAGAAGGCCGTCATCGACGCCCGTCGCGCCAAGTCGTTCGCCAAGCTCATCAAGAACATCGAGGTCGCGGCGAAGACCGGCGGCGCGGACATGTCCGGCAACCCGACCCTGGTCGACGCGGTCCAGAAGGCCAAGAAGACCTCGGTCCCCAACGACAACATCGACCGCGCGATCAAGCGCGGCGCGGGCCTCACCGGTGAGACCGTCGACTACGCGACGATCATGTACGAGGGCTACGGCCCCGGCGGCGTCGCCCTCCTGATCGAGTGCCTCACCGAGAACAGGAACCGCGCGGCCGCCGAGGTGCGCACCGCGATGACCCGCAACGGCGGCACGATGGCCGACCCGGGCAGCGTGGCGTACAACTTCCACCGCAAGGGCGTCATCGTGGTCCCGCACGCCGACGGCGTGGACGAGGACACGGTCCTCACCGCCGTGCTCGACGCGGGCGCTGAGGAGGTCACCGACCGCGGCGAGAGCTTCGAGGTCCTGACCGAGGCCACCGACCTGGTCGCCGCGCGCACCGCGCTGCAGGAGGCCGGCATCGACTACGACTCGGCCGACGCCGAGTTCGTCGCGACGGTCAACGTGGAGGCCGACGCCGAGCTGGCGCGCAAGGTCTTCCGCCTCATCGACGCCCTGGAGGACTCGGACGACGTGCAGAACGTCTACACGAACCTCGACCTCACCCCCGAGGTGCAGGCGCAGCTCGAAGACGACGAGTAAGGCGCGCGCCGCATGACGATCCGGGTGCTCGGCATCGACCCGGGTCTCACGCGCTGCGGCGTCGGCGTCGTCGACGTCCGTCCCGACCGGAAGGCCGCCCTCGTGGAGGTCACGGTCATCCGCACGCCGCCGGACCTGCCGTTGGAGCAGCGGCTGCTGGCGGTCGGCACCGGGATCGACGAGCTGCTGGACGCCCACCGTCCGGACGTCGTGGCGATCGAGCGCGTGTTCGCGCAGCACAACCTCCGCACGGTGATGGGCGTCGCCCAGGTGAGCGGAGTCGCCCTGCACGCGGCCGCGCGCCGCGGCCTCCGCGTCGCCCTGCACACACCGAGCGAGGTCAAGGCGGCGATCACCGGGTACGGCTCTGCGGACAAGAAGCAGGTCCAGGCCATGGTCGCGCGCATCCTCGGGCTCGCCGAGGCGCCGAAGCCGGCGGACGCCGCCGACGCCCTCGCCATCGCGATCTGCCATGCGTGGCGCGGGGCGCCCGCGGCGGACAGCGGAGCCGCAGGCTCGGTGTCGCCGACCGGTGCCCAGACCACCGCGCAGACCCCGGCGCAGGCCGCGTGGCTCGCCGCCGAGCGGTCCGCCCGGACGTCAGGCGTTCCCCGTAGGCTGGCCAGGTGATCTCCTCCCTCCGCGGCACCGTCCTCTCTGCCAGCGGCGGCAACGCCGTGATCGAGGTGGGCGGCGTCGGCTTCGCCGTGCAGCTCACCCCCGACCATGTGCTCTCGCTGCGCGTGGGCGACGAGGCGTTCGTGTTCACGTCGCTCATCGTCCGGGAGGACGCCCTGCAGCTCTTCGGCTTCGCCGACCTCGAGCAACTCCAGGTCTTCGAGCTGCTCACCGGCGTGTCCGGAGTCGGCCCCAAGTCCGCGATCGGGGTGCTGTCGGTGCTCAGCCCCGACCAGGTCGCCGACGCCGTCGCGGCCGACGACGACGCGCCGTTCCGCAAGGTCTCGGGAATCGGTCCCAAGACCGCCAAGCTCATCGTCGTCTCGCTGACCGGCAAGCTCGCCGCCGCGCGGCGCGCACCCGCCCGCGCGGTGAAGGCCACGGGAGCGCCTTCCGCCGTCCCGGACAGCGTGATCGTGGCGCTGGTCGGCCTGGGCTGGCCGGAGAAGATCGCGGCGGAGGCGGTGTCCGACGTCGTGGCCGAGACGGACGAGAGCGCGCGCGACTCCGTCCAGGCGCTGCTGCGGCTCTCCCTCGCGCGCCTCGGTCCGGCCGGTGCGGCGAGCGGGGCGGCGCGATGAGCGACGACCTCACCGCGCCGGAGCTCGAGTCGGAGTCGGAGCTCGCCTTCGAGGGCGCGCTGCGACCGCGCACGCTGTCCGAGTTCGTCGGGCAGGCGAAGGTCCGCGGCCAGCTCCAGCTCCTGCTGACGGCCGCGAAGATGCAGGAGCGCACTGCTGACCACATCCTTCTGGCCGGTCCTCCCGGGCTCGGCAAGACCACGCTCGCGATGATCGTCGCCCACGAGAGCGAGCGGCCGCTCCGGCTCTCCAGCGGCCCCGCCATCCAGCACGCCGGCGACCTCGCCGCGCTGCTGTCGTCGCTGACGCCGGGGGAGGTGCTCTTCATCGACGAGATCCACCGCATGGCGCGTTCCGCGGAGGAGATGCTGTACCTCGCCATGGAGGACTTCCGCATCGACATCATGGTCGGCAAAGGCGCGGGCGCCACGTCCATCCCGCTCGACCTCGCGCCGTTCACGCTCGTCGGGGCGACCACCCGCTCCGGCCTGCTTCCGAACCCGCTGCGCGACCGCTTCGGATTCACCGCTCACCTGGAGTTCTACGACGAGACCGAGCTGACGCAGGTGCTGTCCCGCGCGGCCGTGATGCTCGACTTCGAGATCGACCGTTCCGCTCTGGCGGAGATCGCCGGGCGCTGCCGAGGGACCCCGCGCATCGCGAACCGGCTGCTGCGCCGGGTGCGGGACTACGCGCTCGTCCACGGCCGCCGTGCCGACCTGGAGGCGGTGCGCGCCGCCCTCGAGCTCTACGACGTCGACGCGCTCGGCCTCGACCGCCTCGACCGCGCCGTGCTGCACGCGATCCTGGAACGGTTCGAGGGCGGCCCGGTCGGCCTCAACACGCTTGCGGTGTCGGTCGGCGAGGAGGCGGAGACCATCGAGTCGGTGGTCGAGCCGTTCCTGGTCCGCATCGGACTGCTGTCCAGAACGCCCCGCGGACGGGTCGCCACGCCGGCGGCGTGGCGGCACTTCGGCCTGTCCGGGCCTGGACTTGGCGGCGAACGACTAGGGCACTCACAGCAACCGTCCCTGATGGATGACCTATAATTCAAGCTGGCCACTCGCCACACCCCCTTGACTTCACCGGAAGGTTCGGCTTTCTCCATGGATCCGTTGACCATTGTGATGGTCGTCATTTTGGCGGCCCTCGTCTTCTTCATGTTCCGCAACAGCCGCAAGCGGCGCAAGGAGCAGGATGAGACGCGTTCGAAGATGGTGCCAGGAGCCGAGGTCATGACCAACTTCGGCCTGTACGGCACCCTGCTGTCCGTCGACGAGGACGACAACACCGCCGTCATCGAGACCAGCCCCGGCCACGTCGTGAAGGTGCACCGCCAGGTGCTCGCCCGCGTGGTGGAGCCGAAGACCCCCGAGCTCGACGACACGGCTGTCGCGACCCCGGAGCTCAACACGGACCACGCCATCCCGGCCGAGTCCTCCGCTCCGGAGTTCGGTGAGCGGATCGACGACGCGCCGAAGAAGCCCGGCGCGAAGAGCGACGACTGATAGCATCCCTGTGCTCCGCGCGCCGAGAGGGTGCGCGGATCGCTCGTAGAAAGCTGAGTTCCTAGGTGGCAAAGTCGACCCCGGTCAAAAAAGCCTGGCGTTCGTTGACGTGGCTCGGAGTACTCGTGGTGGTCCTGCTCGGGACCCTCACGGCCGGGGTCCTGTTCAGCAATGCGACGTGGCTGCCCAAGCTCGCCCTCGACCTCGAGGGCGGCACCCAGATCATCCTCGCCCCGCAGGTCGAGAACGGTCAGTCGGTGCAGCAGCAGCAGCTCGACCAGGCGGTCTCGATCATCCGGCAGCGCATCGACGCGTCGGGTGTCTCCGAGGCGCAGATCTCCACCGAGGGCTCGCGCAACATCGTGGTGTCGCTGCCGGGCAAGCCCGACCAGCAGACGCTCGACCGCGTCAAGGCCAGCGCGCGGCTCGACTTCCGCCCCGTGCTGCTGACCAGCGGCCCGACCAACCAGGTCGTGGGCGCCGACGGCAAGTCGACCCCGGCGCCGAGCCCGGCGCCCGGTCTGCAGTCCACGCCGTCGACCAAGCCGACGAACGGCAGTGACCTGGCCTGGGTGACGCCCGCGCTGCAGGCGGAGTTCAACGCCTTCTCGTGCGACGCGAACAAGAACAAGGACCTCAGCTCGGCGCCGACCGACAAGCCGCTGATCACCTGCGACGACAACAACACGGTCAAGTATCTGCTCGGCCCGGTCGAGGTGAAGGGCCAGAACATCTCCGACGCCAGCGCCGGCCTGATGCAGAGCTCGCAGGGCGTGACGACCGGCCAGTGGGCGGTCAACATCGTCTTCGATTCGACCGGCACCAAGCAGTTCGCCGCGGTCACGACCCGGCTGAACGCCCTCCAGGGCGCGCAGAACCAGTTCGCGATCGTCCTCGACGGCCGGGTCATCTCGGCGCCGACCACGAACGCGGTCATCACGGACGGCAAGCCGCAGATCTCGGGCAACTTCACCGAGCAGAGCGCCAAGACGCTCGCCGACCAGCTCAAGTTCGGCGCGCTGCCGTTCAGCTTCAAGGTGCAGAGCCAGGACGACATCTCGGCCACGCTCGGAACTTCGCAGCTCGTCAGCGGCCTGATCGCCGGTCTGATCGGCCTGATCCTGGTCGCGATCTACACCTTCTTCCAGTACCGTCTGCTCGGCCTGGTGACGATCGTCTCGCTCGTCGTGGCCGGCACGCTCACCTGGCTCACCATCTCGCTGATGTCGTGGCACTACGACTACCGGCTCTCCCTCGCGGGCGTCGCAGGTCTGATCGTCGCGATCGGCTTCACAGCGGACTCGTTCATCGTCTACTTCGAGCGAATACGAGACGAGCTGCGCGACGGGCGCAGTCTCGAATCCGCCGTGGAGGCCGGCTGGGGCCGTGCGCGCCGCACGATCTACGCGTCCAAGGCGACCAACCTCCTCGCGGCCGTCGTGCTGTACGTGCTGGCCGCGGCCAACGTGCGCGGCTTCGCGTTTACGCTGGGGCTGACGACCATCATCGACGTGATCGTGGTGCTGCTGTTCACTCACCCGACGCTCCAGCTCCTGGCCACGACGCGCTTCTTCAGCAGCGGCCACAAGCTCTCCGGCCTCGACCCGGACGCGCTGGGCGCGGTGTACCGCGGCGCCGCCCGGTTCCGCGCGCCGAAGCCCGAGCTGGTGGGCACCGCCAAGGCCGCGCGCAGCAGCGGCGAGGCGGCCCGCCGCCAGACGATCGCCGAGCGCAAGGCGGCGGAGCTCGCCTCCGCCTCGACCTCCTCGTCGTCCTCCGATCGATCGTCCGAGGGGAAGGACAACTGATGGCCAGCCGCCTCACCAAGTTCGGCAACGACCTCTACACGGGCGCGCGCTCGTTCGACTTCGTCGGCAAGCGCAAGATCTGGTACGCCATCGCGATCGTGATGGTCGCGCTCTCGATCCTGATCCCGATCGTCAAGGGCGGGTTCAACTTCTCGATCGAGTTCCGCGGCGGATCGCAGTTCCAGATCAGCCAGGTGCAGAGCACCGACACCACCAAGGCGCAGAACGCCGTCGCGAGCGTCGTGCCCAACGCGATCTCGCACGTCAGCGTCGTCGGCAACAACGCCATCCAGGTGCAGACCGACCAGCTCTCCGACACCCAGACCAAGGCCGTCGCCGACGCGCTGGCCTCGGCCTATGGCGTCCCGTCGTCGGAGGTCTCCTCGACCTTCATCGGCCCCTCGTGGGGCGCGGACGTGACGCAGCAGTCCATCCAGGGCCTGGTTGTGTTCCTGCTGCTGGCCTTCATCGCGATGGCGCTGTACTTCCGCACCTGGAAGATGTCGGCGTCGGCGATCATCTCGCTCTTCCACGACCTCATCATCACCGCGGGGATCTACGCCCTCGTCGGCTTCGAGGTGTCGCCCGCGACGATGATCGGCTTCCTGACGATCCTCGGCTACTCGCTGTACGACACGGTCGTGGTGTTCGACAAGATCCGCGAGAACACCCGCGAGGAGCTGGAGCTCACCCGGCGCACCTTCCCGGAGGCGGTGAACCTGGCGGTGAATCAGACCCTCGTCCGCTCGATCAACACGGCCGTGGTCGCCGTGCTGCCGGTCGCGTCGATCCTCTTCATCGGCGCCTACGCGTTCGGCGCCGCCACGCTGCGGGACATCTCGCTCGCGCTGCTGATCGGCATCATCGTGGGCACGTACTCGACGATCTTCCTGGCCGCACCGATGTACTCGCAGTTCCGCGAGGGCGAGGCCGCGATCAAGAAGCACGACCAGAAGGTCCGCTCGATCCGGCCCAAGGCCACGGTCGCCGCGACCGAGCCGGTCCCGGCGGAGTAGCGTCGGCGCATGAGCGGTCGCTACCTGTCGGAGGATGAGGTGAGTGCCGCGCGTGCGCGCGAGCTGGTCGACGCCGGCGCCGCCTGGCTGCTCGACGTCCGCGAGGCCTACGAGTGGGAGTCCGGCCACGCGCCGGCCGCGCACCACATCCCGCTCGGCGAGCTCGGGGAACGTCAGCACGAGCTGCCGGAGGACGCCCAGATCCTGGTGATCTGCCACAGCGGAGGGCGGTCGCGGATGGTGACCGACGCGCTGCTGCAGGCCGACTACCCCGCCGCGAACGTCGCGGGCGGGATGCTGGCCTGGCAGGCCGCGGGAGGCCCCGTCACCGAGCCGGTCGAACCGCCGGAGGCGCCCGCGGAAGCGCCCTCCGCAGCGCCCTCGGACCACGGTCGGCCCCCGGGAGCGTCCGCCTGAGCGCCGGTCGCGCCGCCCCCGTGAACGGGAGCGCGCGAACAGCGGCGATAATGGAGGACAGGAGGCGAGCAGATGGTTGACACGACGACACCGCAGTCCGCCTCGCTGCGCCGTCTCGTGCCGCGGATCTTCTCCCGCGCGCAGCCCGCCGGCGCCGTGGACACGCTGATCCGCACGGTGCGCATGCACCACCCGAAGGCTGACCTCTCGCTGATCGAGCGCGCCTACGCCGTGGCGGAGCGCGCCCACGACGGGCAGAAGCGCCGCTCCGGCGAGCCGTACATCACGCACCCGGTCGCGGTGGCCCAGATCATCGCGGACCTCGGGATCGGCGCCAAGACCATCGCCGCCGCGCTGCTGCACGACACAGTGGAGGACACCGCCTACACGCTGGACGAGCTGCGTGACCAGTTCGGCGACGAGATCGCGATGCTGGTCGACGGCGTCACGAAGCTCGACAAGGTCAAGTACGGCGACAGCGCGCAGGCCGAGACGGTCCGCAAGATGATCGTCGCGATGTCGAAGGACATCCGCGTGCTGATCATCAAGCTGGCGGACCGCCTGCACAACGCGCGAACCTGGGGCTTCGTCCCCGCGGCCAACGCCACGCGCAAAGCCACCGAGACGCTCGAGATCTACGCGCCGCTCGCACACCGGCTCGGTATCCAGACGATCAAGTGGGAGCTCGAAGACCTCTCGTTCGCCGTGCTCTATCCCAAGCTCTACGCCGAGATCGAGAGCCTGGTGAAGCAGCGCACGCCCGAGCGCGAGCGCCTCGTGCAGCAGGTGATCGACGCGATCAACGACGACCTCAAGACCGCGAAGATCCGCGGCAAGGTCGTCGGCCGGCCGAAGCAGTACTACTCGATCTACCAGAAGATGGTGGTGCGCGGCCGCGAGTTCGACGACATCTACGACCTGGTCGGCATCCGCGTGCTCGTCAACACGGTGCGCGACTGCTACGCCGTGCTCGGCTCGATCCACGCGCGCTGGACGCCGATGCCCGGCCGCTTCAAGGACTACATCGCGACCCCGAAGTTCAACCTGTACCAGTCGCTGCACACCACGGTGATCGGTCCGCAGGGCCGCCCGGTCGAGATCCAGATCCGCACCGAGGAGATGCACCAGCGCGCCGAGTTCGGTGTCGCGGCGCACTGGAAGTACAAGGAGCAGACCACCGGCAAGAGCGCAGGCGGCCCGGGCAAGGTGGACACCGACCTGGCCTGGCTCGCGCACATCTCCGACTGGCAGGCCGAGACGGCCGACCCGTCGGAGTTCCTCGACTCGCTCCGGTTCGAGATCGGCGCGAAGGAGGTCTACGTCTTCACACCGAAGGGTCGCGTGATCGGCCTGCCCGCGGGCGCGACTCCGGTCGACTTCGCGTACGCCGTGCACACCGAGGTCGGCCACCGCACGATGGGCGCCAAGGTGAACGGCCGCCTGGTGCCGTTGGAGAGCACGCTCTCGACCGGTGACGTGGTGGAGATCTTCACCTCGAAGAACCCGGACTCCGGCCCCAGCCAGGACTGGCTGAACTTCGTCAAGAGCCCGCGCGCCCGCAACAAGATCCGCCAGTGGTTCACCAAAGAGCGCCGCGACGAGGCGATCGAGCAGGGCAAGGACGCCATCGCCCGCGCGATGCGCAAGCAGAACCTGCCGCTGCAGAAGCTGATGACGCAGGACGCCCTGGTGGAGGTCGCGTCGTCGCTGAAGCACCCCGACGTCTCGTCGCTGTACGCGTCCGTCGGCGAGGGCCACATCTCGACGCAGTCGGTGATCGAGAAGATCGTCGCCTCGCTGCAGAGCGAGGTCGAGTCCGACGGCGAGCTGGACATCCCGGTCAAGGGCCGGCCCAAGCAGCTCCGCAACAGCGACTCCGGGGTGCTCGTGCGCGGCGCGCCCGACATCCTGGTGAAGCTCGCCAAGTGCTGCACGCCGGTGCCGGGCGACCCGATCGTCGGCTTCGTGACGCGCGGCCAGGGCGTCTCCGTGCACCAGGCGAACTGCCACAACGTGCAGTCGCTGCTGCAGGAGCCCGACCGGATGATCGACGTCGAGTGGGCGCCGAGCTCGAAGAGCGTCTTCCTGGTGCAGATCCAGGTGGAGGCCCTGGACCGCTCCGGGCTGCTCTCCGACGTCACGCGCGTGCTGTCCGAGCACCATGTCAACATCCTTTCTGCGACGGTGACGACGTCGAGCAACCGGCTGGCGCTGAGCCGCTTCGTGTTCGAGATGGGCGATACCACTCACCTCGACCGCGTGCTCAACGCCGTGCGCCGGATCGACGGCGTCTACGACGTGTATCGGGTCAGCGCCGGCTGACCGGAGCCGGCAGCTCCGTCCGCTCGACGACGGACATCCGGGTGAGCGCCCTGGTCGCTCCGTGCCGGCGCGACCGGGAGAGCTGGGCGCCGAGCCGGTCCGGTGGCACGCGCCCCAACGCGAGCAGGTGGCGCACCTCGAGGGCTTCCGCCGGGCCGAACCGGGGGAGCGTCAGCATCAGGTCCGCAGCCGTGCGCAGCGGCGCCGTCACCCGGACGCCGCTCAGCTCGACCACGTCGCCCGCGCCCAGGGCGTGCTGCTGTGCGTCGAACTCGGGAGGCACGCGCCCGCGGCGCCGGCGGTCGACGCACACCTGAGGCCGCACCGGCGGCGCCGAACGGGTGCCGTGGATCCAGGCGGCGGTGCCGCGATCGGCGACCGTGCTTGCCGGGCGCAGCGCCGCGAACGCCTGCGCGCGCAGTGACGGGGTGTCGGGGGTGTCCGTGACGGCGAACGCGTCGCCGACCCGGTAGAGCTGGCCGTCGAGCACGAGCGAGAGGAGCTCGGCGAGCGGGAGGACGTTTCGGTCGAGGAGGAGGGGGAGCGCTGTTGTCATGCGTCCAGCCTGGGCCGGTCGCAGCCGCCGGAGACGGCCGTCAGCGAATCCGTGGAGTACTCACCCGATCATGCGGGCTGTGGAGAACAAACCCGCAGCCGCCGAACGGGTCAGCCGAGCGCGTCCAGCCACACCTTGCGGGCGTCGAGGGCCTCCTGGGCCGCCTTGACCTTCGCAGAGTCGCCGCTCGCCTTGGCCTCCTCGAGCTCCTGCTCCAGCTTGGCGATCGCCGCGTTGAGCTGGCTGGCCAGCCCTTCGGAGCGCGCCTTCTTCTCGGGGTTGTTGCGCTCCCAGTGCTCCTCGTCCAGCCGGCGCACGGCCGCCTCGACCTTGCGCAGGCGGTCCTCGATGGGGCGCACCTGGTCGCGCGGCACGCGGCCGATGGCGTCCCAGCGCTCCTGGATGGAGAGCAGCTTGGTGCGCGCGGTCTCGCGGTCCTTCTCCTTCAGGAGCGGCTCCGCCTCCTCGAGCAGCGCGAGCTTGAGCGTGAGGTTCTCCTCGTACTCGACGTTGTCGCGCGCGTCGACCTCGGCCTTGGCCGAGTAGATGGCGTCGCCCGCCGCCTTGAACCGCGCCCACAGCGCGTCGTCGTTCTTCTTGCCCGCGCGGCCGGCCAGCTTCCACTGATCGAGCAGGCGGCGGTACTCCGGCACGCCGTCCGCGCCCTGCGGCACGAGGCGCTCGGCCTGCTCGATGAGGGCGTTCTTGCGGGCGCGCACGTCGCGGTGCTGGTTGTCCAGCTCCGCGAAGAAGGCCTTGCGGTTGTGCTCGATGGTCGAGCGCGCGGCGCGGAACCGCTTCCACAGCTCGTTGGCCTCGTTCTTGGGCAGGCGCGGACCGTCGTGCTGATGGGCCTGCCAGCTCGCGAAGAGGGCGTCCAGCTCGGCGGTGGTCTGCTTCCACTGCGTGCGAGCCGGGTCCTGCGCGGCGAGGGCCTCCGCCTGCTCCACGATCGCGGTGCGCTCGGCGACGGCCTGCTCCAGCGCGGCCTTCGCCTCGGCGCTCTGCTGCTCGGTGAGCTCCTCGACGGTTCCGCCGAGGGCGTCCAGCCGCGTGATGAGCGACGCCAGGTCGCCGACGGCGTTCGCGCCCTCGACCGAGGCGCGCAGACTCGCGACGGACTTCGCGACGTCGGCCGCCGGGGCGCCGCGGCGGGCGCGCTGCTCCAGGAGGCCGACCTGGCCGGCGAGGTCGGTGTACTTGCGCTCGAAGTAGGCGATCGCCTCCTCCGGAGTGCCGTCCGGGTACTCGCCGACGGCGCGCTCGCCATCGCCGTCTCGGACGTACACGGTGCCGGTCTCGTCGACGCGACCCCAGGGGTGCTGTTCAGAAGTAGCCAAGAGCCTCACCTTGCTTGCGGTGCCACGTTGGGAATCAGCCTATTGCACACGCCGGGATCACTGCAGCGTGAAGCTGTCGATCTTCGTCGTCACGGCCGGCTTGCCGTCGGTGCTGCCGCCCTGGACGCCCTTATCCGTGACGTCGGAGATGAGGGTGGGGAGGCCGCTGGTGATCTTTCCGATGACCGTGTAGCCGCCGGCGGAGTCGGACGGGATGGTGGTGTCCTTGTAGACGATGAAGAACTGGCTGCCCTGGCTGCTCGCGTTGCCGCTCTGGCGGGCCATGGCGATGGTCCCGGCCGGGTACTTGTCATCTTTCGGCGCGTTCTCGATCGGGCCGTAGGAGTAGCCGGGGCCGCCGCTGCCGTCGCCGTTCGGGTCGCCGCACTGCAGCACGTAGAAGCCGCCGTTGGTGAGGCGGTGGCAGGTGAGCCCGTCGTAGAACTTCTTCTGCGTCAGCGAGATGGTGGAGGACACCGCCTGCGGCGCAGCCTTGCCGTCCAGCGAGACCCCGAGCTTGATGCCGTTGATGGTGAGGTCGCCCGTCCAGGTGCGGCCCTCGGCGATGCTCTTGGAGGGCACGCCCGCGGCGGCGGACGACGTGGGCGAGGGCGAGGCCGACGGCGAGGCGGACGCGCTGGTGGCGCCCGGCTTGGCGAAGAACAGGAGCTGCGTGCCGACCGCCAGCAGGACGATGACGAGCACGGCGATCCCGGCGACCCAGTTGTCCCGCTTGCGGCGCTTGACCTTCTCCTCGTGCACCGTCTGCCGCGCCTGGTAGGCCCGGAGGCGCTCGCGAGCCTGTCGCGCTTCGCGGTCGTTCTGCTTGCTGGGTGCCACGTCTGTCCTCCGGGGGCGCCGTCGAGCGGGGGATGGAAGCCATCGCCGCCGACGGAGGTCCGCACGACGGGATGGATGCTGCACGAACCCTATCCGGCGCGGCTATGAGCGCCCAAACCCAGGCGCGGGCGGAGCGCGCACGGACCCCGATGCGCACGGACCCCGATGTCAGTGGCGCCGACTACTCTTGACGGGTGGTCGATGTGCAGCCTGGGCTCCAGACGGGAGCGACGCCTCTCGCCGTGCGCATGCGGCCGAAGTCGCTGGACGAGGTGGCCGGGCAGCGCCATCTGCTGCGGCCCGGTTCGCCGCTGGTCGCGCTGGCCTCCGACAAGGAGGGCCAGACCGGCTCCGTGTCGGTGATCCTGTGGGGCCCGCCCGGCACGGGCAAGACCACGTTGGCGCAGGCCATCGCGCACTCGTCGGGTCGGCGGTTCGTGGAGCTGTCGGCCGTCACCGCCGGTGTGAAGGACGTCCGGCTGGTGATGGACGAGGCGCTCTCGACCCGTGACCTGTACGGCGTCTCGACCGTCCTCTTCCTCGACGAGATCCACCGCTTCACCAAGGCGCAGCAGGACGCGCTGCTGCCCGGCGTCGAGAACGGCTGGGTCATCCTGGTCGCCGCCACCACGGAGAACCCGTCGTTCTCGGTCATCTCCCCGCTGCTGTCGCGCTCGCTCCTGCTCACGCTGGAGACGCTGAGCGACGAGGACCTCGGGGTGGTCATCGACCGCGCCGTCGCCGACGACCGCGGGCTGGGCGGCCAGTACACGGTGGAGGACGAGGCGCGCGCCGTGCTCATCCGGCTGGCGTCCGGCGACGCCCGCCGCGCGCTCACGGCTCTGGAGGCCGCGTCCGTCTCCGCCGCCTCGGCGACCCCCGCGACCTCCAAGAAGAAGCCGGTCATCACCGCCGAGCTGGTGGCGCAGGCGGTCGACCGCGCCCTGCTGCGCTACGACCGCAACGGCGACGAGCACTACGACGTCATCAGCGCCTTCATCAAGTCGGTCCGCGGCTCGGACGTCGACGCCGCGCTGCACTACCTGGCACGGATGATCGAGGCGGGGGAGGACCCCCGGTTCATCGCCCGCAGAATCATCGTCTCGGCGTCCGAGGACATCGGGATGGCCGACCCGCAGGCCCTCGTCGTCGCCATCGCCGCCGCCGACGCGGTGCAGTACATCGGGATGCCCGAGGGGCGCATCCCGCTCGCGCAGGCGGTCGTCCACCTCGCCACCGCTCCGAAGTCGAATGCGGCGTACATGGCGCTCGACGCCGCGATCGCCGACGTACGTGCAGGGAAGATCGGCCGGGTGCCCAAGCACCTGCGCGACGCGCACTATCCCGGGGCCAAGCGGCTCGGCCACGGCAAGGGCTACAAGTACCCGCACGACGACGCCCTCGGGGTGCTCCAGCAGCAGTACCTGCCCGACGAGCTGGCCGACACGACGTACTACGCGCCGACCGAGCACGGCAACGAGCGCGATGTCGCCGCACGCCTGGCGAAGCTGCGCCGGATCGTGCGCGGACGCTGACTCGGGTCTGCTAGAATCGACGGGCCTAGAAGCGCGTTCAGGGTGCGGCTGCCCGGAACACGCTCTCGACGGGACAGGCCCTGTAGCCGGGCGTCCCTGGCGTCAATCCCTCTCTCTTGCAGGTGAAAGACCCTGCGCAGCGCACCCCTGTGTGTCTGCGACCAACATTCGTAGAGAGAAAACCGAAAGGAAATCGTGTCTTCACGTTCCCGCAGCAAGACCCGCGAGTCGCGCGCCCTGGGCATCGCCCTCACCCCGAAGGCGGCCCGCTACATGGAGAAGCGCCCCTACGCTCCCGGTGAGCACGGCCGCACCAAGCGCAAGCAGGACTCCGACTACGCCGTCCGTCTGCGCGAGAAGCAGCGTCTGCGCGCCCAGTACGGCATCCTCGAGAAGCAGATCCGCATCGCGTTCGAAGAGGCCCGCCGCACGCAGGGCCTGACCGGTGAGAACCTGGTCGAGCTCCTCGAGATGCGCCTCGACGCCCTGGTCCTCCGCGCCGGCTTCGCCCGCACCATCTCGCAGGCCCGCCAGTTCGTGGTGCACCGCCACATCCTCGTCGACGGCAAGATCGTCGACCGCCCGTCCTTCCGCGTGAAGCCGGGTCAGCTCATCCACGTCAAGGCCCGCTCCGAGGGCACCGAGCCCTTCCAGGTCGCGGCCGCCGGCGGTCACGTCGACGTCCTGCCCAAGGTCCCGGCCTACCTCGACGTCGAGATCGACAAGCTCCAGGCCCGCCTCGTGCGTCGCCCGAAGCGCGCCGAGGTGCCCGTCACCTGCGACGTCCAGCTCGTCGTCGAGTACTACGCCGCCCGCTAAGGCGAGCGAGAGACTCCCGCAGAACGGGGTCGTGGCTTCGGCCGCGGCCCCGTTTCTCGTTCTCCCTCGTTTGCCGGGTCCAACCCGGACCGGTTTCCCGTACGCTGGGGGTCGTATGCCCGTGACGGAATGGAGGAGGCCGACATGTCCGGAGGCGACATCGCAGGACTGATCGCGGCGGCCGTGTTCGCCGTCCTGGTCGGATTCATCGCCGTTCCGCTGCTGAAGCTCGGCCGCGTGCTCGACTCCACGCGCGACGCCATCAAGGAGGCCAGCGACGGCATCACGCCGATCCTGGAGGAGACGGCGACCACGATCCAGGAGACCAACAAGCAGCTGGCCCGGGTCGACACGATCACCCGGAACGTGGCGGACGTGACCGGCAATGTGTCCGCGCTGGTGGCGCTGTTCGCCGCCACCGTCGGCGGTCCGCTGATCAAGCTGGCGGGCTTCAGCGCCGCCGTCCGCGCCGCCCTCCGGGTGCCCGGGGCCTCCCGGCGTTCCCGCCGCCAGGCGGACTAGACTTGCGCGAGTGCGCTGAACGCGCAGCTGCGCTCACTGCGCATCCAGGGAGGGAAGATCCGGCAATGAAGAGTTTCCTGTGGCTCCTGATCGGCGTGGCTCTCGGCTTCGTCGTCGCCCACAAGGTCAACGAGACCCCCAGGGGTCGCGAGTTCTTCGGCACGCTCGACAAGAAGGCGCGCGACTTCGGGGAGGCCGTCTCCGACGGCTACCGTCAGCGCGAGGCCGAGCTCCGCTCGGCCATCGACGGCGACTGACCTCCCGCCTTTTCCGCCTCTCGTCTCCCCGCTCCACCCCTCGATCGACCGGAAACCATGCAGACTGCTGAAATCCACCGCCGCTGGCTCGACTTCTTCGCCACGCGCGGGCACACCGTCGTCCCGTCCGCCTCGCTGGTCAGCGACGACCCGTCGCTGCTGTTCACGGTGGCCGGGATGGTGCCGTTTGTCCCGTATCTGACGGGCGTGGTCCCCGCGCCGTTCCCGCGCGCGACCAGCGTCCAGAAGTGCATCCGCACCCTGGACATCGAGGAGGTCGGCAAGACCCCTCGTCACGGCACGTTCTTCCAGATGTGCGGCAACTTCTCGTTCGGCGACTACTTCAAGGAGCAGGCGATCACGTTCGCCTGGGACCTCCTCACCCTCCCCGAGGACGAGGGCGGCCTCGGCTTCGACCCGAAGGACCTCTGGGTCACGGTCTACGAGGAGGACGACGAGGCCCGGGAGATCTGGACGCGCGTCGCGGGCCTGCCGGCCGAGCGCATCCAGGGCCTCGGCAAGGACACCAACTACTGGTCGACCGGCCAGCCCGGCCCGGCCGGCCCCTGCTCGGAGATCTTCTTCGACCGCGGCCCCGCCTACGGGATCGACGGCGGCCCGGCGACGGACGACGACCGCTACGTCGAGATCTGGAACCTCGTCTTCATGCAGTACCTGCGCGGCGAGGGCACCGGCAAGAAGGACTTCGAGATCCTCGGCGACCTGCCGAAGAAGAACATCGACACCGGCCTCGGCCTGGAGCGCGTCGCGTTCATCAAGCAGGGCGTCGACAACATGTACGAGATCGACCAGGTGCGCCCAGTGCTCGACCGCGCCGCGGCGCTGGCCGGCAAGCCCTACGGCAACGAGGCGCACGAGGACGACGTGCGCCTGCGCGTCGTGGCCGACCACGTCCGCAGCGCGCTCATGCTGATGACCGACGGCGTGACGCCGTCCAACGAGGGCCGCGGCTACGTGCTGCGCCGCCTGCTGCGCCGCACGGTGCGCGCGATGCGGCTGCTGGGCGTCGAGACGGCGACCTTCCCTGAGCTCTTCCCGGCCTCCCGCGACGCCATGAAGGCGGCCTACCCCGAGGTGGAGGCGGAGTTCGCGCGCACGTCGCAGCTCGCCTACGCGGAGGAGGAGACCTTCCTGCGCACGCTCGCGTCCGGCACGACCATCCTCGACACGGCCGTCGCGAACACGAAGGGCGCGGGCAAGGACGAGCTCGCCGGCGACACCGCGTTCCTGCTCCACGACACCTACGGCTTCCCGATCGACCTCACCCTCGAGATGGCGGAGGAGGCCGGCCTCAGCGTCGACCGCGCCGCGTTCGACACGCTGATGGCCGACCAGCGCGCCCGCGCGAAGGCGGACGCCAAGGCGAAGAAGACCGCCCTCGCCGACCTGTCCGTCTACAGCGCGTTCCGCGCGCAGGGCGAGACGGTGTTCACCGGCTACACCGACCTCGAGACGGAGTCGAGCGTGCTCGGCCTGATCGTCGACGGCCAGTCCGTGAACGTCGCGCGCGAAGGCCAGGTCGCCGAGATCATCCTGGGCGCGACCTCCCTCTACGCGGAATCCGGCGGTCAGGACGCCGACGCCGGCGCCATCGTGGGCCCGGGCTACGAGCTCGACGTCCTCGACGTGCAGAAGCCGGTGAAGGGTCTGATCAGCCACAAGGTGCTGGTCCGCAGCGGCGAGGTCGGCGTCGGCGCTCCGGCGACCAGCCTCGTGGACGCGGAGTACCGTCGCGGCGCCAAGCAGGCGCACTCCGGCACGCACATCATCCACGCGGCGCTGCGCCAGGTGCTCGGCCCCAACGCGCACCAGTCCGGCTCGTTCAACAAGGCCGGCTACCTGCGCCTCGACTTCTCCTGGAACCAGGCGCTGTCGCCGGAGACCCGCAGCGAGATCGAGGAGATCTCCAACAACGCGATCCGCGACAACCTGCAGGTGACGACGCGCGAGCTGCCGCTGGCGGAGGCCAAGGCGCTCGGCGCGATGGCGCTGTTCGGCGAGAAGTACGGCGACGTCGTCCGGGTGGTCGACATCGGCGGCCCGTGGTCGCGCGAGCTGTGCGCGGGCACGCATGTGTCCTCCAGCGCCGAGATCGGCATGATCAACCTGGTCAGCGAGTCGTCGGTCGGCTCGACGAACCGCCGCGTGGAGTCGCTGGTCGGCCTGGAGGCGTTCCAGGACCTCGCCGTGGAGCGCACGATCGTGTCGCAGCTCTCCGGCGCGCTCAAGACGCCGCGCGAGCAGCTCCCCGAGAAGATCGCGGACCTGATGGCGAACCTGAAGGCCGCCGAGAAGCGCATCCAGGCGTTCGAGGCCCGCGCGGTCCTCGACAAGGTGCCTGCGCTGTTGCAGTCGGCCACCCGTCGCGGCGCCGTCACCGTGGTGGCGGAGGACGCCGGCACGCTCAACTCGGCCGACGACCTGCGCCTGCTGGCGACGACCGTCCGTGAGCGCCTCGGCTCGGACGCGGCGACGGTCGCCCTCGCGGCGCGCGCGGCGGGCAAGCCCGTCGTGATCGTCGCGACCAACCAGGCCGCGCGCGACGCCGGCGTCAACGCGGGCGCGCTCGCCAAGACGGCCTCCGGTGTGCTGGGCGGCGGCGGCGGCGGCAAGGCCGACCTGGCGCAGGGCGGAGGCACGGACGCCGAGGCGATCCCGGCCGCGCTGTCCGCGGTGGTCTCGGCGATCGGCTGACCGGGTGAGGACCGGAGTGCGGCTCGGCATCGACGTCGGGAAGGTGCGGATCGGCGTGAGCCGGTCCGACCTCCACGGGATGCTGGCGACTCCGGTGGAGACGGTCGCACGCTCCGAGGATGCTGCGGATCGGCGCAGGATCGCGGAAATTGTGACCGAACTCGGAGTTTTCGAGATTATCGTCGGGTTGCCTCTGGCGCTCTCGGGTGCGCACACCGCGTCGACGGCGGACGCCGTCGCCTTCGCGGAAGCGCTCGACGCCGAGGTGGATGTCCCGGTGCGACTGGTGGACGAACGGCTCTCGACCGTGTCGGCCCACTCGGCGCTCCGGGCGTCGGGCAAGAACGCGAAAAGCGCGCGTCCGGTGGTGGATCAGGTGGCCGCCACGATAATTTTGCAGCACGCCCTCGACGCGGAGCGCGCTTCAGGCCGTCCGCCGGGCCAACCCGTCGAACCGAGCATTGGACCCTAGTTTGTCGCAGAACCCGCAGGAGAAGCCGGAACCGCCCGTCTTCCCGGCCGTCAACCGGCAGCAGCCGATGACCAGGCGCGAGGCGCGCCAGGCGAGGGAGGCCGAGGAGGCTCAGCGGGGCCGGGGTCAGGAAGCAGCCCCTCAGGAAGCTGCTCCACAGGAGGCCGCTCCGGACCAGCCGGCCCGGGACACCGACGCCCGCAACCCGCAGACCCCGGGCCCGTGGACGCCTCCGCCCGCCGAGACGCCGGCGAACCGCGAGACCCTGGATGGCCTGGACTTCGACTCCGTGGTGACCGGGCCCGTGGCGGTCGACGCCGCCCGCGGCTCCGAGCGCGAGTCGGTCGGCGCCTCGGCGCGCCACGAGGCCGTCCACGGTGCGGCAGCCCACGATCACGGCCGGTTCGACGATTCGGCTCACGCGATCTTCGCGTCGCTCGCTGGGAACGCGGACGGCGACACCGACGCGTCCGGCGGCGGCCGGGGGGAGTCGCCGCTCGCATGGCGTCAGCAGAACTACCTGTCGCATGAGCAGCCCCGCCGCAAGCGGCGCTGGCTGAAGCGGCTCGTCATCACCCTCGTCATCATCCTGGTCCTCGGCGGCCTCGCGGCCGGCGGCTTCATGGCGTTCCAGCCGCAGGTCGCCGCCCTCGTCGCGAAGGTCATGCCGCAGAACGACGACTACACGGGCAACGGCACCGGCTCGGTGACGTTCACGATCAAGTCGGGCGACGACGGGAGTTCGATCGCCACCAACCTGCAGAAGGCGGGCGTGACCAAGAGCTACCAGGCGTTCTACACGCTCGTGCTGCACCAGCAGCCGCAGGTCGTCTGGCAGCCGGGTGTCTTCAAGCTGGCGAAGCACATGAGCGCCAAGGCCGCCCTCGCGGCGCTGCAGGACCCGGCCAGCAGACTACAGAACACGGCGGTGATCCCCGAGGGCACAGCCGAGAAGGACGCGCTGCAGACCGTGGCGACCGCCACGAAGATCCCGCTCGCCGAGCTGCAGCAGGCCGCCGCCAACCCGGCCGACTTCGGGCTGCCGGCCCAGGCCAAGACGCTGGAGGGCTTCCTGTTCCCGGCGACCTACACCTTCGCCCCCGGCATCACACCGCACGACGCGATCAAGACCATGGTGGACCGGTCGTTCCAGGCGATGGACCAGGCGGGCGTGCCGGTCGCGGACCGCTGGAACGATGTGATCCTCGCCTCCGTCGTGCAGCGCGAGGCAGGGCTGAAGGACGACTACCCGAAGGTCGCCCGCGTGTTCCTCAACCGGCTGGCGCAGGGCTGGGACCTCCAGTCCGACGCGACCGTGGCGTACGGAACCGGTCACACCGACCGGGTCACGACCACCGACGCCGAGCGCGCCGACGCATCCAACCCCTACAACACATACGCGCACCCCGGCCTCCCGGTCGGTCCGATCTCCAACCCGGGCGACCTCGCGCTCAACGCGGTGACGCACCCCGCGGACGGCACCTGGATGTACTTCGTGACCTGGAACCTCAAGACCGGCGAGACGATCTTCTCGACCACGCAGGCGGAGCACGACGCGGCAGTCGCGAAGTGGCAGCAATGGATGAAGGACAACCCCGGCTATGAGTGACGAACCGACGTCCGCGGCCGCCGCGAATGCGCGCGCCCCTCGACCGAAGCCCGCGAAGGCCGAGCCGGCCGAGGAGTCGCTCGACGCCGTCGAGAACGGGGTCTCCGAGGCGTCGGCCGAGGAGCTGATCGCCGACCTGGTGGAGGCTGAGCGCGCGCGCGAGGCCGAGGAGGAGGCGATCGCGGAGGCCGCCGAGGCCGCCGACGAGGAGGAGCCGCTGGAGGACGAGGAGCCGACGCCCGCATCCACCGCATCCCGTCGCCTCGCCGTCCTCGGCTCGCCGATCGGCCACTCGAAGTCTCCCGCCCTGCACCGCGCTGCTTACGCCGCGCTCGGACTGGACTGGTCGTACGACCAGCTCGACGTCAGCGAGGACGGCCTGTCCGCCTTCCTCGACGGCCTGGGCGAGGAGTGGCGCGGACTGTCGCTGACGATGCCGCTGAAGCAGACCGTCATCCCGCTGCTCACCGAGACCGACCGGGTCGCGGAGCAGACCGGCGTCGCGAACACCGTGCTGCTCGACGGCGACGACATCAGCGGGTTCAACACCGACGTCGCGGGGATCGTGCGTGCGCTGTCCGCCGCCGGCCTGGAGCAGGCGCGCTACGTGCACGTCCTGGGCGGGGGAGCGACCGCCGCGTCCGCGCTGGTCGCCGCCGCAGAGCTCGGCGCCGAACGGGTCGACGTGCACGTGCGCGACCTGCAGAAGAGCGTCTGGCTGGAGCCGCTGGCCCACCGGCTCGGGCTGATGATCCGCCTCCGCTCGTTCGCGCAGGCCGACCGGTCGCTGGATGTGCCGCAGCTCGTGATCAGCACACTGCCGGGGGGCGCCTCCACCGAGGCGCTCTACACCGACTCGACCCGGCGCAAGGCCGTGCTGCTCGACGTCGCGTACGACCCGTGGCCGAGCGTGCTCGCCTCGTCCTGGCAGGCCGTCGGCGGCCGCGTCGTCTCGGGGCTTGCGATGCTGGCCCAGCAGGCGCTGCTTCAGGTGCGCATCTTCGTGTCCGGCGACGTGCTGCAGCCGCTGCCGGACGAAGAGGGAGTGCTGGAGGCCATGCTCGCCGCGGTCGGCATCGACGCAGAGGGCGCTCCGGTGGGCGACGGCTCCGTGGAGGGTGAAGCGGAGTAGCCGGACCACCCGCCGGCCGTAACGCCGGGAGGCGGCCCCCTCCCGCTGTGCCAGAATCGAAGCATGCTTCGTTGGCTCACGGCCGGGGAATCCCACGGCCCCGAACTCATCGCCGTCCTGGAGGGACTCCCCGCCGGGGTGCCCGTCTCGCTGGACGCCGTCCGCGCCGATCTCGCCCGCCGCAAGCTGGGCTACGGCCGCGGCGCGCGGATGAAGTTCGAGCAGGACGCGCTGGAGGTCTCCGGCGGTGTCCGCCACGGGCTGAGCCTCGGCAGCCCGATCGCGCTGCGCATCGGCAACACCGAGTGGCCCAAGTGGGTCGACGTGATGAGCCCAGAGCCGGTCGACCCCGAGAAGCTCGCCACCGGCCGCGGCGCAGCGCTGACGCGTCCGCGTCCCGGCCACGCCGACCTGGTCGGGATGCAGAAGTACGGCTTCAACGAGGCCCGCCCGATCCTGGAGCGGGCTAGCGCCCGGGAGACCGCGGCCCGCGTCGCGCTCGGCGCCGTCGCCCGCTCGTTCCTCGCCGAGCTGGGCGTCACGCTGGTCAGCCACACGCTTTCCATCGGCCCGGTCCGTGTCCCCGAGGACGCGCCGCTGCCGACGCCCGCCGACGTGGCCACCCTCGACGCCGACCCGCTGCGCTGCTTCGACCCGGCCACCTCCGAGCGGATGGTGGCCGAGGTCGACGACGCCCACAAGGAGGGCGACACCCTCGGCGGGGTCGTGGAGGTGCTCGCGTACGGCCTCCCGCCGGGGCTCGGCTCGCACGTGCACTGGGACCGTCGCCTCGATGCGCAGCTCGCCGCCGCCCTGATGGGCATCCAGGCGATCAAGGGCGTGGAGGTCGGCGACGGCTTCCTGACCACCACCCGCCGGGGCTCGCAGGCGCACGACGAGCTCGTGGCCGAGGAGGGCGCCATCCAGCGCACCAGCGACAAGGCGGGCGGCACCGAGGGCGGGATGAGCACCGGCAGCGTGCTGCGCGTCCGTGCCGGCATGAAGCCGATCGCCACCGTCCCGCACGCGCTGCGCACCATCGACATCGCCACGAGTGAGGCCGCGCCTGCCCACCACCAGCGCTCCGACGTCTGCGCCGTCCCCGCGGCCGGGGTGGTCGCGGAGGCGATGGTCGCGCTGGTGCTCGCGAACGCGATGCTGGAGAAGTTCGGCGGCGACTCGGTCACCGAGACGGCGCGCAACCTCCACGGCTACCTCGACGCCATCCCGCAGAACCTGGCGACAGAGCGCGTCAGCGCGCCCTACGCCTGAGCCCCGTGACGATCGTCCTGATCGGCCCGCCGGCGGCGGGCAAGACGCGGCTGGGCAAGCGCCTGGCCAAGCGGCTCGGCCTCCCGTTCGTGGACACCGACGCGGTCGTGGTCGCCGGCCACGGAGCCATCGCGGAGATCTTCGCCGAGCACGGCGAGCCCTATTTCCGTGCGCTGGAACGTGCCGCGGTCGCGGAGGCCGTCGCGCGGCCGGGCGTCGTGTCGCTGGGCGGCGGAGCGGTGCTCGACCCGGACACGCAGGCCGACCTCGCCGCGACCCGGGTCGTGCTGCTGGAAGTCCGGCCGGAGGCGATCGCCGCCCGGATCACCAACCGCAAGCGGCCGCTGGTCACCGACCTGGAGTCCTGGAAACGGCTCGTCGCAGCACGCACCCCGCTCTACCGATCGCTCGCCGACTACACCGCGGACACCTCGACCCGGCCGATCGAGACCATCGTGGAGGAGATCGCGCGCTGGGTGGAAGAAGGCCAAAGCAGCGAACACGAACAAGGAGAGTCATGACCGACCAGCCCGCCGAGATTCTCGTCCCCGGGGCGAACCCGTACCCGGTGGTCATCGGTCGCGGACTCCGGTTCGACCTCGCCGCGTACCTCGGCGCCGGGGTGAAGAAGGTGCTCGTCGTGCACCCGCCGACGCTCGGCGCCGCGGCGGCCGAGCTGCGTGAGTCCCTACTCGAGCACTACGAGGTGCTGCTCGCCGAGGTCCCGGACGCGGAGGCCGCCAAGCGCGTCGAGGTGGCCTCGTTCCTGTGGGGCATCATGGGCCAGGCCGACTTCACCCGCTCGGACGCGGTCGTCGGCTTCGGCGGCGGCGCCGTCACCGACCTGGCCGGCTTCGTCGCCGCGACCTGGCTGCGCGGCGTGCGGCTGGTGCAGGTCCCGACCACCGTTCTCGGCATGGTGGACGCCGCGGTCGGCGGCAAGACCGGCATCAACACCGCCGAGGGCAAGAACCTGGTCGGCGCCTTCTACGCACCGGCCGCCGTTGTCTGCGACCTCGACACGCTGACCTCCCTCGGCCGCAACGAGCTGCTCGCGGGCTTCGCCGAGGTCGTCAAGTACGGGTTCATCGCCGAGCCGGAGATCCTCGACATCATCGAGCGCGACGTCGACGTCGCCACCGACCCGGAGTCCGCGGAGTTCCGCCGGCTGGTGGAGCTGTCCGTCGGCATCAAGGCGCGCGTGGTGGGCGAGGACTTCACCGAGCAGGGCCTCCGCGAGATCCTCAACTACGGCCACACCCTCGGCCACGCGATCGAGCACGCCGAGCGCTACCAGTGGCGGCACGGCGCTGCGGTCTCCGTCGGGATGGTCTACGCCGCCGAGCTCGGCCGGCTGAGCGGGCGCCTGAGCGACGAGGCGGTGGAGCGGCACCGCCGCATCCTGGAGTCGCTGACCCTGCCGGTCAGCTACCCGGCCGGCCGCTGGCAGACGCTGCTGGCGACGATGCAGCGCGACAAGAAGGCGCGCGGCAGCCTGCTGCGCTTCATCGTGCTGGACGACATCGGCCGGCCGACCGTGCTCGCCGGGCCGGACCAGAGCCTGCTGTTCGCGGCGTACCAGGAGATCGGGTCCTGATGGCGAAGACGGACGACGTCTGGTCCGCGGTGCGCGTCCGTCCGCTCGCCGACGGCGAGGCGCCGGTAGGGTGAGCGGCATGACTTCCGTCCTCGTCCTGAACGGCCCCAACCTCGGCAGGCTCGGCACCCGCGAGCCGGACGTGTACGGCGCGGGCACGCTGGAGGACCTCCGCGCCCAGCTCGTCGCGGACGCACCGGAGCTGGACATCGACCTGCGCCAGACGGACGTCGAGGGCGAGCTGCTGCGCTGGCTGCACGAAGCCGCCGACTCCGGCAGCCCGGTCATCCTGAACGCCGGCGCGTGGACGCACTACTCGTACGCGCTGCGCGACGCCGTCTCGCTGGTGACGAAGGCGGGCGGGACCGTCATCGAGGTGCACCTGTCGAACCCGCATGCCCGCGAGGAGTTCCGGCACACCAGCGTCATCAGCGCCGTCTCCACCGGCGTGATCGCCGGCTTCGGGTTCGACTCGTACCGGCTCGCTCTCGCGCACATTCGCCGAAACGCGCGCTGACGTCTAGAATCTTCTGGGGCTCCGTGCGCTGAGCCCGTCGTGGACGGCGCGGTGCGCCGCTCCCACCTGAATCTTCCGCAAAGCGAATGGAACTCTGGCATGGCATCGACCGCTGACATCAAGAACGGCATCGTCCTCAACATCGACGGACAGCTCTGGAGCGTCATCGAGTTCCAGCACGTCAAGCCGGGCAAGGGTGGAGCGTTCGTCCGCACGAAGCTGAAGAACGTCACCACCGGCAAGACCGTCGACCGCACCTACAACGCGGGCGCGAAGATCGAGATCACCAACGTCGACCGCCGCGACTACCAGTACCTGTACCAGGACGGCGCCGACTTCGTCTTCATGGACACCAGCGACTACAACCAGATCACCATCCCCGGCCCGATCGTCGGCGACGCCGCCAACTTCATGCTCGAGAACCAGAACGTGACCGTCGCGCTGCACGAGGAGTCGCCGCTGTACGTCGAGCTCCCCGCGTCGGTCGTGCTGGAGATCACCTACACCGAGCCGGGCCTGCAGGGCGACCGCTCCACCGGCGGCACCAAGCCGGCGACCGTGGAGACCGGCTACCAGATCCAAGTCCCGCTGTTCCTGGAGACCGGCACCAAGGTCAAGGTCGACACCCGCACGGGCGACTACCTCGGCCGCGTCAACGACTAGTGAGCGCCCGGACCAAGGCGCGCAAGCGCGCCCTCGATGTGCTGTTCAGCGCCGACCTGCGGCAGCTCACCCTGCCGCAGGCGCTGGCGGCGGAGGCGGAGCGCGCGGCCAACGAGCCGACGCGTGAGGCCTCCTGGCTGTACGCCCGTGAGATCGTCGACGGCGTGATCGACCACCAGGACGAGATCGACGAGCAGATCGAGACATACGCCCAGGGCTGGACCCTGGCGCGGATGCCCGCGGTCGACCGCGCCATCCTGCGCATCGGCGTCTGGGAGCTGCTCTTCAACGACGAGGTGCCCGACGGCGTCGCCATCTCGGAGGCCGTTGAGGCCGCGACCGTGCTGTCGACGGACGACTCGGCCGGCTTCGTGAACGGGCTGCTGGCGAAGATCGCGCAGAACCGACCGCAGCGCGCATGACCCGGCCGCGCACGGCCCGGCCGCGTCGGCTCCGCCGGATCGTCGCCGCAGCCCTGCTCGCGGTCGCGGTCAGCGCGGGCGTCGCGTCGTGCTCGCTTCTCGGCGGCAACTCGAACGTCCCCGTCGCCACGGCGAAGCCCGCCACGGGTACGGACGGCGCGGCGAACTTCGACGGCGGCTACGTCTGGGCGGGCTCCGGCCCGAAGAAGGTCGACCTGTGGTTCGACCCGATGTGCCCGGTGTGCGGCGCGTTCGAGAAGTCGAACGGCGCGACGCTGCCGAGCGCCGTCAAGGACGGCTCGATCACCCTCCGGCTGCATCCGCTGACCTTCCTGGACCGCGCGTCGAACGGCACCGGGTACTCCACCCGGGCGTCGGCGGCGCTCGTCTGCGTCGCGGTGCACGACCCCGACCGCACGCTGGACTACTACCAGGCGCTGTTGGCGAACCAGCCGGAGGAGAACTCCAGCGGCCTCACCGACAAGCAGCTCGCCAAGCTCGCGACGGACCACGGCATCACCGACATCTCCGGCTGCATCGACCGCAGCGGGCCCTACCAGGCGTGGGCGCAGGCGAACACGGCGCACTCGCAGTCCGGGCCGATCACAGTCGACGGCAAGAAGGTGCTCGACAACATCCAGGGCACGCCGACCGTGCTGGTGGACGGCAAGCAGTACACCGGCTCGATCAGCGACGAGAAGGAGTTCGCGAGCTTCCTCGGTCGGTGATCCCGGGAGTCCTGCTAGGCTCGACCCAATTGGCATCCTTTAACAGCCGTCCTGTGAGGCGGGGAAGGAGGTCGGCATGACAGCGCGCACCGTGCTGCAACAGGCTGACATCGCCCGGGCGTTGACTCGGATCTCGCACGAGATCCTGGAGTCCAACCGGGGAACGAACGACCTGGTGATCCTGGGCATCCCGACGCGCGGCGTCGTCCTGGCCCGGCGGATCGCCGAGAACATCCAGCGGATCGAGCCCGACTCGATCGCGTCGCCCGACGAGATCGTCGGCGCACTCGACGTGACGATGTACCGCGACGATCTGTCGCGGCATCCCACCCGGGCGCCGCAGCCGACCTCCCTGCCGGGGTCGATCGACGGGCGGACCGTCGTGCTGGTGGACGACGTGCTCTTCTCGGGCCGCACGATCCGCGCGGCGCTCGACGCGCTCAGCGACCTGGGCAGGCCACGGGCCGTCCGGCTCGCCGTGCTGATCGACCGCGGGCACCGCGAGCTGCCGATCCGGGCGGACTTCGTCGGCAAGAACCTGCCGTCGGCGGCCTCCGAGCGGATCTTCGTCCGGCTGGACGAGGTCGACGGCGAGGAGTCGGTGACCATCGACGGCCCGGCGGCCAACACGGACGGAGCGCGCGCATGAGGCACCTGCTGAGCACCAAGACCCTGTCGCGCGACGACGCGATCACCCTGCTCGACGTCGCAGAGGACATGGCCGACGTGCAGGATCGCGAGGTCAAGAAGTTGCCCACCCTGCGCGGCAAGACGGTCGTCAACCTGTTCTTCGAGGACTCCACCCGCACGCGCATCTCGTTCGAGGCGGCGGCGAAGCGGCTCTCGGCGGACGTCATCAACTTCTCCGCCAAGGGCTCCAGCGTCTCCAAGGGCGAGAGCCTGAAGGACACCGCGCAGACGCTCGCCGCGATGGGCGCGGACGCTGTCGTCGTGCGGCACAGCGCCTCGGGCGCCCCGCAGACGCTCGCGACCAGCGGCTGGATCGACGCGGGCGTGATCAACGCCGGCGACGGCACGCATGAGCACCCGACCCAGGCGCTGCTCGACGCGTTCACGATGCGGCGCCGGCTGCACGGCCGCGCGTCGCGCGGGCACGACCTCGACGGCGTGACGGTGACGATCGTCGGCGACATCCTGCACTCCCGGGTCGCCCGGTCGAACGTCTGGCTGCTGCGGACCCTCGGCGCGCGGGTGAGCCTGGTCGCGCCGCCGACCCTGCTGCCGGTGGACGTGTCCAGCTGGCCGGCCGCGATCGGCTACGACCTGGACACGGCGATCGACGCCGGACCGGACGTCGTGATGATGCTGCGCATCCAGGGCGAGCGGATGCACGCGGCCTACTTCCCGTCCGAGCGCGAGTACGCGCGGCGCTGGGGGCTGGACGACGAACGGCTGAGCCGGCTCGGGGCCGATAGCATTGTGATGCACCCGGGACCGATGAATCGCGGGCTGGAGATCTCGGCGGCCGCTGCCGACTCGCCGCGGTCGACGGTGCGGGAGCAGGTCGCCAACGGCGTGTCCGTGCGAATGGCCGCCCTGTACCTGCTGCTCTCCGGAGGCGACAACAGTTCCCAGACCATGAGCGATGGGCGGACGACGAACGATGGTGGTGTGCGATGAGTGAGAGTGCGACGCAGAGGTTTCTGATCCGCGGAGCGACTCTGGCCGACGGGACGCGCACCGACCTCCTCCTCGCCGACGGGCGGATCGCCGCCACCGGCGCGGACGCGGGCGACGCCGGCGCGACCGTGATCGACGCTGACGGCCTGATTGCGCTGCCCGGCCTGGTCGACCTGCACACGCACCTGCGCGAGCCCGGCTACGAGCAGAGCGAGACCGTCCTGACCGGCACGCGCGCCGCGGCGGCGGGAGGCTTCACCGCGGTCTTCCCGATGGCGAACACCTCCCCGGTCGCGGACACCGCCGGCGTCGTGGAGCAGGTGCTCCGCCTCGGCGAGGCCGCCGGCTACGCGACCGTGCAGCCGATCGGCGCTGTGACCGTGGGCCTGGCGGGGGAGCGGCTGGCCGAGCTCGGCGCGATGGCCGACTCCCGCGCCAAGGTGCGGGTCTTCTCCGACGACGGCAAGTGCGTCTCCGACCCGCTGCTGATGCGCCGCGCGCTGGAGTACGTCAAAGCGTTCGGCGGCGTGATCGCGCAGCACGCGCAGGAGCCGCGGCTCACCGAGGACGCCCAGATGAACGAGGGCGCGCTGTCCGGTGAGCTGGGTCTGACCGGCTGGCCGGCCGTCGCCGAGGAGTCGATCATCGCCCGTGACGTGCTCCTCGCCGAGCACGTCGGCTCCCGGCTGCATGTCTGCCACGTCTCGACCGCCGGCTCGGTGGACGTGATCCGCTGGGCGAAGGCGCGCGGCGTCGACGTCACGGCCGAGGTGACGCCGCACCACCTGCTGCTCACCGAGGAGCTCGCCTCCGGCTACGACGCCCGATACAAGGTCAACCCGCCGCTGCGCCGCGCAGAGGACGTGGAGGCGCTGCGCGCCGGCCTCGCGGACGGCACGATCGACATCGTCGCGACCGACCACGCGCCGCACCCGGTGGAGTCCAAGGACTGCGAGTGGGACGCAGCCGCGTTCGGGATGGTCGGGCTGGAGTCCGCGCTCTCGGTCGTGCAGGCCTCGGTGGTCGACAACGGCCTCCTCGGCTGGACCGACATCGCCCGCGTGCTCTCCGCCGCGCCGGCCCGGATCGGCCGGCTGGACGGCCACGGCCTCCCGCTGGAGGCGGGCGCGCCCGCGGAGCTGTTCCTCTACGACCCGACCGCCTCACGCGAGTTCTCGACCGGCGACCTCGCGGGCAAGGGCGTCAACTCGCCCTACCTGTCGATGACGCTGCCGGGCCGCGTGGTGGCGACCTTCCACCGCGGCTACGCCACCGTGCTCGACGGCGCGGTCGTAGAGGAGCTGGAGGCGGCCCGTGGATAAGCTCCTGCCGACCATCGGCATCCTCGCCGTCGTCATCGTCGTGCTCGCGCTCGCCGTGGTGGGCTGGCGCCGACGGATGCGGCGCGACGCCCCGGCCGGCGGCGGCTACCCGGCGCCCGAGACCGCGGCGGCCGTGACGGCCTCGTCCGAGGTCCTCTACGTCGCCACGACCAAGGCCGGCGAGGCGCTGGAGCGCCTGGCGCTGCCGGGCCTGTCCTACCGCGGCCGCGGCACGGTGGAGGTCTCCGCCGACGGCGTCCTGCTCCGCGTCACGGGGGAGCAGCCGGTCTTCATCCCGGCCACCGCGCTCACCGGCGTCGGCGCGGCCACGGTCACCATCGACCGGGTCGTGGAGCGGGACGGCCTGCTCCGGCTCGGCTGGACCACCAGCGGCGGCGCGTCCGCCGACAGCTACTTCCGGGTCGTGGACCCGGTCGGCCGCGGCCTCCTGACCGCGGCCGTCGAAGACATCCTCCCGGGCGGTTCGACGCCCGAGGGCAACAGCGAAAGCGAGGTGTGACGTGAACGCAGCAGAACCTGCCGTGCTCGTCCTCGAAGACGGGAAGCGCTACGTGGGCCGGGCCTACGGCGCCCGCGGGCGGACGCTCGGCGAGGCGGTCTTCGCCACCGGCATGACCGGCTACCAGGAGACCCTGACCGACCCGTCCTACGCGGGCCAGATCGTCCTGATGACGGCGCCGCACATCGGCAACACCGGCACGAACGACGAGGACACGGAGTCCCGCCGGATCTGGGTGGACGGCTTCGTCGTCCGCGAGCCCAGCCGGGTCGTGTCCAACTTCCGCGCCCAGCGCAGCCTCGACGACGACCTCGTGGAGCAGGGCATCGTGGGCATCAGCGGCATCGACACCCGCGCGGTCACCCGCCACATCCGCTCGGCGGGCGCGATGCGCGCCGGGATCTTCTCCGGCGACGACTTCGGGCTCAGCGACTCCGAGCAACTCGAGCTGGTGCTTTCGGCTGCGAAGATGTCGGGCCGCAACCTCTCGGCCGAGGTCTCCACCGTCGAGCCGTACACGGTGCCAGCGGTCGGCGAGCGCGTCGGCTCCGTCGCGGTCCTGGACCTCGGCGTCAAGAAGTCCACGCTGGAGAACCTCGCCGCGCGCGGGCTGGACGTCCACGTCCTCCCGCAGCAGGTCACCGCGGAGCACGTCCTCAGCCTCAACCCGTCCGCGCTGTTCTTCTCGAACGGCCCGGGTGACCCCAAGGCCTCCGACAAGCACGTCGAGCTCCTGCAGGAGACCCTGCGCGCCGGCCTGCCGTACTTCGGCATCTGCTTCGGCAACCAGCTCCTCGGCCGCGCGCTCGGCCTCACCACCTACAAGCTGCCGTTCGGCCACCGCGGGATCAACCAGCCGGTGCTCGACAAGCGCACCGGCCGGGTGGAGATCACCGCCCAGAACCACGGCTTCGCGGTCAAGGCGCCGATCGACGCGACCTTCGACTCGCCGGCCGGCTTCGGCCGGGTGGAGGTCAGCCACTTCAGCCTCAACGACAACGTCGTGGAGGGCCTGAACTGCCTCGACCTCGACGCGTTCAGCGTGCAGTACCACCCGGAGGCCGCCGCCGGCCCGCACGACGCCAACTACCTCTTCGACCGGTTCCTCGCCATGATCACGTCGCGCGAGGCCGGGTCGCAGAACGACCAGAACCAGGAAGGCACCGACTGATGCCCAAGCGCGACGACATCCACTCCGTCCTGGTCATCGGGTCCGGCCCGATCGTCATCGGCCAGGCCTGCGAGTTCGACTACTCCGGCACGCAGGCCTGCCGCGTGCTCAAGCAGGAGGGCGTGCGCGTCATCCTGGTGAACTCCAACCCGGCCACCATCATGACCGACCCGGACTTCGCCGACGCGACCTACGTCGAGCCGATCACCTGGGAGGTCATCGAGACCATCATCGCCAAGGAGAAGCCGGACGCGATCCTGCCGACCCTGGGCGGCCAGACCGCGCTCAACGCGGCCATGCAGCTCCACGAGCACGGCATCCTGGAGAAGTACGGCGTCGAGCTGATCGGCGCCAAGTTCGAGGCCATCCAGAAGGGCGAGGACCGCCAGATCTTCAAGGAGCTCGTGGTCGAGGCCGGCGCCGAGGTCGCGCGCTCGCACATCGCCCACACCGTCGAGGAGGCGCTGGAGTTCGCCGAGGACCTCGGCTACCCGCTGGTCGTCCGGCCGTCCTTCACGATGGGCGGCCTCGGCTCGGGCTTCGCCTACACGCCGGAGGACCTGCGCCGGATCGCCGGGGACGGCATCCACCAGAGCCCGACCAGCGAGGTGCTCCTGGAGGAGTCCATCCTCGGCTGGAAGGAGTACGAGCTCGAGCTGATGCGCGACACCTCCGACAACACGGTGGTCGTCTGCTCGATCGAGAACGTCGACCCGGTCGGCGTGCACACCGGCGACTCGATCACCGTCGCCCCCGCGCTGACGCTGACCGACCGCGAGTACCAGAAGCTGCGCGACATCGGCATCGACATCATCCGCGCGGTCGGCGTGGACACCGGCGGCTGCAACATCCAGTTCGCGGTGAACCCCGAGAACGGCCGGATCATCGTCATCGAGATGAACCCGCGCGTCTCGCGCTCGTCGGCGCTGGCGTCGAAGGCCACCGGCTTCCCGATCGCGAAGATCGCCGCGAAGCTCGCCATCGGCTACCGGCTGGACGAGATCCCCAACGACATCACCGGTGTCACCCCGGCGAGCTTCGAGCCGACGCTCGACTACGTCGTGGTCAAGGTGCCGCGGTTCGCGTTCGAGAAGTTCCCTGCCGCCGACCCGACGCTGACCACCACCATGAAGTCGGTCGGCGAGGCGATGGCGATCGGCCGCAGCTTCACCAGCGCACTGCAGAAGGCGCTCCGCTCGCTGGAGAAGCGCGGCTCGTCCTTCCACTGGGGCGCCGAGTCCCGCACCGTGGAGGAGCTGCTGGAGTCGATCGCGACGCCGACCGACGGCCGCATCGTCGACGTGCAGCAGGCGCTGCGCCTCGGCGCGACGCCCGAGCAGGTCTTCGAGTCGACCAAGATCGACCCGTGGTTCATCGACCAGATCGTCCTGATCAACGAGGTCGCCGAGCAGCTCCGCGACGCCGAGACGCTCGACACCGACACGCTCCGCTACGCCAAGGACCACGGCTTCTCCGACGCCCAGATCGGCGAGCTTCGCGGCTTCGGCGAGGCCGACGTCCGCGAGGTGCGGCATATCCTCGGCGTGCGCCCGGTCTACAAGACGGTCGACACCTGCGCGGGCGAGTTCCCCGCGCTCACGCCGTACCACTACTCGAGCTACGACGAGGAGACCGAGGTCGTCCCGAGCGACACCCGCAAGGTCGTCATCCTCGGCTCCGGCCCGAACCGCATCGGCCAGGGCGTCGAGTTCGACTACTCCTGCGTGCACGCCTCGTTCGCCCTGCACGACGCCGGGTTCGAGACGATCATGATCAACTGCAACCCGGAGACGGTCTCGACCGACTACGACACCTCCGACCGCCTGTATTTCGAGCCGCTGACGCTCGAGGACGTGCTGGAGGTCATCCACGCCGAGTCGCAGTCCGGCGAGCTGGTCGGCGTCGTCGTGCAGCTCGGCGGCCAGACCGCCCTCGGCCTCGCCAAGGGCCTGGAGGCGGCGGGCGTCCCGATCCTCGGCACCACACCCGAGGCCATCGACCTGGCGGAGGAGCGCGGCCTGTTCGCGGGCATCCTCGAGAACGCCGGGCTGCTGGCCCCGCGGAACGGCACCGCGATCGACTTCCCGTCCGCCGCGCACGCCGCGGAGCAGATCGGCTACCCGGTGCTCGTGCGCCCCAGCTTCGTGCTCGGCGGCCGCGGCATGGAGATCGTCTACGACACCGCCTCGCTCGCGGACTACTTCGAGCGCGTCGCGGGCCAGGGCATCGTCGGCCCGTCGCACCCGCTGCTGGTCGACCGGTTCCTGGACGACGCGATCGAGATCGACGTCGACGCCCTGTACGACGGCGAGCGGCTCTACATCGGTGGCGTGATGGAGCACATCGAGGAGGCCGGCATCCACTCCGGCGACTCGAGCTGCACCCTGCCGCCGATCACACTCGGCCGCCGCGAGATCGACCGCGTGCGCGAGGCGACCCTGAAGATCGCCGAGGGGATCGGCGTCCGCGGCCTGCTGAACGTGCAGTTCGCGATCGGAGCCGGCGTGCTCTACGTGCTGGAGGCCAACCCGCGCGCGTCGCGCACCGTCCCCTTCGTGTCCAAGGCGCTCGGCATCCCGCTCGCCAAGGCCGCGTCCCGGATCATGGTCGGCGACACCGTCGCCGGCCTGATCGAGGAGGGCCTGCTGCCGGAGACCGACGGCTCGGTCATCCCGATGGACTCGCCGGTCGCCGTCAAGGAGGCCGTGCTGCCGTTCAAGCGGTTCCGCACCCGCGAGGGCAAGATCGTGGACTCGGTGCTCGGCCCGGAGATGCGCTCGACCGGCGAGGTCATGGGCATCGACCGCGACTTCCCGACGGCGTTCGCGAAGAGCCAGGCCGCGGCCTACGGCGGCATGCCGCTGGAGGGCACCGTGTTCGTCTCGGTCTCCGACCGCGACAAGCGTGCCATCGTCCTCCCGGTGCTGCGCCTGAAGCAGCTCGGCTACGACATCGTCGCCACCGAGGGCACCGCCGAGGTGCTCAACCGCAACGGCATCGCGGCGCGCATCGTGCGCAAGTTCAGCGAGGCGCCGGAGGAGGACTCGGTCGTCGGGCTCATCACGCGCAACGAGGTGGACGTCGTCATCAACACGCCGAGTGGCCGCTCCGCCCGCGCCGACGGGTACGAGATCCGCGCAGCGGCGGTGGCCGGCGACAAGCCGCTGTTCACCACGATCGCCGAGCTGAGCGCCGCCGTTGCGTCGCTCGACGCGGTGCGCGAGGGCTTCGAGGTGACCTCGCTGCAGGAGTACGCGCTGCAGAGGGCCGCGCGGGCGTGACGGGCGCGACTTCGATGTCGTTCGGCGACCGGCTGGCCGCCGCGTTCGACGCGTACGGCCGGCTCTGCGTCGGCATCGACCCGCACGCGCACCTGCTGGCGGACTGGGGCCTGGAGGCCTCGGCCGCCGGCGCGCGCGCGTTCGGGCTGCGCGTGGTGGAGGCCGCCGCGGGCCGCGCCGGGATCGTGAAACCGCAGGTGGCGTTCTTCGAGCGCTACGGGTCTGCGGGCTACGCCGCGCTGGAGGACGTCGTCCGCGCCGCCCGCGACGCCGGGCTGCTGGTGATCGCCGACGCCAAGCGCGGCGACATCGGCACGAGCGTCGCGGCGTACGCCGAGGCCTGGCTGACCCCCGGCTCCCCGCTGGAGGCCGACGCCATGACGATCGCCGCCTTCCAGGGCGTCGGGTCGATCGCGGAGCCGATGCGCCTCGCCGAGGCGGCGGGCAAGGGCCTGTTCGTGCTCGCGGCGACCTCCAACCCGGAGGCCGCGGTCATCCAGCAGGCGGTCGTCGCCGACGGCCCCCGTGCCGGGATGACGGTCGCCCGTGCGATCATCGAAGACGTGCACGCGTTCAACCAGGAGCAGCCTCCGCATCCCTTCGGCACGGTCGGCCTGGTGCTCGGCGCCACCGTCGCGCTGGGGGACTACGGGATCGACACCGCGACCGCCGTCGCGCCGGCCTTCCCGGTGCTCGCGCCCGGGTTCGGCCACCAGGGCGCCCGCGTCGCCGACGTGCAGCGCCTGTTCGGGTCGTTCGCGCCCGGGGTGATCGTGAGCGAGTCCCGCGGGCTGCTGACCGCCGGGCCGGACGGGCTGGCCGACGCCGTCGCCCGTCGCGCCGAGGAGGTGCGCTCCAGCCATGGCTGAGTCCCGCAGCGAGACCACCGCCTCCCGCCGCCCCGCGCCGCCCGAGGTCGACCGCGCCGCCGCATCCGCCGCCGCCGTCGCCGCCCGCCGGGCGCGCGCCGCCGTCAAGAACGCCATCGCCGCCCGCGAGGTCTCCCCGCTGGTCGTGCTCGACCGCGCGACGGCCGCCCCGGACGGCGTGGAGGGCCGGCTGCGCGTCACCGAGTTCCTGCTGAGCGTTCCCGCGATCGGCACCACCAAGATGGAGGAGGCCCTGCAGCGCCTCGCCATCTCGCCGGCCAAGCGGCTCGGCGGGCTCGGCCGGCACCAGCGGCTGAAGCTCCGCGAGTTCCTGATCGAGCGCGAGAACCGTGCGGGCCGCCGCCGCCAGCAGCTCGTGGTGCTGGCCGGTCCGACCGCCGTGGGCAAGGGCACGGTCTCCACCTACATCCGGGAGAACTACCCGGAGGTGCTGCTGTCGGTCTCCGCGACCACGCGCGCCCCGCGGCCCGGCGAGGTCGACGGCGTCAACTACTACTTCGTCGACGATGCCGAGTTCGACCGGATGATCGAGCAGGGCGAGCTCCTGGAGCACGCCACCGTGCACAACGCGTACCGCTACGGCACCCCGCGCGCGCCGATCGAGGCGGCGCTGGAGCAGGGCAGGAGCGTCCTGCTGGAGATCGACCTGCAGGGCGCGCGCCAGGTGCGCGAGTCCATGCCGGAGGCCCGGCTGATCTTCCTGCTGCCGCCGACCTGGGAGGAGCTGGTCAGGCGCCTGATCGGGCGCGGCACCGAGGAGGCCGCCGAGCAGCAGCGCCGGCTCGAGACCGCGAAGGTCGAACTGGCCGCCCAGGACGAGTTCGATTACCGTGTGGTCAACCACACCGTCGCTGAGGCCGCCCGGGAGGTCGTAGACTTGATGAAGGTCCGCGCGGCGCCGTCGCGCCCGTAGGCCATCATCGTCCGCGCCGTGTCCGGCGCCGCCCGAGACTTTCCGCGCCTCGCACCCCGAGCCGGGATCATGAGAGAGAGGGGTTACCGCAATGGCAACCACCAACAACGGCATCATCGACCCGCCCATCGACGACCTCCTGGCCCGCGTCGAGTCCAAGTACGCGCTGGTCATCTTCGCCTCCAAGCGCGCGCGCCAGATCAACGACTACTACGCCGACCTCCACGAGGGCAGCCTGTTCGACAACGTCGGCCCGCTGGTCGACTCCTCGGTCGACGACAAGCCCCTCTCGGTCGCGCTGCACGAGATCAACGAGGACAAGCTCGTCATCAAGCCGCTGGCCGCGGAGTAACCTCCCGGCCCTACCGGCAGACAGAGAGCCGCCGCCGACCGAGCGCAACAGAACGACCGCAGCCGGGACCGTGTCCCGCTGGCTGGAGGAGATGCCGCCGTGAGCCCACGATTGACCGTCGTCGTCGGAGTGACCGGCGGCATCGCCGCGTACAAGGCCGTCGGCGTCATCCGCGCACTGGTGCTCGAAGGGCACTCGGTGCACGTCGTGGCGACGGAGGCCGCGCTGCGGTTCGTGGGTCGTCCGACCCTGGAGGCGATCAGCCGCAACCCGGTGGCGACCGATCTCTACGAGGGCGTCGCAGAGGTGCGGCACGTGGCCATCGGCCAGTCCGCCGACCTCATCGTCATCGCCCCGGCGACGGCGAACACCCTGGCGAAGCTGGCCGCCGGCATCGCCGACGACCTGCTCGGCAACACGGTCCTGGCCTCCACCGCCCCGCTCGTGGTCGCCCCGGCGATGCACACCGAGATGTGGCGCAACCCCGCCACTGTCGCCAACGTCGCCACGCTGCGCAGCCGCGGTGTCACGGTCGTGGGCCCCGCCTCCGGGCAGCTCACGGGAGCCGACTCCGGCCCCGGCCGCATGGAGGAGCCCGAGGTCATCGTGCGCGCCGCGCTGCGCGCCGCCGGCCTCTCGCCGCGCCCGGCGGTCACCGCCGTGCCCGAGCCGGTCGCCGACGTCGTGGTGCTCTCCGAGCGCCGCCGTGCCAACGAGGCCTCCCGCCGGCCGCGCGGGGGAGTCGACCTCGCCGGCAAGCGCGTCGTCGTGACCGCGGGCGGCACCCGCGAGCCGCTGGACCCGGTGCGTTTCCTCGGCAACCGCTCGAGCGGCCGCCAGGGCGTCGCCGTCGCCGCGGCGGCCCAGGCCCGCGGCGCCGAGGTCGTCCTCATCGCCGCGCACCTGGAGGTCGAGCCGCCCGAGGGCGTCGAGCTCGTGCAGGTGCAGACCGCGCTGGAGCTGCAGGAGGCCGTCACCGAGGCGGCGCGCTCCGCCGACGTGGTCGTGATGACCGCCGCGGTCGCCGACTACCGCCCTGCCGCCGTGCGCGACTCCAAGATCAAGAAGTCCGAGGCGGGCCAGACCCTGACGCTCGAGCTGGTCGCCAACCCGGACATCCTCGCCGGGCTCGCCGCCGCCAAGCGCGAGGGCCAGGTCGTGGTGGGCTTCGCCGCCGAGACCGAGCCCGACCCGTCGACCCTCATCGAGCTGGGCCGCACCAAGCTCGCCGCCAAGGGCAGCGACTTCCTCGTCCTCAACCAGGTCGGCTGGGAGCAGGGCTTCGCAACGGAGAGCAACGAGGTCGTCGTCCTCCGCAAGGGCGGCGATATAGTGATGGAGGCCTCGGGGAGCAAGCTGTCGGTGGCCGACCGTATCTTGGACGTCGTCGTCTAGTCGTCGACCAGGGCCACGGCATCCCTGGCCGTCCCTCCACGCCGCGATCAAGGAGAACCATGGCAGATCTGCGCCTCTTCACGTCGGAGTCGGTCACCGAGGGTCACCCCGACAAGATCTGCGACCAGATCTCCGACAGCATCCTGGACGCGCTGCTCGCGGTCGACCCGCACAGCCGCGTCGCGGTCGAGACGCTGGTCACCACCGGGCTGGTGCACGTCGCCGGCGAGGTGACGACGAAGGGGTACGTCGAGATCCCCGCGCTGGTGCGCGAGAAGATCGTCGAGATCGGCTACGACTCCTCCGACGTCAGCTTCGACGGCAACCAGTGCGGCGTGTCCGTCTCGATCGGCGCCCAGTCGCCCGACATCGCCCAGGGCGTCGACAACGCCTTCGAGTCGCGCACCGAGCAGAGCACCGACGACCTCGACCGTCAGGGCGCAGGCGACCAGGGCATCATGTTCGGCTTCGCCACCACCGAGACCCCGCAGTACATGCCGCTGCCGATCTGGCTGGCGCACCGCCTCGCCGAGAGGCTGGCCGCCGTGCGCAAGGACGGCACCCTCGACTACCTCCGCCCGGACGGCAAGACCCAGGTCACCATCGGCTACGAGGGCCACACGCCGCGGACGGTCGAGACCGTCGTGCTCTCCACCCAGCACGCGCCGCACGTGTCGAACGAGCAGCTCCAGGCCGAGGTGGTCGAGGAGGTCATCGCCCCCGTCATGCACGCCGCCGGGCTGGAGACCGCCCACATCCGCACGCTGATCAACCCGACGGGCCGGTTCGAGATCGGCGGCCCGAAGGGCGACGCCGGGCTCACCGGGCGCAAGATCATCGTCGACACCTACGGCGGCGCCAGCCGGCACGGCGGCGGCGCGTTCTCCGGCAAGGACCCGTCGAAGGTCGACCGCTCGGCCGCGTACGCGATGCGCTGGGTCGCCAAGAACGCTGTCGCGGCGGGGCTCGCCGACCGCCTCGAGGTGCAGATCGCCTACGCGATCGGCAAGGCGGCCCCGGTCGGACTCTACGTGGAGTCGTTCGGCACCGGCGCCGTCTCGGACGAGCACATCATCCGCGCCATCCGCGAGGCGTTCGACCTGCGCCCGGCCGCGATCGTGCGCGACCTCGACCTGCTCCGGCCGATCTACGCGCAGACGGCGACCTACGGCCACTTCGGCCGCGACCTCCCCGACTTCACCTGGGAGCGGCTGGACCGCGTCGACGACCTGCGCTCCGCCGCGGGGCTGTAGCCGTGCCGGCGGCCGCGACGGTCGCCCGTGTGGTCCTCGACTCGCCGCTCCCGCAGCTCGACCACCTGTTCGACTACAGCGTCCCGGAGGAGCTCGCCGAGCAGGCGATCCCCGGCGTGCGCGTGCGGGTGCCGCTGCGCTCGGCCGGCCGGGTGGCCGACGGCTACCTGGTCGAGCTCGCCGAGCCGGACGAGGCCTTCTCGGGCACGCTGAGCCCGCTGGAGGCCGTGGTGTCGCCGCTGCCGGTGCTCACCGACCCGGTGTGGCGGCTGGCCCGGAAGCTCGCGGATCGCAGTGCAGGGACGGCGAGCGACATCCTCCGGCTCGCCGTGCCGCCGCGCATGGTGCGGGTGGAGAAGGCCTGGCTGGCGGCGCGGGAGGGCGGCGCCGCCACTGAGACAGACGCCGCCGCCGCGCCCGTCGAGGCGCAGCCCGCGGCGTTCCCGGCGCGCGGCTACGCCGCCGGCGTGCTGGAGGCCGCGGTCGCCGCGGGCGAGCGCATCGCGCTGCGCCCGATCCCGCGGCTGAGCCGGCTCCCGGACGGCACCTGGGTCGGGGAGTGGGCGGTCACGCTGGCCGCGCTCGCGACCGCCACCTGGCGCACGGGCAGCACCGCCATCGTCGCGGTGCCCGACCACCGCGACCTGGAGCAGCTCGGCGCGGCGCTGGCGGCGATCGCCCCGGCGTCCGCCGTGGTCCGCGCGGACGCCTCCCAGTCGAACCCGGAGCGGTACAAGGGCTTCCTCGCCGCGCTCTCCGGCCCGCGCATCGTCATCGGCAACCGCTCGGTGGTCTACGCCCCCGCGGCCCGGCTGGGCCTCGTCGCCGTGTGGGAGGACAGCGACCCGCTCTTCGCCGAGCCGCTCAGCCCGTACGTGCACACCCGCGACGCCGCCCTCGTCCGGCAGGAGCTGGAGGGCGGCGCACTCATCCTGAGCGGACTGGTCCGCAGCGTCGAGGCGCAGCGGCTGGTCGAGCTCGGCTGGCTGCGCGACCTCGGCCCGGAGCGCGCGCACACGGCCAAGGTGCTGCTCACCGCGAACCAGAGCGCCGACGAGCCGGCCGCCCGCGCCGCGCGCATCCCGTCGTCCGCGTGGCGGGCCGCCCGCGAGGCGCTGAGCGGCGAGAGCGGGAGGCCGCGCGGCCCGGTGCTCGTCCAGGTCGGCCGCCCCGGCTACGTGCCGGTGCTGTCCTGCGCCCACTGCGGTCAGGCGGCGCACTGCACCCGCTGCCAGGGTCCGCTCGGGCAGCGCCGCGCGGGCGCGACGCCGTCCTGCGGTGTGTGCGGGGCGCTGGCGACCGACTGGCACTGCACGCGCTGCGAGCACACGAAACTGCGGATGGTGACGCCGGGCTCCGGACGGACGGCCGAGGAGCTCGGCCGCGCCTTCCCCGGCACCCGGGTGATCCTCGCGGACGGCGACCATCCGGTGCAGCGCGTCGGCGCCGCTCCGGCACTCGTGGTGGCGACGCGCGGCGCCGAGCCGATCGCGGAGGGCGGCTATCAGGCGATCCTGCTGCTCGACGGCGAGCGGATGCTGGCGAACGAGACGCTGCATGTGGCGGAGGACTGTCTGCGGTGGTGGACGAGCGCCGCGGTGCTGGCCGCGGCGGGCGCCCCGACCGTGCTCGTCGGCGTCTCCGGCGACCTGGCGCGCGACTTCGCGACCGGCCGACTGGTCGACTTCGCCCGCCAGGAGCTGGCCGACCGGCGTCAGCTCCGGTTCCCGCCCGCCGTGCGGCTGGCCTCCGTGACCGGGGCCGCCGAAGCGGTCGGGGGCCTGCTGAACGCGGTCGACCCCGGTCTGTTGATCGACGTGCTGGGGCCCGCCGAAGTGGACGAGAAGACGGTGCGCGCCATCCTGCGCTTCGAGTACGCGAAGGGAGTCGAGGTGGCCGCGGCGGTGCGGGCGACGGTCGTGCGCAACGCGACCCAGCGCCGCCGGCCTCCGGGAGGCCGCCCCGGCTACCGCCCCGCGCCGACCCTCCGCGTCCGCTTCGACGACCCCGAGATCCTCTGACCACCACCGCCTGGGCACGTGGCGGCCGCGGGTAGACTCGGGGGCTGGACCAGACCGAAAGAACCTTGACATGCGCCTCGTCTTCGCCGGCACGCCCGCCGTCGCCGTCCCCTCCCTGAACGCCCTCGCCGAGCGGTTCGACATCGCCGCCGTCATCACCCGCGAGGACGCGCCGCTCGGCCGCAAGCGCGTGCTGACGCCCTCACCCGTCGCCGACGCCGCGGCCGCGCTCGACCTCCCGGTCATCAAGGCCAACCGGCTGGACGAGGACGTCACCCGCCAGGTCGCCGCCCTCGACGCCGACCTCGGGGTGATCGTCGCCTACGGCGGCCTGGTCAGGGAGCCGCTGCTCTCGACGCCGCGGCTGGGCTGGGTCAACCTGCACTTCTCGCTGCTTCCGCGCTGGCGGGGCGCCGCCCCCGTGCAGCGCGCCGTGATGGCGGGCGACACGGAGACCGGGGCCGCCGTCTTCCAGCTCGTGCCGGGCCTCGACGCCGGCGACGTGTTCGCCGAGCTGCGCGTCCCGATCCCGGCCGACGCGACGGCGGGGGAGCTGCTCGACTCGCTCTCGTACGACGGCGCCCTGCTTCTCGTGGACACCGTCGCCGCTCTCGAGGACGGCACCGCAGAGGCGGTGCCGCAGTCGGGGGAGCCGGTCCTGGCGCCGAAGCTCACGATCGACGACGCCCGCCTCGACCTCACCCAGCCGGTGGAGGAGGTCTACGCGCGGCTGCGCGGCGTGACCCCGGAACCGGGCGCCTGGGTGCTGCTCGACGGCGAGCGGTTCAAGATCCACGCTGCGCGGCCGGCCCCCGGGCTGTCCCTCCCGATCGGCGAGGTCGCCGCGACCGAGGGCCGCATCGAGGTGGGCACCGGGACGACCCCGCTCGAACTCCTCACGGTGCAGCCCGCGGGCAAGCGCGCGATGGACGCCGCCGACTGGTGGCGCGGCGCCGGCGGGGAGGCGGTGCTGGCATGAACGACCACAAGCACAACGACCGCGGGCGTTACGACCGCGGACGCAGCAGCGCCGAGCGCACGCGCGTCCAGCCGGCGCGCAAGGTCGCCCTCGACGTCATCTCCGCCGTGCGGGAGTCGGATGCCTACGCCAACCTCCTGCTGCCCGGCCGGATCGCCCGCGCCGGCCTGTCGCCGGCCGACGCGGCGCTCGCCACCGAGCTGACCTACGGCACGCTGCGGATGCAGGGCTACTACGACCGGGTGATCGCCCGCGCAGCCGGGCGCCCGGTCGACAAGATCGACCCGCCGCTGCTCGACGTGCTGCGGCTCGGCGCGCACCAGCTCCTGTCGACGCGGGTGGCGTCGCACGCGGCGGTCAACGAGTCGGTCGCGCTCGCCCGGCAGGTCGGCAGCCGCTCCGGCACCGGGTTCGTCAACGGCGTGCTCCGCGAGATCGGCCGCTCGACGCCCGAGGAGTGGCGTGCGCGCGTGCTGGCGGACGCCAAGAACGAGGACGAACGTCTTGCCGCGCTCACCTCGCACCCCGCCTGGATCGTGCGCGCGTTCCGCCGGTCGCTGGAGTCAGAGGGCCGCGGCGCGGAGCTGGAGGCTCTGCTGGAGGCCGACAACGTCGCCCCGCGGGTGAATCTCGTCGCGCTCCCCGGCCTCGCCGACCCGCCGGAGGGCGCGCGCCCCGACCGGTTCTCGCCCGTCGGCTTCACCGCGGGCGGCGGCGACCCGCAGGGCCTCGTCACCGAGGCGGAGGGCCGCATCCGGGTGCAGGACGAGGGCTCCCAGCTCGCCGCGCTCGCGCTCACGCGCGCCCGCCCGGTCGAACCGGGGGAGCGCTGGCTCGACCTGTGCGCGGGCCCCGGCGGCAAGGCCGCGCTGCTCGCGGCCGAGGCGCTCGCGGGCGGCGCGACCCTGGTCGCGAACGAAGTCGTCCCCGCCCGTGCCGAGCTGGTGCGCCGCGCCCTGGCCGCCGTGCCGCTCGACGTCCCGGTCTGGGAGCGCGACGGCGTCGCGATCGGCGCGGAGGATCCGGAGGCGTTCGACCGCATCCTGCTCGACGCGCCGTGCACGGGCCTCGGCGCGCTGCGGCGCCGGCCCGAGGCGCGCTGGCGCAAGACGCCGCGCGACGTGGCCGAGCTGACCGCCTTGCAGACGCGCCTCCTGGACTCCGCGGTGGCGGCGCTGAAGCCCGGCGGCCTGCTGGCCTACGTCACCTGCTCGCCGCACGTCGCGGAGACACGCGCGATCGTGGCCGACGCCCTCGACCGGCACCCGGGCTCCCTGCGGTCGGTGGGCACGGCGGACATCGTCCAGTCCGTCGCCGTGGAGCGGCTCGACCTCGCCGGCGATCCCGAGCTCGTGCAGCTCTGGCCGCACCGCCACCTGACCGACGCCATGTTCATCGCGGTGCTCGAGAAGGCGCCCTCCGTCGCCACCGCCCCATAGGCTGGAGGTATGGCGACGCGCATCAACCCGAGCATCCTGGCGGCCGACTTCGTGAACCTGGAGCGCGACATCCGCACCATCGCCACGGCCGACCTGGTGCACGTGGACGTGATGGACAACCATTTCGTGCCGAACCTCACGTTCGGCCCGCAGATGGTGGGCCGCATCCAGGACGTGAGCCCCATCCCGCTCGACGTGCACCTGATGATCGACGACCCCGACCGCTGGGCTCCGGGCTACGCCGAGCTCGGCGCGTTCTCGGTGACCTTCCACGCGGAGGCCGCCGCCGACCCGGTGGCCCTGGCCCGCCGCCTGCGCGCGCTCGGCGCCCGCGCCGGGATCGCGCTCAAGCCCGGCACGTCCGCCGAGGGTTACCTCGACCTGCTCCCGGAGTTCGACCAGGTGCTGGTGATGACCGTCGAGCCCGGTTTCGGCGGCCAGTCCTTCATGGCGGAGACGATGCCCAAGCTGCGGTCGCTGCGGGAGGCGGTGGAGGCCCGCGGCCTCGACGTCTGGCTGCAGGTGGACGGCGGGATCACCGAGGAGACGATCGTGACCGCCGCCGAGAACGGCGCCGACACCTTCGTGGCCGGCTCGAGCGTCTTCCGCGGCGAGCCGGCCGAGCGCATCGCCACCCTGCGGGCCGCGGCGGCGGCGCACACCCACTGAGTCTCCTCGCGCGGGCGGCGCCGCCGACCCGTCAGCCCTGCGTCGTCAGCCCTGGGCGGTCGCGGCCTCGGTCGCCACGGCAGGGGCGCGCGCCGGGATGATCGACAGCGCGGCGACGGCGAGCAGCGCCGTGGCGGCGAACACGTAGAACCCGCCGGGGTAGGCCAGGTCGAGCGAGACGAGCGTCCCGGTCACCGCCGGGCCGAGGATCGCGCCGAGCCGGCCGATGCCCGCCGCGAAGCCGAGCGCGGTGCCGCGGATCTCCTGCGGGTAGAGCTGGGTGATGAACGCGTAGACGAGCACCTGCGCCGAGAACACGAAGACGCCGGTGACGAAGACCGCCGCATAAAGCATCGTCACCTCCTCCATCCGGACGCTGAGGATCGCCAGCAGCACGGCGGCCAGGGCGAACCACGCCATGGCCGCCCGCTTGGTGCCGGCCCGGTCGGCCACGACTCCGGCCAGGACCAGCCCGGTGACGGCGCCCGCGTTCAGGGTGAGCAGCAGCCCGAGCGAGTCGGTGGAGCCGTAGCCGGCGTCGCGCATGAGCTGCGGCAGCCAGGTGTTGAGCCCGTAGACCAGCAGCAGTCCCATGAAGGACGTCACCCAGACGCCGATGCTGATGAGGACGTAGCGCCGTTCGACCAGCCGGCGCACCGTCGGCCGCGGGGCAGCCGTGCGCTCCCGCCGGGCCTCGGGCAGGGCGAGCCGGATCAGCGGGACGGTGATGAGCCCGGCGATGCCGCCGATCGCGAACAGGACCCGCCAGTCGGGGATGACGGCGATGGCGAGCAACGCGGTGAGGACGGCGCCGGCGTGGTAGCCGGTCATCGTGAGCGTCGTCGCCTTGCCGGCGCGCTCGCTCGGCATCAGGTCGGTGACGTACGCGATGACGACCGGCAGGCAGGCGCCCAGCGCCAGCCCCGCGAGCACGCGGAGCAGCCCGAACACGAACACGTTCGGCGCGACCACGATGGCGAGCGTCAGCAGCGAGAACACCGTCACGCAGAGCAGGAGGCACAGCCTCCTGCCGTACCGGTCGGCCAGCGGACCGACGGTGAGGGCGCCGATGCCGACGCCGACGAGTCCGGCCGTGGCGACGGCTGTGGCCGCCGCCGGGTCGAAGCCGAGTTCTTTCGTGTCCAGCAGGGTGGGGATGACGGTGCCGAGCACCACCAGATCGAAGCCGTCGAGCGCGACGATCACCCAGCACAGCAGCGGGGGCCAGAGCGCGGCGCGGCCGGTGGACAGCGGGGATGCGGTCGATACCAAGTGGGATCTCCTCGTCGAGATGGTATGTCAGATGAGACCTGGCGACATTAGCACATCAGCCGTCCCCGGCGCCGCCTCGGGCGGTCGCGCGGACCGACCCGGCCCCCGCGACCGGTACGCTGTAACGGTGAAAACCTTCGACGACCTCTTCGCCGAGCTCAGCGAGAAGGCCGTGACCCGCCCGGAGGGCTCCGGGACGGTTCGCGAGCTGGACGCGGGCGTGCACGCCATCGGAAAGAAGATCGTGGAGGAGGCCGCCGAGGTCTGGATGGCCGCCGAGTACGAGTCCGACGAGGCCATGGCCGAGGAGATCTCCCAGCTCCTCTACCACCTCCAGGTGCTGCTGCTCGCGAAAGGCCTGACCCCGGCCGACGTGTACCGACATCTGTGACGAACCTTCCCCGTCTCCGTCCGTCACGTCACGAAAGCCGAAACACATGCTGAAGATCGCCGTCCCCAACAAGGGCTCCCTCTCCGAGACCGCGGCGCAGATGCTCCACGAGGCCGGCTACAACGGCCGCCGCGACCCCAAGGAGCTCATCGTCGCCGACCCGCGCAACGGCGTGGAGTTCTTCTACCTGCGCCCGCGCGACATCGCCACCTACGTCGGCTCCGGCGCCCTCGATGTGGGCATCACCGGCCGCGACCTCCTGATCGACTCGGAGTCGCCCGCCGCCGAGATCGCGGCGCTCGACTTCGCCGCCTCCACCTTCCGCTTCGCCGGCCCGGCCGGCACCTACACCGACCTCGCCGACCTGGAGGGCAAGCGCGTCGCGACGAGCTACCCGGGCCTGGTCGGCGGCTTCCTGGCCGAGAACGGCGTGGACGCCGCGCTCATCAAGCTCGACGGCGCCGTGGAGTCCGCCGTGCGGCTCGGTGTCGCTGACGCCGTGGCCGATGTGGTCGAGACCGGTTCGACGCTCCGCAAGCAGGGCCTGGAGATCTTCGGCCCGGTCATCCTGGAGTCCGAGGCCGTGCTGGTGTCCTCGCCCGCACCCGCCGCGGGGGTCGACACGCTGCTCCGCCGGCTGCAGGGCGTCATGGTCGCCCGGCAGTACGTGCTGGTCGATTACAACCTCCCGGTCGCGCTGCTGGAGCAGGCCGTCGCGCTGACTCCCGGCGTGGAGTCGCCCACCGTGTCGCCGCTCGGCGAGCCCGACTGGGTGGCCGTGCGCGTGATGATCAAGCGCGACAGCACCAACCACGTCATGGACGACCTCTACGAGCTGGGCGCCAGGGCCATCCTGGTCACCTCGATCCACGCGGCGCGGATCTGATGAGCGTCGCGGTCCGGGTCATCCCCTGTCTCGACGTGGCCGCCGGACGCGTCGTCAAGGGCGTCAATTTCCAGAACCTGCGCGACCAGGGCGACCCCGTCGAACTGGCGCGCCGGTACTTCGAGCAGGGCGCCGACGAGCTGACCTTCCTCGACGTCACGGCCACGGTCGACGACCGGGCGACCACCTACGACGTGGTGCGCGCGACGGCCGAGCAGGTCTTCATCCCGCTCACCGTCGGCGGCGGTGTGCGGAGCCCGGAGGACGTCGCGAAGCTGCTGGGCAGCGGCGCCGACAAGGTCGGGGTCAACTCGGCCGCCATCGCGCGCCCGGAGCTGGTGGCGGAGATCGCCCGGCGCTTCGGCGCGCAGGTGCTGGTGCTCTCACTCGACGTCAAGCGCTCGGCGGCGACGCCGTCCGGCTTCGTGGTGACGACGCACGGCGGCCGCACCGAGACCGGGATCGACGCCCTGGAGTGGGCGAAGCGCGCCATCGAGCTCGGCGCAGGCGAACTCCTGGTCAACTCGATCGACGCCGACGGCACCAAGGAGGGCTTCGACCTGGAGCTCATCCGCGAGATGCGGGCGATCAGCCGGGTGCCGGTCATCGCCTCCGGCGGCGCGGGCGCGGTGGGCGACTTCGTCCCCGCGGTCGAGGCCGGGGCGGACGCCGTACTCGCCGCGAGCGTGTTCCATTCGGGCGAGATGACCATCAACGATGTGAAGGACGAACTGCTGCGAGCAGGCGTGGAGGTGCGCTCATGACCGGAACGGACGACGTGATCGACCGGGTCCGCTTCACCGAGGCCGGGCTGGTGCCCGCCGTCATCCAGCAGTGGGACTCCCGCGAGGTGCTCATGATGGGCTGGATGGACGCCGAGGCGCTGCGCCGCACGCTCACCGAGGGTCGCGTGACGTTCTGGTCGCGCTCCCGCCAGGAGTACTGGCGCAAGGGCGACACCTCCGGCCACGTGCAGTACGTGAAGGGCGCCGCGCTCGACTGCGACGGCGACACCCTGCTCGTGACCGTCGACCAGGTGGGGGCCGCCTGCCACACCGGCACGCGCACGTGCTTCGACGGCGACGTGCTCGCCCCCGCTGTGGGCGCGGCGGAGGCCGACGACCCGGCCGGGGAGACGGGGTCCGACCGGTGATCGCGACCGCGAACGGAACCACGGGCCGCGAGGAGTTCGCGGCGCTGGCCGTGGAGCACCGCGTCGTGCCGGTGGTGCGCGAGCTCTTCGCCGACGGGGAGACCCCGGTCGGCATCTACCGCAAGCTCGCCGCCGGCCGGCCGGGAACCTTCCTGCTGGAGTCGGCGGAGCAGGGCGGCATCTGGTCGCGCTTCTCCTTCGTCGGAGCCGCGTCCTTCGGGATGCTCACCCAGGACGGCGACGAGGTGCGCTGGCTCGACTACGGCCTCTCCGCGGAGCGCGCGCTGGGCACCGCCGTGCCGAGCGGTCCGCTCGACGCCCTCGCGGCGCTGCACGAGCGCTGGCGGACGCCGCGGATTCCCGGCCTGCCCCCGCTGACCGGCGGCCTGGTCGGCTTCATCGGCTGGGAGGCCGTGCGCCAGCTCGAACGCCTGCCGGACCGCCCGCCGGCCGAAGTGGACGTGCCCGGCCAGGCGATGGCGTTCGTCGCCGACCTCGTGGTCATCGACCACCGCTCCGGCACCGTCAAGCTCATCGCCAACGCGCTGGCCGACGGCGAGCAGGACGCGGACGCGCTCTGGAGCGACGCGCAGCAGCGGCTCGACCGCATGCAGCGGCAGCTCGCGCAGCCCTCCGAGGCGTGGCTGGCCGAGGTCGACCTGAGCACCCCCGCGCACCCGGTGTCCCGCACCCGCGAGGAGGACTTCCTGGCGTCGGTCGTGACGGCCAAGGAGCGCATCGTCGCCGGCGACATCTTCCAGGTCGTCATCTCGCAGCGCTTCGAGCTGGAGTGCACGGCCTCCGCCCTCGATGTGTACCGCGTGCTGCGCGCGCTCAACCCGAGCCCGTACATGTACCTGCTGTCGCTGGAGCGCCCGGACGGCGAGCCCTACCAGATCGTCGGCTCCTCGCCGGAGGCGCTGGTCAAGGTGCAGGAGGGGCGCGCGTTCACGCACCCCATCGCCGGCTCCCGGCCGCGCGGCGCGACACCGGAGGAGGATCTCGAACTGGAGGCCTCCCTCCTCGCCGACGACAAGGAGCGCGCCGAGCACCTGATGCTCGTCGACCTGGCCCGCAACGACCTCCTGAAGGTGTGCGCGGCCGGCAGCGTCGCGGTGACGGAGTTCATGCGCGTGGAGCGGTTCAGCCACATCATGCACATCGTCTCCTCGGTGGAGGGCGACCTGCTGCCGACCTCCGGTGCGATCGACGTCTTCCGCGCGACCTTCCCGGCCGGCACGCTCTCCGGGGCTCCGAAGCCGATGGCCCTCCGGATCATCGACGAACTGGAGCCGGCGCAGCGCGGCGTGTACGGGGGCGTGATCGGCTACTTCGACTTCGCCGGCGACGCCGACCTCGCCATCGCGATCCGCACGGCGACCCTTCTCGGCGGCGTCGCGCACGTCCAGGCCGGCGGCGGCCTGGTGGCCGACTCGGTGCCGCGCCTGGAGTTCGAGGAGTCGCAGAACAAGGCGGCAGCGCCGTTGCGGGCGGTCGCCGTCGCCAACGGCATGAGACGGGTGCACGGTGCGGACTGAGAACCGCCGCGTCAAGTACCTGACCCTCCTCGCCCTCCTGGTGGGGAGCGGCCTGGGGCTGCTGTCCGCGACCCAGACCTGGTTCACCATCCAGGTGCGGGACGTCGCCGACCACGCCGGCACGGTGACCGTCGCCGGCTCGGCGGCCGCGCCCGCCCTGACGGCGCTCTCGCTCGCGGGGCTCGCGCTGACCGCCGCGCTCGCGATCGCGGGGCCGGCCTTCCGGGTCGTGCTGGCGGCGCTCGGGATCCTGCTCGGCGTCTCCATCGTGTACTCGGCGCTCGCGGTTCTCGGCGACCCGCTGCAGGCGGCAAGCGCGGCGATCACCTCGGCGACGGGCGTCGCGGGGGAGGCCTCGCTGCGCAAGCTCGTGCAGAGCACGGCGACGGAGTTCTGGCCGTGGTTCGCGGTCGTCGGCGGTGTGCTGGTCGCCCTCGCCGGCGTCCTGTCGATCGTCTTCCTGCGGGCGTGGCCCGGGCCGTCGCGCAAGTACCAGACCCGGTTCGCGGGCGAGGACGGTCGGTCAGCAGAGGAGACCCTCGCGGAGCTGGACGGGCACGCGGAGGCCACGGAGCCGGCGGCCGACGCCGCGGAGGGCGACGAGCGCGAGGCGCGCGCGGCCGCCGAATCCGACGCGGCAGACGAGCCGGCGTCCCTGGACCGGGACGCCGCGATCGACAGCTGGGACGAGCTGAGCCGCGGGGACGACCCCACGCGGTGAGCCACTAGACTGGTTCCGATCCACCAATCCGTGCGCGCGTGGTCCGGCCCCAGTGCCGCCGCGACGCGCACCCGACGTGCAGGAGTCCCATGAGCACCGAGTCAGTCGAGCCAGGCCACGGTCATTCGCCGGCGGCGTGGACGGCCGTGATCATCATGCTTATCGCCTTCACCATCGGCGCCATCGCCTTCTTCTACGACGCGCCGATCGTGGTGTGGGCCGCGGCCGGCCTCGCGATCGTCGGGCTGATCGTGGGCTGGATCATGAAGCGCGCGGGCTACGGAGTGGGCGGCTCCAAGTACACCCCGAAGGGCCACTGACCCGTGCTCGCCGACCTCGTCGCCGGCGCGCTGGAGGATGCCGAGCGGCGACGTGCCGAGCGACCGTACGCGGCCGTCGAGGCCGCTGCCGCGGCGCGTGAGCCCGCCATCGACGCGCTCGCGGCGCTCGCGCCCGCCGAGCGGGTCAAGATCATCGCAGAGGTCAAGCGTGCCAGCCCGTCGCGCGGCGACCTCGCCGACATCCCGGACCCCGCCGCCCTCGCCGCGCTCTACGAGACCGGGGGAGCGAGCGCGATCAGCGTCCTCACCGAGGAGCGCCGCTTCAAGGGGTCGCTGGCCGACCTCGAGGCGGTCCGCGCCGCGGTGACCCTCCCGGTGCTCCGCAAGGAGTTCGTCGCCGAGCCCTACCAGGTGCTCGAGGCGCGCGCCGCCGGGGCGGACCTCGTGCTGCTCATCGTCGCCGCGCTCGACCAGCAGCGGCTCGTGGAGCTGCACGACCTCATCGCCGACCTCGGAATGACCGCGCTCGTGGAGGCGCACACCGAGGACGAGCTGAGCCGCGCGTTCGACACCGGCGCGAAGCTGGTGGGCGTCAACGCGCGCAACCTCTCGACGTTCGAGCTGGACCCTGACCTGTTCGGCCGCCTGGCCGACCGGTACCCGTCCGGCGTCATCCGCGTGGCGGAGTCGGCCGTGAAGTCGGCCGCCGACGTCGCGCATTACCGAGCGGCGGGCGCGGATGTCGTGCTCGTCGGCGAGGCGCTCGTCACGAACGACCCGATCGCCACGCTCGGCCAGTTCCTTGGAGCCTGATGTCCCTTCGTTCTGAACACGGACCCTACTTCGGCGAGTTCGGCGGGCGCTTCGTGCCCGAGTCCCTCGTCGCCGCCCTCGACGAGCTCACCGTGGCGTGGGAGGCGGCGAAGGCCGACCCCGCGTTCCACGCCGAGCTGGACGAGCTGCACCGCAGCTACACCGGCCGGCCGAGCATCGTCACCGAGGTGCCCCGCTTCGCCGCTCATGCAGGCGGCGCGCGCGTCATCCTCAAGCGCGAGGACCTCAACCACACCGGCTCGCACAAGATCAACAACGTGCTCGGCCAGGCCATCCTCACCAAGCGGATCGGCAAGTCCCGTGTGATCGCCGAGACCGGCGCCGGCCAGCACGGCGTCGCGACGGCGACCGCCGCCGCGCTGTTCGGCCTCGAGTGCACCATCTACATGGGCGAGGTCGACACCGAGCGCCAGGCGCTGAACGTCGCCCGCATGCGCTTGCTCGGCGCAGAAGTCGTCGCCGTCAAGACCGGTTCGCGCACCCTCAAGGACGCGATCAACGACGCCATGCGCGACTGGGTGACCAACGTCGAGGACACCAACTACATCTTCGGCACCGTCGCGGGCCCGCACCCGTTCCCGGAGATGGTGCGCGACCTCCAGAAGATCATCGGAGAGGAGGCCCGCGAGCAGGTGCTCGCGCTGACCGGCCGCCTGCCCGACGCCGTCGCAGCCTGCGTCGGCGGCGGCTCGAACGCGATGGGCATCTTCCACGCGTTCCTGGACGACGAGGACGTGCGCCTGGTCGGCTTCGAGGCCGGCGGCGAGGGCGCGGAGACCCCGCGGCACGCCGCGACCATCACCAAGGGGCGCCCGGGCGTCCTGCACGGCGCGCGCAGCATGCTGCTGCAGGACGAGGACGGCCAGACCATCGAGTCGCACTCGATCTCCGCCGGGCTCGACTACCCGGGCGTCGGCCCGGAGCACTCCTGGCTCGCCTCGATCGGTCGCGCCGAGTACGTCCCGGTGAGCGACGCCGACGCGATGGAGGCGCTGCGCCTGCTCAGCCGCACCGAGGGCATCATCCCGGCCATCGAGTCCGCGCACGCGCTGGCCGGCGCTCTGGAGCTCGGCAAGCAGCTCGGCCCGGACGGCATCGTGCTGGTGAACCTGAGCGGCCGCGGCGACAAGGACATGGAGACCGCCGGACGCTACTTCGGCCTGATCGACGAAGGAGCCGTGCAGTCGTGAGCCGCGTGGCAGACACCATCGCCCGCCGCAACGCCGAGGCCGCAGGGGCCCTGATCGGCTACCTCCCGGCCGGCTTCCCCGACCTGCAGACCAGCGTCGACGCGGCGGTGGCGCTCGCGGAGAACGGCGTCGACATCATCGAGCTCGGCCTGCCGTACTCCGACCCCGTCATGGACGGCGCGGTCATCCAGGCGGCCACCCAGCAGGCGCTCTCGAACGGCTTCCGGCTGCGCGACGGCTTCACCGCCGTCCGCGAGATCACCCAGCGCGTGGACGTGCCGGTCCTGGTGATGACCTACTGGAACCCGGTGCTGCAGTACGGCGTCGACCGGTTCGCGGACGACCTGGTCGCCGCAGGCGGCGCCGGACTGATCACGCCCGACCTGATCCCCGACGAGGGCGCGGACTGGCTGGCCGCCTCCGAGCGCGCCGGGCTCGACCGGGTCTTCCTGGCTGCACCGTCCTCGACGGACGCCCGCCTGCGCTCGACCGTCGAGCACAGCCGCGGCTTCGTCTACGCCGTCTCCACGATGGGCATCACCGGCGCCCGGAGCGACGTCGACAGCGCCGCCCGCACGCTGGTCGGCCGGCTGCGCGACGCCGGCGCCACCAGCGCCTGCGTCGGCCTCGGCATCTCCAGCGCGACGCAGGTCGCCGAGGTGCTCGAGTACGCCGACGGCGCGATCGTGGGCTCGGCGCTCGTGAAGGCGCTGGCCGACGGGGGAGTCGCGGAGGCCGGACGGGTCGCCGCGGAGCTCGCGGGCGGCACGGTGCGCCAGGGCGCGACGGCCTGACCCTCTCCGCGTCTGACCCCTGCGTCTGATCCCTCGGGGTCGGGCCCACCCCCGACCAACACTTAGACTGGACGCTGTGCGCCGATCGGCGCCGGACTCCATCGGATACGAAAGGTAGTCATCGCGTGGTCGCGACGATGAGCAGCTGGGTCGCCAGCATCCCGAGCCCGGGGCCCGAGTGGCAGCAGATCCCGATCGACATCTTCGGGTGGCACTGGCGCATCCAGACCTACGCGATCATGATCCTGATCGGCATCGTCGTCGCCACGCTGTGGACGTCCCGCCGCCTCACCAAGCGCGGCGCGGAGCCCGGGGTCATCCTCGACATCCTGCTCGGGGCCGTCATCGCCGGCCTCATCGGCGCCCGCGCCTACCACGTCATCACGCACCCCACGGACTACTTCGGGGCAGGGCACAACACCTGGAACCCGTTCCAGCCGGGCAGCGTCTGGGCGATCTGGGAGGGCGGCAACGCCATCTTCGGCGCGCTCATCGGCGGCGCGTTCGGCATCTGGATCGCCTGCCGCATCAGCGGCCTGCGGTTCTGGAGCGTCGCGGACGCCCTGGCGCCGGGCCTCCTGCTCGCGCAGGCCATCGGCCGCCTCGGCAACTACTTCAACCAGGAGCTGTTCGGCCTCCCGACCAACGCGCCGTGGGGCCTGCAGATCGACGCGGGCAACAAGGCCATCCCGGTCGGCCTGCCCGACAACACGCTGTTCCAGCCGCTGTTCCTCTACGAGATCATCTGGAACGTCATCGGCGTCGTCGTCATCCTCTTCCTGGAGCGCAAGCTCCGCCTGCAGTGGGGCAAGACGCTCGCCGTCTACCTGATCTGGTATGGCGTCGGCCGCTCCTACCTGGAGTCGATCCGCATCGACCCGAGCGAGTTCTCCTTCCTCGGCATCCCGAGCAACGTCTGGGCCGCGTTCCTGGCCGTCGTGCTCGGCGTGGTGATCTTCATCGTGCAGTCCCGCCGGCACCCCGGACTCGAGCCGAGCGTGTACCTGCCGGGCCGTGAATGGGTTCGCCCCGATGCTGAGGTAGACTCTGACGACACGGACTCGGACGACGAGGACTTCGTCGATGGCGACGGAGAGCCCACCGCGTCCGCCGGAGCCAGGGCCACAAGCCCGTCGCGCGGATGATCTCCGCCGGCTCAGAACAACCCACCCCGTAGAGGCTGATCCCATAAGCACTACCTGACCGCACCGACTCCCGGGCCGCACACAAGCCCGGCGAAGCTGCGGCGGAACCTCCCAGCATCGGGCCGAAGGCGTCCCCGCACTCCACTCCCCACATCCACGACACTGTGAGGACGGTCGAATTATGGCGGTCACGCCTCCCCACTCCCGGTTCAGCACGGTTCCCGGTAAGCAGGGTCTTTACGACCCCGCCGCCGAGAAGGACGCGTGCGGCCTCGCCATGGTCGCGACGCTCCGCGGAACAGCCGGTCACGACATCATCGACGCGGCGCTCGAAGCGCTGCGCCACCTGGAGCACCGCGGCGCGGTCGGCTCCGACGCCGGCACCGGCGACGGCGCTGGCATCATCACGCAGATCCCCGACGCGTTCCTGCGCGCCGTCTCCGGGCTGGAACTGCCCGGCGCCGGCCGGTACGCGGTGGGCAACGCCTTCCTGCCCACCGACGGCGGCGCCCGTGCGGCCGTCAAGGCGGCGATCGAGGCGATCGCGGCCGAGCACGACCTCACGGTGCTGGGCTGGCGTCCCGTGCCGGTGCGCCCGCAGGAGCTCGGCACGCTGGCACGCGACGCGATGCCGGTCATCGAGCAGCTCTTCGTGTCGAGCACCCGCACGGACGAGCGCGGCGAGCCGGTCGCCGGGATCGCGCTGGACCGCCTGACCTTCTTCCTGCGCAAGCGCGCCGAGCGCGAGCTCGACCTGTACTTCTCGTCGCTGTCGAGCCGCACGATGGTCTACAAGGGCATGGTCACGACGCTCCAGCTCGAGCCGTTCTACCCGGACCTCTCCGACCAGCGCTTCGCCTCCAAGCTCGCCCTGGTGCACTCGCGGTACTCCACCAACACGTTCCCGTCCTGGCCGCTCGCGCAGCCGTTCCGGATGATCGCGCACAACGGCGAGATCAACACGGTGTCGGGCAACCGCAACTGGATGCGCGCCCGGCAGTCGCAGCTCGAGAGCGAGCTGCTCGGCGACCTCTCGCCGGTGCTCCCGATCGTCACGCCCGGCGCCTCCGACTCTGCGTCGTTCGACGAGGTCGTGGAGCTCATCTCGCTCACCGGCCGGTCGCTGCCGCACGCGGTGATGATGATGGTGCCGGAGGCCTGGGAGAACCAGACCGAGATCGACCCGGTCCGCCGCGACTTCTACGAGTACCACTCGATGCTCATGGAGCCGTGGGACGGCCCGGCGGCGATCGTCTTCACCGACGGCTCGCTCGTCGGCGCGACCCTCGACCGCAACGGCCTCCGCCCCGGCCGGTACGTCGTCACCAACGACGGACTGGTGGTGCTCGCGTCCGAGATCGGCGTGCTCGACATCGAGCCGAGCCGGGTCGTGCGCAAGGGCCGCCTGCGCCCGGGCCGGATGTTCCTGGTGGACACTGTCGCCGGCCGCCTGATCGAGGACGACGAGATCAAGTCGGAGCTCGCCGCGGGCGCGCCCTACGGCGAGTGGCTCGCCGAGGGCCGGATCAACCTCAAGGACCTCCCGGAGCGCGAACACATCGTGCACACCCCGGCGTCGGTCACCCGGCGCCAGCGCACGTTCGGCTACACCGAGGAGGAGGTGCGCGTCCTGCTGAAGCCCATGGCGACGACGGGCGCGGAGCCCCTCGGCGCGATGGGGTCGGACACCCCGGTCGCGGTGCTCTCCGAGCGCCCACGGCTGCTCTTCGACTACTTCACGCAGCAGTTCGCGCAGGTGACCAACCCTCCGCTCGACTCCATCCGCGAGGAGGTCGTGACCTCCCTGGCCCTCGGCCTCGGCCCGGAGCGCAACCTGCTGAGCGCCGGCCCCGAGCACGCGCGCCAGGTCGTCCTCGACTTCCCGGTGATCGACAATGACGAGCTCGCCAAGATTCAGCACATCGACCCGCGCCCGGGCAGCCGGCTCACGACGACCCTGCGCGGGCTGTACCGCTCGGACGCCGGGCCCGACGCCATGCAGGCGCGCCTGGCCGAGATGTGCGACGAGGTGGACGAGGCCATCGAGGCCGGCGCCCAGTTCATCGTGCTGAGCGACCGCGACTCCACCAAGGACCTCGCGCCCATCCCGTCGCTGCTCATGCTCGCGGCCGTGCACCACCACCTGATCCGCGCCCAGAACCGGATGAAGTGCGGTCTGATCGTGGAGGCCGGCGACGTCCGCGAGGTGCACCACGTCGCGCTCCTGATCGGCTACGGCGCCTCGGCGATCAACCCGTACCTGGCGATGGAGACCTGCGAGGAGCTCGTCCGCAGCGGGATGATCACGAACGTCACGCCGGAGAAGGCGGTCAAGAACGTGATCAAGGCGCTCGGCAAGGGCGTCCTGAAGATCATGTCCAAGATGGGCATCTCGACCGTGTCGTCGTACGCGGGCGCTCAGGCGTTCGAGGCCGTCGGCCTCAGCCAGGAGTTCGTGGACCAGTACTTCACCGGCACCACGAGCAAGCTCGGCGGCGTCGGCATCGACGTCATCGCAGCGGAGAACCTGGCACGGCACACCGCGGCCTACCCGCCGGAGGGCGCGATCCTCGCGCACGAGCGGCTGCAGACCGGCGGCGAGTACCAGTGGCGCCGCGACGGCTCCCCGCACCTCTTCAACCCGGAGACGGTGTTCCGCCTGCAGCACTCCACGCGCACGCGCCGGTACGACGTCTTCCGGGAGTACACGAAGCTCGTGGACGACCAGGCCGAGTCGCTGATGACGCTGCGCGGCATGTTCGCGCTGCGCACCGGCGAGCGTCCCGCCGTCCCGATCGACGAGGTCGAGCCGGTGGAGTCGATCGTCAAGCGTTTCTCCACCGGCGCGATGAGTTACGGCTCCATCTCCAAGGAGGCGCACGAGACCCTCGCGATCGCCATGAACCGGCTCGGCGCCAAGTCGAACACCGGCGAGGGCGGCGAGGACCTCGACCGCCTGCTCGACCCGGAGCGCCGCAGCGCGATCAAGCAGGTCGCCTCCGGCCGGTTCGGCGTCACGTCGATGTATCTGACGCACGCGGACGACATCCAGATCAAGCTCGCCCAGGGCGCCAAGCCCGGCGAGGGCGGCCAGCTCCCGCCGACCAAGGTCTACCCCTGGGTCGCGCGCACCCGGCACGCCACCGCGGGCGTCGGGCTCATCTCGCCGCCGCCGCACCACGACATCTACTCGATCGAGGACCTCAAGCAGCTCATCTTCGACCTGAAGCGCGCGAACCCGCAGGCGCGGGTGCACGTCAAGCTGGTGAGCGAGTCCGGCATCGGCGCGGTCGCGGCTGGAACGGCGAAGGCCCTGGCCGACGTCATCCTGGTCTCCGGCCACGACGGCGGCACGGGCGCCTCCCCGGTCAACTCGCTGAAGCACGCGGGAACGCCGTGGGAGCTGGGCCTGGCCGAGACGCAGCAGACGCTCATGCTGAACGGCATGCGCGAGCGCGTGGTCGTGCAGGTGGACGGCCAGCTCAAGACCGGCCGCGATGTCATCGTCGGCGCGCTGCTCGGGGCCGAGGAGTTCGGCTTCGCGACCGCGCCCCTGGTCGTCTCCGGCTGCGTCATGATGCGCGTCTGCCACCTGGACACCTGCCCGGTCGGCGTCGCCACCCAGAACCCGGAGCTCCGCTCGCGGTTCTCGGGCAAGCCGGAGTTCGTGGTCAACTTCTTCGAGTTCATCGCCCAGGAGGTGCGCGAGTACCTCGCCGAGCTGGGCTTCCGCAGCCTGGACGAGGCGATCGGCCACGCCGAACTGCTGGACGCCGACCGCGCCATCGAGCACTGGAAGGCGTCGGGGCTGGACCTGACGCCCATCCTGCGCGGGCCGGAGTTCCCGGAGTCCGCGCCGCGCAAGAACGGCCGCGCCCAGGACCACGAGCTGGACCAGCACTTCGACAACCAGCTCATCCAGGCCGCGCACGACGTGCTCGCCTCCACGCACACGGGCTCCGACGGCGCGACGCTGTCGCTGTCGCTGCCGATCCGCAACACGGAGCGTGCGGTCGGCACCATGCTCGGTCACGAGGTCACGGCCCGCCACGGCGAGAACGGCCTGCCGACCGGCACCATCGACATCACGCTGACGGGCTCCGCCGGCCAGTCGCTGGGCGCGTTCCTCCCCGCGGGCATCACGCTGCGGCTGGAGGGCGACTCCAACGACTACGTCGGCAAAGGCCTGTCCGGCGGCCAGATCGTCGTCCGCCCGCCGCAGGGCAGCGTCTTCCCGGCGGAGCGCAACGTCATCGCGGGCAACGTGATCGGCTACGGCGCGACGCAGGGCAGCATGTTCATCCGCGGCATCGTGGGGGAGCGCTTCCTGGTCCGCAACTCGGGCGCGACAGCGGTCGTGGAGGGTGTGGGCGACCACGCGCTGGAGTACATGACGGGAGGCCTCGCGGTCATCCTGGGCGGCACCGGGCGCAACCTGGGCGCCGGCATGTCCGGCGGCACGGCGTACGTGTACGACCTGAAGCGCGAGCGCGTCAACCGCGACGCCCTCGCCACCGGCGAGCTGGAGCTGCTGCCGCTCGGCAGCGCCGACATCGAGATCGTGCGCGACCTGCTCGAGAAGCACCAGGCGGAGACCGGCTCGGCCCTCGCCGAGCGGATGCTCGCGGACTTCGACGCCACGGTGGCGAAGTTCGTCAAGGTGCTGCCGCGTGACTACGCGGCCGTGCTGCAGATGCGTCAGGAGGCCGTCGACGAGGGACTCGACCCCGACGGCGACATTGTGTGGAATCGGATCTTGGAGGTGACCGGTGGCTGACCCTAAAGGCTTTCTGAAGACAACGGAGCGGGAGCTGCCGAAGCGCCGTCCCGTCTCGGTCCGGCTGATGGACTGGAAAGAGGTCTACGAGGCCGGCGACCCGGCCCAGCTCCGCCGCCAGGCCGGGCGCTGCATGGACTGCGGCATCCCGTTCTGCCACCAGGGCTGCCCCCTCGGCAACCTGATCCCGGAGTGGAACGACCTGATGTGGCGCGGGGAGGGCCGCCAGGCCATCGAGCGCCTGCACGCGACCAACAACTTCCCGGAGTTCACCGGCCGGCTCTGCCCCGCGCCGTGCGAATCGTCGTGCGTGCTCGGCATCAACCAGCCCGCCGTGACCATCAAGCAGGTCGAGGTGTCGATCATCGACCAGGCCTGGCAGAACGGCTGGGTGCAGCCGCACCCGCCGGAGCGGCTCACCGGCAAGACCGTCGCGGTCGTCGGCTCCGGCCCGGCCGGCCTCGCCGCCGCCCAGCAGCTCACCCGCGCCGGCCACACGGTCGCCGTCTACGAGCGCGACGACCGGATCGGCGGCCTGCTGCGCTACGGCATCCCGGACTTCAAGATGGAGAAGAAGCACCTCGAGGCGCGGCTGAACCAGATGATGGCCGAGGGCACGCGCTTTCGCGCCGGGGTGAACATCGGCGTGGACATCGCCTGGGACGACCTGCGGGCGCGCTACGACGCGGTCGTGGTAGCCACCGGCGCGATGGTGCCGCGCGACCTCCCGATCCCCGGCCGCGACCTCGCGGGCGTGCACTTCGCGATGGAGTACCTCGTCCAGCAGAACAAGGCGGGCGCCGGCGACCAGGTCGGCGACCAGATCACGGCGGACGGCAAGCACGTCATCGTGCTCGGCGGCGGCGACACCGGTGCGGACTGCATCGGCACCGCGCACCGCCAGGGCGCCGCGAGCGTCACCAACCTCGCGATCGGCAAGCAGCCGCCGGCGGAGCGCCCCGCGCACCAGCCGTGGCCGACGACGCCGACGCTGTTCGAGGTCCAGAGCGCCCACGAGGAGGGCGGCGTGCGCGAGTACCTCGCCTCCACCGTCGAGTTCCTCGCCAACGAGTTCGGCGAGGTGAAGGCCCTCCGCGTCGCGGAGACCGAGTACCTCGACGGCCGCCGCGTGCCGAAGGCCGGGACCGAGCGCGAGATCCCCGCCGACCTCGTGCTGCTGGCACTGGGTTTCACCGGTCCGGAGCAGGAGGACCTGGGCGCCCAGCTCGGCCTCCCGTTCGACGACCGGGGTAACGTGGCCCGCGACGGCGACTACCAGACCAGCGAGGCCGGCGTGTTCGTCGCCGGCGACGCCGGCCGCGGCCAGTCGCTCATCGTCTGGGCCATCGCAGAGGGCCGGGGAGCGGCAGCCGCCGTCGACCGGTATCTTGAAGGGGAGACGGAGTTGCCGTCCCCGGTCCGCCCCACAGACCGGGGAATCCTCGTCTGAATTCCCTCCACCACGAGAACGCGCCGTCAGGGGTGCGAGAATCACGGAGCACTAAGAACCCATGAGAAGGGCGAAAATCGTCGCGACCCTCGGTCCGGCGACCTCCAGCTACGACAACATCCGCGCGATCATCGATGCGGGCGTCGACGTCGCGCGGATGAATCTGAGCCACGGCAGCTACGACGTGCACGAGGGGGTCTACGCCAACGTGCGCAAGGCCGCCGACGACGCGGGGAAGCCGGTCGCCGTGCTCGTCGACCTCCAGGGTCCGAAGATCCGTCTCGGCAAGTTCGAGGCCGGCCCCTACGACCTCGCGCAGGGCGACATCTTCAAGATCACCACCGACGACATCATCGGCACCAAGGAGATCTCCTCCACGACGTTCAAGGGCCTGCCCAACGACGTCAAGCCGGGCGACTACCTGCTCATCGACGACGGCAAGGTGCGCGTGCGCGTCGTCGAGGTCGAGGGCAACGTCGTGACCACCGAGGTCGTCGTCGCCGGCCCGGTCTCCAACAACAAGGGCATCAACCTCCCCGGCGTCGCGGTCAACGTGCCCGCGCTGTCCGAGAAGGACGAGGCGGACCTGCGCTGGGGCCTCAAGCTCGGCGCCGACATCATCGCGCTGTCGTTCGTCCGCAACGCCAAGGACATCGAGCGCGTGCACGAGATCATGGCGGAGGAGGGCCGCAAGGTCCCCGTCGTCGCCAAGATCGAGAAGCCGCAGGCCGTCGAGGCGCTCGAGGAGATCATCGAGGCGTTCGACGCCATCATGGTCGCCCGCGGCGACCTGGGCGTGGAGCTGCCGCTGGAGGCCGTCCCGATCGTGCAGAAGCGTGCGGTCGAGCTGGCCCGCCGCGCCGCCAAGCCGGTCATCGTGGCGACGCAGATGCTCGAGTCGATGATCTCCAGCCCGGTCCCGACCCGCGCCGAGACCTCCGACGTCGCCAACGCCGTCCTCGACGGCGCCGACGCGGTGATGCTCTCGGGCGAGACGAGCGTCGGCGAGTACCCGGCGATCACGGTGGCCACCATGGCCCGCATCGTCACCTCGACGGAGGAGCACGGACTCGACCGCATCCTCCCGCTCGGCACCCGGCCGCGCACCCAGTCGGGCGCGATCACGCTGGCCGCCGTGGAGGTCGCCGACTTCGTGGAGGCCAAGTACCTCTGCGTGTTCACCGAGTCGGGCGAGTCGGCGCGCCGGATGGCCCGCCTGCGCAACAAGATCCCGATCCTGGCGTTCACGCCGGAGGAGTCCGTGCGCCGCCGGATGTCGATGTTCTGGGGCGTGGAGTCGTTCGTCGTGGACCGCGTCACCCACACCGACCAGATGGTCGCGCAGGTGGACGAGGCCCTGAAGTCGACGGGCCGCGCCGAGAACGGCGACAAGGTCATCATCATCTCCGGTTCCCCTCCCGGAATCCCCGGAACCACCAACGACATCCGCGTCCACAAGGTCGGCGACGTCCTCTAGGGCGGATGAGGAAGGCCCCGCTCCGGCGGGGCCTTCCGCGTGTCATCCCGATGTCATCCCCGCGTCAGACGCGCCTGTCATACCTGGGGATGATTTCCGGTTCTCCCGGGTAATCGGAAGGGTCGGCGGTGGGGTGCCGAGCGTATCCTCGGGACTATGAAGCACCGCCTGATCCGCTGGCTCCCGGCCATCGTCGTCCCCGCCGCCATCGCCGCGGGCGCGATCGCGATCCCGCTCGCCGCGGGTGCGGCGGACCTGCCCGTGAAGTCGCCCGCGGACGTGCTGCGGCTGGTCGCCTCGAGCGACACCAAGGCGTTCTCCGGCACCGTCGAGCAGACCACCGACCTGGGGCTGCCGAGCATCCCGAAGATGGGCGGCGGGTCCTCCAGCGCGGACAGTTCCATCGCGAGCACGCTCTCGCTGCTGATGGGCGACCACAGCGCCAAGGTGTATGTCGACGGCCCGACCAAGGTGCGCGTGCAGCTCCTCGACCAGCTCGCCGAGCGCGACGCCATCCGCAACGGGTCCGACGTCTGGCTGTACCAGTCGAGCGACCAGTCGGTCACCCACGCGACGATCCCGGCGCACGAGAAGAGTGGCGAGACGCCGGCTCCGACGGCGACGCCCGACGCCACGGCGACCACGCCGCAGGCGCTCGCGGAGAAGTTCCTCGCGGCTGTCGACCCGTCCACGCAGGTGACGCTCGGCCCGAACACCAAGGTCGCGAACCGCGACGCCTACGACCTCGTGCTGACACCGCGCACCGACGCCACCCTGGTCGGCTCGGTGTCCATCGCGGTGGACGGCCAGACGGGCCTGCCGCTGCAGGTCCAGGTGACCGCGCGCGGGGCCTCCTCGCCGTCGTTCCAGGCCTGGTTCAAGGACTTCACGCCGAGCGCGCCGGACGCGAGCGTGTTCTCGTTCACCCCGCCGAAGGGCGCGAAGGTCACCGAGCAGGCCCCGAAGACCGGCGAGCACAGCACCGCGACGAACCGGCCGAAGCCGACGGTGACGGGCACCGGCTGGGCGACGATCGTCAGCCTCCCGGCGGGCACGGTCCCCGCGCAGGCGCTGGCCGACCCGCTGGTGGCCCAGCTCACGCAGTCCGTCGGGGGAGGCCGGGCGCTGTCGACCTCGCTGATGTCGGTGCTGGTGACGGCGGACGGGAGGCTGCTCGCGGGCGCCGTCCCGGTCTCCGCCCTCCAGGCCGCCGCTCAGTGAGCGACCGCCGGTGAGTGCCGAGTCAGTGGACGTGGGGCGGTGAGCGACGCCGCCGCCATCGCGACGAGCGGCCTGACCAAGCGCTTCCGCGGGCGCGCGGTCGTGGACGGGATCAGCCTGTCGGTGCCGCGCGGCTCGGTCTTCGGGTTCCTGGGGCCGAACGGCTCGGGCAAGACCACGACCATCCGCATGCTGCTGGGGCTGATCTCGCCGTCGGCCGGCTCGATCGACCTGCTCGGCGAGGCCATGCCCGACCGCGGCGCGACCGTGCTGCCGCGCGTCGGCGCACTCGTCGAGGGTCCGGCCTTCGCGCCCTACCTCTCGGGAACGGTGAACCTCGTCCGGCGCGATACGGCCGACCGGTACGCGCCCGGCGCGACCCGCTCGAAGCGCGTGGCCGCAGCGCTCGACCGTGTCGGCCTCACGCACGCGGCGGGCAAGCACGTCCGCACCTACTCGCTCGGCATGAAGCAGCGACTCGGGATCGCCGGCGCGCTGCTCACCGACCGCGACCTCCTGGTGCTGGACGAGCCGACCAACGGGCTCGACCCGCAGGGGACGCGCGAGGTGCGCAACCTGGTCCGCTCGCTGGCGGACGAGGGCACGACGGTCTTCGTCTCCAGCCACCTGCTCGCGGAGATCGAGCAGATCTGCACGCATGCGGCCATCATGCGCACCGGCCGGCTGGTCGCGCAGGGCGCGCTGGACGAGCTGCGCAGCGCCTCCGGGCCGCGGGTGAGCGTGACCACGCCCGACCGAGCCACGGCGGCCGACGTGCTGGCCCGGTTCGGGTTGACGCCGGAGACGGGCGGCGACGGCGTGGAGGCGGCGCTCACCGAGGGCGCGCCTCCCGTCGAGGACCTCGCCGCGAGCCTGGTCGGGGCGGGGGTGCGGCTGCGCGGCTTCGCGGTGCGGTCGTCCAGCCTGGAGGAGCGCTTCGTGGAGCTGACCGGGGAGGGCTTCGATGTCGAGCAGTGAGGCGGTCCCGGTCGAGGACGCGGCCGTGACGGCGGCCCCTCCGGCGGCGGTGGCCGTCGGCGCTCGGCGCGCGCGCCCGGCGGCGGGCTGGGCGCTGCTCGGCTCCGAGCTGTCGGTGATGTTCCGGCGCTGGCGCACCTGGGCGATGCTCGGCGCGCTGGCGGCCGTGCCCATCCTCATCGCCGTCGCCGTGCGGCTGACCGGACGGGGCAGGGGACCGGCATTCCTCGACCAGATCACCAGCAACGGGCTCTTCGTGGCGTTCACGGCTCTGGTGGTGTGCGTGCCGTTGTTCCTGCCGCTCACCATCGGCGTCGTCGCCGGTGACACTATCGCGGGGGAGGCGAGCCACGGCACGCTGCGCTATCTCGTGATCGCGCCGGCCGGCCGGTTGCGGCTGCTGGCGGTGAAGTACGCGGGGTGCGCGGTCTTCTGCGTCGCCGCGGCGCTGACCGTCGCGCTGGCGGGCGCGCTGATCGGCGCGCTGCTGTTCCCGATCGGGCCGGTCACGCTGCTGTCGGGCGCGGTCGTCCCCCTCGGCGACGCGGCGGTGCGGATGCTGCTCATCGCGCTGTACATCGTGGTGTCGCTGCTCGGGATGTGCGCGATCGGGCTATTCCTGTCCACGCTCACGGACGTCCCGGTCGGGGCGATGGCGGCGACCGCGGTGCTGGCCGTGGTGTCGCAGGTGCTCGACCAGCTCCCGCAGCTCGACGCCCTGCACCCGTGGCTGTTCAGCCACTACTGGCTGGGCTTCGCCGACTTCCTGCGCGCCCCGCTGGTCTGGGACTCCTTCGTCTCGAACCTGTGGCTGCAGGCCGGCTACGTCGCGGTCTTCGGCGCCCTCGCCGTCGGCCGCTTCCTGACCAAGGACGTGCTCTCCTAGCCGAACGTCCTGGCAGAACACGCCGTCTCCCGAGCGCGTCAGACGGCGTGTCCTGCCACATCGTTCGCGTGGGTCAGGGGATCGTCTCGGCCGTCGACTCGAGGTCGGAGCGCGGGTGGTCGCGCTGGGTCGCGATCGTCACGCCCGCCGCGAGGCAGACGATGACGATGCCGACGAGCTGCACGAACGCGAAGTGCTCGCCGAGCACGATCACGCCGAAGATCGTCGCGATCACCGGCCCGAACGCGGTGATGACCGCATAGAGCCGCGGAGTGATCCTCCGCAGGATGAACGTGTCCAGGCTGTAGGGGACGGCCGACGAGAGGATCCCCGCGGTCAGCAGCAGCCCGGCGACGCGCCAGTCGATGCGGCTGTAGTCGACCACGACGAGCGCCAGCGGCACCGTGAGGACCGTCGCGACCACGCTCGCGACGCTGAGGCCCTCCAGCCCCGGCAGCCGGGTCGCCACCCGGCGGGTGAGCAGGATGTACGCCGCCCAGGAGGCTGCGGCCGTCAGCGCGAGCACGACGCCGACCGGGTCGATGGCGCCCTCGGTCGCGGTGAGCAGCACCACGCCGCCCGCCGCGGCGACGGCGCAGCCGGCGTCCAGGAGCCGCCGCGAGCCCGCGAGCGCGAGGGCGAACGGGCCGAGGAACTCGATGGTCGCCGCGATCCCGAGCCCGAGCCGGCCGACCGCCTCGTAGAAGCTGAGGTTCATCGCGGCCAGCACCACGCCGAGCGCGAGCGCCGGCCACAGCCGCGCCCAGGTCAGCTCGGCGCGCTTCGGCCGGTAGAACGGCAGGATGCAGACGGCCGTGACGAGCTGACGCACCGCGACGACGACGAGCGAGCCGACGATCGGGATGAGCAGCCCGGCGACCGAGGAGCCGAAGTTGATGCTGACCTCGGTGGCGACCTGGGTGCCTGCCCCGACGACGACCCGGTTGCGCTGCGAACTCACCGTCCGAGCTTAGTTCCCCGTCCCTGTCCCCGGCGGCGGCGCGTCAGGTGGTCAGGTGGTCAGGCGGTCAGGCGGTCAGCGTCCTCCGCATGATCGCGCGGGTGGCGCTCGGCCGGCGGACCTCCTCGAAACCGCCGTCGCGGAACAGCGCCACCGTGCCGTGGTAGCGCTCGGCGGCCGAGAGCGACGGCCGGACCTCCGGGTCGACCGGGTAGCCCTCCACGACCGTCCCGCCGCGCTCACGGGCGTGCCGGACGGCGCCGTCGAGCAGCGCGCGGGCGACGCCGCGCTTGCGGTACTCGATCCGGACGACGAAGCAGGTGACCGCCCAGACGTCCTCCGGGTCGCCCTCCCGGCGTCGTGTGATCGGCGACCGGCCGAGCCCGGGATACGCCGAGAACGGCTCGACCGCCGCCCAGCCGACCGGCTCGCCGTCGAGGCGCGCGATGACGCCGGGCGAGCCCTGCTGCACCTGCTCGTGCAGCAGCGCCTTCACGTCGTCGCGGGTGGCGGCGTCCCAGTCGGAGCGGCTCAGCTTGAACCACTGGCACCAGCACGAGGACGGGTCGCCCTTCGTGCCGAACACCGTCTGCAGCTCGTCCCAGGTCGACGCGTCGACCGATTCCGTGACCACTTCGTCCGTCATGCCACGAACCCTAACGCGGACCGAGGACGCTCGCGACGAAGCGCGGGCGCTCCACGTGCCCGAAGTGGCCGGTCCGGGCCAGGGTCAGTGCCGAGAAGCGCGGGATGATCGCCGCCAGCCGGGCATCGTCGTCCGCCCCCACGAACACGTCGCGGTCGCCGTGCACGGCCAGGACGGGGCAGCGCACGCGCGACCAGCGCTCGGCCGCCGGATACCGCCGGGCGCAGGCGACGGCGCGCACGAACGCGGCCGGGCGCAGGTCGTGGGCGAGCTCGCGCACGGTGAGCGGCTGCGGCAGGGCGAAGAGGGGTGCGAGCAGGAGTCCGAGGAGTCCCACCCGGTCGAGCGCGCGCACGAACGGGGCTGCGGCCGCGCCGGAGACCGCGAGCAGCCGCATCCCGAAGAGCAGCAGCGCGAGCCCCGGGCAGGCGCGCAGCAGGCCGAACCGCCCCAGCCGGTCGCCGCGGCCGCCCAGCGTGGTGGCCGACACCAGCAGCAGGGACTCGGTCGCCGCGGGCTCCTGGGCCGCGAGCTCCAGCGCGACGAAGCCGCCCATCGAGTGGCCGACCACCCGCCAACGCTCGTAGCCGAGCCCGCGCGCCGTCGCCGCCACCGCCCGCGCGAGGGACTCCGCGTCGAGGGTGCCGACGTCGGCGGGGGAGTCGCCCCACCCCGGCAGGTCGGGCACGACCAGGTCGTCGAGCGCGTCGGCGCCGCCGGCGGCCTCGATCGCAGGCAGCCAGGTCGTCCACGATCCGGCCGCCCCGTGCAGGAGGATGGTCGCGGTGCGCGTCGTCCGGCGCGTGTGCCGCACCGCCACCGGGCCGGCCGGCGTGTCGATGATCGAGGTTTCCACCCCTGTTGTTCGGAGCGGACCGCTCATAGGATGCCCGCGTGAGCGAGACGTCGAACGAACTCCCAGCCACCGCGCCTGCCGACCGAAACCCCGTGGCTGACCACGACCTCGACCAGCTCGACGCCTGGTGGCGCGCCGCCAACTACCTCTCCGTCGGCCAGATCTACCTGCTCGACAACCCGCTGCTGCGGCGGCCGCTCTCGCGCGACGACATCAAGCCGCGCCTGCTCGGGCACTGGGGGACCACGCCCGGCCTCAACTTCCTCTACGCGCACCTCAACCGGGCCATCCGGCAGCGCGACCTGGACACGATCTTCGTCGCCGGCCCCGGCCACGGCGGTCCCGGGGTCGTCGCCGGCGCGTACCTGGACGGCACCTACAGCGAGGTCTACACCGGCATCGACCGCACCGAGGACGGGCTGCGGAAGCTGTTCCGGCAGTTCTCGTTCCCCGGTGGCATCCCCTCGCACGCCGCTCCGGAGACGCCGGGCAGCATCCACGAGGGCGGCGAGCTGGGCTACGCGCTTTCGCACGCGTACGGCGCCGCGTTCGACAACCCGAAGCTGCTCGTCGCGGCGGTGGTCGGCGACGGGGAGGCCGAGACCGGGCCGCTCGCGACGGCGTGGCACTCCAACAAGTTCCTGAACCCGAAGGCCGATGGCGTCGTCCTCCCGATCCTGCACCTCAACGGCTACAAGATCGCCAACCCGACCGTGTTGGCGCGCATCCCGGAGGCGGAGCTGCTGGAGCTGATGCGCGGCTACGGCTACACGCCCTACCTCGTCTCGGGCGGGTTCGACGGCGAGGACCCGCGCGAGGTGCACAAGCGGATGGCCGCGACCCTGGACGAGATCCTCGACCGGATCGCCGAGATCAAGGCCGCTGCGGAGTCCGGCGACCTGATCGACCGTCCGGCGTGGCCGATGCTCATCCTCCGCACGCCCAAAGGCTGGACCTGCCCCGCGGAGATCGACGGCCACCCGGCCGAGAACAACTGGCGCTCGCACCAGGTCCCGCTCGGCGACGCCCGCGACACGGAGGCGCACACGCGCCTGCTGGAGAGCTGGCTGCTGTCGTACCGGCCGGAGGAGCTGTTCGACGAGGCGGGCGCGCCCGTGCCGCTCGTCGCGTCGCACGCGCCGCAGGGCGAACGCAGAATGAGCGCCAACCCGGTCGCGAACGGCGGCCTGCTGCGCCAGGACCTGCGGCTGCCCGACTTCCGCGACTACGCCGTCGAGGTGCCGGCGCCGGGGGAGACCGTAGCGGAGGCGACCCGCGTGCTCGGCGGCTGGCTGCGCGACGTGATGGTGGCGAACCCGCACGACTTCCGGCTGTTCGGCCCGGACGAGACGGCCTCCAACCGGCTGCAGGACGTGTTCGAGTTCACCGGCAAGCAGTGGAACGCCGAGTACTGGCCGATCGACTCCGACAACCACCTCGCGCCGAGCGGCCGGGTGATGGAGGTGCTGAGCGAGCACCAGTGCCAGGGCTGGCTGGAGGGCTACCTGCTGACCGGCCGCCACGGCGTGCTGACCTCGTACGAGGCCTTCATCCACATCGTCGACTCGATGTTCAACCAGCACGCGAAGTGGTTGAAGAGCGCGCGCGCCATCCCGTGGCGCCGGCCGGTGGCGTCGCTCAACTACCTGCTCAGCTCGCATGTCTGGCGGCAGGACCACAACGGCGCCTCCCACCAGGACCCGGGCTTCATCGACCACGTGATGAACAAGAAGGCCGACATCGTGCGCGTCTACCTGCCGTTCGACGCGAACACGCTGCTGTCCACCTACGACCACTGCCTGCGCTCGGTCGACTACGTGAACGTGGTGGTGGCGGGCAAGCAGCCGTCGCCGAACTGGCTGAGCATGCCGGACGCGATCGCGCACTGCACCCGCGGCATCGGCGTCTTCGACTGGGCCGGGACCGAGCGGGAGGGCGAGGAGCCGGACGTCGTGCTCGGCTGCGCGGGCGATATCCCGACGCTGGAGACGCTGGCCGCGGCCGACATCCTGCGCCGCCGGCTGCCGGAACTGGCCGTGCGGGTCGTGAACGTCGTGGACCTGATGCGCCTGCAGAGCGAAGGCGAGCACCCGCACGGGATGAACGACCGCGAGTACGACGCGCTGTTCACCACGAACAAGCCGGTGATCTTCGCCTACCACGGCTATCCGTGGCTGATCCACCGGCTGACGTACCGCCGGGCGGGTCACGACAACCTGCACGTGCGCGGCTACCGGGAGGAGGGCACGACCACCACCCCGTTCGACATGGTGATGCTCAACGACCTCGACCGTTACCACCTGGTCATCGACGTGCTCGACCGGGTGCCGGGGCTCGCGGAGCGGGAGGCGGCGTTCCGGCAGGAGATGGTGGACGCTCGGCTGAAGGCGCGCCAGTACACCCGCGACCACGGCGAGGACATCCCGGCGGTCGCCGAGTGGCGCTGGGGCGGCGGAACGCGCTCCACGCGCATCGACACCACGGGCGGCGACAACGACTAGAGCGGGTGGGCGGAGGTGGGGTCGACCACCGTCAGCTCCGGGATCTTCGCGGTGCGGCCGTCGCCGGACGACCGGCCGGTGAGGCGGCGGCCGATCCACGGGAGCACATAGCGGCGGTAGTAGTCCGCCGTGCGCCGCGACGACTCCCCGGCCGGCGCGGACTCCACCTCGTCCACGCCCCACTCGGCCGGCACCGGCACGCCGAGCGCGGTGAGGACGTTGCTCGCGACCCGGGCGTGGCCGAGCGCGTTGAGGTGCAGCCGGTCGGCCGACCAGTACCGGATGTCCTCCAGGGACTCGTCCGCCCAGTTGTCCACGAAAAGCACGCCGTCGCGGGGCAGCAGGGCGCGCACCGCGACCGCCAGCTCGTCGCCGCGCTTGCGGAGGAGGCTTCCCATCGGCAGGTGCCGGCTCGGGTTCGCGCCGCTCAACAGCAGCATCGTGCTGCCGGAGGCCGCCACCCGGTCCGCCGCGTCGATGAGCTGGGTCGCCACCGACGCGATCGTGACGCGCGGCCGCATGATGTCGTTGCCGCCGCCGTTGAGGCTGACGAGCTGCGGGTGCTGGGCGATGGCGGGGTCGAGCTGCTCGGTGAGGATGGGGGTGAGCTTCCTGCCGCGGATCGCCAGGTTCGCGTAGCGCACCGGCTCCGGTGAGGCGAGCGCCAGCCCGAGCGCGACGAAGTCCGCCCAGCCGCGTTGCCGGCCGTCCGGGAGGTCGTCGCCGACCCCCTCCGTGAAGCTGTCGCCGATCGCGATGTAACTGGAGTAGCCCATCCCGCTACGCTACCGCCCGCGCGTAGCATGACCGCCATGCAGAAGGTCAGAACGTTCCTCTGGTACGACGGTCAGGCCGAGGCGGCGACGAGCCGCTACGTTTCGCTGGTCCCGGACTCCCGCATCCTCCGGGTCGACCGGCTCGGCGCGGACGGCAGCACGGTCCTCGTCACGTTCGAGCTCGGCGGGACCGAGTACGTCGCGCTCGACGGCGGACCGCTGTACTCCTTCACCGAGGCGGCCTCGATCATGGTGGTGTGCGAGGACCAGGCGGAGGTCGACCGGCTCTGGGACGGACTCACCGCGGACGGCGGCGAGCCCGGCCCGTGCGGCTGGCTGAAGGACCCGTGGGGGCTGAGCTGGCAGATCGTGCCGCGCGCGCTGCTGGAGCTGCAGCAGGACCCGGACCGGGAACGCGCCGGACGCGTGAACGCGGCCATGCTGACGATGGGCAAGATCGACATCGCCGCGCTGTACGCGGCGGCCGACGCGGCCTGAGCCCGCCGCAGTGCGTCAGCCGCGGGCGATCAGCGCCTGCCACGCGAGCAGGTGCTCGACGGTGACGCCCTTGTAGCCCTGGAGGCCGCCCAACGCCGTCCGCACCTGCGCCGTCTGCGCCTCGAGCGCGAGCGCCGAGTCATCGCCGAACGTCGCGGAGGCGCCCCCGGCGACCTCCGGCGAGTCCGTCTCGACGCCGACGCTGAACGGCACCCGGGCGCTCGCCGCGGCTGTCGCCGCCGGCTTGGCCAGCGCGACGATCCCGTCGTCGCCCGCGGCGTGGTCGGAGAACGCGACGATGGCGACCGACTTCACGTGCGGGAGCAGCGTCCTGAACAGCGTGCTGCTGCCGTCGGCGGTCGGCTTGGCCTCGAGCCACCAGGGCAGGTCGGCGCCCACCGGGATGGACCCGGCGGCGCGGGCCGCGGTGTCGTACATGGTCGCGAGCTGGTCCACGATGCCGGGGAGCTGGTCGTCGGTGGCGTTCACCCACGGCTCGACGTCGAACTGCACCGTGTCGAAGGGCGCGGCCTTCAGCGCGGCGGTGGTCCAGGTGGCGGCGAGGTCGGGCTGCTGCGCCCACGCCGGGTCGCCGCCGAGCGCTCCGACCGTGGTCACGCCCGCGCGGTGCAGCGCGGTGACCGCCGAGCGCAGCCACGGGCCGAACGGGCCCTGGTCGGCCGCCCACGGCACGGAGAGGTAGACGGTGCGCAGCTTGTGCGCCGAGGCGAACGCGGCCAGCGCCTTCGGCTGGAACGCGGCCTCGCCGTCGCCGCGCGGATCCACGGACGGGTCGATCGGGTTTCCCCACGCCCACATGCCCGTGATGGCGGACGGTGTGGACGCGTCCGTCAGCGCCACAGCCGTGGCCGGAGCCGCGACGAGCCCCGCCGCCCCGATTCCGAACGCGCCGAGGGCGAGAGCCAGCCCGGCCGCGATGATTCCAGCACCCGATCGTCGAGTTCGCAAAGCACACCCCTTCCATGGGACCGGACGATGTCGTCACGGCCTGTGCTGCGGACTTCGGGTGTACCGCACAGCGATCCTCTCATGCGCCTGCAGATCGCACAGGGCCGCATTCGGGGTACACGGCGGCGCGCCTCGCGCGTGCCCACTCGCGTCGGCTCAGTCGCGCCACCCCAGCTCGCGCCCCACCGCGACCACGGCCTCCAGCAGCCGCGCATTGAAGTCGACCCCGAGCTGGTTCGGCACGGTCACCAGCACGGTGTCCGCCATCCGCACCGCCTCGTCCTGCGCCAGCTCGGCGACCAGCTTCTCCGGCTCGCCGATATAAGACCGGCCGAAGCGCGCGATCCCGCCGTCGAGGTGGCCGACCTGGTCGCGGCCCTCCACCTGCGCCCGCGCGCCGAAGTAGCGGCGGGACTCGTCGTCGACGATCGGGATGATGCTGCGGCTGACGCTCACGCGCGGCTCGCGCTCCCAGCCCATCTCCGTCCAGGTGTCGCGGAAGCGCTGGATCTGCTCGGCCTGCAGCCGGTCGAAGGCCTCGCCGGTGTCCTCGGTGAGGAGCGTGGAGGACATCAGGTTCATCCCCTGCTCCGCCGTCCACTCCGCGGTCGCGCGGGTGCCGGCGCCCCACCAGATCCGGTCGGGGAGGGTCGGGGAGAGCGGCTGGATGGACAGGCCGCCGCTGGTGCCGGTCATCCGCGGGTCGGCGTTGGCCATCGCCTCGCCGGCGATGGCGGCGCGGAAGATCGCGGTGTGCCGGCGGGCCATGTCCGCGTCCGACTCGCCCTCGCCCGGCACGTAGCCGAACGACTCGTAGCCGGCGAGTGCCGTCTCGGGTGACCCGCGGCTGACGCCGAGCTGGAGCCGCTCGCCGGCGATCAGGTCGGCGGCCGCGGCCGACTCCGCCATGTACAGCGGGTTCTCGTACCGCATGTCGATGACGCCGGTGCCGATCTCGATGCGCGAAGTGCGCGCACCGATGGCGGCGAGCAGCGGGAACGGCGAGGCGAGCTGCGGGGCGAAGTGGTGCACCCGGACGTACGCGCCGTCGGCGCCCACCTCCTCGGCGGCGACCGCGAGCTCGATCGTCTGCAGGAGGGCGTCGGCGGCCGTGCGCACGACGGAGCCGGGGACGGCCTGATAGTGGCCGAAGCTGAGGAAGCCGATGCGTTTCACAGTGAGGCCAAGCCGTCCGGCCGGCGCGGTATTCCGGCCGGGCTCAGTCCTCCAGCCCCTGCTGCCGGAGCCAGACCAGGACCTCGGTCGCGACGTCGCGCCAGCCGTGGTCGATCACGAGCGAGTGGCCGCGGTCGCGGAAGGTGATCAGCTCGGTCACGGCGTTGGAGTCGCGGTACAGCTTGAGGGTCGCGTCCGTCGTGACCTCGGGGACGGTGTTGTCCTCGCCGCCTGCGATGAGCAGCAGCGGACCGCGGTCCTCGTTCTTGGTGTCGACGGCGGCCTGCGAGTGGAGGCTGAAGTTGGCAGCTGCCGCTTGGAAGATCGGGCGGACGGTCGACGGGACGGTCCAGCGGTCGTACAGCTCCTTCGCCTCCTCGTCGCTGAGCTGGTTCGCGAAGCCGAACTTGAACTGCTCGAAGGTCAGGGCGATCGGCTTGTGGATGTTGGCCGGGTTGTCGAGGACGGGGAACGACGCCTTGAGCTGCCGGATCGGCAGCGGCAGCACGCCCTTGATCTGCGCCGGGTCGATCCCGACGGCCGAGTTGCCGTAGCCCTGGCCGAGCAGCTTCTCGGCGATGAGGCCGCCGAAGGAGTGGCCGATTATCACGGGAGGCAGGTCCATCTCCTCGATGATCTTCGCGAAGTGCTCCGTCACCTCGTCGATGCCGAAGTTCGCGACGTCATCGGGATGCGCACGCGTCTCGGCCACGGTGTCCTTCTCGCCGGGCCAGAGGGGTGCGACGGGGGCGAAGCCCTCCGCCGTGAAGAGGTCGATCCAGGGCTGCCAGCTCGTCGCGTGGAGCCAGAGACCGTGGATGAAGATCACTGGTTGAGTCGCCATGGCGCACAGGGTATTGCGCGGGAGGCCGCGCGGCCAGACCCTGACGGCGCCGCTGCCGGTGACGGGGTCGGCGCCGCCGGGTAACCTGGCCCGCATGGCCGACTGGTTGTGCGCGACGTGCGCGGTGGAGACGACCCCGATCGTGACGGACGCGGGGGAGGAGCCGCCGGCCTCCTGCCCGATCTGCGAGGACGAGCGGCAGTACGTCCCGCCGACCGGTCAGCGCTGGACCACCCTGCAACGCCTCCAGCGCGAGGGCGAGCGCGTGATCGTGACGGAGCTGGAGCCCGGGCTCTACGGGCTGAGCTGCGAGCCGAGGGTGGGTATCGGGCAGCGCGCCCTGCTGCTGTGCACTCCGGACGGCAACCTGCTCTGGGACCCCACCGGTTACGTCGACGAGGCGGCGGCGACCGCGGTGCAGGACCTCGGCGGCGCCGCCCTGATCGCCACCAGCCACCCGCACATGTTCGGTGCGCAGACCTCCTGGTCGCGGATGCTGGGAGGCGTGCCGGTGCTGGTGCACGCGGCCGACCGGCACTGGGTGCAGCGCGAGGACCCGGCGCTGCGCGAGTGGAGCGGCGAGGAGGAGGTGCTGCCCGGCGTGCTGCTGCGCACGGTCGGCGGGCACTTCCCGGGGAGCGCTGTCGTGCACTGGGATCGCGGCGTGGTGCTCAGCGGCGACACGATCTTCCCGGGGCCGTCAGAGCGGTGGGTGACCTTCCAGCGGAGCTTCCCCAACGACATCCCGCTCTCGGCGGCCGTGGTCCGCCGGGTGACGGAGCTCGTCTGCGACCGGCCGTTCGACCGGATGTACGGGAACCTGGGCAATGTCATCCCGTCGGACGCGCGGGAGGCCGTGCGGCGGTCGGCCGAGCGCTACATCGGCTGGGTCAGCGGAGCGTTCGACCACCTGACCTGAGCGGCCTCACGCCGGCCCGCGTCAGCTCAGGTACGGGGCGAGCTCGAACTCCATCGCGGGCTTCGGCTTGGCGCCGACGATCGTCTTGACCACCTCGCCGTCCCGGAACACCTTCGTCACCGGCAGCGACAGCGCCCGGTACGCGGCGGACGCCTGCGGGTTCTCGTCCGCGTTGATCCGCACGACGCGCAGGTCGTCGGGATGCTCGTCGGCGATGCGCTCCAGGATCGGCGTGAGCGCACGGCACGGACCGCACCAGGGCGCCCAGAACTCCACGAGGGTCGTGCCGGGAGCGGCGAGGACATCGGAGGCGAAGGAGGCATCGGTGACGCTGGCGAGAGTGCTCATGCCGCGAGGCTAAGCCGTGCCCCCGAGGTCAAGGTCAAGCGCGGCGACCCGGGCATGCTGGACTCCGCCCGGAGCCACCTGTGCGAGCATGGGACGCAGGAGGTGGACATGGACACTCTGACCCCGCAGGAGCTGCGCGACTCGTTCGTGAACTGCTCGCGCGCCGACGCCGCCGACCTGCCGCTGCCGCCCGGGATGCACGAAGTGGACTGGAGCCGCCGCGAGTACCTCGGCTGGCGCGACCCCCGGCTGCCGCAGCGCGGCTACGTCGTCATCCCGACCCCGAGCGGGCCGGTCGGCATCGTGCTGCGCGCGTCGGACGCGTCCATGCGCTCGCACGCCCCGACGATCTGCGGCTGGTGCCAGGACGTCCATGTCACCCGCGACGTCTACTTCTGGTCCGCCCGCCGTGCCGGGGACGCCGGGCGCAAGGGCGACACCGTCGGCGCGCTGGTCTGCGCGTCGTTCGAGTGCACCGAGAACGTGCGGCGCACGCCACCGCCGCAGTTCGTCGGGTTCGACGCCGAGCGCGTGATCGAGGACCAGATCACCGGGCTCGGCGAGCGCGTTCGGCGGTTCGCGCAAGCCGTGGTGGGCGTGCGGCCGTGACCGTGCAAAGCTGATTCATAGCGATCCGATATCGCGTTCCCACTCGAAATAAGGTTCCGGAAAGAAACCGAGCGCAGGCTTGAAATCAGCCGTTGCACCGCACCCAGCGGTCTGACGACGGGATGGAGGGCCTGACATGGACGTTCGAGCGACGGGACGACGCACGGCCGTCGGGATCACCACCGCGATCGGCATCTCGAGCCTCGCGGTGACGGGGATCCTCTCGGGCTTCCTCTTCGCCGGCACGTCGACCGCGGGCACCGCCGGGACGGGCACGTCGGGGGCGGGGAGCTCGGGATCCGGTTCGTCCGGTTCCGGCTCATCGAGCTCGGGGTCGTCCAGCTCCGGCTCCTCCAGCACCGGCTCGTCCGGTAACGACGACTCCGGATCGTCGAGCGGCTCCGGCTCCTCCAGCAGCGGTTCCGGCAGCGGCATCCAGCAGAGCCAGGGCGGTGGTTTCAGTGGCCAGTCCAGCGGCTCCTGACCTCGTCCACGACGACTTCACGGTCTGGGGCGTCGACGCCCGCATCGTGGTGTCCGACCCGAATTCTCTGCCGCAGGCGCGGAGGATCGCCGACGCGGAGCTCGCCGCCGTCACCGCGGCCGCCAGCCGGTTCGAGCCGGGCAGCGAGCTCTCCCGGATCAACGCGGGGGACCGTCCGGCCGGGGGAGCCGAGCTCAGCCCGATTCTGGCCGAGTTCGTCGCGGTCGCGCTCGCCGCGGCCGCCGACACCGACGGCGACGTCGACCCGACGCTCGGCGGCGACCTCGACCGGCTCGGCTACGACCGGGACTTCGCGACGCTCCCCGTCGACGGCGTCACCGTCTCCGTCGCCCGCCCGCGGAGCCCCGGGTGGCAGCGCGTCACGCTCGACGGGCGCGTGTTGACGCTGCCGGATGACCTCCGGCTGGACCTCGGCGCGACCGCGAAGGCCCACGCCGCCGACCGGATCGCGCGCCGCATCGCGGCGGCCACCGGCGCGGACACCCTGGTCTCGCTCGGCGGCGACATCGCCACCGCGGGCACGGCCGAGCGGCTCTGGGAGGTGCTCGTGCAGGACCTCCCGGCCGACCCTGCGCAGCAGATCGCGATCCCGAACGGCGCGGGCGTTGCCACGTCCAGCACGCAGAAGCGCCGCTGGCGCAGCGACGGCCACGCCAGGCACCACATCCTCGACCCGCGCTTCGGGCTGCCGGCCGACGACGTCTGGCGGTCGGTCACGGTCGCTGCGTCGACCTGCGTGCGGGCCAACGCGCTGAGCACGGCGTCCATCGTGCGGGGGCTGCGGGCCCCCGACTGGCTGCGCGGCCTCGGCGCCGACGCGCGGCTGGTGGCCAGGGACGGCTCGATCGTCACGACCGGGCGCTGGCCGGCCGAGCAGCCGCCGACGGGGCGAACCGATGGATGAGGTTCTCTGGGCGGTCGGCCGGGCCTCCGGCATCGTCGCGCTCCTCCTGCTCACCATCTCGCTCTGGCTCGGCATCGTGACCCGCTCCGGCCGTCCGCTGCCCGGGATGCCGCGCTTCTCGGTCACGCTCCTGCACCGCAACGTGTCGCTGCTGGCGGTCGTCTTCCTCGTCCTCCACATCGGCACGCTGCTGCTCGACTCCTACGCCAAGCTCACCCTCACCGACATCCTGGTGCCGTTCCTCGGCGCGCATCTGCCGTTCTGGCTGGGCCTCGGCACCGTGGCCGTCGACCTGCTCCTCGCGGTGACGATCACCGCGCTGCTGCGCCGGCGGCTGGGCTTGCGCGTCTTCAAGGCCGTGCACTGGCTCAGCTACGCGCTGTGGCCGGTGGCGCTGGCGCACACGATCGGCGACGGCACCGACGGCAGGTCCGGCTGGATGCTCCTGCTCGCTGGTGCGTCAGTGCTGTTCGTGCTCGCAGCGGTGATCTGGCGGGTGTCCGCCGGATTCCTGGAGACGTCGGTCGCGCGACGCACGGATGCCGAGTTCGGCAGAAGGGGCCTGTCATGACCATGACCGCCGACGACGCCCTGCCGCTCTCCGATCCCGCCGCCACGCCGCCGCGGCTGCTGGCGGCCGGCCACGCGGCCGACGCCCTGGCCCACCTCTCCGCGTTCGGGCCGCGCCGCGGCCTGCGCCGCCCCGACCTCGAACGCGAGCTGGAGCGATCAGGGCTCACTGGCCGCGGAGGCGCCGCGTTCCCGGCGTTCCGCAAGCTGGCGGCGACGACCGGGCGACGCGCCCCTGTCGTGATCGGCAACGGCTCGGAGGGGGAGCCGTGGAGCTGGAAGGATGCGGTGCTGCTCGCCAACGCGCCGCACCTCGTCCTGGACGGCCTGCTGACCGCGGCCGAGGCCCTGGGCGCCGCGCGGACCGTCCTGTACCTCCACGAGGCCGCGGTCGCCCCGGTCGCCGCCGCCGTCGCCGAGCGCTCGGATGCCGGCCGGGTCGAGCTGATCGAGGCCGCGAACGGGTTCGTCGCCGGCGAGGCGAGCGCCGTGGTGAACGCCCTCCAGACCGGCCGCGCCGTGCCGCTCGACCGGGTGCGGCGGCTGTCGGAGTCCGGCCTGGACGGGAGGCCGACGCTGCTGCACAACGTGGAGACGCTCGCGCAAATCGCGCTGGTCGACCGCTACGGCGGCGACTGGTTCCGCAGCCTCGGCGACCCCGCGCAGCCGGGGACCCGGCTGGTGACCGTGACCGGCGACGTGGGCGTCGAGGGCGTGTTCGAGGTGCCGACCGACGCCACCGTCGTGGACATCGTCGCCCGGGCCGGCGGGGAGGCCAGGCTCGCCGCCGGCGTGCTGCTCGGCGGCTACCACGGTCGCTGGATCGCGCCGACCGAGACCGGCGCGGCGCCCGGGGCGTTCGCGGGGGCGGGAGTCGTCCACGTGCTCGGCCCGCAGCGCTGCGGCCTGGCAGCGACAGCGGAGATCGTGCAGGAGCTGGCCGCGGCCTCCGCCCGCCAGTGCGGTCCGTGCCTGTTCGGGCTGCCCGCGATGGCCGACCGGTTCGCCGAGCTGGCCGCCGGGCGGCTCGCACCGCAGGCGGCGGCCGAGCTGGCCCGCCTCGCCGAGGTGGTCGACGGCCGCGGCTCGTGCCACCATCCCGACGGCGCCGCCCGGCTGGTCCGCAGCGCGCTGCGGGTGTTCGGCCGCGACGTCCACGCCCACGCCGAGGGCCGCTGCCTCCGGAGCGCACGGTGACCGCCCGGCACGTGCTGCACGTCGACTGGACGCGCTGCGACGGCCGGGGCCTCTGCGCCGAGCTGCTGGAGGGCACCATCGCGCGGGACGAGTGGGGCTACCCGTTCGCGGTCGGCCAGCCGGCCTCCGGCCGCTCCGACATCCCGGTGCGCAGCGACCAGCTCGATGCCGCCGAGGACGCGGTCGCGCTGTGTCCTGTGCTGGCTTTACGCCTGCGCCGGATCGCGTGAATCGGTTGTGCCGCTGGTGGGACTCGAACCCACACGCCCTTCCGGACAAAGCATTTTGAGTGCTCCGCGTCTGCCATTCCGCCACAGCGGCGCACAACAACACCTGAACAATACCGTAGGCTTTTACCCGTGACTGACCAGGAGACCACCCCCACCGCACCCCGCCGAGTCGTCGTCGCGGAGGACGAGTCGCTCATCCGGCTCGACATCGTCGAGACCCTGCGTGACAACGGTTTCGAGGTCGTCGGCGAGGCCGGAGACGGCGAGACCGCGGTCGCGCTGGCCACCGAGCTGCGCCCCGACCTGGTCATCATGGACGTCAAGATGCCCCAGCTCGACGGCATCTCGGCGGCCGAGCGGCTGTCCAAGAACCACATCGCGCCCGTCGTGCTGCTGACCGCGTTCAGCCAGAAGGAGCTCGTGGAGCGCGCGACCGAGGCCGGCGCGCTCGCCTACGTGGTCAAGCCGTTCACCCCGAACGACCTCCTGCCGGCGATCGAGATCGCCCTGGCCCGCTACCAGCAGATCATCGCGCTGGAGGCCGAGGTCTCCGACATGGTGCAGCGCTTCGAGACCCGCAAGCTGGTCGACCGCGCCAAGGGCCTCCTCAACGAGAAGATGGGCCTCAGCGAGCCGGACGCGTTCCGCTGGATCCAGAAGGCGTCCATGGACCGCCGCCTCACCATGCACGACGTCGCCCAGGCGATCATCGAGCAGCTCGCGCCCAAGAAGTAACCGAAGAGTACGCACTAAATCAGGCGAAATCAGCCGAGTACGCAGAGAATTCACGTACTCGGCTGTTTGTTAGAGGTCCTTGATGAGGTTCGTGATGCGGATCGTGGAGCAGCGGCGGCCCCGGTCGTCGGTGACGGCGATCTCGTGCGTCGTCAGGGTGCGGCCGAGGTGGATGGGCGTGCAGACGCCGGTCACGTAGCCTTCGGTCGCCGCGCGCGTGTGCGAGGCATTGATCTCGATGCCGACCGCGAGGCGGCCCTGGCCGGCGTACAGGTTCGCCGACATGGACCCGAGCGACTCGCCGAGGACCACGTACGCGCCGCCGTGCAGCAGATCCGCGGGCTGCGTGTTGCCGAGCACCGGCATCCGCGCAACGGACCGCTCGATCGTGAACTCCACGATCTCGATGCCCATCTTCTCGGCGAGGGCGCCGAGCCCCCGCTGCTTCACGTACGCGAGCGCGTCCTCGGTCATCTGCTGCCTCTCCGCTGTGGTGCCGGCCCTCGTCGGCCGTCGTCCTGCACTGTCACCGGCCCCTTGTAGGCTTGCCTGGTGTCAGACTCCGAAAAGCCTACCCTTCTGATCATCGACGGCCATTCGCTGGCATTCCGGGCCTTCTACGCGCTTCCCGTTGACAGTTTCGTCAACCGCGAGGGGCAGCACACCAACGGCATCCACGGCTTCATCGCGATGCTGATCAACCTGCTCCAGCAGCAGCGTCCGACGCACCTCGCGGTCGCGTTCGACATCTCCCGCTACTCGTTCCGGACGCGGGAGTACCCGGAGTACAAGGGAACCCGCAACGAGACCCCGTCCGAGTTCGTGGGCCAGATCCCGCTGCTGGAGGAGGCCCTCCACGCGATGAACATCACCACCATCGCCAAGGAGGACTACGAGGCCGACGACATCCTCGCCACCCTCGCCCGCCAGGGCCGGGAGCAGGGCTACCGCGTGCTCCTGGTCTCCGGCGACCGCGACACCATCCAGCTCGTCAACGACGACGTCACGCTGCTCTACCCGAACGTCCGCGGCGTCTCCGAGCTCAAGGTCTACGACCCCGCCGCCGTGCGCGAGCGCTACGGCGTGGAGCCGCACCAGTACCCGGAGATCGCGGCGCTGGTCGGCGAGACCAGCGACAACCTGATCGGCATCGACAAGGTCGGCGAGAAGACCGCGGTCAAGTGGGTGCAGCAGTACGGCACCGTCGAGAACATCGTCGCGCACGCCGACGAGATCAAGGGCGTCGTCGGCCAGAACCTCCGCGACCAGCAGGAGAACGCCCTCCGCAACCGCCGGCTCAACAAGCTGCTGGACGACGTCGAGCTGGAGGTCGGCCCGGCCGACCTGGAGCGCAAGCCGCTCAACGAGAACGCCGTGCGCGACATCTTCGCCCGGCTGCAGTTCAAGACGCTGCTCGACCGGCTGATGAAGGCCGCCGCCGAGGACGGCACGCTGGCCGGCGCCGGCACCGCCGGCACGGCCCCCTCCGAGGGCGACGCCGGCGCGGTGAGCGCCCCGGTCGTGCGCACCCTCGTGGACGAGGAGCTCGCCAATTGGCTGCAGAAGGCCTCCGCCGACGGCGCCGCGGTCGCGGTCCAGCTCGAGACCGGCCCCGCCGGCATCACCGGCTTCGGCCTCGCCGCCGCCGACGACACGGTCTACGTCCCGTGGGTCGCCGGGCGCCCCGACTACACCGCGCTGGAGGAGTGGCTCGCCAGCAGCGCTCCCAAGTACTTCTTCCACGCCAAGCCGCAGTTCAAGGCGCTCAGCCGGGCCGGCTTCGTGGTCGACGGCCTCGCCTTCGACACCCGCATCGCCTCCTGGCTGGTGAAGCCCGGCGCGGCGCCGCAGTCGCTGGCCGAGCAGGTCTACGAGGTCCTGGGAGAGACCCTCCCGGTCTCCGACCCCAACCAGCTCGTGCCGATCAACGACGCGGTGAGCCCGGCGACGGAGGCCTGGTACATCCGCCGCGTCGCGGAAGGCCAGATGATCGCCCTCGACGCCGGCACCCGCGCCGTGCTCGACGACATCGAGCTGCCGCTCGTCGCGGTCCTCGCCGAGATGGAGCTCGACGGCGTCTCGATCGACACCGAGGTGCTGAGCCGCCTGCGCGGCCAGCTCACCGACAAGGCCAACGACTACGCCGCGCGCGCCTACGCCGAGGTCGGCCACGAGCTCAACCTCGGCTCGCCCAAGCAGCTCCAGCAGGTGCTGTTCGACGAGCTCGGGATGCCGAAGACCCGCTCCACCAAGACCGGCTACTCGACCGACGCGCAGTCGCTGGCCGACCTCCAGGAGAGCAACCCGCACCCGTTCCTGGACCTGCTGCTCCAGCACCGCGACGCGACCAAGCTGAAGCAGATCGTGGAGACGCTGGAGCGCTCGGTCGGAAGCGACGACCGCATCCACACCACCTACGACCAGACCGGCACCAGCACGGGCCGCATCTCGTCCAACGACCCGAACCTGCAGAACATCCCGATCCGCACCGAGGAGGGCCGCGAGATCCGCTCGGCGTTCCGCAGCGCCCCGGAGTACGAGACGCTGCTGACCGCCGACTACTCGCAGATCGAGATGCGCATCATGGCGCACCTGTCGGAGGACCCGGGGCTGATCGAGGCGTTCAACGCGGGGGAGGACCTGCACCGCTTCGTCGGCGCCCGCGTGTTCGGCGTGGCCCCGGAGGACGTCACCCCGCTCATGCGCACCAAGGTCAAGGCGATGTCCTACGGCCTCGCCTACGGCCTCAGCCCGTTCGGCCTGTCCAAGCAGCTCCGCATCGAGACGAAGGAGGCGCGCGACCTGATGGCCGGCTACTTCGAGCGCTTCGGCGCGGTGCGCGACTACCTGCGCAGCGTCGTGGAGATCGCCCGGGTCGACGGCTACACCGAGACGATTTTCGGCCGCCGCCGCCCGTTCGCCGACCTGACCTCCACCAACCGCGTGCTGCGCGAGAACGCCGAGCGCCAGGCGCTCAACGCGCCGATCCAGGGCTCGGCCGCCGACATCATGAAGATCGCCATGCTCGGCATCGCGGGCGACCTGATCGACCAGGAGCTGAACTCCCGGATGCTGCTCCAGGTGCACGACGAGCTCATCTTCGAGGTGGCCCCCGGCGAGTGGGACGCCCTCGAGTCGGTCGTCCGCACCCGCATGGCCGGCGCCGCCGACCTCCGCGTCCCCCTCGAGGTCCAGATCGGCCGCGGCCCCAACTGGGAGGCCGCCGCCCACTGACGTCCCCGCCCGCAGCAATCTCTTCCTCACTTCCTCCCGCGACACGCCGGGAAAGAGCGGGAGAAAGTGAGGAAGAGATTGCTGCGGGATGGGGGCAGATTCGGGTGCGCCGGCCTCGATAGGCTCGGGGCATGACGAACGCAGAGAAGCGCGAACCGACTCCGATCGACACGATCGCTGACGAGTGGGTCGACACCCAGTTGGAGCTCCACCCCGAGTACCACGTCTGGCTCGGCCGACCCGGCCGCGAGGGCGAGTACTCCGACTACTCGCCGGCCGGCGCCGAGCAGGCCGTCGGCAAGGTGCGGGAGGCCCTGGCCAAGATCCGGGCCGCCGAGCCGGTGGACGACATCGACCGGGTGACCAAGATGGACCTGTCCCGCGAGCTCGAGCTCACCATCGAGAAGCACGAGGCCGGCTTCAACCAGCGCGACCTCAACGTGATCGCCTCCCCGGCGCAGGAACTCCGGGACATCTTCGACCTCGTCCCCACCGACACCGAGGAGGACTGGGCGAACGTCGCGACGCGCCTGCACAACCTCCCCGCCGCGATGGACGGCTACATCGAGACCCTGCGCAGCGGCATCGCCAACGGCAACGTCCCGGCGATCCGCCAGGTGCGCGAGGTGCTCACGCAGGCGAACAAGCAGGTCGCCGGCACCGGCTTCTTCTTCGACTTCACCGGCTCGGCGAAGACCCTCGACGGCGAGCTGCCCGCGTCCCTGAAGGCCGACCTGGCGGACGGCGCGAAGGAGTCGGCCGCGGCCTACGCCACGCTCGCCGCGTTCCTGAAGGACGAGCTGGCTGCCCACGCACCCGAGAAGGACGCCGTCGGCCGCGAGCTCTACGCGCTGGCCTCGCGCGACTTCCTCGGCGCGACCGTCGACCTGGACGAGACCTACGAGTGGGGCATCGAGGAGCTCGCGCGCATGGTCGCCGAGCAGGAGTCGATCGCGAACGAGATCAAGCCGGGCGCGTCGGTCCACGAGGCCATCGCGTTCCTGGACGGCGACGCCTCCCGCAAGCTGCACGGCACCGACGCGCTGCAGCGCTGGATGCAGGAGACCAGCGACCGGGCGATCGAGGAGCTCGGTCGCACGCACTTCGACATCCCGGCCGAGATCCGCCGCCTGGAGTGCATGATCGCGCCGACCCAGGAGGGCGGCATCTACTACACCGGCCCGAGCGACGACTTCGCGCGCGCCGGCCGGATGTGGTGGAGCGTCCCGGAGGGCGTCACCGAGTTCGACACCTGGCGTGAGCTGACCACGGTCTACCACGAGGGCGTCCCGGGCCATCACCTCCAGATCGCGCAGGCCACCTACAACAAGGCGCAGCTCAACTCCTGGCGCCGCATCGCCGGCACGTCGGGTCACGCCGAGGGCTGGGCGCTCTACGCGGAGCGCCTGATGGAGCAGCTCGGCTACCTGGACGACCCGGCCGACCGGCTCGGGATGCTCGACGGCCAGCGGATGCGCGCGGCGCGCGTCGTTCTCGACATCGGCGTGCACCTGGAGAAGCAGCTCCCGGACGGCTCCGGCCCGTGGACGGGTGAGTACGCCTTCGGCTTCCTCGCAGACAACGTCAACATGAACGAGGGCTTCGTCCGGTTCGAGGTGAACCGCTACCTCGGCTGGCCGGGGCAGGCGCCGTCGTACAAGATCGGCCAGCGGATCTGGGAGCAGCTCCGCGACGAGTACGCGCGGCGCGAGGGCGCCGCGTTCGACATCAAGGCGTTCCACAAGAAGGCGCTCGACATCGGCGGCGTCGGCCTGGACACCCTGAAGTCGGCGCTGCTCGACTGAGCGCGACGGCCACCCGATCATCGACGCAGAGCGCGCGGCCGCGATGACCTCCCCGTACCGGGCCGTGCTCGGCCCGGCGTTCGACGAGCTCCATCCGCGGCTGCGCGCCTACTTCGACGCCATCCCGGAGGGCGCGGCCGGCACCGGCCGGGGCGTGTTCGACACCGTCGGCACGCCCCGGCGGTGGCTGTGGCCGGTGCTGGCACTGTTCGGCCGGGCGCACGTGATGTTCCCGGTGTGGGAGCGCGCCGTGCCGTTCACGGTCGAGAACGTGCCGGTGGTGTCTGCCGACGGCGGCCCGGCGGTGCGGGCCGTGCGCCGGTTCGAGCTGCGCGGGCGCGTCCTCGACATGCGCGACGAGATCGGCGTGGACGGCTGGATGATCGTCGACCGCCTCGGGTCGCCGGCCGTCGGCGAAGCGTGGTTCTCCGCCCGGGTGGTCGACGGCGGCCTGCGGCTGACCTCGCGCCGGGTCGCGCTGCGAATCGGTCGCCTGCGGATGAGCCTCCCGAGGGCCATCGCGCCCGTGGTCGCCCTCACCGAGCGGTACGACGACGAGCGCGACGTACAGGAGGTCTCCATCGTCGTCCGCGTCCCGCTGCTCGGTAGGGTGTACCAGTACGCGGGGACGTTCCGATACCAGGTCGGGCGCCGCGGGAGCGGCGGCGACGCCGCAACGGGGGAGTGAGTGAGCGAGCGCATCGTCATCGCCGGAGCGTCCGGTTTCATCGGACGCTACCTGGCGGAGCACTACCGCGCCGCCGGTGCGACGGTTCTGCTGGTCGGCCGCCACGGCGCCGACGCGCGCTGGGGTGACGCCGACGCGCTGCGCCGGGTCGTCACCGGCGCGGACGTGCTGATCAACCTGGCGGGCAAGAGCGTGAACTGCCGCTACGGCGACGCGAACCGCGCCGAGATCTTCCGCTCCCGGCTGGACACCACCCGGGAGTTGCGGGAGGCCGTCGCCGCCTCCGACGCGCCGCCTCCCGTCTGGTTCAACGCCTCCACCGCGACCATCTACCGGCACGCGGAGGACCGGCCGATGACCGAGCCGACGGGCGAGCTCGGCACCGGCTTCTCGGTGAACGTGGCGCGCGCCTGGGAGGCCGAGTTCTTCGCGGGCGAGCTGCCCGGCACCCGCCGGGTCGCGCTGCGGATGGCGATCGTGCTCGGCGACGGCTCGGCGCTCGTCCCGCTCCTCCGGCTGGCGCGGTTCGGCCTCGGCGGCCCGCAGCTCGACGGCCGCTGGTTCGCGACGACCGCGCGACGCAACGCGGGCACCTTCCACGAGTTCCGCGCCCGCGGCGGCCGGCAGCGGTTCAGTTGGGTGCACATCGCCGACGTGCTCGGCTCGATCGACTTCCTACGACAGCATCCCGAGCTCGACGGCCCCGTCAACATCGCTGCGCCGAACCCGTCGGACAACCGGACGATGATGGCGACACTGCGACGCGTCGTCGGCGTGCCGGCCGGGCTCCCGGCGTTCCGGTGGATGCTCGAGCTCGGCTCCGCGGTCATCCGGACGGAGACCGAGCTGGTGCTGAAGAGCCGCTGGGTGGTGCCCGAGCGGTTGCTCGCCGCGGGCTACACGTTCGCCTTCCCGGAGCTGGAGCCCGCCCTCCGCGACATCGTCGCCGGACGCGAGTTGCCCGTTCCGCTGAGCAGTCGGTAGACTAGACCGTCACTTGTGTGACATCCACATCCGCCTGCCGTTCGCGGAAGACACCCCACAAGGTTCGCGCTCGGCCTGATTTATGTCCATAACGGAGCATCCACTACATGACAACCGCAACGACCGACAAGGCACCGAAGCAGGTCGCAGTCAACGACATCGGTTCTGCTGAAGACTTTCTTGCCGCGGTCGAAAAGACGCTGAAGTTCTTCAACGACGGAGACCTCATCGAGGGCACCGTCGTCAAGATCGACCGCGACGAGGTCCTCCTCGACGTCGGCTACAAGACCGAGGGTGTCATCCCCTCCCGCGAGCTTTCCATCAAGCACGACGTCGACCCCAGCGAGGTCGTCGAGGTCGGCGACACCGTCGAGGCGCTCGTTCTCCAGAAGGAGGACAAGGAAGGCCGCCTCATCCTGTCCAAGAAGCGTGCGCAGTACGAGCGCGCGTGGGGCGACGTGGAGAAGATCAAGGAAGCCGACGGCGTCGTGACCGGTACGGTCATCGAGGTCGTCAAGGGCGGCCTGATCGTCGACATCGGCCTCCGCGGCTTCCTGCCGGCGTCGCTCATCGAGCTGCGCCGCGTCCGCGACCTGACCCCGTACCTGGGCCAGGAGATCGAGGCGAAGATCCTCGAGCTCGACAAGAACCGCAACAACGTGGTCCTGTCGCGTCGCGCGCTGCTGGAGCAGACCCAGTCGGAGTCCCGCACCACGTTCCTCAACAACCTGCACAAGGGCCAGGTCCGCAAGGGCGTCGTGTCCTCGATCGTCAACTTCGGCGCGTTCGTCGACCTGGGCGGCGTGGACGGCCTCGTGCACGTCTCCGAGCTCTCGTGGAAGCACATCGAGCACGCTTCCGAGGTCGTCGAGGTCGGCCAGGAGGTCACCGTCGAGATCCTCGAGGTCGACCTGGACCGCGAGCGTGTCTCGCTGTCGCTCAAGGCGACCCAGGAGGACCCGTGGCAGGTCTTCGCCCGCACCCACGCGATCGGTCAGGTCGCCCCGGGCAAGGTCACGAAGCTCGTCCCGTTCGGCGCGTTCGTCCGCGTCGCGGACGGCATCGAGGGCCTGGTGCACATCTCCGAGCTCTCCGGCAAGCACGTCGAGCTCGCGGAGCAGGTCGTGTCGGTCGGCGAAGAGGTCTTCGTCAAGGTCATCGACATCGACCTGGAGCGCCGCCGCATCTCGCTGTCGCTCAAGCAGGCGAACGAGGGCGTCGACCCCGAAGGCACCGAGTTCGACCCGGCCCTCTACGGCATGGTCACCGAGTACGACGACCAGGGGAACTACAAGTACCCCGAGGGCTTCGACCCGGAGACCAACGAGTGGAAGGAAGGCTTCGAGACCCAGCGCGACGAGTGGGAGCAGCAGTACGCCGCCGCCCAGGCTCGTTGGGAGGCGCACAAGCGCCAGGTCGCCAAGGGCATCGAGGAGGCGGCCGCCGACACCGGTTCGTCGTCCTTCTCGAGCGAGACCGGCAACGGCGGAACCCTCGCCGACGACGAGTCCCTCGCCGCTCTGCGCGAGAAGCTCAGCTCCAACAACTGAGACCCGTCTCATCCGTGAACGGCCGGCTCCTTCGGGGGCCGGCCGTTCCGGCGTTAACGCGGCCCTTCTGCGCCGAATAGGGTGGAGGGCGTGCAGCTCATCGGACTGACCGGCGGAATCGCGTCCGGAAAATCGACCATCGCCTCCCGCCTCGCAAAGCTCGGCGCCGTCGTCGTGGACGCCGACCGCATCGCCCGGGAGGTCGTCGAGCCCGGCACTCCCGCCCTGGCCGAGATCGCCGCGAGCTTCGGCCCCGGCGTTATCGCGCCGGACGGCAGCCTCGACCGCCCCGCGCTCGGCGCGATCGTGTTCGGCGACCCCGACGCCCTCCAGAAGCTCAACGGCATCACCCACCCGGCCGTGCTCGCCGCCTCCACGGCGCGGTTCGAGGCCGCGGCCGCCGCCGACCCCGCCGCGATCGTCGTCTACGACGTGCCGCTGCTGGTCGAGTCGGCGAACGAGTACCCGTTCGACCTGGTGGTCGTCGCGCACGCCGACGCCGCCACGCGGATCGACCGGCTGGTCCGGCTGCGCGGGATGGACCGGGCGGAGGCCGAGCGCCGGATCGGGTCGCAGGCCTCCGACGAGGAGCGCCTGGCCGTCGCGGACGTCGTGATCGACACCGACGGGGCGCTCGACCGCACCCTCGAGCAGGTCGACGAGTTGTGGGAGAGCCTGCGGTCCTGACGGTGCGTTCCGCTCTCAGCGAGAGCGGTCCGCGATGTCGGTGGTCCTTCTTAGACTGGAGTCATGCAAGCCACGCGTCTCGTCCGTCCGTTCGAGGTCGTCAGCGAATTCGAGCCGAGCGGTGACCAGCCCAAGGCGATCGCCGAGCTCGCGGCCCGCATCAACGCGGGTGAGACCGACGTCGTCCTGCTCGGCGCGACCGGTACCGGCAAGTCCGCGACCACGGCCTGGCTGGTCGAGCAGGTGCAGCGCCCGACGCTCGTGCTCGCCCACAACAAGACCCTTGCCGCACAGCTCGCCAACGAGTTCCGGGAGCTGCTGCCCAACAACGCCGTCGAGTACTTCGTCTCGTACTACGACTACTACCAGCCAGAGGCCTACGTGCCGCAGACGGACACCTTCATCGAGAAGGACTCTTCGGTCAACGCCGAGGTCGAACGGCTGCGGCACTCCACCACCAACTCGCTGCTGAGCCGGCGCGACGTGGTCGTGGTCTCCACCGTCTCCTGCATCTACGGTCTCGGTGCGGCCGAGGAGTACCTGGAGGCGATGGTCGCCCTCCAGGTCGGCCAGAACGTCGGCCGCGACGCGCTCATCCGCCGGTTCGTCGCGATGCAGTACGAGCGCAACGACGTCGACTTCTCCCGCGGCAAGTTCCGCGTGCGCGGCGACACCATCGAGATCATCCCGGTGTACGAGGAGCACGCCATCCGTGTGGAGCTGTTCGGCGACGAGATCGAGGCGCTCTACGCCCTACATCCGTTGACCGGCGAGGTGCTGAAGAAGATGGACGCCGTGTCGGTGTTCCCGGCGACGCACTACGCCGCCAGCCCGGCGACGATGCAGCGCGCCATCGGCACCATCCAGGAGGAGCTGCGCGAGCGGCTGCAGGAGCTGGAGCGCGAGGGCAAGCTGCTGGAGGCCCAGCGGTTGCGAATGCGCACCCAGTTCGACCTGGAGATGATGGAGCAGATCGGCTTCTGCTCCGGCATCGAGAACTACTCGCGGCACATCGACGGCCGGCTTCCGGGCGAGGCGCCCAACTGCCTGCTCGACTACTTCCCCGACGACTTCCTCGTCGTCATCGACGAGTCGCACGTGACGGTCCCGCAGATCGGCGCCATGTACGAGGGCGACGCCTCCCGCAAGCGCACTCTGGTCGAGCACGGCTTCCGGCTGCCCAGCGCCCTCGACAACCGGCCGCTGCGCTGGAACGAGTTCAAGGACCGCGTCGGCCAGACGGTGTACCTGTCGGCGACCCCCGGCAAGTACGAGATGGGCATCGCGGACGGCGTGGTCGAGCAGATCATCCGCCCGACCGGCCTGGTCGACCCGCAGATCGTCGTCAAGCCGACCAAGGGCCAGATCGACGACCTCCTCGAGGAGATCCGTGTCCGCGTCGAGCGCGACGAGCGCATCCTCGTCACCACGCTGACCAAGAAGATGGCGGAGGAGCTCACCGACTTCCTCGCGGAGGCCGGCGTGAAGGTCCGCTACCTGCACTCCGACGTCGACACCCTCCGCCGCGTCGAGCTGCTCACCGAGCTGCGCGCCGGCGTCTACGACGTCCTGGTCGGCATCAACCTGCTCCGCGAGGGCCTCGACCTCCCCGAGGTGTCGCTGGTCGCGATCCTCGACGCCGACAAGGAGGGCTTCCTCCGCTCGTCGACGTCGCTCATCCAGACCATCGGCCGCGCCGCGCGAAACGTATCGGGCGAGGTCCACATGTACGCGGACGTGCTGACGGATTCGATGAAGAACGCTATCGAGGAGACCGACCGCCGGCGCGAGCTCCAGATCGAGTACAACCGCGCCAACGGCATCGACCCCCAGCCGCTCCGCAAGCGCATCGCCGACATCACCGACGTGCTGGCGCGCGAGGAGGCCGACACCGCCCGGATGCTCGCCGGCCGGGAGCAGCGCCGCAAGAGCCCGACGCCGAACCTCCGCAACGGCGGCATCGCCGCCCAGGGCGCCGCCGAACTGGAGTCGCTGATCGCCGACCTGAACGAGCAGATGCTCGCCGCGGCCGGCGAGCTGAAGTTCGAACTCGCGGCGCGGCTGCGCGACGAGCTGTCCGACCTGAAGCGCGACCTGCGGCAGATGGAGAAGGCCGGGCACCTGGGCTGACGGCGGGCTACATCGGGATCAGTTCGCCCACCTCGACACTGCCCCCGTAACGGAGGCCGGGGCATCCTTCCGCCAGCGCGGTCGCCGCGGCCAGGTCGGTCGCGTCGACGACCGCGTAGCCGGACAGAGCGTTGGCGCCGGCGGGCGCGCCCAGCAGCTCGGTGGCGCCGACGCGGCTCCCCATGTCGGTCACCGCCGGGCCGAGCTTCTCGAACCACGCGCCCCAGGCAGCGAACTCCTCGTCCGTGGCAGCCACCGCGGGGTCGTTGCGGAACGCGAAAACGAACGCAGACATGATGTGCTCCTTCTGATTGCGGTTGACGTCGGATGTCAACTCAGCAGTACGACGTGGCGGGGGTTCGGAAATCGACAGGTCGGAGGAAATGGATCTGGTGGGGCGGCCGTGTCGGGCGCCGGGTGCGAGTTGCGCTCGTCTGCCGCGCACTCCCGTCACCTCCGCGCTACGGTGGCAGGGTGGGCTCGAAGGCGGCGCGGACGCGGCAGCGGTGGGGGATGGTCACGGCTGCCGGGGTCCTGCTCGCCCTCTCCGGGCTCGCGCTCGCGTTCCAGGGCGCGCCCGTCTTCACCGGCCTGCGCTTCACCCCGCCGGCCGCCGACCTGCAGCCGCCTGCGGGCGAGCAGTCGGCCACCGGCACCCCGGCGCGGCAGGAGATCCCGCACGAGACGCGCATCGACCTGACCTGGGTGACCTACGCGGTTATCGCGCTCCTCGTCGTCGTCGTGCTCGCCCTGCTCTGGCGCTACGTGCGGCGGCGGCTGCGTCCCGAGCTCCCCGGCCTCGCCGGCGACGTCGACGGCTCCGCCGAGGGGACCGTCGCCCCCGAACCGGCCGCGCAACCGCGTCCCGAGCGGGTCCGCCGCGGCCTCGACCGCGCGCTCGACCTGCTCGACCAGGGCCGGGAGCCGCGGGACGCCATCGAGCGGGCGTGGCTCGGCCTGGAGGAGGCCGCCGCGGACAGCGGCGTCCACCGGCTTCCCGCCGAGACACCGGGGGAGTTCGTCCGCCGCGTCCTTGCGCGGGTCGCGTCCGACCGTGCTGCCGCAGGTGACCTCCTCGACCTCTACCTGCGCGCCCGGTTCAGCGACGCGCCGGTGACCGCGGCGGACGTCGAGGCCGCCCGCACCGCGATCGAGGCGTTGCGCGCCTCATGGGGGACCGCCGCAGCGGGAGGGGTGGTCCGATGACCCGCGCACGGATGATGAGGCGCGCGGTGGGGTGCGTGCTCGCGGCCGCGATCGTCGGGGTGGCCGCCTGGTTCTTCGGGATGGATGCCCCGCACGCCGTCGGCCTCGGTTTCGTGGTCTTCGCGCTCGGGGCCGTGCTGTCGCTGCTCGGCGAGCAGGCGGAGGTGACGTGGCCGGTCCCCGCGCCGCAGCCGCGCCCGGGCTCGCGGCGGGACGTGGTGCAACTCGGCTGGTCGCTGGGGGCGCGCGGCGGACGCGTCTCCCCGGAGGCGGTCCGGAGGCTGCGCGGCCTCGCGGCCGAGGTGCTTGACCGCCACGGCGTGGAACTCGACGACCCAGCCGCCGCATCGCGAGTGGCCGGGCTGCTGGGGGAGCGCACTGCCGCACTGCTTCGGAAGGGCAGCGCCGCGGCGCCCCGCCCGAAAGAGTTCGCGGCCTCCCTCGCCCGGCTGGAGGCTCTGGCCGCGCCCGGCGCGGAGGCGGGCCACGCAGCGCAGGACCTCGGCCAGGCATCGCCCGCTCCGGCCCCGGGACCGGGGGCGGCCGACGGTTCGACCGTCCCGCTCACCTCCGACCGGGGCGCGGCATGACGGCCGCTCTGTCCACTACCCGGCGTCCCGCTCACCTCCGACCGGGGCGCGGCATGACGGCCGCTCTGTCCACGACCCGGCGTCCCGCTCACCTCCGACCGGTGCGCCGCATGACGCCCACCCCGTCCACCACCCGCAGCTTCCGCGGCGCCGACACGACAGGAACCCTATGACCCCGGAGACCTCCACCACCGACGCCCCGACCCCCGCCGTCGCCGGCGCGCTCCCCGAACCTCTCCCGGTCAGCGAGGTCGCCCGCCTCGGCGCCGACGTCCTCGACCGGGTCGAGTCCGTCGTCGTCGGGATGCGCGAGCCCCTGCACATCGCGCTCGCCACCGTCCTCGCCGGCGGCCATGTGCTGTTCGAGGACGTCCCGGGTCTCGGCAAGACGCTCGCCGCGCGCAGCATCGCGAGCGCCGTCGGCCTGGACTTCCGGCGGCTGCAGTGCACGCCCGACCTGCTGCCGTCGGACATCACCGGCTCGTTCGTCTACGTGCCGTCGACCGCCGAGTTCGAGTTCCGGCCGGGGCCGGTGTTCACCGGGCTGTTCCTCGCCGACGAGATCAACCGCACGTCGCCGAAGACGCAGTCCGCGCTGCTGGAGGCGATGGCCGAGGGGCAGGTGTCCGTGGAGGGGCGCAGTTTCCCGCTGCCGCGGCCGTTCCACGTTGTCGCGACGGCGAACCCGATCGAGTCGGAGGGCACCTACGCCCTCCCGGAGGCGCAGCTCGACCGGTTCATGGTGCGGCTCGGCGTCGGCTACCCGGACGCGGACGGCGAGACGCAGGTGCTCCTCGCCCGCGTCGCCCGGCGGCACGAGGTCGCCACCGTGGAGCCGGTCACGGACGCGCAGACCCTCCTGGCCATGCAAGCCGGGGTCGAGCGCGTGGACGTCGATCCCGACATCGCCGCGTACTGCGTGCGGCTGGCCGCCGCCACCCGCCGCCACCGCTCGGTGGAGGTCGGCGCGTCCCCGCGCGGGTCGCAGGGCCTCCTACTGGTCGCCCGGGCGCTGGCGGTGCTCGCCGGCCGCGACTTCGTCATCCCCGACGACGTCAAGCGCGTCGCGGTGCCGGTCCTCGCGCACCGGCTGACGCTGACGGTGCAGGCCTGGACCAGCGGTGTGAGCGCGTCGCAGGTGGTCGAGGAGGTCGTGTCCTCGGTGCCCGGGCCGCCGGCGGTCGGCACGCGCGAGCGGGAGACCGCGGACTGATGTCGCTCTGGTCCCGGGCGCGCATGCCCGGCCCTCGCGAGCGGACGGAGGCGCGGGCCGGCGGCTCCGGGTGGGCGCTGAGCCCGGCGGTGACCGCTGCCGCGGTCGTGGCGACCGTGTGCCTGGTCGCCGCGTTCGTGCTCTCCCGGGTGGAGCTGGTGCTGGTCGCGGCGCCGCTACTGCTGGCGGCGGTCGTCGGCTGGTCGGCCCGTCCGGAGTCCGCGGCGGCCCGCACCCGCGCGACCATCGCCGGCGACGAGCCGGACGGCCGCGTGCACGTCGACGCGGTGGCGGAGGCGGACGGGCGCGTGGACGGCGTCCAGCTCCGGGTCCACCGGGCCGACCGGCAGCCCGAGGACGCCGTGGTGACGCCGCGCGAGGGCGCCCGGCTGCGCTTCCGCGTCGCCGTCTCGCACTCCGGCCCGCAGCGGATCCTCTCGCTCGCCGCCCGCGGGATCGGGCCGGACGCCGCGTGGACCGGCGACCCCGGCCTCCCGGCCGTCGCCGAGCGCGTGGTGCGGCCGGCCGCGCAGCGGGTGCGCAGCCTCCCGCTGCCCGCACGTCTGCTCGGCCTGACCGGCGGCCACGTGTCCGCGCGGCCGGGCGACGGCGGCGAGTTCCGGGACATCGACCGGTTCCGCCCCGGTGACCGGCTGCGACGGATCGACTGGAAGGCGACAGCACGGCTCGCCCAGCGCCCCGGCGAGCTCTACGTGCGCCGGACCACCGCGACCTCCGACGCCGCGGTGCAGCTGGTGCTGGACGCGCGCGACGACCTCCCCGGCGCGGTCGCCGGCTGGGCGGCGCCGTACCCGCGGCCGGGCGCGACCTCCCTCGACCTCGCCAGGGAGGCCGCCGTCTCCCTGGCGGACGCGTACGCCGCCGCGTCCGACCGCGTGGGCTTCGACGACCTCTCCGACGCCCGCCGTGCGCTGCCGCCGCGCGCGGGCGCGCGGCACCTGCACCGGGTGCGGCGCGCCGTCGAGCTGACTTCGGCGCACGGCTCGGCGACCGAGCGCGCGCGGGCGCCGCGGCTCGCGCAGGGGGCCGTCGTATTCGTGATGTCCACTTTCCTGGACGACCAGGCCATGCGCCTGGCGCTCACCTGGCGGGCGGCGGGCCACCGGGTGATCGCCGTGGATGTGCTCCCGCCGCGCAGCGTGGACCAACTTCCGGCCAGGGAACGGCTGGCGCTGCGGATCGTGGACCTGGAGCGAGGGCTCCGCCTGGACCGGCTCCGCGCCGCGGGGGCGGAGCTTCTGGTGTGGGCGTCGCCCGAGCGCGACGCGATGCTGCGGCGGCTTGCGACGCCACGGAGGCGGGGATGAACGGCGAGGCGGGGATGAACGGCGAGGCGGGGATGAGCGGCGAGGCGGCGCCGACCGCCCCCGCCTCCGCACCTGCCTCCGCACCCGTCCCCGACCTCGGCCTCACCGTGCCCGCCTGGTCCCTGCACGTCGCCTTCGTGGTCGTCGCCGTCCCGCTCGCCCTCACCACCGCCCCCAGCGGGCCGTGGCCGGCCCTGGCCGTCCTCCTCACCGCGGTCGCCGTCGCCGTCCCGCGCTGGCGGGTGGCGTGGGTCCTCATCGCCGTGCTCGCGTTCTCCACCCTCCTCGAGCCGGGCACGCTCACCCTCCGGCTGCTCGCCGTGATCGCGGCCGTGCACGTGCTGCACGTCCTCGCGGCGTGGATGCTCGTCCTGCCCGCAACCGCACGGTTGCAGCCGGCCGTGCTGCTGCCGTCGTTGCGCCGCCTGGTCCTCATCCAGGTCCCCGTTCAGGCCGCCGCGGTCGTGCTGCTGCTCCTCGCCCGGCCGTCCGCGGCGCCGTGGCTCGCGCTGGTGTCGGGGGCCGCGATCGTGGGGCTCGTGGCCCTCGTGGCGGCACTTCTGCTCGCCCGTCCGCGCGCGTGAACGCAGCGCCGGTGCCGAATGTCGGTGGTCCGGCGTACGCTGCCGCGTGGTCGCACATCCTCTGTCCGGCTTGCTAGAATCGAACAAAGCTTCGAACTCGCCGACAGGGGGCATCGCGCCGTGCGCGGTGGGCGAACACGCGGGTGGGGCCACGGCGAATAGCGGAGAATGGAACGAGTGAGCACTCTCAATAGCAGGAGTTCGGGCAGCAGGAGTTCGGCAGGCAATCCGAGCACGGTCAATCCGAGCGCGGTCGTGGGGTCGCACCTCAGCGTCCGGGGGGCCCGGGTGCACAACCTCCACAATGTCGACCTCGAGATCCCGCGCGACTCGCTGGTGGTCTTCACCGGCCTGTCCGGCTCGGGCAAGTCGTCGCTCGCGTTCGACACGATCTTCGCGGAGGGGCAGCGCCGGTACGTCGAGTCGCTGTCCGCCTACGCGCGGCAGTTCCTCGGCCAGGTCGACCGGCCCGACGTCGACTTCATCGAGGGGCTGAGCCCCGCGGTGTCGATCGACCAGAAGTCCACCAACCGCAACCCGCGGTCGACGGTCGGCACGATCACCGAGATCTACGACTACATGCGCCTGCTCTGGGCGCGCGTCGGCGTCCCGCACTGCCCGGTCTGCGGCGAGAAGATCCAGCGCCAGACGGTGCAGCAGATCGCCGACCAGCTCATGGAGCTGGAGCCCGGCACGCGCTACATGGTGGTCAGCCCGGTCATCTCCCAGAAGAAGGGCGAGTTCGTCGACCTCTTCAAGGAGCTCGCGGCGAGCGGCTACTCGCGCGCGATCGTGGACGGCGAGCAGATCCAGCTCAGCGAGCCGCCGACGCTCAAGAAGCAGTACAAGCACGACATCTCGGTCGTGGTCGACCGCCTCGTCGCCGGTCCCGACATCCTCGGCCGGCTCACCGACTCGCTGGAGACCGCGCTGCGGCTCACCGACGGCCTGGTCCAGGTCAACTTCGTGGACCGCGAGGGCGCCGCGGCGTGGCAGACGTTCAGCGAGAAGCTGTCCTGCCCCAACGGCCACCCCATCCAGCTGACCGAGATCGAGCCGCGCACCTTCTCGTTCAACGCGCCGTTCGGCGCCTGCCCGGAGTGCTCCGGCCTCGGCACCCGCATGTCGGTGGACGAAGACCTCCTGCTCGGCGACGACGAGCTCAGCATCGCCGAGGGCGTCATCGTCCCGTGGACCACGCAGGGCAAGGGCCTCTTCAACTACTACGAGAAGCTGCTCGACGGCCTCGCGCGCGACCTCGGCTTCTCGCTGAAGACGCCGTGGAAGAAACTGCCGGAGAACGTCAGGGAGGCCGTCCTCCGCGGCGACAACTTCGAGGTCAAGGTGCGGTGGAAGAACCGCTACGGCCGCGAGATGTCCTACACGTCCGGCTTCGAGGGCGTCGTGCCCTACATCGAGCGCCAGTACGCCCAGGCCGAGACCGACACCCAGCGCGCCCGCTGGGCCGAGTATCTCCGCGAGGTGCCGTGCCCGGTCTGCAAGGGCAAGCGTCTGAAGCCCGAGGTGCTCTCGGTGCTGGTCCACGGCGCATCGATCGCCGACGCGTCCCTGCTCAGCCTGTCGGACGCCCGCGCGTTCATGGAGAAGCTGCACCTCACCGAGCGCGAGCAGAAGATCGGCGCGCAGGTGCTGCGCGAGATCAAGATCCGCCTCGACTTCCTCATCCAGGTGGGCCTCAGCTACCTCGACCTGGCCCGCGCGGCGGCGACGCTGTCGGGCGGCGAGGCCCAGCGCATCCGGCTCGCGACCCAGATCGGGTCGGGACTCACCGGCGTGCTCTACGTGCTGGACGAGCCGAGCATCGGCCTCCACCAGCGCGACAACCGCCGCCTGATCGACACGCTCGTCGCGCTGCGCGACCTCGGCAACACCCTGATCGTGGTCGAGCACGACGAGGACACCATCCGCACGGCCGACTGGATCGTGGACATCGGCCCGGGCGCCGGCGTCAACGGAGGTCACGTGGTGCACTCCGGGTCGTACGACGAGCTGCTCGCCAACACCGAGTCGCTCACCGGCGACTACCTGGCCGGGCGTCGCGAGATCGTCATCCCGGAGAAGCGGCGGAAGATCGACAAGAAGCGCGTGATCCGGGTGGTCGACGCGGAGGCCAACAACCTCAAGAAGGTGTCGGTCGACTTCCCGCTCGGCGCTTTCGTCGCGGTCACGGGCGTCTCGGGTTCGGGCAAGTCGTCGCTGGTCAACGACATCCTGTACCGGGTGCTCGCCAACAAGCTCAACGGCGCCCGCAAGCTGCCGGGCAAGCACCGCACGGTCACCGGCCTCGAGAACCTCGACAAGGTCGTGCACGTCGACCAGGCGCCGATCGGACGCACACCGCGCTCCAACCCGGCGACCTACACCGGCGTCTTCGATCGCATCCGCACCCTGTTCGCCGAGACGCCGGAGGCCAAGGTCCGCGGCTACCTGCCGGGCCGGTTCAGCTTCAACGTCAAGGGCGGTCGCTGCGAGACCTGCTCGGGCGACGGCACGATCAAGATCGAGATGAACTTCCTGCCCGACGTCTACGTGGCGTGCGAGGTGTGCGGGGGAGCGCGGTACAACCGCGACACCCTGACCGTGCACTACAAGGGCAAGAACATCGCCGAGGTGCTCGACATGCCGATCAGCGAGGCAGCGGAGTTCTTCCGGCCGATCTCGGCGATCCACCGCTACCTGCAGACCCTCGTGGACGTCGGCCTCGGCTACGTCCGGCTCGGCCAGAGCGCGACGACCCTGTCCGGCGGCGAGGCGCAGCGCGTCAAGCTGGCGACGGAGCTGCAGCGCCGGTCGAACGGCCGCAGCGTGTACGTGCTGGACGAGCCGACCACGGGTTTGCACTTCGAGGACGTCCGCAAGCTCCTGCTGGTGCTGAACGGGCTGCTCGACAAGGGCAACACGGTCATCGTCATCGAGCACAACCTCGACGTCATCAAGTCGGCCGACTGGATCATCGACATGGGTCCCGAAGGCGGCGCGGGCGGCGGCGCGGTCATCGCGACCGGCACGCCGGAGCAGGTGGCGGAGACGCCGGGCAGCCACACGGGCTACTTCCTCAAGGAGATCCTCCAGGGGGAGGGCGCCCTCGGCTCCGAGCGCGTCCGCGGCGCCGCGTAGGATCGCGCTGTGAGTACGGACACGGTCGGCTACCGCCCCAAGGCCGGCGAGATCCCGACGCAGCCGGGCGTCTACCGGTTCCGCGACAAGAACCGGCGGGTGCTCTACGTCGGCAAGGCGAAGAACCTCCGCGCGCGGCTGAGCAACTACTTCCAGCCGCTCCGGAGCCTCCACGAGCGCACCCGCCGCATGGTCACGACGGCGGCGAGCGTCGAGTGGACGGTCGTCGCGAGCGAGTTCGAGGCGCTGCAGCTCGAGTACACCTGGATCAAGGAGTTCAACCCGCCGTTCAACGTGCAGTTCCGGGACGACAAGTCGTACCCGTACCTCGCGGTGACGCTGGGGGAGCGCATCCCGCGGGTCATGGTCACCCGCAACCGCAACCTCAAGGACGCCCGCTACTTCGGCCCCTACACGAAGGTCTGGGCGATCCGCGACACGGTCGACCTGATGCTCAAGGCCTTCCCGGTCCGGAGCTGCTCGGACGGCGTCTACCGCCGGGCCGAGCTGACCGGGCGGCCCTGCCTGCTCGGCGACATCGGCAAGTGCGCCGCGCCCTGCGTCGGCCGGATCAGCCCGGAGGACCACCGCGAGCTCGCCGAGGACTTCGTCTCGTTCATGGCCGGCAACGACACGAAGTACATCCGCGACCTCACCGAGAAGATGAAGCAGGCGGCGAGCACCCTCGACTACGAGGCCGCCGCGCGGCACCGCGACGCCATCGGCGCGCTCGAAGCGGCGATGGGCAAGAGCGCCGTCGTCCTGCAGGAGAACGTCGACCTCGACGCGTTCGGCATCGCGCACGACGAGCTCGCCGCCGCGGTGCAGCAGTTCATCGTGCGCGGCGGCCGCATCCGCGGTGTGCGCTCGTGGGTGGTCGACAAGGAGCTCGACATCTCGCTCGGCGAACTGGTCGAGACGGTGCTGCAGAACGCCTACGAGGGCGCCGACGCGCCGCCGCGCGAGATCATCGTGCCCGAGCTGCCGGAGGACGCCACCGAGCTGGAGCAGTGGCTGATGGCCCGGCGTGTGGAGGCCGACGAAGCCGCCCCGGTGCGTCGCGGCCCGAAGTCGACCGGCCGGGTGGAGTTGCGGGTCGCCCAGCGCGGCGAGAAGGCCGCGCTCGCGCAGACGGCGGAGATGAACGCGAAGAACGCGCTCATTCTCTACAAGACCCGGCGCAGCTCCGACTTCGTCGCGCGGTCGAAAGCGCTGAACGACATCCAGGACGCCCTCGGCATGGCCGACGCGCCGCTGCGCATGGAGTGCTACGACGTGTCGCACCTGAGCGGCACCAACATCGTCGCGTCGATGGTCGTCTTCGAGGACGGCCTGCCCCGCAAAGACCAGTACCGCCGGTTCAGCATCCCGGAGTCCACCGACGACACCGAGTCGATCTACCAGGTCATCTCGCGCCGGCTGGCCTACCTGAGGGACGGCGAGGACCAGCCGGAGGGCGCCGAGCAGCCGCAGGGCGAGCAGCCCGGCTCCGGGGACGACGGCGACGACCCCCGCATCGACGTCGACGCCGAGCTCGCGGAGGCCGCCGAGCGCCGCCGCCGCAAGTTCTCCTACCCGCCCAACCTGCTCATCGTCGACGGCGGCCAGCCGCAGGTCGCCGCTGCGCAGCGCGCGCTGGAGGAGTCCGGCGTCACGGGCATCCAGCTCGCCGGCATCGCCAAGCGCCTGGAGGAGATCTGGCTGCCCGACTCCGACTTCCCGGTCATCCTGCCCCGCAACAGTGACGCGCTGTTCCTGGTGCAGCGCATCCGCGACGAGGCGCACCGCTTCGCGATCACCTACCAGCGGGCGCGGCGCAAGCGCGACATCTCGACGGTGCTGGGGGAGATCCCGGGCCTCGGACCGGCGCGCGTGAAGGAACTGCTCAAGCATTTCGGCTCGGTGGCGCAGCTCCGGCAGGCGACGCCCGAGCAGATCGCTGAGGTGCGTGGGGTCGGACCGACCATCGCGGCCGCCGTCCACGAGCGCCTCGCGGCCGGCTGAGCGGCCCGCGCAGACGCGCATGAGCCCGGAAACCGTCTCGGCGCGCCGGGTCTGTCGGTAGGCTGGTCGCACGCGGTCAGAGAAGGAGAGCACGTGGCGAGCGACATCGACACGAACGCCGAGCAGCAGGAAGTGCTGATCGTGACCGGGATGTCCGGGGCGGGCCGGTCGACCGTCGCCAACGCCCTCGAAGACCTCGACTGGTACGTGGTCGACAACCTGCCGCCGCAGATGCTGCGGCCGCTGATCGAGCTGGCGAACCGGGCCGAGTCCGGGCTGCCGCGCATCGCCGCCGTGGTGGACGTGCGCGGTCGCAACTTCTTCGAAGACCTGCAGACGATGATCCAGAGCCTGCGCGAGGGCACGAAGGTGCGCGTGCTGTTCCTGGAGGCCTCCGACGCCGTGCTGGTCCGCCGCTTCGAGCAGGTGCGCCGGCCGCACCCGCTGCAGGGCAACGGCACCATCCTCGACGGCATCGACGCGGAGCGCGCCCGGCTGCGCGAGATCCGCGAGGCGAGCGACATCATCGTCGACACGACGGACCTCAACATCCACCAGCTCGCCACCAACATCACGGACACCTTCGCGGCGGAGGACACCGCCGGCGTGCAGGTGACCGTCATGAGCTTCGGCTTCAAGTACGGCCTCCCGCCGGACGCCGACCTCGTCGCCGACGCGCGGTTCCTGCCCAACCCGTTCTGGAACCCGGAGCTGCGCCCGCACACCGGGCTCGACCAGATCGTGCGCGACTACGTGCTGGAGCAGGACGGCGCCGGGGAGTTCATCGACGGCTACACCGCCGCGATGCGCCCGATCTTCGCCGGCTATCAGCGGGAGAACAAGCGGCACGCGATGATCGCGATAGGCTGCACGGGAGGGAAGCACCGGTCCGTCGCGATAGCCGAAGAGCTCGCGACCCGGTTGAGGGGCTTCCCCGGCGTCGCGGTCAACACCAAGCACCGCGACCTGGGCCGTGAATGATGCCGGCCGCCCACTTCACGGCGTGACCCGCGCCGTCTTTCACAGTTAGGAATCCGATTGGCTCTCACTGCCGACGTCAAAGACGAGCTCACGAAGGTCGAAGTCAGCAAGACCACCGTCCGGGCCGCGGAGCTCGCGACCATCCTGCGGTTCTCGGGCGGTCTGCACCTGATCGGCGGCCGGATCGCGGTGGAGAGCGAGCTGGACACGCCAGAGCTCGCCCGCCGCGTGCGCAAAGACCTGGCCGAGCTGTACGGCGTCCGGAGCGACGTGTCGGTGATCTCGGCCTCCGGCGTCCGGCGCGCCAGCCAGTACCTGGTCCGCGTCCTGGAGGGCGGTGAGACCCTCGCGCGCCAGACCGGTCTGCTGGACGCCCGCCGCCGTCCGATCCGGGGCCTCCCGAACCGGCTGACCACGGGCTCCCGCGAGGAGCTCTCGGCCGTCTGGCGCGGCGCGTTCCTCGCCAACGGATCGCTGACCGACCCTGGTCGTTCCGCTGCGCTCGAGGTCACCTGCCCCGGCAACGAGGCCGCGATGGCCCTCGTCGGCGCCGCCGGCCGCCTCGGCGTGTCGGCCAAGGCCCGCGAGGTGCGCGGCGTGCACCGCGTCGTCATCCGCGACGGCGAGGCGATCAGCGCCATGCTCGTGCAGATGGGCGCGGTGGAGACCGTCGCCAACTGGGAGGAGCTCCGCCAGCGCCGCGAGGTGCGTGCGACCGCGAACCGCCTGGTGAACTTCGACGACGCCAACCTGCGCCGCTCGGCCCAGGCCGCGGTCGCCGCCTGCTCCCGCGTCGAGCGCGCCCTGGAGATCCTCGGCCCCGATGTTCCCGAGCACCTGCGCTACGCCGGCGCACTGCGTCTGGCGCACCGTGACGCCAGCCTCGACGAGCTCGGCCACCACGCCGACCCGCCCATGACCAAGGACGCCGTCGCCGGCCGCATCCGCCGCCTGCTGGCGATGGCCGACAAGAAGGCGTCCGAGCTGGACATCCCCGGCACCGACGCCAACCTCCCCGCCGACCTGGATGAGGTGTAGTTTCCGGATGGGCGTGCGGCCGGGAAGAGACCTGAAGCCGGCCGGGTTGCCCTCAGTAGACTGAACAAGTCCCCCGAATCGGGAATCGAAGAAGAACAACTGTGGAGATGAGTAATGGCTGACTACACGCTGCCTGACCTTCCGTACGACTACGCGGCCCTGGAGCCCAACATCAGCGGCCGGATCATGGAGCTGCACCACGACAAGCACCACAAGACCTACGTCGACGGCGCCAACACCGCCATCGCCAAGCTGGCCGAGGCGCGCGACGCCGACGACCTGACGTACGTCAACAAGCTGCAGAAGGACCTGGCGTTCAACCTCGCCGGGCACGTCAACCACACGGTCTTCTGGAACAACCTGTCCCCGGAGGGCGGCGACAAGCCGACCGGTGAGCTCGCCGCGGCGATCGACGAGTTCTTCGGCTCGTTCGACAAGTTCCGCGCCCACTTCACGGCCTCGGCGCTCGGCATCCAGGGCTCCGGCTGGTCGATCCTCGCGTGGGACTCGCTGGGCCAGAAGCTCATCATCGAGCAGCTCTACGACCACCAGGGCAACCTCGCCGCGGCCACCATCCCGCTGCTCATGCTCGACATGTGGGAGCACGCCTTCTACCTCGACTACGTGAATGTCAAGGCGGATTACGTCAAGGCGTTCTGGAACATCACCAACTGGGCGGACGTCGACGACCGCTTCGTGAAGGCCCGCGAGAAGACCGCGGGTCTGCTGCTACTGTCATAGCGGGTGGGCGTCCCGGGAGGGAGCCCTCCCGGGACGCCGCCGTCCGCCACAACACCCACATGGCGCCGTCCGGCGCCCCATCAAGCAACGGGAGACATCTGTGTCCGTAAAGATCGGAATCAACGGGTTCGGTCGCATTGGTCGCAACTACCTGCGTGCGGCCCTCGCCAAGGGCAGCGACCTCGAGATCGTCGCGGTGAACGACCTCACCGACAACAAGACGCTCGCGCACCTGCTCAAGTACGACTCGATCACGGGCCGCCTGGACGCCACGGTGGAGCTCGAGGGCGACAGCATCGTGGTGAACGGCAAGCCGATCAAGGTCCTCGAGGAGCGCGACCCGGCCAACCTTCCCTGGGGCGACCTGGGCGTGGACATCGTCATCGAGTCCACCGGACGCTTCACCAAGGCCGCCGACGCCAAGAAGCACCTCGAGGCGGGCGCCAAGAAGGTCATCATCTCCGCTCCGGCCACCGACGAGGACGCCACGTTCGTCATCGGCGTGAACGAGCACCTGTACGACCCGGAGAAGCACAACATCATCTCCAACGCGTCGTGCACCACCAACTGCCTCGCGCCGCTGGCCAAGGTCTTCAACGACGAGTTCGGCATCGAGCGCGGTCTGATGACCACGGTCCACGCCTACACCGCCGACCAGAACCTGCAGGACGGCCCGCACAGCGACCTCCGCCGCGCCCGCGCCGCCGCGATCAACATCGTGCCGACCTCCACCGGTGCCGCCAAGGCGATCGGACTGGTCCTCCCGGAGCTGAAGGGCAAGCTCGACGGCTTCGCGCTGCGCGTCCCGGTCCCCACCGGCTCGATCACCGACCTGACCGTCACCGCCTCGCGTCCGGTCACCGTCGACGAGGTGAAGGCCGCCTACAAGAAGGCCGCCGAGGGTCCGCTCAAGGGCATCCTCAAGTACACCGAGGACGAGATCGTCTCCTCCGACATCGTGTCCGACCCGCACTCGTCGATCTTCGACTCGGGTCTGCTGCGCGTCATCGGCGACCAGGTCAAGCTCTCGAGCTGGTACGACAACGAGTGGGGCTACTCCAACCGTCTGGTCGACCTGACCGAGTACGTCGCCGAGCGTCTCTAAGGGCCGGGAACCGACGTGACGCTCCGTACCCTCGACTCACTCGGTTCGCTCGCGGGAAAACGCGTCGTCGTCCGCTGTGATCTGAACGTCCCCCTCCAGGACGGGAAGATCACGGACGACGGTCGCGTGCGAGCGTCGATTCCCACCCTCGACGCCCTGATCAATCAGGGCGCCAAGGTGGTCGTGATCTCCCATCTGGGCCGCCCCGACGGCGCGCCCGATGCCAAGTACAGCCTGGCGCCGGTCGCCCAGCGGCTCTCGGAGCTGCTGGGCAAGCCTGTGACCTTCGCGCAGGACACCGTCGGCGCGGGCGCCGAGTCCGCGGTCGCCGCCCTGAAGGACGGGGACGTCGCCCTGCTGGAGAACCTCCGGTTCAACCCGGGGGAGACCGCCAAGGACGAGGCGGAGCGTCAGGCGTTCGCCGCGAAGCTCGCCGCGTTCGGCGACGCGTTCGTGTCGGACGGCTTCGGCGTGGTCCACCGCAAGCAGGCCAGCGTGTACGAGCTCGCCAAGGCGCTCCCGAGCGCCGCCGGCACGCTCATCGCCACGGAGCTCGACGTGCTCGACCGGCTCACCGAGAACCCCGAGCGCCCGTACGCGGTCGTCCTCGGCGGCTCCAAGGTGTCGGACAAGCTCGGCGTGATCGGCCACCTGCTCCCGCGCGTCGACTCGCTGCTCATCGGCGGCGGCATGCTGTTCACCTTCCTCGCCGCGCTCGGCCACAAGGTGGGCTCGAGCCTGCTGGAGGCCGACCAGCTCGACACGGTGAAGGGCTACCTGGCGAAGGCCGAGGAGCTCGGCGTCCAGATCGTGCTGCCGCGCGACGTGGTCGTTGCCTCGAAGTTCGCCGCAGACGCGGAGCATGTGGTGCGCCCGATCGACGGCATCGAGGACACCGAGTGGGGCGCCTCCGGGCTCGGCCTCGACATCGGCCCGGAGACCGGCGAGCTGTTCTCGGAGTACATCCGCGGCGCCCGCACGGTGTTCTGGAACGGCCCGATGGGCGTCTTCGAGCTGGCGCCGTTCGCGGCGGGCACCAAGGCGATCGCGCAGGCGCTCACCGAGGTCGACGGCCTCGGCGTCGTCGGCGGCGGCGACTCCGCGGCCGCGGTGCGCGCGCTCGGCTTCTCCGACGATCAGTTCGGTCACATTTCTACCGGCGGTGGCGCGAGCCTCGAGTTCCTCGAGGGCAAGCACCTGCCGGGTCTGGAGGTCCTGGGATGGCAGCAGTGAACGAGTCCGTGCGGCGGGTCCCGCTGATCGCGGGCAACTGGAAGATGAACCTCGACCACCTGCAGGCGATCGCGGTCGTCCAGAAGCTGGCGTGGACGCTGAAGGACGCCGGGCACGACTACTCGGCCGTCGAGGTCGCCGTCTTCCCGCCGTTCACCGACCTGCGCAGCGTGCAGACCCTGGTCTCGGCCGACAAGCTGCCGATCGCGTTCGGCGGCCAGGACGTCTCCGAGCACGACTCGGGCGCCTACACGGGCGAGATCGCCGCGTCGTTCCTCGCGGCCCTGGAGTCGCGCTACGTGATCATCGGCCACTCGGAGCGGCGCACGCTGCACAACGAGACCGACGAGCAGGTCGCGGCGAAGGTCGCCCAGGCGATCAAGAACAACATCGCGCCGATCATCTGCGTCGGCGAGACGGCGGAGGACCTGGAGACCCACGGCGCCAGCGCCGTGCCGGTCGCCCAGCTCCGCGCCGCCCTGTCGTCCGTCGACTCGGCCGCCGACTTCGTCGTCGCGTACGAGCCGGTCTGGGCCATCGGGTCCGGCCAGGCGGCGACGCCGGAGCAGGCCGAGCAGGTCGCCGCGGCGCTCCGCGCGGTCATCGTCGAGCGGCTCGGCGAAGAGGTCGCGGCCAAGACGCGCATCCTCTACGGCGGCTCGGTGAAGTCGGGCAACATCGCCGGCTTCATGCGCGAGCCGAACGTCGACGGCGCGCTGGTCGGCGGCGCGAGCCTCGACGTGGCCGAGTTCTCGGCCATCATCCGCTACCAGAAGCACGTCGGACTCTGACGGCGCGCGGCGGCTCCCCGTATCTTCGGTGAGCTGCCGCGCCCTCCGGCGGTTATACTGGTCGTTGGTTTTGCCGGGCGCGCGCCCGGTCGCATCGAAAGGTCAAGCGTGCAGATTCTCACGGTCATCCTCCAGGTCCTGCTGGGGATCACCAGCCTCCTGCTGACCCTCCTCATCCTGTTGCACAAGGGACGCGGCGGCGGCCTCTCCGACATGTTCGGCGGCGGCGTCACCTCCAACCTCGGCGCGTCGGGCGTCGCGGAACGCAACCTCAACAGGATCACCGTCATTCTCGGGCTCATCTGGATCACGTGCATCGTCGTCCTCGGGCTCATCACCAAATTCAGCGCCTGACCGGCGCGCCTTCACCAGAGGAGAAGCATGGCATCCGGAGGAAGCGCAATCCGTGGCTCGCGCGTCGGCGCAGGCCCCATGGGGGAGCAGGACAGGGGTTTCCACGCCGAGCGCGTGGCCGTCTCGTACTGGGACGCCCTCGGCAACGAGACCGTTCGCTATTTCGCGGCGAACCTGCCCGACGAGGAGATCCCCGAGGTCATCGACTCTCCGTCCACCGGCCTCCCGGCCGGGCGCGACAAGGAGAACCCGCCGTCGGTCGCCAAGACCGAGCCGTACAAGACGCACCTCGCCTATGTGAAGGAGCGCCGCTCGGAGGAGGAGGCGGAGCAGCTGCTCGAGGACGCCCTCAACCAGCTCCGCGCCCGCCGCGGCAAGCCCACCAGCAACTAGCACGCACAGAAGAAGCCCCGCCGGTCATCGACCGGCGGGGCTTCTTCGTATGTCGGGGCTCAGTAGCTGGGGGCGATGAGGTTCTCGGGCACGTCGACCGCCGCGTCCTTGTCCACGAAGAACACGGTGCGCTTGCGGCCCTTGGCGCCGGCGACCGGCACCTCGGTGTAGCTCGCGCCCGCCAGGGCGAGGCCGAGCGCGCTGGCCTTGTCGCTGCCGGAGAGCACCAGCCAGATCCGGTCGGACGCGTTCAGCACCGGGCGGGTGAGGCTGAGCCGCAGCGGCGGCGGCTTCGGCGACTCGCGCTCCGCGATCACCGTGGCCTCCGTCTCGCGGATGCCGGCGCGGTCGGGGAACAGCGACGCGATGTGGCCGTCCGGGCCGACGCCGAGGAAGGTGATGTCGAACTTCGGGTAGGCCTGACTCTCCGGAGCGAACGCCTCCAGCTCGGCGGCGTAGACCCGCGCGGCCTCGTCGATGTCGGGGATCTCGTCCGACGCCGGGAACGGGTGGATGTTCTCCGGCGGAACCGGGAGGTGGTCGAGGAGCGCCTCGCGCGCCTGGCGCTCGTTGCGCTCCTCGTTCGACTTCTCGACGAACCGCTCGTCACCCCACCAGAAGTGCACCTTCGACCAGTCGATGGTGTCGCGCGCGGGGGAGCCGTTGATGGCCTCCAGCACCGCGATGCCCATTGTGCCGCCCGTCAGCGCGACGTTCGCCGCGCCCAGGTCGTCGAGGATGTCGATCGTCTTGGTGAGGAAGCGCGCCGCCACCGATGCGGCGACCGCTTCCTTGTCGGGGTGGACGAGCACCCGTCGTTCGTTCGTCATGCTGTCGCGCCCACTCCTTCGTCGGAGGTCTCGAGCAGCCCGAGACCCTTGGTGATGACCTCGCCGTACAGGTCGTCGGGGTCCAGCCTACGCAGTTCCTCGGCGAGGCAGTCCCGGAGGCTGCGGCGCGGCAGCGACAGGTCGTGCGTCGGCTGTCCCGGCTGGGAGAGCCGCGCCACGTTCGGGACCTCGCGCTCGAGCTCGATCGTGCCCGACGCGCGCTCCATCCTCACCCCGTGGATGCCGCCGGAGCCGATGGCGCGCGACGCGAGGTCGTACTGTACCGGCACCTGCAGCTGCAGGCGCAGCCACGCGGCGAGCAGGAGGGTGGAGGGAGAGTCGGCCGCGCCGGCGACCTCCACCGCGGTGATCGGCTCGTACGGCGGCTGGTCGAGCACCGCGGCGAGCTGGGCACGCCACAGGGTGAGCCGCGTCCAGGCGAAGTCGGTGTCGCCCGGGGCGTACGTGTCGGCCAGGTGGAAGAGCGCCTCCTGCGGGTTCGGCTGGGCCGACGCGTCGGTGATGCGGATCGTGGCGATCCGGCCGAGCGGGGAGGCCGACGCCTTCGCGGGCGCGATCCCGGGCCACCAGACCACGACGGGAGCGTCGGGGAGCAGGAGGCCGGTGACCAGCCCCTCCTCGTCGCTCGCCGTCTCGCCGTAGGCGCGGAGCACGATGACCTCGCTCGCGCCGGCGTCGCCGCCGACGCGGATCTGGGCGTCGAGACGACCCGAACCCGTGTGACTGCGCTCCTCCTCGGTGGAGACGACGATGACGCGCATCGGGTGCTCGCGGGAGGCATCGTTGGCGGCCTCGATGGCCTCCTCCTCCTGGCCCAGGTGGGTGGCGATGATGAGGGTCAGCACCCGGCCGAGGGCGACAGCGCCGCCCTCCTCGCGGATCTTGACGAGCGCTTTCGAGATGTTGCTCGTCGTGGTGTCGGGCAGATCGACGATCATGGACGCCTCCAGACGCGGCCGTCGCGGGCGAGGAGCTCGTCGGCGGAAGTCGGGCCCCAGGTTCCGGGGCGGTACTGCTCGGGCTGGCCCTGCGTGGCCCAGAACTCCTCGATCGGGTCGAGGATCTTCCAGGACAGCTCGACCTCCTCGTGCCGCGGGAACAGCGGCGGGTCGCCGAGCAGGACGTCGAGGATGAGCCGCTCGTAGGCCTCCGGGCTCGCCTCGGTGAAGGCGTGGCCGTAACCGAAGTCCATGCTGACGTCGCGCACCTGCATGCCGGCGCCGGGGACCTTCGAGCCGAAGCGGATGGTGACGCCCTCGTCGGGCTGCACGCGGATGACGAGCGCGTTCTGGCCGAGCGCGCTGGTCTGCGACTCCGCGAAGAGCTGCTGCGGCGCGCGCTTGAACACGACCGCGATCTCGGTGACCCGGCGGCCCAGGCGCTTGCCGGCGCGCAGGTAGAACGGGACACCGGCCCAGCGGCGGGTGCCGATCTCCAGCTTGATCGCCGCGTAGGTCTCCGTGGTGGACTCGGGGTTCATCCCGTCCTCCTCCAGGAAGCCGACGACCTTCTCGCCGCCCTGCCAGCCGCTGCCGTACTGGCCGCGGGCGGTCGACGTGGCGAGGTCCTCCGGCGGCCGGACGGCCGCGAGCACCTTCTCCTTCTCGGCGCGCAGGTCCGCGGCGTCGAACGAGATGGGCTCCTCCATCGCCGTGAGGGCGAGGAGCTGCAGCAGGTGGTTCTGGATGACGTCGCGGGCGGCGCCGATCCCGTCGTAGTAGCCGGCCCGGCCGCCGACGCCGATGTCCTCGGCCATCGTGATCTGCACGTGGTCGACGTAGTTGGCGTTCCAGATCGGCTCGTACAGCTCGTTCGCGAAGCGCAGGGCCAGGATGTTCTGGACCGTCTCCTTGCCGAGGTAGTGGTCGATGCGGAACACCGAGTCCGGCGGGAACACCGACTCGACCACCTGGTTGAGCTCGCGCGCCGACTTCAGGTCATGGCCGAACGGCTTCTCGATGACGACGCGGCGCCAGCCGGTGCCGGACTGGTCGGCCAGCCCCGACTTCTTGAGCTGCTCGGTCACGAGCGGGAAGGCTTTCGGCGGGATGGACAGGTAGAACGCGTGGTTGCCCATCGTGCCGCGCTCGACGTCCAGCTTCTCGACGGTCTCCTTGAGCCGCTGGAACGCCTCGGCGTCGTCGAACTCGCCGGAGACGAAGCGGATGCCCTGGGCGAGCTGCTTCCAGACATCCTCGTCGAACGGGGTGCGCGCGTACTGCTTGACCGCGTCGTAGACGACCTTCTCGAAGTCCTGGTCCTCCCAGTCGCGCCGGGCGAACCCGACGAGGGAGAAGCCGGGCGGCAGCAGGCCGCGGTTCGCGAGGTCGTAGACGGCCGGCATCAGCTTCTTGCGCGACAGGTCGCCCGTCACACCGAAGATGATGAGGCTGCTCGGCCCCGCGATGCGGTTAAGGCGACGGTCGGAGGGCAACCGCAGGGGATTGAACTCCGGGGTGATTTCCACCGGTGACATCTGGCTCCTCTAGTTGACGGCCTCGAACAGCGAGACGACGTCGGCCTCGGGGTTCGTGAGGGTCAGGGTCAGCACCGGACGGCCGTGCTCGCCGAGCACGCTCGCGTCGCCGGCGGCCTGGGCCTGGATGAGCTGGCCGAAGGTGAACGGACGGCCAGGGATCTCCAGGTCCTCCGGCGCCACCGCGGTGATCTGCAGGAACACGCCGACGGCGGGGCCGCCCTTGTGGAACTGCCCGGTCGAGTGCAGGAAGCGCGGGCCCCAGCCGAAGGTGACGGGACGGCCGGCCTTGGCGGCCAGCAGGTCGCGGATGCCCGCGAGCTGCGGCAGCGCCAGCCGGTCGACGTAGGCCTGCACCGAGACGTAGCCGTCCGGTCCGAGCTGCGCGAGGAGGGCGTCCACCGCGCCGTCGAGCGTCGACGCGTCGCCGAGGAACGACCCGGTGGTGCGCACCTCGACGCCGCCCGCGGTGAACGCGGGTGCGACGGGCTCCGGACGGTTCTCGAGCAGCGCGCGGGCGGCGACCTTGGCGGCCTCCACGTCGGGCTGGTCGAACGGGTTGATCCCGAGCAGGCGACCGGCGACCGCCGTGGCGTACTCCCAGACGATGAGCTGCGCGCCCAGGCTGCCGGAGACGAGGATCTCGCCCTCGTGCCGCGCGGCCGGGAACAGGTGGTGCGCCTCGGCGTTGGCGACGAGCCGGACGACCTGCAGGTCCGCGGGCTTCGACGTGAGCTCGGGCGCGAGCGTGTCGAGCACGACGGGGAGCAGCCCGGTGCCGTTCTTGCCGGTGGACTCCGCGATGAGCTGCTCGGCCCAGTCCGCGAACCCGACGATGTGGGTGCCGTCCGAGACGATGCCCAGCTTGTCCTTCAGCGGGTTGGTGCCGGCGATCGCCGCGCCGAGCACGAGGCCCGGGTTGGCGTCGTTGTCGACGGCGAGCTCGATGAGCGTCGCCTCCGCCTCGTCCAGCAGCTCGGAGATGTCCACGCCGGCAAGTCCGGACGGGACGAGCCCGAACGCCGTGAGCGCCGAGTAGCGGCCGCCCACGTTGGGGTCGGCGTTGAACACGCGGTAGCCCGCCTCGCGCGCCGACTGGTCGAGCGGGGAGCCCGGGTCGGTGACGACGACGATGCGCTCGGCCGGGTCGATGCCGGCGTCGCGGAACCACTTCTCGTAGACGCGCTTCTGGCTGTCGGTCTCCAGGGTCGAGCCCGACTTGGAGGAGATCACGACGGCGGTCGCCTCGAGGCGGTCGCGGAGCGCGGAGAGCACCTGACCGGAGTCGGTGGAGTCGAGGACCGTGAGCTCGGCCTCGGCGGTGCGGGTGATGACCTCGGGCGCGAGCGACGAGCCGCCCATGCCGCCGAGGACGATGTGGTTGACGCCCTTGGCGTGGAGCTGCTCGCGCAGCGCGACGATCTCGGGGACCAGCGGGCGGGAGATCGCGACGGCCTCGGTCCAGCCGAGACGCTTGGCGGCCTCCGCCTCGGCGTCCGGGCCCCAGAGGGTCGGGTCCTGGGCGGTGATGCCGGAGGCGACGCGGTCGGCGACGAGCTGCGGCACCACCGACGCGACGGCCCGGGCCGCCGCGCCGGTGACGTGGATACGGAAGGTCACTTGGCGGCCTCCAGAGCGTTGGTGACGGTCTCGACGAGCTCGCCCCACGACACGTTGAACTTGTCGACGCCCTCGCGCTCCAGGACGGCGGTCACGTCGTCGTAGTCGACGCCGAGGCCGGCCAGCGCGTCCAGCACGCCCTTCGCGTCGGCGTAGTTGCCGGTGACGGTGTCGCCGGCGATCTGGCCGTGGTCGAAGGTCGCCTCCAGCGTCTTCTCCGGCATGGTGTTGACCGTGTTCGGCGCGACCAGCTCGGTGACGTAGAGGGTGTCGGGCAGGCTCGGGTCCTTGACCCCGGTGGAGGCCCAGAGCGGGCGCTGCTCGTTCGCGCCGGCGGCCACGAGGGCCTTGGCGCGGTCGGTGGCGAACTCCTGCTCGTACAGCTCGTAGGCGAGGCGGGCGTTGGCGATGCCGGCCTTGCTCTTGAGCGCGAGCGCCTCGTCGGTGCCGATCGCGGTCAGGCGCTTGTCGACCTCGGTGTCCACGCGGGACACGAAGAACGACGCCACCGACTGGATGCCGGCCAGGTCGATGCCCGCGGCCTTGGCCTTCTCGAGGCCGGTCAGGTACGCGTCGATCACCTGGCGGTAGCGCTCGAGGCTGAAGATCAGCGTGACGTTGACGCTGATGCCGGCCGCGATGGTCTCGGTGATGGCCTCCAGGCCCTCGACCGTCGCCGGGATCTTGATCAGGACGTTGGGCTTGTCCACCTTAGCGGCGAGCTTCTTGGCCGTCTCGATGGTGGCCTTGGCGTCGTGCGCGAGGCCGGGCTCCACCTCGATGGAGACGCGGCCGTCGACGCCGTTGCTGGCCTCGAAGACCTCGGCGAAGATGTCGCTGGCGTCGGCGACGTCGTCGGTCGTGATCTCGAAGATCGCGTCCTCGACGCTCACGCCCTGGGCGGCGAGCTGCTTGACCTGCGCGTCATAGGCCTCGCCCTTGGAGAGCGCGGCGGCGAAGATCGTCGGGTTGGTGGTCACGCCGACGACGTTGCGCTCGGCGATCAGCTTCTGGAGGCCGCCCGTGGCGATGCGCTCACGGGACAGGTCGTCCAGCCAGATGCTGACACCGGCGGCGGACAGCTCGGCGGTGGGGGAGGTGGTGGCGGAAGTGGTGTCGGTCATGGTGTGTCTTCTTCTTCCTTCGTGCTTATCTGCCTGTGGGCCCGCGCTCAGAGCGACGCGAGCGATTCCTTGGCCGCCGCGACGGCGTGCTCGGTGGTCATGCCGAACTCGCGGAACAGCGTCTTGTAGTCGGCCGAGGCACCGAAGTGCTCGATCGAGACGCTCCGGCCGTGGTCGCCGACGATCTTGTCCCAGGCGAGCGCCAGGCCGGCCTCGATGGAGACGCGGGCCTTCAGGTCGGACGGGAGGACCTTCTCCTGGTAGGCGGCGTCCTGCTCGTGGAACCACTCGAGGCAGGGCGCGGAGACGACGCGGGCGTTGATGCCCTCGCCGCGGAGGACCTCGCGGGCCTCCAGTGCGATCTGCACCTCGGAGCCGGTGGCGATGAACAGCACGTCCGGGGTGCCGCCCGGCGCCTCGGCCAGGATGTACGCGCCCTTGGCGGTGTTCGCGGCCGAGGCGAGCGTGTCGCCCGTGGCCTCGCCGTCGCCGCGCTCGAACACCGGGATGTTCTGGCGGGTCAGCGCGATGCCGGCGGGGCCGCCGCGGCGCTCCAGGATGGTCTTCCACGCGTAGGCGACCTCGTTGGCGTCGCCCGGGCGGACGACGTCGAGGTGCGGGATGGCGCGGAGGGTCGAGAGCTGCTCGATCGGCTGGTGCGTCGGGCCGTCCTCGCCGAGCGCCACGGAGTCGTGCGTCCAGACGAAGATCGACGGCACCTGCATGAGCGCGGCCAGGCGGATCGCCGGGCGCTGGTAGTCGCTGAAGATCAGGAACGTGCCGCCGAACGCCCGGGTCGGGCCGTGCAGCACGATGCCGTTGAGGATCGCGGCCATCGCGTGCTCGCGGATGCCGAAGTGCAGCACCCGGCCGTAGGGGTTGCCCGTCCACTCGTGGGTCGAGTGCTCGGTGGGCACGAACGACGCGGCGCCCTCGATGGTGGTGTTGTTCGACTCGGCGAGGTCGGCCGAGCCGCCCCACAGCTCGGGCATGACGCCCGCGATGGCGTTGATCACCTTGCCGCTGGCGGCGCGGGTCGAGACGTCCTTGCCGGGCTCGAAGACCGGGAGGGCCTCCTCGAGCTCCGCGGGGACCTCGCCGGCGAGCAGCCGGTCGAGGAGCTCCTTGCGCTCCGGGTTGGCGGCGGCCCAGGCGTCGAAGCCCTTCTGCCACTCGGCGTGCTCCTGGGCGCCGCGCTCGACGGCCTTGCGGGTGTGCTCGATGACGTCCTCGGCGACCTCGAAGGTCTGGTCGGGGTCGAAGCCGAGCACCTCCTTGACGGCGCGGAGCTCGTCGGCGCCGAGGGCGGAGCCGTGGATCTTGCCGGTGTTCTGCTTCTTGGGGGACGGCCAGCCGATGATGGTCTTGAGGACGATCAGCGACGGCTTGTCGGTGACGGCCTGCGCGTTGAGGATGGCCTCGTGCAGCTCCTGCACGTCCTCCTTGTAGACGCCGGTCTTCTTCCAGTCGACCACCTGGACGTGCCAGTGGTAGGCCTCGTAGCGCGCCTTGACGTCCTCGGTGAAGGCGATGTCGGTGTCGTCCTCGATCGAGATCTGGTTGGCGTCGTAGATGGCGATCAGGTTGCCGAGCTGCTGGTGACCGGCGAGGCTGGAGGCTTCCGAGCTGATGCCCTCCTCCAGGTCGCCGTCGCTGGCGATCACGTACACGTGGTGGTCGAACGGGCTGGTGCCCTGCTCGGCGTCCGGGTCGAACAGGCCGCGCTCGAAGCGCTGCGCGTAAGCGAAGCCGACCGCGGAGGAGATGCCCTGGCCGAGCGGGCCGGTGGTGATCTCCACGCCCTTGGTGTGGCGGTACTCGGGGTGGCCGGGGGTGAGCGAGCCCCAGGTGCGCAGCGCCTTGAGGTCGTCGAGCTCGAGGCCGTAGCCGCCGAGGTAGAGCTGGATGTACTGGGTGAGCGAGCTGTGGCCGGCGGACAGGACGAAGCGGTCGCGGCCGAGCCAGTGCTCGTCGTGCGGGTCGCGGCGCATCACCTTCTGGAAGAGCAGGTACGCGGCGGGGGCCAGGCTCATCGCGGTGCCGGGATGACCGTTGCCCACCTTCTCCACCGCGTCGGCCGCGAGAACGCGAACCGTGTCTACCGCCTTGTTGTCAATGGGATCCCACTGCAGAGCTGCCACGTGAAAACTGACCCTTCGTAGATGTGGTGAGGGTCGTCGTGAAACCCGCACCGGTTGAGGTAGTGCGCGCCGTGGACGTCATCGGCGCCGGTGGCGCTATTCCGTCACAGTCCTACAAATCGAGGTCCGTGGGAAGGGGCACCGGCTGGCGAGCACCTCCAAGTATAGGTAACACGCACGAAACACGGGGTGTTCCCGCAGGTCCGTGCGCTACCCCTCAGCGTGCAGCCGCGGAAGACTGCGGGACTGCACCGGTGTCGTAGACTGGTCGCGGTCTGTAACAATCCGCACAGTCGCCGGGACACACCGTGAGACCGGCGTCCCGCGGACGCACGAACCCAGTACTACCGAGGAGCAATGGACGTCGCTGTAGAGAGCCGTGTCGAACCGGCGAGCCGCATCGGCGTCGCGCGCAAGGCGAAGGCGTACCTCGCCCTCACCAAGCCGCGCGTGGTCGAGCTGCTGCTGGTCACGACCGTTCCCACGATGATCCTCGCCGCCCACGGCATCCCGAACCTCTGGCTCGTGCTGGCCACCGTGGTCGGCGGCTACATGTCGGCGGGCTCCGCCGGCGCGTTCAACTGCTACATCGATCGCGACATCGACCGTGTGATGCGCCGCACCAAGAGCCGGCCGCTGGTCACCGGCGAGCTGAGCGACCGCGAGGCCCTCGTCTTCGCCTGGGCGCTCGGCATCGCCTCTGTGCTGGTGCTCGGCTTCTTCACGAACTGGCTGGCGGCGGCGCTGTCGGTCGGCGCCATCCTGCTCTACGTCGTCTTCTACACGCTCATCCTCAAGCGCCGCACGGCCCAGAACATCGTCTGGGGCGGCATCGCCGGCTGCATGCCCGTGCTGATCGGCTGGGCGGCGGTCACGGGCTCGCTCGCGTGGCCGCCGGTCATCCTGTTCGGCATCATCTTCCTCTGGACGCCGCCGCACTACTGGCCGCTGTCGATGAAGTACCGGGAGGACTACAAGGAGGCAGGCGTGCCGATGCTCGCCGTCGTCCGCGGCCGCACGGTCGTGGGGCTCCAGGTCATCCTGTACGCGTGGGCCATGGTCGCGTGCTCGCTGCTGCTCATCCCGGTGGCGCACATGGGGCTGCTCTACACGGTGGTCGCGCTGGGCGCGGGCGGCTGGTTCCTGTACGAGTCGCACCGCCTCTACAACCTCGCGATCCGGCACGAGCACGTCTCGCCGATGCGGGTGTTCCACGGCTCCATCGCCTACCTGACGCTCATCTTCCTGGCCGTCGCGATCGACCCGCTGCTCTGGTTCTGACCCCACTTCTGACCCCACGATCCGTGGCCGCGCTGCTACGGTTCTGTGCGTGCAGGCACTGAGGACGGCGCGGCTCGTTCTGGACGCGCCGCGGGAGACCGACATCCCCGCCGTCTACGAGGCCTGCCTGGATCCGGAGATCGCGCGCTGGATCCCGCTGCCGGAGCCGTACACGCGTGAGAGCGCCGAGTTCTTCGTGCACTCGTACGTTCCGCACGGGTTGGCCAGTGGCCGGTTCACGGTGTGGGCGATCCGGGAGGGGGAGACGGCTCCGCTCATCGGCGCCGTCGAGGTCCGGCGCGACGAGGCGGGCGGCGCGGCCTCGCTCGGCTGCTGGCTCACGCCCTCCGCGCGCCGCAGGGGAGTGATGACGGAGGCGCTGACCGCGGTCTGCTCCTTCGCCCTTTCGCCCGACGGTCTGGGCTTCGACCGGCTGTACTGGGAGTACCTGCCGGGCAACGAGGCCAGCAGACGGCTCGCCGACGCGGTCGGCTTCGACTTCTCCGGCGCACGACCGCACACCGCGGACTTCCACGGCGAGCAGCGCGAGGCGCTGACCGGGGTGCTACGCCGCGACGACGTCCGCGGCTGAGCCGGCCCCGACCCGCTCGGGCTCCCGCGGCGCCGTGAGCGACATGACCACGGCGGTCATCACCGCGGCGAGCGTGGCGGCCAGCGTCATGTGGATGCCGACCAGGATGCCGGGCAGACCCGTGTTGGACTGGATCAGCCCGACCGCGATCTGCACGAGCTCCACCGCCAGGAGCAGCAGGGTGAAGCGGCGCACCGGCGTCCCGCGGAGCCGCCAGGCGCCGATCACGAGCACCAGCGTCAGCGCGAAGGTGAGGTAGGCGGGCGTGGCGTGGACGTGCTCGATGAGCTCCGGGTTCAGGCCGGTGCGCGGGGTCTTAGGGTCGCCGGCGTGCGGGCCGGTGCCGGTGGTGACGATGCCGAGGACGATCGTCACACCGACGACCACGCTCGTGATGTAGGCGGTGACCGCGTACCAGCCGGGGACGGCGCGCACCCGCGGGCCGGGGACGGCGTACACCCGCACCAGGAACACGGTCGTCAGCGCGACCAGGACGATGGAGGTGATGAAGTGCAGGCCGACGATCCACCAGCTCAGGCCGGTCAGGACCGTGATCCCGCCGAGGACGGCCTGGAACGGCACGCCGAGGCCCGCGGCGAACGCGAGCCAGAACAGGTCCCGCCGCGTGCGGAGCAGCTTGACCACCATCAGGAACGCGAGGATCGCGAGGATCGCCAGCACTCCGCCGAGCATCCGGTTGCCGAACTCGATGACGCCGTGGATGCCCATCTCCGGCGTGTTCACGATCGAGTCGGCGGTGCACTTCGGCCAGGTCGGGCAGCCCAGTCCGCTGGACGTGAGCCGGACGGCGCCGCCGGTCGTGACGAGCAGGATCTGAGCCGCGAGGTAGAGCCAGCCGACGACCCTGGTGCGCCGGTCGACACGGTCGGGCAGCCACGCGATGATGCGCTTCATAAGTTCCTGGGTCCCTCAGATCTGATCGATACTCGGCCAACGTGCAGGCGCGCCTCTACTATTACCGCTTCGCACCTGTAGAATTGGTGGGTTCGAGAAACGCGCGACCTGCGCGTGCTCGCAGGCGTTTCCTCGCCTGCGGCCGGGGCGCTGCCGCCCCTGTCCTCGATCAGTCTAGGTATGTGCCGCGTCGACACGCAGCACGCACAGCACGCAACGAAGCCACCCGCACAATCAGGACGCTCCCGGCGCACGGCAGACGCACGCCGGGACTGGAATGAGCCGGATTGATATCCGGTTGAGAGTGGTAGGAAACGAGGTAGATATGTCAGACATCCTGATCGACCGTCCGGAACTCGCGAGCCTGGGGCAGTACGAGTTCGGCTGGGCGGACTCCGACGCCGCGGGCGCTTCCGCGCGTCGCGGGCTCGGTCCGGGGGTGGTGAGCGACATCTCCCACCTCAAGAACGAGCCGGAGTGGATGCTGCAGCGCCGTCTCAAGGCCCTCCAGCTCTTCGAGCGCAAGCCGATGCCCACCTGGGGCGCCGACCTGTCGGAGATCGACTTCGACAACATCAAGTACTTCGTCCGCTCCACCGAGAAGCAGGCCCAGAGCTGGGAGGACCTGCCGGAGGACATCCGCAACACCTACGAGAAGCTCGGCATCCCCGAGGCCGAACGTCAGCGCCTCGTCGCCGGCGTCGCCGCGCAGTACGAGTCCGAGGTCGTCTACCACCAGATCCGTGAGGACCTGGAGCAGCAGGGTGTCATCTTCCTCGACACCGACACCGCGCTCCGCGAGCACCCGGAGATCTTCCAGGAGTACTTCGGCACGGTCATCCCGGCCGGCGACAACAAGTTCGCGGCGCTCAACACGGCCGTCTGGTCCGGCGGCTCGTTCGTGTACGTGCCCAAGGGCGTCCACGTCGAGATCCCGCTGCAGGCCTACTTCCGCATCAACACCGAGAACATGGGCCAGTTCGAGCGCACGCTGATCATCGCCGACGAGGGCAGCTACGTGCACTACATCGAGGGCTGCACCGCCCCGATCTACAAGTCCGACTCGCTGCACTCCGCGGTGGTCGAGATCATCGTCAAGAAGAACGCCCGCGTGCGCTACACGACCATCCAGAACTGGTCGAACAACGTCTACAACCTCGTCACCAAGCGCGCCACGGCCGCCGAGGGCGCGACGATGGAGTGGATCGACGGCAACATCGGCTCCAAGGTGACGATGAAGTACCCGTCCATCTACCTGATGGGCGAGCACGCCAAGGGCGAGACGCTCTCCGTCGCCTTCGCGGGCCCCGGCCAGCACCAGGACGCCGGCGCGAAGATGATCCACATGGCGCCGTACACGCAGTCCTCGATCGTCTCCAAGTCGATCGCCCGCGGCGGAGGCCGCGCCGGCTACCGCGGCGAGGTCCGGGTGGACGCCAACGCGCACCACGCCGCCAACACCGTGCGCTGCGACGCCCTGCTGGTCGACTCGATCTCCCGGTCGGACACCTACCCGTCGATCGACATCCGCGTCGACGACGTGCAGCTCGGCCACGAGGCCACGGTCTCCCGCGTGAGCGAGGAGCAGCTCTTCTACCTGATGTCCCGGGGGCTCCCGGAGGACGAGGCCATGGCGATGATCGTCCGCGGCTTCATCGAGCCGATCGCTCGCGAGCTCCCGATGGAATACGCACTCGAACTCAACAAGCTCATCGAGATGGGCATGGAAGGCTCTGTCGGCTGATATGACGACCCCCAGTACACCGACGCAGACCCAGGACACCGCGCCGGCTCCTCGCCACATGCGCGCGCCCAAACCGGTGCAGACCCGCTCCGAGCGGTTCACCTCCACGCAGGTCGCCGACTTCCCCGAGGTCACCGGCCGCGAGGTCATGTGGAAGCACACGCCGGTCGCCCGCCTCGCCGAGCTCATCTCCGGCGAGCTGGACGGCGCGCCGTACGTGTTCGACCTGACGCCCGCCCCCGGCGTGACGGCCTCGTGGATCGCCCGCGACGACGCCCGTGTCGGTGCTGCCGGCATCCCGGAGGACCGCGCCTCGGCGAACGCCTGGACGAACTTCGAGCAGGCGCTGCTCGTGTCCATCACGGGCGACGACGCCAAGGAGGCCACGCTCACGCGCGCCGCCCTCGGCGGCCCCGCCCGCGCGGCGCACACCGTGGTGGAGGTCGCCCCCGGCGCCCACGCCACGCTCATCCTCCAGAACAGCGGTGCGGCGCACCTCACCGAGAACGTCGAGTTCCTGCTCGGCGCGCACGCGAACCTCACGGTCGTCTCGGTGCAGGAGTGGGACGACGACGCGCTGCACGTCGCCGCGCACTTCGCCGAGCTGGCCGAGGGCGCGCGCATCAAGCACGTGGTCGTCACGCTCGGCGGCGGCGTCGTGCGGCTGAACCCGTCGGCGCACCTGGCCGGCGCGCGAGCCGACGCCGAACTCCTCGGCGCCTACTTCGCCGACGCCTCGCAGCACCTCGAGCAGCAGGTCTACGTCCACCACGACGGCCCGGAGACCCGCAGCCGCGTCACCTACAAGGGCGCGCTGCAGGGCGCGGGCGCGCGCACGGTGTGGATCGGCGACGTCCTGATCGGCCCGAAGGCCGTCGGAACCGACACCTACGAGCAGAACCGCAACCTCGTGCTCACCGACGGCGCCCGCGCCGACTCGGTGCCCAACCTCGAGATCGAGACCGGCGACATCGTCGGCGCCGGCCACGCCAGCGCCACGGGACGCTTCGACGACGAGCAGCTCTTCTACCTGCAGTCGCGCGGCATCCCGGAGGACGAGGCGCGTCGCCTGGTCGTCCGCGGCTTCCTGTTCGAGATCGTCCAGCAGATCGGCTCGCCGGCGCTCCAGGAGCGCCTGCAGTCCGCCATCGAGGACGAGCTCGCGGTCTCTGTCACGGCGGCGAGCTGATGGCGGCCTCCCGCGTCGCCTCGGCGGCCGAGCTGGTCGAGAACCAGGCGACCCGCGTGGTCGTCGACGGCGTCCCGATCGCGGTCGTCAAAGACTCCGCCGGCGACATCCACGCCATCGGCGACACCTGCACGCACGGCGAGATCTCCCTCGCCGAGGGCTTCATCGAGGGCGAGACGCTGGAGTGCTGGGCGCACGGCTCCCAGTTCTCGCTCATCACCGGCAAGCCCCTCAACCTCCCGGCCTACGAGCCGGTCCCCGTCTTCCAGGTCGAGGTCATCGACGGAGACGTCTACATCGACCCGAACGTCACGAAAGAGATTCAGTAAGCACATGTCAGTCCTCGAGATCCGCGACCTGCACGTCACCGTCGAGACGGACCAGGGCACCAAGCCCATCCTGAACGGTGTCGACCTGACCATCAACGAGGGTGAGATCCACGCCATCATGGGCCCCAACGGCTCGGGCAAGTCCACCCTCGCCTACACGATCGCCGGGCACCCGAAGTACACGGTCACCCAGGGCACCATCACGCTCGACGGCGAGGACGTCCTCGCGATGACCGTCGACGAGCGCGCCCGCGCCGGCCTCTTCCTCGCCATGCAGTACCCGGTCGAGATCCCCGGTGTGACCAACACCAACTTCCTCCGCACCGCCAAGACCGCCATCGACGGCCAGGCTCCCGCCATCCGCACGTGGGTGAAGGACGTCCGCGAGACGATGGGCCAGCTCCGGATGGACTCCTCGTTCGCCGAGCGCAACGTCAACGAGGGCTTCTCGGGCGGCGAGAAGAAGCGCAACGAGATCCTCCAGCTCGAGCTCCTCAAGCCGAAGTTCGCGGTGCTGGACGAGACCGACTCCGGCCTCGACGTCGACGCGCTCAAGGTCGTGTCGGAGGGCGTGAACCGCACCAAGGCCAACACCGGGCTCGGCATCCTGCTGATCACGCACTACACGCGCATCCTCCGCTACATCAAGCCGGATTTCGTGCACGTGTTCGTCGCGGGCAAGATCGCGGAGCAGGGCGGCCCCGAGCTGGCCGACCGTCTGGAGGAGGAGGGTTACGACCGCTTCGTCGACGCCCCCGAGTCCGCGTCCGCCGCGGCGGCCGAGCTGGCCGAGGCCTGAGCGACGGCCCGGAGGTAGAATCCGATCATGCCCGCCACCCTGAGCCCCGCCCTCTTCGACCAGGTCGAAGAGGCGCTCAAGAACGTCATGGACCCCGAACTCGGGATCAATGTCGTCGACCTGGGCCTCATCTACGACCTGGCCTGGGATGAGGAGAACAACGCTCTCATCATCTCGATGACGCTCACGAGCGCCGGCTGCCCGCTCACCGACGTGCTCGAGGAGCAGACCGCCGAGAGCCTCGACGGCATCGTCGAAGCCTTCCGCATCAACTGGGTGTGGATGCCGCCGTGGGGTCCCGAGCGGATCACCGACGACGGCCGCGACATGATGCGCGCCCTCGGCTTCGCCATTTAGCTTTCCCCCCTTCGCCATCCGTTCCGGAGTTGTGCGCGCCTCGCCTCGGCGTGTCGCGTGCAGAACTCCGGAGCGGATGGCTTCTGAACGTTAGGAACACCGCTTTGCTCGCCGTGCACGATCTGGAACTCCGAGTGGGTGCGCGCCTGCTGATGGAGGGCGTCAGCTTCCGCGTGGCCGACGGCGACAAGATCGGGCTCGTCGGGCGCAACGGCGCGGGCAAGACCACGCTGACCAAGGTGCTCGCCGGCGACCTCCTGCCGACGGCGGGCAAGGTCGACCGTTCCGGCGAGCTCGGCTACCTGCCGCAGGATCCGCGCTCGGGCAACCTGGACGACCTCGCCCGCACCCGCATCCTGGACGCCCGGGGCCTCGGCTCGATCGTCCTCGGGATGCAGAAGGCCACGCACGACATGGCGAGCGACGACGCGGAGGTGTCCGCCGCCGCCATGAAGAAGTACGGCCGGCTGGAGGAGCAGTTCCACATGCACGGCGGGTACGCCGCCGAGGCGGAGGCGGCCTCCATCGCCTCCAACCTGAACCTGCCCGACCGCATCCTCGACCAGCCGCTGAAGACCCTCTCGGGAGGTCAGCGCCGCCGCATCGAGCTGGCGCGCATCCTGTTCTCCGACGCGCGCACGATGATCCTGGACGAGCCGACCAACCACCTCGACGCCGACTCGGTCGTCTGGCTGCGCGACTTCCTCAAGAACTACTCCGGCGGCTTCATCGTCATCTCGCACGACGTGGAGCTCGTCGGCGAGACCGTCAACCGGGTGTTCTACCTGGACGCCAACCGCCAGGTCATCGACATCTACAACATGGGCTGGAAGAACTACCAGCGCCAGCGCGCCGCCGACGAGGAGCGTCGCAAGAAGGAGCGCGCCAACGCCGAGAAGAAGGCGTCGGCCCTCCAGCTCCAGGCCGCGAAGTTCGGCGCCAAGGCGACCAAGGCCGCGGCCGCGCACCAGATGGTCGCGCGCGCCGAGAAGCTGCTCGCTGGCCTCGACGACGTGCGCCAGGCCGACCGCGTGGCCAAGCTGCGCTTCCCGACGCCGGCCGCGTGCGGCAGGACGCCGCTGGCGGCCTCGGACCTGTCCAAGAGCTACGGCTCGCTGGAGATCTTCACGGCGGTGGACCTCGCGATCGACCGCGGCTCGAAGGTCGTCGTGCTCGGGCTGAACGGCGCGGGCAAGACCACCCTGCTACGGATGCTCGCGGGTGTCGACCAGCCGGACACCGGCATGGTGGAGCCCGGCCACGGCCTCCGGATCGGCTACTACGCGCAGGAGCACGAGACGATCGATGTCGAGCGCTCCGTGCTGCAGAACATGGTGTCGTCGTCGCCGAACCTGACCGAGACCGAGGCCCGCAAGGTGCTCGGCTCGTTCCTGTTCACCGGCGACGACGCGCACAAGCCGGCCGGCGTGCTCTCCGGCGGCGAGAAGACCCGGCTCGCGCTGGCGATGATCGTGGTCTCCGGCGCGAACGTGCTGCTGCTGGACGAGCCGACCAACAACCTCGACCCGGCCAGCCGCGAGGAGATCCTCGACGCGCTCGCGCACTACGAGGGCGCTGTCGTGCTGGTCAGCCACGACGAGGGCGCCGTGGAAGCGCTGAACCCGGAGCGGGTGCTCATCCTCCCGGACGGCGTCGAGGACCACTGGAACCGCGACTACCTCGACCTGATCTCGCTCGCGTAGCCGCCCTAGCCGCTCTAGCGGGCGTCGAGGAGTTCGTCCTCGACATCGGCGTCGGTGCGCTTCTGGGCGCGGCGCCGCGCGCGCTCGGCGGCACGGGCCCGCTCGGCGGGGTCGTGCTCGTTGCGCTTGCGGTACTCCGTCCGCAGGGCGTAGCCCAGGCCGAAGAAGCCGATCAGCGCGAAGATGATCCACTGGATCATGTACGACCAGTGCAGGCCTTCGTCCTGGGTCGGCGGGTCGGTCACGGTCGGCGTCGGCGCGCTCGCGGGGCTCGGCTTCTGCGACGCGAGCAGCCCGTAGGCGCCGGTGTAGACATCCGCGCCGCCCAGCTTCTGCTTGACCACCGAGAGCTGGATCGTCCCCACCTGCATGCCGACGCCGGTGCGCCCCTGGATGGCCGGCTCGCTGGCCTTGAGCCGGGCGATCACCGTCACGGTGCCGGAGGGCGCGGGCGGCACGTGGTCGGGGGCGTCGGTGTTGTTGCCGGTCGGCACCCAGCCGCGGTCCACGATGAAGAGCGACCCGTCGGCGGTGCGCAGCGGGGTGAGCACCTCGAACCCGGGGCTGCCGTTGAACGGGCGGTTCCGCGCGAGGATCTCCTTGTCCTTTTCGTAGGTGCCGGTCACGGTGACGCGCTTCCACTCCTGCCTAGGGGAGTAGGCGGTGAGCGACGGCAGCTCCTGGTCGAGCGGGATCGGGTGCGAGTAGAAGTTGGCGGAGATGAGCGCGTTGGCGGCCGCGGCCTCCTTGCTGCGCGCGAGCTGCCAATTGGACAGGAACCCGCAGGCGATGGCGAAGACGATCGCGAACGCCAGGTAGCTGAACCAGCGGCGGGAGAACGCGAAGCTCCAACCGACGGGCGTCTGCTCCGGCGTCGGCTCGTCGGCGGTCACGCGCTCGTCCTTTCGACGGGGACGACCGCCACGGGGAACTCGCGCGCCGCGAGGAACTCGCGCAGGTAGTCCACGTGCTCGCCGCACGCCAGCCACACCTTCACCCGGTCGGCGGTGTGGATGCGCGGGTTGCGCCACTCGATCCGCCACGACGCCGTCTCCCGGCAGCCGGCGCGGGAGCAGGTGAGCGGCTCTGGCTCGCCCAGTCCGATCACTCGTCCTCCTCGTGGGCATTCGCGTGCGGGCCGTCCGCGGGGTCCGCGCCGGTGTCCGCTCGGCGTCCTCCGGGCGGAGGGGCCATCGGAAGGATATTGCCCGGACGCTGTGCTTCCGCTTCATGCGGCTCGGCGCCGACATTGGCGATGACCACGGCGAAATACGGCAGGAAGACCGCGCCGATCAGCGGGATCGCGCCCCACGGCCAGCCGACGACGACCGCGACGAAGAGGCAGACGATGCGGACCCCCATGGCGATGGAGTACTTGATCATCCGCCGCTTGCGCTCTTCGTCCGGCGAGAGCGGGAGATTGGTGATGGACGGGCGTGGCTGCTTCATGTGCGTTGACTCCAGCGTACGTCCATAAACTGGTACGGGCTCGCTCCGGGCCGAATCGTCGAAAGGATCGTCTGCATGACCACGCCGCGCACTGTGCTCGTCACCGGAGGGAACCGGGGGATCGGCTACGCGATCGCCGAGGAGTTCCTCGCTCAGGGCCACCGGGTGGCGGTGACGGCGCGCTCGGGCGAGGGCCCGGCCGGCGCGCTCACGGTCCGCGCCGACGTCACCGACGCGGCCTCCGTCGACGCCGCGTTCATCCAGGTGGAGGCCGAGCTCGGCCCGGTCGAGGTCGTCGTGGCGAACGCGGGCATCACCAAGGACACCCTGCTCATGCGCATGAGCGACGAGGAGTTCGACACGGTCGTGGAGACCAACCTCGGCGGCGCCTTCCGCGTGGTCAAGCGTGCCTCCAAGGGGATGCTGAAGGCGCGCTGGGGCCGGATCGTGCTCATCTCGAGCGTCGTGGGCCTGTACGGTTCCGCAGGCCAGGTCAACTACGCGGCCAGCAAGGCCGGCCTCGTCGGCATGGCGCGCTCCATCACGCGCGAGCTCGGCGCCCGCGGCATCACGGCCAACGTGGTCGCCCCGGGCTTCATCGAGACCGACATGACCGCCGCCCTCCCGGAGGCGCAGCAGGCCGAGTACAAGAAGAACATCCCGGCCGGCCGCTTCGCCTCGCCGAACGAGGTGGCGCGCGTGGTCGCGTGGGTCGCGGGCGACGACGCGGGCTACGTGTCCGGCGCGGTCATCCCGGTCGACGGCGGCCTCGGGATGGGGCACTGAGCGAGCCCGCACGGGTGGAGCGCGGGTGAATTACCTGCATATCGCATAGAAATGTGAGGTTTCGCGGGAGTAGGTTGCCTCCTGTCCACCGACGACGGCGGACGACGGCAACGATCCGGAGGTCCCGATGGCTCTCACACTCACGCCCCGCACCAAGCTCCTCGCGGCGATGGGCATCGTGCTCAGCGCTGCGATCGGCATGACGCTCGCCGCGTTCACGGACTCGGGGAACGTGCAGACCACGTTCACCTCCGGGTCCCTCGACCTGAAGTTCGACGCGGCCCAGGACGGCAACCCCACGAACTACCTGGTGGACTTCAGCTCGGGCTTCGACAACCTGGCGCCGGGCGCCACCGTCGACCGCGACCTCCAGGTCTACAACTCGGGCACCATCAACGCGGACGTCGCCCTCGCGGTCCCGCAGATCACGAACAGCGCGGGGACCCCGGCGTCCGCGCTCCAGGACGACCTGGACGTGGTGATCACGGACACGACCGTCCCGGCGTCGCCCGTGACGCTGTACACCGGGCCGCTCAGCGGCGCGACCTTCAGCACGCTCGACATCGCCTCGGGCGGCTCGGCCAACGGGCGCACCCTGCACTTCGCGGTGACCCTCGATCCGGCCGCGACGACGGATGTCGCCGGGCAGACCATCACGGTCGTGCTGCCCTTCACGGCCACCCAGGCGTGATCGACTCCGCGGCCGTGCGGGCCGCCATCGTGACCGATCCTCCCGGCGCGTCCTGGACGGGCCTGAAGCCGGGGGACAGCGTCACGACGACCCTGACGGTGACGAACACGTTCGGCTATCCCGTGGAGCTCAGCGGGGTGGTGAGCAGGCAGGGCGCCCTGACCGTGGGCGCCCATCCGCTCCAGGTGGGCTTCGAGATCCTCGGGAGCGCGGACGCGGAAGGGGGCACGACCGGCGCGTGCCCCCTCCGCGCCGACGCACTCCCGGCGAACACGCACGCGCGCGTCGTCGTCGACGTGTCCTTCCCCGCGGCCGCGGGCAACGAGTACCAGAACGCGTCGGGGCAGGCGTCCCTGTTCCTCACTGCCACCCAGATCAGGCCGGAGGAGTGCAGCGGGACGGCAGCCGCGCCGCCGACCGGCGGCGGCCCGGGCGGTCTGGCGGACACGGGTCTCGACCTGTCGCCGGCGCTGCTGGTCGTCCTCTGCGTCGCGCTGGGCGGCTGGGCGCTCCGCGCGGCCGGACGGCGCCGCCGGGAGAGGACGGCGCCATGAGCGCGGCACGCTCCGCCCGGCGCGTCATCGCGCTGGCGTCCGGAATCCTCGCCGCCGCCGCCCTCCTCGCCGTGGCGCCGGGGCAGGTCGCACGTGCGGTCTTCAGCACGCCGGCGGGAGTGCAGACCTCGTTCGCGAGCACCGCTGCCGTCCCGCTCGACTTCGCGGGCGTCGACGCGGGGGACGACTACTCCCTCGGCTGGACGGCCGACGGCCGGCTCTACGCGTGGGGCGCGAACGACCGGGGCCAGCTCGGGGTCGGCGACACCACGTCGCGGTCGATCCCCACCCTGGTGGCCTTCCCGTTCGGGGTGGCGGTGGCCGAGGCGTCGGCGGGCATCAACATGTCGATCGCGGTCACGACGACCGGCGACGTGTACACCTGGGGCAACAGCGATGTCACGACCGGAGTGACCCGGCCGGGCCTCGTCCCGAGCCTGTCCGGCCTCGGCGTGGTGGGTGTCTCGGCGGGAGGCTACTTCTTCCTCGCCTGGACCTCGGACGGGCGGCTCTACTCCTGGGGCAACTCGGGGGGAGGACGGCTGGGCCGAGCCGCGCCGCCGGACATGTACACCCCGGGCCTCGTGACGGCGCAGGGGCTCAACACGCGGTCCGTGACCAGCGCGTCCGCCGGCCGCTTCTTCGGAATCGCGTCCGTCGACGGCGGGGCGGCCGTCGTCGGGTTCGGGAGTCTGTACGGCGCGACCGGCGGGGTGACGTTCAGCGGGCTCCCGTCCGACTCGCCGGTCAGCGGGCTGACCGCGGGCAACGCCTTCGTGTTCGCCTGGACGGGCGACGGCCGGCTCTACTCCGGGGCGTCCACGTCGACGCTGACGCAGGAGACGACGCTCGCGGGGACCGACGTCGTCGGCGCGGTCGTCAGTGTCCCGTCGACCGGAGCGAGCTCCTTCTACGCCTGGGACGCTCAGCACACCCTGTACGCCTGGGGTCTCAACGCCTCCGGGCAGCTCGGGCTCGGCGACACCGCCGACCGGGCGTCGCCGACCGCGGTGACCCTCCCGCCCGGGGTCACGCTGCTCACCGTCGCCGCCGGCAACGCGCACGCCCTGCAGGTCGCGACGGGCGGCGAGTTCTCCGCAGCCGGGTCGAACACGTCGGGGCAGCTCGGCACCGACGACACGGCGTCGCGGACGTCCTTCAGCACCCCGGTGCTCATCGTGCGGTGGCCGTAGTGGGCGAACGGGCGCCGGCGCTGAGCCGTCCCGCCGGCATCGTGCTGAACGTGGCGGCGGTGCTCGGCCTGCTCTGCGTCGCCGTGGCCGCCGTCGCGATCCTCACCGGGATGCGCGTCATCATCTTCTCCACCGGGTCGATGGCGCCGACGACCCCCGCCGGCTCGCTCGCCGTCACGCTGCCGATCGCCGCGCGCGACATCGCGGTGGGCGACGTGATCAGCGCGCCGCGCGCCGGGGACGGCGCACTGGTCACGCATCGCGTGGTGTCGATCGACCACGAGAAAGGGCTGTGGCTCGTCTCGCTGCGCGGCGACGCCAACAAGGCGTCCGACGCCACCCCCTACGACGTCACGGAGGGCGCTCAGCGGCTCGTCTGGTCCGTTCCGGGGGTGGGCGCGGCGATCAGCCAGGTGCGCTCGCCCTGGATCCTGGTGGCGGTGCTCGCCCTGCTCGCGCTGATCGCGATCCCGACCCGGCGGCGGGCGCACCGACACAGGGCGACCCGCGGGGAGGCCGCGGCGCAGCGCTCGGCCGTCAGCCCCGCAGTCCCAGCAGCGGCAGCACCTGAGCCAGGTCCTGCCGGTCGATGACCAGGTCGGCCTCCTCGCGCACGCGCGGCTTGGCGTTGAACGCGACGGACAGCCCGGCCTCCGCCATCATCCGCAGGTCGTTCGCACCGTCGCCGATCGCGACCGTCTGACGCAGGTGCACGCCGGACTCCGCGGCCCAGAACAGCAGGGCCTGCGCCTTCGCGGCGGCGTCGACCACGGGGCCGTCGACCTCGCCGGTCAGCACGCCGTCGGCCACCGCGAGCCGGTTGGCGCGCCAGTGGTCCAGGCCCAGCCGTTCGCCGAGCGGGTCGAGCAGCTCGTGGAAGCCGCCGGAGACGACGCCCACCTCGCCGCCCGCCGCCTGCACGCCGGCGATCAGCTCCGGCACGCCGTCGGTGACGCGGATGCGCTCCCCGACGCGCTCGAACACCGACACCGGGAGGCCCTCCAGCGTGCGGACGCGCTCGCGCAGGCTCTCCTCGAAGTCCAGCTCGCCGCGCATGGCGCGCTCGGTGATCTCGGCGACCTCGGTGCGCGAGCCGGCCTCCTCGGCGAGCAGCTCGACCACCTCGTCATGGATCAGGGTGGAGTCGGCGTCGAGGACGACGAGGAAGCGGGCGCCCCGCTCGGAGGGACGGACGCCGTCGTGTTGATGTCCTGGCGTCATGGGACGACGTGCACTCCCTTGCCGACGACGGTGATGCCCGACTCGGTGACCGTGAAGCCGCGCGCCCGGTCGCGCTCGGGGTCCACGCCGATGCGCGCGCCCTCCGCCACGACCACGTCCTTGTCGAGGATGGCCCGGCCGACGAACGCGTTCGGCTCGATCAGGGCGCGGTCGAACACGACCGAGTCGATCACCTTGGCGCCGGAGGCGACGGTGGCCCACGGACCGAGCACGCTGCGCTCCAGGTGCGCTCCGGAGATGACCGAGCCCAGCGAGACGATCGAGTCGATCGTCGTTCCGAGCGCCCCGCGGCCGTCGCGGACGATCTTGGCGGGCGGCGAGTTGAGCACCTGGCTGAAGATCGGCCACTCCGCGTTGTAGAGATTGAACACCGGCAGCGCCGAGATGAGGTCCTGGTGGGCCTCGAAGAACGAGTCGATCGTCCCGACGTCGCGCCAGTAGTAGCGGTCGCGGTCGGTCGATCCCGGAACGTCGTTGTTGTTGAAGTCGTACACGGCGGCCTCACCGCGCGTGACGAAGTCCGGGATGATGTCCCCGCCCATGTCGTGGTTGGAGTCGGGGCGGTCCCCGTCGCGGACGACCGCGTCGATCAGGGCATCGGCGTCGAAGACGTAGTTGCCCATCGAGGCGAGCACCTCGTCGGGGGAGTCCGGCAGGCCCACCGGGTCCTTCGGCTTCTCGCGGAACGCCGCGATGCGGTCGGGCCGTGCCGCGTCCACCTCGATGACGCCGAACTGGTCGGCGAGCGCGATCGGCTGGCGGATGGCGGCGACGGTCGCCGGCGCGCCGGAGTCGATGTGCGCTTGCAGCATCTGGTTGAAGTCCATGCGGTACACGTGGTCGGCGCCGACGACGACGACGATGTCGGGCCGCTCGTCGCGCAGCAGGTTGAGGCTCTGCAGGATGGCGTCGGCCGAGCCGGAGAACCAGCGCTTGCCGAGCCGCTGCTGGGCCGGCACGGACGCGATGTAGGAGTTGAGCATGCCGTCCAGCCGCCAGGTCTGCGACACGTGGCGGTCGAGGCTGTGCGACTTGTACTGCGTGAGCACGACGATCTGGCGGAGCTGGGAGTTGATCAGGTTCGACAGCGCGAAGTCGATGAGCCGGTACTGTCCGCCGAACGGCACCGCGGGCTTCGCACGGTCGGCGGTCAACGGCATCAGCCGTTTCCCTTCGCCGCCTGCGAGCACGATGCCGAAGATCTTCTTGCCTGCTGCCATAGGCACCACAGTAGAGGCAACCGGGGGGCTGTACTAGCGTTCTCGTCATGCGCGTTGATCTTCTCACCAAGGAGTACCCGCCGGACATCTACGGCGGCGCCGGGGTGCACGTGACCGAGCTGGTCCGCGCGCTGAGGACCGACACGGAGGTGCTGGTCCGCTGCTTCGGCGAGCCGAGGGACGCGGCGGACACGTTCGCGTACCGCGTGCCGGCGGAGCTCGCGTCGGCCAACGGCTCCATCGCGACGCTCGGCGTCGACCTGCAGATGGCGCAGGACTGCGGGGGAGCGGACGTCGTCCACTCGCACACCTGGTACGCCAACGCGGCCGGCCACCTGGCCAAGCTGCTGCACGGCGTGCCGCACGTCGTCACCGCGCACAGCCTGGAGCCGCTGCGGCCGTGGAAGGCCGAGCAGCTCGGCGGCGGCTACCGGGTCTCGAGCTGGATCGAGAAGACCGCGTTCGAGGCGGCCGACATGGTCATCGCGGTGAGCGACGGCATGCGCCGCGACATCCTCGCCTCCTACCCGGCGCTGGACCGGCAGAAGGTCACCGTCGTCTACAACGGCATCGACCTGGAGCGCTGGACGCCGCTGCACGACGACGAGAAGGCGCGTGCGCTCGGCATCGACCCGGATCGGCCCGCGGTCATCTTCGTGGGGCGGATCACGCGGCAGAAGGGCCTGCCGTATCTGCTGCGCGCGGCCCGGCTGCTGCCGCCGGAGGTGCAGATCATCCTCTGCGCGGGCGCGCCGGACACCCCGGAGATCCTCGCCGAGGTGACCGGGCTCGTGGAGGGGCTGCAGGCCGAGCGCGACGGCGTCGTGTGGATCGACCGGCTGCTGCCGAACGACGAGCTGCGCGCCGCGCTCACGGCCTCCACCGTCTTCGTCTGCCCGTCGATCTACGAGCCGCTCGGGATCGTCAACCTGGAGGCGATGGCGTGCGGGCTCCCGGTCGTCGGGACCGCCACCGGCGGCATCCCGGAGGTCATCGTCGACGGCGTGACCGGCCGGCTGGTGCCGATCCAGCAGCTCCTGGACGGCACGGGGACCCCGACCGACCCGGAGACGTTCGTGCGCGACCTCGCGGCGGCGCTGACGGAGGTCGTCTCCGACCCTGAGCGCGCGGCGCAGATGGGCGCCGCCGGCCGGAAGCGCGCCGAGACCGAGTTCAGCTGGACGGCGATCGCGGAGCAGACCCGCGCGATCTACCGGTCCGTGACCTCCGCCTGACGCCGGTAGGCTAGAACGCATGGCAGGCAGTGTTCTCCGTCTTCACGACGTGTCCGTAGTCCGGGACGGCAACCCCGTCCTCCAGAACGTCGACTGGACGGTGGAGCCGGACGAGCGCTGGGTCATCCTCGGCCCGAACGGCGCAGGCAAGACCACGATGCTGCAGGTCGCCGCCGCCGCCATCCACCCGTCGTCGGGCGAGGCCGTCGTGCTCGGCGAGACCGTCGGCCACAGCGACCTGTCCGAGCTGCGCCCGCTGCTCGGCTTCGCGTCGACCGCGCTGGCCCGGCGCATCCCGCGCACCGAGCGCGTGCTCGACGTGGTGATGACCGCGGCGTACGCCGTGACGGGCCGGTGGAACGAGCTCTACGAGGAGATCGACGAGCGCCGCGCGCGCCGCGTGCTCTCCGAGTGGCACCTCGACCACCTCGCCGAGCGCACCTTCGGCAGCCTGAGCGACGGTGAGCAGAAGCGCGTGCAGATCGCCCGCTCGGTCATGACCGATCCGGAGATCCTGCTGCTGGACGAGCCCGCAGCGAGTCTCGACCTCGGCGGCCGCGAAGAGCTCGTGCAGCTCCTCGGCGGCTACGCCAGCGACGCGAAGTCCCCGGCGATCGTGATGGTCACCCACCACGTCGAGGAGATCCCGCTCGGCTTCAACCGCGCGCTCCTGCTGAAGGACGGCCGGGTCACCGCGCACGGCCCGATCGGCGAGGTGCTCACCAGCGAGTCGCTCAGCGAGACCTTCGGCGTCGACGTGGAGCTCACCGAGACCGACGGCCGTTTCACCGCCCGGGCGCGTCAGGCGACGAGCGCCTGACGCATCTGCTAAACTCGATAGCTGGTTCCCCGCACGATTCCGTCGTGCACGTGCGGACCGAAAAGCTTTCCGTCATCGCGCTGACGCGCGCGGGCACGACCGACAAATCACTACGCAACAAGGAAGTCCTCATGAAGACTGGCATCCACCCCGACTACGCCCCCGTGGTTTTCCGCGACCTGGCCTCGGGTGCGACCTTCCTGACCCGCTCCACCGTGAGCAGCGACAAGACCATCGAGTGGGAGGACGGCAACACCTACCCGGTCATCGACGTCGAGATCTCCTCGGAGTCGCACCCGTTCTACACGGGCAAGCAGCGCATCCTCGACTCGGCCGGCCGCGTCGAGAAGTTCAACACGCGCTACAAGAACTTCGGCAAGTAAGCCGCGTCGAAAGACCCCGCTCCTGGAGGGCGGGGTCTTTTCGCGTGCCACGAGAAGGGCCCCCGTCGTGGACGGGGGCCCTTCGCTGTTTCGTGCGCTCAGTAGTTTCGGTAGCCGTGCGAGGCCGCGATGCCGACGCCGATGAGGACCAGGACGAAGACCAGGATGCCGATCGCCACCTCGACGAAGCCGATGATGACGGCCGCGAGGGCGAGGCCGCGGCCCTGCTCGCCGGTGCGCTTGATCTGGGAGAGGGCGACGAAGCCCAGGATGATGCCGACGACGCTCACGAAGAACGCGAGGATGAAGGCCACGATCGACATCGTGTTGTAGCCGGGCGCCTGCGGCTGCTGGTAGGCCCCGTACTGCGGGGGCTGGGGCTGCTGCGGCGGGAGGGGCTGCGGATTCTCGGAGTCACTCATAGCCGAAACATTAGCGGCCTCGCCGGGCGTGCAGCAGACCCCAAACCGCGGGATAACGCCTGAGGTCGGCCTCAGGCCTGCCAGGCGTGCACCGGCCACGCCCCCGATGCCGTGAACTCCGGGTCGCGGACGCGGCGCATGTACTCCTGGAAGTCGGCCGCCTGCTCGCGGCACCAGTCCACCTGCTTGCTGTGCAGCTCGGCCGCGGCCATCGCGAGCTCCTCGACGTGGCGCTGGGCCAGCGCCTGGGCGAGCCGGCCGGCGGCGATCGCGTCGGCGGCCGCGTCGTGGGCGGCGAGCAGTTCTATGCCGTAATGGGTGGCAGTGACGGTCAGCGTGCGCTTGCCGGGCCGGTAGCGGTCTACCGCCCGGTCGATCACGAGCGGGTCGATGACGGGACCGGGGGCGTGCAGCGGCTCGACGCCGTGTCGTCGGGCCTCGCGGTCGAGCAGCGTGAAGTCGTAAGGCGCGTTGTAGGCGACGACGGGGATGCCGCGGTCGAACAGCCTGCGGAGCTGGTCGACGATCGCCTCCACACCGGCGCCGGCGTCCATGCCCTTCTCGCGGGCGAGCTCGGTGGTGATTCCGTGCACGGCAGTCGCCTCCGCCGGGATGTCCACCTCCGGGTCGAGCAGCCAGTAGCGGCCGTGCTTGACCTCGCCGTCCGCCCCGAGCAGCCCGACGTGGGCGGTGACGATCCGCGCCGTTTCGACATCCACGCCCGTGGTCTCCAGATCGAAGACGCCGAGTTCGTGATGCCAGTTGCTCATGCAGCCAGCGTAGGAAGGACCTCCGTCACCGGAGGGAACACACGCCGAGGGGCGTCAACCTTCCTCGGCGGGGACGGCTACGCGCGACGCGGCTCGACGTGCAGCCAGTAGAAGTTCTGCGTGCCGAGGGTCAGGGTGAAGCGGCCGTCCTCGGCCACCGTCGGGAACTCCGCGCCGCCGAACAGGTCGTACAGCGCGCTGCCGGCGAACTCCGGCGCCTCCAGCGTCACCGACACCGGGTTGTGCGCGAACGAGAACACGCACAGCACGTCCTCCGGCTGGTCGCCGAAGTGCGTCCCGCTGCCCGCGTAGCTGCGCACGAACGCGAGCACCGACTCGTGGTCGGTCGGGAGGACGCGCATGTCGCCGAGCCCGAACACCGGGTGCGCCTTGCGCACGTGGATGACGTTGCGGATCCAGTGCAGGAGCGAGCGCGACTGGGCGAGCTGCGCCTCCACGTTCACCTGGTTGTAGTGGTAGACGAGCGACTGCACGACGGGGAGGAAGAGCTTGCCGGGGTCGGCGGTGGAGAAGCCGGCGTTGCGGTCAGGGGTCCACTGCATCGGGGTGCGCGAGCTGTCGCGATCGGGCAGCCAGATGTTGTCGCCCATCCCGATCTCGTCGCCGTAGTAGAGGAACGGGCTGCCCTCCAGCGAGAACAGCAGCGCGTGGGCGAGCTCCAGCTCGGCGCGCGAGTTGTCGAGCAGCGGCGCCAGCCGTCGCCGGATGCCGATGTTGGCGCGCATCCGCGGGTCGTAGGCGTACCAGCCGTACATCGCCTGGCGGTACTCCTCGCTGACCATCTCCAGCGTGAGCTCGTCGTGGTTGCGGAGGAACACCCCCCACGCCGAGCCCTCCGGCACGTCCGTCGTCTCGGACAGCACCCGGATGAGCTCGGACGCCTGCTGGCTGCGGAGCGCGTAGAAGATGCGCGGCATCACCGGGAAGTCGAACGCCATGTGGCATTCCGGCTCGTCCTCGGAGCCGAAGAACGCGGCGACCTCGCGGGGCCACTGGTTCGCCTCCGCGATCATCATCCGGCCCGGGTACTCGCGGTCGACCATCACGCGGAGCTTCTTGATGAACTCGTGCGTGGGCGGCTCACCCTCGCCGTTGCCCTCGTCCGACTCGTACAGGTAGGGGATGGCGTCCAGCCGGAAGCCGTCGACGCCGAGGTCGAGCCAGAACCGGACGACGTCGAACATCGCGTCGTGGACGGCCGGGTTCTCGAAGTTGAGGTCGGGCTGGTGCGAGAAGAACCGGTGGAAGTAGAACTGCCTGCGTGCCTCGTCGAAGGCCCAGTTGGAGTCCTCGGTGTCGACGAAGATGATCCGGATGTCCGGCCATTTGTCGTCGGTGTCGTTCCACACGTAGAAGTCGCCGTACGGACCCTCCGGGTCGCTGCGCGACTGCTGGAACCACTCGTGCTGGTCGGAGGTGTGGTTCATCGGCAGGTCGATGATGATGCGCATGTTGCGCTCGTGCGCCTTGGTGACCAGGTCGCGGAACTCCTCGATCGTGCCGAACTCGGGCAGGATCGCCTTGAAGTCGGACACGTCGTAGCCGCCGTCGCGGAGCGGGGACTGGAAGAACGGCGGCAGCCAGAGGGCGTCGACGCCCAGCCACTGCAGGTAGTCGAGCTTGGAGGTCAGGCCGCCGATGTCACCCGAACCGTCGCCGTTGCTGTCCACGAACGATCGCACCATCACCTCGTAGAACACGGCACGGCGATACCACTGCGGATCGAGGGCGAGCCCGGGCAGCGTGATGGGCGCGGTGAAACTCACGGTTCTCCTTCTCGAACGGCCACGCCGTCGGGGCAGCGAGTTCGGGGGTCGTGCACGGTGGGGTCATGCAAGCGATTACATCCAGAGAAGTCTAGGACCTGCGGGCGGTGGGCTGTCCAGTCTTCGGGCCGTATTCACCGGGTTCCGGTGGGGACCCGGCTTAGACTGGGCGGCGATGACCTCTTCGACACGGTACGCCGCCTCCTCGTACCGCGACGCCGCCTCTCCGTACGCCGAGGCCCTGGGCCGCGTCCCCGTGCGCCGCGCCGAGCTCCCGCTGTTGGGCGGCCTGACGCGCTACTGGGAGTACGGCGACGCCGACGCGGACACCACGCTCGTGCTCGTGCACGGCTTCCGCGGCGACCACCACGGCCTCGAGCCCGTGGTAGCGCAGCTCGGCGGCGGACTGCGGCTCATCTCGCCCGACCTCCCCGGCTTCGGCGAGTCCACGCCGCTCACGGAGCGGGACCACGACATCGCCGGCTACTCGGACTGGCTGCGGGCGTTCGTCGCCGGGCTCGGCCTGACCGGGAGGGTCGTGCTGCTCGGGCACTCGTTCGGGTCGATCGTCGTCGCGGCGACGCTCGCCGGGGGCAACGATGGGGACGGTGGCGCGGGGGAGCGACCCGACGCGGTCGTGCTCGTCAACCCGATCGGCCAGCCCGCGCTCGCGGGGCCCCGCGGCGTCCTCACCCGGCTCGCGATCTTCTACTACTGGCTCGCGGCGGCGCTGCCCGAGCGGCTGGGCTTCGCCCTGCTGCGCAACCGGGTCATCGTGCGCGTGATGAGCATCGCGATGGCGAAGACCCGCGACCGTTCGCTGCGGGCGTGGATCCACGGCCAGCACGACAGCTACTTCTCCGCGTTCAGCGACCGGCGGGTGGTGCTGCAGGCGTTCCGTGCCTCCGTCGCGCACGACGTCAGCGAGTATGCGGCGCGGGTGCCGGAGCCGACGCTGCTGGTGGCCGCCGTGGACGATGACATCACGCCGATCGTCGCCGAGCGCCGGCTGCGCGGTCTGTTCCCGGACGCGCGGCTGGTGGAGATCGCGGACGTCGGCCACCTCATCCACTACGAGAAGCCGGTCGACGCCACCCAGGCGATCCAGGAGTTCCTCGCGACGGGCGGCACGGAACCGGGAGGCCGCGCGTGAGGATCGTCTTCGACTGCCGCTACACCCGCATCGGCCGGCACGACGGCATCAGCCGGTTCACGGCCGGACTGGTGGGCGCGCTGGCCCAGCGGCACGCCGTCACCATGCTGATCAGCGACCACCGCCAGCTCGAGCTGCTGCCCGACCTCCCGTGGGAGCTCGCCTCCGCGCCGACCTCCGCGCTGGAGCCGCTGGTCGCCCGTCGGGTCAACAAGCTGAAGCCCGACGTGGTGTTCACGCCCATGCAGACGATGGGGAGCTTCGGGCGGCGCTACCGGCTGATCCTCACGGTGCACGACCTGATCTACTACCGGCACCCGACGCCGCCGCGGGACCTGCCCGGGTTCGTGCGGGTGCTCTGGCGGCTGTACCACCTGGGCTGGTGGCCGCAGCGGCTGCTGCTCAACCGGTCGGACGCGGTCGTGACCGTGTCGGAGACGACCAAGGACCTGATCGCCGAGCACCATTTGACCAAGCGTCCCGTCTACGTCGTGCCGAACGCCGCGGACATGCCGGCCCTGCCGGAGGAGCGCCTGGCGCGCACCGCCCCGGAGGCGAAGGTGCTCGTCTACATGGGCTCGTTCATGCCGTACAAGAACGTGGACACGCTCGTGCGCGCGGCGGCGCAGCTCCCGGACTACCAGCTCCACCTGATGAGCCGGGTCACCCCGGCCGAGCGCGAGCGGCTCGCCGCCCTGGCCCCCGGGGCGCGGCTGGTGTTCCACGACGGCGCGACGGACGAGGACTACGCCGAGACGCTCGCGCGGGCGACGGCGCTCGTCACCGCATCGCGCGACGAGGGCTTCGGCATCCCGCTGGTGGAGTCGATGACGCTCGCGACGCCGGTGGTGGTCAGCGACATCCCGATCTTCCGCGAGATCGGCGGCGAGGCCGCGCTGTACTTCCCGGCCGACGACGCCGACGCGCTCGGCGCCCGGGTGCGGCACCTGGAGCAGCCGGGAGTCTGGGCGCAGCGGTCCGCCGCGTCGCGGCGCGAGGCCGCCCGGTTCACCTGGTCGGCGTCGGCCGACCACCTGGTGACGGTGCTGACCGCGACGGCGGCGAAGGCGCCCCGGCGGGCGGGGCGGGTTCAGAGAACCGACGCCGTGTAGAGGTCGTGGTCCTCCGGACCGAGGTTGAACCGGTCGAGGGTCAGCCGGCCGTCGTCGTAGCGGAAGCGGTGCACCGAGCCGTTCGGGATGACCTCGCCTGGGCCGGGGAGGGCATGGTCCGTCACGTGCCGGACTAGCGAGCCGATCACGCCGCCGTGGCTGACCACGATCAGGTTTTGGCCCGGATGCGCGTCGCCCAGTTCGAGCAGGGCCGGGAGCGCGCGCTCGACGACCTCCTCGCGGGACTCGCGTCCGGGGACGGGCGTGTCCTCCGGCCAGCGCTCCAGGATCTCGGCGCCGGTCAGCCCTTCCGCCTCGCCGTACTGCCGCTCGGCCACGGCCGGCAGCGTCCGCGGCTCGCCGAGCCCCAGGTGACCGCTGATGATCCGCGCCGTGTCGAGCGCGCGGCTGAGCGGGCTGGCGTAGACGGCGTCGAACCGGCCTCCCGCCAGCGCCCGGCCTGTCGCGTCGGCCTGCGCCCGTCCCGTGCCATTGAGCGGGATGTCGCTGGAGCCCTGGATGCGCTTGGCCAGGTTCCAGTCCGTCTGGCCGTGCCGAACGAGGGAGATGAAGGTCACACGCGTCCTTTCGTCACAGGACGCGCGGCGGTCAGGTGAGCCGGCGTGCCAGCTCGACCAGGGTCTCCGTGGTCCCGCCATCCAGCTTAACGGTGGCCCGCGCGTCGCCCTTGGTCTCGCCCCGGTTGACGATGACGATCGGGAGGCGCTTGCGTCGCGCCTCCTCCAGGAGCCGGATGCCGGAGTTGACCACGAGCGACGAGCCCGCGATGACCAGCGCGTCGGCCGTGCGCACGAGGGAGCTGGCCTCCCGGTACTTCTCGGCGGGGATGAACTCCCCGAAGAACACCACGTCGGGCTTCAGGTGCCCGCCGCAGACCGTGCAGTCCGGGACGACGAAGGAGTCGACATCGGTCACGATCGCGTCGCCGTCCGGTGCGATCTCCACGGCGCCCTCGGTCTCCAGCCACGGGTTCGCCGCGTCGATGCCGGCGGTGATCGCCTCGCGCGCGAAGATCTGCCCGCAGACCAGGCAGACGACCCGGTCCATCGAGCCGTGCAGGTCGACCACGCGGCGGCTGCCCGCCTGCTTGTGGAGGCCGTCCACGTTCTGCGTGATGACGCCGTTCGTCGCGCCCGCGACCTCCAGGGCGGCGAGCGCGCGGTGACCGTCGTTCGGGTGGGCTGCCGCGAACCGGCGGTAGCCGAGGTGGCTGCCGGCCCAGTACCGCTTGCGATACCGGTCGTCGGCGAGGAACTGCTGGAAGGTCATCGGCGTGCGCTTCGGCGCGCCCTCGCCGCGGTAGTCCGGGATGCCCGAGTCCGTCGACACACCGGCGCCGGTCAGCACCGCGAAGGTCCGCCCGGCGAGCAGAGCCTCGACCTCGTCGATGCCGCGCAAGAGCTCGGGTGAGAGCTCGGTCGTCAGCGTGGTCACAGGCACCTCCCGGTCGGTCCTCCCCGAAGTCTAAACCGGCCGCTTTTCGAGTTTGTTTCCGGCTACTGGCAATCTGGACGAGTGCAGATCCAACGCGTGACCGACCTGACCGCCGACGGCCTCGCCGACTACTCCCGCCTGACGGACGTCGCGCTACGGCGCGTGACCGAGCCGGAGGGCGGCCTCTACATCGCCGAGTCGACCAAGGTCATCACGCGCGCGCTCGCCGCCGGCCACCGGCCGCGGTCGGTGCTGCTGCAGGAGCAGTGGCTGGACGATGTGGCGCCGCTGCTGGCCGACTTCCCCGACGTGCCGGTGTTCGTGGGGGAGTCCGCGGTGCTGGAGCAGCTCACCGGGTACCACCTCCATCGCGGTGCGCTGGCGGCGATGCACCGGCCGGAGCTGCCGGACCCGCGTGCGCTGCTCGCGGGAGCGCGACGGGTGGTCGTGCTGGAGGACATCGTCGATCATACGAACGTGGGGGCGATCTTCCGGAGCGTGGCCGGCCTCGGCGCCGACGCGGTGCTGGTCAGCCCGCGCTGTGCGGACCCGCTCTACCGCCGCAGCGTGCGGGTGAGCATGGGAACCGTCCTCCAGGTGCCGTGGACGCGCCTCCCGGAGTGGGACGACGCGGCGCCGCTGCTGCATGAGGCCGGCTTCGAGATCGCGGCTCTCGCCCTCGCGGACCATGCGGTCGGACTGGACGAGTACGCCGCCCGCGCCCCGGAGCGCGCGGCGCTCGTATTCGGCGCGGAGGGCGACGGACTCAGCCGGCGGGCGCTGGCGGCGGCGGACACCGTGGTGACCATCCCGATGCTGCACGGGGTGGACTCGTTGAACGTGGCGTCCGCGAGCGCGGTGGTGCTGTGGGCGATGCGGGTGGAGGCGCCCGCATGATCGTCTGGCTGAACGGCACGCACGGCGTCGGGAAGACGACGACGAGCGTGCTCGTGCAGCGGCGGATCCCGGGCTCCCGCATCTTCGACGCGGAGAAGGTCGGCGAGGTCCTGATGGACGTGACGCCAGGCCTGCCCGCGACGGACAACTTCCAGCACTGGCCGATCTGGCGTCCGCTGGTGGTGGAGACCGCGCGGCGCCTGATCGGATACGTCGGCGGGACGCTGATCGTGCCGATGACGGTACTGGTGGAGGACTACTGGCGTGAGATCGAGTCGGGTCTCGCCGGCCACGGGATTCCGGTCCGGCACGTCATCCTCCACGCGGAGGAGGAGGTACTGGTCAGCAGGATCGATGGTGACGAGGACCTCGGACCGTCGGTGTTCCGGCACGCGTACGTCGAACCGTACGCGGCCGCGGCCCGTACGTGGCTTCACGACGCGGGCGAGGTCGTCGACACCACCTGGCTGACCCCGGACCAGGTGGCGGACCATGTCGTCCGCGCCCTTCCGTGCGGCGCGGCCCGCTGACTTCTCGCCCCCGAGCGTCGTTCGGCGCCCGGGGCGCGTTCTCAGCGGATGCCTCAGTCCGTCCCCCTAGAATCCGAAGGTGCCTCAGCAAGTCCTCGCCGATCCGCCGCGCAGTGTGAACCGCAAGCAGGTGTACCGCCGCCGCCGGATCGTCGTTTTCGGGATCGGGGGCGTGCTGCTGCTCGCCCTGCTCTACGTGTTCGGCTCGATCATCACGCCGGTGCCGGCCACCGCCGCGGTGACGCAGCACGAGACGTCGCTGACGCAGGCCGCGGCCAAGCTCGACTGGCCGGGCTACGGGTCGGCCGCGATCACCGCCCCCGACTATCCCGGCGCCACCGAGTACCACGGCAGTGACGCCAGCATGCCGATCGCGAGCATGACCAAGACGATCACCGCGCTCGTCGTCCTCCAGGCCAAGCCGCTGGACGGCAACGCGGACGGGCCGACCCTCTCGTTCACGCAGAAGGACGTCGACATCTGGAACCAGGTGATCGCCGCGGGCGGGTCCTGGGCTCCGGTGAAGGCGGGCACGTCGATGACGGAGAAGCAGGCGCTCACCGCGATGCTCCTGCCGTCGGCCAACAACTACGCCATCTCGCTCGTGAACTGGGCCTACGGCTCCACCTCCGCCTACCTCAAGGCGGCGAACAGCTGGCTCGCGTCGAAGGGCTTCACGGGCACCAAGGTCGTCACCCCGGACGGCCTCGACCCCGGCAACGTGAGCACCACCAAGGATCTGATCGGGATCGGCAAGCTCGTGCTCGCCTCCCCGGCGCTCTCCGCGATCGTCTCGCAGAAGTCGGCGACACTCCCCGGCGCCGGCGCGCAGGATAACACCAACGCGCTGCTGGGCGTGGACGGCGTGGACGGCATCAAGACCGGCAACACCGACCAGGCGGGATTCTGCCTGCTGTTCTCGGCCGAGGTTCCGGTCGGCACGGAGAAGGTGCGCGTGCTCGGCGTGGTGCTGGGCGCGGCCGACCACGACACGCTGTGGGCGGGCGTGAGCGGGCTGCTGACGAGCATGCAGGCGGGCTTCCACGAGGTGACGGCGGCGACGACCGGGCAGGTCTTCGGCTCCTACACGACCAAATGGGGAGCGGCCTCCAACGTGGTGGCGACCTCGGGCCAGAGCTTCGTCGTGTGGTCGGACACGCCGATCACCGTGGACCTGACGACGCAGCGACTGCAGTCGGGGTTCAAGGGCGACATCGTGGGGCACGTGACGTTCACGGTGAACGGGGCCGCCAAGACGGTGGACCTGGCGCTCGCGAAGGATGTGCCGGACCCGGGCTTCGGGTGGCGGCTGGCGCACCCTGGGGGGCTTGGGGTATAAAAGCCCGGGATTTCAAAGCTTGGATACTGAACCCATTTGAATATCAGAACGGGTGACTGATCGGGTGATCGCCGGTGCGGTTCGGCCCGTCCGCTCAGGACAGTGGGTCTGAAGGCTGTGCCGGCCTGCCTAGTGTGATGGGGCTCTTCCTGACCCTTCTGCTGAGGCCAGCCATCCATGACTTCCGACAACCAGTCGCCTTCGCGCGCGCGCTCCCGTGGCCGCCGCTCCGCCCCCATGACGACCCTTCGGGCGATCCCGCCCAGCGTAAAGCGTCTCGACCTTCAGGGACTGCGTGCCCTCGCGGTCGGCTTGGTCGTGCTCAACCACGCCTTCGAGTGGCCGGCGGCCGGGTTCGTCGGCGTTGACATCTTCTTCGTCATCTCCGGCTTCCTGATGACATCGGTGCTTCACCGCGAATACGAGCGCAGCGGGCGCATCCGCTTCCTCGCGTTCTATCGGCGTCGCATCCGGCGCCTGATCCCGGCGTCCGTCGCAGTGCTCGCCGCCACCGTGCTCGGGGCCTGGGCGCTGTTCAGTTCCGGCCGGTTCACGGCGACCGTCTGGGACGCGCTCGCATCGTTGTTCTTCGTCTCCAATTGGCGGTTCGCCGCGGCACAGACCGACTATTTCGCGCAGGGAGCCCAGACTTCCCCGTTGCAGCACTACTGGTCGCTCAGCCTGGAAGAGCAGTACTACCTGATTTGGCCACTCGCGATACTTCTCATCGCGCTGCTCGTCGCACGCGGACGTCGGCCGCGCGTGCTCGCCGCCGCGATCACGTTCGCGATCACAGTCGCCCTCTTCGTCCTTTCTCTGCACCTCACGCACGCCGACAGCGCGAGCGCCTACTTCATCACGCCTTCCCGGCTCTGGGAACTCTCGGTCGGCGCGACCGTGGCGTTGTGCATGCCGTGGTTTTCACGCCTGCCCTCGGCGTTCCGTCCTGTCATCGCGCTTCTCGCCCTCGCCGGCATGGTCCTGGGCGGCGCGGTCACGCCGTCCGGCCAGGGCTTCCCCGCACCGTGGGCGGCGCTTGCGTGCTGAGCACGGCCGCGTTCATCGCCTTCCCCTGGCAGCCGAAGAGGTCGTGGCTCAATCCGCTGGACAACCCTGTCCTGAGCTACATCGGGGACGTCTCGTATTCGCTCTACCTCTGGCACTTCCCGGCGCTCATCCTCGCGGCAGAGCTGGCCCGCGGGACCTCGGTCTCCGGCACCGCGATCCCCGCGCTCGAATCGATCGCGCTCTCGGTCGTGCTGGCGGCATTGTCCTACGGTTTCATCGAGGAGCCTGTTCGCCGTTCGTCGTGGTTGGAGCCACGGAAGAAGAAAAGGACGCGCGGAGCGCCGGGCGCGCGAGCCAGAGGGGTGACCCTCGGAGCGGTAGCGGTGGCCACCGTAGGGGCCGTGGTTCTCGCGTTCACGGTGGATCGGAACTCGTCGACGTTCCAAGAGTCTGCGCAGAAGACAGCGGCAACGGAGACGGCGGCTCCGGAGACGGGGTACGTGCTGGACGGCGGCACCGATCGAACTGCGCTCGACGCGGTCTCGACCGCCATCACGACGGCTCTTGGAGCGAAGAGCTGGCCCGAGCTCACCCCGAGCATGGACAGCGTCGTCGAGCACTACCTGTTCGAGCCGGCCGTGAACGCGTGCGCGAGCTCGAACTATCCGGGAGTCGACAAGTGCACCTGGGGCGACCCGAACGCCCCGCACTCAGTGGCACTGGTGGGCGATTCGATGTCGATCGCCTATGTGGCGATGATCCGTGCCCTCGCGGAGGGATCGGGCGGCCAACTCAAAGTCACATCGCTCGGACTCTACAGTTGCCCCTTCGTCGACCTCCACACGAACAGTCCGAATCCCCAGCACGAGGCCGCGTGCCCCGGGCGCAAAGAGCTCGCGATCTCGACTCTGGCCGAGAAGCGACCGGAGATCGTCTTCATAGCGAACGGACCGGCTGCCGATATCGACCTCGAGACCGGGAAGAAGATCACGCCCGCGGAGTACCAACAGGGTCTCAAGCGGTATCTCGAAAGGATCACACCCGACATCGGAAAGGTCGTCCTTCTTGCGCCGCCTCCGGCCCAGAAGGATGTGCGGGAGTGCTATTCGCCTCGGAGCGCGCCCGCCGATTGCGTGACTTCCGTGCTGGCGAGCTGGAAGAAGTACACCACGTCGGCCGAGCAGACTCTCACAGAAACCGGCGGACAGTTCGTCGACACCAAGGAGCTGTTCTGTGTCTCCAACAAATGCCCGGCCTTCGTCGACGGCATACCGGTCAAGTTCGACATGACCCACATCACCGAGGAGTACGCGCGGTACATCGCCCCGGCATTCGTCGCTCTCCTCGCCGAGTCGGGCGTGAGTCTCGGCGGGACGTAGCCGGTGGGATCAGTCCGCCCTCTCCACCTCGATGCCGGACCCGGCGCGGCGCTCGGGTGGCGGTCGGCTCATCCGGAGGGACCGGGGATCTGAGCCCCGGTTTTCGACCGGGGACGGCCGCTCGGGTGAGGTGTGGGGTGAGGTGCGGGGTGCGGTGCGTCCCGCGATCCCCGCGCGCGTGCGGCTTCCGGCTGGATCGCGAAGGTGTCGCGTCGTCGGCGCCCTTAGCGTGTTGAGGTTCACCCACATCCGCTGAGGCCCCACATCACATGACGTCTGACACCCAGCCCCTCACGCGCGCCGAAGCCCGTGGCCGCCGCTCCTCCACCACGACGAGACGACCTGCGCCCCCTCCTACCGTCAAGCGACTCGACCTGCAGGGCCTGCGCGCCCTCGCGGTCGGCCTCGTCGTGCTCAACCACGCCTTCGAGTGGCCCGCGGGCGGTTTCGTCGGCGTCGACATCTTCTTCGTCATCTCCGGCTTCCTGATGACGTCGCTGCTGTACCGGGAGTACGAGCGCTCCGGCACGATCCGGTTCTTCGCGTTCTACCGCCGCCGCATCCGCCGGCTGATCCCGGCCTCCGCGACGGTGATCGCGGTGACCGTCGCGGGAGCGTTCGCGCTGTTCGGCCCCGGACGATTCCTTTCGACAGTGTGGGACGGCGTCGCGGCGCTGTTCTTCGTGTCCAACTGGCGATTCGCGGCCGTGTCGACGGACTACTTCGCCCAGGGAGCGCAGACGTCGCCGCTGCAGCACTACTGGTCGCTCAGCCTCGAGGAGCAGTACTACCTGGTCTGGCCGGTCGCGGTCCTGGTGCTGGGGCTGATCGTGGCGGGGCGCAACCGGCCGCGGGTCCTGGCCGCGTCGCTGTGCGCCGTCATCACGGCAGGCCTCTTCCTCGTGGGGCTCCAGCTCACGCAGGCCGACAGCGCCACGGCGTACTTCATCACGCCGGCGCGGCTGTGGGAGCTCTCGGTCGGCTCGACGGTGGCGCTCTGCATGCCGCTGTTCGACCGCCTGCCTGCGGTGTGGCGGCCGGCCATCATGCTGTCGTCGCTGGCCGGGATGATCGTCGCGGCCGTCATCACGCCCTCGGGGGCGGGCTTCCCGGCACCCTGGGCACTCGTTGCGGTGGTGAGCGCGGCGGTGTTCATCGCGTTCCCGTGGCAGCCGCGTCTCGCGTGGCTGAACCCGCTCGCCAACCCGGTGCTCACGCACGTCGGGGACATCTCGTACTCGCTGTACCTGTGGCACTTCCCGGCGCTCATCCTCATCACGGAGGCGTTCCGGGGGCTGCCGGGGGATAAGACGCCGGTGCCGGCGGTGGTGTCGATCGTGGTTGCGTTCGGTTTGTCGGAGCTCTCGTACCGGTATGTCGAGGAGACGGTGCGGAAGTCGATGTGGTTGGAGCCGAAGAAAGGGCGGCGCCGTACGGCGATTCCGCGGGTCCAGGCACTTGTGCTCAGTTCCGTAGCGGTCGTCGCGATCGGCGCCATCGCGTTGGCCTTCGTCGTCGACGACCGAAGTCGGATAGGCGGGGACACGCCGTCCGCCGCACCCGCGCCGCCGGATGCCACCGCTCAGCCAGGAGGGTCCGAGGCGTTGGCGACGCTCAAGAGTCAGCTGACCGAGGCGTTGGGCGCCACGAGCTGGCCGGAGACGAATCCGGCGATCGACAGCATCGTCGCGAAGTACGAGCGCGACTCCGAGACGAACGACTGCTCGAATCAGGTGTATCCCGGCGTCGACAAATGCACCTGGGGTGCTGCGGACGCGCCGCATTCGGTGGCAATCGCCGGAGACTCGACGGCTGTTGCTTATGTGCCGTGGTTGCGAGCTCTGGCCGAGGCCTCGAACGGACAGGTGAAGGTCACCGCGCTGGGAATGTACAGCTGCCCGTTCATCGACCTTCAGACCGTCATGGGCATCCCATCCTTCGCGGCGGCATGCCCGATCCGGCGAGCGGAAGCCCTCACGAACATCGAGGAGCTCAAACCGTCCGTGCTCATCATCACCAACAGCTACCTCACGCAGACACATCCTGGTAGTGGAGCACCGATCTCGCTCACGGAGTACGGCGCTGCGTTGAAGAGCTACCTGGGGAAGGTGTCGCCCAACGTCGGAGCAGTGGCGCTCGTGGCGCCGCCGCCCGCGGACAAAGACATCCGGGAGTGCTACTCGCCGCGAACGAGCCCGAAGGAGTGCATTTCGCGGGTCACTGAGACCTGGAAGAAGCGAGCCTCGGCCGAGGCCGATTGGGCTACGAGCGTGCCGAACGGGCAGTGGATCGACACCCGTTCACTCTTCTGCGTCCAGAACAGTTGCCCGGCGTTCGCGGCAGGAATCCCCACCAAGTTCGATCAGGTCCACCTCACCGAGGAGTACTCACGTCATATCGGGACGGGAATGGTCGCTCTCCTCGCGGAGAAGGGCATCAGCCTCACCGGCGAAGCAGCGCCGGGCACGGAATGACGAACACGACGGAGGGAACAGCCACCCGACGGCCGAATCCGGAAGCGCGCCGTGCGGGCGGGACCCCATCCGACGCTCGCAATGCCTCACCGGTCCCAGAACGAACGAAGCTGCGCCTCGACCTCCAGGGGTTGCGGGCTCTCGCGGTCGGACTCGTCGTGCTCAACCACGCGTTCGAGTGGCCGGCGGGCGGGTTCGTCGGCGTTGACATCTTCTTCGTCATCTCCGGCTTCCTGATGACGTCGGTCCTGCACCGCGAGTACGAGCGCAGCGGGCGCATCCGATTCCTCGCGTTCTATCGGCGTCGCATCCGGCGCCTGATCCCGGCGTCCGTCGCGGTGCTCGCGGCCACCGTGTTCGGGGCGTGGGCGCTGTTCGGTTCCGGCCGGTTCATGGCGACCGTCTGGGACGCGCTCGCGTCGTTGTTCTTCGTGTCGAACTGGCGCTTCGCGGCAGCGCAGACGGACTACTTCGCCCAGGGTGCGCAGACCTCGCCGTTGCAGCACTACTGGTCGCTCAGCCTGGAAGAGCAGTACTACCTCGTCTGGCCACTCGCGATACTGCTCATCGCGCTGCTCGTCGCACGCGGGCAGCGGCCGCGCGTGTTCGCCGCTCTGATCACCTTCGGGATCACGGTCGCCCTGTTCCTGCTGGCGCTGCAGCTGACGCAGGCCGACAGCGCCACGGCGTACTTCATCACTCCTGCGCGACTCTGGGAGCTCTCGGTGGGCGCCACCGTAGCCCTCTGCATGCCCTGGTTCTCGAGACTGCCGTCGGCATTCCGGCCCGCGATCGCGCTGCTCGCGCTGGCCGGCATGATCGCGGCGAGCGCGATCACCCCATCGGGCCAGGGGTTCCCTGCACCCTGGGCGGCGCTGGCTGTGCTCAGCGCTGCGGCGTTCATCGCCTTCCCCTGGCAGCCGAAGAGGTCGTGGCTCAATCCGCTGGACAACCCTGTCCTGAGCTACATCGGAGACATCTCGTACTCCCTGTACCTGTGGCATTTTCCGGCGCTCATCCTCGTGACCGAGCTCGCCCGGGGGACGTCGAGCTACGGCACACTGATCCCCGCACTTGAATCGATCGCGCTCTCCCTCGTGTTTGCGGCGTTGTCCTACCGCTTCATCGAGGAGCCGGTGCGTCGCTCCTCGTGGCTGGAACCGAAGAAGAGGAAGCGGCGGCGCAAGGCAGAGCGCGGACGGCGGTTGGGCGTGCTGGCGCTTTCGTCAGTGTCCGTCGTCGTCATCGGCGTCCTCGTCGTCGCCTTCACCGTAGACCGTGGGGCGCGGAATGCTCCAGCCGAATCGGCGACGCCGCCGACGGTGTCGGACGCCCCGACAGGCGAGACTGCGGTCGCCGCGCTCGGCTCGCAGCTCGCAGAGGCGCTGGCAGTCACGAGCTGGCCCGAACTCACTCCATCGATGGACGCGATCCTCGCGGGTTACAAGCAGGATGCTGAAGTGACGGCATGCGGTGTCCCTCCGTATCCCGGGATCGACCGATGCACGTGGGGCCCAGCCGACGCTCGGACCTCGGTCGCCATCGTCGGCGACTCCACATCGATGGCATACGTCGCGATGCTGCGTGCCGTCGCCGACTCATCGAACGGTCAGATCAGAGTGACATCGCTGGGGATGTTCGGCTGCCCGTTCGTCGACATCGAGACAGCGAACAGTGCGGCCAACGTTCAGCAGGCATGTCCCGGGCATAAGACCCAGGCGGTCGAGGACATCAAGAGCCTCAAACCGGACGTTCTGTTGATCACGAACACCTACACTCCGTACAAGACGGTCGGCGGAGACCCGATCAGTCAGGATGCCTACAGCGCCGGAATGCGGTCATTGCTCGAGCAGATCGAGCCGAGTGTCGGGAGACTCGCGATGCTCGCGCCACCGCCTGCGGACAAGGATGTGCGCGAGTGCTTCTCGCCGCGGAGCACTCCGAAGGACTGTGTGTCGACGGTCCAGAAGTTCTGGACGCAGCGGGCAGTAGTGGAAGACAAGCTGGCTCACGAATTCAATGGGGTGTGGTTCGACTCTCGGCCCATGTTCTGCGTCGGTTCGAAGTGCCCCGCGTTTGCCGCCGGCATTCCGGTGAAATTCGACCTCGTGCACGTCACAGAGGAATACGCGCGGCACATCGCACCAGCCTTCGTCGCGCTCCTGTCCGAGACCGGTGTGAATCTGACGGGCGGGTGACCGGCGCCTCCTCAGTCCCTCTCCACCTCGATCCGGAACGGCCCCGCCTGGGGCCGCTTCGGCAGCACATGGTCCCCGGACGACTGGTGCCGGATGCGGCGCACCACCCACGGCACCAGGTACTCGCGCGCCCAGGACAGGTCTTCCGCGCGGGCCTGCCGCCACGTCCGCACCGGCAGGGGCTCGGGCTCCAGCGGCTGGAGGTCGTTCTCCACATTGAGGGCCGCCAGGACCATGCGGGCGACCGTGTGGTGGCCGAGCGGGGCGAGGTGGAGGCGGTCCGGCGCCCACATGCGCACATCCTGGATCTCGGTCAGCGACCACTGGTCGGCCACGATCGCGTCGTACTTCGCGGCGACCGCGCGGACGTTCTCGTTGTAGATCGCGACCTTGCCGCGGATGCCGCGGAACACTGGTGAGAAGCCCACATCCACCCCGGTGAAGACGACCACCGTCGCTCCGTCGGCGCTCAGGCGGCCGACCGCCTCGTCGAACAGGGCGGCGATCACATCGGGGTCGGTGCCGGGGCGGATGACGTCGTTGCCGCCGGCCGAGATGGTGATGAGGTCGGGGTGCAGTGCAACCGCGGGCTCGACCTGCTCGTCCAGGATCTGCTTGATCAGCTTGCCGCGGACGGCCAGGTTGGCGTAGGCGAAGTCGTCCGTCTTGCTGCTCAGCACCTCCGCCACGCGGTCGGCCCAGCCGCGGTGGCCGCCCGGGCTGCGCGGCTCCGGGTCGCCGATGCCCTCGGTGAACGAGTCGCCGAGCGCGACGTAGCGGGACCACGGATGCTGAGCTTCGACCATCCCACCATTCTGCCTCCCGCCGACGACCCGACGACGATTGTCAGGAGGCTCCGGTAGATTCGATCCAAGTGGAGACGACAGCAGCACCCTCGCCCGATGAGCCCGGGATGAGCGCTGGCGTACCCACCTTCGGGCCAGGAAGCACAGTCGGCGACGACACCGGCAGCGAACTCACGATCGGCGCCCACGCGGGCAGCTTCGCCGCAGAGCACCTGTCCCCGTCCTTCCCCGAGCGCGCCGCTTGGGGCACCGCGGGCAAGCTGCGCGCGTGGCAGGCGGAGGCGCTGGACGCCTACTTCGTCAACGAGCCGCGCGACTTCCTCGCGGCCGCGACGCCCGGCGCCGGTAAGACCACGTTCGCCCTCCGGCTGGCCACCGAGCTGCTGTCCCGGCGCGTGATCGAGCGGGTCACCGTCGTCGCGCCGACTGAGCACCTCAAGCGGCAGTGGGCGGAGGCGGCGGCGCGGGTGGGCCTGCACCTCGACCCCGACTTCCGCAACGCGGACGGGCGCTACGCGCGGCACTACAAGGGCGCGGCGGTCACCTACGCCCAGGTCGCGATGCGGCCGAGCCTGCACAAGGACATCACCGAGTCGTACCGCACGCTCGTCATCCTGGACGAGGTGCACCACGGCGGCGACGCGCTGTCCTGGGGCGACGGCATCCGGGACGCGTTCGAGCGGGCGACCCGGCGGCTGTCGCTGACGGGTACGCCGTTCCGGTCCGACACGGCGCCGATCCCGTTCGTGTCCTACCTGCCCGACCGGCAGGGCATCCGCACCTCGGTCACCGACTACAACTACGGCTACGGCCGCGCGCTCAGCGACGGCGTCGTGCGCCCGGTGATCTTCATGGTCTACGCCGGGCAGATGCGCTGGCGCACCAAGACCGGCGACGAGATGGAGGCGCGGCTCGGCGAGGGCAACACCAAGGACATCACCTCGCAGGCCTGGCGCACGGCGCTCGACCCGCGGGGCGAGTGGATCCCGGCGGTGCTGACCGCCGCCGACCGCCGGCTCACCGAGGTGCGCAACTCCATCCCGGACGCCGGCGGCCTGGTGATCGCGACCGACCACTACGCGGCCCGCGCCTACGCCGACCTCCTGCAGCAGATCAGCGGGGAGCCGGTCACCGTGGTGCTCTCGGACGAGAAGGAGGCGAGCGACCGGATCGCCGACTTCGCCGCGAGCGACTCGCGGTGGATGGTCGCGGTGCGGATGGTGTCGGAGGGCGTGGACGTCCCGCGGCTGGCGGTCGGCGTCTACGCGACCAGCGCCTCCACTCCGCTGTTCTTCGCGCAGGCGATCGGGCGCTTCGTGCGCGCGCGGCGTCGCGGCGAGACGGCGTCGGTGTTCCTGCCGAACGTTCCGACCCTGATGGCGCTCGCGAACGCGCTGGAGCTGGAGCGCGACCACGCGCTCGACCGGCCGTCGGCTGAGGGGGGCGAGGGCGACCTCTGGAACCCGGAGGACGCCCTGGTCGCCGACGCCAACAAGGAGGGCCGGGCGTCGGAGGCGCTGACCGAGCAGTTCGCGTTCGAGGCGCTCGGGTCGGAGGCGAACTTCGACCGGGTGGTCTACGACGGGCGCGAGTTCGGCGGGTTCGCGGTGCCAGGCACGGACGAGGAGCTCGACTTCATCGGGCTCCCCGGCATCCTGGAGCCCGACCAGGTGCACGACCTCCTGATGCAGCGCCAGCAGCGGCAGGCGCGGCGGCACGCGTCCCGGCCTGCCGCCGCCGACGGGCATCCGCCCGCGCCGCTGCACCGCACGCTGAAGGAGCAGCGGCAGCTCCTCAACAGCCTGGTCGGCCTCTACTCGAAGAACTCGGGGGAGCCGCACGGCCTCATCCATGCCGAGCTGCGCCGGGTGTGCGGTGGGCCGGCGGTGGCGCAGGCGAGCGTGACGCAGCTCCAGGCGCGCATCGAATGGCTGCGGAAGCGGATCGGGCGGTAGCGGCGCACGGCCGCCACCGCCGGCGTCAGATCACCCCGAGTGCCAGCATCGCGTCCGCGACCCGGACGAACCCGGCGACGTTCGCGCCCAGCACGTAGTCGCCCGGGGCGCCGTACCGCTCGGCGGTCTCGGCGCAGCGGTCGTGGATGCCGGTCATGATGTCGTCGAGCCGCTGCTCGGCGTACTCGAAGGTCCAGGCGTCCCGCGACGCGTTCTGCTGCATCTCCAGCGCGGAGGTCGCCACCCCGCCGGCGTTCGCCGCCTTGCCGGGGGCGAACAGCACGTCCGCCGCGCGCAGCACCTGCACAGCCTCCGGCGTGCACGGCATGTTGGCGCCCTCCACGACGGCCGCGACGCCGTTGCCCGCGAGCGTGGCGGCGGCGGTCGCGTCCAGTTCGTTCTGCGTGGCGCAGGGGATCGCGACGTCGATCGGGGTCTCCGCCGCGAGCGCCCAGATGTCGCCGTTCGCGCGGTACTCCGCGGACGGGCGTCGGGCGGCGTACTCGGACAGTCGGGCGCGCTCGACCTCCTTGAGCTGACGGAGCAGCTCGAAGTCGATCCCGTCGCGGTCGTAGACAACGCCGGAGGAGTCGGAGCATGCCACGACCGTGCCGCCGAGCTGGTGCACCTTCTGGATGGCGTACAGCGCGACGTTGCCCGAGCCGGAGACGAGCACCCGTGCGCCGTCGAAGGAGCGCCCGCGGGTCGCCAGCATCCGCTGCGCGAACACGACGGCCCCGAACCCGGTGGCCTCGGTGCGGACCAGCGAGCCGCCCCAGCCGACGCCCTTGCCGGTCAGCACGCCGGACTCGTAGCGGTTGGTGATGCGCTTGTACTGGCCGAACAGGTAGCCGATCTCGCGGGCGCCGACGCCGATGTCGCCCGCGGGCACGTCGGTGTACTCGCCGAGGTGGCGGTACAGCTCGGTCATGAAGGACTGGCAGAAGCGCATCACCTCGGCGTCGGAGCGGCCCTTCGGGTCGAAGTCGCTGCCGCCCTTGCCGCCGCCGATCGGCAGGCCCGTGAGGGCGTTCTTGAAGATCTGCTCGAAGCCGAGGAACTTCACCGTGCCGAGCGTGACCGACGGGTGGAAGCGCAGCCCGCCCTTGTACGGGCCGAGCGCGGAGTTGAACTCCACCCGGAAGCCCCGGTTGACCCGGATGGTGCCCTCGTCGTCCGTCCACGGCACCCGGAAGATGAGCTGGCGCTCCGGCTCGGTGATCCGCTCCAGCACGGCCGCCCGGGCGTAGTGCGGGTTGGCTTCGATGACCGGTCCCAGCGAGCCGAGCACTTCGCGTGCCGCCTGATGGAATTCGGGCTCGCCGGCGTTGCGCCGGAGGACGTCGTCCAGGAGGGAGGAGAGCACAGGAGTCACACGGAGGCCTTTCTCGAAACGTAAGATTTCTGAGTCTACTCTCATGAAACTCGTGGCCTTCGCCCTGAGGACGGCCGCGCGCGGTGGTTCGATGGGTGGATGAGCACGGAGCGCGACGCCGAGCATGGCGTGATCGACCGCCGGGAACGGCGCGTGGAGGTCCTCTTCCGCGTCACCCTGGTGCTGAAGGGCCTGGACGGCGTGCTCGAGCTGATCGGCGGCGTCCTGCTGCTCTTCCTGACGCCGCAGCGGCTGAACGCGGTCGTGGTCTTCCTCACCCAGCACGAGCTGGGCGACGACCCGAACGACCCGGTCTCCAACTGGATCGTCCACTTCGGCCACACCCTCACCGGCTCGGCGACGCTCTTCGGCGCGGTCTACCTGCTGCTGCACGGCGTGGTGAAGGTCGTCCTCGTCTGGGCGGTGCTGAAGGAGCAGCTCTGGGCGTACCCGTGGATGATCGGTTTCCTCGCCGTCTTCATCGGCTGGCAGGGCTGGGAGCTCCTGAGGCACTTCTCCTGGGGGCTGGTCGCGCTGACCGTGTTCGACGCGCTGATCCTGGTGCTCACCGTGCACGAGTACCGCGTGCAGCGCCGGCTGCGGGAGGCCAGGCGCGCGGAAGCGGCCCAGGGCGCCCAGGCTGCCGCGGGCTAGGCAGACGGCCGCGGGGTAGGCCAGGCCGCCGGGGGGTAGGCCAGGCCGCCGCGGGTTAGGTTCGGCTGCGCTTGCTGGAATCTCGTGCCCGACGTTCCTAGGCTTGCGCTATGACCGCGGAGACTGTGAACGGAAAGCACCCCGACGAGCCGCACCGCGAGGGGCTCTCGCAACGACTCAATTGGCTGAGGGCCGGCGTGCTCGGCGCCAACGACGGCATCGTGTCCGTCGCCGCCGTCGTCGTCGGTGTCGCGGGGGCCACGTCCTCCGTCCCGGCCATCCTCACCGCCGGCCTGGCCGCCCTGGTCGGTGGCGCGGTCTCGATGGCGCTCGGCGAGTACGTCTCGGTGAGCAGCCAGCGCGACAGCGAGCACGCGCTCATCGCCAAGGAGCGCAAGGAGCTGGCCGAGATGCCGGACGAGGAGCTCGCCGAGCTGGCCGGGCTCTACGAGGCGCAGGGCCTGAAGCCGGAGACCGCGCGCCAGGTGGCGCTGGAGCTCACCGAGCACGACGCGCTCCGGGCTCACCTTTCGGCCGAGCTGGGCATCGACCCGGACGATGTGGTCAGCCCGTGGCACGCCGCGATCGCCTCGGCCGTCTCCTTCACCATCGGTGGCATCCTGCCGTTGCTGACCATCCTGACGGCGGCGGCGATCCGCATCCCGCTCACGTTCGTGATCGTGCTGATCGCGCTGGCCGCCACCGGCTACGTCGCGGCGTGGATCGGCGGAGCCTCGCGCGGCAAGGCGATGATCCGTGTCGTCATCGGCGGCGCGCTGGCACTGGCGGCGACGTTCGCGATCGGCGCGCTGCTCGGCACGACGGTAGGCTGACGCCCACGAGGCGGCCGACAGTGGGGGAGCGATGAAGGAGAAGCAGGAGATCGTCCGGGACTGGCTGCCCCGCTACACCGGGACGCCGCTGGAGGAGTTCGGCGACCACATCCTGCTGACCAACTTCGGCGACTACGTCTACCGCTTCGCCGAGTGGTACGGGGCCGAGGTCCGCGGCGCCGACCGCTCGATGCCGAACGCGACCGCCGACGGCATCACCATGATCAACTTCGGCATGGGCAGCCCCAACGCGGCGACCATCATGGACCTGCTGAGCGCGGTGAGTCCGAAGGCGGCGCTCTTCCTCGGCAAGTGCGGCGGGGTGAAGAAGAAGAACCAGCTCGGCGACCTGGTGCTGCCGATCGCGGCCATCCGCGGCGAGGGCACGTCGAACGATTACCTGCCGCCGGAGGTCCCGGCGCTGCCGGCGTTCCAGCTCCAGCGCGGTGTCTCCACCACGGTCCGCGACTTCGGCCACGACTACTGGACGGGCACCGTCTACACGACCAACCGCCGGGTGTGGGAGCACGACGACACGTTCAAGACCTACCTGCGCCAGACCCGGTGCATGGCGGTCGACATGGAGACCGCGACCATCTTCGCGGCCGGGTTCGCCAACCACATCCCGAGCGGCGCGCTGCTGCTGGTGTCGGATCAGCCGATGGTCCCTGAGGGCGTCAAGACCGCCGAGAGCGACCGCAGCGTCACGGCGCAGTTCGTGGAGCGGCACATCCGGATCGGGGTGGAGTCACTGCGGCTGGTGCGGCGGAACGGGCGCAGCGTCCGGCACCTGCGGTTCGAGGATGCGTGACCCCTCCTCGACTGCGGGAGGTCAGTTCCCGGTGAGCGGGGCCATCGCGCGGGCGATCAGGGAGCGATGCCCCGTCGCCCGCTCCTCCAGGTCGGCGCCCTCCATCGCGGCCAAGCCCGCGTTCGCCCCGAGGAACCGCAGTGGCTCCGGCTCCCAGCGCGGTGAGCGGTGGCCGACCCACGGGAGGGCGGTCAGCTCCGTGCGCCGGTCCACGATGAGGTCCGCCAGCGTCCGTCCGGCCAGGTTGGTCGTGCTCAGCCCGTCGCCGACGTAGCCGCCGGCCCACGCCTCCCGCGCGCCGCGGTCGATCCCGACGGCGGCGTGCCAGTCGCGCGGCACGCCGAGCGGGCCGCCCCAGTGGTGCGTGATCCGCACGCCGGCGACGGCCGGGAACAGCTCGCCGAGCGTGCGCACGAGGTGGTCGCGGACCCGCGGGGAGCGGTCGTAGGAGGAGTGGATGGCGCTGCCCAGGTGGTAGCGGGCGCCGCGGCCGCCGAAGGCGATCCGGTTGTCGGCGGTGCGCTGGCCGTAGACGATCAGGTGGCGGAAGTCGGCGAAGGTCTGGCCGTGCTCGATGCCGATGCGGTCCCACACCGCGTCCGACAGTGGCTCGGTCGCGATCATCAGCGAGTAGAGGGGGAGGATGCTGCGCCCGACCTGGGGGAGCTGCGAGCCGTAGCCTTCGGTGGCGTTCACCACCGTGCCCGCCGTCACCGTCCGCTCGACATCGCCGACGCGGACGCTCACGACGCCGTCCGCCCAGCCGACGACCTCCGTCCCTTCCGCGATGGTGGCCCCGCGGCGCTCGACCGCCCGGGCGAGGCCCCGCACGAGCTTGGCGGGGTGGACGCGCGCGCACGCGGGGGTGATCGTCGCGGCGACGGCGTCCGGCACCCCGTAGCGGGCCTGGACGGTCTCGGTGCCGGCGAGCGACACCCGGTCGACGCCGAACTCCTCCGACTCGGCGAACTCGGCCCGCGCGGCAGAGAGCTGCACCCGGTCGCGGGCGAACGTCACCGTCCCACCGCGGACGAAGTCGCAGTCGATGTCCTCGGCGGCGGCCACCCGGCCCACCTCGTCCACCGTGTCGACCATGGCCTGCCGCTGGGCGACCGCGGCGTCGCGGCCGTAGCGGGCGGCGAGCGCGGAGGCCGACCACGGGAACAGCGCGGAGCACCAGCCGCCGTTGCGGCCGGACGCGCCGAAGCCGGCGACCTCCCGCTCCAGCAGCAGGATCCTGAGGCTCGGGTCGAGTTCCTGCAGGTAGTAGGCGGTCCAGAGCCCGGTGAGGCCCGCGCCGACGATCGCCACGTCCACGGTGGCGTCCTCGGCCAGCGCGGGGCGCGGCCGGAAGCCGTCCTCGGCCTCGGCGATCGAGTCGAACCAGAAGCCGACACTGCGGTAGTCCACGTCACTCCATTCACGTCGTCGTGCGGAAACGGAACGAGCCCGCGCCCCCGGCGGGATGCGCGGACTCGTCCGGTGGTGCGTTGTTACAGGTGGTTGCTCGCCTCGGTGAGCACCGACTCCAGGATCTGGCGGATCTCGACGAACTCGTCCGGGCCGATGGTGAGCGGCGGGGCGAGCTGGACGACGGGGTCGCCGCGGTCGTCGGCGCGGCAGTAGAGGCCCGCGTCGTAAAGCGCCTTGGAGAGGAAGCCGCGCAGCAGGCGCTCCGACTCGTCGTCGTTGAAGGTCTCCTTGGTCGACTTGTCCTTCACCAGCTCGATGCCGAAGAAGTAGCCGTCGCCGCGCACGTCGCCGACGATCGGGAGGTCGAGGAGCTTCTCCAGCTCGGCGCGGAACAGCGGCGAGTTCTCGCGGACGCGCTCGTTGAGACGCTCCTCCTCGAAGATGTCCAGGTTCGCCAGCGCCACCGCGGAGGACACCGGGTGACCGCCGAACGTGTAGCCGTGGTAGAACGACGTGTTGCCGTGCTTGAAGGGCTCGTAGATCCGGTCGCTGATGATGGTCGCGCCGATGGGGGAGTACCCGGAGGTCATGCCCTTGGCGCAGGTGATCATGTCGGGCACGTAGCCGTACTGGTCGCAGGCGAACATGTGGCCGATGCGGCCGAAGGCGCAGATGACCTCGTCGCTGACCATGAGCACGTCGTACTTGTCGCAGATCTCGCGCACCCGCTGGAAGTAGCCGGGAGGCGGCGGGAAGCAGCCGCCGGAGTTCTGCACCGGCTCCAGGAAGATCGCGGCGACGGTCTCGGGACCCTCGAACTGGATCATCTCCTCGATGCGGTTCGCGGCCCACACTCCGAACGCCTCGACGTCGTCGGTCGGTGCGCCCATCTCGCCCGCGCGGTAGAAGTTCGTGTTCGGAACGCGGAACCCGCCGGGGGTCAGCGGCTCGAACATCTCCTTCATGGCCGGGATGCCGGTGATGGCGAGCGCGCCCTGCGGGGTGCCGTGGTAGGCGACGGCGCGGGAGAGCACCTTGTGCTTGGTGGGGCGGCCCTGCAGCTTCCAGTAGTACTTGGCCAGCTTGAAGGCGGTCTCGACGGCTTCGCCGCCGCCGGTGGAGAAGAAGACGCGGTTCAGGTCGCCTGGCGCGTAGTGCGCGAGACGGTCGGCGAGCTCGATCGCGTTCGGGTGGGCGTAGGACCAGATCGGGAAGAAGGCGAGCTGCTCGGCCTGCTTGGCGGCCACCTCGGCGAGGCGCTTGCGGCCGTGGCCGGCGTTCACGACGAACAGGCCCGACAGGCCGTCGATGTAGCGCTTGCCGTGGTCGTCCCAGATGTGGTGGCCCTGGCCGCGCGTGATGATGGGGACGCCGTGGCCCTCCTCCATCACCGACTGGCGTGCGAAGTGCATCCAGAGGTGGTCGCGTGCCTTCGCCTGCAGGTCGGCCTCATCGGGCGTGATGGGCTCGCCGAACGTTTCAACGGTTGTCGTCATGGTTATCGCGTTCCCCAGTTGTAGAACTGTTTGTGGAGTTTGAGGTACACGAACGTCTCGGTGGAGAGCACTCCCTCGAGGGTCCGGATCTCGGAGTTGAGCATCGTGATGAGGTCGAGGTCGTTCTCGCACACGACCTCCGCGAGGATGTCGTACGTGCCCGCCGTGAGGACCACGTAGTCCACGGCCGGCATGGCGGCGAGCTTGTCCGCGATCACCAGCGTGTCGCCGCTGACGCGCACGCCGATCATCGCCTGGCGGTAGAACCCGAGCTGCATAGGATCGGTCACCGCCACGATCTGCATCACACCCGACTCGGTCAGCTTCTGCACGCGCTGGCGCACGGCCGCCTCGCTGAGACCGACGGCCTTGCCGATCTCCGCATAGGACTTGCGGCCGTCCACCTGCAACTGCTCGATGATCGCCTTGGAGACCTCATCGATGGTCGCAGCCTTCGTGCCGTTCGTTGCCCGAGGGGTACTCATGGAGCGATTCTGTCAGTGGCGAGACGGTCTAGCAAGCGAATCCGCACATTCCTGCCCGATTGACTGACGAAATCAGTAGACTCCCGGCCATGAGTTCACCGCTGAGCGCCACAACGACACCCGAACTGCAGAACTTCGTCGCCGGAACGCGCACCGCCGCGCGCGGGAGCGACAGCATCGACCTGATCGACCCGGCGACCGAGGAGGTCTACGCCACCGCGCCCGTCTCGACGGCGGAGGACGTCGCCGACGCCTACCGGGCGGCGGAGGCGGCCTTCGAGGTCTGGGGCAACACGACCCCCGGCGAGCGCCAGCTCGCGCTGTTCCGCATCGCCGACGCGATGGAGGCGCGCGCCGAGGAGTTCGCCGACGCCGAGTCGCAGGACACCGGCAAGCCGCGCGGCACGCTGGTCGAGGACGAGATCCTGCTGTCCGTCGACCAGATCCGGTTCTTCGCCGGGGCCGCGCGCAACCTGGAGGGCCGCTCGGCCGGCGAATACATGCCCGACCACACCTCGATGATCCGCCGCGAACCGATCGGCGTCGTCGGCCAGGTGACGCCGTGGAACTACCCGCTGAACATGGCGGTGTGGAAGTTCGCGCCGGCCCTCGCCGCCGGCAACACCACCGTGCTCAAGCCGTCCGACACGACGCCGCTGTCGACGCTGCTGCTGGCGGAGGTCGCCAGCGAGTTCCTGCCGGCCGGCGTGCTCAACGTCGTGCTGGGCGACCGGAGCACGGGAGCGGCGATGATCGACCACCCGACGCCGCAGCTCGTGTCGATCACCGGCTCGGTGCGTGCGGGCATGGAGGTCGCCCGCGCGGCGTCGTACGACCTCAAGCGCGTGCACCTCGAGCTCGGCGGCAAGGCCCCGGTGATCGTGTTCGACGACGCCGACATCCAGAAGGCGGTCGAGGGGATCGTTGCGGCCGGCTACTTCAACGCCGGCCAGGACTGCACGGCCGCGACGCGCCTCCTGGTGCAGGAGGGCGTGCACGACGAGTTCGTCGCCGCGCTCGCCCAGTACGCGCGCGAGAACGCCCGCACCGGCGCGCCGCGCGAGGACGGCATCCTGTACGGCCCGCTCAACAACGCCAACCAGCTCGCGCAGGTGAGCGGCTTCGTCGACCGGCTGCCCGACCACGCCAACGTCGAGCTCGGCGGCCGTCGCCAGGGCGACCGCGGCTACTTCTGGGAGGCCACGATCGTCTCGGGCCTGCGCCAGGACGACGACGCCGTGCAGAACGAGATATTCGGGCCCGTGCAGACCGTGCAGAAGTTCACCGACGAGGCGGAGGCCCTGCGCTGGGCGAACGGCGTCCGCTACGGACTCGCCTCCTCGGTGTGGACGAAGGACCACGGCCGCGCGATGCGCTTCGCGAAGGGACTCGACTTCGGCTGCGTGTGGATCAACACCCACATCCCGATCGTGGCCGAGATGCCGCACGGCGGGTTCAAGCACTCCGGCTACGGCAAGGACCTGTCGATGTACGGGTTCGAGGACTACACGCGCATCAAGCACGTCATGTCGTACATCGGGGAGTAGCACGACACTCCGTCGGGGGTGAAACATCCTGTCCTATAGGTATTCGCGCCCCGTCTCCGTTACGCTGCCCTCGCACACACCGACGTGTGCGATTGATCCGGAAGGCATTCGATGTCTGCAGAACCCTCGTCCTCTGCGCACCTGGAGGACGGCGAGCACCTCGCCGTCCTCGGGTACGAGGACTCCTTCAACCGCTCGATGACGCTGTGGGCCAACTTCGCCCTCGGCTTCACGTACCTCTCGCCCCTCGTCGGCGTGTACTCGCTGTTCGCCGTCGCGATGGCCACCGGAGGACCGCCCTCCATCTGGTGGATCCTCATCGTCGGCGCCGGCCAGTTCCTGGTCTCGCTCGTCTTCGGAGAGGTGGTCTCGCAGTACCCCATCCACGGCGGCATCTACCCGTGGGCGCGGCGGCTCTGGGGCCGGCGCTACGCGTGGATGGCGGCCTGGATCTACATCTGGGCGATGATCGTGACCATCACCGCGGTGGCGTCGTACGGCAGCGGCTTCCTCGCCAGCCTCTTCGGCCTCCCCGCCACCAAGGAGGTCACCTTCGGACTGACCGTGCTTCTGCTCGTGGTGGCGCTCGGCCTGAACTTCACCGGGACGAAGACGCTGGCGACGGTCGCACGCATCGGGCTGTCGGCGGAGCTCATCGGCGTGATCGCGGTGGGCCTCTACCTGCTGATCTTCCAGCGGAAGCACCCGTTCTCGGTGTTCTTCGACACGATGGGCGTGCAGGGCCACGGCTCGTACCTGATGGCGTTCCTCGGCGCGGCGCTGGCCGGGCTGTTCCTGTTCTACGGCTTCGAGGCGTGCGGCGACGTCGCCGAGGAGGTCGCGAACCCGGCCCGGCGAATCCCGCTCGCCATGATGATGACCATCCTGGTCGGCGGCGTGTCCGCGCTGTTCGCCTTCGGCGGCTACATCCTGGCGGCGCCCGACCTCGCGAAGATCGTCGCGGGCAAGGACGTCGACCCGATCCCGGGGATCCTGCAGTCCGCCCTCGGCGATGTCGGGGCGAAGATCTTCCTGGTCGTCGCCGTCACGGCGTTCCTGTCCTGCGTGCTCAGCCTGCAGGCGGCCGCGAGCCGGCTGCTGTTCTCGTTCGCGCGCGACGGGATGGTCCCGGCGCACCGCTGGCTGTCGCGGGTGTCGCCGCGCACCAAGGTGCCGGTGAACGCGCTCATCGTGGCGTGCAGCATCCCGGTGGTCATCAGCCTGATCGTCTACCTGGGGCCGGACGGCCTCATCACGCAGGTGACCGCGTTCGCGGTGCTCGGCATCTACGTGGCGTTCCAGTCGGTGGTGCTCGCGTCGCTGCGGCAGCGCGTCAAGGGCTGGCGGCCGGCCGGACCGTTCTCGCTGGGCCGCGCGGGGCTGGTCGTCAACATCCTGGCGCTCGCGTACGGGATCTTCGCGATGGTGCTGCTGGCGTGGCCGACGAGCACGGCCAACTGGTTCAACGACTGGATCGTCCTGATCGGGTTCGGCATCGTGGCGGGAGCGGGGCTGCTGTACCTGTTCGTCGCGCGCCCGGACCGGGCGTCGGACGCGCCGGCGGGCGACGCGATCCGCGTGGCCGAGCTGCTGCGGCAGCGTCGTGCGGCGACGCCGCTCGCGCCGACCGCAGCCGCGGAGCCGGCCCCGGCCGACTGACCGCGCACGAGGGGTCGCGACACGCCGCTCTCGCTGACGCGTAGCGGCGTGTTGCGACCCCTCTCGCAAACGAGCTGGCAGGACACGCCGCGCGGCCTCGGGCCGAGGCGGCGTGTCCTGTCAGGTGGATGGTGGCGGCTGGGGTGGGCGCCGGGGTCAGGACTCGCGGCGGGGGATGCCGAGCGGGTTGGCGTCGCGGAGTTCGGGGGGCAGGACGTCCTGTGGGGCGTCCTGGTAGGCGATCGGCGTGAGCCAGCGGCGGATCGCGGTGGCGCCGACGGAGGAGTGGATGCTCGCCGTGGTCGCCGGCCAGGAGCCGCCGTGGTGCTGCGCCCAGCCGATCGCGACGCCGGTCGGCCAGCCGTCGAAGAGGAGGCGGCCGGCGATCGGGGCGAGCGCGTTGGCGAGAGCGGTGACGTCCTCGGCCGCGCCGCGGTGGACGGTGGCGGTGAGCGAGGGCCGCAGCACGGCGAGCAGGGCCGCGAGCTCGTCGTCGCGGTAGGAGACCAGGACGGTGACCGGGCCGAAGTGCTCCTCGAGGAAGGCGTCCGGCGCCGCGAGGAAGGCGGCCGCGTCGACGAGTGCGACGGCGGGCGTCGACGTCCCAGGCACCTCGTGCGCGAGCAGCACGCTCACCGCGTCGTCGGCTTCGAAGCGCTCGAGGGCCGACGCGTACGCGGCGCTCATCCCGTCGGTCAACTGCCGTGACGTCGGAGCGGAGCCGAGCGCGGCGCTCACGGCGTCCTCCACGCCCTCACCGGACGGCACGAACACCAGGCCCGGCTTGGTGCAGTACTGGCCCGCGTCGCGGGTGAAGGAGCCCACGAGGCCGGCGCCGATGTCGGCGGCGCGCTCGCGGGCCGCGGCACGCGTGACCACCACGGGGTTGACGCTGCCGAGCTCCCCGTAGAACGGGATCGGGTCGGGCCGGGAGGCCGCCAGGTCGAACAGGGCGCGGCCGCCGCGCTCCGAGCCCGTGAACCCGGCGGCGCGGATGACGGGGTGCTGCACGAGGGCGACGCCGGCCTCCATCCCCTCGACCAGCGCGAACCAGCCCGCGGGCAGCACCGTCAGTGCCAGCTCGGCGGTGCGCCGGGACAGCCGCGGATGACCGGGGTGCGCCTTCACGATGACCGGGCAGCCGGCGGCGAGCGCGGACGCCGTGTCGTTGCCGAGCACCGAGAAGGCGAACGGGAAGTTGGACGACGTGTAGACCGCCACCGGTCCGAGCGGGCGCAGCATGCGGCGTAGGTCGGGGCGCGGCGGGATGAGCGCCGGGTCGGGGGAGTCGAGCGTCGCCTCCAGGTAGCCGCCCTCCCGTGCGACCCCCGCGAAGAAGCGGAGCTGCGCGGCGGTACGGGTGACCTCGCCGTCGAGGCGCGCCTCGGAGAGGTGGGTCTCCTCGGCGGCGAGGGCGACGAGCGCGGCCCGGTCGGCTTCGAGCGCGGCGGCGAGGGCGTCGAGCCAGGCAGCGCGCTCGTCGCGGGTGGTGGGGAGGAGGGCGGCGCGTGCGGCCGCGGTCGCAGCGGACTCGACGGCGGCGGCGGCGGCGGTGTCCGTGCCGGTGCCGTCCGTGGCGGTGACGTCGCCCATCAGAACGCCGCCTGTCCGGTCAGCGCCCGGCCGAGCACGAGGGTGTGGATCTCGTCCGTGCCCTCGTAGGTGCGCACCGACTCCAGGTTGGCCATGTGCCGCATCACCGGGAACTCGTTCGTGATGCCGTCCCCGCCGAGGATCGTCCGCGCCTCCCGGGCGATGGCCAGCGCCTCCCGGACGCTGTTCAGCTTCCCGACGCTGATCTGCGTGGGCGTGAGCCGCCCCGCCTCCTTCAGCCGGCCGAGGTGGAGGGCGAGCAGCATCCCCTTCTCGTACTCGACCAGCATGTCGGCGAGCTTCTGCTGGATGAGCTGCGTGGCCCCGATCGGGCGGCCGAACACCTCGCGTGTCCTCGCGCGGTCGATGGAGACCTCCAGGCACGAACGGGCAGCGCCCATCGCCCCCCAGACGATCCCGTAGCGCGCCTCGTTGAGACAGGAGAAGGGGCCGGACAGCCCGTGCGCGCCGGGCAGCATCGCAGAGCCGGGGACGCGCACGCCGTCGAGGAGGACGTCGCACTGCACCGAGGCACGCATGGAGAGCTTGCCGTCGATGGCCGTCGCGGTGAAGCCGGGAGTGGAGGTCGGCACCACGAAGCCGCGCACGCCCTCCTCGGTCGCCGCCCACACCACCGCCACGTCCGCGAGCGCCGCCAGCCCGATCCAGCGCTTCGCGCCGTCGAGCACCCAGTCGTCGCCGTCGCGGCGCGCCGTCGTGGTCATCGCGGCGGGGTCGCTGCCGCCCTGGGGCTCGGTGAGGGCGAAGCAGCCGATGCGCTCGCCGCGGGCCATCGGCGGCAGCCACTCGCCCTTCTGCTCGTCGGAGCCGAACTTGGAGATCGCGCTCATGGCGAGCGAGCCCTGCACTGAGACGAAGGTGCGCCAGCCGCTGTCGGCGGCCTCCAGTTCGTGGCAGACCAGCCCGTAGGCGACCGCGCCCGCTCCGGCGCAGCCGGGGTCCTTCAGGTGCATGCCGAGGAAGCCGAGGGTGCCGAGCTCGGCGACGAACTCGCGGCGGAAGTGCTTGTCCTCGAAGTCCTGCTCGATGACCGGAGCGATCCGCTCGACGGCGAACTGTCGGGCGGAGTCGCGCCAGCGAAGCTCGTCGTCGCTGAGGAGGTGGTCGATGCTGAACGCCTCGTCGAGCGCGGAGACAGCGGACGTGGGGGCCTGCGTGGTCATCGGGTGGTCCTTTCGGTGGACGGGCGGACGGCGTCCAGCCACTGGGGTTCGTGCGCGCCGAGCGGCGGCGGCGGGGTGCGGTGCACGGCGGGCGACGTGCTCAGGTGGATGGGCGTGGCCGGCTGGCGCGATGCGCGGCCGGTGGCGGGGTCGGTCGTGGTGGTCACCGGGTCGAGCCCGAGCGACTCCGCGAACGCGAACGCCTCCCCGACGCTGTTGACCAGGCCGGCCGGGACGCGTGCCGCGCCGAACGCGGCCACCCAGTCGGCGGCGGGACGGGCGGCGAGCGCCGGCTCCAGCACGGCCCGGAGCTCGGCGCGGTGGTGCACGCGCTCCTCGTTGGTCGCGAAGCGGGCGTCGCCCGCGAGCTCCGGCAGGCCGAGCGCGGCGGCGAACGCGGCGAACTGCCGGTCGTTGCCCACGGCGACCACGAGCTCCCGGTCGGCCGCCCGGAACAGCTCGTACGGCGCGATGCTCGGGTGGGCGTTGCCGAGCCGGCCGGGGGAGCGGCCGGTGGCGAGCGTGCTCGACGCCTGGTTGGTGAGCGCGGCCAGCAGCGAGCCGAGCAGGTCGACGTCGACGCGCGAGCCGAGCCCGGTGCGGTCGCGCTCGCGCAGGGCGAGCAGGATGCCGGCTACCGCGTTCTGCCCGGTGAGGACGTCCACGAGTGCGACACCGACCTTGCTGGGCTCGCCGTCCGGCGCTCCCGTGATGCTCATCAGGCCGCCGACCGCCTGCACGAGGAGGTCGTAGCCCGGCAGCGCGGCGCCCTCCGCCCTCCCGAAGCCGGTGATCGAGCAGTAGATCAGGCCCGGGTTGGCGGGGCGGAGGCTGCCCTCGTCCAGCCCGAACCGCTCCATCACGCCGGGGCGGAAGTTCTCCACCACGACGTCGGCGGTCTCGGCGAGGGTGCGGGCGGCGGCGAGGCCCTCCGGGTCGGTGAGGTCGCAGACCACCGAGCGCTTGTTGCGGTTGACGGCGCCGAAGTAGGTGGACGCGCCGGCGTCGTCCACGGGGGGCCGCCACGACCGGGTGTCGTCGCCGGCCGGGCTCTCGATCTTGATCACGTCGGCGCCGAAGTCGGCGAGCGTCATCGTCGCGTACGGGCCGGCGAGGATGCGGGAGAAGTCGGCGACGCGCAGGCCGGAGAGAATGCCGTCGGCCATGCTCGCTCCTTCGCTCGGACGGCCGCTCACGCGGTCCGTCGGTAATTCATCCTATAGCGAATGATTCGATCGGTTATCGTGGAGGCGTGACCACCTCCACGCGCGATGCTGCCGGAACCACCCGGCCGGCGCCAGGGGCGCGCGACGCGGTGTTCTCCCAGCTCTCCGACGCGGGCCGCGCCGAGCAGGTGGCCCGGCGGCTCGCGGACGCGATCGTCCTGGGCGTGCTGACGCCGGGGGAGCGGCTGCCCAGCGAGGCCGAGCTCGCCCGACGGTTCGGCGTCGCCCTCGTGACGGCGCGCGAGGGCCTCGGGATGCTGCGCGAGGCGGGCCTGGTCGAGACGCGGCGCGGACGGGACGGCGGCTCCTTCGTCGTCCACCCCGGCGACGGCGACGAGGCGCTGCTCGCGACCCGGCTCCGCGGCCTGTCGCAAGTGGAGCTGAGCGACCTCGCTGTCTATGTGACGGCCATCGCGGCGGGCTGCGCGGATCGCGCGGCCGAGCGCTCGACCCCGGCGGACGACGCCCGGCTGGCCGCCTGGCTGGACGCAGCGGACTTCACCGGGCCGGCCTCCGCCCGCCGCAACGCGGGCGGGTTCCTCCTGGAGCTCGCGGTGCTCAGCCAGTCGACCCGGCTGGTGCGCGAGCAGATCCGGCTGCAGGCCGAGTTCGGACCGCTGCTCTGGCTGGGCATGCGGGACGCGGAACTGCGCGCGGGGACGGCGGCCTCCACCCGCGTGATCGCGGAGGCGGTCGCCGCGCGCGACGGCGCCGCGGCCCGTGCCGAGGTCAGCGCCCTGCTGGCGCGCGTCGCACGCTGGCTGCTGGCCGCGAAGGCGCGCATCGAGACAGGAGGGACGATCGATGACTGACGTTGTCGGCACGGAGACCAGCGCGGGCGTCGCGGCCGCGGCCGAGCGCGTGAGCGCACTGTTCGCGCGCATCCAGGACGCGCTCGTCGGCTGGCGCGACACCCTCCTGGACCAGGCGAGCGCGGCCGGCGGCGCCTCGCCCGCCGCGATCGACGCGACCGTCGGTGCGCTCGTCATCCCGGTGCTGCGCGAGGACGATCCGCTGCTGGTCGGCGCCGGCTTCATCGCCGCACCGGAGTTCACCGGCGGCGACGACCTGCACTTCTCCTGGTGGCTCGGCCCGCTGGAGGAGAACCCGGTGTTCGGCCCCACCAGCGAGCCGAGCAGGCTCGACCTGGCCTCCCGGTCGTACTCCGACTACCTGCGCGACTTCCGGTCGCTGGAGTGGTACAGCATGCCGCAGTCCACGCACCGCACCCACATCACCGGTCCGTACGTCGACCACCTGTGCGCGTGCGACTACATCGTCACGGTCACCTCGCCCGTCGAGCAGGGCGGCCGGATGATCGGCGTCGTGGGCGTCGACGTCTACGTCAAGCGGCTGGAGCGCGAGCTGCTGCCCGCCCTGCTCGCGGCCGGGCGTCCGGTCGTGCTGGTCAACGAGGCGGGCCGCGCGATGGTCTCCACCGACCCGGCGGTGCTGGTCGGCGACGTGGTCCAGGCGGGGGAGGACGCCGTGCGCTGCGCCGGCACCCCGTTCCGACTGGTCTAACATCGGTACGACAGTTACGTCCTGCATCGGGGAGCAGCCCCGGCGCATCGTCGACCAGGAGGAGCCCCGGTGACTCCCGGCTACACCCGCTACGCCCCGACCGCCGGCCCGTCGCGCTGGCTGCTGATCGCCGGCCGCCGCTTCGTCGCCTGCGTCGAGAGCACGGTCGCCGACAGCATCGTTGACGCGGTGTGGTGGCTGGCCGACTCCGACCTGGCCACGATCGAGTCGGTCGTCGGAGCCTTCCCGCTCGCCGGCCCGGAGAGCGTGCGCTCGTTCGCCGTGGCCGAGCTCGGCCAGCCGGGCGAGGGCGGCGAGGTCGTCGTCACGGCCGTGGTCCGCGGCTCGGCCGCACTCGACGTCTACTCGGTCGGCGGAGCCAGACGCTTCGGGTCGGGCGGCGTGCAGCCCTGGGTGCTCGCGGAGTTCCGCAACGTCACCGGCCTCGTGGTCGGCGGCGACGACCTGCCCACCGGGTCGGTCGCCCGGCTGTCGATCGGATCGCTGCCGATCGGCCTCGGCGTGGTCGACGGCGAGCTGCTGACCTGGTCGAGCTCGCCGATCGAACGCGTCGAGCGCACCGCCGACCGCGCGCCGCGCCCCGCCGAGGACGGGACGCCCGACGCGGAGCTCGATGAGACGATCATCCGCTCGCGCAACCGCAGCTCCAGCCTGTTCTCGCACGCCGACGAGCCGGACGCGCCCGCGACGGCCGGGCTGGCCGAGTCGCCGGAGGCGGCGCCGGTCGCCCAGCCTGTCCCCGCGGCGCACGAGCTGCCCGGCGCGATCGACATCGAGGAGCCCGGCGCCGCGACCGAGCGGCCGGAGCTGCTCGACACGCCCGGAGCCGCCCGGGCGTCGGTCGGCGGCGCGGGCCAGCCGCCGACCGGCGAGACCGAAGCCGTGCCGCCGCAGCAGCGTTTCGCCGTCCGCGTCGTACCGGGGGACATCATGGAGCTCGACGTGCCGATCGTGATCGGCCGCCGGCCCGCGCTCCAGCGGGTGGAGTCGGGCGTCGCGCCGCGGCTCGTCACGGTGCAATCGCCCGAGCAGGAGGTGTCGTCCACGCACGTGCGCATCGAGCAGTCGGGGGACGCCGTGGTGGTCACCGACCTGCGCTCGACGAACGGGACCCGCGTGCACCGGCCCGGCGGCAGCGCCGATCGGCTGCGGCCGGGGGAGTCCACGGTCGTCCTTCCCGGAACGGTTGTGGAGATCGGCGACGGTAATATCATCGAGATCACCGCCGTCCCGGTCGGCGGCACCACGGGGACCCCGGGGCCGCTGCCGGAAGCGGACCGTCGAGAAGAAGGACGCGAGTGACCCAGATCGGTCGCACCAACCGGCGCCACACCGTGGTCGTGCCGGGTGGCGCAGACGCGCGCATCAGCCTGTCCTGGGCGGCGCTGTCCGACACCGGCTACCGCCGCAGCGTGAACGAGGACAGCCTCCTGGCGCGGTCGCCGATCTTCGCGGTCGCCGACGGCATGGGCGGCCACACCGCGGGCGACTTCGCCAGCACGGCCGTCGTGACGCGCCTGGCCGAGAAGGTCCGCGTCGACTTCGTCACGGAGTCCTCGCTGACCGAGGCGCTGCGCGACGCGGTGGACGACATGGGCCGCGGCGTCGGGCAGACGGACCTCGGCACGGGCACGACCGTGACGGGCATCGCGCTCACGCTGTCGGACGGCTCCCCGTACTGGCTCGTGTTCAACATCGGCGACTCGCGCGTCTACAGCTTCCGCGACGGCACGCTCGAGCAGCTCACCGTGGACCACTCGATCGTCCAGGAGCTGCTGGACGCCGGTGCGATCACCCCGGCGGAGGCGGAGGTCCATCCGCACAGCAACGTCATCACGCGCGCGGTCGGGTTCAACGAGGACCCGGTGCCCGACTACTTCCTCTTCCCGATCGTCGCCGGCTCGCGCCTGCTGGTGTGCTCGGACGGGCTCACCAAGGAGCTCACCGAGCACGGCATCCGCTACTACCTCGGTGCAGGAGCCTCGCCGCTGGACGCCGCGCAGCAGCTCATGGACGCCGCACTCGGCAACGGCGGGCGCGACAACGTGACCGTCGTCGTGGTCGATGTGCTGGCCACGCCGGAGAGCGGATCGCACCGCGAGGGATTCCCGCGCAGGGCGTCCCGCCGCCACTGACGGACGGCCCCTCCACGGGGGACAATTCTCGCCGTTTTGCCCCCCGACTTGGGGGTAATCGAGTTGCCCCCAGTGCGGGCCCGAGCCCCCTGGGGCCCGTCGGCGGCTGCCTACAATTGATGAACGCCTTCGCCCTCGCGAATGCGAACGGCCGATGACGGGAGGAGCTGCTTGGCTCGGCGCTTGCCTTCACAGCCGCCGAACCTCCCTGGCTTCTCGTACGTCAGGGTGCTCGGTTCGGGCGGCTTCGCCGACGTGTTCCTCTACGAGCAGAACATGCCGCGCCGGCAGGTCGCGGTCAAGGTCATGCTGGCCGAGGTCGTCACCAGCCAGGTCAAGCAGATGTTCCAGGCCGAGGCCAACCTGATGGCTCAGCTCAGCACCCACCCCTCGATCCTCACCGTGTACCAGGCGAGCGTCTCCTCCGACGGCCGGCCCTACCTCGTGATGGAGCTGTGCTCGTCGGCCATCGGCCAGCGCTACCGCTCCGACCCGCTGCCGGTCCCCGAGGTGCTGAGCATCGGCGTCCGGATCGCGAGCGCGGTCGAGACGGCGCACCGCGCCGGGGTGCTGCACCGCGACATCAAGCCCTCCAACATCCTCACCACCGCGTACGGCCACCCGGTGCTCAGCGACTTCGGCATCGCGGCGACCCTGAGCGAGGCCGACGTGACCGAGGCGATCGGCCTCTCCATCCCGTGGTCGGCTCCGGAGGTGCTCCTCGACGAGACCAGCGGCACCGTCGCCAGCGAGGTGTGGTCTCTCGGCGCGACGATCTACTCGCTGCTCGCCGGCCGCTCCCCGTTCGAGCAGCCCGGCAAGGAGAACACCTCGGCCGAGCTGATCCAGCGCATCACCAAGGGGCGGCCGCAGCCGATCGGTCGCGCCGACGTGCCGCCGCGGCTCGAGCAGGTCCTCATCCGCTCGATGGCGCGCAAGCCGTCTGCGCGGCAGCGCAGCGCGCTGGAGCTGATCCGCGAGCTGCAGTCGGTGGAGGCCGAGCTCGGCCTGCCGCAGACGCCGATCGAGGTCGCGATGGACGACTGGGCGCTCGCCACCGCCGACGACCCCGACGAGCGCACCCGCGTCAAGGGCGTGCTCGCCGTCGACCCCGGCGCGGCCCGCCGACGCCGGCGTCGCGCGGAGCCCACCGTGACCGGGTCGACCCGGGCGCCCACCCGCACGATCGTCCGGGAGAGCGTCGGCAGCTCCCCGACGTCCCCGCCCGCGCCGCCCGCCCGGCTCTCGCGTGCGCTCATCGGCGCTCTGGTCGCGTGCGTGGTCCTGGTGGTGGTGCTCGCCGTCACGGCGTCGATCGTGCTGGTGCGGGCGAACGCCTCCGGCGACATCCCGATCGTGCGCGACCTGAGCGGCCGGGTCAGCCAGGGCACCATCGTCTTCACGTGGAGCGATCCGGGGCTGCAGAGCAGTGACAGCTATCAGGTCACGGTCGACGACCAGCCGCCGAGCAGCCAGCGCTCGACCGAGTTCCGCGTGGACGCGAAGCCCGGCGAGACGGTGTGCGTCACCGTCACGGTGAACCGCGACGGCAAGACCGGTTCGCCGAGCGGTCAGAAGTGCGTCCAGAGGACCGGCTCGCCATGATCCGCGCCTGGCTCCTGGCCCACAAGTCGATCGCGGCGACCGCCCTGAGCGGGACCGTGGTCGCGGTCCTCGTCACGACGCTCGCGGTGGTGTCGGGAGGCTACAGCGCCCAGCACCTGCAGCTCAACGACGCCGCGGTGTGGGTGGCCAGCGACGCCAAGAAGGCGCTCGGCCGTGCGAACACCCAGATCGACTCGCTCAACTCCATCGTCCCGGGCACCGGCGAGGCGCTCGACGTCGTCCAGGACGGCCAGAACGTGCTGCTCCTCGACAAGGAGGCCAACACCGCGGCCGTCGTCGACCCGGCGACCGCGCAGGCGGGCAAGTCGGTGGCGTTGCCGCCGCGGTCGCCGCAGGTCTCCGTCGCGGGGAACAACGTCGCGATGCTGTCGCAGACCACCGGCCAGCTCTGGCTGACGTCGGTGTCTCAGCTCGAGCAGTTCAACTCCGGCTCAGCGCCCACGATGGACCTGGGCGGCCGGGCGGTCGGCGCGATGGACCCCTCCGGCGTGCTGTTCGCCTACCAGCCGGGCACGCGCAACATGGTGCGGGTGGACCTCGGCGGCCAGCAGCCGGCCACCTCGTCGGAGAAGGTGCCGTCGCGCGGGACCGGCGCGCACGTCCAGCTGACGTCGGCGGGCGGCCAGTGGGCGCTCTTCGACCCCGACGAGAAGACGCTCTGGGTGTCCGGCCGCACCATCGACCTCGCGGCGGCGCTCGGCCAGGACACCACCCCGATCCTCCAGGCGCCGTCCGCCGACGGCAGTGCGGTCTGGATCGCGACCGGCAGCGGCCTGGTCCGCGTCCCGCTCGACGGCTCGGCGCCCCAGCGCGTGCTCGGCTCCGTCTCCGGGGCGCCGGCCGCGCCGGTGGTCGTGGGAGGCTGCGCCTACGCGGCCTGGAACTCGGGCGCGGCGTGGCACACGTGTTCGACGCCGTCCGCCGGCACGCGCAGCACGCTCAGCCAGGTGCCCGCCGGCGCCGTGCTGTCCTTCCGGGTGAACCGCGACCGGGTGGTCCTCAACGACGCCAGGTCCGGCATCTCCTGGGCGGTGCAGAGCGGCGACACCCGCATCGACAACTGGGACGACCTGGTCGCCAAGAAGACGACACAGCAGCTGGTGGACCAGTCCAAGCAGGACACCACGCCCCAGTACAGCAAGCAGGAGCAGCCGCCGGTCGCGGTGAACGACCAGTTCGGCGCGCGCCCGGGCCGGGTGACCCCGCTGCCGGTGCTGCTGAACGACTACGACCCGAACGGCGACGTGCTCACGATCGACTCGTTCACGGCCATCCCGGCCGGCCAGGGCACGATCGAGCTGACCAACTCCGACCAGCTCCTGCAGATCACCCTCCCGGCGACGGCGAGCGGGTCGATCGGCTTCGACTACACGATCTCGGACGGGCGCGGCGGCACGGCGACGGCGCACGTCACGGTGACCGTCCGCACGCCGGAGGAGAACTCGCCGCCGGTCTGCGTGCGCCCGGCCAAGGCTGTCGTGCAGGCCGGCGGCCGGGTCACGACGTCGACGCTCAGCGAATGCTACGACCCGGACGGCGACCCGTTCTTCCTCGCCGCCGCGGCGGTGCCAGCGCCCGACACGGTGACCTTCACGCCGCAGGGCCAGGTCGCCTACTCCGACCACGGTCAGGGCGGCGGGCTCAAGGACGTCGCGCTCACGCTCTCCGACGGCCGCGCGGAGGGGACGGGACAGCTCGCCGTCACGGTGCAGCCGCCGGGCCAGGTGCCGATCATCGCCGACCCGTTCGCCGTCGTGGCGTACCAGGGCCAGGAGACCACCGTCCGCCCGCTCGACCATGTCCGCGGCGGCAACGGGGTCGTGCGGCTGAGCACGGTGCCCGCCAAGGCGGACGCGACCATCACGCCGGACTACCAGGGCGGCACCTTCCGCTTCTCGTCGGACCAGGCCGGCACCCACAACATCGAGTACTCGGTCACGGACGGCGTGATCACGACGACCGGCGTGGTGCGCGTCGAGGTGAAGTCGCCGCCCGGCGCGAACACCACTCCGATCGCCGTGCCGCACACCGTCTTCATCCGGGAGCAGTCGACCCAGGACGTGGACGTGCTGTCCACCGACATCGACCCCTCCGGCGGCGTGCTGCTGGTCACCGGGGTGACCGATCCGGCGCCGTCGACCGGTGTCAAAGTCCAGATCCTGCAGCAGCGCACCCTCCGCGTCTCCCTGACCCGGCCGCTGGCCGCGCCGGTCGACTTCCACTACCGGCTGAGCAACGGCCTGGCCGACACGGAGGGAACCGTCACCGTCGTGCAGCTCCCGGCGCTGACCGTCCACCAGCCGCCGATCGCCGTGCCGGACTCCGTGGCGGTGCGTGTGAACGACACCGTCGACATCCCGGTGCTCGCCAACGATGTGCAGCCCGACGGCGACAAGCTGACGCTCGACCCGACGCTCGCGACGCCGCTGCCGGCCGGGACCGGCCTGCTGTTCGCCACCGGGGACCACCTGCGGTACCTCGCGCCGTCCAAGCCGGGCAACTTCGTCGCCGCCTACCGGGTGTACGGCGCGGACGGGCAGTGGGCCACCGCCGAGGTGAACATCGCGGTGCGCGAGCGCGACGTCGCCACCAACAACCCGCCGGTGCCGAAGACCGTGACCGCCCGGGTGCTGGCCGGCGACACGGTGCGCATCACCATCCCGCTCTCCGGAATCGACCCGGACGGCGACTCCGTGCAGTTCATCGGGCAGGAGACCAACCCGCAGAAGGGCGCGGTGGTCGCCTCCGGGCCCGACTGGATGGACTTCCAGGCGGGCGCCTACGCCGCAGGGACCGACACGTTCACCTACGCGGTGGTCGACGCGCTCGGCGCCCGCGCGACCGGGACGGTCCGGGTCGGCATCGCGCCGCGCGTGGAGGGCGCGCGCAACCCGGTCGCCGTCGAGGACGACGTGACCACCCGGCCGGGCAAGACGCTCAACGTCCAGGTGCTGGCCAACGACTCCGACCCGGACGGCAGCCCGCTCACCGTGACGGGCGTCACCTCGCTCGACGGCAAGGCCAAGGCGAAGGTCCTGGGCGACATCGTGGTGGTCACCGCGCCGCAGCAGGAGGGCGCCTACGGCTTCCTCTACACGATCCAGAACGAGCGCGGCGGCACCAGCCAGGCCTTCCTGCGGGTCACCGTCGACAAGAACGCGCCCCCGGCGCGACCGGTGGTGAGCGACACCGTGCTCGGGCTCTCCGACATCCTCGGCCGGAACACGGTGGACGTGAACGTACTGTCCAACGTGTTCTTCGCCGACGGCCCCGTGTCGGCGCTGAAGCTCTCGGTCGTGTCCGGCTACGGAGGGACCGCGACGATCACGGCGGCCAAGCGCCTCCACGTCACGATCGCCGCCAAGAGCCAGATCATCCCGTTCAAGGTGGCCAACCCGGAGGACGAGTCCGTCGCCGGCTACGGTTTCGTGCGCGTCCCCGGCTACGACGACGCCCTGCCGCAGCTCAAGCGCGGCGCCCCGAAGCTCACGGTGGTCAGCGAGAAGACGCTCACCATCCACCTGAACGACTACATCGTGGCGATCGGCGGACGGAAGGTGAAGCTGACCGACGCCGCGACGGTGCGGGCCACCCACGCCAACGGCGACGACCTGGTGGTCAACTCCGACACCCTCCAGTACACCTCGACCACCCGGTACTTCGGCCCGGCGAGCATCTCGTTCCAGGTGACGGACGGTAACAGCGCGACCGACCCGAACGGCAACGTGGCGACCATCGTGCTGCCGATCGACGTGACGCCGCGCGAGAACCAGCCGCCGGTGTTCACGGGCGCGCTCATCGACTTCGAGCCAGGGCAGTCCAAGACGGTCGACCTGACCAAGCTGACCAGCTACCCCTACGCGAAGGACCAGACCGAGCTCCAGTACTCGATCCAGAACCCGCGGCCGGACGGGGTCGCGCTGTCGCTCGACGGCCAGAAGCTGACCATCGACGTGGGCGCCGGCGTCCAGAAGGGCAGCACGCCGTCGATCTCGATCGGGGTCAAGGACGCCGTCAACGCCGGTCAGGCCGGCCGGATCGACCTCAACATCGTGCCGTCGACCCGGCCGCTGGCGAGCCCGCAGCCGGACCGTGTGATCGCGCCGCGCGGGCAGACCACGACGGTGGACGTGCTCGCCAACGACGCCGCGACGAACCCGTTCCCGGGCAAGCCGCTGCGCGTGGTCGCGGTGCGCGGGCTGGGCGGCGCGCTCCCCGACGGCGTGTCCATCACGCCGAGCCCGGACAACTCGGTGCTGCAGGTCACGGCGTCCAGCACCGCCGCGCCGCAGGACACCACCCTCCAGTACGAGGTGGCCGACGCGACGAACGACCCGGACCGCTACACCTGGGGGACGGTCACCGTCTCCGTCCAGGACCGCCCGGCGCCGGTCTCCAACGTGCAGGTCGGGGCGATCGGCGACCGCAGCCTCACCCTGAGCTGGACGCCAGGAGCCTTCAACAACTCGCCGATCACCGGCTTCCAGGTCACCATGACGAGCCCGGCGACCGGAGCCGTCCTCGGCACCACGCAGTGCACGACCACGGTGTGCCCCATCACGACGCCGGGCAACGGGCCCCAGAACGCCGTCGTGCTCGCTGTGCAGGCTAGGAACGCGCTCGGCCTGTCCGACCCGACGAACTACGTCGAGCCGGTCTGGTCCGACGTCATCCCGAACGCCCCGGCGAACGTCGGCTCGACCCCGCTGAACAACGGGCTCCGGATCACCTGGAACCGCCCGGCCGACGCCCCGGGAGCGAGCCCGATCACGTCGTACCTCGTCACGGTGGGCGGCATCACCAACGCCGTCCAGGTCGGGCCGGCCGACAGCGGCAGCTACGCCCTCAACGTCACGGACCCGGGGATCGCGAACGGAGCGGCGATCGGCTTCACGGTGGCGAGCCGCAACGCCTTCTACCAGGGCAGGACGACCTGGAACCAGACCGCCGGGAGCGGCGTGCCCGCCGGCGCACCGGTGCTGACCGGGACCGCTCCGAGCGCTGCGCCGAACAACGCGGACGGCTCGAGCGCCACCCTCTCGTGGCCGAGCGTCTTCGGAGCCAACGGCAAAGCCATCACCGACTACTACGCAGGCGTGTTCCAGGGCGGCGCCGAGCCGGGCTGCAGCGTGACCGGCGTGGACACCGGCAACCCGGTGCTGCACGTCGACCCCACATCGTCGTCGTTCATCCACACGCAGGGCGGGAGCGCCACGTTCACCGGGCTCCAGGCCAACCAGACCTACAACTTCGTCGTCTACGCCTACAACGGTCAGGGCTGCACACCGAGCGCCATCGTCTCGGCGACGCAGCGGTTGCAGCCGGGAGCGGTGCGGGACGTCACGATCACCGGCCCGACGCCGAGCTCGCCGACCACGTGGGACTATCAGGCCTCGGTCGACTACCAGACCGGCAGCGGCTCCAGCCCGGTCATCAGCTACCAGCTCCTCAGCGGCGGCGCGGTGGTCGATAGCGGGCAGCTCACCGGCACGAGCGGCACCGTGGCGGGCGCCCCAGGACCGCACTACGGCATGCCGCTCACGCTGAGCATCACCCAGATCTGCGAGACCTACCCCGACGGCACCCAGCTCTGCACCGCGCAGAACTTCACCAAGCCCCTGGGCGTCGCCGTCAGCACGGCGATCGGGGGAGCGCGGTTCGACCCGCCGACCGGCACGTTCTCCTGGACGAGCTGGCCGACCGGCCCCGGCTACACCCGCGTGACCTACAGCTGCGGCGGCCCCGAGGTCGACATGCCCCCGGTCGGCCAGACCGCGGTCTGCGTCGCACCGCCCGGAACGACGAACCCGACCCTCACGGTGACGGTCCGCGCCAACGGCGACACGTACAGCACCCCGTATCCAGCCTCGGGCATGCCATGAGCGACGACAGGCATACTGAGGACGGCGCGCGCGGAGGCGCTGCGCTGCTCACCCGCATCCAGAGAGGCGACAGCATGACGATGACCCCCGAGCAGGCCGCCTGGTTCTCTGGCGTGTTCGAACGCCTCGTGCAGAACATCGACAGCGTGCTCCTCGGCAAGTCGCACGTCATCCGCCTCGCCCTGGTCGCGCTGCTGAGCGAGGGACACCTGCTGCTGGAGGACTACCCGGGCACCGGCAAGACCTCGCTCGCCCGCGCGATGGCCGAGAGCGTGCGCGGCACCACCAACCGCGTGCAGTTCACCCCCGACCTGCTGCCCGGCGACATCACCGGCGTGAACATCTACGACCAGCGCACCGGCACGTTCGAGTTCCACCGCGGGCCGGTGTTCGCCAACATCGTGCTCGCGGACGAGATCAACCGCGCCTCGCCGAAGACCCAGTCGGCGCTGCTGGAGGTCATGGAGGAGCAGCAGGTCACCGTCGACGGCGTGCGCCACCCGGTCGGCGAGCCGTTCATGGTGATCGCGACCCAGAACCCGATCGAGCAGGCCGGCACGTACCGGCTGCCGGAGGCCCAGCTCGACCGCTTCCTGATGAAGGCGTCGATCGGCTACCCGGACCACGAGGCCACCCTGCGCATCCTGGAGGGTGCCGAGCGGCGGGCGCACGAGATCGTCGTCCCCGAGATCATCTCGGCCGAGACGGTCACCGAGATGGCCGACCTGGCGCGCGGAGTGCACGTGGACCCGACCATCAACGACTACGTCTCGCGGCTGGTCGACGCCAGCCGCTCGGCCGACGAGATCCGGCTCGGCGTCAGCGTGCGCGGGGCGCTCGCGCTGGTCCGCGCCAGCAAGACGCGCGCCGCATCCTCCGGCCGGTACTACGTGACCCCCGACGACGTGAAGGCCCTGGCCGAGCCCGTGCTCGCTCACCGTCTGGTGCTCGACCCTGAGGCCGAGTTCGAGGGCGTGACGGCCTCCAGCGTCGTCGGCCAGCTCCTCATCGAGGTGCCCCCGCCCAGCGATCGGGTCGCCGTGTGACCAGCACCGTCACCCGCACCCAGGTCGAGCTCACCAACGCGCGCGCCCGCATCGTCGGCGAGCGCGACGGCATGCTCGCGGACGCCATCGTGTGGGTGGTCCGCACCGGCTCCACCGCGGGCCGGGCCGTGGCGTCCGCCGCGCGCATGCTGGGCGCGGTGATCACCCCGCTCGGGTGGTCGATGCTCGTCGTGACGGTGCTCGCGCTGACGGCCGGCTACGCCCTCGGCTGGACGGAGGCTGTGGTCGCGGGCTGGATGGCCGTCGCGCTGCTGCTGATCGCGTCGATCTACCTGATGGGACGGATCGCCTACGACGTCGGGCTGAGCCTCCCGACGAACCGCGTCGTCGTCGGCGACCGGGCCCCGGGGGAGGTCACGGTCCGCAACCCGGCCAGGCGGCGGCTCCCCGGCGTGCGCGTGGAGGTCCCGGTCGGCGCGGGGCTCGCGGAGTTCGCCGCTCCGGCGCTCGCGAGCGGCGAGGAGCACTCCGACGTCTTCGTGGTGCCGACCAGCCGGCGCGGGATCGTGCCCATCGGCCCGGTCCGCACCGTGCGCGCCGACCCGATCGGGCTCCTGCGACGGGAAATGGTGTGGGCGGAGTCGCTCGACCTGTTCGTGCACCCGCGCACCATCGCCATCCCGAGCATGAGCACCGGTTTCGTGCGCGACCTCGAGGGCGCCCCGACCCGCGACCTGACGCAGTCCGACGTCGCCTTCCACGCGCTGCGCGAGTACATGCCGGGCGACGAGCGGCGCAACATCCACTGGAAGAGCACCGCCAAGACCGGCAGCTACATGGTGCGCCAGTTCGAGGAGACCCGGCGCAGCCACCTCCTCGTCGCGCTGAGCCTGTCGCAGGCCGACTACGCGACAGAGGAGGAGTTCGAGCTGGCGGTCAGCGCCGCCGGCTCGCTCGGCGTGCGCGCGATGCTCGACTCCCGCACCGTCTCCGTCGTCGCGAGCGCGGAGACGCCGGACTTCGCCAAGCGCGTGGTGTTCAGCGCCCGGCGGCTGAGCACCGTCGGCCGCGGCCGGCTGCTCGACGACCTGGCCGGGGTGGAGACGGCGGAGTCCGCGCTGCGGCTGCCCGAGCTCGCCCAGGTCGCCAGCGAGGACGCCGCGGGCATCTCGATCGCCTTCCTGCTGTGCGGCTCGACGGTCACGGCGACGCAGCTCCGCTCGGCCGCGGCGCACTTCCCGCTCGGCGTCGACGTGGTCGCGATCGTGTGCGACGAGGGCGCCGTCCCGAGCCTGCGCCGCGTTGCGGACCTCAGCGTGCTGACCATCGGCTACCTGGAGGACCTCCAGCGCAGCCTCGCGAAACGGCTCGCGACATGATCGGGAGGCTGCCCTGGCGTTCGGCCGCGCTCGACACCGTGCTGGCGTTGGCCGCGGTGGCGCTCGCGGCGTGGTCGTTCTGGCCGGTCTACCAGTCGGGCGCCTTCGTCACGATGCTGGTGGCGACGCTCGTGCTGGGCGGCGCGGTCGGCGTGCTCGGCGCCACCTTCCGCTGGCCCAGCGTCGTCGTGGCCGCCGCCATCGTCGTCGTCTATCTCGCCACCGGGGTCCAGCTCGCCGTGCCGAGCATGGCGACCGGGGGCGGGCTGCTCCCGACCGGCGCCGGCTTCCTCGACCTCGTGCAGGGGACCTGGCTGTCCTGGAAGCAGCTCGTCACGATCTCGGTGCCGGTCGGATCGTACGAGGCGCTGCTGGTGCCCGCGTTCATCCTGGTGCTGCTGGCCTCCGCGATCACCACGAGCACGGCCCTCCGGTCGCGGTTCCCGGAGCTCGCCGGCATCCCGCCGGTCCTGGTGCTGATCGCCGGGATCGCGTTCGGGTCGTCGGCGACCGCGGCGCCGCTGTGGCTGGTGCTCGCGCTGTTCGCGCTGCTGCTGGGCTGGAACATCCGCTTGCGGCTGCGCAGGAGGACGGCCTCCGTGCGGACGCTCCGCGAGCAGAGCGGGCTGAGCGTCGAGACCCGGCGGGAGCGCGGCTCGACGCTGGTCCTGACGGCGACCGGCGCGGCCGTCATGCTCGCCGTCGCCGCGGCGGCGGGCATCGGCGCGACGACGCTCGTGCCACCGGCGAGGGATCGCCAGGTGGTGCGGACCGCGGTCGAGCAGCCCTTCGACCCGCGCGCCTACCCGAGCCCGCTGACCGGCTTCCGGTCGTACTTCGAGCCGGCCGCGGCCTCCCAGCCCATGCTGAGCGTGTCCGGTCTGCCCGCGGACGGGCGCGTCAGGATCGCGACGCTCGACACCTACGACGGCGTCACCTACTCGGTCGGCACTCCCGCGGTCTCCAGCGCGTCCGGCTCGTTCGTGCGGCTGCCGTACCGGCTCGACCAGAGCGGGACGAAGGGCGCCCCCACCCAGCTCACCGTGACGGTGCGCGGCTACCGCGGGCCGTGGGTTCCCGGCTCAGGCCAGCTCGAGCAGATCCAGTTCTACGGCCCGCACGCGGCGAACCTCTCCGGTGCGTACTTCTACAACGACGTGACCGGCACGGGTGCCGTGATGGCCTCCCTGCGCGACGGCGACACCTACGTCGCCGACTCGGTCACGCCGCCGAAGCTGAGCCCAGCGCAGCTGGCGAAGGTCGAGCCGGGCTCGGGTTCGGTGCCGCGCCCGACGGTCGTCCCCGACGAACTGCAGTCGACCCTGCAGAAGTACACCGCCGGCGTCACCGGCGCCGGGCCGAAGCTCGCCGCCGCGCTGAAGGGCCTGCAGACCGACGGCTACCTCTCCCACGGCGTCGGCCCGAAGGAGCCGGCGAGCCGCTCCGGCCACGGCGCCGACCGGATCACCGAGCTCCTGACCGACGTGCCGATGCTGGGGGACCAGGAGCAGTACGCGGTCACGGCCGCTCTGATGGCCCGGCAGCTCGGCTTCCCGGCGCGTGTGGTGATGGGCTTCGTCGCGCCGGCCGACGCGCGCGGCCCCGTCACCTTCCTCGGCTCCGACGCGTCGGCCTGGATCGAGGTCCAGACCACGACCGGCTGGGTCACGGTCGACCCGACGCCGCCCATGCGCACCGTGCCGCCGAAGCAACCGCAGCAGCCGACGGAGATCTCCCGTCCGCAGACGAACGTGCAGCCGCCGATCGACGACACACCCCAGCAGAACGAGGAGCCGCCGAACGCGCAGGTCGACAGCACCAACCCGCCGGCGCCCAACCCGGTGCTGGAGGCGCTGCTGGCGGTTCTGACCGTCATCGGCTGGACGCTGCTCGTCGTCGCGGTGGTCGCGGCGCCGTTCCTCGCGGTCATCGCGGCCAAATGGCGCAGGCGGTCGCTGCGGAGGTCCGCGCCGACCGCTGCCGCGCGGATCGTCGGCGGCTGGCGCGAGTTCGCCGACGCCGCCGTCGATCACGGCTACGATCCTCCGCCCGCCGCGACCCGGGTGGAGTTCGCCTCCACCATCGGGGGCACCCGGGCGTCGGCGCTCGCGCAGGTCGCCGACCGGGCGGTCTTCAGCCCGCTCGCGCCCACCCGCGAGGAGGCCGACACGGTCTGGAAGGCCGTGGATGAGCTCCGCGGTCAGCTCGATCGGCGCGACACGCGGTGGAAGCGGTGGCTCGCGGCGGTCTCGCTGCGTTCCCTCGGATACCGTGGGAGGACGGGAGAGAGGACGAGCAGGCGATGAACTGCAGGGTGTGCGGGGCGGAGCTGACGGACGGCACACTGTTCTGCGGCAACTGCGGGAGTTCGGTGACGGCCACGCGCGTGCGGGCTCCCGAGATGGCGGACTCCCGGCCCTCGGACACCTCGATCGTCCAGCCGCTCGCCACGCCGCCGCTCGCCAAAACCCCGCTCGCGCGCGCCAAGCCGGCGGTCGCGGGCCGGTTCCCCGGCGGGATCGAGTTGGACGAAGACGGCCTGCCGCCGACCGAGGCGATCGACATCGTCTCGCTCGACAGCGCCCCGGCGGCGCCTGCGCCTGCGCCCGCACGCGTCCGCGTCTACCGGCTGAGCTTCTCGACGGGGGAGTCTGTGGAGGTGCACGGCAGCGGCCTCATCGGCCGGCGCCCGATCACGCAGCCGGGGGAGCACGTCGACCAGCTCGTCGCGATCTCCGACCCGGCCAGGAGCGTCTCCAAGACCCACCTGGAGTTCGGGCTGGAGGGCGACGACCTCTGGATCTGCGACCGCTACTCCGGCAACGGCACGGTGGCGCGTCCGCTCGGTGGCACCGCACGGCAGTGCGAGGCCGGCCGCCGGTACCGGGTTGAGCGCGGCACCCGCGTCGACATCGGTGACCAGTGGTTCGACGTCAGCTGAGCTTCGACGTCAGCTGAGCTTCGAGCACAGCTTCGACGTGGGCTGAGCGGAACGCCGCCCAGCCCACGTCGCGCGTGTCAGACCAGCGCGTCCGCGAGCGGCGCGTCCACGATCCCGTGCGCCTCGGCGACGCCGGAGTTGGTGACGTGGCCGTCGTGCACGTTGAGGCCGAGCGCCAGCGACGCGTCGGCGCGCAGCGCCGCCTGCCAGCCGTGGTTCGCGATGGCGCGCGCGTACGGCAGCGTGGCGTTGGTGAGCGCGTAGGTGGAGGTGTGCGGCACCGCGCCCGGCATGTTCGCCACGCAGTAGAACAGCGACTGGTGCACCGTGAAGGTGGGGTCGGCGTGCGTGGTCGGGTGCGAGTCCTCGAAGCAGCCGCCCTGGTCGACCGCGATGTCCACGAGCACGCTGCCCGGCTTCATCCGCGACACCATCTCGTTGGTGACCAGCTTGGGCGCCTTCGCGCCTGGCACGAGCACCGAGCCGATGACGAGGTCGGAGGCCACGACGGCCTTGTCGATCTCGAAGCTGTTCGAGGCGATGGTCTTGATGCGTCCCGAGTACAGCGCGTCGAGCTCGCGCAGGCGGGCGATGTTCGTGTCCAGCACGGTCACTTCGGCGCCGAGGCCGACCGCGACGGACGTGGCGTTCGTGCCGGCGACGCCGCCGCCGAGCACCGTGACGACCGCGGGGTGTGTGCCGGGGACGCCGGGGACCAGGAGTCCGGGGCCGCCGTTGGGCTTCAGCATCGTGTTGGCGCCGACGATCGGGGCGAGCCGGCCGGCGACCTCGCTCATCGGCGCGAGCAGCGGGAGCGCCCGGTTCGGGAGCTGGACCGTCTCGTACGCGATCGCGGTCACGCGGGCGTCGACGAGCGCGCGGGTGAGCGCCTCGTCCGCCGCCAGGTGCAGGTACGTGAAGAGCACCAGACCCTCGCGGAAGTAGTCGTACTCGGAGGCGATCGGCTCCTTCACCTTGAGGATGAGGTCGCCCGCCGCCCAGGTGCTCTCCGCATCGGGGAGGATGGTCGCCCCTGCGCCGGCGTACAGCTCGTCGGGGATGGACGAGCCCACTCCGGCTCCGGTCTCGACGTACACGTCGTGGCCGGCACCGACCAGGTCGTGGACGCCTGCGGGCGTAATCGCCACGCGGAATTCGTTGTTCTTGATCTCGCGGGGGATCGCGACCTTCATGGGGCTCCTCAGCTCCTCACACTTCGACGTGATGGTTCGACATCACCCTAGCCTTCTTCACGGAGGATTTCGATAGCAATCTGCTGACGATCGTGCTGATTCCGTAAAATCCGCGCTGAACCAGGGCGGATTTCGTCAGTTCGTCTCGCTGCTCATCCGCGCGCGCCGCGCTCGTCGCGGTCGCCGTCCCGCGACTTCTAGAGTCACCCCGCCGCCGATCGGTCTGCGAGCGCGTGTTCTGAGGACTCCAGGCCGATGAAAGCGCGGAATTCCTCAGCTCCCGAGACCGTGATGGGTTCGCCTCGGTGGGCAACCTGTCCGTAGGCGCATCAGTCCAGGGATAGTAGAAAGGCATGAGCGCCGGATCGTGTATTCAGCCGGTGGCCACAGCGATGAGCTGCGGCAGAATTTCGTCCGTGATCGGTCGGAGGATCAACTCTCCCGCCTGGATGCGGAGACCAAACGGCGGGAAATCGCTGGAAAGCCCCAAGTGTTCCATGGAAAGAGCTTTGCAGACTCACCCCTCGACCGAAGCCATGCACTGGGTTGTCGGCGACGCGATCATGTTTCGGACGGCGAGGTCGGCTCTACCCTGGACCAATGAGTGAGGTACGTCTCTTCGGTCAACTGGTCTGCAAGACCGAGGATGAAGCAAACATTGTTGGGCTCCACCTGCCTCTACACATCCAGCTCACCCGGGCCGAGCGCGGGTGCGTCTCGTTCGAAGTGACTCGAACCGACAATCTCTTGATCTGGTCGGTAGTGGAGCGATTCGAAGACGAACGAGAATTCGAGGCGCATCAGACGCGGGTCGCGAGAAGCGCATGGGGCCAAGCCACGGCCGGGATCGAACGTCGCTACCAAATTGAAGGCCTCTCCTGCTGAAGGTCGACCCGCTGCCATCCTCTCCGAGGGCGCGTAAACGCTCCAGAAGCGGTTTGGGGGCGCCTACGTGCCCTTCGGGGGGAGGTCAGCGGGCGTACGAGGCGCGGATCTCGCCCACCGGGACCCCGTTGCCGAGCACCGCGAGGTCCAGCTTCGGGGCGACGGCCTCCACCGCGGCGCGCTCGATCGCGCCCGCGTCGGCCAGCAGCGACAGGGCGACGATGGAGGCCGCGCGCAGGCTGCCGTCCAGCACCTTGAGGCTGACCGTCGTCCCGTCCGGCGCGGCCATCACCATGACGCCCTCGGCGCCCAGCTTGGCGAAGATCCCCAGTTCGTCGATCACCACGGTGTTGGCGCGGCCCGGCCCGTCGATGGCCCAGCCGTTGGCGAGCACCGCGGTGCGCAGCAGCGCGGCGTTGCGGTAGAGCGCGAAAGGCGAGCCCTCCGACGCCGTGCCGATCCGCTGGATTCCGCGGGCGAGCGCCAGCAGCGACATCGCGTGCACGGGCGCGCCGCAGCCGTCGACGCCGGTCGCGACGACCTTCTCGCCGGTCAGGCGCTCCGTGGTGTCGCGGACGTGCTGCTGCAGCGGGTGCTGCTGATCGAGGTAGTTCTCCAGCGGCCAGTGGTTGACCTGGCAGGCCAGGAGCATCGCGGCGTGCTTCCCGGAGCAGTTCATGAACACCGGGCTGCGCTGTGCGCCGTCGCGGATCGCGTTCTCGCGCGCAGCGCCGTCCAGCGGCCAGTCCGCGGGGCAGCGCAGCGCGTCCTCGGTGAGCTGGGCCTGCGCGAGCAGCCCGCGGACCACCGAGACGTGCGCGGGGGTGCCCGCGTGGCTCGCGGTCGCCAGCACGGCCCCCGCGCCCTCCAGCCGCACGCCGGCGCCCATCACCGCGACCGCCTGGAACGGCTTCAGCGACGAGCGCGGGAACACCGGCTTCTCCGGCGCCCCGAGGGTCCGGACGACGGCGCCGTCCGGACCGAGCACCACGGCCGACCCGGCGTGCCGGGACTCGACGAACCCGCTGCGCTCGACGACGGCGAGCTCCACGGCTTCGGCGGTCGTGAAGACCTCCGGCGTCACAGCGCCGCGAACGCGTCGTCGAGGACGGACAGGGCGTCCGCGATGAGCGCGTCGCTCACGGCGAGGCTCGGCAGGAAGCGGAGCACGTTGCCGTAGGTGCCGGCGTTGAGGAACAGGATGCCGTGCTGGGCCGCGTAGGCGACGATCGCGTTCACGGCCTCCGGGTTCGGGACCTTGGTGGTCTCGCCGGTGCCCGGCTGGACCAGCTCGATCGCGACCATCGCGCCGATGCCGCGCACGTCGCCGATAACGTCGTACTTCGCCTTCAGCTCTTCCAGCGCGGGCTTGAGGGCCTTCTCGATGCGGGCGCCGTGCGCGAGGAGGTCGCCCTTCTCGATCTGCTCGAACACCGCGATCGCGGCCGCCGCGGCGACCGGGTTGCCCCCGAACGTGCCGCCGAGGCCGCCGGGCTGGGCGGAGTCCATGATCTCGGCGCGGCCGGTGACGGCGGCGAGCGGGAGGCCGCCCGCGATGCCCTTGGCGCTCAGCACCAGGTCGGGGACCAGCCCGAAGTGCTCGCTGGCGAAGAACGCGCCGGTGCGGGCCATTCCGCTCTGGATCTCGTCGGCGATGAAGACGACGCCGTTGGCCGTGCACCATTCCTGCAGCGCCGCGAGGTAGCCCTCGGCCGGAACGACGAAACCGCCCTCGCCCTGGATCGGCTCGGCGACCAGGCAGGCCAGGTCGGTCGCGCCGACGACCTTCTCGAGGTACGCGATGGTGCGCGCGGCCGCCTCGGCGCCGCTCAGCCCGTCGCGGTACGGGTAGGAGTTGGGCGCGTGGTAGACGTCGCCCGCGAACGGGCCGAAGCCGGTCGCGTACGGCATCGCCTTGTAGTTCATGGCCATCGTGAGGTTGGTGCGGCCGTGGTAGGCGTGGTCGAGCACGGCGACGGCGCGGCGGCCGGTGTGCTTGCGGGCGATCTTGACGCCGTTCTCGACGGCCTCCGCGCCGGAGTTGACCAGCACGGTCTTCTTGGCGTGGTCGCCGGGCGTGTGCGCGGCGAGCAGCTCGGCGACGCGCACGTACTCCTCGTACGGCGTGATGGTGAAGAGCGTGTGGATGACGTCCTGGAGCTGCTCGGCGGCTGCCGCGACGACGGCGGTCTCGGTGTGACCGATGGTGGTCACGCCGATGCCGGCGCCGAAGTCGACGAACTGGTTGCCGTCGACGTCGACCAGGATGGCGCCGTTCGCGCGGGCGATGTACACGGGCAGCGCCGACGACACGCCGGTCGGGACCACGGCGAGGCGGCGCTGGTGCAGCTCCTGAGACTTCGGGCCGGGGATGGCGGTGACGATGCGGCGTTCTTGCGCCACAGTGAACGTGGGCGTGCTCAGGGTGTCAGTCATGATGCTGGCCAGTTTAGCCGGGGTGCGAGAATCGGACCATGAAGCTCGAGCACCGCTATGCGATCGACCTGCAGTGGACCGGCAACCGGGGGGAGGGCACCAGCGGCTACAAGGCCTACGGCCGCGACCACACGGTGAGCACCGAGGGCAAGCACCCCATCGAGGGCTCGGCGGACCGCGCCTTCTTCGGCGACACTGACCGCTGGAACCCCGAGGAGCTGCTGCTCGCCGCGCTCAGCCAGTGCCACATGCTCAGCTACCTGGCGGAGGCAGCGCGTGCGGGCGTGGTCGTGGTCGGTTACACCGACGCCGCGACCGGCGTGATGGAGCAGACGAACGACGGCGGCGGCCACTTCACGAGCGCCACGCTGCGGCCGAAGGTGACGATCGCCGATCCCGCGCAGGCCGAGCTCGCGGCGTCCCTGCACGCGCCGGCGTCGCAGAAGTGCTTCATCGCCGCGAGCGTCAACTTCCCCGTCGGCCACGAGCCGGAGACCCTGACGCTGGCCTGACGGCTGCGACATTCGGCGCGAATCGCGCCGGAGTGGGCGCTAGAGGCGCTCGGGGCGGAACGCGCGCTTGACGCGCTCGACGGTGTTCGCCGGCGGCGACTCGTTGTAAACGCCGGCGAGCTCCTGGCCGGTGAGGGCGTGGATGGCCGCCATGATCTCGTCGGTCGCCTGGCGCCGCGCGCGGCCGGACTCCGCCGGGCCGTAGTGCGCGACGTCGATGGGTTCGCCGAACGCGATGGTGATACGCCGCACGCGCGGGAACTTCGCGCCGACCGGCTGCACCTCGTTCGTGCCGATCAAGCCGACCGGGACGACCTTGGCCCCCGTGGTCAGCGCCAGCCAGCCGATACCGGTGCGCCCCTTGTAGAGGCGGCCGTCCAGCGAGCGGGTGCCCTCCGGGTAGAGCGCGAACGCGGCACCGGTGTCGATGATGCGGCGCGACTGCTCCAGGGCCTCCTGGGCGGCCTGGCCGGCCCCGCGCTTGACGCCGACGGCGCCGATCGCGGTGAAGAACGACCGCGAGACCGCGCCCTTGAAGCCGGTGCCCTCGAAGTAGTGCGACTTGGCGAGGAACTGCACCCGGCGGGGGGAGATCATCGGGATGACCAGCGAGTCGATGAACGACAGATGGTTGCTGGCCAGGATGATCTTGCCGTGCCGCGGCACGTTGCGGGCGCCGATGACGCGCGGCCGGTAGATCAGGCGCAGCAGTGGTGCGACCACGCGGCGGCCGATGAAGTAGGTCAGTCCGGGGCGGGGGAGGACTTCGGCCTCCGCTTCATGCCCGCCGTCGGGCGCTGTCAGACTCACAGAACGAGGGTAATCCCGATCGTATGCCGCGAGGGGCATGCGATCCTCAACTCTCGAACGGGCGCAGCGGCGCGCATCCCCAGCCTCCCGTGTAGATCAAGCAGGGGAGCTGGAGGCCCGGGTACCGCACGCTGCGCGGGTCGCCGAACCAGCTCGTGTACAGCCGCGAGAAGTTGAGGTTCCCGAACGCCGAGCAGGCGTCGCCGGGGCCGGTCGGGTGCGCGACGGTCTGCTTGTCGGGCTGGTACGGCGTGTAGTTGTACAGGTTCGCCGTCGCCTGGTTCACCACCGTGACCGTGCTCGCCCCGCAGGTGGCGTCCGGATGGTACTGGATGCGGTTCGTCCCGACCCGGTAGCGCCAATCGGACGGGTGCGCGGTGTACTCGCGGAACTGCCAGGCCGCCCGGTAGAGCTGGTTGAAGAAGCCGAAGTAGCGCGTGTCGCAGGCGGCGGTGTCCGGGCACGCGTACCCGGTGGCCTTCTGGTAGCCGGAGGCGCTCGGCGTGGTCAGCAGCGACTGCTCCTTCTGCAGCAGCACGAGGAGCACGCGCGGGCTGATCGTGCACGCCTGCGCGATGCGCACGATGATGCTGCTGGCGCGCTCGTTCGTGCGTGCGGGGATGGCGGCGCACCGCTCGGCGGAGGCGGGGGTGCGCGGCACGTCCATGCGGAAGTCCGCCAGGCAGGGCGACGCGTCCTTCGGCGTGCAGGCGCGGCTGTCGAGGAAGCGCTGCACCTGGCCGGCCGTCATCGCGTACGGGTTGTAGAAGCTGTCGTCGCTGATGATGTCGCCGGGGTCGAACGCGGGCCGGGCCGGCGTTGCTGCCCGCGTCGCCGCCGCTCCGGTCGCCGTCGTTCCGGTCGCCGCCCGCGCATCCTCCGCGGGCCCGGCGCCGACGGCGGGAAGCGTCGCGAGTGCCGCCGCGGTCGCGAGGACCGCGGCGGCGAGCCGTCGGCGGGGGAGGCGCATGGGCTCCGTCTCCTGGCGGATCAGCCGAGCCGGCCGAGCGCCTCTTCGATCACGGTGGCGGCGTCGTCGACGAGCTCCTCGCTGATGACGACCGACGGCAACAGCCGCAGGACGCTGTCCCAGCTCCCGGCGTCGAGCGGGATGACGCCGTTGGCGGTCGCGTGCGCGAGCACGGACTTCAGCGCCTCCGGGTTGGGCTTCTTCGTGCCGGGAACGACCAGCTCGACGCCGAACATGGCGCCGACGCCGCGGACCTCGCCGACGACCGGAAAGCGCTCGGCCCAGTCCCCGATCCGCGCCCACAGCGCCTTCTCGACCCGCTTCGCCTCGGCGAGCAGGTCCTCCTGCTCGAACGCCTCGAAGACCGCGAGCGCGGCGGCGGTGGAGACCGGGTTGCCGCCGAAGGTGCCGCCGATGCCGCCGGGCTGGACCGCGTCCATGATCTCGGCGCGGCCGGTGACCGCCGCGAGCGGGAAGCCGCCGGCGATGCCCTTCGCCGACGTGATGAGGTCGGGGACGACGCCGTGGTGCTCGATCGAGTACCAGGTGCCGGTGCGGCCGATGCCGGCCTGGATCTCGTCCGCGACGAAGACGATGCCGTTCTCGGTGCAGTACTCGGAGAGGCGCTTGAAGTAGCCGGGCGCCGGGATGATGACGCCGCCGTCGCCCTGCACCGGCTCCACGAACAGCGCCGCGAGCTCGGTGGCGCCGATGTGCGTCTCGATGTAGTCGATGGTGCGCTCGGCGGCCTCCTCGCCCGTCATCCCCTCCGGGTCGCGGAACGGGTAGCTGATCGGGAGGCTGTAGATCTCGCCAGGGAACGGCCCCATGCCGGCGCGCTCCGGCCAGGGGCGGTAGGTCATCGCCATGGTCAGGTTGGTGCGGCCGTGGAAGGCGTGGTCGAGCGTCGCGATGGCTCGGCGGCCCGTGTACTTGCGCGCGATCTTCACCGCGTTCTCGACGGCCTCCGCACCCGAGTTGACCAGGATGCTGTGCTTCTCGAAGTCGCCGGGGGTGATCTCGGCCAGCTTCTCGGCGACGCGCACGTAGTTCTCGTACGGGGTCACCGTGAAGAGCGTGTGAGTGAGTTTCGCGGCCTGCTCGGCGGCGGCCGCAGCGACGGCGGGGTGGGCGTGGCCGATGGTGGTCACGCCGATGCCGCAGCCCAGGTCGATCAGCCGGTTGCCGTCGACGTCGACCAGGATCGCGCCGGACCCGGACTCCATGTAGATGTTCGCGAGCGTCCCGGCGCCGCGGCTCACCGAGGCGACACGCCGCTGCTGCAGTTCCACCGAGCGCGGGCCGGGGAGCTCGGTGACGACGTGGCGGGACTGGGGGACGGAGAAGTCGCGGGTCATGTCCTCCATCGTATGGGCGTTGTTCCGGCGTCCGTTCAGCGGGGACCTAGGTGGATGAGGCAGACTGGCTCCTCGTGCGCAGATCCCTCTCCGTCCTCACAGCCGCCCTCGTCGTCGCCGGCCTCGCCGCCTGCAGCTCCTCGTCGCCCAGTCCGTCCGCGTCGAGCACCGCTGCCGCCGCGACCTGCCAGAACGTGAAGTCGGGATCCTCCTCCGATTCGATCAAGGTCTCTGGGGCCTTCCTGAAGACCCCTGAAGTAACCGTCCCGGCCCCGCTGAAGACCAGCGACCTCGAACGGACGGTGGTCATCAAGGGCAAGGGCAAGGAGGCCAAGGCCGGCTCCAGCATCGACATCGCCCTCGCCGCCTACAACGGCACCACCGGCAAGTCCCTCACGGCCCCCGCCGGTTTCGACGGCCAGGCGACGCAGTCCATCACGGTCGACGACAAGACGTTCGTCCCCGGCCTGGTGCGTGCGGTGGAGTGCCTCCCGGTCGGCTCGCGCGTGGTGCTCACCGCCCCGGCCAAGACCGCGTTCGGCAACGCCGACATCTCGCAGCTCAAGCTGACCTCGAAGGACACCGTGGTGTTCGTCGCCGACATCGCCGACATCGCCCCGACCCGGGCCAACGGCACGCCGGTCGCGCCGACCCCCGGCTTCCCGACCGTCAAGGACGACGCCAAGACCGGCGAGCCGAGCATCACCATCCCGAAGGCCGACCCGCCGACCGAGACCAAGATCGCCGTGCTCAAGCAGGGCGACGGCGAGACCGTGCAGTCCGGCGACACCGTCACCGTCCAGTACAAGGGGGTGCTCTGGAGGAACGGCCAGATGTTCGACTCGAGCTGGAGCCGCAACCAGGTCGCGACCTTCCAGACCACCGGCGTCGTCAAGGGCTTCCAGAAGGCCCTCGAAGGCCAGAAGGTCGGTTCCCAGGTGATCGCGATCGTGCCGCCGGCCGACGGCTACGGCGCGCAGGGTTCCGGAGCGATCAAGGCGACCGACACAATGGTGTTCGTGATCGACATCCTGAAGACGAGCCGCTGATGCCCGCGCGCCGCGTCGTCATCCTCGGGTCCACCGGCTCGATCGGCACGCAGGCGCTCGACGTCATCGCGGCGAACCCCGACCGCTTCGACGTGGTGGGGCTCACCGCCGGGCGCAACGCCGGCCTCCTCGCCGAGCAGGCGGAGCGGTTCGGCGTGCGCGAGAAGGCGCTCGGCGCGGACGACGCGGTGCGGCTCCTGCACACAGTGCAGGCCGACGTGGTGCTCAACGGCATCACCGGCTCCGTCGGGCTGGGGCCGACGCTCGCGGCCCTGGAGACCGGCGCGATGCTCGCGCTTGCGAACAAGGAGTCGCTGATCGTCGGCGGCGCCCTGGTCAAGCAGGCGGCGGCGCCCGGACAGCTCGTGCCGGTCGACTCCGAGCACTCGGCCATCGCCCAGGCCCTGCGCTCCGGCACGGCGGACGAGGTCCGCCGGCTGGTGCTGACGGCGTCGGGAGGCCCGTTCCGCGGCCGCTCGCGCGACTCGCTCCGCGACGTCACGCCCGCCGAGGCCCTCGCGCACCCCACCTGGGACATGGGACTGGTCGTGACGACTAACTCGGCGACGCTGGTCAACAAGGGCCTGGAGGTGATCGAGGCGCACCTGCTCTTCGACGTCCCGTTCGAGCGGATCGACGTCACCGTGCACCCGCAGTCCGTCATCCACTCGATGGTGGAGTTCGTGGACGGCTCGACCATCGCGCAGGCCTCGCCGCCCGACATGCGCCTCCCGATCTCGCTCGGCCTCGGGTGGCCGGACCGGGTGCCCGGCGTCGGCGCGCCGCTGGACTGGACGCAGGCGCACACCTGGACGTTCGAGCCGCTGGACGACGAGGCGTTCCCCGCTGTGGCGCTCGCCAAGCGCGTGGGCGCGGCGGGCGGGACGTACCCGGCGGTGTTCAATGCGGCCAACGAGCAGGCGGTGGCGGCGTTCCACGCGGGAGCGATCGGCTACCTGGACATCGTGGAGACGGTGGAGCGAGTCGTGGACGAGCACGAGCCGGCCGGCGAGCTGACCCTGGAGTCGCTGGCGGAGGCGGAGCGCTGGGCCCGGGCGACCGCCGACGCGCACCTCGCCGGCCGGTAGGCATCGCACCCGCATAGCTTTCGTGCGGCTCTCTCCAAGCGTCCGCCGCTAGCCTGGGGACGTGGATTCCGTGCTGCTCTTCGTCCTCGGCGTCGTCATCATCCTGGTGGGCGTCGCGCTCTCGATCGCGCTGCACGAGATCGGCCACCTGGTGCCGGCCAAGCTGTTCGGCGTCAAGGTCACCCAGTACATGATCGGATTCGGCCGGACGCTGTTCTCGTTCCGGCGCGGCGAGACCGAGTACGGCGTCAAGGCGATCCCGCTCGGCGGCTACATCTCGATGATCGGGATGTTCCCGCCCGGCAAGGACGGCGGGAGCGGCCGCAACGCGACCACCGGGTTCATGCAGGCCATGGTGCAGGACGCCCGCACCTCCAGCGCCGAGACGGTCGGTGAGGGCGAGGAGGGCCGCACCTTCTACCGCCTGCCGGTCTGGAAGCGCGTCGTCATCATGTTCGGCGGCCCCTTCATGAACCTGCTCATCGCGGTGGTGCTGTTCGGGGTGCTGCTGATGGGGTTCGGGACGGCGCAGAACTCGCTGACGGTGGGAAGCGTGAGCCAGTGCGTCGCGACCAACACGGCGGCCACGACGAAGCAGACCTGCAGCCCGAGCGACCCGAAGGCGCCCGCCGCGGCGGCCGGAATCAAGCCGCGCGACACCATCGTGAGCATCGACGGCACGAAGATCACCTCCTGGGCGCAGTCGACCGCGATCATCCGGCAGTCCGCCGATCGCCCGCTCACCGTCGTCGTCCGACGGGACGGCAAGGACGTGGCATTGACGCTTACCCCGACGACCACCACCGTTGCCAAGCTCGACGCCAACGGCCAGGTGGTGAAGGCCGCGGATGGGAGCGCCGAGACGCTCAAAGCGGGCTTCGCCGGGATCGGTTCCGTGCCGGAACTCGTCCCGCAACCCATCACCTCCGTCCTCCCGGCAGTTGGCGCCCAGACCGCGGCGGTCGTCGGCGTCGTCATACACCTGCCGCAGCGCATGGTCGACGTCTGGAACGCGGCGTTCGGCTCCGCCCCGCGCGACCCGAACGGGCCGCTCAGCCTGGTCGGGGTCGGCCGCGCGGCGGGGGAGTTGACCGCTCTCAACGGCGTGCCCGTGGTCGACAAGGTGTACTCGATGATCGGCATCCTGGCGTCGCTGAACATCGCGCTGTTCGTGTTCAACCTGATCCCGCTGCTGCCGCTCGACGGCGGCCACATCGCGGGCGCGCTGTGGGAGGGCTTCCGGCGGTCCATCGCGAAGCTGTTCAAGCGCCGCGACCCCGGACCGGTCGACATGGCGAAGCTCATGCCGCTGACGATGGCGGTGGTGGTCGTGCTCGGCGGGATGAGCCTGCTGCTGATGTACGCGGACATCGTGAAGCCGGTCAACCTGTTCGGCTGACCCCCGCACACACTCCGTTCACTCGACGCCCAGGAGCTTCCCACTCGGCCGCGTAGGATTAGCGGGTGGCAGCAATCAACCTGGGGATGCCCAAGGTCCCCGAGACCCTCGCACCCCGTCGCAAGTCCCGTCAGATCCGTGTCGGAAAGGTCCTGGTCGGCGGCGACGCCCCGGTCAGCGTCCAGTCGATGTGCACGACGCCGACGACGAACATCAACGCGACCCTCCAGCAGATCGCCGAGCTGACGGCCTCCGGCTGTGACATCGTGCGCGTCGCCGTGCCGAGCCGCGACGACGCCGAGGCGCTGCCGATCATCGCCAAGAAGAGTCAGATCCCGGTCATCGCCGACATCCACTTCCAGCCGAACTACGTCTACGCGGCGATCGACGCCGGTTGTGCGGCCGTCCGCGTGAACCCGGGCAACATCCGCAAGTTCGACGACCAGGTCGGCAAGATCGCCGCCTACGCGAAGGCCGCGGGCGTCTCGCTCCGCATCGGCGTCAACGCCGGCTCGCTGGAGCCGAGCCTCCTGCAGAAGTACGGCAAGCCGACCGCCGAGGCGCTGGTCGAGAGCGCCGTCTGGGAGGCCAGCCTCTTCGAGGAGCACGACTTCCACGACTTCAAGATCTCGGTCAAGCACAACGACCCGATCGTGATGGTGAAGGCCTACCGCCAGCTCGCCGAGCGGGGCGACTGGCCCCTCCACCTCGGCGTGACCGAGGCCGGCCCGGCGTTCCAGGGCACCATCAAGTCCGCGACCGCGTTCGGCATCCTGCTGTCGGAGGGCATCGGCGACACCATCCGCGTCTCGCTGTCCGCGCCTCCCGCCGAGGAGGTGAAGGTCGGCCTGCAGATCCTGCAGTCGCTGAACCTCCGCGAGCGCAAGCTGGAGATCGTCTCCTGCCCGAGCTGCGGCCGTGCCCAGGTCGACGTCTACACCCTCGCAGACAGCGTCACCGAGGGCCTCCAGGGCATGAGCGTGCCGCTGCGCGTCGCGGTGATGGGCTGCGTCGTCAACGGTCCCGGCGAGGCCCGTGAGGCCGACCTCGGCGTCGCGAGCGGCAACGGCAAGGGCCAGATCTTCGTCAAGGGCGAGGTCATCAAGACCGTCCCCGAGGCCGAGATCGTGGCGACCCTCATCGAGGAGGCGAACCGCATCGCCGCCGAGATGGAGGACGCCCAGGTCGCCTCGGGCGAGCCCACCGTCACCGTCGGCCACTGACCCGGCCCTCGCGCCACCGCGGGCTCGGCACTAACTCCGGAGTCCACGGCCGATCCGGCCACGAAATCCGGAGTTACGGTCATCCCCACGGCGTGTCGGCCGAACTCTCCGGAGTTGCTGACCGCGTCGGCTCATCCGGAGAATCGGTCCGACACGCGGCGTGAGTGTCCGTAGGTACGGAGATCGGCGCCGGGCTCGCCCGATTCTCCGGAGGAACGGACGGCGGGGGCGGCCTCCACCGCACCACTAACATGGAACGGTGCCTACTCGCCTGACGAACTACTTCCTCCGCACCCTCCGTGAAGACCCCTCCGACGCGGAGGTGACCAGCCACAAGCTCCTCGTGCGCGCGGGCTACATCCGCCGCCAGGCGCCGGGCATCTTCGCGTGGCTGCCGCTGGGACTGCGGGTCAAGGCGCGCATCGAGCAGATCATCCGCGAGGAGATGACCGCGGCCGGGGCGCACGAGGTGCACTTCCCCGCGCTGCTGCCGCGCGAGCCCTACGAGGCCACCGGCCGGTGGGAGGAGTACGGCGACGGCATCTTCCGCCTCAAGGACCGCAAGGACGCCGACTACCTGCTCGCCCCCACGCACGAGGAGGTCTTCACCCTGCTGGTGAAGGACCTCTACTCCTCGTACAAGGACCTGCCGCTCTCGATCTATCAGATCCAGGACAAGTACCGCGACGAGGCGCGTCCCCGCGCCGGCCTGCTGCGCGGCCGCGAGTTCACCATGAAGGACGCCTACTCGTTCGACTACACCGACGCGGGCCTCGACACCAGCTACATGGCGCAGCGCGACGCCTACGAGCGCATCTTCAGCCGCCTCGGCCTCGACTACGTCATCGTGCAGGCCGACGCCGGCGCGATGGGCGGCTCGCGCAGCGAGGAGTTCCTGCACCCCACTCCGGTCGGCGAGGACACCTTCGTCCGCTCGGCCGGCGGCTACGCGGCCAACGTGGAGGCCTTCACCACGCTCGCCCCGCCCACCCGCGGCTACGAGAAGCTGACGCCGCAGGAGGTGCTCGACACCCCGGACACGCCCACCATCCAGACCCTGGTCGACGTCGCCAACGAGAAGCACCCGCGTCCGGACGGCCGCGCCTGGACCGCGGCGGACACGCTCAAGAACGTCGTCCTGGCGCTCACGCACCTGGACGGCACGCGCGAGCTCGTCGTCGTCGGCCTGCCCGGCGACCGGGAGGTCGACCTCAAGCGCGCCGAGGTCGCCTTCGCGCCCGCCGAGGTGGACGCCGCGACCGAGGACGACTTCCGCAAGCACCCCGGCCTCGTGAAGGGCTACATCGGCCCCTGGTCGGCCGAGGGCCCAGTGCTCGGCGAGGAGGCCGCCACCGGCATCCGCTACGTCGTCGACCCGCGCGTGGTCGACGGCTCCGGCTGGATCACCGGCGCGAACGTCGAGGGCAAGCACGTCTTCGGCCTGGTCGCCGGCCGCGACTTCGCCTGGGACGGCACCGTGGAGGTCGCCGAGGTCAAGCCGGGCGACCCCGCTCCGGACGGCTCCGGCCCCGTCGAGCTCGCGCGCGGCATGGAGATCGGCCACGTCTTCCAGCTCGGCCGCAAGTACGCCGAGGCCCTGGGGCTGAAGGTGCTGGACGAGAACGGCAAGCTCGTCACCGTGACGATGGGCTCCTATGGCATCGGCGTCACCCGGATCCTGGCGATCATCGCCGAGGAGAACAACGACGACAAGGGCCTGGTCTGGCCGGCGGCGGTCTCGCCGTTCGACGTGCACGTCGTCGCCGCGGGCCGGGAGGCCGTCGCGTTCGAGGTGGCCGAGCAGGCCGCTGCGGAGCTGGAGGCCGCCGGGCTCGAGGTGCTGCTGGACGACCGCCCCAAGGTGTCGCCCGGGGTGAAGTTCGGGGACGCCGAGCTGATCGGCATCCCGCGCGTCCTGGTCGCCGGCCGCGGCGCCGCCGACGGCGAGGTCGAGCTGTGGGACCGCCGGAACGGCGAGCGGTCGACGCTCCCACTGGCGGAGGCCGTCGCAGCGCTGACTGCCTGAGCGAGTCTCACGACGCCGCCTGAGCCCCCACGGCGCGGCTCAGGCGGCGTCGTCGTCTCCGGTGATCTCCGCGTGGATGCGGCGGAGGTCCTCCATGAGCGAGCCGATCAGCACCCAGTGCAGCGGGTTCGGCGTGCTGATGACGAGCGGCGCCGTCAGCACGGGGATGCCCGCGGTCTCGGTGCCCGGCTCGACGGCGGGGGCGTCGGGGTCGCGGGAGAGCAGCCGGAGGTCATGGGCGGAGCGCTCCAGCTCGTCGGCGATGGCCGCGATGGTCGGCTCCTCCGCGAGGCTGTCGTCGTAGTGGTCGTGGAAGGCGCGGGTCATGCCGAGCGACCGCGTGATCAGCGGGCGCAGCCGGGCGAAGAGCTGCTGGTCGTGCTCCAGCTCGACGCGATGCTTGGCCTGCCGCGGATTGAGGGTGAGGCTCTCGTCGGCGGCGTTCAGCGCGGCCTCCGCCTTCTTCTCCATCGGGCGCAGCAGGCGCGCCTCGATCAGCAGAGCGTCCCGCTCGCCGGGCGTGGGCCGGCTGGTGAGGGCGACGGCGAGCCGGTCGAGCGTCGACGCGATCTCGCGGCCGAGGTCGAGCACTGCGGTGCGCGCCGGTCCGGTGAGCACGGGCGGGACGATCGCGATGTTCACGATGACGCCGATCGCGGCGCCGAGCACGGTCTCCACGATGCGGGCGACCGCGTACTCCGGGTTCGTCGCGCCGAGCGAGAGGACGAGCATGACGCTGATCGGGATCTGGTTCGCGGTGCCCGGCGTCAGCTTGAGCGCCCAGGAGATGACGAGGGACGCGACGATGGCGAGCAGCACGATCCAGGTGTTCGCGCCGAACAGCAGCCCGACGACGTAGGCGATGATGACGCCGAAGATCACGCCGATCGAGCGCTCGATCGCGCGCCCGACGGATTGGTTCACGCTCGGCTGCACGACGAGCAGGGCGGCGATCGTCCCGAACACCGGCAGCTCGCCGGGGAAGAGCACCGCGGCGAGGCCCCAGGAGATGATCATCGCCGTGGCGGTCTTGGCCACCTGCAGGAAGGGGAGGCGCGTCGAAGACCGGATGTTCGCGGGGAGGGTGAGGGGTACCCGGAACGTCGAACGCACGGTTCCAGCGTAGTCGGAGCGGGGACGGCGCGAGTCAGCCGGCATAGCGCCGATAGGCCGCGGCGGCGCGATCGGCGGCCTGCTGCTGCGCCGCGCTGAGCGGAGCGAACGGCTCGATGTCCACCGCATCGGACTTGCCGCGCCGCCAGGTGCCCACGATGCGCCCGCGGGCCACCACGATCGGCTGGAACACGCCGTTGCCGCCGGGCACGATCCGCTGGAAATACTCGTCGTCGAGCACGAGGTCGCGCCGCTGGTATCCGAGCAGGTACTCGTCGAAGGCGGGCAGGAGCTGGACGGCCTCCCGCTCCCGGCGCGACTCCGCGAGCCCCGCAGCCCGGTCGGCCAGCTCGGCCGTCAGCAGGTACTCGACCCCGTCGACCTCCAGCGCGGTGATCCTGTCGCCGAGGACCGCCCGGGCGGTCTTGGCTCCCGCGACCGTGCCCTTGGTCCACCACACGAAGTCCTTCACGGTCGCCGGGCCGTGGCCGCGCAGGTAGCGGAGGAGGAACTCACCCCACGCCTCGTCCGGGTCGAGCTGCCGGGCGGCCGGCGCCCACTCGTCCAGCAGCACCAGCGCCTGCTGGGTGCGCAGCGTCGGCCCCCAGCAGATCAGCCCGGTCTGCGCCAGGTAGTAGATGAGGTGGTAGCCGCGCTGGCCCGCCGTCGCGATGCCGTGCGCCTCCCACAGCTCCGTCAGCTCGGCCCGGCCGATGCGGCCGCCGCCGGCGAGGGCGTCGGTGACCAGGTCGCGGGCGCGGGCGAAGTCGGGCGTGTCCAGTTCGAGCTGCTTGTGCCGGGCGGCCAGGCCCGCGATCATCCGGCCGGTCGTCACGCCGAGCATCCAGCGGAGGTCTTCGGGCGGGACGAAGTGCAGCGTTCCGCGCATCGGCCAGGACCGCACGATGCGCCCGGCGTCGAGGTCGGCCAGCACATCGGCACGGGTGGCGCCGCCGGTGCGCACGCCGAGCGCCCAGGAGCCCGCGGCGAAGTCCTGCGCCTGCACGGCGAGCATCCGGCGGGCGACGTCGGCGGGGGTGGCCTCCCGGTCGCCGTCGATCGCGTGGGCGAGGCGGCGCAGGCGCAGCAGGTCGGCGCGGGAGGTCATGGACCCAGTCTGGCTCAGGCGGCCGACACGTCGCGCGCCCGGCTCAGGGCAGCAGGCCGTGCTGCTTGAGCTGGTCGCTCAGCCCCGCACCGTCGGGAGCGTAGACCCACGGCGCGCCGGAGAACTCGCTGTGCTTCTCTGCCTTAGAGCGACCACCGGCGAGGACGGCCTCACTGTTGGAGAGCTGCCGGATGGCGACACCGGCGACGTTCTCCGGGTGCTCGGTGGTGAACTCGCCGTAGAGCGTCTCGTCGTGCTGACCGTCGTCGCCGATCAGCAGCCACTTCAGCCCGGGGAACTCGTCGGCCAGCCGCGACAGGCTGGTGCGCTTGTGCTCGCGGCCCGAGCGGAAGAACCGGTCGTGCGTCGGCCCCCAGTCGGTGAGCAGCAGGGGACCGGCGGGGAAGAGGTTGCGGGAGAGGAACCGGGTGAGGGTCGGGGCGACGTTCCAGGCTCCGGTGGAGAGGTAGATCACCGGGGCGCCGGGATGCGCGGTCGCCAGCCGCTCCAGCAGCACCGACATCCCCGGCGTGGGCACGCGCGCGTGCTCGTCCAGCACGAACGTGTTCCAGGCGGCGAGGAAGGGCCGGGGGAGCGCGGTGACCATGACCGTGTCGTCGACGTCCGAGATGATTCCGAAGGTGGCCTTGGGGTCCACGATGTAGACCGGCGCCTCGAACACGCGCGCGGACTCCGGCGTGGTGAGCTTGACGGTGTGCCAGCCCGGCGTGAGCTGCACGGGGAGCACGGTGTCGATGACGCCGCCGCGGTCGGGCCGCACCTCGTGGTGCGCGCCGTCCACCTCCACCGTGACCGTGACGTCGCTGACCGGCACGCTGACGAACGAGCGCCAGCCGCGGATCGACTCCTCGCGCTTGCGGTGCTTGCGCTCGGCGCGGCTGCCGGGCCGCGGCTCCTTCGCCAGCACGACGCGCCCGAGGATCCGCACCCAGGTGGGCGAGCCGTAGCCGGTGTACGGGACGATGGTCGCCAGGAACCCGCGCCGGCGGGCGCGGTGGGCGCGGAACTCGTGGAACGCGTCCTCGACACGCGCTGCGCGGTGCATGATCGGGTCGACGCTCGCGCTGCGCTTGGCTGGGGTGGCAGTCATAGAGGTACCAGTTTCTCACGGAGTGAGGGTTCGCTCAGACGCAGCCCCCAGATCTGGGGTGAGGATTCTTCGGTGTGTCGGAGGAATTTCCCCAGCAAAGGTGAGATTTCCACAATATGATCCGATTACTGCGACGGAACGAACCGTCGCCGGGCTGGGGACCCGCACGCGTATCGTGGAGTGAGAGAAAGAAGGAGTCGCCCTCGTGCCCATCAACGACCTGGTCGCTGCACAGAACACCGCCGGAGCGCCGCTCGTGCGGACGGAGCCGATCCAGGAGCGCAGCGCCGCCCGGATCGACGCCCTCCTCGACGCCGCCGCGGAGGTGGTGGACGAGATCGGCTTCGACCGCCTGACGACCGCGATGGTCGCCGAGCGCGCCGGCGCGTCCATCGGCACGGTCTACCGGTACTTCCCGGACCGCATCGTGCTGCTGCAGGCGCTCCGCGACCGCGCGCTGCTGCGCTACCGGCACTCGGTGGTCGCGGCCATCCACGCCGAGAGCCCCGAGCACTGGTGGAACGCCGTGGAGTGCGCGATCGACGCGTTCGTCGCGATGTTCCGCAGCGAGCCCGGTTTCCGCATCATCCGCTTCACCGACGCCGAGCGCTCCGGGCTGCCCGGTGACGAGGAGCCGGAGCAGGCCGCGTCCTTCGCGTCGCAGTTCGCCGCGATCCTGTCGGAAGAGTACGGCCTCCCCGCGGGCGAGGACCTGGCCTTCCGCCTGGAGATCGTCGTGGAGATCATGGACGGCCTGATCAACCGGGCCTTCCTCGACGACCCGATGGGAGACGCCCGCTACATCGACGAGGCGCGCGTCGTGGCCCGCGAGTACCTGGAGCGGCGGTACGACCCGAAGAGCTGAGGCTCTCCGGGGAATGTCGGCGGTATGGGGCAGTGTTGTCTCATGGTGACTGGGTTTCGTGCCACAAACCGACTCAATTCATTGCGAATTGTTCGGAAGCCTGTTTGGGTGGGATGGATGGCCCCGAATTCAGAGACCACCCCGTTCCGCCGACTGAGAGCTGAGGATCGATGATCGAGTTCAGCTCGGTGACGAAACGGTTCCCGGACGGGACGGTCGCTGTCGACGACTTCTCGCTGGTGGTCCCGTCCCGCCAGATCACCGTGCTCGTCGGCTCGTCCGGCAGCGGCAAGACCACGATCCTGCGCATGGTCAACCGCATGGTCGACCCGACCAGCGGCACCGTCTCGATCGACGGCGAGGACGTCCAGAGCCTCAAGCCGGTGCACCTGCGCCGGCGCATCGGCTACGTCATGCAGAACTCGGGACTGCTGCCGCACCGCAAGGTGGTCGACAACATCGCGACGGTACCGCTGCTCACGGGCGTCAAGCGCAAGGACGCACACGAGCGCGCACTGGAGCTCATGGACACGGTCGGGCTGGAGCGCTCGCTCGCCGACAAATACCCGAGTCAGCTCTCCGGCGGCCAGCAGCAGCGTGTCGGCGTGGCGCGCGGTCTCGCGGTCGACCCCAACATCCTGCTGATGGACGAGCCGTTCGGCGCCGTGGACCCGATCGTGCGCGACGACCTCCAGAACGAGCTGCTGCGCCTGCAGCGGGAACTCGGCAAGACCGTGCTGTTCGTCACGCACGACATCGACGAGGCGTTCCGGCTGGGGGACCAGGTGGTGATCTTCCGCAAGGGCGGGATCGTCGCGCAGAAGGGCACCCCCGCCGAGATCCTCGCCCGTCCCGCCGACGACTTCGTCGCGTCGTTCGTCGGCGCCGACCGGGGCAAGCGCGCCCTCCACATCGAGCGCACGCCGACCGGCTCTGTGCTGGTCGACAGCGAAGGGCGCACCGCCGGTGTGCTCAGCGCGGACGACTCCGCTTCCGTTGAAGCAAAGGCCGCGACCGTCTCGGTCGCGGGTGCTACGGCGCAGGGTGAGGAACCGACGTGAGCTTCTTGTGGTCGAACCTCGGCCAGGTCTGGAATCTCACGGTCTCCCACGTGTGGTTGAGCGCCATCCCGATCGTCGTCGGCTTCCTGCTGTCGCTCCCGATCGGCTGGCTCGCGAATCGCTCCCGGATCAGCCGTCCGGTGCTGCTCACGCTCGGCGGCATCCTGTACGCGATCCCCTCGCTGCCGCTCTTCTTCGCGATGCCCGCGCTGATCGGAACCAAGATCCTCGACCCGGCGAACGTGGTGGTCGCACTGAGCATCTACGCCGTCGCACTGATGGTGCGCACGACCGCCGACGCGCTCGCGTCCGTCCCTGGTGACGTCATCCAGTCGGCCACGGCCGTCGGGTTCTCGGGGTGGCGGCGGTTCTGGACGGTCGAGCTGCCGCTCGCGGGTCCCGTCCTGCTGGCCGGCCTCCGCGTCGTCTCGGTCTCGACCGTGAGCCTGGTGAGCGTCGGAGCCCTGCTCGGCGTGCCGAACCTCGGCCAGCTCTTCACGGACGGGCTCAACCGGTACTACCCGGAGGAGGTCGCGGTCGGAATCATCATGATCATGGTCGTCGCGCTCGTCTTCGACCTCGTGCTGGTGCTGCTCGGCCGGCTGCTGCTGCCCTGGGCGCGACTCGACAAGCGCATGGGCCGGCTGCGCCGCTCCGCTGCGATGAAGGCGGTGACCGGCGCATGACCGATTTCGTGGCGGCCTTCGGCTGGCTCTTCGACCCGGTGAACTGGGCGGGCCCCGGCGGCATCCCGGCGCGCACGGGGGAGCACCTCCTGTACACGCTGCTGACGCTGCTGCTCGCCGGCGTGATCGCATTGCCGATCGGCTTCGCGATCGGGCACACCGGGCGCTTCCGCGGCCTCGCGATCGGCGTCTCCGGCGCGCTGCGCGCCCTGCCGACGCTCGGCCTGGTGGTCTACCTGGCCCTCATCATGGCGAACATCACGATCCTGCCCCCGCTGATCGCGCTGACCATCCTCGCCATCCCGCCGCTGCTTGCGGGCGCGTACTCCGGGCTGGAGTCGGTGAACCGCAGCACGATCGACGCCGCACGTGCCGTCGGCATGACCGAGTGGCAGATCTTCGCGAAGGTGGAGCTGCCGCTGTCGCTGCCCCTCGTGATCGGCGGCATCCGCTCCGGCGCGCTCCAGGTGATCGCGACCTGGACGGTCGCCGCCATCCTGCCGGTCGGCGGCCTCGGGCGGTACCTGTTCGACGGGCTGTCGGTGCAGAACTACCCGGAGATGCTCGGCGGCTCGATCATCGTGGTTGTGCTCGCCCTGGTCGTCGACGGCCTGTTCGCGCTGACCCAGAAGCTCGTCGTGCCGCGCGGCGTCACCGCCGGCCGCGTCCGCGCCGACACCGCCGGAGAGCCGCGGCGCGCGATCGGCGTCGCCACAGCCGAGCGGCAGTCCGCTCCCTGATCCTCCCCGTATGGGGCTTCCCGTTTCACACCTACCCATCGCACAGAGACCCATCGCACACAGAAGAGAGAAAATCATGTTCGGATCCAAGAAGGGGCGCATCGCAGCCGGCGTGCTCGCGGCGGGGGCGCTCATCGCCCTCAGCGCGTGCTCGTCCGGCGGCGGCGGCGCATTCAATACCAGCAGCAGCGGCGGCGGCTCCTCGTCGGGCGACACCGTCACCGTCGGGTCCGCCGCGTTCGGCGAGAACGAGATCCTGATGCAGATCTACGGCCAGGCCCTGGCCGCGAACGGCGTCAAGGTCAGCTACAAGCCGAGCATCGGCCAGCGCGACGTCTACCTGAAGGCGCTGCAGGACGGCTCGATCGACCTGGTCCCCGAGTACTCCGGCAACCTGCTGCAGTTCTACAACAAGAACAGCACGGCCTCCTCGAGCGCGGACGTCTACGCCGCGCTGAACGACGCGCTGCCGAAGGGCTTCGAGGTGCTCGACCAGGCCAAGGCGCAGGACGCCGACGCCTACAACGTCACCAAGGAGTTCTCCGACAAGTACAAGGTCACCAGCCTGGAGGACCTCAAGAAGGTCACCGTGCCGCTCACCGTGGGCGCGAACCCCGAGTTCGCCACCCGGCCCTATGGCATCCCGGGCCTCAAGTCGACCTACGGCGTGACGGCGACGCTCACCCCGATCAGCGACTCGGGCGGCCCGCTGACCGTCGCGGCCCTGAAGAACGGCAGCGTGCAGCTCGCTGACATCTACACGACCACGCCGGCCATCAAGGACAACGGCTTCGTCGTGCTGAAGGACCCGAAGAACCTGATCGCCGCACAGAACATCGTGCCGCTGATCAACTCCAAGAAGGCCTCCGACAAGGTCAAGTCGGTGCTCAACAAGGTCTCGGCCGAGCTGACCACGGACGACCTGATCACGATGAACAGCGAGAACCAGGGCGCCAGCAAGACCCAGCCGGACGCCGTGGCGAAGAAGTGGCTGCAGGAGCACCCGATCAAGGGGTGACGTCGCCGAAAGGAGGGTGACCTCCTCACGGCTCCGCGTGCGGCGGCTCGGGCGACCGGGCCGCCGTTCGCGTTCCCGCGCGCTACTCCGTGCGGATCAGCGACCAGAACGACTCGATCGCGTCGCCCATGTCGGCGGACGGGTCGAGCATCCACTGCACCTGCATGCCGTCGGCGACGGCCACGGCCAGGCGCGCGAGCATGCGCGGGTCGACGCCGTCGCGCACCCGCCCGGCCTCCTGCTCGGAGCGGAGGTAGCCCGCCAGACCCTCGACGATCAGCCGGTAGCGCGAAACGAAGTAGTCGTGGCCGGGATGGTCGGGGTCGGCCGCCTCCGCCGAGATGGTCGCGTAGAGCTGGACGAGGCCCGGCACCTGCGCGTTGTGCCGCACGATCCCGACCAGGCCGTCGAACGCCCCCGACCAGTCCGCGCCGAACTCGCCGCCCGCGGAGTCCACCTCGTCGCGCTTGCGCAGCACCTCGGCGAACAGCTCCTCCTTCGAGGAGAAGTGGTGCAGGAGGCCGGCCTGGCTGAGCCCGACGGAGTCGGCGATCTCGCGCAGCGACGCCTTGCGGTAGCCCTTGTCGGCGAACACCTCCAAGGCACGGTCGAGGATCTCCTCGCGTTTGGCGATTCCCTTGGCGTATCCCCGCTTCTCCGGCATGATTCCAGGCTAGCGGGCGTCAGGCGGTCAGCTCGTCAGGCGGTCAGCTCGTCAGCACGAGCACCGGCGGCACCACCACCAGCAGTGCGGCGGCGACCACCACCAGCAGCCGCACGCCAGGGCCGACCGTGCGGTGGCCGGAGGTGAGGCGCTCCTCGCGCGCCACCAGCGCGGACCGGCGCTGCTCGGGCGTGCGCGGGTCCTTCGGGGCGCCGAGGGCGGCCCCGGCCGACCCGGTCGCGTCCACGATGCGGATGGCGTCGGCGAGCACCGGGTCGCCCGCCGTCCGCCGGGCGGTGTCGTCGGCCAGCATCTCCACGAGGATGGCCACGGCGTCCTGCGCGCGCGTCGCGATCGGGAACCACGGCAGTGCCCGCTTCCACGAGCGGAACGCGTCGAGCAGCAGGTGGTGCTTCTGGCGCAGGTGGGCGCGCTCGTGCGCGATCACGGCCTCGAGCTGCTCGGGCGTCAGGAGTTCGATCATCCCCTCCGACAGCACGGTGACGCTGCGGGCGCCCGGGAGGCAGTAGGCGGCGGGCGCCGGGTGATCGATGATGCGGGTGGCCGGCTCGTCGGGGAGCGGCGAGCTGAGCAGCCGGAGCAGCTCCATGTGCCGGTGGCGCTGCCGGCGGCTGCGCACGGAGGTGAGCGCGAGGTTCAGCAGCAGGTGCGCCGTCAGCAGCACCGCCGCGCTGAGGAAGAAGGTGTGCAGCAGCGAGACGCCCGCGGGGAGCGGACCGCTGAAGAGCGTCGACGCCGCGCCCGAGATCCGGCTCGCGAGATCGTAGCCGAAGGGCTGGAGCCCGGCGAGCAGCAGCGAGCCGATCATCGAGATGCCGCCGGCCAGTGCGATCGACTGCCAGAGCGCCAGCGCGAGCCCGGGCGCGGCGGGCGGCCACTTCGCGCGCGCCAGCAGCAGCGGCACCGGCCAGGCGAGGGCGACCGCCAGGAGGCCGAGCAGGATCGCGGTCGAGTCGACGGGCATCCCGGTCAGCGCAGTCATTCCAGTCAGTTACGGGCGTCGAGCAACCGGCGGAGCATCGCCGCCTCGGACTCGTCGACCGAGCCGACGAAGTAGGCGAGGGCCTCGGTGCGGTCGGTGGAGGTCTCCAGGACTTCGCGCATCAGGTCGGCGACGTGGTTGGCGCGCGTGAGGGACGCGAAGTAGAGGTGCGGGCGGGCGTCGCGGTCGCGGTCGACGAACCCCTTCTGCTCGAGACGGGAGAGCACCGTCAGCACGGTGGTGAGCGCCGGGGTCTTGCCGTCGTCGCGGGTGGCGGCTAGCTTGTCGCGCAGTTCGTTGGCGGTGATGGGGGAGTCGCCCGACCAGAGGGCGTCCATCACCGCGCGTTCGAGTTCTCCGAGATTGGCCACGGTTCCAGAGTAGCGCGGGAAGGCTGTGAATGTTCTACACTCTGTAGAAGTAGTCTTCTACACGTTGTAGAACATTGACCGGAAGGGTGGGCTGCGTGAACGAGATCCTCGATCCGCTGCTGCTGGCGCGCTGGCAGTTCGGGCTGACGACGATTTACCACTTCCTGTTCGTTCCGCTCACCATCGGCCTCGTCGTGGTCGTCGCGATCTTCCAGACCGCGTGGTACCGCAGCGGCAAGGTCCACTACCTGCAGTTCACCCACTTCTTCGGCAAGCTCTTCCTGATCAACTTCGCGATGGGCGTCGTCACCGGCATCGTGCAGGAGTTCCAGTTCGGCATGAACTGGTCGAACTACTCCCGGTTCGTCGGCGACGTCTTCGGCGCTCCGCTCGCACTGGAGGGCCTGCTCGCGTTCTTCCTGGAGGCCACCTTCATCGGGCTGTGGATCTTCGGCTGGGACAAGCTGCCGCGCGGCCTCCACCTCGCCTGCATCTGGATCACCGCGATCGGCTCCATCCTGTCGGCGTACTTCATCCTCGCGGCCAACGCGTTCATGCAGCACCCGGTCGGCTACACGCTCAACCACGCGCGCGGCCGGGCGGAGCTCACCGACCTCTGGGCGGTGCTGACGAACAAGGTCGCGCTGGCGGCGTTCCCGCACACGATCTTCGGCTGCTTCATGGTCTCGGCCGGCCTCATCATCTCGGTGGCGGCCTGGCACCTCTCGCGCACCAGGAACCTGGAGACCATGCGCCCCGCGCTGAAGCTCGGGCTCTGGATGATGGTGGTCGCCGGCATCGGCAGCGTCTTCAGCGGCGACCAGCTCGGCCTCGCGATGGTGCAGACCCAGCCGATGAAGATGGCCGCGGCGGAGGCGCTCTACAAGACCTCGACCGGTGCGGACGCGTCGTTCTCGATCTTCACGCTCGGCACGCCGGACGGCGTCCACGAGCTGTTCTCGATCCGCATCCCGTACCTGCTGTCGTTCCTCTCGACGCACACGCTCACCGGGACGGTCGAGGGCATCAACGATCTCAACGCCCACTACCAGCAGCTCTTCGGGCCGGGCGACTACACCCCGATCATCTGGGTCACCTACTGGGCGTTCCGCTGGATGATCGGCCTCGGCCTCCTGCACGTCCTGGTCGCCGTCGTGGGGCTCTGGTTCACCCGCAAGGGCCGGACGCCGCCGTGGGCGTGGATGTGGAAGGTCGCGATCTGGGCGTTCCCGCTGTCCTTGGCCGCGATGATCGTGGGCTGGATCTTCACCGAGATGGGCCGGCAGCCCTGGCTCGTGTTCAGCCTGATGAAGACGCAGGACGGCGTCTCGCCCGGCGCGACGGGACTGGAGGTCCTGATCTCGCTGCTCGCCTTCACCGCGATCTACGGCACGCTCGCCGTGGTCGAGTTCAAGCTCATCAAGCGCGCGGCCCAGAAGGGGCCGACCCCCGCCGAGGAGCACCTCGACGACGCGGGCAACCACGTCCCGGTCGCCACGGTCTACTAGGAGCATCGACATGGATCTCGCAGTCCTCTGGTTCGGCATCATCGCCTTCTTCTTCATCGGCTACTTCGTGCTCGACGGGTTCGACTTCGGCGTCGGGATGTCGCTGCCGTTCCTCGGCAGGGACGAGACCGACCGGCGCGTGCTCATCAACACCATCGGCCCGGTCTGGGACCTCAACGAGACCTGGCTGATCGTCGGCGGCGCCGCGCTCTTCGCCGCCTTCCCGGAGTGGTACGCGACGCTGTTCAGCGGCTTCTACCTGGCGCTGCTGCTCATCCTGCTCGCGCTGATCGCGCGCGGGGTGTCGTTCGAGTACCGGCACCAGCGTCCCGAGTCGCGGTGGAAGCGCTGGTTCGACGGGATGATCATCGTCGGCTCGGCGGTGCCGGCGTTCCTCTGGGGCGTCGCGTTCGCCAACATCGTGCAGGGCGTGGCCCTCGACCACGGCCACAACTACACCGGGACGCTGTTCGACCTCCTGAACGGGTATGCGCTGCTCGGCGGCCTGACCACGCTGCTGCTGTTCTTCACCCACGGCGTCGTCTTCGTCTCGCTCAAGACGGACGGGGAGATCCGGGTGCGGGCGCGAAAGCTGGCCACGCGGTCGGGGCTGCTGGCGATCGTGGTCGCCGCGGCCTTCCTGAGCTGGACCGTGGTCGCGCACTTCTCGGTGGCGCTGCTCGTGCTCGCGGTGCTGGCCGCGGTCGCGCTCGTGCTGTCGTGGATCCTGAACCTGCGCGGAGCCGAGGGCTGGTCGTTCGGTTTCATGGCGCTGACGATCGCACTGGCGGTGGTTTCGTTGTTCGTGGCGCTCTTCCCCGATGTGATGCCGTCGTCGCCGAACCCGCAGAACAGCCTGACCATCGCCAACGCCTCCAGCACGGACACGACCCTGTCGATCATGACGTGGGTCGCGGTGATCTTCCTGCCGCTGATCCTGGCGTACCAGGCGTTCACCTACTGGGTGTTCCGCAAGCGGGTGACGCGCGCGAGCATCCCGGGGGAGCCCGCCGAGCCCGTCGATCCCGAACCGGTGGCCGCCTGACGTGCGCCCGCTCGACCCCCGCCTCCTCCGTTACGCGGGCGCCACCCGCGTCACGCTCGCGACCGGCGCGCTCGTCGCGGTGCTGCAGACCGCGGCGGTGGTGGCGTTCGCCTGGCTCGTCACCCGGCTCGTCGTCCGCGCCATCGCGGGGGCGCCGTTCGGCGAGCTGAGCGCGCTCTTCGCGGGGCTCGTGCTCGTGGTGATCGTGCGCGGCGTGCTGCTCTGGCTGGCGGAGTCGGTGTCCGCGCGCGGCGGGGCCACGGTCGTCGCCCAGCTGCGCGAGCAGCTCGTAGACGCCTTCGGCCGCCTCGGACCGCGGGGGCTCGCCGGGCGCAGCAGCGCCGATCTGACCCTCGTGGCCGGGCGGGGGATGGACGCGCTCGACGGCTACTTCGCGAAATACCTCCCGCAGCTCATCGGCACCGCGGTCGCGATGCCGCTGCTCGTCCTGGTGATCGGCTGGCAGGACCTCACCAGCGGCGTCATCCTCGTGCTCACCCTCCCGCTCATCCCGGTGTTCATGGTGCTCGTCGGCTGGGCGACGCAGGCGGCGCAGCAGAAGCAGTGGGCGGCGCTCTCGACCCTCTCGCGCGGCTTCCTCGACGTCGTCGCCGGCCTCCCGACCCTCACGCTGTTCGGTCGGCAGCACCGGCAGGAGGCCCGGATCCGGCAGGTCAGCGAGGAGTACCGGGTGCGCACGATGAAGGTGCTCCGGATGTCGTTCCTGTCCGGGTTCGTGCTGGAGCTCGCGGCCAGCCTCTCGGTCGCCCTGATCGCCGTCGCGATCGGACTGCGCCTGCTGGGCGGCTCGCTCGACCTGTCGGTCGGGCTGTTCGTGCTGCTGCTGGCGCCGGAGGCGTTCCTCCCGCTGCGGAACGTCGGCGCGGCCTACCACGCCGCGACCGAGGGGATGGAAGCCGCGTCGAAGGCGTTCGAGGTGCTGGACGCGGCGCAGGACGTCATGCCGGAGCCCGCGGCAGGGTCTTCGGAGACCGGCCTGGTGTTCTCGGAGGTCACCGTGTCGTACGACGGACGCGCTGTGGTCGGGCCGTTCTCGGCGGCAGTGCGGCCGGGCGCGCTCGCGGTGCTGAGCGCGCCGAGCGGGGCCGGGAAGTCCAGCCTGGTGGCGGCGACACTCGGCTTCGCGGCGCACGGCGGGACGATCGCCGCCGGAGGCCGTGCCGACGCCGCGGGCCGGCGGGAGGCCATCGCCTGGGTCGGCCAGAAGCCGGCGCTGCGCGCGGGCACGATCGCGGAGAACGTCGCGCTCGGCGACGCGGTGGCGGACCGCGCGCTCGTCGTCGCGTCGCTGCGTGCGGCCGCCGCGCCGGAACTCGACCCGGACCTCCCGGTCGGGGTCGGCGGCACGGGGCTGTCGGGCGGTCAGGCGCAGCGCGTCGCCGTCGCCAGGGCGCTCTACCGGCTGCGGGCGCGGTCGTGCCCGGTGCTGGTCCTGGACGAGCCGACCTCGGCCCTCGACGCGGCGACGGAGCGGGCGCTGCTGGCGTCCCTCCGGGCGGTCGCGGACGAGGGCGCCGCGGTGCTGGTGGTCAGCCACCGCGCGGCGGTCGTCGCGGCCGCCGACGATGTTCTGGAGCCGGGGGTGCTGTCCGATGTCCGTCTCTGACACGCTCCGGGTCGAGCGCGACCAGACCCGCCGCATCCTCCGGCTCGCCCTGCCGCCCGCGCGCCGGCTGTGGTCGGCCGTGGCCCTCGGCGCGCTGAGCGGCGGAAGCGCCGTCGCCCTCCTCGGCGTCTCGGCCTGGCTGATCACGCGCGCCTCGGAGCAGCCGGCGCTCATGTACATCTCGATGGCGGTGGTCGGCGTGCGTGCGTTCGCGCTCGGCCGCGCGTTCTTCCGGTACCTGGAACGGCTCGCCGGACACGACGCGGCCTTCCACCGCCTCGGCGACATCCGCGCCGACCTGTTCGCGCGCCTCGTGCCGCTCGGGCCCGACGGTGTGGGCGCCGGGGACCGCCGCGAGGGGAAGGCCCGCGGAGGGGAGCTGCTCTCGCGGCTGGCGGACGACGTGGACGAACTGCCCGACTTCCCGCTCCGGGTCGTGCAGCCGCTGGTGGCCGGCGGCGTGGTCGTCGTGGCGAGCGCGGTCGCGGCGTTCATCTTCCTGCCCGCCGCCGGGATCGCGCTCCTCCTCGCGCTGGCCGCGGCCTTCGTCGTTGGGACCCTAGTCAACCGCTGGGCGGCCGGCTCGGCCGAGCGGCGGATCGCCCCGCTGCGCGCCGCCCTCGCCGCCGCCGTGCACGAGCTGGTGACCGGGCTGGACCTCCTGATCGCGTTCGACGCGCTGCCGCAGGCGCGCGAACGGGTGCGGAAGGCCGGCGCGCGGCTCACCGCCGCCGTCCGCACCCGCGCGGCCGGGCTGGGGCTGACGGCGGGCGCCGTGTCGCTGCTCGCCGGCGTCGCGACCGTGCTGGCGCTCGCGACCGGCATCCCGGCGCTCGAGTCGGGCCGCCTGGACGCGCCGACCCTCGCAGTCGTCGCGCTGCTCCCGCTGGCGGTGTTCGAAGTGTTCGGCACCCTCCCGCTGGCGTTCGGCGCGTGGCGGCGGGTGCGGGCGAGCGCCGAGCGGATCGCGGACACCGTGCCCGCGTCCGTTCCGGACGGCGTGCCGGTGGACGCGCCCTCGGCCGCAGCGCTGACCGTGACCTCGGTGCCGGACGTGACCCTGCACCTCCGCACGGCGCACTGGCCCGGGGAGGCCGCCCCCGTGCTCCACTCCCTCGACCTCGTGCTGCGGGCGAGGGAGCGGGTGGTGCTGACCGGCCCGACCGGCGCCGGCAAGACGGCGCTCGCCCACGTGCTGACCCGGTTCCTCGACCTCGACGGAACGTACGAGATCGACGGCGTGGAGGTGCGCGGCGTGCGGCAGGACGACGTGCGGCGCGTGGTGGGCCTGGTGGAGCAGCAGCCGTACCTGTTCGACTCCGACCTCCGGCAGAACCTGCTGTTCGCCCGCGACTCCGCCACCGACGAGGAACTGCTCGCCGTCCTGGAGCGGGTCGGCCTCGGGGAGTGGACGCGCTCGCGCGGCGGCCTCGGCAGCCCGGTCGGCGAGCGCGGCGCGCTGGTCTCCGGCGGCCAGGCGCAGCGGATCGCGCTGGCGCGCGCCCTGCTGGCCGACTTCCCGGTGCTGATCGTCGACGAGCCGACGGCGAACGTCGACGCGGCGGTCGCGGACCGGATCGTGCGCGACATCCTCACGACGGCCGCGGACGACGGCCGCACGGTGCTGCTGATCTCGCACACGCCCGTCCCCGACGCACTCGTGACGCGCCGCCTCCACCTGGAGGGCGGCACGCTCGTCCCGTGACCGGCACGATTCGTGTCGAGGGTCGGCGTACGCCCGTCAGCGGAGAGGACGCGCCAGCGCCCCGAACCGCGACCGCCATGCGGCCGTACGTGCCGGGTCGTGGCCGAGCGCCGGCCCATCCACCCACACCGTCACATCGCGGATCCCGTGCAGAGCATTGACCGCCCACAGCGCCACGCCGTCGAGCTCGGACGGCCGCACCGCCTCCTCCTCGACCGGGACGCCCAGGGCGGCGGCGATCCCGCGCACGGTCCGCGCAGCGACGCTGTCCACCCGCGCGAGCGAGAACGGCGGCGCAAACAGCGTCTCGCCCCGCCACCACAGCAGCGCCGTGGTCGTCCCGTCGGAGACCCGTCCGTCGTCGAGGATCACAGCCTCCTGAGCGCCCACCTGCTGCGCGCGCTGCCGGAGCACATTCAAACGGTCGATGTCCGGGCCCTTCAGGTGCGGCACGCGCCGGGGGTCGGTCGCAGCCGTCGCCACCACCAGGTCGGAGCCGAGCGGCGGCGCCGCGCGGAGCCGGAAGCGGAGTCGCAGGGCGTCCCGCACCCGCACCAGCTCGAAGCGGGGGAACCAGCGTCCGTCGCCGGGTAGCAGTGCCACGCCCGCGTCCCAGAATGCGGCCAGCGAGCCGGCGTCGCGGAACCCCTGCTCGCGCGCGGTCTCGGCGAAGCGGTCCCGGTGCAGCCCGAGCGCCAGCACGCGACCCTCCGCCACGAGGAAGGAGTCCGCGGCCAGGAGCTCCGTCTCCGCGACCTCGCAGTCGTCGCGGGCGGTGAGCGCGCCGGCGGCCCAGTCGTAGAGAGTGGCCGAGGTGTCCATCCGTTCAGGCTAACGCCCGCCGCGCCGTCGACCCCGCCTGGTGCAGACTGGTGCGGTGCTCCCGTCGCCACGAACACACCGCCTGCGCATCCCCGTCGACCCTGCCGACGCCTTCGCGGCCCTGTTCGCGACCGGCGATGCGGTCTGGTTGGACAGCGGCCCCGACGCGGAGACCGGCCGGAGCGTCATCGGCACGGGGGCGCGCCTCGCGACGGCGTCCGTGGCCGAGGGGACCGTGACGGTCGACGGGCTGAGCTTCGACGCGAGCATCCTGGACGCTGTGCGCGCGGAGCCGATCGCCACGCACGGCTATCCGCTCGGCTGGATCGGCTGGCTCGGCTACGAGGCCGGCGCAGCGGCGCTCGGTGTGCCGTACACCGCGGGTCCCGGGCTGGACGCGGTCTTCCTGTACGTCGACCGGCTCGTGGTGTTCGACCACGCGGACGGGACGGCGACCCTGGTGGACGCGACACCGGAGGGCGCCTGGCTGCGCGAAGCCGCGGACGTGCTCGGTGGCGCGGAAGGAGCGGCCGCACGCTACGCGGCAGCACATCCGGTCCCTGAGGCCACCCCCACCTGGCGGCACTCCGCCCGGGCCTACCTCGCCATGATCGCCGCGTGCCAGGAGGCCATCCGGGCCGGCGACGCCTACCAACTCTGCCTCACCAACACCGCGACCGCCGCCACCACCGCCGACCCGCTCGCCGTCCACCTCCGGCTGCGCCGCGACAGTCCCGCCCACCACGCCGGTTTCCTGCGGATCGCCGGCGAGACCCTGGTGAGCTCCTCGCCCGAGCAGTTCCTCCTCGTCACCGCCGGCGGCCTCGTCCGCACCAAGCCGATCAAGGGCACCCGTCCGCGCGGCGCGACCGTCGCGGAGGACCTCCGCCTGCGCGCCGAGCTGGAGGCCAGCGAGAAGGAGCAGGCCGAGAACGTCATGATCGTGGACCTGATGCGCAACGACCTCGGGCGGGTGTGCGAGGTCGGCAGCGTCGGCGTCCGGCACCTGCTGGAGGTCGAGAGCTACGCGCAGGTGCACCAGCTCGTCAGCACGGTCGAGGGGAGGCTGCTGCCGGGCCTGACCGCGGTGGACGCCCTGGCCGCCGCGTTCCCCGCCGGCTCGATGACGGGCGCCCCCAAGCTCTCCGCGATGCGCATCCTCGCCGGGCTGGAGGCCGGCCCGCGCGGCGTCTACTCGGGCTGCTTCGGCTCCCTCGCCGCGGACGGCTCGGCCGACGTGGCGATGGTGATCCGAAGCCTCCGGTTCCGCGACGGCGTCGTCACCATCGGCGCCGGCGGCGGGATCACCGCTCTCTCGGTCCCCGCCGAAGAGCTCGAGGAGGTCGCCGTCAAGGCTGCCGCCCTCTTCCGCGCAGCGGGCCTCCGCCCCCCCGGGAACGGACCGGACCCCTCCAACGTTTAGTAACCTGGAAGCTCGGGCCGCGCGCCCGATGCCTTCTCGTCGCGACGCCCCTCCCGGCCGCGGCGACATCCGAGAGAGAGTCCAGTGGCACACGAGCACGATGCAGCACCCGTACCGGTCCGCGAGGCCGGTGCGCACTACGACTTCACCGAGATCCAGAACACCTGGCTCCCGGTCTGGGACGAGCTGAAGCCGTTCTCCACGGCCGACCCCGCCGACAAGCGCCCGCGCAAGTACGTGCTCGACATGTTCCCGTACCCGTCCGGCGACCTGCACATGGGTCACGCGGAGGCCTACGCGCTGGGCGACGTCATCGCCCGGTACTGGCGGCAGCAGGGCTTCAACGTCCTGCACCCGATCGGCTGGGACTCCTTCGGCCTGCCCGCCGAGAACGCCGCGATCAAGCGGGGGCTCGACCCGGCCGGCTGGACGAACGACAACATCGCGCAGCAGAAGGCGTCGATGCGCCGCTACGCGCCCAGCTTCGACTGGGACCGCGTCCTGCAGACCAGCGACCCCGGCTACTACCGCTGGAACCAGTGGCTGTTCCTGAAGCTGCACGAGAAGGGCCTGGCCTACCGCAAGGCCTCCCAGGTCAACTGGTGCCCCTTCGACCAGACCGTTCTGGCGAACGAGCAGGTCGTGAACGGCCGCTGCGAGCGCTGCGACAACCTGGTCACGAAGAAGAAGCTGACCCAGTGGTACTTCCGCATCACCGACTACGCGGACCGTCTGCTGGACGACCTGAACCAGCTGGAGGGCGCCTGGCCGTCCAAGGTGCTGTCGATGCAACGCAACTGGATCGGCCGCTCCACCGGTGCCGACGTGAAGTTCGCGATCGAGGGCCGCGAGGAGCCGGTGACGGTCTACACCACGCGTCCGGACACCCTGTACGGCGTGACCTTCATGGTCGTCGCGCCGGACTCCGACCTGGCCGCCGAGCTGGTCGCCGACGTGCGCCCCGAGGTCCGTGAGCGGTTCGACGAGTACCTGGTGGCCGTGCGCGGCACCACCGAGATGGACCGCCTGAGCACCGACCGCGAGAAGACCGGCGTGTTCCTGGAGCGGCACGCGATCAACCCGCTGACCGGGGAGCGCATCCCGATCTGGGCGGCCGACTACGTGCTGAGCGACTACGGCCACGGCGCGATCATGGCCGTGCCCGCGCACGACCAGCGCGACCTGGACTTCGCGCGCGCCTTCGACCTGCCGGTGCGCGTCGTCGTGGACACGACGCAGCCGGTGACCGGCGCCATCCCGATCATCCGCACCGACCCGGAGACCGGCGAGCCGATCCTGCCGGAGGACGCCCCGCTGGAGAGCCCGGCCGAGACCGGTGTCGCGCTGACCGGCGAGGGTCGCCTGATCAACTCGGGCCCGTTCGACGGGCTGAGCAAGTCGAACGCGATCCGCCGCGTCACCGAGGCCCTGCAGGCGTCGGGCCTGGGCGCACCGGCGAAGAACTTCCGCCTGCGCGACTGGCTGATCTCGCGCCAGCGGTACTGGGGCACGCCCATCCCGATCATCCACTGCGAGCAGTGCGGCGAGGTCCGCGTGCCCGAGTCCGAGCTGCCCGTGCTGCTGCCCCCCGCGGAGGGACTGGACCTGCAGCCGAAGGGCTCCAGCCCGCTGGGCGGCGCGACCGACTGGGTCAACGTGGCGTGCCCGAACTGCGGCGGTCCCGCCAAGCGCGACACGGACACGATGGACACCTTCGTGGACAGCTCGTGGTACTTCCTGCGCTTCCTGAACCCGAACGACTCCACCCAGGCGTTCGACCCGAAGGAGGCCGAGAAGTGGGCGCCCGTCGACCAGTACGTCGGCGGCGTGACCCACGCCATCCTGCACCTGCTGTACGCGCGGTTCATCACGAAGGTGCTGTTCGACCTGGGCTCGGTCAGTTTCACAGAGCCGTTCACGGCGCTGCTCAACCAGGGCATGGTCCTGATGGACGGCTCCGCGATGAGCAAGTCGCGCGGCAACCTGGTGAAGCTGTCCGAGCAGCTCGACGAGCACGGCGTCGACGCGGTGCGCCTGACCATGTCGTTCGCAGGTCCCCCGGAGGACGACATCGACTGGGCGGACGTGTCACCGTCGGGGAGTGCGAAGTTCCTGGCGCGCGCCTGGCGCGTGGCGCACGACGTCACGAGCGCCCCCGATGTGGTCTGGAAGACGGGCGACCCGGCGCTGCGCCGCGTCACCCACCGCTTCCTGGCCGACGCGCCCGGGCTGATCGAGGCGTTCAAGTTCAACGTCGTGGTCGCGCGCCTGATGGAGCTGGTCAACGCGACCCGCAAGGCGATCGACGGAGCCGCGGGGCCGGCCGACGCCGCGGTGCGCGAGGCCGCCGAGGTCACGGCGATGGCCCTGAACCTGTTCGCGCCGTACACCGCAGAGGACATGTGGTCGATCCTCGGCTACGAGCCCTCCGTCGCGCTGGTGCCGTGGCGCAAGCCCGACCCGACGCTGCTGATCGAGGAGTCGGTGACCGCCGTCTTCCAGGTCGACGGCAAGGTGCGCGACCGCGTGGAGGTCTCGCCGAAGATCGCGTCGGACGACCTGGAGGCGCTGGCCCGCGGGTCGGAGGCCGTGGTGCGCTCGATCGGTGACCGCGAGATCGTGAACGTGATCGTGCGGGCGCCGCGACTGGTGAACATCGCGACGCGGGGCTGAGCACTTCTCGCTCCCTTCTCGGTACGTACGGCGGCGGTCCTCCACAGGAGGGCCGCCGCCGTCGCTTTTCCACTGATCCGTCGCTCGCGCGTTCTCGCGTCCGCGCCCTTCGTAGCGTGAGGGGATGCGACATCGGGACGAGGACACGGAACGCGCGCCGTCACGCCGGCTGAAGGTCGGGATCGGCGCGGCGGCGGTGCTGCTGGTGGTGGCCTTCGTGGTGGCGGCGGTCATCTCCGGGTTGAACGGCGGGCGGGAATTGCCGGTGGGGGCGGTGACGCCGTCGGTGTCCGCGTCCGTGTCCGCCATACCGACACCTAGTGATCTGGCCGGCGCCGAACTCTTCGTCCATGTCTCCGGCGCGGTCAACAAGCCGGGGCTGATCCGGCTGCAGCCGGGCGCGCGCGTGGTCGACGCGGTGGAAGCGGCGGGCGGTTTCGCCGAAGGGGCCGACCCCGCCGGGGTCAACCTCGCGCGCCGGGTGCACGACGGCGAGCAGTTGCGGGCGCCGCTGGTGGGTGAGGTCGTGGTCGCCGACGGCGGCGATGGCGCGGGTCCCGTCGCCGGCGCCGCCGATGGTGCCCCGGTCGACCTGAATATGGCGTCCGCCGCCCAGTTCGAGACCCTCCCGCGGATCGGGCCCGCGATGGCGCAGCGCATCGTGGATTGGCGCACATCGAATGGACGGTTCGGTGCGGTGACCGACCTCCTCAAGGTCACCGGTATCGGCCAGAAGCTCTTCGACGGCATCAAGGACAAGGTGACCGTCTGATGCCCGATCTCCGACTGGCGATACCGGCCGCAGCGCTGTGGGTGTGCTGCGCGGTGGGGGTGGGCGTCGCGGGGGCGATGCCGGTCGTGGCGGCCGTCGCGGGGATGGGTGCTGTGGCGGCGTTGGCCGTGGCGCTTTTGGCCGGTGGCCGCGGTGGCCGCGGTTGGAGCGGTGGCCGCGGCGGCGACGCGGCAGTCCCGCGCCCCGTCATGGGCCGTGGGACCCACGCCCGCCCGCAGCACCTCGGCGGTGGCCGGCCACCGCAGCACGTCGGCGGTGGCCGGCCGTCGCCAGCTCTGTCGTCATCAGCCCTCTGGTCGTCATCTCTTCGGCCGCCATCGCGCTCGGCGCCACGTCGATCGCGGCGCTGGCACCGGGCCGCACCGACGCAGTGCTCGAGGAGGCCTCCACCCACCACGGCACCGTGGAGGTCGCCCTTCGCGTGGAGAGTGCGCCGAAGCGGGCGGCGGCGGGACTGGACGGTGCGGAGCGCTGGCGGCTGCGCGGGACCACCGTCCCCGCAGCGGAAGTTGCATCGGGCATCGCCGCTCATCCGCACCCGGCCGTCCACGCCGGAGTACCGGTCTCGGTCCTCATTCCCGGCACGGTCCACTCCGTCCGCGCCTTTGCCCTCGGCACGGTGATCGCCGGCAGCATGAGCGTCCACGCGAACGAGCCGGGGGAGGCCACCACCTTCATGCTCCGCGGCACAGCGCCCCCGGAGGTGCGCGAGCCGCCGCCGTGGTGGCTCGCCTGGCCCGCGCCGGTGCGTGCCGCCTTCGCCGACGCCGCGTCCGCGACCCCGGGCGACGGCGGGGACCTCCTACCCGGACTGGCGATCGGGGATGAGACGAACGTCGGCGCCGACCTCGACGACGCGATGAAGGTGAGCGCCCTCAGCCACCTGACCGCGGTCTCCGGGGCCAACTGCGCGCTCGTGACCGGGCTGGTGTTCCTTCTCGCTCGCCTGGCCGGACTCGGCCGCCGTTCCCGCATCGTCGTGGCGGCGACGTCGCTGGCGGCGTTCGTCGTGCTGGTCGGGCCCGGGGCCAGCGTGATCCGCGCCGCGACCATGGCGGCCGTCGTGCTCGTCGGCCTCGCCCGCGGCCGCGTCGCCGACGGTCTGCCCGCGCTCGCCCTCGCGGTGGTCGTGCTGCTCGCGCGCGACCCGTGGCTGGCGCGCGACTACGGGTTCGCGCTCTCGGTGCTCGCGACCGCGGGCCTCCTGGTGCTCGCGAGGCCGCTCGCCCACGGCCTCGGGAGGTGGCTGCCGCGGAGCGTGGCGTTCGCGCTCGCGGTGCCGCTGGCCGCGCAGCTCGCCTGCCAGCCGGTGCTGATCCTGCTGACGCCCACGCTTCCGCTGTTCGGCGTCCTGGCCAACCTGGTGGCCGAGCCGGCCGCGCCCGTCGCGACGGTGCTCGGCTGCGTCGCCTGCCTGGTGCTGACGTGGGCGCCGGCGCTCGGGCAGGTCGTCGTCTGGCTGGCCTGGCTGCCGTCCGCCATGATCGCGGCCGTCGCGCGGTTCTCCGCCGGCCTGCCCGGAGCTGCGCTGCCGTGGCCGGACGGGATCGTGGGTGTCGCGCTGTGCGCGCTGACCCTCGTAGCCGTCGCACTCCTCGCCGCGCGTGCGCGGCTCCCGCGCGCCGTGACGGCTGTCGCCGCGGTCGGACTCCTCGGCGGAGCGACCGTGTATGCGGGAGCGCTCGGCGGGATCGGCGCCGGACGTTCCTGGGGGAGACCCGCGGACTGGGTGTACGCCGCGTGCGACGTCGGCCAGGGCGACGCCCTCCTGCTGCGCGACGGCGATCACATCGGCCTCATCGACGTGGGCCGGCATATCCAACCGGTGACCGACTGTCTGGACACGCTCGGGATCACGCGGCTCGACTGGGTGCTCCTGACGCACTTCGACATCGATCACGTCGGCGGCGCCGACGCCGTGCTCGGCCGCACCGATCGCGCCATCGTCGGCCAGGCGGACCGTCCGTCCGACCACGCCCTCGTCGACCGGCTGAAGGCGGGCGGCATAGCGGTGAAGCAGGCCCACGCGGGCATCGAGGGCGCGCTCGGCGCGCTGCGCTGGCGGATCGTGTGGCCTCCGCCGGTCGGGCCGGGGGAGACCGCGCTCAGCGGGAACCCCGGCAGCCTCGTCGTGCGCACAGAAGGGACCGGCCTCAGCGGGCTGTTCCTCGGCGACCTCGGCGAACGCGAGCAGGAGCAGCTCGTGTCGACCGGTGCGCTGGGCGCGACCGACGTGGTGAAGGTCGCGCATCACGGGTCGGCCGACCAGAGCGAAGCGCTGTACGACACCATCCACGCGCGGGTCGGCCTGCTTTCCGTCGGGGCGGACAACGGCTACGGGCATCCGACCCGCCGGGCGTTCGAGCTGCTCGCCCGCTCCGGGACCACGAGCGCGCGCACCGACCGGTCGGGCCTCCTGCTGGTGTCCGCCGGCCCGGACGGCCCGAGAGTCTGGGGCGAGCGTGCGGACGCCGCGGCGGCGGCCGGCTCTGCCGGTGGTCGCCTCTATCCTGGATACGGACGAGGAGGAACGTGGCGACACGAAGCAACAGCAGGGGCGGCTCGGGCGGCTCGCGAGGCCGGGCGGGCGGTGCCGCCGTCAAGAGCGCGATCCCGCAGCTCGCCTGGGACCAGATCCGGCCCGCGCCGGTGGTCCTCGTCTCGGGCACGGAGGGCTTCCTCGCCGACCGCGCCACGCGGCTGCTGCGCGACCGCCTCAAGCAGGAGGACCCGAGTCTGGAGGTCAGCGACCTCTCCGCGGCGGACTACGCGCCGGGGGAGTTGCTCACGCTCGCGAGCCCCTCCCTGTTCGGGGAGCCGCGGCTGATCCGGGTCGACGCGGTCGAGAAGACCGGCGACGGGTTCCTGTCCGACATGCTCGACTACCTCGCGGCGCCCGCCGAGGGCGCGGTCGTCGTCCTGCGTCACGCGGGCGGGGTGCGCGGCAAGAAACTGCTCGACGCGATCCGGTCGGGTGCAGGCGGGGGCGTGGAGGTCGTCTGCACCGAGCTCAAGAAGGACACCGAGAAGTACGACTTCGCTCAGGCGGAGTTCGCCGCCGCTGGACGCAAGATCGCACCGGGGGCGCTCCGGGCGCTCACATCCGCGTTCACGGACGATCTCGCGGAACTGGCCGCGGCGTGCCAGCAGCTCATCTCCGACGCGGCCGACCAGATCACCGAGACCACGGTCGACAAGTACTACGGCGGACGGGTCGAGACCAACGCGTTCCAGGTCGCGGATCAGGCGATCGCCGGCCGGTACGGCGACGCGCTGGTGACGATGCGGCACGCGCTGGCGTCCGGCGCCGACCCGGTGCCGATGGTAGCGGCGTTCGCGAGCAAGATCCGGACGATGGCGAAGGTCTCCGGGGCCCGCGGCGGGTCCGGTCAGCTCGCCCAGCAGTTCGGGCTTGCGCCGTGGCAGGTCGATCGCGCGCGCCGCGACCTCTCCGGCTGGACGGAGGACGGCCTCGGCCGCTGCATCGAGGTCCTCGCCGAGACCGACGCCAACGTGAAGGGCGGCGGCCGCGACCCGGTGTTCGCTCTGGAGCGGATGATCCGCATCGTCAGCGCCCGCGGCCGCGCCTGACCGCCGCCGGTCGCAGTCGCTTCGCCGCAGCGCCTTCGCCTTCGCCTTCGCCTTCGGGGGCTCGCAGCTCCCGCAGATGCAGCGAGCCCCCGCTCCCGTGGATACGGGGCGGGGGCTCGTCGCGGCGCGGGACAGGTCCCGCGAGCGGTCACCGTGTCAGAGCGCGGCGACCTGCTTGGCGATGGCCGACTTGCGGTTCGCCGCCTGGTTCTTGTGGATGACGCCCTTGCTGGCGGCCTTGTCGATCCGCTTCGCGGCGACGCGCAGCGCCGCGGTCGCCTTCTCCTTGTCGCCGGCGACGACGGCCTCGCGCGTGGCGCGGATGGCCGTCTTGAGCTGGCTCTTGACCGCCTTGTTGCGCTCCTGCGCCTTCTTGTTGGTCTTGTTGCGCTTGATCTGCGACTTGATGTTTGCCACGAATGGTTACTTTCGTTCGAAATGAGTGATCGGATGTGCCGCTCAGCGAGAGAGGGCGCCTTGCGGCGTTCGTGCGGGACACCCACACGCAAGCCAACAAACAACTTTACCAGCGGCGGACAGTTCCGCCAAAACGCGCGAGGCGAGCCGGATCCGGAAGGCGTGGCCGCTCAGGAGCGCGCAAACTCCGGCGCGTAGCTGCCGGTCGCGATCTCGTCGACGAGAGCCGGGCCGTTGGGCTCCCAGCCGAGGTCGATCCGTGCCTTCGTGCCGCGCGCCTGCTGGTCGAGGAGCAGCGCTTCGGTGAGGTCCGCGCCGAGCCGCGCCTCGGTCTCGGCGACGGCCTCCGCCACGACGCTGGACGCTCCCGCGGCGGCCGCGGCAAGCTCCCCGAGCTCCCGCACGGTCGGGTTGGCGCCGCTCGCGCCGATGTACACCGAGCCGGCCGACCCGTGCTCGAGCGCGAGCACGTACAGGGCCCCGAGGTCGTCCACGTGCACGGTCGCCCAGTGCTGCGATCCGTCGCCGATCAGGCGCAGCGGAGCGTCGTCGCCGGCGCCGCGCGGCGCGTCCACGACGACCCGGGCGAGCCCCTTGCCGTGCCCGTAGACGATGGACGGGACCACCACCGTGCCGCGCACGCCGTCGGCGCCGAGCACGAGCGCCTCCGTCGCGCCGCGCCACGCCGTGAGCGCCGGCGGCGCAGCGGGGGAGTCCTCGGCGATGTCGGCGTTCGAGCCGTAGCTCCAGACACCGCCGGTGTGTACGAACGGCTTGCCCGAGCCGGCGAGCCCGTCCAGCACGGCGGGGATGAACACCGGGTCGACGTCCGAGCCGGAAGCCAGGTGGATGACGCCGTCGCTCTCCCTCGCCAGCCGGGTCACGAGCTCCGCGTCGGTCGCGTCGCCCACCACCGCGGTGGCGCCGGCCGCTCGCACAGCCTCCGCCTTCGCCTCGTCGCGGACGAGCGCTGTGACGGAGTGGCCCTCCTCGAGGAGGCGGGGGAGGACGGAGGATCCGATGTAGCCGGTCGCGCCGGTCAGGAGAATGGTCATGCCAGGGGTCAACGCGCAGCCCGCGGGACCATTCCCGCGCCGCGAACCACGGCACCCGCGAAGCGTAGGCTCGACCCCATGACTCGTGCCAGCATCGCCATCGTCAACGCCCACGTCGTCCCGGTCGCCGGAGACCCGATCGAGAAGGGCACGGTGATCGTCGAGGACGGGAAGATCACGACGGTCGGCCCGGCGGCGGAGGTCGTCGTCCCGGACGGCGTCCGGGTGGTCGACGCGAGCGGCAAGTGGGTGCTCCCCGGCTTCGTGGAGGCGCACGGGCACGTCGGCATCCACGAGGAGGCGAACGGCCCGGCCGGCGACGACACCAACGAGATGACGACGCCGAACACCGCCGCTGTGCGCGCGATCGACGCGGTGAACATCGACGACGAGGGCTTCCGCGACGCGCTCGCGGGCGGCGTGACCGCGATCGTCGTCAAGCCCGGCTCCGGCAACCCGATCGGCGGCCAGACGGTCGCGATCAAGAGCTGGGGCGGTCGCACCATCGACGAGCAGGTGATCAAGGCGGCCGTGAGCGTCAAGTCCGCGCTCGGCGAGAACCCGAAGCGCGTCTACGGCGGCAAGAACCAGACCCCGAGCACGCGGCTCGGCGTCGCCATGATCATCCGTGAGGCCTTCGTCGAAGCGCAGAACTACGCCGCGGCCCGCGCCGAGGCGGAGCGCGACGGCAAGCCGTTCGCGCGCGACCTGACCAAGGAGACCCTGGCGCGGGTCCTCGACGGCGAGCTCGTCTGGGACCAGCACACCCACCGCCACGACGACATCGCGACCGCGATCCGGCTCGCCGACGAGTTCGGCTACAAGCTCGTCGTCAACCACGGCACCGAGGCGCACAAGATCGCCGATGTGCTGGCCGAGCGCGACATCCCGGTGATCTTCGGCCCGATGTTCACCTCCCGCTCCAAGGTCGAGTTGCGCGACCGGGCCATCGCCAACCTCGCGCACATCGCCGCCGCCGGCGTGCGGGTCGCGATCACCACCGACCACCCGGTCGTGCCGATCAACTTCCTCGTGCACCAGGCGTCGCTCGCCGTGAAGGAGGGCCTGCCGCGCGATACCGCGCTGGAGGCGCTGACGGTGAATCCGGCGTCGTTCCTCGGCCTGGACGACCGGGTCGGCGCACTGAAGCCCGGGCTGGACGGCGACATCGTCGTCTGGTCGGGCGACCCGCTGGACGTCAACTCCCGCGCCGAGCTCGTCGTCATCGACGGCGCCGAGGTCTACCGCTGGGAGGACGGCGCCGGCCACGTCGTCGAGCGCGCCGAGCGCTTCGCCTGACCCCACCCCGCCGAGCACCCGCCGAGTACGCGGATTGTCCGCGTACTCGGCGGTTTTCGCCTGATTTCGCCCGTACTCGAGGGTTCGGGACGGTTCGGGACGGTTCGGGACGCGGGTGCGGTTCGTGGGAGAATGAGCGCACAATGTCACCACGAGCCCTGAAGCCCCTCGAGCCCGCCGCGACCGACCCGGCCTCCCTCCGCAACTTCTGCATCATCGCCCACATCGACCACGGCAAGTCGACGCTGGCCGACCGGATGCTGCAGATCACCGGAGTGGTCTCCGACCGGGACATGCGCGCGCAGTACCTCGACCGCATGGACATCGAGCGCGAGCGCGGCATCACGATCAAGAGCCAGGCCGTGCGCATGCCGTGGGCCGTCGACGGCGACACCTTCGCGCTCAACATGATCGACACCCCCGGGCACGTGGACTTCACCTACGAGGTGTCCCGCTCGCTCGCCGCGTGCGAGGGCGCCATCCTGCTGGTGGACGCCGCGCAGGGCATCGAGGCCCAGACGCTCGCGAACCTCTACCTGGCGCTGGAGAACGACCTCACGATCATCCCGGTGCTCAACAAGATCGACCTCCCCGCCGCCGACCCGGAGAAGTACGCGCAGGAGCTCGCCAGCCTGATCGGCGGCCGCCCGGAGGACGTCCTGCGGGTCTCCGGCAAGACCGGCATGGGCGTTGAAGCCCTGCTCGACCGCGTCGTCCAGGAGATCCCCGCGCCCGTCGGCGTGGCCGACGCTCCCGCGCGCGCCATGATCTTCGACTCCGTCTACGACAGCTACCGCGGCGTCGTCACCTACGTCCGCATGGTGGACGGCAAGCTCAGCCCGCGCGAGCGCATCCAGATGATGTCGACTAAGGCGACCCACGAGATCCTGGAGATCGGCGTCTCCGCCCCCGAGCCGACCCCGTCGAAGGGCCTCGGCGTCGGCGAGGTGGGCTACCTCATCACCGGCGTGAAGGACGTCCGCCAGTCGAAGGTCGGCGACACGGTCACCACCGCGACCAAGCCCGCGACCCAGGCGCTCGCCGGCTACACCGAGCCGAAGCCGATGGTCTTCTCGGGCCTGTACCCGATCGACGGCAGCGACTACCCCGAGCTCCGCGAGGCACTGGACAAGCTGAAGCTGTCCGACGCCGCGCTCGTCTACGAGCCCGAGACCTCGGTGGCGCTCGGCTTCGGCTTCCGCTGCGGCTTCCTCGGACTGCTGCACCTGGAGATCGTCACCGAGCGGCTGGAGCGCGAGTTCGGCCTCGACCTCATCACGACCGCTCCGAGCGTGATCTACGAGGTCACGACCGAGGACAAGAAGGTCGTGACGGTCACCAACCCGAGCGAATTCCCCGGCGGCAAGATCGACAGGGTGGAGGAGCCGGTCGTCAAGGCGGCCATCCTCGCGCCGAAGGACTACGTCGGCGTCATCATGGAGCTCTGCCAGGGCCGCCGCGGCACCCTGCTCGGCATGGAGTACCTCGGCGAGGACCGCGTCGAGATCCGCTACACGATGCCCCTCGGCGAGATCGTCTTCGACTTCTTCGACCAGCTCAAGAGCAAGACGGCCGGCTACGCGTCGCTGGACTACGAGCCGTTCGGCGAGCAGGAGGCCGACCTGGTGAAGGTGGACATCCTCCTGCAGGGCGAGACCGTCGACGCGTTCAGCGCGATCGTCCACCGCGACAAGGCCTACGCCTACGGCACCATGATGGCCGGCCGGCTGCGCGAGCTGATCCCGCGCCAGCAGTTCGAGGTCCCCATCCAGGCCGCGATCGGCGCCCGGATCATCGCCCGCGAGAACATCCGCGCGATGCGCAAGGACGTGCTCGCCAAGTGCTACGGCGGCGACATCACCCGCAAGCGCAAGCTCCTCGAGAAGCAGAAAGAGGGCAAGAAGCGCATGAAGATGGTCGGCCGCGTGGAGGTTCCGCAGGAGGCGTTCATCGCGGCGCTCTCCGGCGACACCGAGAAGAAAGACAAGAAGTAGCCTTCCCGCCCCGGGTTCGCACTCCCTCCCCATTTGCCGCAGGATAGATGCCATGCGCCGCACCAGCTTCACCGACCAGCCCGTCACGTACGGGTTCATCGGCGGCACGCAGGCCGCTGACCTGCTCTACTACCCGCCGAAGGGCTACCGCCCACTGGAGCGCAAGGTGCGGCTGGGCAGCGGCCAGGAGCGGTTCGACTCCGCCGCCGCGGCGCTGATGACCTGGGGCGTGCAGCGCAACAGCGGCATCCGGGTGACCGAGGTGAACGAGGGCACCGGCGTCCAGTACGAGGGCATCGAGTACGCCGAGGACGGCACTCCGAAGGGGATGCGCGAGCACAAGACGGCGGAGGACGTGTTCGCCGACGACGGCACGCCGTTCATCCAGAACGGGATGACCGCGGTGCTCAAGGTGCCGTTCGGGCCGTTCAAGGTGTCCGCGCCCTGCCGCGTGGTCTACGTCGTGGATGAGCCGCACCGGCGCGGGTTCGCGTACGGCACGCTGAAGGGGCACCCCGAGAGCGGCGAGGAGGCCTTCCTGGTCGAGATGCGCGACGACGGGACCGTGTGGTTCGTCGTGCGCGCGTTCTCGCGCCCCTCCAACGCGTTCTACCGGCTGGCCTCGCCCGTGCTGCGTGCCACGCAGAAGCGGTTCACCAAGCGATACCTGCGCTCGCTGCTGCCGGCGCGGGCAGCCTGATGCCCGGCGCCCTCCCGCTCGGGGATCCGGCGCCCGCCGACGGTCTCCTCCCCGCGAGCACGGCCGACGGCGCCGGGGAGCGCGACTTCGGCGTGTACCTGCACGTGCCGTTCTGCCGGGTGCGCTGCGGCTACTGCGACTTCAACACCTACACGGCCACCGAGCTGCGCGGCGTCGCCCAGTCCGACTACGCCGGTCACGCGGTCCGCGAGGTCGGCTTCGCGCGGGAGGCGCTGGAGCGCAGCGGGGTCCCCGCACGGGAGGTGTCCACGGTGTTCTTCGGCGGTGGTACGCCCACCCTGCTGCCGCCCGGCGACCTCGCCGCGATGCTCGGCGCGGTGCGCGACGCCTGGGGGATCGCCGCTGGGGCCGAGGTCACGACGGAGGCCAACCCGGACTCGGTCGACGCCGACGATCTGCGGCGGCTGGCGGAGGCCGGTTTCACGCGCGTGTCGTTCGGGATGCAGTCGGCGGTGCCGAGCGTGCTCGCCACGCTGGAGCGCACCCACGATCCGGAGCGTGTCCCGCTGGTCGTCCGGTGGGCGCGGGAGGCCGGGCTCCAGGTCAGCCTCGACCTCATCTACGGCACGCCCGGCGAGACGCTGGACGACTGGTCCCGGTCGCTGGACGCCGCCCTCGCGTGCGAGCCCGACCATGTGTCGGCGTACGCCCTCATCGTGGAGCCGGGGACCAAGCTGGCGCGGCAGATCCACTCCGGCGCGGTGCAGGAGCCCGACGACGACCTCGAGGCGGACATGTACGAGCTCGCCGACGCGCGGCTCGGCGCGGCGGGCTACGGCTGGTACGAGGTCAGCAATTGGGCGACGGACGAGGCGCACCGCTCCCGGCACAACCTCGCCTACTGGCTCGGGCACGACTGGTGGGGTGTCGGGCCCGGCGCCCACAGCCACGTCGGCGGCGTGCGCTGGTGGAACGTGAAGCATCCCGCCGCGTACGCGCAGCGGGTCCTGGCGGGGGAGTCGCCCGCGGCCGGCCGGGAGACGCTCGACGCCGAGACCCGGCGGGTGGAGCGGGTCCTCCTGCTCACCCGCATCCGGGAGGGGCTGCGCACCGGGGAGCTCACCGGCGAAGGCCGCCGTGCGGTCGCCGGCCTGATCGCCGACGGCCTCGTGGACGCGAAAGCCGCCCTCGCCGGGTCGGTGGTGCTGACCCTGCGAGGGCGGCTGCTGGCGGACGCCGTCGTGCGGCGGCTGCTCGCCGAGGAGTAGTTCGAGACTCAGCTCACGAACTTGATGGCGATCGGATACGTGTAGAACTGGCCCTGGTTCGCCCTGATCGCGGCGATGATGCTGAACACGATGTTCAGCACCCAGACCGCGAAGATGATGATGAGGCCGATGCCGACGACGCTGAGGATCCAGCCGACGACGGTGGCGATCGCCAGCGTGATCTGGAAGTTCAGCGCGGTCGCGGTGTGCGAGCGGATGAACGGGCCGCGGTCCTTCAGCACCAGGTAGCCAACGAGGGCGGGGATGAAGCTGAACAGGATGCCGCCGACGTGGATGAGCGTCGCCCACAGCTTCTCGTCGGCCGGGCTGAGCTGCGGCTGCTGGCCTCCGTACGGCTGCTGCGGCGGCTGCTGCGGAGGCGGCGGGGGCGGGGGCGTTGCGGACATGGTCGTTTTCTCCTCCGGTGAGTGGGAATGACGCGTCTCAGCCTAGGGGGCGGCGCTACTTGATGAAGCGGAAGTTCAGCGGGTACCGGTACGTCCCTCCACTGTTCACGCGCACGAACCCGAGGATCGAGAACACCAGGTTGACGATGTACAGCAGCCACGGGATGAGGAGGCTGAACAGCAGGTAGCCGATGCCGAACGTGAACGAGCCGATGATCACGCCGAGGATCTGGGAGACGACCCAGGCCAGGATCCAGGTGATCTGCCAGTTCAGGGCCTCCTTGGCCTCCTGGTCGGTGAGCCGGCCCCGGTCCTTGAACACCAGCCAGATGATCAGCGACGGCAGGAACCAGAGGATCCCGCCGAGGTGGGCGAACGACGCCCACTGCTTGTCCTGCGCGGGGTCGAGGGGAGCGGCCGCGGCGCCCGCGTACTGCTGCTGCGGCGGGACGGCGCCGGCGGGCTGACCGGTCGGAGCCCCGTAGGGCTGCTGCGGAGGGACGGTGGGCTGCTGGGGAGGCACCGCGCCGGCGGGCTGGCCGGGCGCGGACCCGTAGGGCTGCTGGCCGTACGGCTGTTGCGGTGGCTGTTCGCCCTGGCCGTCGGCCGGGGGCTGGTTCGGGTCTGTCATGAGAGGAACCCTTTCGTGGGCGGCTGCGGGGGCTTTCCGAGCCGGTGCGCACAGGGTACTGCGCCGGAGCCGCGCGGTAAATGATCCGTGTCGCGTCGTGATCGCCCTCCGACGCCGACGCGTTATGATTAGCACTCAGGATCATCGAGTGCCAGTTCATTCGATGTCTTCCCGTGCTCGATCCTCGGGTGCCGAAGCGACGACAGGAGGCGGTTCGCATGGTCTCGGAACGCAGTCTGGAAGTGCTCCGCGTCATCGTCCAGGACTACGTCGCCTCGCGCGAGCCGGTCGGCTCCAAGAGCATCGTGGAGCGGCACGCGTTCGGCGTCTCGGCCGCGACGATCCGCAACGACATGGCCCTCCTCGAGGAGGAGGAGCTGATCGTCGCCCCGCACACCTCCTCCGGCCGGGTGCCGACGGACAAGGGCTACCGGCTCTTCGTCGACCACCTCGCGGAGGCCAGGCCGCTGTCGGCGGCGCAGCGCACGGCGATCGAGACGTTCCTCGGCCAGTCGGTCGACGTCGACGATGTGCTCTCCCGCACGGTGCGGCTGCTGTCGCAGCTCACCAACCAGGTCGCGCTCGTGCAGTACCCGTCGGTGGCGCGCTCGCGCATCCGGCACATCGAGCTGGTCGCGCTCGGCTCCCGCCGGCTGCTGAGCGTGCTCATCACCGACTCAGGTGCGGTCGAACAGCGCGTGATCGAGCTGCAGGACGAGCTGGACGAGGCCGAGATCGCCGAGATCCGCGGCGCGATCAACGGCGCTGCGGCCGGGCTCTCGCTGGCCGACGCGGCCGTGCGGCTGCGCGAGCTGCCCGAGCACCTGACCGACCGGACCCGTGCCCTCGTCGCACCGGTGGCGAGCGCCCTGCTCGACCAGATCGCCGCCAACCGGCAGGACAAGCTGCTCATGGCGGGCGCGGCCAACCTGGCGCGCACCGAGACCGACTTCCCCGGCTCCATCACCCCGGTGCTGGAGGCCATCGAGGAGCAGGTCGTCCTGCTGCGGCTCTTCGACGAGATGGCGCTCGACCAGCACGGGGTCGCGGTCAGCATCGGCCGCGAGAACGCCGTCATCGGCCTGACCGAGACCTCCGTCATGTCCAGCGGGTACAGTTCCGGCTCCGACCTGGCCCGGGTGGGCCTGCTCGGACCGCTCCGGATGGACTACTCCGGCAACATGGCCGCGGTTCGCGCCGTGGCACGCTACCTCTCCCGCCTCCTCGGCGACTGACCCCAGACCTCAGAACTCCGACGCACCGAACAGAAGGAACAGCCTTACGTGGCCGACCACTACGAAGTCCTCGGCGTTGACCGCAACGCCACCCCCGACGAGATCAAGAAGGCGTACCGCCGGCTCGCGCGCGAGCTGCACCCGGACGTCAACCCGAGCTCGGAGGCGCAGGAGCGCTTCAAGCTCGTGACCCACGCCTACGACGTGCTGAGCGACCCGCAGCAGCGGCAGCAGTACGACCTGGGCGGCCCGACCGGTTTCGGCGGTGGCGGGGGCGCGGGCGACTTCGCCGGCTTCGGCGACATCTTCGAGACGTTCTTCGGCGGGGGAGGCGGCGCGACCCGCGGCCCGCGGTCCCGGCGCGAGCGCGGCCAGGACGCCCTGCTGCGGGTGGAAGTCGAGCTCGAGGAGGTCATCTTCGGCACGCATCGCGAGCTGGACGTCGACACCGCGGTCGTCTGCGAGACCTGCAACGGCTCGTGCTGCCAGCCCGGCACTGCGCCCGTCACCTGCGACATCTGCCATGGCACGGGCAGCATCCAGCGCTCGGTGCGCTCGCTGCTCGGCAACGTGATGACCTCCAGCCCGTGCGGGAGCTGCCGCGGCTACGGCACCGTCATCGCCACGCCGTGCGTCACCTGCCAGGGCCAGGGCCGCGTCCGCGCGCGCCGCACCGTTCCGGTGGACATCCCCGCCGGCGTCGACACCGGCCTCCGGCTGCAGATGCCGGGCTCCGGCGAGGCCGGCCCCGCCGGCGGCCCGAACGGCGACCTCTACCTGGAGATCAAGGTCAAGCACCACGACGTGTTCAGCCGCGACGGCGACGACCTGCTCTGCACGCTGGAGCTTTCGATGGCCGACGCCATCCTCGGCACCACCGCGACGGTGAAGGCGCTCGACGGCGACATCCGGCTCGAGCTGAAGCCCGGCACCCAGAGCGCCGACATCATCTCAGTGAAGGACCGCGGCATCACGCACCTGCGCGGCAGCGGCCGCGGCGACCTGCGGGTGGGCATCCAGGTGGTCACGCCGACGAAGCTCGACCACAAGGAGAAGGAGCTGATCAAGAAGTTCGCCGCGACCCACCACAACCCGGAGCCGTCGCTCGCGCGCTTCCAGCAAGGCCTGTTCGCGAAGCTCCGCGACCGGTTCCTCAACCTCTGACGGGCCGGCGATGAGCTCGCTCTACCTGCGTGAGGACCTCACCGACGTCGAGGTGGGCGCCCGGCTCACGCTGACCGGCCCGGAGGCCAAGCACGCCGCCACGGTGAACCGCACCCGCCCGGGCGAGAGCGTCCTCATCGGCAACGGCCGCGGCCTGGTCGCGTCGGGCGAGGTGCTGGTCGCGACCAACACCGAGCTGACCATCGACGTGGAGGCCGTGGAGCGCGTCCCGCGCGCCGAACCGGCGATCACGCTCGTCCAGGCCCTGGCGAAGGGCGACCGCGACGAACTCGCCGTGCAGGCCGCCACCGAGCTCGGGGTCGACGCGGTGGTGCCGTGGTCGGCCTCGCGCTCGGTGTCGCGCTGGGAGGGCGCCAAGGTCGTGAAGGGCCGCGACCGCTGGGCGGCGATCGTGCGCGAGGCGAGCAAGCAGTCGATCCGGGCGTGGACGCCGGAGGTCGGGGAGCTCGCGACGACGAAGCAGGTCGCGGCGCTGGCAGCGACGCACCGGGTGCTGGTGCTGGAGCCGGGAGCGGCCTCCCCGCTCACCGCGGTGCGGCCGGACGGGCGGCCGCTGGCGCTCGTGGTCGGGCCGGAGGGCGGGATCGCGCCGCAGGAGCTGGACGCTTTCCTGGCTGCGGGGGCGGAGGTCGTGCGGCTGGGGGATACGGTGCTGCGGACCTCCACCGCCGGTCCCGCCGCGCTTGCCGTGCTCAACGCGGCGCTGGGGCGCTGGTAGGCCCGCGCGGCGATGACACCGGCGAAGCTGCGATGACACCGGCGAAGAGGAACACCGGCGAATAGGATGGATCACATGGAGACAGGGGAGCGTTCGATCTTCTCGCGCATCATCGCGGGGGAGATCCCGGCCGACGTCGTGTACGACAGCGAGCGCATCATCGCGTTCCGCGACATCGCGCCCAAGGCGCCGCTGCACCTGCTGGTGGTGCCCAAGACCGAGCAGTACCGCGACGTCGTGGAGCTGGCCGCGGGAGACCCCGCACTGCTCGCCGAGCTCGTCGCGACCGCGCAGAAGCTCGCCGACGAGCACGCGGACGGCGACTTCCGTCTGATCTTCAACACCGGCGCCGGCGCGGGACAGACCGTGTTCCACGTCCACGCCCACATACTGGGCTCGCCCGAGGGCGGGCTCGAGGAAGGAAGCCTTGGCGACGAGTGACCCGACGACCCCGGATGGAGCGACGACCCCTGGCGGCCCGGCGAACGCGGGAGGTTCGGCCGAGGCGCGCCTGAGCGTCGACGGGATCCAGATGGTGCGGCTGCTCGGCCCCCAGGACCGCCTGTTGACCACGCTGGAGCGGCAGTACCCCCTGGTCGACGTCCACGTGCGCGGCAACGAGATCAGCCTCACCGGCGACCCGGCGCAGGTCGCCGCGGCGCGCGCGCTGCTGGAGGAGCTGCTGCAGATGGTCCGCAACGGCCAGGACCTCGGGCCGGCCGAGGTCGCCAGCTCGGCGCGGATGATGCGCAGCGACCTGAACCTGAGCCCGTCCGACGTGCTGAGCCAGGCGATCCTCACCGCCCGTGGCAAGAGCATCCGGCCGAAGACGCTGGGCCAGAGCCAGTACGTCGACGCCATCGACCACAACACCATCGTGTTCGGCATCGGCCCGGCCGGTACCGGCAAGACCTACCTGGCGATGGCGAAGGCCGTCCAGTCGCTTCAGCGCAAGGAGGTCAGCCGCATCATCCTCACCCGCCCCGCGGTTGAGGCCGGCGAGCGGCTCGGCTACCTGCCCGGCACCCTCACCGACAAGATCGACCCGTACCTGAGACCGCTGTACGACGCGCTCAACGAGATGCTCGACCCGGAGCTCGTGCCCAAGCTGCTCGCCGCCGGCACCATCGAAGTGGCGCCGCTGGCCTACATGCGCGGCCGCACGCTGAACGACTCGTTCATCATCCTGGACGAGGCGCAGAACACGACGCCGGAGCAGATGAAGATGTTCCTCACCCGGCTCGGCTTCAACTCCAAAATGGTCGTCACCGGCGACATCACGCAGATCGACCTCCCGAACGCCGCGAGCGGCCTGCGGCTGGTCACCCGCGTGCTGAACGACATCGACGACATCCACTTCGCGCGGCTGACCAGCGACGACGTCGTGCGGCACAGCCTCGTCGGCCGGATCGTCGACGCCTACACCGAGTACGACGCGAAGCAGCAGGCGCGGCAGTACGAGCGCGAGGAGGCCCGCGAGTTCGCCAACCGCGCCGAGCGCCGCTCCGGCACGCCACGCGACCACCTCCCGAAGCGACAGGGCCCGACACGATGAGCATCGAGATCAACAACGAGTCCTCCATCGAGGTGGACGAGTCCGCGCTGCAGCGCCTGGCCGGCTACGCGCTCGACATCATGCACGTGCACCCGGACGCCGAGCTCGCGATCGTCCTGGTGGACGAGGCGGCGATGGAGCAGCTCCACGTGCAGTGGATGGACGAGCCGGGCCCGACCGACGTCCTCAGCTTCCCGATGGACGAGCTGCGTCCCGGCACCGAGGAGGAGCCGGCCCCGGCCGGCCTGCTCGGCGATGTGGTGCTCTGCCCGCAGGTCGCCCAGGTGCAGGCGGAGACCGCCGGCCACACCCTCATGGAGGAGCTGCTGCTGCTGACCACGCACGGCATCCTGCACCTGCTCGGCTTCGACCACGCCGAGCCAGCGGAGGAGCGGGAGATGTTCGGCATCCAGCGCGACATCCTCGTGGGCTTCTCCCGCTACGACCGACAGCGCTAGGCGCCGGATGCTCCCGACCCTGTTCTTCGTCGTCGCGTTCCTCCTGGTCGCGTTCGGCGGGCTCATGGCAGCCGTGGACTCGGCACTGGCGGTGCAGTCGCGCGCCGACATCGCCGACCTCGCCGAGACCTCCCGGGCGAAGACGTCCCTCCGGGCGATCGCCGAGGACCCCGGGGCGTACTTCAACGCGATCAACTTCAGCCGCATCATCGCGGAGACCACCGCCGCGGTGCTGGTGACGCTCGCGTTCGAGCAGATCTTCGAGGAGTGGTGGCTCTCGCTGATCCTGTCCGCGGCGATCATGACGGGCGTCTCGTTCGTGCTGGTCGGCGCCAGCCCGCGCAGTGTCGGACGGGCCAACTCGCGCACGCTGCTGCGGCTCACGGCGCCCCTCGTGCACGGCATCCGCGTCGTGCTCGGCCCGATCCCGGGCGGCCTGGTCGCGCTCGGCAACCGGGTCACCCCGTCGCGCGCGCGGTCGGCGCCAGTGACCAGCGAGGAGCAGCTCCTCAGCATCGTCGACGAGGCGACCGAGTTCGATGTGCTGGAGGAGGACGACCGCGAACTCATCCACTCGATCTTCGAGTTCAGCGACACCGTCGTCCGCGAGGTGATGGTGCCGCGCACCGACATGATCACCATCGACAGCTCGGCCGGCCTCGGCACCGCGATGGGGATGTTCTTCTCCACCGGCGTCTCCCGGATGCCGGTGATCGACGGCGACCCCGACGAGGTGGCCGGCATCCTCTACCTGAAGGACGTGGCGAAGCTCAGCTATGAGAGCGCGCTCGGCGCCGACACGCTCACGATGGGCGAGCTGGCGCGGCCGGCGCTGTTCGTGCCGGAGTCGCAGAAGGCGGACGCGCTGCTGCGGCAGATGCAGCTCGAGTCCAACCACCTGGCGATGGTGGTGGACGAGTACGGCGGCATCGCCGGCCTGGTCACGCTGGAGGACCTCATCGAGGAGCTGATCGGCGACATCTCCGACGAGTACGACCACGAGGTCGAGCTGGTGCAGGAGCTCGGCGGCGGCCGGCTCCGGGTCGCGACCCGGCTGCCGATCGACGAGCTCGGGGAGCTGTTCGACCTCGAGATCGAGGACGAGGACGTCGACAGCGTCGGCGGCCTCGTCGCGAAGGCGCTCGGCCGCCTCCCGGAGGTCGGCTCCACGGTCGCGGTGCACGGCCTCCGCTTCACCGTCGACCGGATCGACGGCCGCCACAAGCACGTGAGCACGGTGCTGGTCGAGCGGGACACGGCGCTGCTGCCGGAGCCGCACGAGGACGACCGCCCCCACAAGCCCGCCAAACAACCCAAGTCGGAACGCCAGCACTCCAAACCGGAGCGCCAGCACCCCACGTCCGACCGCCAGCACAAGGAGGCCCGCGCATGAGCGAGTACCACGCCGGATTCGTCTCGTTCGTCGGCCGCCCCAACGTGGGCAAGTCGACCCTCACCAACGCCCTCGTCGGCGAGAAGGTGGCGATCACCAGCTCCAAGCCCCAGACCACCCGCCGCGCCATCCGCGGCATCGTGCACCAGCGCGGCGGCCAGCTCGTTCTGGTCGACACCCCCGGCATCCACCGGCCGCGCACCCTGCTCGGGGAGCGGCTGAACACGCTCGTCCAGTCCACGCTCGGCGACGTGGACGTCATCGGCTTCTGCGTGCCCGCGGACGAGAAGATCGGCCCGGGCGACCGCTTCATCAACGACCAGCTCGACGACTACCCGAACGCCAAGAAGGTCGCGATCGTCACCAAGATCGACGCGGCGGGCAAGACCCAGGTCGCCGAGCAGCTCCTCGCCGTCTCGGCGCTGCGCGAGTGGGAGGCGATCATCCCGATCTCCGCCACGAGCAGCATCCAGCTCGACACCCTCACGTCCGAACTGATGAAGCTGCTGCCGGAGTCGCCCGGCCCGCTCTACCCGGAGGACGCGATCACCGACGAGGGCCTCGAGGACCGCATCGCGGAGTACATCCGGGAGGCCGTGCTGGAGGGCGTCGAGGACGAGCTGCCGCACTCGCTCGCCGTCACGATCGACGACATCATCGAACGCGACGACAAAGACCTGGTGGAGGTCTACGCCAACCTGTTCGTCGAGCGCGACAGCCAGAAGGCCATCGTGATCGGCAAGGGCGGCGCCCGCATCCGCGACGTCGGCGCCGAGGCCAGGAAGCCGATCGAGGAGCTGCTCGGCCGCAAGGTCTTCCTGTCGCTGCGGGTGAAGGTGGCGAAGGACTGGCAGCGCGACCCGAAGCAGTTGGGGCGGCTGGGGTTCTAGGCGCTGCCTCCGGGGGACGGCGCGTACATCCGCAGGATGATTCCGCGTCGCGGATTGAGCGCGCTTGCGTCTATGACTCGCTCACGAGTTGTGAAACGACCCGTACGCGCGGGCTAGGTCGTCCCCATCTGGACGGTCACCACGACACCTCTCGAAGGTTTACCGGTGGGCCGATTTCCTCAGTTGACCCGAGTCGTATCTCTACTCCCGACGTTTGGAAACCGCGCGATTCGATTGCGGGAGCGAAGAAGGGTCGCTGCTGAATACGGCGCGCCGACGGGTCGTTGTAGGTGTATGCGACTGGCGTCTGAGCGTAATCACCCACCCCGTCCGCCTGCAGTTCAACCCGAACGAAGGAAGCCGGCCACGCACCGAATGGAACCGTTACGATCATGGTCTGAGTGCCGACGACTCCGTTAGCTAACTCGGCGGTTGCAAGGTGGAAGTCAACCAACGACTCCCGGAGTCTAGAAACCGATTGGAGCGTCAACGGCCCGCTCAGCGGAACGAGGCTGTCACCAAGGACTTGCTGATCCGCGGGTTCCGGCCCGAAACCCATGGTCGCAATCGCCAGGTGTCCGACTTTCACCATCGAACTCCGAACGCGGAAACGGTCCATGACCCGGTGAGGGTTGAAATCTAAGTTCTGGCCCACCGCGTTAGACACGGCAGTGATGAAGGGGTGCCGGTAACCATCGCCCGGCTTGTAGCCGACTCCTATGACGCCGAGTGCCGGACCGTTCCCAGTGAAATTGTCTCGCCAGACTGCTTGAAGAGCCTCGCGGAGCACGTGCATTTGCCTACTCGGGGCCACCTTCGTGACACTGAGCACCCAGTCCTCAAATCGAGTGTGATCAGGCAGCCACGATACGTCGCCCGCATAACCCACCATGATCTTCCCCCCGTGAAGGATGGCAACCTTGTTGTCTATGTCCTTAGTTCGGGACGGGTCGTTGTTCCACGTAAGGCGCCTGTCCGCCGCAATGGCTAGCCAATCAATGCCCGCGACAACGGTGATGAGGGTCATGGCGACGAGGGTACGACCGCAAGGCCGGGGGCGCTCTGCCCCACTCGAGGGCCACACCAGGGTCCTCGGCGCCCGCCCGAAAGCCTCGTCTAGGGTGGCGCGGATCAGCCGCGCTCTCTGAGTCTCGGCCGCAAGGTCTTCCTGTCGCTGCGGGTGAAGGTGGCGAAGGACTGGCAGCGCGACCCGAAGCAGTTGGGGCGGCTGGGGTTCTAGACGCTGCCTCCGGGGGACGGCGCGTACATCCGCAGGATGATTCCGCGTCGCGGATACCTGCGCGCGCCCCGCGGCCCCCTAACGTAGAGATATGCCAGATCGCGCCCGCGTACTGAGCGCACTCGCGCCGCACCGTTGGGTGCTGGAGCCCGCGCTGGCGGTCGTGCTGTTCGGGGTGTGGCTGGTCATCGGCCTCCCGTTCGACCTGGCCGGCGCCCTGGCGGTGCTGCTGTACTGCGCCGCCGTCGCGCTCTCCCGGGTGCTTCCGGTGGTGGCGCTGGAGATCGCCTGGCTCGCGGTCGTCGCCGAGCTGAGCGAGGGGAGTTCGCTCTCGCTGCCGCACCGGCTGATCTCGGCCGTCGCCGTCGTGATCGCGCTGTTCGGGATCGCGTCGCACGGAGGGAAGGTGCTGCGCTGGTTCGGGTTCGGCTCCGCCATCCTGTGGGCGCCCGCGCTCGCGTACCTCTTCACGGTGCGCGGCGACCTCAAGTTCCCGCAGTTCGGGCCGGTGATCGGCGGCTACTACACGAGCCAGGGCGTCGGGCTGCTGATGATGAGCCTGCTGCTGGCCGTCGTGTTCGTCAGCGCCTGGCTGCTCGGCTTCCTCGTCGCGCGGCAGCGGGCGACCGCGCCCTCCGGTCCCGTCCCGTCGCTGCTGGTGTGGCTGGCGTCGTCGGGCGGGGGCGCGGCCGTCCCGGAGGCGGAGGAGGGCGACGCCCCGCGGCTCGTGCGGCGGTTGACCCGGCCGCAACTCACCTTCGACATCGCCGGGGCCGTCGCGTACGTCTTCTTCTGCCTGGTAACGGACTTCACGTCGAGCCTGGTGCCGGACGCGAGCGGGCGGTCGACCTTCCTCGTGCTGATCGTGTTCGCGGTCGCCGTGGCCCTGCGCCGGATGTCGCCGGCGGTCTCGCTCGCGATCGCGTGGCTCGCCGCCGCGGTGCAGATGACGACCGGCCACAACATCCTGGTCAGCGACATCGCCGTGCTCGTCGTGCTCTACGCGACGGCGCTCTACGGCGACAAGGTCGTCCGCTACGCCGGGCTCATCTCGGCGGGGGTCGGCGCGCTCGTCGCCGCGCTCTACCTCACGCTGACCTCCGCCCTCGCGCAGGGTTACTTCGACCTGCTCTCGTCCCAGCTCACCGGGATGGCGCTCCAGTTCGCGTTCCTCTTCGTGGTGAGCGCGACCGTTCTCGGGCTGTCGTGGGTGCTCGGCCTCCTCGCCCGCACCTGGCGGAACGCCCGGGCGTCCCGGCACGCCCAGATCGTGGCCGAGCTCGACCGCAACCGCGCCGAGGAGGTCGTGGTCGTCGAGCAGGAACGCACCCGCATCGCCCGCGACATGCACGACGTCGTCGCGCATTCGCTCGCCGTCGTCATCGCGCAGGCGGACGGCGCCCGCTACGCCCGGCACGCCGACCAAAAGACCGTCGACCCAGCCGCGGGCCGCACCGACGCGGGCGGCACGGATGCGGTCGACACCGCACTGGAGACCATCGCCGCGACCGCTCGCTCCGCCCTGGTCGACGTGCGCGTGCTGCTCGCCGAGCTCCGGCAGAGCCAGCCCGAAGGGCCGCAGCCGTCGCTGGCCGACGTCGAGCAGACCGTGGAGCAGGTGCGCGCCGCCGGCCTCCCCGTCACCATGGAGCGCCGCGGCGAGCTCGACGGGCTCAGCTCCGCGCAGCAGATCGCCGCGTACCGCATCGTGCAGGAAGCGCTCACCAACGCGCTCCGGCACGGCGACACCACCCGCCCGGCCTCCGTCGTCCTCGCCCAGTCGGGCGGCGCCGACTCCGGCCCGGGCATCGTCATCACCGTGAGGAACAGTATGAAGACACCGACACCGGAACCCCTGGCCACCGGCGGCCTCCCGCGCATCGGGCACGGACTGCCCGGGATGCGCGAGCGCGCGACCCTGGCGGGCGGCTCGCTGTCGGCGGGTCCTGCCGACGAGGGTTTCGTGGTGACTGCGTTCCTGCCGGTGGTCTCGGGAGTGCGCGCGTGAGCGCCCCGATCACGGTCGCCCTCGTCGACGACCAGGCGCTGTTCCGCGCGGGCATCCGCATGCTGATCGGCTCCCAGCCCGACCTGGAGTTCGCCGGGGAGGCCTCGGACGGCCGGGAGGGCGTCGCGCTCGTACGCGAGAAGCGTCCGGACGTCGTGCTGATGGACATCCGGATGCCCGTCATGGACGGCATCGCCGCCACCGCCCGCATCGTGGAGGAGGCCGAGCGCGAGGGGCGTGCGCCTGCCCGCATCATCGTGCTCACCACCTTCGACCTCGACGAGGCGGCCGCGCGCGCGATCCGCAGCGGGGCCAGCGGCTTCGTGCTGAAGGACGCCGAGCCGGAGTTCCTGCTCGCCGCCATCCGCACGGTCCACGCCGGCAGCGCGGTCATCGCGGCCGGGGCGACCCGCGAGCTGTTCGAGTACTTCTCGGACAGCCGGCGGGGCACCCAGACGCCGCCGGAGTTCGCCACGCTCACCAGCCGCGAGCGGGAGATCTTCGTGCTCGCCTCCCGCGGGCTCAGCAACTCGGAGATCGCCGGGTCGGAGTTCCTCAGCGAGGCGACGGTCAAGACGCACATCAGCCGCATCCTCGCGAAGCTGGGGTTGCGCGACCGGGTGCAGATGGTGGTCTACGCGTTCGAGCACGGCCTGACCGGGGGAGCGGCCGAGCGGGCGGAGTGAGTGCCCCGGAGCGACGGCCGCGCGCAGATCATCCTCTGGACTGATCCGCTGTGGATCCGCAGCCCGATCCGCCGGCGCCTCCGGCTTCCTAGCCTGAGGCTATGGACAACCCCGACATCATGGTGGCTCGCGTCGAGCGCGCGACGAAGACCTACGGCTCCGGCACCAACCGGGTCATCGCCCTCGACGACGTGACCGTCGGCATCCCCGCCGGCCGGTTCACCGCGATCATGGGGCCGAGCGGCTCCGGCAAGTCGACGCTCATGCATGTGATGGCCGGACTGGACAGCGTGACCGGCGGCCGCGTCTTCCTCGGGGACACCGAGATCAGCGGCCTGGGCGACGGCGAGCTGACCATCCTGCGCCGCCGCCGGGTCGGGTTCGTCTTCCAGGCATTCAACCTCGTCCCGACCCTCGACGTGCGGGCGAACATCCTGCTGCCGTTCGAGATCGACGGCCACCGCCCGACACTGGCGCAGCGCGAGTGGATTGACGGCCTGATCGAACTGCTGGGGCTGACGGACCGGCTCGGCCACCGGCCGCACGAGCTCTCCGGCGGGCAGCAGCAGCGCGTCGCGATCGTCCGCGCGCTGGCCACCCGTCCCGACCTGGTGTTCGCGGACGAGCCGACGGGCAACCTCGACTCGCGCACCGGCCGGGAGGTCCTCGGCGTATTGCAGGACGCCTCCCGCAGCTCCGGCCAGAGCATCGCGATGGTCACCCACGACCCGGTGGCGGCCAGCTACGCCGACCGCATCGTCTTCCTCGCCGACGGCCGTGTGGTCGCCGAGCGGGAGAGCTCGACCGCCGAGGAGATCTCGGCGTTCATGCTGGGCATGGAGTCCCAGGGCATGGATTCCCAGGGCATGGACTCGCAAGGCATGGACTCGCAGGGGACCGCGCCGCAACGGACGGCGGCGCGCGCGTGATCCGCGCGTTCCGGGCGAACGCGCGCGACCACCGCGCCAGCGTCCTCGTCTCCGCCCTCAGCTCCGCGTTCGGCGTGGCACTGCTGGCCTGCACCAACGTCCTGGGCGCCTACATCGCTGCGTCGCCGATGGGCGCGCACGGCTCCGCGCGGTTCGCGCTGGGGCTCGTCGCCGGCATCTTCTTCGTGATCGCCGTGTTCGTCGGGGCCATCGTCACCACGAACACGTTCGCGACCGTCATCGCCGGGCGCACGCGCACCATCGCGCTCATGCGACTGCTCGGCTCGAGCTCGAAGACCCAGCGCCGCTCGGTGGCGGGGGAGGGCCTCACCGTCGGGCTGATCGGCGCGCTGACGGGCGGCGTCGTCGCCGTGGTGCTCGCGCTCGTCGCGGTGCGCGCCTTCGTCTGGTGGGGCGTCCTCCCGAACGTGCTGTACCCGGTCGTCACGCCGTCGCTGATCGCGCCTCCCGTCGTCGTGGTGCTCACCACCTGGGCGGCCTCGTGGATCGGCAGCCGGCGCGTGCTGACCGTCGCGCCCGTCGAGGCGCTGGGCGCAGCGCAGGAACGCCCGTCGGCCGCCGTGCGCAGCACGGGCCGCATCGTGGCCGCGGCGCTGCTCATCCTTCCAGGCGCCGCGCTGCTCGGCTTCGGCCTCCTGCTCGGCCTCGGCGCGTTCGCCACCTCGGGGAACGCCGGGCTCGCGGACTTCGGCCGCTTCGGAGTGCTGATCGCGATGCTCGGCGGCCTGCTCTCGTTCACGGGCGTCATCGTCGCGGCCCCGCTGTTCCTCCCCGCGGTGCTGCGCGGCGTCGGCCTGCTCTTCGGCGCCGGCGCGGCCGGGCGGCTCGCGGCGGCCAACGCGGTCCGGAATCCGGAGCGCAGCTCGCGCACCGCGATCGGCCTCGTCATCGGCGTCACGCTGATCACGATGTTCGTCGTCGCGACTCAGACCTGGCTCACGATCATCCGCAGTGCGGCCGCGAAGGACCCTGAGCTGTATCAGGGCGCTGAGAATGTGCTCACGGTCACCATGCTGGTGTTCAGCGGCCTTGTCGGCTTCTCCGCGGTGATCGCGGCGGTCGGCGTCGTGAACAGCCTGTCTTTGAGCGTGCTGCAGCGCCGGCGGGAGCTCGGGTTGCTCCGGGCGCTCGGGCTGAGCGCCGCGCAGGTCCGCCGGATGATCCTGGCCGAGAGCGCGCAGCTCACCGTCGCGGCCGTGCTCTGCGGGCTGGTGCTGGGCACGCTGTACGGGTGGATCGGCGCGCAGACCCTGCTCGGTCAGCTCCCGGGCGGCGGCCTCGTGCCGCCGGCGATCCCGTGGCTGTTCGTCGGGCTGATCGTCGTGGCGGCGGCCGTGCTGGCCGTCGGCGCCTCGGTCGCGCCGACGCGCCGGGCCACCCGCGTCGCCCCCGTGGAGGCCCTCGCGGTCGAGTAGCGACTCTCCAGGTTTCCTGGACGCTCATCAAGCCTCAGCTATCCGCAGGCTGGGTGTCCGATACTTATGGACTGGCGCCCTCCGCCGCGTGCCCACCATCCGTGCCGGAGCGCCTCCTGCACTTTCGAGAGGACCCAACCCTGAACTGGCTCATGACCTTGAGGATCGACAAACCGCCGTTCCTCATCGCGATCGACGTCGTCGCCGCGCTCCTCGCGGCGTACCTCCTGGTGCGCCCGACGTGGAAGCGCGCGCTCGCCGGGGCCCTCGCGGCCGTCGGCGGCGCGCTGATCGGGTGGTTCCTGGTCTGGCTGACGGACGACGTCTACAACCTGTTCGGCGTCGGGCTGACCCCGGTGACGACGATGTGGGTCGCCATCGGGTTCGCCGGCGTGAGCCTCGGGATCGCCAACTTCTTCCGGTCGCGCTGGTGGCGCAAGGTGATCGCCGCGGTGAGCATCCCGGTGTTCCTGATCGCCGCCTTCGCGGGCGTGAACGTGGACTTCGGCGCGTACCGAAACCTCAACGACGCCATCGGCGTCGTGCCGTACAAGGCGCTGAACCTGCACAACGAGCGCGGCGACGTCATCAAGGGCACCGCCTGGGCCGCCTCCACGAACCAGGCCGACCCGCCCGTGAAGGGCGAGATCGGCAAGGTCAAGATCCCGGCGACGCTGTCGAACTTCCCGGCGCGGGAGGCCGTCGTCTACCTGCCGCCGGTCGCCCTCGGCCCGAACCCGCCCGCGCTCCCGGTGCTCTACGCCCTCTCGGGACAGCCCGGCGCTCCCGCCGACATGTTCACGGCAGGCCGGGTCGGCGCCTACCTCGACGCATACGCGGCCAAGCACAACGGCTACGCGCCGATCGTCGTCGCGCCCGACCAGCTCGGCGGCCCCGGCCGCAACCCGATGTGCATCGACTCCCGGGCCTTCGGCGACTCGGCCACCTACCTGCTCAAGGATGTTCGCTCGTGGATCACCTCGCACCTGCGGGTGAGCAGCGACCCGTCGGCGTGGGGCGCGTTCGGCTACTCCCAGGGCGCCACCTGCGCCGCCCAGTTCGCCGTGAGCCGGCCGGACCTGTTCGGCTCGGCGCTGGCGTCCTCCAGCGAGCTCGGGCCGACCCTCGGCAACGTGCCGCTCACGATCGCGACCGGCTTCGGCGGTTCGCAGACCGCTTATCAGGATGCGCAGCTCGGGCCTACGATGAAGGCGCATGCTCCCTACACGAACACGCTGCTCGTCTTCGGCGCGGGTCAGAACGACGCCAAGTACACTGCTTTCGCGAAGACGCTGCACTCGGATGCCGTCTCCGCCGGGATCCGCAGCGAACTCCTGATCTCGCCCGGGACGGCACACGATTGGAACACGGTGCGCTACACGCTGACGAACGGCTTCCCCGCGGTCGCCGCTCACATGGGGCTGGCTCCGTGACCGATGCCGTGACCACGGGGGGCGGCGCGCCGGCGGACGGCGGCGCACCGGTGGACGACGCGACCCAGGCGGCCCGCAACGGCACGCGGGTCGCGGAGGACACCGCCGTGCGCGCGCAGGAGCCTCCCGCCCGGCCGCCGGAGCCTCCGGCTCGCGCGTCCGGTTTCAGTGGCGCGGTGCGCCGGCTCGGCCGGCTGATCGCGACGCACCCCTTCACGACGGGCCTGACGGCGCTGATCCTCGCGCTCGCCCTGCTCACCGGCCCGATCCACGGCCCGCACCGTCCGCTGCGCGTCTGGCTGGGCGTGGGGCCGGACCAGCTCATCGACGGGCACTGGTGGTCCCCGGTCACCGCCGTGCTGTTCACGAACAACCTCGCCGAGCTGATCGTGGTCCTCGTGCTCACGGTGCTGCTCGTCGGCGTGTCCGAGCGGCTGATGGGTGCGTGGCGCACCGCCCTCGCGTTCTTCGCGACGTCCGTCGTGGGGATCGCCGCGGGGGTGGGCATCCAACTCGTCGGCTCGCAGACCGGCGAGATGTGGTCGCGCAGCGTGCACCACCTCGTCATCCTCGACGTGTTCACCGGCATCGCCGGCACCATCATGACGGCCAGCGCGTTCGCCGGGGCGTTCTGGCGCCGCCGCATCCGCGTCATCACGATGCTCGTCGCGATCATGTACGTGCTGTACTCCGGCGACCCGTCCGACCTCTACCGGCTGCTGGCGGTGCTCGCCGGCTTCGGCCTCGGGGTGCTGCTGCGGCCGCACGAGAGCCTGGGCGGCTGGCGCCGCTCCTCCCATCACGAAGTCAGGGTGCTGCTCGCCTCCGCCGTGACGATCGGCGCGCTGGGCCCCGTCATCGGCCTCCTGACGCAGTCGCGGTACGGGATGCTGTCGCCGATCGGCCTGCTGTTCTCCAACGACGTGCCGGCCACCGGCAGCGTGCTGGAGCGCTGCCAGGCGTTCGCCGTCACCCGTGACTGCGTGCACGACCTCACCCTGGAGCGGATCAACGGCTTCGGGCCCGTGCTCATCTCGGTGCTGCCGCTGCTCGCACTCCTGCTCGCCGCGTACGGCCTCCTGCGCGGACGCCGCTTCGCGGTCTGGCTGGCCGTGTCGGTCAACGCGCTGCTCGCCGTGCTCTCCGGGCTCTACTTCGGCATCCTCCCGTTCGCCGACCCGCGTCCCACCGTGTCGCCGCGGTACTGGGAGGTCACCTTCGTCCTGGCGCTGTCGGCTCTCGTGCCCCTCACGATGGCGATCCTGCTGGTCGTCTACCGCCGGCACTTCACCGTGCTAGCCACTGCCCGGTCGGTGCGCCGCTACGGGCTCACCGTCGCGCTGACCGGGATCGGCCTGGTCGGGCTCTACATCCTGGTCGGCTGGCTGCAGAAGGACACCGGCTTCACGCGCCCGATCGACATCACCGACCTCCTCAACGACGTGCTGGAGCGCTTCATCCCGGTGAGCTTCCTGCGTCGCGAGCCGCTGCAGTACCTGCCGACGACGCCGTTGGCGACCATCGTCTATCACAACATCGGCACCGTGTTCTGGCTGGTCGTCATCCTCGCCGCCGTCCCGTTCATGGTCGGCCGCGGCGCGTGGCGCCGCGCGACCGGCGACGCCGGGCGCGTCCGCTCACTGCTGGAGCAGGGCGGCGGCGACGCCATCTCGTTCATGGCGACCTGGCCGGGCAACAGCTACTGGTTCGACTCCCCGACCGGAGGCGCCGTGGCGTACCGCGTCGTCGGGCGGGTGGCGCTCACGACCGGCGCGCCCTTCGGCGTGGACGAGTCCGTGCACGGCGGCATCATCGAGCGCTTCTCGCGCTTCTGCGACGACAGCGGCTGGATCCCGGTCTTCTACAGCGTCGACGCGCAGTACCAGCCGATCTTCGACGCGATGGGCTGGTCGACGATGACCGTGGCCGAGGAGACCGTCATCCGGCCGCAGCAGTGGGCCACCACCGGCAAGAAGTGGCAGGACGTCCGCACCTCGATCAACCGCGCCCAGCGCGCCGGCATCCGCGCGGAGTGGACCAGCTTCGGCGCGCTGCCGCTGAGCGCGGCGGTGCAGCTCTCGGACATCTCCGAGCAGTGGGTGGCGGAGAAGGACCTCCCCGAGATGGGCTTCACCCTCGGCGGGCTGGACGAGCTGCGCGACCCGGCCGTCCGGCTGATGCTCGCGGTGGACGAGTCCGGCCGGATCGAGGGCGTGACCTCCTGGCTGCCGAGCTACCGCGACGGCCACGTCGTCGGTTGGACGCTGGACTTCATGCGTCGCCGCCCCGGCAGCATCAACGGCGTCATGGAGTTCCTGATCGCCGAGGCCGCCACCCGGATGAAGGAGGACGGCATCGAGTTCATGAGCCTCTCCGCCGCCCCGCTGGCGCACACTGCCGGCACGCCCGACGAGAGCAAGAGCGGCATGGACCGGGTGCTCGGCTACCTCAGCACGTCGCTGGAGCCGGTCTACGGGTTCCGGTCGCTGCTCAAGTTCAAGCGGAAGTTCCAGCCCGAGCTGCACCCGCTGATCATGGCCTACCCGGATCCGGTCGCCCTCCCGGCGATCGGCGTGGGCCTCGTGCGGGCGTACCTGCCCGACCTGTCCATGCGGCAGGCTGCGGCGCTGGCGGTGGGACGCGGCTGATGCGGCCTCGTGGTACCGTGGTTTCTGTGTACGGTCTGCTCCTTCTTAGCTGCCGCGACGAGTCCTAGTTCCGGGCCTCCCTCGTCGCGGAGTTCGTCGTTGGCTCTCCACACCACACCGCGAGGAGAAGACAGACCATGAAGAACACCCAGGCGCCGAGCGCCATGCCGATCCACAAGTACCGGCCCTTCCACGAGCAGATCCGCGTCGACCTGCCCGACCGCACCTGGCCGTCTAAGCGCATCACGCAGGCGCCGCGCTGGTGCGCCGTCGACCTGCGCGACGGCAACCAGGCCCTCATCGACCCGATGAGCCCCGAGCGTAAGCGCATCATGTTCGACCTGCTGGTGCGGCTGGGCTACAAGGAGATCGAGGTCGGCTTCCCGTCGGCCAGCCAGACCGACTTCGACTTCGTGCGCAGCCTCATCGAAGAGGGCGCCATCCCCGACGACGTCACCATCCAGGTGCTGACCCAGTCGCGCGAGCACCTGATCAAGCGCACCTACGAGTCGCTGGTCGGCGCCAAGCAGGCGATCGTGCACCTCTACAACTCCACGAGCATCCTGCAGCGCGAGGTCGTGTTCCGCACCGACCAGCAGGGCATCGTCGACATCGCCCTGGCCGGTGCGCGGCTGTGCAAGCAGTTCGAGTCGCTGGTCCCCGGCACCGAGATCTACTACGAGTACTCGCCGGAGTCGTACACCGGCACCGAGCTGGAGTTCGCCGCCGACATCTGCAACCAGGTGCTGGAGGTCTTCGAGCCGACGCCGGAGCGCAAGGTCATCATCAACCTGCCCGCCACCGTCGAGATGGCGACCCCCAACGTCTACGCCGACTCCATCGAGTGGATGTCGCGGCACCTGAACCACCGCGAGAACGTCATCCTGTCGCTGCACCCGCACAACGACCGCGGCACCGCCGTCGCCGCCGCGGAGCTCGGCTACATGGCCGGCGCCGACCGCATCGAGGGCTGCCTGTTCGGCAACGGCGAGCGCACCGGCAACGTCGACCTGGTCACGCTGGGCGTCAATCTGTTCACGCAGGGCATCGACCCGCAGATCGACTTCAGCGACATCGACCAGATCAAGCGCACCGTCGAGCACTGCAACCAGCTGCCTGTCGGCGAGCGCAGCCCGTGGGGCGGCGACCTGGTGTTCACCGCGTTCAGCGGGTCGCACCAGGACGCGATCAAGAAGGGCTTCGAGGCGATGGCCGCGCGAGCCGAGCGCGAGGGCGTTTCCGTGGACGACCTGGTCTGGGCCGTGCCCTACCTGCCCGTGGACCCGAAGGACCTGGGCCGCAGCTACGAGGCGGTCATCCGGGTGAACTCGCAGTCCGGCAAGGGCGGTGTGGCCTACCTGCTGAAGACCGACCACGCTCTGGACCTGCCGCGCAAGCTGCAGATCGAGTTCTCCGGCGTCGTGCAGGCCAAGACCGACGCCGAGGGCGGCGAGGTCACCAGCGCTCAGATCTGGGACATCTTCCAGGACGAGTACCTGCCCGCGCCGGCGACCGATCCCGACGCCAAATGGGGCCGGTTCGAGCTGGGCAGCACGAGCACGACCAACGAGACCGGCGAGCACGTCACCCTCACCGTGGCGCTGCGGGACGGCGACACCGTCGCGAAGGCCACGGGGGAGGGCAACGGCCCGATCGCCGCGTTCTTCGACATCCTGAACGCCCGCGGCATCAACGTCCACCTGTACGACTACTCGCAGCACACGCTGTCGGCGAGCGAGTCGGCGCAGGCCGCGGCCTACGTGGAGCTGGACGTCGACGGCGTGCGCCTGTGGGGCGTCGGGATCGACGGCGACACCACGACCGCGTCGTTCAAGGCGGTTGTGTCGGCGGTGAACCGCGCGGTGCGCACGTCGGCCGGCCACGCCGCCGAGAAGGGCGAGCTGGTCGGCGCCTGACCCGGGCCGCGCGCGTCCCCTATCCGTAACTCCGGAGATCCCGGCCCACAGGGCCACGATCTCCGGAGTTACGGCGTTTCCGGCGGCATGTCGGGCCGATTGTCCGGAGTTACGGATTTCCGTGGAGAGCGCCGCGCGCCATCTCCGGAGTTACGGATTTCCGGACGGCTCGGGCCGCGGTCTCCGGAGTTACGGACCGTCGTGCGGGCGGTCGATGCGGTAACGCGGGATGGCCCCGGTGTCGGTCCGCTCGGTCGTCCGTTCGGCGCTCGGGCGTCTCCCGAGGCCGAACGCCATCCAGCGGGGCGCGCGGAGGCGGCCGAGCTCGCGCTGCTCCGGCAGGCTCCACCCGAACCGGACGGCGAGGAGGCGGATGATGAGCGTCACGATCACGCACACCAGCACCGCGACGGCGAAGGGCACCTTCAGGTCGACCAGCACGACGAGCACGATCGTGCCCGCGCCGGCGGCGACCGCGTAGAGGGATCCGACGTGCATCAACGCGATGGGGATGTTGAGCAGCACGTCGCGCAGGATCGACCCGCCCACCGCCGAGACCACGCCGACGAACACGGCGGGCACCTCCGGAAGCCCGAGCGCCAGCGCCTTCGTCGCCCCGATCGCGCCGAACAGCCCGATCGTGAGCGCGTCCAGGAAGGTGATGATCGGGTCCAGCCTCCGGAACAGCCGCACCAGCAGCATGCCGAGCAGCGCCGCGACGACCGTCGCCGGCAGGTACCAGTTGGACTGCAGCGCCACCGGCGTCACGTTGAGCAGGATGTCGCGCAGGAGACCGCCGCCGAGACCCGTGGCCACGCCGATGATCGCGACCCCCAGCAGATCGAGTCTGCGATCGCGGAACCCGGAGGCGAACATGGCGCCCTGCAGGCTACCGACGCCGACGGCGACGAGGTCGCCCCAGAGGGGGATCGTGAAGACCGCGGATGTCACCAGTCACTTGTATCACGCGGGATACTGGAGTCGTGCCTGTCTACCGTGATGAAGTCGTCGTGCTGCGCACCCACAAGCTGGGTGAAGCCGACCGCATCGTCACCATGCTCAGCCGGCAGCACGGCAAGATCCGCGCGGTGGCGAAGGGCGTGCGGCGCACCGCCTCCAAGTTCGGGTCGCGGCTGGAGCCGTTCATGGTCGCCGACGTCCAGCTCTACGAGGGGCGCACGCTCGACATCGTGACGCAGGCCGAGACCATCGGGGCGTACGGCGCGTTGATCGCGGACGACTACGCGAGCTACACCGCCGCCAACGCGATGGTGGAGGCCGCAGACCGGCTCACCGACGCCGAGGCGTCGCTGCAGCAGTACCTCCTGCTCGTCGGCGCGCTCCGGTCGTTGTCGCGGCGCGAGCACGGCCCGCAGCTCACCCTGGACTCCTACCTGCTGCGCGCGCTGTCGCTGGCGGGCTGGGCGCCGAGCTTCCTCGACTGCTCGCGCTGCGGCGCTCCGGGCCCGCACGACCACGTCGTCGTGCAGCTCGGCGGCGTGGTGTGCGACGACTGCGCTCCGCAGGGCGCCCCGCGGATCGACCCGGCGACCATCGCGCTGCTCGGCTCGCTGCTCACCGGCGACTGGGCGACGGCCGACGCCTCCGACGACTCCACCCGCTCGAAGGCGAACGGTCTGGTCGCCGCGTACACCCAGTGGCATCTGGAGCGCGGCCTGCGCTCCCTGCAGCACGTCCAGCACGATCAGAAGGCGAGTGGATGACGCCCAAGCCCTACACGCACAAGGACGCGGTCGCCTACCGCCCCGTCGACTGGACGGGCCTCTACCCGCCCGCCTTCCCGGCGAAGGCGGTGCCCGAGCACGTCGCCATCGTGATGGACGGCAACGGCCGCTGGGCGAACCGCCAGGGCTTGACCCGCATCGAGGGTCACCGTGCCGGGGAGGTCTCCCTTCTGGACGTCGTGGCCGGCGCCATCCAGGTCGGCGTCAAGCACCTCAGCGTCTACGCGTTCTCCACCGAGAACTGGAAGCGCTCGCCCGACGAGGTCCGCTTCCTGATGGGCTTCAACCGGGAGGTGCTGCACCGCAGGCGCGACCAGCTCAACGAGTGGGGCGTCCGGGTGCGCTGGGCCGGCCGCACGCCACGACTGTGGTCGTCGGTCATCAAGGAGCTGCAGTACGCCGAACGGCTGACCGCGGGCAACGACGTGCTCACGCTCACCATGTGCGTCAACTACGGCGGACGCACCGAGATCGCAGACGCCGTGCGGTCGATCGCGGCCGAGGTCGCGGCCGGCCGGCTGAAGCCCTCGGCGGTGGGGGAGAAGACCATCCAGCGCCACCTCTACCTGCCCGACATGCCCGACGTCGACCTCTTCGTGCGCAGTTCGGGGGAGCAGCGGACCAGCAACTTCCTGCTGTGGCAGAGCGCCTACGCGGAGATGGTGTTCCTGGACACGCTGTGGCCGGACTTCTCGCGCACCGACCTGTGGAACGCCGTCGAGATCTACGCCCGCCGCAACCGCCGGTTCGGGGGAGCGGTGGACGCGCCGGAGGACACGGCGCTCTAGGGGAATAACTGCAGCGCTGCAGTCTGTTGTCCTTCGACGTGAGCGAACCCATCAAGATCGACATCTGGTCCGACATCGCGTGCCCGTGGTGCTACATCGGCAAGCGCAAGTTCGAGGCGGGCAGCGGCCTGTTCTCCGGCGCCGGCGAGGGCCGCGCCGTGGAGGTGGAGTACCACTCGTTCGAGCTGTCGCCGGACACCCCGGTCGACTTCGACGGCAGCGAGGTGGACTTCCTCGCCGGGCACAAGGGCATCCCCGCCGAGCAGGTGCACCAGATGCTCGACCGGGTGACCGGGATCGCCGCCTCGGTCGGGCTCGACTACGACTTCGACGCCCTCCAGCACACCAACACCATCAAGGCCCACGAGCTCCTGCACTTCGCCAAGGCGCAGGGCAAGCAGCTCGAGCTGGCGGAGCGGCTCTTCCAGGCCTACTTCCTCGAGGGCGGCCACGTCGGCCGCGCCGAGTCGCTCGCCGACCTCGCCGCCTCGGTCGGCCTCGACCGCGACGCCGCGCTGGCCGCGATGGAGTCGGGCGAGTACCTGTCCGCGGTCCGGGATGACCAGCGCACTGCGGTCGAGTATGGGATCAACGGGGTCCCGTTCTTCGTGATCGATGGGAAGTACGGCGTGTCGGGCGCGCAGGACGCGTCCACGTTCGCGCAGGCGCTGGAGCAGGTCTGGACCGAGCGGACGGCCGCGCCGGCCGAGGCGGAGGCGACCGCGTGACCGCCGACGCCGGCGGCACGCCCGCCGCGCCTGCGGCGCCGCGCCCGCTCCTCACGCCGCTGGGCGATCCTGCGGCAGCCGCCTGCGACGGCGACGCCTGCGCCATCCGCGCCTAACCATCGACAGGGGTCGCAACTCGCCGTTATCCTCGCGTCATAACGGCGTGTTGCGACCCCTCTCGTCGAGGGCTGCGCGTACGCGCGCAACGGCGACCGCGGCCCCGTTGTCGAGGTGCGAGCGGTTGACGCGGACGACGCGCCAACCGGCGCTCTCGAGTGCCCAGATCCGGTCGACGTCACCGTAGTACTGGCGGGCTTCAGTGCGGTGGTGGTCGCCGTCGTACTCGACCACGACTCGATGCTGTGCATAGACGAGATCGCCGTGCAGCTCGCGCCCTGTCCCGACACGGATGGGGCGATTAACGACGGGCTCTGGGAGCCCGGCGGCGATCAGTGCAAGTCGGAGCAGCGTCTCCATCGGCGAGTCCGTATCCGCCCGTACCTGCGAGATCGCGGCGCGGAGCGTGTTCACGCCCGGTCGATTCCAGGCCACCCGTGCGGCGGCAGTCAGCCGTGAGGCGGTCGTCAGCGGATTCTTCCGGCGCACGCAGGAGTCGCCGGCCATGATGAGCTCATCGACGGTCAGCGTTGCGGCGAGTTGGCACAGCACCTCTTCGACATCGGGCACTCGCATGCCGTCGTGGACGCGGACCTGCTCCGCGGACAGTCGAGTCTTGTGTCCGACCACTCCGTCTCCGCGCGGCGCTCGACGTCCGTCGAGTGCGGCGACATGAAGGCAGGACGACTCGTGCAATCGACGCGGGAGCGTCAGCTTGTAGATTCTGGCCGCTGTGCCGTGGCTGAAGCACTGGGAGCGCAGCATGACTGCCCGATAGGCGACGCACCGCGAGCGGAAGCCGCCGTCGAAGTCGGCGCACGGCACCCGCGCGCCGTGAAAGGGTGCGACGAGGTCCGACCGGCGCAGCCGTGCGGACGAGACGCCCGCCGCGGTCGCCGCCGACGCGGAGAACGCGGGCGAGCGCAGGATGGGCGGAAGCGGTTCAGGGCGGCGCATCCCCAAACCCTCCCAGACGCTCCCACCCCACCTCGCGTTATCCACAGCCCGAGGAAGCGACAGGGGTCGCAACACGCCGTTAACGCTCCGGGTTAGCGGCGTGTTGCGACCCCTGTCGCATGCGCGGCTACTCGGGGTCGGTGATGTCGGCGAGAGTGGCGGCGAAGCCGGCGAGCAGCGCATCGGCGTCCACGAACAGCGAGTAGCCGTGCTCGCCCGCGCCCATCGAGACGGTGCGCCCGGCGACGGTCGTATCGGCGATCACGGGCCACGCGGTCGTGCTGCCGAACGGCGTGATGGTCCCGCGCTCGTAGCCGGTCGCGGCGAAGGCGACCGACGCGTCCGGGAGCTGGAGTTTGTTCACGTGGAGGATGGCGCGCAGCTTCGGCCAGGAGATCTTGCGTCCGCCCGGCACCAGCGCGAACACGAAGGTGTCGTCGCTGCGCTTGACCACGAGCGTCTTGACGATGTCGCCGGGCTCGATGCCGAGGAGCGTCGCGGCCTCCTCCAGGCTGCGGGCGGCAGGGCGCTCCACGATCCGCACGGGGATGCCGCGGGCCCGGGCGTCCTCCTCCACACGTCGGCGTCCGCCGCCGTTTTCCACAGCTTCGGGGCTCTCGGCCATGTATCAGCACGCTTTCTGGGAGAATCGATGCAGATGTCTACTACCGCAACCCTAGCTCCCCGCACGGAGACGAGCCCCCGGCTGGCGATCGGCCCGCTCGCGCTCGACGTGCCGGTCGTCCTCGCGCCCATGGCGGGGATCACGAACACCGCCTTCCGCCGGCTCTGCCGCGAATTCGGCGCCGGGCTCTACGTGAGCGAGATGATCACGTCCCGCGCACTGGTCGAGCGCACGCCCGAGTCGCTGCGGCTCATCACGCACCACGAGTCGGAGACGACGCGCAGCATCCAGCTCTACGGCGTCGACCCCAAGACGGTCCGCGAGGCCGTCACGATGCTCGTCGCGGAGGACCGCGCCGACCACATCGACCTCAACTTCGGCTGCCCGGTGCCCAAGGTCACCCGCAAGGGTGGCGGCGCCGCGCTGCCGTGGAAGCTGAACCATTTCCGCGAGATCGTGGAGGGCGCGGTCGCTGCGGCGGGCGACGTCCCGCTGACCGTCAAGATGCGCAAGGGCATCGACAGCGACCACCTCACCTACCTGGAGGCCGCCAAGGCCGCGGAGGGGGCAGGCGTCGCCTCGATCGCGCTGCACGCCCGCACGGCCGCGGAGTTCTACTCCGGCCACGCCGACTGGTCGGCGATCGCGAAGCTCAAGGAGACGATCACAGGCACGCCGGTGCTCGGCAACGGCGACATCTGGTCCGCCGCCGACGCGATCCGCATGGTGGAGGAGACCGGCTGCGACGGCGTCGTCGTCGGCCGCGGCTGCCTCGGCCGGCCCTGGCTGTTCGGCGACCTCGCCGCGGCGTTCCGCGCCCGCGCGGGGGAGATCACCGCGGAGGAGGCCGCGCTGGCGCAGGCCCACCCGACGCTCGGCCAGGTGGCGGCGACGTTCCGCCGGCACGCCGAGCTGCTGGTCGAGTTCTTCGAGAGCGAGGAGCGCGGCTGCCGCGACATCCGCAAGCACGTCGCCTGGTACTTCAAGGGCTACCCGGTCGGCGGCGACCTGCGCGCGAGCCTCGCGACGGTCGACACGCTCGCGCACCTGGACGACCTGCTGGCGACGCTCGACTGGAGTCAGGAGTACCCGGGCGAGGCGGCGGAGGGCCAGCGCGGCCGCGCCGGCTCGCCGAAGCGCCCCGCGCTGCCGGAGGGCTGGCTCGACAGTCGCGAGCTGGCGGGCAGCGCCCGCGCGGAGGTCGCCGAGGCGGAGGTGCACAACAGTGGCGGATAGTGCGACGGCGACGCTCGAGGGAGCACCGGCCAGCGGCTACAGCGAGCGGGACCGGGAGCGCTGGCTCCCCGAGCAGCATTCCAGCCGACGCAGCGACTTCGCCCGAGACCGGGCACGCCTGCTGCACTCCAGCGCCCTGCGCCGGCTCGCCGCGAAGACCCAGGTGCTCAGCCCGACAGCAGGCCTCGACTTCGCGCGCAACCGGCTGACGCACTCCCTGGAGGTCGCGCAGGTCGGCCGCGAGCTGGCGGCGAGTCTCGGGCTCGACCCCGACATCGTGGACACGGCGTGCCTCGCGCACGACATCGGCCACCCGCCCTTCGGCCACAACGGCGAGCGTGCGCTCAACGCCTGGGCGGAGGACATCGGCGGCTTCGAGGGCAACGCCCAGACGCTGCGCCTGCTGACCCGCCTGGAGCCGAAGGTGTTCGGCCGCGACGGCCGTCCCTACGGGCTCAACCTCACCCGCGCCAGCCTCGACGCGAGCTGCAAGTACCCGTGGCCGGAGACCAGCTCGGTCGCCGACCCGAGCGGGCGCGCGAAGTTCGGCTTCTATGCCGACGACCACGCCGTGTTCGAGTGGATGCGCGAGGGCTCTCCCGAACGTCAGCGCTGCATCGAAGCACAGGTGATGGACCTCTCCGACGACATCGCCTACTCGGTGCACGACTTCGAGGACGCCGTGGTCAACGGCTACATCGACGTCGCCGCGCTCGGCAGCCGGGTCGACCACGACGACCTGGTCCGGTCGATGTACGAGTGGGTGGGCGGGGAGTTCAGCCACGACGAGCTGATCGCCGCCTTCGACCGCCTCGACAGCCTGGATATCTGGCTCGACCGCTGGGACGGCTCCCGGCGGGCGCAGGCGCACCTGAAGAATCTCACCAGCCAGCTCATCGGCCGGTTCGCGCACGCCGCCGTCCACGAGACGAAGCACCGCGCCGGCGGGGTGGAGTTGCGCCGGTTCGGCGCCGACGTCGTCGTGCCGGACGCCATCCGGGCGGAGATCGCCGTGCTCAAGGGCATCGTCGCCACGTTCGTGATGTCCCGCAACACCCGCCAGCCGATCTACGCCCAGCAGCGGCAGGTGCTGATGGCGCTGGCGGACGTGCTGCTCTTGCGCGGGCCGGACGAGCTGGACCCGGGCTTCCAGGAGGACTGGCGGCTCGCGGCCGGCGACGCCGAGCGCAAGCGCGTGGTGGTCGACCAGGTGGCCAGCCTGACCGACCAGTCGGCGCTGAGCTGGTTCGAGCGGCTCGTGCAGCACTGAGTCGGCCGGTGGGAGCCCGGCTCGCGCAACGCTGATCCGGCGCGCCGGGCACGGGCTTGAATCGGCGGCCCGTGTGCAGAATGCTTGAGGCACGGCTAAGGAGGAGACGCATGAGCAGCCCACAGCCCCCGGCGAACGGGGACCGGCCCACGGAGGCCGAGCCCGGCGCAGCGGAGCCGTCGACCGCTTCGGCGCCATCGACCGAGTCAGCGCCATCGACCGAGGCAGCGCCGTCGAGCGCAGCAAAGCGTTCGAGCGCGTCGAAGCCGTCGCCGTCGCAGGCGCCCGCGAAGCGCACGCCGGCCCCGCGCAAGCGCACGCCGAAGACCACCTCGATCTCCCCGAACGGCGAGGCCCCCGAGATCCTGGACGCCATGCTGGGCAAGGCCGCGAGCGAGGACACGGTGGCGGCGGAGATCGCTGCGACTCCCGTGAAGCCGACCGCGGCGCGCCGTCGTCCCGCGGCATCGCGCACCAAGGCGACCCCCGCCCCTGACACGTCGACATCGCCGGTGGAGCCCCCCGTCGAGGCAGCCGCCGAGGCGCACACGACGGAGGCGCACGACACGGAGCCGCACGAGACGGAGGCTCGTACCGCGGTCCTCCCGACCGCGGACGACTTCTACCGCTCCCGAACCGCCGAGACCGAGCTCCTGGGCCCGGTCGACGTGCGCGCCGCGGAGTCGGCAGGCACGGAGGCGGAGACCACGGAAATTCTGCCGACGCCGGCCGTCGCCGAGCCGGTGCCGGTCGGCGCTGTCGCCGAGGACGCCCGGTCGGAGGCGACCGCGGAGACCGCACGAGCGGCCACGACCACCCCCGCGCACTCCGTCCCGGCCCCCGACGACGCGCCGCCGTCTCCCGCCGCAGGCCCGCACGCCCGGCGCCCCGGCCGCAGCATGACCGACCTCGCCGACCGCCTGGACGACTCGCGGTTCTTCTCGTCGCTGTTCGACTTCACCTTCACCAGCTACGTGACGCGCAGGCTCGCAGGGCCCGTGTACGTCGTCGGACTGGTGCTGATCGGCCTCGGGATCGTCGTGGGCTTCTCCAACAGCCTCGGCATCGCGATCGCGACCCACTCTCCGGGCGGCGCGTTCGTCTTCCTGCTGGGTGTGCTGGTGACGCTGGTGGCGGCCATCCTGAGCGTCCTACTGCTCCGGGTCACCATCGAGGTCTTCTGCGCGATCATCGAGATCGCCCAGAACACCCGGCGCAGGCGCCCACCGCGCGACTGAGTTCTCTCGACTGGGCTCGCACGACGTCCGCTGGCGTCGGCGCCGCTCACTAGAATCGAGAGCATGGCAGGCCGGATCCGACAGAGCGACATCGAGGAGGTCAAGGCCCGCACCAACATCGCCGACATCATCGGCGACTATGTGAGCCTGAAACCGGGCGGTGTCGGCTCGCTCAAGGGTCTCTGCCCGTTCCACGACGAGAAGAGCCCGAGCTTCAACGTCCGGCCCGGCGTCGGCCGCTACCACTGCTTCGGCTGCGGCGAAGGCGGCGACGTCTACGCGTTCCTGGTGAAGCTCGACCACGTGTCCTTCACCGAGGCCGTGGAGCGCCTCGCCGGCCGGCTCGGCTACCAGCTCCACTACGAGGAGGGCGGGGGAGGCCCGAGCGAGTCGAGCGGCAACCGCGCCCGCCTGCTGGCGGCGAACACCGCCGCGGAGGAGTTCTTCCGCGAGCGGCTGGCCGCTCCCGATGCCGATCCCGGCCGCCGGTTCCTGGGCGAGCGCGGCTTCGACGCGGCGGCCGCCGGCCACTTCGGCGTCGGCTTCGCCCCGAAGAGCTGGGACGAGCTCACCAAGCACCTCCGCGGCAAGGGCTTCACCCCCGACGAGCTGCTCGCCGCCGGCCTCGTGTCGCAGCGCGACCGCGGCGTCTACGACCGGTTCCGCGGCCGCCTGGTCTGGCCGATCCGCGACGTGACCGGGCAGACGATCGGCTTCGGCGCCCGTCGGCTGCTGGAGGACGACAACGGCCCCAAGTACCTGAACACGCCCGAGACCGCCGTCTACAAGAAGGCCCAGGTGCTCTACGGCCTCGACCTCGCCAAGCGGGACATCTCCCGCAACGGGACGGCGACCATCGTCGAGGGCTACACCGACGTGATGGCGTGCCACCTCTCCGGCGTGACGACCGCGATAGCCACCTGCGGCACCGCGTTCGGGAGCGAGCACATCCGCGTCCTGCGGAGGGTGCTGGGCGACCGCGACCAGGACAGCGCCCAGCGCTCGGTCGTGTTCACCTTCGACGGGGACTCGGCCGGGCTCAATGCCGCCGCCAAGGCCTTCGCCGAGGAGCAGAGCTTCGTCGCACAGACGTACGTCGCGATCGCTCCGGACGGGCTGGACCCGTGCGACCTGCGCCTCAAGGGCGGCGACGCGGCCGTCGCGTCGATGGTGGACCAGAAGCGCCCGCTGTTCGAGTTCATGCTGCGCCGGATCGCCGCGGAGCACGATCTGGAGACCGTGGAGGGCAGGGCGAACGCCGTTCGTGCGGGCGCTCCGGTCCTCGCCAACATCCGGGACGAGGCGTCACGCGACGGGTACGTCCGGCTCTTCGCGAAGCTGACGGGCGCTGAGCAGCGGGACATCTGGCGAGTCGTCCGTGCGTCGGGCCGGCGGTCCGAGGGCCGGTCGGCCCACGCTCCCGAAACTCACACCGCCACGGCCGCCGCCACTGCCCCCGCCGCCCCGATCCACGAGGCGGACCCCAGCGACCCCACCCAGCGCACCGAGCGCGAGAGTCTCATGGTGCTCCTCCAGCTCCCGGCGGAGGTCGGCGCCGAGCGCGCCGCCCGGGCGGTGCAGGTGCCGTTCGTGAACCCGACCCACGCCGTCGTCCGCGACGCCATCGCCGCCCAGCTCCCGTCCATCGCCGACCCCGGCTGGGTGGACCGCATCCTCGCCGAGGTGCCGCAGGCGTACGGGCCGACGGTCAACGCCCTCGCCGTCGGCGCCCTCCCGCAGGCCGGGAGCGATGTGGGACGGTACGCCCGGTCGATCCTGGACAGCCTGATCGACCGCGACCTGCTGCGCGAGAAGGCGGAGCTGACCTCCCGGCTGGCCCGCACCGACCCGCAGAACGCGGAGCTCCGGAGGTCGCTGCAGATGGCGCTCGCGTCGATCGATCGCGAGCGGATGCGGCTGCGCGGCGAATAACGCGAGAGAATAGATCATCACCACAGCCGGATGACGAAATCCGTAGCAGTGTGCGCAAATGCGCGCGGAATTGTTGCGCCGATGTAAAGATTGCGTCGCGATCCGCGACAGGATGCGCACTCGGCGCGGCATTCGTGTTAGGACTGTGGCTACGCGATCCGGCGATGTGGCACCCGCGTGCGCTCCGCCGGATCGGTGACCCCACCAAGGAAGAGGTAATCGGATATGAGATCCGTAAAGATCGGCGGACGGCGCCTGCTCGCCGTGTCGGCCGCATTCGCGGCCGCGGCGCTGGTGCTCGCGGGCTGCTCGGGGAGCAACAACGGCTCCTCCGGTAGCGGCGGCGGCACGCTGACCATTGGCACGACCGACAAGATCACGTCGATCGACCCGGCCGGCTCCTACGACAACGGCTCGTTCGCCGTGATGAACCAGGTGTACCCGTTCCTGCTGAACTCGCCCTACGGCAGCCCGGACGTCAAGCCGGACATCGCGGCCAGCGCGGCGTTCACGTCGCCGACCGAGTACACCGTGAAGCTGAAGCCGAACCTGAAGTTCGCGAACGGTCACTCGCTGACCTCCGAGGACGTCAAGTTCACCTTCGACCGCCAGCTCAAGATCAACGACCCGAACGGTCCCGCGTCGCTGCTCGGCAACCTCGACAGCGTCAGCACGCCGGACAAGACGACCGCGGTCTTCAAGCTCAAGGTCCCGAACGACCAGACCTTCGCGCAGGTGCTCTCCAGCCCCGCCGGCCCGATCGTCGACCACCAGGTCTTCTCGGCCGACAAGGTCACCCCGGACAACACCATCGTCAAGGGTCATGCGTTCGCCGGTCAGTACGACATCACGAGCTACGACTTCAACAACCTGATCGCGTACAAGGCGAACCCGAACTACCAGGGCCTGCTGGGCAAGCCGGCCACGGACAAGGTCAACGTCAAGTACTATGCGGAGTCGTCGAACCTGAAGCTCGACATCCAGAAGGGCGCGATCGACGTCGCGTTCCGCAGCCTCTCGGCGACCGACGTCCAGAGCCTCGGCACGGACAAGAACGTCAAGGTCGTCAAGGGACCGGGTGGTGAGCTCCGCTACATCGTCTGGAACTTCAACACCCAGCCGTACGGCGCCACGACGCCGCAGGCCGACGCCAAGAAGGCTCTCGCTGTGCGCCAGGCCGCTGCCGACCTCGTCGACCGCGCGACCATCGCCAAGCAGGTCTACAAGGACACCTACACCCCGGTCTACTCCTACGTCCCGCAGGGCCTGACCGGCGCCACCACGGTGCTCAAGGACCTCTACGGCGACGGCAACGGAGGCCCGAGCCTCGACAAGGCGAAGGCTGCGCTCCAGGCCGCCGGCGTGACCACCCCGGTCGCGCTCAACCTGCAGTACAACCCGGACCACTACGGCCCGTCCTCCGGCGACGAGTACGCGCTCGTCAAGGAGCAGCTCGAGAACGGCGGCCTGTTCAAGGTCAACCTGCAGTCGACCGAGTGGGTCCAGTACTCGAAGGACCGCGTCAAGGACCTGTACCCGGCGTACCAGCTCGGCTGGTTCCCGGACTACTCGGACGCGGACAACTACCTGTCGCCGTTCTTCAGCAAGGACAACTTCCTCGCGAACCACTACGACAACCCCGAGGTCCAGCAGCTGATCACCCAGCAGCTGGGCACCACCGACAAGGCCGCGCGCACCAAGCTGATCGAGCAGATCCAGGCCAAGGTGGGCGCCGACCTGTCCACCCTGCCCCTGCTCCAGGGCGCGCAGGTCGCCGTGGTGGGCAAGAACGTGAACGGCACCGACAAGACTCTCGACCCGTCGTTCAAGTTCCGCTACGCAGCCCTCTCCAAGGGCTAGGCCGCACCTCTCGGCCGAACGGGGGCGGCTCGCGTCGGACGCGGGCCGCCCCCACCCACGAACCACCCACGATTGGCTCCCATGACAGCGACGGTCAGCGGACCGGCGGCGCCCACGGCGCCCGGTCCCGAAAGAACCAAAGCGCGTCGGCGACCTGGAGGCGGCCTCGTCCGCTACATCGTCATCCGCGCGCTCCTCATCATCCCGACGATCTTCATCCTCGTCACAGTCGTCTTCTTCCTGATGCGGTCCACCGGCGACCCCATCACGGCGGCGCTCGGCGGCAAGCTCCCTCCTTCACAGCTCCAGGAACGCATCCACCAGGCCGGCTACGACCGGCCGCTGATCGTGCAGTACTTCGACTACCTGGGGCACCTGCTCCGCGGAGACTTCGGCACGACCTTCACCGACAACCAGCCCGTGACGCAGGTGCTGATCCACTACGGCGCGGCGACGCTCGAGCTCGCGTTCTACGCGCTCATCGTGGCCTTCATCGTCGGCATCCCGCTCGGCCTGGTCGCCGCGTACTTCCGCGACCGCTCCGGGGACGCGACCCTGCGCGTGTTCGCGATCCTCTGCTACGCGACGCCGGTGTTCTTCGCCGGCATGGTCCTCAAGCTCGTCTTCTCGATCTGGCTGAACGTGCTCCCCGTCGCGGGCCGCGCCTCCACCAGCTCCGAGATCGAGATGCAGACGCTCCCGAACAAGACCGGCATCTACCTGATCGACGCCTTCCAGACCGGCGACCCCGCCGTGGTGGGCGACGTGCTGCTGCACGCCGTGCTGCCCGCTGTGACGCTCGGCCTACTGACCGCTGGCATCTTCCTGCGCCTGGTGCGCACGAACGTCATCGGCACGCTTTCCACCGACTACGTCGACGCCGCCCGCTCACGCGGTGTCAGCGAGAGCCGGCTCGTGCGCAAGCACGCCTATCGGCCGGCGCTGATCCCGATCATCACGGTCATCGGCCTGCAGATCGCCCTCCTGCTCGGCGGCGCGATCCTGACCGAGACGACCTTCGAGTGGAAGGGCCTCGGCTTCCAGCTCGAGCACTACCTGCAGTCGCGCGACTTCGTCGCGGTGCAGGGGATGGTCGTCCTGCTCGCCGTCATCGTCGCGGTCACGAACTTCATCGTCGACATCATCGCGGCGCTCATCGACCCGAGAGTGAGGTACTGACATGGCCTCGCAGAAGCGAACCATCTGGAGTCGGCTCCCCGTCGTCCACCAGCTCCGCCAGTCCGTCGGACTGCAGCGCGGGATGCTCGTCGCGGGACTCGTGCTCACCGGCATCTTCATCCTCGTCGCGATCTTCGCGCCCGCGATCGCCCCGTACGGCTTCGCGCAGCTCAAGGACGCGAACGGCCAGTTCGGCTCGCAGATGCCGCCGAGCGCCGCGCACATCTGGGGCACCACCGTCGGCGGCTACGACGTGTTCTCGCGCGTGATCTGGGGCGCGCAGACCGCGATCCTGGTGATCGTCGTGGCGGTCATCCTGTCGATCTTCGCCGGTGTCGTGCTGGGCCTGGTGTCCGGCTACTTCGGCGGCTGGGTCGACCGGGTCGTCGTAGTCATCGCCGACGCGGTCTACGCGTTCCCGTCGCTGCTGCTCGCCATCGTGATGGCGATCGTCATCTCGGGCGGCCAGTCCAGCCTGTGGGGCGGCATCCTCGCCGCCGCCATCTCGATCACGGTGGTCTACATCCCGCAGTACTTCCGGGTGATCCGCTCGGAGGTCGTCCGGATCAAGGCGGAGGCCTACGTCGAGTCTGCCAAGGTCGTCGGCGCCAGCAGCGGGCGGATCATGTTCCGCCACGTGCTGCGCAACTCGACGCGCACGCTGCCGCTGATCTTCACGCTGAACTCCTCGGAGGCCATCCTGACCCTCGCGGCGCTCGGCTTCCTCGGCTTCGGCATCGAGCCGACCGCGGCCGCCGAGTGGGGCTACGACCTCAACAAGGCGCTGTCCGACGTCACCAGCGGCATCTGGTGGACATCCATCTACCCGGGTCTGGCGATCGTGCTCGTCGTGCTCGGCATCACGCTCGTGGGCGAGAGCCTCAACGACCTCGCCGACCCGCGCCTGCGCGGCCGGCGCCGCGCCGCAGAGGCGTCGGGTCTGGTCGCCGAGACCTCTGTCGTCCCCGGCGGTCCGCTGGAGGCGGGCCCCGGCGGCATCGACGGCCTGGAGGGCGGAGAGTCCTTCGACGAGCACGGAATCGAGGTCAAGCCATGAGCGACGTCGTCACCATCGACAACCTGTCGGTCACGTTCGCAACCGACGCCGGCGCCGTGAAGGCCGTCGACGATGTCACCCTCCGCGTCTCGCCCGGTGAAGTCCTGGCGATCGTGGGGGAGTCCGGTTCGGGCAAAACCGTCACCGCCAAGACCATCCTCGGCCTGCTGCCGGAGACCGCGACCGCCTCGGGCGCCGTGGTGCTCCGCAGCAAGGACGGCTCCAGCGAGGCGGATGTGATCTCGCTCAGCAAGAAGGAGCTCAGGGAGGTGCGCGGCACCGACGTGGCCATGGTCTTCCAGGAGCCGTCCACCGCGCTGAACCCCGTGTACCAGGTGGGCTGGCAGATCGCGGAGGGCCTCCGCGCCCACAGCAAGCTGTCCAAGAAGGAAGCCCAGCAGCAGGCGATCGACATCCTGCGCCGGGTCGGCATCCCGGAGCCGGAGAAGCGGGTCAAGTACTACCCGCACCAGTTCTCCGGCGGCCAGAAGCAGCGCATCGTCATCGCGATGGCGCTGGTGCTGAACCCGGGGCTGATCGTCGCCGACGAGCCGACCACCGCGCTCGACGTGACCGTGCAGGCCGAGATCCTCGACCTGCTGCGGCGCTGCCGCGACGAGTTCGGTGCGGCCATCGTGCTGATCACGCACAACATGGGCGTGGTCGCCGACCTCGCCGACCGCGTCGCGGTGATGTACCAGGGCAAGGTCGTGGAGGAGGCCGATGCGCGCACGCTGTTCGCCGCGCCGCAGGCCGAGTACACCCGCAAGCTGCTGGCGTCGGTGCCGCGCATCGGCCAGGGCCTCGCGGCGACGCAGGACCGGGCGATCGCCCGCGCCGAGCGTCCCCAGGCAGCTCCGGTCGTCGCGGCGCGCGACCTGCGCATCCAGTACCCCGGCCGCCTCGGCCGCCCCGGGTTCGTGGCGGTCGACGGCGTGAGCTTCGACATCCGCCCCGGTGAGGTGCTCGGCCTGGTCGGGGAGTCCGGCTCGGGCAAAACCACCATCGGGCGTGCCATCGCCGGCCTCGGGAAGGTCACCGACGGCTCGCTCGAGGTGCTCGGGATCGAGATGAACGGCGTCAAGGAGCGGCAGTTCCGCAAGGTGCGCAGCGACATCGGCTTCGTGTTCCAGGACCCCGCGTCGAGCTTCAACCCGCTGCTGACGATCGCGGACTGCGTGGCGGAGCCGCTCGTCGTGCACGGCCGGGCGTCCTCGCCCGCCGCCGCGCGCGGCCGGGTGGACGAGCTGCTGGAGGCCGTGCAGCTGCCGCGCAGCTACGGCGACCGGTTCCCGCACGAGCTCTCCGGCGGCCAGCGGCAGCGGGCGAGCCTTGCGCGCGCGCTGGCCCTGGAGCCGACGCTGCTGATCGCCGACGAGCCGACCTCCGCGCTCGACGTCTCGGTGCAGGCCCGTGTGCTGGAGCTGTTCGCCGACCTGCAGCGGGAGTTCGGGTTCGCCGCGCTGTTCATCAGCCACGACCTCGCCGTCGTCGACCTCCTCGCCGACCGGATCGCGGTGCTGCACCGCGGCAAGCTGGTCGAGGAGGGCACGGGCGCCGAGGTGCTCGGCAACCCGCGCGAGGCGTACACGCAGCGGCTGCTGGCCTCCCTGCCGGTGCCGGATCCGGTGGAACAGGCCGACCGGCGGGAGGCGCTGCGCGCTCTCCAAGCCGACAGCGCCTAGGGTCGAACATGTGAGTTCCGAACCCGCTATCCACGTCAGCGACCTGTCCGTCGAATATCCCGCCAGGGGCGTCAGCCCCTCGTGCGTCGCCCTCCGCGGGGTGAGCTTCCGCTTGGAGGCCGGGCAATCGCTGGGGATCCTGGGCGAGACGGGTTCGGGCAAGAGCACGCTGGCCGCGGTGCTCGCCGGACGGGGGCTTCCCCTCCGTTCCGGCGAGCCCGGCCCGCGGATCAGCGGCGGCGACGCGACCGTGCTCGGGCACTCCCTGCGGCATGCGCGCAAGCGGGACCTGGCCGAGGTGACCTTCCACGTCGGCTACCTGCCGCAGGAGGCCGCCTCCTCGCTGGAGCCGTCCCTGTCCGTGCAGGACAACGTCACGCTGCCGATCTTCGAGCGCGACGAGCACTACGACCGCCGGGCGGCGGGGGAGCGGGCCGCTCTCATGCTGGATACGGTCCACCTCCCGCTGAGCGTGCTCGGCAAGTACCCCTACCAGCTCAGCGCCGGCCAGCGTCAGCGCGTCGCGCTCGCCAAGGCGCTGGTACTCGGCCCGCAGGTGCTGATCGTGGACGAGCCGACCGCCGGCATCGACGCCACGGTCCGGGACGCCGTGATCGACCTCCTGGCCCAGCTCCGTGCGCACGAGGGCTTCACGGCCATCATCGTCAGCCACGACCTGGCCGTGCTTCGCCGGGCGACGGACAACTCGCTGGTGCTGCAGGGCGGCCGGCCGATCGCGTACGGGCCGATCGAGGAGGTGCTGGCGGACCCGCAGCACCCGTTCGTGCGCGGGCTGGCGGATGCGCTCAAGCCGCCGCAGCGCCGGCGCGAGCGCCGGCCGCAGACTGCGCCGAGCAGCCAGGTCGCGGCCACCGAGGTCACGGCCACCAGCGACGCTACGAACTGACCGCCGGCTCCCGGCACAGGAGGAAGCATGACCGACCAGACCCCTCAGCACCGCGCCGTCCTCGCGCCGGGCGGTGCGCCACTCGGGCCGGATGAGCGCCCGGAGCCCGGCCCGATCGCCGTGCTCCCGACCGCCGAACCGTCTTTCGTCGCCGCCGTGGAGGCGGCGGGCGGCACCGTCGAGCCGCTCTCCGACCGCACGCGCGGCGTCGTCTGGCTGTCCAACAAGGACGCCGCCGCCTTTCCGCCGATCCTGGAGGCGCACCCGGGGATCGGCTGGGTGCAACTCCCGTTCGCGGGCGTCGACGCCTTCTCGGGCATCATCGCGTCGGAGGACCGCCCCGGCCTGATCTGGACCAGCGCGAAGGGCGCCTACGCGCAGCCCGTCGCCGAGCACGCGCTCGCCCTCACCCTCGCGCTGCTGCGCGTGCTGCCGAAGCGCGTCCGGGCGACCTCCTGGTCGACCGTCGAGGAGGGCCGCTCGCTCTACGGCCGGAACGTGGTGATTGTCGGCGCCGGCGGGATCGCGCTGGAGCTGATGGTGCTTCTGGCCCCGTTCGACCCCCGCGTGACCATCGTGCGCCGCTCGCCCGAGGCCGTCCCCGGCGCCGAGCGCACCGTCGGCTCCGACCGGCTGCTCGACGTTCTCCCGGACGCCGATGTCGTGGTCATCGCCGCCGCACTGACCGGCGGAACCCGCCACCTGTTCGGCGACGCCGAGTTCGCCGCGATGAAGAAGACGGCGTACTTGGTCAACATCGCCCGCGGCGGCCTGGTCGACAGCGACGCGCTGCTGCGCGCCCTCCGCACCGGGGAGATCGCCGGGGCGGGCATCGACGTCACCGACCCCGAGCCGCTCCCGGACGGCCACCCGCTGTGGTCGGAGGACGCCTGCCTGATCACGCCGCACCAGGCGGACACCTCCGAGATGGTCGCACCGCTGCTCGCCGAGCGCGTCCGCGCGAACGTGCGCGCGTTCCTCGGCGACGGCGACTTCGTGGGCCGTGTGGACCCGGTGGCGGGGTACTGACGACGACGCGCGCGGGATGCGGAGCCGATTTCTCTCGGCGGTCGAAGTGTTGCTAGAGTAGCTTCGCTGATCAAGCATTCCTCGATAGCTCAATTGGCAGAGCAGCCGGCTGTTAACCGGCAGGTTCTTGGTTCGAGTCCAAGTCGGGGAGCGGAAACACAGGCGAAGGCCCGGAGGTGAAAACCTCCGGGCCTTCGTCGTTCGTCCGCGCTGGGCCATGGTCACGATCCCGAGACGCCCGCGATTGTGCATGCTTCCAACGGAATACGCCCCAACTCACCCTCGACTCGCTACCATGCCGCCATGACCAAGAAGGGGCGGCACGAGCGCGACTCCGAGGAGCCGGACGCGCCGTACGAGGACTACGAGAATGACGACGACGAGCGGCGCGCGTCGCTGGAGCGTGAGGCCGGGCTGACCAGCTTCGGGGGTCCCGCCTTCGGTCCGCTCTTCGGGAAGAGCCCCGGCGACGAGGGGGAGACCTTCGACGCCGAGCACAATCCGTGATCGTCCGCTGCGTACTCCCGGGGGAGTAGCCCACAGACTCCCCTCGGGGCAGGCCACGGCACGGGCGCGCTCGTTAGCATGAGGAGATGCCCTGGAACCCGTCCGCCGACTCCCGCCCGAGCGGGTCCAGCTGGGGTGAGGGCCGGGGCTGGGCGCATGGCCCCGGACCCGGGCGGCGGCCGCGCGGGACGATCTGGGTCCCGGTGGTCCTGTCGGTCCTGCTGCAGTTCCCCGGCGTCCTCATCGCCGCGCACACGTCGGCGGGCGACCCGCTGACGCTGGCCGCCGTCTTCGTCGCCTTCGCGTCGTCGTTCCTGCTTCTGCTCGCCCGGGCGTATCCCGGCCCGGTGCTGGTGGCGATCGCCGTGCTCTGCACCCCGGCCATCGCCCTCACGCTGGGGCCGCCGCTCGCGGCCGTGCCGCTGGCGTTCGCCGTCGTCGGCGCGGTGGTGCGCTCGGCGCGGGTGTGGGCGTGGTGGACGGTCGCGGGGGTCGCCGTCGTCGGACCGCTCGGCGCGTACCTGCTCGTGGGGCGGCCGGAGGCCGTCATCCGGCCGCTCGTCATCGCACTCGTGCTCACCCTCCTGGTGGGCGTCGGCGAAGCCATCCGCGGGCGCCGCGAGCGGTACCGGGAGGTCTCCCGCCAGGTCGCCGCGCGCCGCGAGTCCGCCGCCGAGGCGGAGCGCCTGCGCATCGCTCGTGAGCTGCACGACGTGCTCGCGCACTCGCTGTCCCAGATCAGCGTGCAGGCCGGCGTCGGCCTCCACCTGTTCGACAGCCGGCCCGACAAGGCGCGGGAGAGCCTGGAGGCGATCAAGTCGGTGAGCAGTCAGGCGCTGGAGGAGGTGCGCGGCGTGCTCGGGTTCCTGCGGGCGGAGGGCTACCCGGCTACGCGCGCGCCGGAGCCCGACCTGGGCCGGATCCCCGTGCTGGTCGACACCTACCGCCGCGCCGGGCTGGACGTGCGCTACGAGGACGCTCTGACGTCGGTCCCGTCCGCCGCCTCCCAGCTCGCGCTCTACCGGATCGTGCAGGAGTCGCTGACCAACATCGGCCGGCACGCGCAGGCGCGCACGGTCACCATCCGGCTCGCCGAGGACGGCGGGGAGTACGTGCTCACGGTCGCCGACGACGGGCGCGGCCTGCCGGAGACGGAGACCGACGGCAAGGGGATGATCGGGATGCGCGAGCGCGCCGAACTGCTCGGCGGCCGGTTCGAGACCCGTGCGACGGAGGGCGGCGGCCTGACGGTCGAGGCCCGCATCCCGTTGCGCACGGCGGAGGACGCATGATTCGGGTGCTGCTGGCGGACGACCAGCACCTCGTCCGCGCGGGGTTCCGCGCGTTACTCGAGAACGAGGGCGACCTGGAGGTCGTGGGCGAGGCGGCGACCGGCCGGGAGGCGGTGGAGCTCGCGCGCCGAACGCATCCGGACGTCGTGCTGATGGACATCCGGATGCCGGACGGCGACGGCCTCTGGGCGACCGGGCAGCTCACCGCCGACCCGGCACTCGCGGGCACGCGCATCGTGATGGTGACCACCTTCGAGCTGGACGACTACGTCGCGCAGGCGATCCTCGCCGGCGCCAGCGGCTTCCTGGTCAAGGACACCGAGCCGGTGGAGCTGCTGCGCGCCGTCCGTGTGGTCGCGGCGGGCGACGCGCTGCTCTCGCCCGGCGCGACGCGACGGCTGATCGAGCGGGTGGCGAGCGGACTGCGCCCGGCGCCGGACCCGGAGGCGCTGCGCGACCTGACCGAGCGCGAGCGGGAGGTGCTGGCGCTGGTCGGCCACGGGCTGACCAACACCGAGATCGGTGAACGGCTCTTCCTCAGCCCGCTGACGGCGAAGACGCACGTCTCGCGGATCATGACCAAGCTGGCCGCGCGCGACCGCGTGCACCTGGTGGTGGTCGCCTACGAGACCGGGCTGGTGCAGCCGGGACAACGGTGACGGCGCTGCTCCGAGGGGAGTAGCGCAGATGTCTCCCGCTGGGGGATTCGCCCCGGGGCGTGCACGGCGAGGCTGAAGGTGGTTCCGCGAAAGCCGCGGACAGCTCACCGATTGGATGCACCATGTTCAGTTCGCTCGCAGCCGCCGCACCCTGCGCCGTCGTCGCCTGGGGTGGCGGCCCCTGGTTCGGCTGGTGGTGGTTCCTGATCCCGCTCTTCTGGATCGGGATCTTCTTCCTCATCTTCGGCGTCTTCGGCCGCCGCTGGCGCCGGGCAGCCGTCGCCCGTGGAGGCTACGGCTGGGGCCCGAACGGCCCGCACGGCGGCACCCGCGCCGCCGAGCAGACCCTCGCCGAACGCTACGCCAACGGCGACATCGACGAGAAGGAGTACCGCGCCCGCCTGGAGGTGCTGCGCGCCAACCGCGGTGACGGCGCCTGACCGGGGCGGCCCGTCCCGTCGCGCGGCCCGGATATGATCGTCCGGGCCGCGCCCCCTGCGGCTCCCACCGGCCCGGAAGGACCAGCATGACCCCGCTCGCCACCACCCTCGCGGCCGCGTTCCTCGCGGCCGCCGTCGTTTTCGCGGTGCTCTGGCTCCTCGAGCGGAGCCGCCGACGCCGGGCGCAGAACGCGCGCGAGGAGCGCGAGTGGGACCGCATCGACCGCGAGCTGGAGCTGGCGGAGCAGGCCGGCCGGTTCCGGATCATCGGCGAGCTCGGCGACGTCGCTGTCGCCGCCGTCTCCCGGCTCGTGTCCCAGGCCGAGGGTGTGCGGTACGCGGCCGGAGCCGATCCAGAGGCGGCCTCCCGGTCGGCCGCCGCGCTCGAGACCTCGGCGCGCGACGCGCTGGCCGACCTGCGCCGCCTGCAGAACGCTGTCGCCGACGGCAGCCGCGAGGTGCTGCCGGCGCCCGGCATCCACTCGGCGCGGGACCTGTTCCGGGTGATGCGCGAGGCAGGGCTGGAGGTGACCTTCACCGAGACCGGCGAGCGCTACGAGCTCCGCCAGGGTGCGAAGCTCGTCGTCTTCCGCATCCTGCAGACCAGCCTCGGCAATGCGCTGGACCACGGCGGCCCGGGCACGACCGCCGTCGTGGCGGTGACCTGGACCCCGGACGGCCTGCACGTCACGGTCGACGACGACGGCATCCGCGCCGCCGCCCGGCGCCGCGGCCTCGACCGCGCCGGCGTGGATCAGGCGACCGCCTACAGCGCCGACGACGACCTGCGCGCGGTGACCGAGTTCGTCGAGGGCGCCGACCTCAACGAGCTGCGCGAGCGCGCCGCGCTGTTCGGCGGGGTGCTGGACGCGAAGACGGTCCCCGGTGTCGGGTTCTCGCTGTCGGTCGTGTTCCCGGCGCTCCGGCACCACAACGGCGTGCACGGAGTCCCGCTGCGGTAGCGGTGCGGCGCCGGCCCGGCGTCGTCAGTCCTCCAGGTGATCCCGCCCGGGCAGCCAGCTCAGTCCTGGGACGCCCCACGAGTTCTTCCGCTGCGCCTTCTGCGCGGCCTTGCCGTACGGGTGGGCCAGCCGGTCGACGTAGAGCACGCCGTCCAGGTGGTCGTACTCGTGCTGGAAGATCCGCGCGAGCCAGCCGTCGGCGTGGACCGTGAACCGTTCGCCCTCCAGGTCCGTGGCCTCCAGGATGACGCTCTCGGCGCGCCGCAGCGGGAAGCGCTCGCCCGGGAACGACAGGCAGCCCTCCGACTCGGTGTCCTCGTCCGGCTCGCCGACGGTGAGCGGGCTGAGCCACAGCACCGGGTTGATCGCGACGCCGCGGTGCAGCACATCGTCGTCGTCCGTCCAGCCGTAGACGAACAGGCGCAGGGGCACGCCGACCTGCGGTCCGGCGAGGCCGACGCCGGGCGCCTGGTCCATGGTCTCGAACATGTCGGCGACCAGCGTGCGCAGGTCGTCGTCGAACTCCGTCACCTCCGTCGCGCGGGCGTGCAGGACGGGGTCTCCGGTGATCCGGATCGGAAGGACGGCCATTCGGCAAGACTATCGGGATCATCTTGGGTAGGGTCGTGGCGTGGCAACGGAACTGATGAACGCGATCGAGCTGGCTTACCAGCCCAGTCAGCTCCTGGGTATCCCGGTCGCGCTTGTCGGTGCGGTGTTCCTGTCGATCGGCGCCCAGCTCCAGCATCACGGCGTCGTCAAAGTGGAGGCGCAGACCCAGGACGCGAAGTCCGGGCTCAGCGTCCGGCAGCTCGGGCTGCTGCTCGCGCGCCCGTCGTGGGTGATCGGCACGCTGCTGCTCGGTCTGGCCATCGTGTTCCAGCTCGTCAGCCTGAAGCTGTCGCCGATCATCCTGGTGCAGCCGCTCGGCGTCGTCGGGCTGGTCATCACGAGCGTCCTCAACGCGCGGGTGAGCGGAGTGAAGCTCAACCGGCAGTCCGTCATCGCCATCTCGCTCTGCGTCGGCGGCGTGGGCGCGTTCGTCATCATCGCCGCGATCTTCGCGCGCGACGAACCGGTGACCACCCAGGCGCTCGTCGTCATCCTGATCATCCTCGCCGTGGTGCTCATCGTGTTCGCGCTGCTGTTCTCGTTCCTGCGGCACCGGTTCAAGGCGATCATGTACATCGTCGGCGCCGGCGTCCTCTACGGTTTCGTGGCCACGCTCGCCAAGGTCGTGATCGACCGGATCTCCAACCAGGAGTGGGACTGGCTGCTCGTGCTGTGCATCCTCGCGCTGCTGGCGGCGGCCGGGCTCGGCGCGTACTTCGTGCAGAACGCGTACTCGTCCGGGCCGCCGGACCTGGTCATCGCCGGCCTGACCGTGATCGACCCGCTCGTCGCCGTCACCATCGGCATCGTGGTCCTCAACGAGGCGGCGGGGGCGCCGTGGTGGGCGATGCTCGGCTTCGCGATCACCGGCGCCGTGGCGATCTACGGGGTGTTCCAGCTCGCCAAACACCACCCTCAGACCAACGGCGAAGCGCCACTCACGGCCCGCCTTTCCGACTCCGTCCGGGAATCCGGCTTAGACTGAACCGATGAATCGCCGGTCCGACCCGTCCGGCGCTCTCAGACCGTCGCCGGGAGAACCGTCCCGGCCGAAGACCGCGAGGGACTCACCACGTGCCTGATACGAGCGGAACGAACGACATCCCGCCCGCCCCGGCCGCGCACAGGCCGATGACCATCCTCATGGGCTGCGACACCTTCCCGCCGGATGTGAACGGCGCTGCCCGCTTCGCCGAGCGCCTCGCCGCCGGCCTGGTCGAGCGCGGCCACGACATGCACATCGTCGCACCGTCGGCCGGCCGCAAGCACGGCACCTGGATCGAGGAGCACGAAGGCCAGAAGATGACGGCCCACCGTCTCCGGAGCTGGCGCTGGTACCCGCACGACTGGCTGCGGTTCGCGCTGCCGTGGATGAGCAAGGCGAACGCCCGGCGTGTGCTCGACGACGTCAAGCCGGACGTCGTGCACATCCAGTCGCACATCGTCGTCGGCCGCGGCCTCGCCTACGAGGCGGAGAAGCGCGGCATCCGCATCGTCGCCACGAACCACGTGATGCCCGAGAACATGATCGAGTTCACGCTGCTGCCGAAGTTCCTGCAGAAGACGTTCATCTCGATCGCCTGGCGCGACGCCCGCAAGAGCTTCGACCGCGCGGAGGCCGTCACCACGCCCACCCGCAAGGCGGCGCAGTTCCTGGAGCGCGCGACTGGCCTGCGCAACGTCCACGCCATCTCGTGCGGCATCGACGCGCACAACTACACGCCAGACTTCACGCCGCGCACCGGCAACCGCATCCTCTTCGTCGGCCGCGTGACCGGCGAGAAGCAGATCGACGTGCTGCTGAACGCGATCAAGCTGCTGCCGCCGTCGCTGGACGCCCAGCTCGAGATCGTGGGCGGCGGGGACCAGTTCAAGAACCTCCAGGCCCTCGCCGAGACGCTCGGCATCGCGAACCGGGTGAAATTCCTCGGCTACGTGACCGACGAGGAACTGCGCCAGGCGTACACCCGCGCGACCGTGTTCGCGATGCCGTCGATCGCCGAACTGCAGTCCATCGCGACGATGGAGGCGATGGCCTCGGCGCTCCCGGTGGTCGCCGCCGACGCGATGGCGCTGCCGCACCTGGTCCACGACGGCGAGAACGGCCACCTGTTCCGCCCCGGCGACGCGCAAGACCTGGCGGACAAGCTGGAGAGCGTGCTCACCCTCCCGCAGGAGGAGCTCGACGTCCTCAAGAACGCGTCGCTGCGGATCGTCGCGACGCACGACATCCAGACCACGATCAGCACCTTCGAGAGCCTGTATCGTGGGGAGCCGGTGGCCGACCCGGTGACGGCGGCGGCCCCCAGCGTGCCCACCCCGGAGTAGCCCGGGGAGGACGCACGGGGCGGTAGCTCAGCTGGTTAGAGCATCGGACTCATAATCCGCCGGTCACGGGTTCAAGTCCCGTCCGCCCTACGGACCGTGTCGCGGCAGGAGTTCCGGGCGCGACACGCGCCGAAACTCCTGCGGAACGACGTTGCACAGGAGTTCTCGGCGATTTCTCCTGTGGAAGCCGCGGGCCTGCACCACGCGCCCCCGCGCGCAAGGCCCTTCCGCCACGCCGCCGAGCGGGTACCATCCCGGGGCATGAACACCATCGGATGGATCGTGCTGATCGTCGTCATCGTGGTCGTCGTCGTCGGCATCATCGTCGTCGTCTCCACCGTGGGACGGCGGCGCAGACTGGAGGCCGACCGGGTCAAGGCGGCCGAGCTGCGGGAGGCCGCCTCCCGCGACGAACTGGCCGCCCGCGACCGGGAGGCGAAGTCCGCTCGGGCCGCCGCGGACGCCAAGCAGGCCGAAGTCGAGGCCGAGCGGCTGCGCCGGGAGGCCGACGAGCGCGAACGCGCCGCCGCAGCCGCCCGCGAGGAGCAGCAGGACAAGCTGAGCCGCGCGGACGACGTCGACCCCGACGTCCGCACCGACCGGCACGGCAACCGCGTGGTCGCCGACGACGGCGCGGACGACACCCGACGCGAGGACGTCCCGCCGCCGCGCCCGGCCGCCGAGTCCGCCACCGCGCCGGCGCACGACGCGCCGCGCATCGACGGCATCACCGGCGAGGAGCGCCGCCCGGAGGACCGCCGTCCCTGACCCCATCGACCCCTGACCCCATCGACCCCTAACCCCATCGACGGAGACGCGCCTGCTGTCGCTCAGTCGCTGAGCGACGGCAGGCGCGTTTCGCGCAGCCACGCGTCGAAGAACTCGTCCAGCGGCTCGTCCGAGAACCCGGCCGCGAACGCCTCGAAGTCCGCCGTCGACGCCGTGCCGTAGCGGTGTTCGGCCGACCAGCCGCGCAGCAGCTCGAAGAACGTGCCGTCGCCGAGCTTCCGGCGCAGCGCGTGCAGGAGGCACGCTCCGCGCTTGTAGACCCGGTCGTCGAACATGCTGTCGACGCCGGGGTCGCCGAGCACCAGGTCCTTCGGTTTCACGCGCAGGACGGCGTGGTGGGTGCGCGCGAGGGTGTTGGCGCTGGGTCCGCCGGAGAACTCCGACCAGATCCACTCGGCGTAGCAGGCGAAGCCCTCGTTCAGCCAGATGTCGCCCCAGCCTGCGACGCCGACGCTGTTGCCGAACCACTGGTGGGCGAGCTCGTGCGCGATCAGCCGCTCCGAGCCGCCTCGGCCGTCGACGTGCGACGAGCCGAAGGTGGCCATGCCCTGCGACTCGAGCGGGATTTCCAGCGGGTCCTCGGTCACCACGACCGTGTACGACGGGAACGGGTACGGCCCGAAGCGCTCCTGGAAGCACTCGATCATCCGGCCGACCGGGGCGAAGTCCGCCAGCACTCGGCGGGCTAGGGCCGGGGGATACGCGATCACCCACTCCACGCCGTCGGTACGCCTCGGCTCCAGAACGTAGCGGCCGATCTGCACCGCGGCGAGGTAGGTGGCCGTCGGCTCCGGACGCTCGAACGTCCAGGTGCCGCGGCCTCCGCTGACGCTGTGGCCGGTGAGCTCGCCGGTGGCGAGGACCGTGTACGGCTGCTCGGTGGTGACGGTGATCCGGTACGCGGCCTTGTCGGAGGGCCGGTCGTTGCACGGGAACCAGGTCGGCGCGCCGGAGGGCTGCGCGGCCACGATTACCCCGTCGGTCAGCTCCTCCCAGCCGAGGGTGCCCCAGCGCGTCCGGCGCGGGGCGGGGGAGCCGTCGTACGCGACCTCGAGGACGAACTCCGTGCCGGCATCGAGTGGCCGGGCCGGCACCACCCGCAGATGTGTGGGGGACTGGGTGAAGCGGGTGCGTTTGTCGCCGTCCAGCTTGACCCGCTTGGCGCGCAGGTGGACGAGGTCGAGGGAGATCGCCGTGAGCCGCTCGTTCGCACGGCCCCGGATGACCGCGGTCGCGTCCAGGCGGTTGGTCGTCACCTTGTACGACAGGTCGAGGTCGTAGGAGAGCACCGAGAAGTCGACGGTGCCGGAGCGCGGCAGGTAGACGTGGGCGGCGGCCGGGAGGGCGGCCTCGGCGTCGAAGGGTGCGGTGCTCATCGCACCGCACGGTACTCGCGTACCACCACGTCCCGCCACGGGCCGATCGGGTTCCCGCTCCACCGGCTGCGGTCGGGCACCGTCTCGCCGCGCATCACCAGGGAGGCCGGTCCGACCGTGGCGTCGGAGCCGATCGCGGCCGCCGGCAGGATGACGCTGTGCGGGCCGAGGGTCCCGCCGCGCTCGATGATCACCCGGTCCATGCTCATGATTCGATCATGGAACAGGTGCGTCTGCACGACGCAGCCCCGGTTGACGGTGGACGCGTCGCCCAGCTCGACCAGGTCGGCCTCCGGCAGCCAGTAGCTGTCGATCCACACGCCGTGGCCGATGCGCGCGCCGAGGCTGCGCAGCCACCAGACCAGCGCGGGCGTTCCCGCCGCCGCCCAGGCGAACCAGGGCGCCGCGACCATCTCGGTGAACGTGTCCGACACCTCGCTGCGCCAGATGAACGACGACCACAGCGGATGCTCGCCCGGCTTCAGCCTCCCGAGCAGCGCCCACTTCGCCGCGGTGCTGACGATCGCTGCGAGCGCGCCGGCGACCATCAGCACGGGACCGCTCAAGACGACCGTCCAGCCGACCCCCAGGCCCTCGGAGAGCGCCGCGAGGACCAGCAGCACCGCGAGCCCGACGGCACAGGTCACGAAAACCGGCACGATGCGCACCAGCTCCCAGGCGGCACGCGCGACGCGCAGGGCGGCCGGGGGCTCGAAGGTGCGGGAGAGGTCCGCGTCCTGCGCGCGCCGCCGGAGCTTCACCGGGGGCGAGCCGAGCCACGACGTCCCCGCCTTCGCCTTGCGCGGGGCGACGGACAGCACCGCGACCAGGCCGTCCCTCGGCACCCGGTTGCCGCCCCCGGCCATCCCCGAGTTGCCGAGGAACGCGCGGGTGCCGATCTCCGCCTCCGCGACGCGCACGTAGCCGCCGCCGAGCTCGTAGGAGGCGACCAGGGTGTCGTCGGCGAGGAACGCGCCGTCGCGGATCCGAGTCATCGCCGGCAGCAGGAGCACGGTCGAGGCCTCCACGTCGCGCCCTACGCGGGCGCCGAGCATGCGCAGCCACACCGGCGTGAACAGGCTGGAGTAGAGCGGGAAGAGCAGCGTCCTCGCCATGTCGAGCAGCCGCTCGGTCGACCAGACCTGCCATCCGACGCGGCTGCGCACCGGGAAGACGCCCTCCGGCAGGCCGAGCCCGAGCAGGCGCACCAGCACGACCACGGCGCCCGCCAGCACGACACCCGCCGCGAGCGTCGCCGGAACCAGTGCGGCGGCGACGCCGGGGAGGGCACCGGCGATCGTGGCCGCGCCGCGCGTGAACGCCACCACGATCAGACCGCCGACGCCGAGCGCGACCACCGGGAGGAGCGAGACGACCAGCGAGGACGCCGCATACGCCACGACCCAGCGGGTCCGCCGCGGCGGCCGCTCGGCGGGCCACCACTCGCGCGCCTTGCCGACGCGGACGGCGGGGGAGCCCGCCCAGTTCTGCCCGGCGGGCACCCGGCCGAACACGGCCGACCCCGGAGCGACGGTCGCGCCCCTGCCGATCTTCGCGCCCGGCATGAGCGAGCTGCGCGCGCCGACCGCGCTCCCGGCGCCGATGCGGATCTCGCCGATGCGGACGAGGTCCCCGTCGATCCAGTACCCGGCCAGGTCGACCTCCGGCTCGATGGCGGCTCCGGCGCCGACCCGCAGCATCCCGGTGACGGGCGGCAGCGTGTGGAGGTCGACGCCGCGGTCGATCGTCGCGCCGAGCGCCCGCGCGTAGTAGCTGATCCAGGGCGCGCCGGCGAGACTGGCGGCGCCGATCTGGTGGGCCACCTGCTCGGCGAGCCACAGCCGCAGGTGCACCCCGCCGCCGCGCGGGTAGTCTCCGGCCTTCACGCCGAGCAGCAGCAGCCGCGCTGCGGCCACCGCGATGGCCATCCGGCCCCACGGCGTCACGAAGACGACCAGCCCGACGATCAGCCAGACGACGTTCACGTCCGGCAGGAACCCGAACCCGTCGAACGGCCGGAGGATGGCGGCGGCGGTGAGCAGGTAGAGCAGCCAGCGGATGCCGTTCAGGATGAACAGCGGCACGCCGAGGACGGTCTGGAGCACCTGCATCCGTCTCGGGGTCGGCGGGACGACGTGCGTGGAGGCGGCGGAGGCCGACGGCGAGCTCTCCGCGAGCGCGTCCGCGAGCGAGCCGAAGCGCGGGTGCGCGTAGATGTCGGCGACGGTGATGTCCGGGTGCCGCCTGCGCACGAGCGACACGAGCTGCGCGGCGGCGAGCGAGCCGCCGCCGAGGTCGAAGAAGTTGTCGTCCAGGCTGCCCACCGGCAGGCCGAGCACGCTCCGCCAGTCCGCGGCGAGCAGCTCGGAGACGGGGTCCAGGACCGGCGCGTCCTCGTCGACCTCCGCCAGCGGCCAGGGGAGGGCCGCGCGGTCGACCTTGCCGGACGTGCGGACCGGGAGCTCGTCGACCACCGCCAGCAGCGGCACGAGGGCGGCGGGCAGCTCCGCGCGCAGCTCCGCCAGCGCCGCACGCCGGTCGAAGGACGCGCGCTCCGGGACGGCGAGGTAGCCGACCAGCACGTCGTTGCCCGCCGAGCTGCGCCGCACCGCCGCGGCGGCCCCAGAGACACCGGGGAGCTGCTGGAGGGCGGCCTCCACCTCGCCGAGCTCGATGCGACGGCCGCCCACCTTCACCTGGTCGTCGGCGCGGCCGAGGTAGAACAGGCCGGCCGGGTCGAACCGCACCAGGTCGCCGCTGCGGTAGGCGCGCTGCCAGCCGAGCGAGGGGAGCGGCGCGTACTTCTCGGCGTCCTTCGCTGGGTCGAGATAGCGGGCGAGGCCGACGCCGCCGATGATGAGCTCGCCGGACTCGCCGTTGGCGACGGGCGTCCCGTCCGGGCCGACGACCGCGAGGTCCCAGCCGTCGAGCGGGAGGCCGATCCGCACCGGCTCGCCCGCGGCGAGGAGGCTCGCACAGGCGACGACGGTCGCCTCGGTCGGGCCGTAGGTGTTCCAGACCTCGCGGCCCTCCACCGCGAGCCGGTTGACCAGCTCGGGCGGGCAGGACTCGCCGCCGAAGATCAGCAGCCGGACGGTGTCGAGGGCGTCGGTCGGCCAGAGCGCGGCGAGGGTCGGCACGGTCGAGACGACGGTGATGCGCCGCGCGGCCAACCACGGGCCGAGGTCCATGCCGGTGCGCACCAGCGAGCGCGGGGCGGGCACCAGGCAGGCGCCGTGGCCCCAGGCGAGCCACATCTCCTCGCAGGAGGCGTCGAACGCCACCGAGAGCCCGGCGAGCACCCGGTCGCCCGGCCCGATCGGCTCGTCCCGCAGGAACAGCCGCGACTCCGCGTCCACGAACGCCGCCGCCGAGCGGTGCCGCACAGCCACACCCTTCGGGGTGCCGGTCGAGCCGGAGGTGAAGATGATCCAGGCGTCGTCCTCGGGCGTCGGCGGGTCGACGACCGGGAGGCCGGAGGCGCTGGGGTGGGGTTCGAGCCCGATCACCGCGAGCGGTCCGGCCGCGGCGGCGACGGCGTCCACCGCGACGGCGTCCGCGCCGTCGTCCGCCACAGCCGTGGCGAGGTAGCCGTCGTCCGTGATGACACCGCGCACCTCCGCCTCGCCGAAGACCAGGTCGGCGCGCTCCTGCGGGTCGTCGGCGTCCACCGGCACGTAGGCGGCGCCCGCGGCGAGCACGCCCAGGATCGCCAGGTAGAGGTCCCGGCTGCCGGAGGTCATCCGCACGCCGACGCGGTCGCCGCGGCGCACTCCGGCCTCCCGCAGCCGCGCGGCGGTCGCCAGCACGCGCGCGAGCAGTTCGCGGTAGCTCAGCGCCCCGCGGGCGTCCTCGATCGCCGAGCCCTGGGGGTTGGCGGCGGCCGACTCCCGCAGGATGTCGATCAGTGTCCGCGGCGCGGGCGCGCGGTCCAGCGCCGAGAGGATCGCAGGCTCGGCGGTGGTGTCAGTCACGGCGGCAACCGTAGAAGCAGCCGGTTACCGGCTGGTGAACATCAGCCCTCGCCGAGCGCGTGCAGGAGCTGCGCCTTGTTCATCCGGGAGTAGCCCTGGATGCCCTGCGCCTTCGCTCGGTCGCGCAGGTCGCGGAAGGTCGGGATGCCCGTGCTCGCCGCCGGCGCCGACGCCGCCACGCGGGCCCGCTCGCGGGCGGTCCGAGCCTTCTCCTTGGCCTCCTTCGCCGCCGCCTCGGCGGTCTTGCGGGCGCGCTGGGAGGCCTTCTTCGCCTCTTTCGCGGCCTGTTCGAGCGCGGCCTCGAGCTCGTCGGCCTCCTTGCGGGCCTTCTTGTCGAGCTTCTTGACCAGCCGCTGCGCCTCGTCGACTGCGGCTCTCGCGGTGATCAGGGCCCTCTCGGCGTCCTTCTCCGCCTTCTTCTTCGCCACCTGCTCCTCCTTCGTCCCGTCCGGCACGTGCAGCCAACGATACGACCGGAGGGGTGCCCTGCGCGCTAGTCGGATCCGGATTCGCCCAGGGTTCGCTGCAGTGCGTCCAGAATGGGCCGCTGCCCTTTCGCGAGCTTCGCGCGCGCGTCGCCGATCGGGTACCACCCGGCGTCGTCGACTTCGGGGAACGTGCGGACGACGCCGGAGCGCGGCGGCCACTCCAGCTCGAACTCGTTGCTCGCGAGCTCGATGGGGCCGAAGTCCGCCTCCGCCGCGAACACCACGAAGGTCTTGCCCGACGCGCGGAAGTCGCCCAGCGGGACATACACGGCGTCGGGGGAGGCCGTGCCCATCTCCTCGGCGAACTCCCGCCGGGCCGCCGCGAGCTCATCCACATCACCGTTCGAATCCACGTCATTGGCTTCGACCAGCCCCTTCGGCAGCGTCCACGCGCCCTCGTCCTTGCGCGCCCAGTACGGGCCGCCCATGTGCGCGATCCACACCTCCCGGCCGGCCGGCCCGCGGCGGTGCAGCAGGATCGCCGCGCTGCGCACCGCCATCAGGCCGACTTCTCATCGAGGAGCGACTTGAGCTCCGATATCTGCTTCGACAGGTCCCGGATCTGCCCGCGGGTGGCCGCACGCATGTCGATCTCGGTCTGCGCGACCCGCTCGACGATCCAGGAGGCGAGCGTCGCCGTCACGATGCCGAGCGTCGCGATGCCGCCGATCATCAGGCCGACCGCGACCAGCTTGCCCACCTCGGTGACCGGCACGTAGTCGCCGTAGCCGACCGTGGAGATGGTCTCGAAGGACCACCAGATGGCCTGGGGGAAGGTCTCGATGCGCGCGTGCGGCATCCCGCGCTCCGCGTCCAGCGCCGCCAGCGCGGCCGTGAAGATCAGGAGGCTTCCCGCGCCGACGACGTAGACGATCACCCGCCCTCGGAACGCCGCGCCCGCGCTGCGCTGCAGGATGGCGAGGATCGTCACCAGCCGCAGCAGCCGCAGCGGCCGCAGCATCGGCAGCACGACGATGGCCAGATCGAACAGGTGCGTGTAGAACCAGCGCCAGCGCTGTGGGGCGAGGATCAGGCACACGAAGTAGTCGAGCAGGAAGACGGCCCAGGTGATCCAGATCACGGTCTCCGCGACGACGAGCTGCGGCCCGTGGAGGTCGCCGATGACCTCCCAGGCGTAGGCGACGAGGAACACCGCGGCGGCCGCGGTGAGAGGCCACTCGGTGAGGTGGCGCCAGCGTTGGAGTGTCATGACCACACAGTAGGACCGTCCTGCCGAAACCGTCAGGCGGCGAGAACCGTCATCCGGCGTCACCGGTCTGGGCCGTGCGGCTAACGTGGAGACGTGAACTCCGGCGACGCATGGGTGGAAGGTCCGAACGGCGAGCGCTTCTGGGGCCGCTTCGGCGCCGCTGGCCTGCTCGTCCACGACCTGAGGCGCGGCGTGCTGCTCCAGCACCGCGCGGACTGGAGCCACTTCGGGGGAACCTGGGGCCTCCCGGGCGGCGCGCGGCACGAGGGCGAGACCGCCGTGGAGGGCGCGCTGCGCGAGGCCGCGGAGGAGGCGGCGGTGCCCGCGGACGCCGTGCAGGTGCTGTTCGAGAGCGTCGTCGACCTGGGCTTCTGGTCATACACGACCGTGGTCGCTCAGGCGGTGCGCGCGTTCGAGCCGCACATGGCCGATGTGGAGAGCATCGAGCTGCGCTGGGTGTCGGTGCCGGAGGTCGCGGACCTGCCGCTGCACCCCGGGTTCGGCGCGGCGTGGCCCGAACTGCGGTCGCGGCTGGCGGCGCTGGGGGGCTGATGCCGGCCGACGGCTCAGGAGGCGATGCGCGGCCAGAGCATCGCGGGAGCGACGTCCTCGCAGCCGTCCGGCAGGCCCAGGTACGGGCCGGCTCCGGGGTAGGGCGCCTGTCCGGGGTAGCCGGGCGCGCCGGGATATCCCGGGTTTCCGCGGTAGGGGTGGTCGTCGTCCACGAAGAGACGGTCGCCGTGCACGGTGCCGAGGTAGGAGCCGCCCGGCGTCACCGCTACGTCGTCGGACCACGGGAACCAGCCGATCCAGTCGCCCTCCGCGTTGAACAGCCAGCGGGACTGCGGATCGGGCCGGAAGGCGATCCAGATTCCCTGGGAGTCGTGCAGATACTCTGTCATCGTCGCTCGCCTTTCGGGTCGGCATCGCAATTAACTGACGTTTGCTCACTATAGCCCCAGTTTTGTCAATCGCATGGTGTGTCGTCCGCCGCAGGCAGAATTGAGGAGTGCATCTGCTCCTCGACCGCGTCGCCCCCGGGCGCGTCGCGGTCATCCGTCCGGACGGCGACGCCGCTGGGCACATGGAGCTCGCCGAGGCCGACCTGCCGGAGTTCGTCCGCCGCGAGGAGGCGGCGTCGCATCCCCGCTGGGTCTGGGACGACACCCGCGGCTGGTACCCGCGGCTGCTGCGCTCCGGCGTCCGTGTCGAGCGCTGCGTGGACCTGCGGCTCAGCCACGCGATCCTGCGCGCCTCGGCGCTCAGCGCGGGCTCCACGCTCGCGACGGCCCCTGCCGGGCCGTGGGACGCCCTCCGCCTGCTGGAGGAGGAGCCGGAACCGTCCGCGGGCGCCGCGACGCTCTTCGACCTCGACCATCCGGCCGAGACCGCACGACCCTCCATCGAGGCGGAGTTCGCCGCGCAGCGGGAGGCCGTCGCCGGCAGCGCGGAGCCCGGCCGCCTCCGCCTGCTGCTCGCCGCCGAGTCCGCCGGTGCGCTCATCGCCGCCGAGATGCAGCACGCGGGCCTGCCGTACAGCGTCGAGCGGCACGACGAACTGCTGCGCGCCGTCCTCGGTCCGCGCCCGCGCTCCGGACGGCCGGAGGCGCTCGAGACCTTGGCGGCGCAGATCCGCACGGCTCTGGAGGCGCCCGACCTGAACCCGGACAGCGCGCCGGAGCTCCTCAAGGCGCTGCAACGCGCGGGGCTGATGGTGACCTCGACCCGCTCCTGGGAGCTGCGCGAGCTCGACCATCCCGCGATCCCGGCCGTCCTGACGTACAAGAAGCTCGCCCGGCTGCACGCCGCGAACGGCTGGAGCTGGCTCGACGCGTGGGTGCGCGACGGGCGGTTCCGGCCCGACTACATCCCCGGCGGCGTCGTCACCGGGCGCTGGGCCACGCGCGGGGGCGGCGCCCTCCAGCTCCCCAAGGAGGTCCGCGGCGCGGTCGTCGCCGACCCGGGCTGGAAGCTCGTGGTCGCCGACGCCGCCCAGCTGGAGCCGCGCATCCTCACCGGCCTCGCGGGCGACACCGCGATGGCCGAGGCCGGCCGCGGTCGCGACCTCTACGCGGGCATCGTCGCGAGCGGCGCCGTCGAGGAGCGCGCCCAGGCCAAGGTCGCCATGCTCGGCGCCATGTACGGCGCGACGACAGGCGAGAGCGGGCGACTGATGCCGCGGCTGGCACGCGCGTACCCGCGGGCCGTGCGGCTGGTGGAGGACGCGGCGCGCACGGGGGAGCGCGGCGACATCGTCACCTCCCGGCTCGGGCGCAGCTCCCCGAAGCCGGGCGGGAGCTGGCAGGCCACCCAGTCGGCGGCCTCCGGAGCCGACTCGACGCCCGCCGAGGAACGCCGGGCGCGCAGCCAGGCCCGCGACTGGGGCCGCTTCACGCGCAACTTCGTCGTGCAGGCCAGCGCCGCCGAGTGGGCGCTGTGCTGGATGGCCGAACTGCGCAACCGGCTCGCCCGGCTGACCCCGGAGGGCGGCGCCGTCACCGCCGGCCCGCACCTGGTGTACTTCCTGCACGACGAGGTCATCGTGCACACGCCCGCGGAGTCGGCGGAGGCCGTCGCCGCCGAGGTCCGGGCGTCGGCCGCCGCCGCGGGACGGCTGCTCTTCGGCGCGTTCCCGGTCGACTTCCCGGTCACCACCGCGGTGGTCGACAGCTACGGCGAGGCGAAGTGACGACACACCGCCCGGCACGTGGTGGGGAATGGGGGAGTGTCGCGCGTGGTTGCACCCCTCGACCTGACAGAGGATGGAGACCATGACCGACACCGCAGCCCCCGCCGATCCCGACGCCGTCCTCGACCGCTACCACGCCCGCCGCGCACAGGCCGTCACGGCCCCGCAGGGCAACCTGGCGCTCGTGAACACGCAGTGGATCACCGGTGAGCCGGACTCCGAGCAGCCGGTCTGGGGTGTCCCCGGCCTCTGGTCGCCGCTGCCGGCCGGCCAGTCCGGCCTCAAGGTCACGGCCGCTGCGACCGACAACATCTTCGTCGACGAGGTGCTGGTCGACGGCTCGGCGATCGTGCGCGGCAAGGACGACCCGAACCCGGGCGCCATCCGCTTCAGCGACACCGTCACCGGCTTCGTCATCGCCAACGAGCAGGGCGAGTACGCGCTGCGGGTCTGGGACGCCCAGTCGGAGGACATCCAGAAGTTCGGCTCGATCGACGCGTTCCCGTTCAACCCCGAGTGGATCATCACGGCGACGTTCTCGCCGATCGAGGGCGGCAAGACGGTCGGCTTCGAGCACCTCAAGGACGACGGCGCGACCCGGGACATGGTCATCCCGGGCGAGATCACCTTCAGCAAGGACGGCGTCGACTACAACCTCGCCGCCTTCAAGGCGGGACGCGCGCTGCAGCTCGTCTTCTCGGACACCACCAACGGTGAGAGCACCTACTCCGTCGGCCGGTTCCTGTTCGTGGTCCCGAACGAGGACGGCACGGTCACGCTCGACTTCAACCTCGCCGTGCTGCCGCCGTGCGCGTTCAGCTACAACTTCAACTGCCCGCTGCCTCCCGCGCAGAACCGTTTCGCGGTGCCGATCGAGGCCGGCGAGAAGAACGTCCTGGACAAGGACGGCAACCTCCTCCACTGACCTCCCGGCAGCCCTGTGATGTTCGGTCCAGGGCGGTGGCGGGTTCAGTCGAGGGCGGCGGCGGGCTTCCGGCCGCGGCGGGGACGCTCGGGGCAGCGCGGCTGCACCAGGGCGCCCGGGTGCGCGGCCAGGGCCTTGGCCACCTCGTCCAGCCACTCGATCGCTGCACGGGCGCCGAGCTCCGCGGCCCGGTTGGCCGCCAGCAGCGCGCGGGAGTCCGCCTCGTGCGTGAGCTCGCGGATGCGCTCTTCGAACGCCGCCCGGTAGTCGGCGACGACCGCCTCGGCGTCCGCGCCCTCCAGCGACGCGGCGACGAGCACCTGGTCCTGCATCTCGTCCCAGTCCGGCCTCGCGTCCCTCGGACCGGAGGACAGCCAGGCCGCCGCCTCCTCGGCGCCGGCCGCCGTGAGCCGGTAGAGCGGGAGGCCGTCGTCGGTCTCGCCCGCTGACTCGATCAGCCCCTGCTCGGTCATCCGGTCGAGCGTGGAGTAGACCTGCCCGGCGTTGAGCTGGCGGCGGTTGGCCGCCCGCAGGAGGAACTCGTTCTGGAGCTGCGAGCCGTAGGCGGGGCCCTGGGTCAGCACCGCGAGGAAACCATACTGGACCGACATACCCGGTATGCTATTCCGCTCGTCGTCCGGCGGGGCAGAGGAATCGCCTAATCACAATCTTGTAACTCGGGCGCGTTGTCCGGCATAATCGCCGTAGTCAACTTCATAGGTGTCATGGCACTCGTTCGCGGTCGTAGGGGAAGACGTACCGACGAAGGAGGAAACCATGACGGCTCACGCAGCCCGAGGAGTGCTCTACGTGCATTCCTCTCCCAGCGCGCTCTGCCCGCACATCGAGTGGGCGGCAGGACGCGCCCTCGGTCACGCCGTCAACTTCACCTGGGAGACGCAGCCGGTGCTGAAGGGCGCCCAGCGCGCGGAGTTCTTCTGGGAGGGCCCCCGGGGCACCGGCGCGCGCCTGGCGACGGCGCTGCGCGGCTGGGAGCACCTGCGCTACGAGGTGACGGAGGACGCCGGACTCGGCACCGACGGCGGCCGCTGGATGCACACCCCCGATCTCGGCATCTTCTTCGTCCAGACCGACACCGCGGGCAACACGGTCGTGCCGGAGGACCGCATCCGCTACGCAATGGAGGTCGCCGGCTCGAACCCGCTCGAACTGCACCGCGAGCTGCGGCTCGCGCTCGGGCAGGCGTGGGACGACGAACTCGAGCCCTTCCGCCGCGCCCACGACGACACCTCGGTCATCTGGCTGCACAAGGTCGGCTGACCTCCGAACGACTCCCGCGACGGGCCAGGCCCGGCCGTCCGCACGCGGTGAACAGAAGAAGGCCCCGGTCCTGCGACCGGGGCCTTCTTCACGCCGCCCAAACGTGAGTAATCGCGGAAATCGACGATGCGATTCCCGCGATTACTCACGTTTCGCGCGGTTAGACCGAGCGGACCGCCAGGACGGCGTTGTGGCCGCCGAAGCCGAACGAGTTGCTGATCGCGAGCTGGGGGCCGTCGCCGAGCGGCTGCGGCTCGGAGGAGACCTTGAGCGGGATCGCCGGGTCCATCTCGGTGATGTTGATCGTCGGCGGGGCGACGCGGTCGCGCAGCGCGAAGATCGTGAACACGGCCTCCAGCGCGCCGGTGCCGCCGAGTAGGTGACCGGTCGACGCCTTGGTCGCCGACACCGGGATGTCGTGCACCCGCTCCCCGAACACCTCGCGCAGCGCGACGTACTCGGACGGGTCGCCGACCGGCGTGCTGGTGGCGTGCGCGTTGATGTGGGTGACCTCGTCGGGGGAGACGCCGGCCTGCTCGAGCGCCATGCGCACGGCACGGCTCGCGCCGCGGCCCTCGGGGTCGTTCGCGGTGATGTGGTACGAGTCGGCCGTCACGCCGCCGCCGACGATCTCCGCGTAGATGTGCGCGCCGCGGGCGAGCGCGTGCTCCTCGGTCTCCAGGACCAGGCTGGCGGCTCCCTCGCCCATGACGAAGCCGTCGCGGTCGACGCTGTACGGGCGGGAGGCGGTCGCCGGGTCGTCGTTGCGGCGGGACAGCGCCTGCATGGAGGCGAACGACGCGATCGTGATCGGGTGGATGGCGGACTCGGTGCCGCCGGCGATGACGACGTCGGCGAGCCCGGCCTGGAGGTGCTCGTACGCGTTGACGAGCGACTCCGTGCTCGACGCGCAGGCGGAGGCGACGGTGCGCGCGAACGCGCGGGCCTCGAAGTGCATAGACACCGCGGCGGACGCGGCGTTGGGCATGAGCATCGGGACGGTCATCGGGAGGACGCGGCGGGGTCCGCGCTCGCGCAGGGTGTCCCAGGCGTCGAGGAGGGTCCACACGCCGCCGATGCCGGTGGCGTAGTCGACGCCGAGGCGCTCGGGGGCGACGTCGGGGGAGCCGGCGTCGGCCCAGGCCTCCATCGCCGAGACCAGGGCGAACTGGCTGGACGGGTCGAGCCGCTTGGCGGTCGGCCGGTCGAGGATGGTGTCGGGGCGCACGAGCGCCTCGGCGGCGAAAGTGACGGGCAGCTCCAGCTCGGCCACCCACTCGTGGGTGAGGCTGCGGGCACCCGATTTGCCGGCCAGCAGCGCGGCCCAGCTCTCGGGGGCGGTGCCACCGAGCGGGGAGGATGCGCCCACGCCGGTGACGACGATCTTCTTGGTCATAACGGCAACTCCGGGTAGTAGGAACAACGCGACAGAGCACAGAGCGCCGCCGCCCGCGCGGACGGGACCTCGCCGAGGGCCCGCCCGCGCGGAGGAAGTTTCTTCGTGCGGTGCTTAGGCGTCCTGCGCCTTGACGATGAACTCGACGGCGTCGCCCACGGTCTTCAGGTTCTTGACCTCTTCGTCCGGGATCTTCACGTCGAACTTGTCCTCGGCGTTGACCACGATGGTCATCATCGAGATCGAGTCGATGTCGAGGTCGTCGGTGAACGACTTGTCCAGCTCAACCGTGTCGGTCGCGATGCCGGTCTCGTCGTTGATGAGCTCGGCCAGGCCGGCGAGAACTTCTTCGGTGGACAATGCCATGGTGTTTTCTCCTTGAGGGGGTGTCGTTTTGACCGTTGATCAGTCTAGGGCAGGCCCTAGGGGAGCACGACGACCTGCGCGCCGAAGACCAGACCGGCGCCGAAGCCGATCTGGAGCGCGAGGCCGCCGGACAGTTCCGGGTGCTCCTGCAGGAGCCGGTGCGTGGCGAGCGGGATCGAGGCGGCCGACGTGTTGCCGGTGGTCTCGATGTCGCGGGCGATCGCGACGGTCTCCGGCAGCTTCAGCTGCTTAGCGAACTCGTCCACGATCCGCATGTTCGCCTGGTGCGGGATGAAGGCCGCGAGCTGGTCGGGCGTGACCCCGGCGGCGTCGAGCGCCTGCTTGGCGACCTTCGCCATCTCCCAGACCGCCCAGCGGAAGACGGTCTGGCCGTCCTGGCGCAGCGTCGGCCACGGCGCCTCGCCGTCGCGGAACTCGGTGAGGAGGCCGTCCATCCCGACCGCGCCGGCCTTGGAGCCGTCGGAGCCCCACACCGTCTTGGCGATGCCGGGGTACTCGCTGGGGCCGATGACGACGGCGCCCGCGCCGTCGCCGAGCAGGAACGAGATGGTGCGGTCGGTCGGGTCGACGACGTCGGAGAGCTTCTCGGCGCCGACGACGAGCGCGTAGTGCGCCTGGCCGGTGCGGATCAGCGCGTCGGCCTGGGCGACCGCGTAGGCGTAGCCGGCGCAGGCCGCGTTCATGTCGTAGGCGGCGGCGGGGTTGGCGCCGACGCGGTCGGCGAGCACGGCGGCGAGTGACGGGGTCTGCCGCGGGTTGGAGATCGTCGCGACGATCACGGCGTCGATCAGCTTCGGGTCGACGCCCGACTTCTCGATCGCCTCCTTCGACGCCTCGGTCGCCAGGTCGACGGCGTAGACGTCGTGGCTGGCCCGGGTGCGCGTGATGATGCCGGTGCGCTGCCGGATCCACTCGTCGGACGAGTCGATCGGTCCGACCAGCTCCTCGTTCGGGACAACGAGGTCGCCGCGGGCCGCGCCGATCGAGAGGATGCGGGTGTACTGCGGGCCGTGGGACTGCTGCAGGGTGGGGTGGGTCATGGCTGCGGTCCTCTCAGGCGGCCTGGTCGATGAGGTCGAACGCGGCGGGCAGGTCGTCGGGAGTCTTCACCGCGACGGCGGGGACCCCCTTCAGCCCGCGCTTGGCGAGGCCGACGAGCGCGCCGGCCGGGGCGACCTCGATGACGCCGGTGACACCGGCCTCCTGGAAGGCCGCCATGTCGAGGTCCCAGCGCACCGGCGAGGAGACCTGGCCGACGAGCAGGCGCACGAACTCGGCGCCGTCGGTGACCACGGAGCCGTCCTTGTTGGTCCAGAGCCGCAGCGTCGGGTCGTTCGTGGTCAGCGTCGCGGCGAAAGCCTCCAGCGCGGGCACCGCCGGCGCCATGTAGCGGGTGTGGAACGCGCCGGCGACCGCCAGCGGGATGACACGGGCGCGGGCCGGCGGCTCCTCGGCGAGCTTCGCCAGCGCGTCCAGGTCGCCCGCGACGACGATCTGGCCGCCACCGTTGTAGTTGGCGGGGAAGAGGCCCAGCGCGTCCAGCTTGGCGAGCAGTTCGTCCTCGTCGGCGCCGATCACGGCGCTCATACCCGTGCGCGCCTCGGCGGCGGCGCGGGCCATCGCGGCGCCGCGCTCCCGGACGAACGCGACCGCGTCGGTCTCGGAGAGCACACCGGCGCCGGCCGCGGCGGTCAGCTCGCCGACCGAGTGCCCGGCGATGCCGCCGATCTTCTCGCGGCGGCCATCCGCGAAGAGTGCGGAGAGGGTCAGGAGGCCGGCCGACACGATCAGCGGCTGCGCCACCGCGGTGTCGCGGATGGTGTCCGCGTCGCTCACTGTGCCGTGCGCGACGAGGTCGATGCCGACCGCGTCGGAGATACGGGTGAGCTGGTCACGGAACGACGGTTCGGTGAGCCACGGGTCGAGGAAGCCGGGGGTCTGGGAACCCTGTCCCGGGCACGCGATGACGATCACGGGTTCAAGTCTGCCAATCTTCCGCCGAGCGGATGTGTCGGATGTGGATGAACTATGCGTCGAAGCTTTGTGGATGTCTACAAGGACATGTGCTCAGTGCCGCCGCGGCGCGTCCGGCTCGTTGATCGAGCCCACGATCAGCGCCGCCTGCAGGATGAGCGCCTCCCTGGCCCCGGTGGCGTCCCAGCCGATGACCTCCGAGACGCGCTTGAGCCGGTAGCGCACCGTGTTGGGGTGCACGAACAGCTCGCGCGCGGTGGCCTCCAGCGAGCGACCGTTGTCCAGGTAGCACCACAGCGTCGTCAGGAGCTCGGTGGAGTACGCCTGCAGCGGCCGGTAGATGCGGCTGATCAGCGTCGCCCGCGCGAGCCCGTCGCCGGCGAGGGCGCGCTCGGGGAGCAGGTCGTCGGCGTGCACCGGGCGCGGGCAGTTGCGCCACGCCTTGGCGACCGCGAAACCGGCCAGCGCCGCCTTCGCACTCTTGGAGGCGTCCACCAGGCTCGCCACCTCGTGACCGAGCACGAGGTGACCGGGCCCGAAGCCCGGTTCGAGCTGCTGGGCGATCTCCAGGAAGCTGACCGCCGGGGCTGCGCCGATCGACTCCTCGCCATTGCCGTCCGCCGGTACGGCGCGGCCGATGACGAGCACCAGCCGGCTGCCCTGCACGCCGATCAGCACGTCCGCCGACATGTGCCGGGCGGTGCGGCGGAGCTGGTCGACGTCGAGCATCTTGGGGGCGGTGCCCACCAGGACGCTCACCTCGCCGTGGCCGTGCCAGCCGAGCGCCGCGATCCGGCTGGGCAGCTCGTCGTCGTACTCGCCGGTGAGGATGCTGTCGACCACCAGGGCCTCCAGCCGCGCGTCCCAGAGGCCGCGCGCCTCGGCGGCGCGCGCGTACACGTCGGCCGCGGCGAAGGCGATCTCGCGCGAGTACAGGAGGATGGCCTCCTTGAGCGCCTCGTTGCCGCCGCTCTTCACGCGCTCCTCGACCACCTCCACGGTGATCTTGATGAGCTGCAGGGTCTGCTGCAGGCTGACGCTCCGGAGCAGCTCACGGGGAGCCGCCCCGAAGACGTCGGCCGCGATCCACGGCGTCGACCGCGGGTCGTCGAACCACGAGATGAACGAGGAGATGCCCGCCTGGGCGACCAGGCCGACCGCGCTGCGGCGGCCGGGGGGCATGTCCCGGTACCAGGGGAGCGTGTCCTCCAGCCGCTTCAGCGTGGTCGTGGCGAGTTCGCCCGAGATCTTGCGCAACCACGCAAGCGTCTCGGACTTCGTCCGCTCCGGTGTCGTCGGCACGGGCCCGGTTTAGGACTCGCCGCCCGCGGTGCCGGTGGTGCCGGCGTTCACGTCGTGCAGCAGGTACTTCTCGATCGCCCAGGCCGGTGCGTTCGGGTCCACCTTGCCCTGCTCAGCGAGCAGTTCCAGGGTGCGGACCACGATCGACGGGCCGTCGATCTTGAAGAACCGGCGCGCGGCGGCGCGGGTGTCGGAGAAGCCGAAGTCGTCGGCGCCGAGCGTGGCGTACTCACCCGGCACGAACTGACGGATCTGGTCCGGAACGGCGTGCATGTAGTCGGTCGCGGCGACGAACGGACCCTCGGCGCCCTGCAGCTTGCGGGTGACGTACGGCACCTGCTTCTCCTGCTGCGGGTAGAGGAAGTTGTGCTCCTCCGCCGCCAGGCCGTCGCGGCGCAGCTCACCCCACGAGGTGACGCTCCACACGTCGGCCGACACGCCCCAGTCCTGCGCGAGCAGGTGCTGGGCCTCCAGCGCCCACGGCACCGAGACGCCGGACGCGAGGAGCTGGGCCTTCGGGCCGCCGGTCTCGCCGTCGCGAAGCTTGTGGATGCCACGGATGATTCCGTCGACGTCCACGTTCTCCGGCTCGGCTGGCTGGACGATTGGCTCGTTGTAGACCGTCAGGTAGTACATGACGTTGGGGTTCGGGTGCGACTCGCCGTACATCCGCTCCAGGCCCGAGCGGACGATGTGCCCGATCTCGTAGCCGTAGGCCGGGTCGTAGGCGATGACGGCCGGGTTGGTCGACGCGAGCAGCAGCGAGTGGCCGTCGGCGTGCTGCAGGCCCTCGCCGGTCAGCGTGGTGCGGCCGGCGGTGGCGCCGATCATGAAGCCGCGCGCCATCTGGTCGCCCGCGGCCCACATGGCGTCGCCGGTGCGCTGGAAGCCGAACATCGAGTAGAAGACGTAGACCGGGATGAGCGGCTCGCCCTGCGTCGAGTACGACGTGCCCACGTTGGTGAACGCCGCGAGGGCGCCCGCCTCGTTGATGCCGACGTGGATGATCTGGCCCTGCGGGCTCTCCTTGTAGGCCAGGAGCAGCTCGCGGTCGACCGAGGTGTAGTGCTGGCCGTTCGGGTTGTAGATCTTCGCGTTCGGGAAGAACGCGTCCATGCCGAAGGTGCGTGCCTCGTCCGGGATGATCGGGACGATCCGGTGACCGAAGTCCTTCGCCCGCAGGAGGTCCTTCAGCAGGCGGACGAACGCCATCGTGGTGGCGATCTCCTGCGTGCCGGAGCCCTTCTTGGAGATGGCGTAGGCCGAGTCGTCCGGGAGGTTCAGCGGCGTGTACTTGACCCGGCGCTCGGGGACGTAGCCGCCGAGCGCGCGGCGGCGCTCGTGCAGGTACTGGATGGCCTCGTCGTCCGGCCCCGGGTTGTAGTACGGCGGCAGGTACGGGTTCTCCTCGAGCTGCGCGTCGGTGACCGGGATGCGCATGGCGTCGCGGAACGTCTTGAGGTTGTCCAGCGTCATCTTCTTCATCTGGTGGGTCGCGTTGCGGCCCTCGAAGGACGGACCGAGGCCGTAGCCCTTGATGGTCTTGGCGATGATGACGGTGGGCTGGCCCTTGTGCTCGACGGCCGCCTTGAAGGCCGCGTAGACCTTGCGGTAGTCGTGGCCGCCGCGCTTGAGGCCCCAGACCTCGTCGTCGGTGTAGTCCTTGACGAGCTCCAGCGTGCGCGGGTCGCGGCCGAAGAAGTTCTCGCGCACGTAGGCGCCGTTCTCGGTCTTGTAGGTCTGGTAGTCGCCGTCCGGCGTCTGGTTCATCAGGTTGACCAGGGCGCCGTCGGTGTCGCGGGCGAGCAGGTCGTCCCACTCCCGGCCCCAGATCACCTTGATGACGTTCCAGCCGGCGCCGCGGAAGTAGCTCTCCAGCTCCTGGATGATCTTGCCGTTGCCGCGCACCGGGCCGTCGAGGCGCTGGAGGTTCGCGTTGATGACGAAGGTCAGGTTGTCGAGCTTCTCGTTCGCCGCCACCTGGAGCTGGCCGCGCGACTCCACCTCGTCCATCTCGCCGTCGCCGAGGAACGCCCAGACGTGCTGGTCGGAGGCGTCCTTGATGCCGCGGTTGGTGAGGTACTTGTTGAGCTGCGCCTGGTAGATGGCGTTGATCGGGCCGAGGCCCATCGACACCGTCGGGAACTGCCAGAACTCGGGCATGAGCCGCGGGTGCGGGTACGACGACAGGCCGCCGCCGGCGTGCGACTTCTCCTGGCGGAAGCCGTCGAGCTGGTCGGCGCTGAGCCGGCCCTCGAGGAAGGCGCGGGCGTAGGTGCCGGGGGAGGCGTGGCCCTGCACGAAGATCTGGTCGCCGCCACCCGGGTGGTCCTGACCGCGGAAGAAGTGGTTGAAGCCGACCTCGTACAGGGCGGCGCTCGACGCGTACGTCGAGATGTGGCCGCCGACGGCGATGCCGGGGCGCTGCGCGCGGTGCACGAGGATGGCCGCGTTCCAGCGGATCCAGGCGCGGTAGCGGCGCTCGATCTCCTCGTCGCCGGGGAAGTCCGGCTCGTTCTCGGGGGAGATGGTGTTGATGTAGTCGGTGGTCGGCACCATCGGCACGCCGAGGTGCAGTTCCTTCGAGCGCTTCAGCAGGCTCAGCATGATCTCGCGAGCGCGCTCATGGCCGTGTGCCGCAACCAGTGCGTCGAGGGACTCGCGCCATTCGGCGGTCTCCTCGGGGTCCGAATCGATGTTATTCACCGAGTACGGGTCCTGGTCGTTTACAGTCACCCTCGACCTCTTTCTTGTGTCGGATGGATCGTGGAAGGCGCGCATCCGCTTGTCGGGTCACGACAAATCTGCGGGCACCATCGTTCAGCCTAGCCGCAACTCACGGGCACCGGTGACCGTCCATCGGTTGGCGCATCCCGCTGCCGGGGCTATGCTGTGTCCTCGTGCGCCGGCCGGGTGGATCATCCCCGGAGCGCGTGAAAGGACACTGTCACATGGCTCTGGAGAACCTCACCCAGGCACCCGACTTCGAACTGCTCGACCAGCACGGCCGCGCTGTGCGGCTCAGCGACTTCCGCGGCTCCAAGGCGGTGGCGCTCGTCTTCTTCCCGCTGGCCTTCTCCGGCACCTGCACAGGCGAGCTCTGCGCGCTGCGCGACAACCTGGCGATGTTCCAGGACCACCGGGTGGAGCTGCTGGCGATCTCCGTGGACTCCAAGTACACGCTGCGCGCGTGGGCCGAGCAGGAGGGCTACGACTTCAGCCTGCTGGCCGACTTCTGGCCGCACGGCGAGATCGCCAAGGAGTACGGGGTGTTCCTGCCGGAGAAGGGGTTCGCCAACCGCGCGACGTTCCTGATCGACGAGACCGGCATCATCCGCGCGTCGTTCATCACGGCGCCGGGGGAGGCCCGCTCCATCGAGGCGTACCGGGCGGCGCTGGAGCTGCTGCCGGCCCACGTCTGAGCCTCCCGCCCGCTAGGCTGGAGAACATCCAGGGCCTTTAGCTCAGCTGGTAGAGCGCCACGTTTACACCGTGGATGTCGTCGGTTCGATCCCGGCAGGGCCCACCCTTAGCGCGTTCGTCGTCGGTTCGATGCAGCACCGCGAGGCAGGGCCCACTCCAATAGACTCCCACCCATGCCGCCCGGCCCGTATCGCTGGTTCGTCGTCGCGGAGCTCGTGCTCGCGGCCGTGACCTTCGTCGCGCTGCTGTTCGTCGTCGCACCCTACGGCGGTCGCCACGGTCGCCCCGGCTGGGGCCCGACCGTCCCGGCCCGCGTCGGCTGGATCGTGATGGAGGCGCCCGCGAGCCTCGTCTTCCTCGCCTTCTACCTGCTCGGCGCGCACCGCACGGACCTGGTGCCGCTGCTCTTCCTGCTGCTCTGGCAGGCGCACTACGTCCAGCGCGCCTTCGTCTACCCGCTGCTCATGCGCTCCGGCTCCCGGATGCCGGTGCTCGTGATGCTGCTGGCCATCCTGTTCAACCTGCTCAACGCGTGGGTGAACGCGCGCTGGGTCTCCGAGTACGGCGATTACCCGGTGTCGTGGCTGGGCGATGCGCGGTTCTGGATCGGCGTGGCCCTGTTCGCCGCCGGTTACGCGCTCAACGTCGGGTCCGACCGCATCCTGCGGCGGCTGCGCCGTGCGGGCGGCGGCTACCGCATCCCGTATGGCGGCGGGTTCCGGTTCGTCTCCAGCCCCAACTACCTCGGCGAGATGGTGGAGTGGACCGGCTGGGCCGTCGCCACCTGGTCCGTGGCCGGGCTCGCGTTCGCTCTTTACACCGTCGCGAACCTCGCGCCGCGGGCGATGGCCAACCACCGCTGGTACCGGGAGACCTTCCCCGACTACCCGCCAGACCGCCGTGCTCTGGTGCCGTACCTGCTGTGACGCCGGACCCGTTGTCGGAGGCCCGCCGTACCGTTGCGGTGTGCCGTACCGTTGCGGGGTGAAGTGGAGGGTGACGTGACCGAGAACGTCGCGCAGTGGTGGGCGCGCCGGCAGTGGTCCAAGGGCGCCCCCGTCCCGTACGCCGTCGGCACCTACCGCGCCGACTGGCAGCGCTACCCGACCGTGGTGCGCCAGTTCCATCCCGAGCTGAACGCCGGGATCGTGCTCAGCCAGATCCCGCCCGCCGCCGACGTCTACGTGCAGTGGGAGTGCGACGCCGGTCACCGGTTCATCGCGACGCCGGAGGAGCAGCGCGCGCGCCCGGGCGGCACCCGCCGGCGCTCCGCGTGGTGCCCGTGGTGCAGCGAGGAGGCCGTCCCGCGCCGCGTCCGCATGCCGGAGCCCGACGCCGGGCTGCACGTCTGCGGTCACGCGCGCGACCTGCGCCGCATCGAGAACGACCCGGACGACGACCGCTGCTACCTCTGCCGGCGACTGGACCGCACCACGATGACGCGGGAGGAGCTGATCGCGCTGGCGGCCCCCGGCTCGCGCGTCGCCCTGTCGCACGAGAACGGCACAGCAACGCGCTACTCATGGCAGTGCGCGAACGGGCACCCCGCCTACTCCGCCACCGTCGAGCGCATCCTCGGCGGTCGCCGCTGCCCGGTGTGCAGGAACGCCCGGCGCGGGGCGGACCGCGTACCGGTCGGGGAGGCCTTCCTCAGCGAGCTGGCGCCGCGCCCGGCGTCGGCGGCCGAGCCGGAGCTGAAGCGCCGCCTGGCCGCGAGGCTCGCGCTCGATCTGAGCCTGAACGCCGTGCGAGTGGCGCGGCCGTTCTACAACCAGCTCGAGGTCTGGCCGGACATCATCCTCCCGGAGCTGCGCGTCGCCGTCGAATACGACACCATCGGCCGGCACGGGCTGGAGCACGTCGGCCCCCGCGAGGCGTCCGACCGCCGCAAGGACCGCCTCCTGCGCGCGGCCGGCTGGGAGGTCGTGCGGGTGCGCTGCGCGCCGCTCACGCCGATCGGCCCCCACGACGTCGTCGCGTCCGGGGTGACGGACGCGGTGGTCGACCGCATCCTGGCGGCACTGGGAGAGATCCGCGGCGAACTGTTCGTCGCCGCGTACCTGAACTGACCGTCCTGCTCAACCGTCCTGCTCGACCGTCCCGGCTCGACCGCCCCTGCTCGACCGTCCCGGCTCGACCGCCCCTGCTCGACCGTCTCGGCCCGACCGTCCCGGCCGACCTTCCCACCCGCGCGGCCCACTGGCTACCCTGGGCGGTGAGCCGCGCACCACGCGCGCACGAAGGAGACCTCGATGCCGTCGATCCTGAACCCGTACCTCAACTTCCGCACCCAGGCCCGCGAGGCGATGGAGTTCTACCAGTCCGTCTTCGGCGGCAGCGTCCAGCAGAGCACGTTCGCCGAGTACGGCATGAACCAAGACCCGGCCGACGCGGACCTGATCATGCACGCGCAGCTCACCAGCGACGCGGGCTTCACCCTCATGGCCGCCGACGTGCCCTCCCACATGGAGCTCAAGGAGGGCTCGCAGATCTCGATCTCGCTGAGCGGCGACGACGAGGCCCAGCTCTCCGGCTACTACGACAAGCTGGTCGACGGCGGCACGGTACTGGAGCCGCTCGCGAAGGCGCCGTGGGGCGACAGCTTCGGGATGCTGGTCGACCGGTTCGGCGTGCAGTGGCTGGTCAACATCGCGGGCGCAGCGCCGACGGCCTGATCCGGCCGGAGGGAGTCCGATGACCGAGCGGCCGGGGAGCGGCCCGGTGATCGTCGGCGTGCACCCGCGGCAGGCCGCCGCCGTGACGAGGGAGGCCGCGCGCCTCGCGGTCGCGCTGGGCCGCGACCTGGTCTGCGCCTATGTGACCGAGGACAGCTACCTCACCGAGTGGGACCGCGCGGAGCTGCGCGACGCGGCGTCACTGCACCCCGGCGACGTTGCAGCCGACGACGAACGCGTCGCGCTCGAGTTGGCGGCCGCGATCGGGGCCGCGCTCGACGACCGGCCGGGCGCGCCGCAACCGAACTGGAGGCTGCGCATCCTCGCGGGTGACCCCGCCAAGGCGCTCGGCCGGCTCGCCGGTGAGTTGGACGCCCGCCTCGTCGTGGTCGGCACGCGCGGGCGCGGCGTCGAGCGCGCGCTGGAGGAATGGCTCGGCGGCGCCGTCGCCGCGCACCTCGCGCACGAGGGGTCCCGGCCGGTGCTGGTCGTCCCGGTGCGCCACGGGACCGGAGACGTGCTCGCGCCACCGCCTTCGGAGTCCTGAGAGTCGCCCGTCGCCCATTCCCGGGGCGGAGAGTCCGGCGTTATGGTGCTCCCGGGTCGAGTCGGTCGGCCCGGGAGGGAAGACGTCATGTGCCGTTGGCTCGCCTACTCGGGGGAGGCGCTCAAACCCGCCGAACTCATCCTCGACGCGCAGCACTCGCTGGTCGCGCAGTCGCTCAACTCGCCGCTGGGCGCCGAGACCGTGAACGGCGACGGGTTCGGTTTCGGCTGGTATCCCGAGGGCTCCGTGGCGGGGAGCAAGCCCGCCCTGTTCCACTCCACTGAGCCGGCGTGGAACGACGAGAACCTGCGCGAGCTCACCAATTCGATCGCCAGCCCGCTGTTCTTCGGGCACGTGCGGGCGGCGGCCGGGCCGCCCATCCAGCAGACGAACTGCCACCCTTTCCGGTACGAGAACTGGCTGTTCATGCACAACGGGTTCCTCGGCGGGTTCACAGAGATGAAGCGGGACCTGACGTTCTCGGTCGACCCGTCGCTGTACCCGCTCATCCACGGCACCACGGACTCCGAGGTCATGTTCTACCTGGCCTTGACCCTCGGCTTGCAGGACGACCCGATCAGAGCGATGACGAAGACCGTCCAGCGAATCGAGGAGGTGGGGGAGGCGAAGGGCGTCCGCTTCCCGATGCAGGGGACGATCGCGATCTCCGACGGCGCCACGCTGTGGGCGTTCCGCCACTCCACTTCGGGTCGCAGCCGGAGCCTGTTCCACTCGGTGGCCATCCCTGAGTTGCGCGAGATGTATCCCGACGCCGCCCGTCTCGAGATCTTCGGGGACAAGGCGAAGGTCGTGGTGTCCGAGCCGCTCAACGACCTCCCCGGCGCGTTCCTGGAGGTGGAGGAGTCCACAGTCGCGATCCTCACGGACGACGGCTACCACCACGAACCGTTCATGGCACGCGCCGACGCCTGACCAGCACGAAGGCGGGGACGACCATAGTCGTCCCCGCCTTCGTCACCTCTCGGTCAGGCCCGGCGCCGCCGCACGATGAGGAACCCGATCGCGCCTCCGCCGAGGGCGAGGAGGATCGCGCCGAACCAGACGAGCGTGCCCACGTCCAGTCCCGTCGAGGCGAGGCCGCCGAGCGCGGCGCGGGCCGTCGACGGCGGGGAGGAAACCCGCCCGGAGCCGGATTCGCCGTCCGCGACGGCCGTGTTGGTCACGGTCCCCGCCCGGTGGTCAGCCTCGGTGAGCGTGTAGGTCGCCGTGCAGACGATCGATGCCCCCGGCGCGAGCGCGGCCGCCCCGTCCGGGCAGCCGATGCCCGGGAAGCCGCCCGTGCCCGTGAAGTCGCCCTCGGCGATGGTGACGCCGGTGACCGTCACGTTCCCGGTGTTCGTCACCGTGAAGCGATAGTCGATCGTGGACGCGTTCACCGTGGCGCTCTTCACCAGGCCGAGCGCGGGCGCGCTGTCGTGCGGCAGCGAGACCGTGGACGGCGCGCTCTCCGCCGGGTCGCCGCCGGCGGGCGGCACTCCGCTGGCCGTCGCCGTGTTCGTGATGCTGCCGGCGTCGGCGTCCGCCTGGGTGACCGTGTAGGTCGCCGTGCAGACGAGCTGCGCGTCCGGGACCAGGGAGGCCGGGGCGCCCGGGCAGTCCGGCACCGGCGCGGGGCCGCTGCCCGTGAAGTCGGAGTCGGCCACCTGGACGTCGTCGAGGGTCACGTTGCCGGTGTTGGTCACCACGAAGCTGTACGTGATCACCGCCCCCGGCACGAACGACGCGGCGTCGCTCGGGGTCGCCGACTTGACGATCGTCAGCGCCGGCGCGGCCGGCGCGTCGAACGAGCTCCCGGCCGGCCCGAACGTCATCGGCACCCCCGGTGCGGACGGGATCGCACCCTGCACGGTCGCCGTGTTGTCGACGGTCCCCGCATCCACGTCCGCCTGGGTAGCGACGTAGGTCGCCGTGCAGGTCACGGTGTCGCCGGGGGCCAGGACGATCGGCGCCGCCGGGCACTGCACGGCCGGCGCGACTCCGGTGCCGGTGAACGTCCCTTCGATCACCTCCACGTCGGACATGGTCACGTTGCCGGTGTTCGTCACCACGAAGCTGTAGGTCACCGTCTGACCCGCCCGCGTGATGGTGGCCGGGTCGGCGGTCTTGGTGATGGTCAGATCCGGCGACGCGGTAGCGCTGAAGGTCGTGGACGACGGCGAGGAGTCCACCGCTGCGCCGCCGCCGATCGGCGTGCCGCTCGCGGTCGCCGTGTTGGTCACCGTTCCCGCGTCGACGTCGGCCTGGGTCGGCGTGTACGACGCCGTGCAGGTGACGGTCGCGCCCGGGGCGAGCGACGCCGCGCCGGCCGGGCAGCTCGGCGCCGGCGTGCCGCCGCTGCCGGTGAAGTCGCCTTCGGCCACGGAGACGCCGGTCAGCGTCACGTTACCGGTGTTCGTCACCAGGTAGGAGTAGGTGATCGGCTGCCCGGCCGCGGTGATCGCGGTCGGATCGACCGTCTTCTCCATCGTCAGCGCCGGCGCCGGGTCGGCGGTGATGTCGACCTCCGACGGCGGAGCGGTGACGGTGGCGCCGCCCGGTGTCTGGAGCGTCGCCACGGCGCTGTTGGTGATCCCGCCCTTGTCGATGTCGGCCTGCGTCGTGACGTAGTCGGCCGTGCAGGTCACCGACTCGCCGGGCGCCAGGGCCGTGACCCCGGCCGGGCACACCGGGTCGAGCACGGCGAACCCGCTGAACCGGGCCTCCACGACCTGGGGGCTCTGCAGCGTCACGTTCCCGGTGTTGGTGACGACGAACTCGTAGGTGACCGTCTGGCCTGCGGCCGTCACGGTCCGGATGGACGCGGTCTTCTGCAGCGTCACGGCGGGGTCCGGCGCGATCGGCACCACCGTCTGAGAGTCGTTGGAGGTGACACCGGCGCCGCTTCCCGTCGTGCCCGTCGCCGTGGCGGTGTTGTCGATGCCGCCGGCGTTCGCGTCCGCCAGCGTGACGGTGTACGTCGCCGTGCAGGTCACGGTCGCGCCGGGCGCGAGGGAGGCCGCGCTGCCCGGGCAGCTCGGCGCAGGCGCCGGGCCGGAGCCGGAGAACGAGCCCTCCGCGATCCCGATGCCGTTCACCGTCGTGTCGCCGGTGTTGGTCACCGCGAACGAGTAGGAGATCGTGTCGCCCGCGGCCGTCGCGTGCAGGGGGGTCGCGGTCTTCACCAGGGTGAGCGCCGGGTTCTCGGCGACCGCGACGGTCGCCGTGGACGGCGCGCTCGTCACCGGGGCGCCCGCGGAGGCCGGCGGGGTGCCGGTCGCGGTGGCGGTGTTCACGAGCTGGGGCTGGTCGGCGTCCGTCTGGGTCAGCGTGTAGCTGGCGGTGCAGACCATCCGGGCGCCGGGGAGCATCGTGGCCGCCTCCGCGGGACAGCTGACGGCGGGTGTCCCGCCGGTGCCCGAGAACGCCGTCTCGTCGACGGTGACGTCCTTCAGGGTCACGTTGCCGCTGTTGGTGACGGCGAACTGGTAGCTCACCACGTCGCCCTGCGCCGCGACCGTCGCGGGCGTCGCGCTCTTCTCGACGGTGATGGCCGGCGCCGGGTTGCCCGGGGCGCTGATCGTGTCGGGCGCCGAACTCACGGCCGGACCGGTCGGCGGGGTGCCGTGCGCGGTCGCCGTGTTCGTCACGTCGCCCTGGTCGATGTCGGCCTGCGTCAGCGTGTACGTCGCCGTGCAGGTCACCTGGCCGCCGGGCGCGATCGGCGCGCCGGGCGGGCAGACCGGGTTCACCGCGCCTCCCGTGCCGGTGAAGCCCTGCTCGTCGATGCCGACGTTCGTCAGCGTGACGTTGCCCGCGTTGGTGGCGACGAACGAGTAGGTCAGCTCCTGGCCCACGACGAACGACGCGGCGTCGTCGGGCGAGGCCGACTTCTCCAGCGTGATCGCGGGCGCGGCGGCCGAGGTAACCGTGGCCGATGAGCTGGGGGAGTCGACGGTGCCGCTCTCGGGGTCGGTCGCCGTCGCGTGCGCGGTGTTCGTCACCGACCCGCTGTCCACATCCGCCTGGGTCAGCGTGTAGCTCGCGGTGCAGACCGTGGAGGTGCCCGGGGCGAGCGACGTCACCGGGCAGACCGGCGCCGGACCGGTCCCGCTGCCGGAGAATGCGCTCTCCACGATCGCGAGCGCGTGGACATCCACGTTGCCCGTGTTGGTCACGCTGTAGTCGTAGGTCACCGCGGTCCCGGCCGTCGCCGCCGTCGTCGGCGTGACGGTCTTGCTGAGCGCCAGCGCGGCGTCCGCCGCCTCGAGCGTGGTCGTGGTCGCGGAGGTGTTGGAACGGATGATGGTGGGGCTGCCGAGCGGGTTGCCCTGCGCCGTCGCGGTGTTCGTGAAGGCGCCGGATGCCACGTCCGCGGCCGTGATCGTGTAGAGCGCGTTCGCCGTGCAGCGCGTAGAGGCTCCGGGAGCGAGCGTGGTCGCCGGGCAGGTCACCGCGCCGACGGCGGGGTCGTTCACGACGAGGTTCTCGACCGAGAGCTGCCCCGTGTTCGTGACCGTGAAGGAGTAGGGGATGGTGTCGCCCGCGTCGCGGACGCCGTTCCCGTTGACGTCGTTCACGGGGCCGGCCTCCTTCTGCAGCAGGAGGTTCCCGTTGAGGGCGGTGTTGGTGATGGTGCAGTCCACCAGGTCGCCGATCGCGAGCGCGACATCGGCGGACGGCCCCGCCGCCCCCGACGGCAGCGCGGGATCGGCGGAGCCGTTCCTGGTGCACGACCAGGACTGGGCGTACGACCCGATGGGCGAGGGGCCGGTCGCGGTCTCCGCGAGCGTGAACGGGGAGGTGGTGGCGGCGCCGATGGTCTCGACTTCGCCGGTGGTGGCGGTGGTCGCGGTCCCGGTGTTCGCGCCGGCGAGCTGGATGCCGCCGGGGGCGGTGACGCTGAGCCCGAACGCGTCGGTGGGGCTGACCCGGCTGGCCACGTTCTTGGACAGGACGACCTTCGACAGCAGGATGCCGAACGCGACGCCCTGACGCCGGCTCGTGTTCATCGTGATAGAGGCGGCGGCCGGAGCGTCGGCCGCGAGCATCGCCGTGCCGGTCCTGGTGACGCTCTGGTTGCTGGAGCACGTCACCGAGTTCGTGCCGATCCCGGTGAACCCGGCTTCGCACGCGTTGCCCAGCGGCGCGATCTGTCGCAGCGGCTGATTCGCCTGGAACTGCAGTGCTTCGCCCTGGTCGGTGGACTCGGCGTCCGCCATGACGATCGAGAACGCGTTGACGGGGTTGCCGTCGGCGTCCCTGACCGTGATGCCGCTCATCGTGACGGTCGAGTTCCCGCCCGTGGTGCCCGCCTGGTACAGCGCGGGCAGTCCCGCCACACCCCGGTACCCGCCGTTGTTGCGGCCGAGGTAGGCGCCCGAGTACGTGGGGAACGCGGCGGGGACCACCGCGCGGCCGAGCGCGGTGACCGTGTATTCGAGCGTGTAGCCGCCGGGCAGCGTGACCTTCAGCTGCTGGCCCCCTGGGCTGGTGGCGGCCGCCGGGTCGTAGCCGCTCTGGTCGAGCCAGCAGAGGGTGCGCGCGTAGGTCCCGGTGCCGGCGTCCGCGTAGGAGCACTGCTGGTCGGTGGGCGCGGCCGCCGCGCCCTGCGAGAACACGATCACCCCGGCCACCGCCAGAAGCGCGCTGACCAGCGCCGCCACCACCTTCGAACGTCTGCGTGTGAAGAACTTCATCGATACCCTCCGCGGCCGTGAAATGTCAGCCGAAAGTACCGGATACGGCTTGGTGCGCCGTGGCCTCCGGCCACGTCGTTCCGCGGCGATCGGTTCCATCTTCCGTTCAGCGGAAGGCAGGTTTAACGACGGTCTTCACCCTGTGCATACGCACCCATATGGGTATATGATCGGGCGCATGGCACGGGCTGCGACGACCTCGGACGTCTTCAACGCGATCGCGGAGCCGCGCCGCCGCGACATCCTGATGCTGCTGCGCTCCGGCGACCGGCCGGTGAACGAGGTGGCCGCCGCGCTCGGGATGCCCCAGCCCGGCGCCTCCAAGCACCTGCGGGTGCTCAAGGAGGTCGGGCTCGTGCAGGACCGCCGGGCGGGCAAGCAGCGGGTCTACGGCCTCGACGCGAGCGGCCTGCGGACGGTCCACGAGTGGACGGGCGGCTTCGAGCAGTTCTGGAACGAGAGCTTCGCCCGGCTGGACGCGTACGTGCAGGAGCTGAAAGCCGAGCGAGCAGTGCGGCCAGAGGGAGCAGGGGAGTAGCCAGTGCGGGAACCGGAAGCAGTGGGGTCGTCGACCGCCGATCGCGAGATCGTCGTCTCGCGCGTGATCGACGCGCCGCCCGAGCTGGTGTTCGAGGCGTTCACGGAGGTGCGGCACCTGTCGCGGTGGTGGGGCCCGGAGGGGTTCAGCACGACCACCCGGTCCTTCGACTTCCGCGTCGGGGGCGAGTGGGCCTTCAGCATGCGCGGGCCGGACGGCACGGTGCATTCCGAGTGGATCACCTGGACCGCCATCGTGCCTCCCGAGCGCATCGAACTGCTCCACGGCGAGCGCCGCGACGACCCCGACACGTTCACGTCGGTGCTGACCTTCACGCCGGAGGGCGCGGCGACGCGCATCGAGCTGCGGACGGTGTTCCCGACCGCGGCGCTGCGAGACCAAGCGGTCGAACGCTCCCACGCCACCGAGGGCGGTAAGCAGACTCTGGCCAAGCTGGCCGGCTACGTCGAGACCACGATGAAGGAGCCACGATGAAGGAGAAGGAGAACTGATGGCAGGGAAGGTGTTCTTCAGCGTCTCGATGTCGCTGGACGGGTTCATGGCGCCGGACTCCCCGGAGGAGTTGATGGGCAAGCAGTGGATGGAGCTGCAGCACTGGGTGTTCCCGACCCGGTTCTTCCGCCAGAACCTGGGCCTCGGCGCCGGCGGCGAGGAGGGCCTGGACAACGACATCGCCCGCCGCACCTTCGAGCGCACCGGCGCCAGCGTGATGGGCAAGCGGATGTTCGAGGCCGGCGAGCACTCCTGGCCGGAGGATGCGCCGTTCCACACCGACGTGTTCGTGGTGACCCATGAGCGCCGCGACCCGTGGCCGCGCCTCGGCGGGACCACCTTCCACTTCGTCGACGACCTCCGGGTCGCGCTCGACCGGGCACGCGAGGCCGCGGGGGAGCGCGACGTCCGGATCGCCGGTGGTGGGGCGACGATCGTGGAGTACCTGAACGCGGGCCTGGTCGACGAGTTCTCGATCGCGCTCTCACCCGTGCTGTTCGGGAAGGGCATCCGGCTGTTCGAGTCCGTCGACGACTCCCGCATCAAGCTGGAGCAGACCGGCTCCGAGGCGTCCCCGCGCGCGACGCACCTCACCTACACGGTGCACGAACGCTCATGACCGGCCGCGCCAGCCCCGCGAAGGCCGCCGTCGGCGACAAGCCGGTCTTCGCCTACATCGCGAGCCTCCCCGAGGCCCAGCGCACGATCGCGGAGGCCGTCGACGCCCTGGCCGCCCGGACATTGCCTGGCCTGACCCGCTCGATCAAGTGGGGGATGTCGTATTACGGCGTCGGCGACGGCTGGTGCTTCTGCTGCGGCGCCTTCGACGACCACGTGAAGCTGATGTTCGTCAACGGCGTGACGCTCGACCCCGTGCCGCCGGTGACGCCCGTGGCGATGGGCAAGGCCACCCGCGGGGTGGAGCTCGCGACGCTCGCGGACCTCGACGAGCGCCAGGTCGCGGACTGGATGCGGCAGATCACGTCCCGCCCGGGCGTCGGTCGGAGAGGGTGAGCGCGCCGCCCCCTCCGCCGGGCAGCGGATGGCCGGCCCGGTGAAACTTCCGCGGCGACAGCGCTTCGCCCGGCCCTCCGGTCGCGGTACTCGTCCCAACCGCCGCTAGCGTGGCCCCCTGCCGTGCCCTCTCCAGAGAAAGGACCGACATGGCCAACGACGCTTTCGCCGGACCCGTGGACTATCTCGTGTTCGCCTTCCCCGACGACGCCTGCGTCAACGCGGGCCTCGCCGCGGTGCTGCAGCGGGTCGACGTGGGGATTATCGAGATCCTCGACCTCGAGCTGATCCACGTGGACGACACGGGAACGCCGCTGCGGAGCCCGCTCGACCAGCTTCCCGGTCTCGACAGCCTCGCCGGCTTCGAGGGCGCCTACTCGGGCATCCTCGACACGGAGGACGTCCAGCGGGTCGCCGAGGCCTTGGATCCCGGCGCGTTCGCCATCGCACTCGTCTACGAGGACCGCTCATTGGCTCCGGCGGCCGACGCCTGGATCGCGGCGGGCGGCGCCGAACTGTTCGCCGGGGGAGTCGACATCATCGACCTCGCCAACTCCCTGGACGTGAAAGGAACCGACCGATGAGCCTCCTCCGCACCGCCGCGCGCGCCTCCGTCGCCACGCGCGTCATCGGCAGCACCCACAGACGCCAGCAGCAGCGCTGGGCGGCGCAAGACGCCACGGCGGGCGCGGGCGCGGGCGCCGTGACGCCGGTCAGCGAGACGCCGACCGCCGCTCCGACACCGCTCGGTTCGGCCCCCTCGGTGCTCGACCAGCTCGCACAGCTCGGTGAGTTGCGCGCGGCCGGCGTGCTGACGGACGCGGAGTTCGAGGCGCAGAAGGCGCGGATCCTGAGCGCTTAGGCCCACCGGTGCTACCCTGCTACGGAACCGATCGGTTCAATACGGTGCCTGCGGGAGGTTGGCCGTGGTCAAGACGGTGGTGGACGATCCGTTGAGCCGGACCTTCGCGGCCCTGGCGGATCCGACGCGGCGGGCGATCCTCGCGCGGCTCGCGCAGGGCTCGGCGACCGTCGGCGATCTCGCAGCGCCGTTCGACATGAGCTTCGCGGCGGTGTCCAAGCACCTGCGGGTCCTGGAGGGCGCCGGCCTGGTCGCGCGCGGCCGCGAGGCGCAGTATCGCCCGGCCATGCTCGATGCGCGTCCGCTGGTGGCGGCTTCCGCGTGGATCGAGGACTATCACCGGTTCTGGGAGGCCGGATTCGACGCGCTCGACGACCTCCTCGCCGCGAAGGGCGCCGAGCAGAACGACGTGGACCGGAAGGACGCCGAGTGACCGGGTTCACCGCGGACGGGATCGTGATCGATCGAGAGTTCGCGGCGCCGCCGGCCGCCGTGTTCGCCGCGTGGACGACGCCGGAGTCGTTCGCCCGCTGGTTCGGCGGTCTCGACGTCCAGGTGCCGCTCGACGGGCTCGACTACCGCGCGGTGGAGGGCCGGTCCTGGTCGGCGATGATGGTGCTGCCGGACGGCACCACCATCCAGTGGGCGGGCGAGTTCCTGGAGGTCGACCCTCCGACGCGTCTGGTGATGACCCTCACCGACCGTCCAGACGTCGCCGAGCGCGCCGTCCTGACGGTGGACCTGACCCCGTCCCCGGTGGGCACGCGGCTGCGCCTGACCCAGCAGACCCCCGGCTTCTCGGACGAGCAGCGCCAGGGCACTATCGCCGGCTGGATGACCTTCCTCGACGTCCTCGGCGAGCTCGCGGAGGCCTGACGGGCGCCCAATATCAGTATTGAACTTGTTAGTTCAGAACTGCTAGGTTGAATACATCAGCGCAGCACCCCGCCGCAATCCGCACCGAGAGGATTCCCATGCGCGACCTCATCATCTCCGCCTTCGTCTCCGCCGACGGCGTCGCCGAGGCTCCGGGAGGCGACGCGAGCTACCGCAACGCCGGCTGGACCTTCAACAGTGTCGAGTTCGACCCGGCCGCCTACGAGCTGAAGGGCCGCGAGCAGGGGGAGGCGACCGCGGTCCTGCTCGGCCGGAAGAGCTATGAGCTCTTCGCCCCGGTCTGGCCGACGATGGAGGAGTTCGCCGGCTACAACGCGATGCCGCGCTACGTCGTCTCCACGACCCTCGAGCACGACGACGAACGCTGGCCCGCCACCATCCTGCGCTCGCTGGACGACGTGGTCACCCTGAAGGCGACCGAGGGCGGCCCGATCATCGTCCATGGCAGCACGGCGCTCGGCCACGCGCTCGCCGACGCCGGGCTGGTCGACCGTTACCACGTGCTCGTCTTCCCTGTGCTGCTGGGCGACGGGGAGCGCCTGTTCAGCACCTCAGAGCACGGCATCGAGAAGCTGACCGTGGTGGAGACGGAGACGTACGGGAACGGGGTGCAGAAGGTCGTGTACGACGTGGTCCACTGACGGGAGCGGTCCGCTGTGCGGCCCGGGAGTACCGCCCACCTTGTCGGCAGGGGCGGTGCTCCCGGACTCAGCGACGACGCTGCCCGGTCACCCCGTCTGCGTCGCCCTGCGTCGCCCGCGCATCGTCCAGGTCAGGGCGCTGCCGATCAGAACGGCCAGAGCGCCGGCGGCGCTGAGTGCAGCGGGGGAGGAGGAGCCGGTGTCGGCCAGCTCGCCAGCGACCGCGATGCTCACCGATCCCGATGGGGCGGCACTGCCGGAAGGCGTATCGGATGAGGTGGTCGGCGTGTCGGTCGCGTCGGACGTGGTGGTCGGTGGCGTCGTGTCCACGCGGCCGGTCCAGGTTGCCGTCGTCACGTTTCCCGAGGCGTCCGTCGCGGTGACGGTGAGGGTGTGTTGTCCGTCGGGGATCGTGATCGGTCCGGTGACGGGGTTCGGGGCGGCTCCGTCGAGCGAGGCGACCACGGTCGGTCCGGGCGTGTAGTCGTCGCTGGCCGCGATGGAGACGATCACGGGTGTCGTGTACCAGCCGGACAAGCTCGGCGCAGCGGGTACCGAGGTCAGCGTCAGCGTGGGTGGTGTGGTGTCCGCCGGCGGGTAGTCGGGCAGGTAGACCGCGGTCGCCGACGAGGCGGTCGCGCCTTGGTCGTTGACGATGTTCGTGATCTGGCCGGCGCCGCCGAGGCGCACGGTCACCGAGTGGTGGAATTGGACATTCGCGGAGCGTGGAGCCCGGATCGCACTGTCGAGGACGATGGACTGTCCGACGTTGAAGTACGCTTAGACCCCGAGGCCGTAGGCGTGGTGGGTGACGACGTCGTCTGCTACGCGGTAGGACGCGTATCCGTTGCTCGCGCCGTCCATCCACGAGGCCTGGTCCGGCACATCGTAGGGTTCTTCGCTCTGGTAGAAGATCGTGGTGCCGCCCTCACCGTTCCAGAGCACCTGCTCCTTCTGGTAATGCTCGACGGCGAGCCCGAGGGCGACGACGTCATCGCCGTTGACGACGACACCGTAGTCGGCGGTGTTCTGGGTCCAGCCCACGCCGTTTCCGTGGTCGGCGCGCCACGCCCAGATGTCGTCGAGGAGCACATCGTTGCTGTCGACTTCGAGACTCGTGGTCGCGCTGCCGGGGACGGCGCCGCCGACACGGAAGAACACGTCGCTCAGCCACGTCGGATCAGCGGAGTGGCCGGCCCGCTGGGCCGCAGTCGCGCCGGCGTCGCCGACCTGGATGAGGTTCGCGGACGGCGTGGTGCCGGCGTCCACGAGGATGCCGCTGATGCTCACTCCGTCGACGTCGGAGACCTGGATGGCCGAGGCGCCGTTCTGCGGGCGGAGCGTCGCGAATCCCATCCCGTAGACGACCGTGTCCGGCCTGGTGACGTGGAGGCTGTGGTCGAGGTCGTAGATGCCCGGCGTGAGAACGAGGTGCTTGCCGGCTGCGAGCTGGGCGTCGATGCTGTCGGCGGTGTCGCTCGGCTTGGCGATGTAGAAGTCGGAGAGCGGAAGCGAGACCCCGTTGCCTTGGGTCCAGTCGACGCCGGAGGTGTTGTGGGCCACTCCCGGAACGAAGACGCGATAGGAACCCGTCGCATCGATGTAGAGGTACGGCTTCTCCCGGGTCACGGGCGTCTGAGGCAGCGTCGTGAAGTTCGTCTTGGGCGGTGTGCCGGTCGCGGGGGAGTCGGCCGGGGCGCCGGTCACGCCAGAGAAGACCATGTTCCAGACGGAGCCGGACCACGTTCCCAGGTCGCTGTCCCTGGAGTACCACTGCTGCTGCGACCCGGAGCTGGTCTTGGCGTTGACACCGTTCACGCCGGTCACCCGGGTGTTCGCGAGGAAACCGCCGCTGGAGTATCCGCCGTAGGTCGGGAAGAGCTGGAGGTTGCCCTGGACATCCACCCGGCGCAGGGGAGCGGCCTGCGAGACGGCCCAGTGCAGTGCTCGGCTGGTGTCGTTGTTCTTCCCGGGCGCGAGCGGCTTGATCGAGAGGTTTTCGAGCGAGCGCCAGAAGTTCGTGGTGGCGTTGTCGCTGGTCGGACCGGAGAGCTGACCTTCCGCTTGCAGCCCGCCGACGATGTTCACGTCATCGGGTGAAGCCCCGAGGCCGGCGATCGAGGTGTAGTAGCCGACCTGGGCGTTCAGGCCGCCGGTGGCGACGGACGACTGCCCGTAGGTTCCCGGCGTGAAAAGCACCGCATGGCGGTTGTCGCTGAACTGCGCTTCCTGGTTGATCGAGTTGAGCGCGGCTGCGATCGTCGCGTCGCTCATCGACGGGTCGGCGATGAAGACATTCGGCCCGAAGTCCGGATTCGTGTTCTGGTCGGCGACGGCGGGCGTGGCGGCGAGGAGGGCTGCAGCGAACGCTGCGCCCGTCGCAACGGCCGCACCGCGGATGATTCTGCGAGTCACGGTTCTCCTTCGAGCTGATTCTGAGAAACACCAAATCATGCGGCAGGCGTGCTGGACAAACATTTGCCATCTTTTGCCACGAATGTCACCCCTCGGCCAAGAACAATAGCCACAAGGTGTTGGAATGCCAGATTGTGACATCGACACATCTTGGACTCATGTCAATAAGTTACAGGCTATAATGCACAGCATGAGCGCAGCGCAATCCGGCAGAAATCGTGAGATGAAACACCGTCGAGGCATCCCAGTCGGCGTCGCGCTGCTATCGGTGCTGACAGTGACCGCATGTGTCTCCTCGGCGGCCTCCCATAACGTGTCATCTCCTTCGTCGACCACGTCACCGAATAGCAAGAGCGAGTCCATTCACACACCCGAGGTGTCCTCGGCGGCACCCGCGCCGCAAGACCCTTCGTCGGACTCATCCACGAACACCGCCATCGCTGACGCGAAAACCAAGATGACGCAGGCCTGCGTCATCACCAATGCTGCACTTGCCAACCCCGACTTCTCACAGCGGACGACGCAAGAACAATGGGCAAGCGATCTCGGTCGCGACGCCGCTGAGCAGGACCCCCAGTGGACAACGATGGCGTCCCAGCTGCAGACCTTCCACGATCTCTCCGCCAAAGAAATCGCGAACAACGGATTACCCCCCACGGAGAAAGACACGCAGATTCACACCGCTTACGCCATCCGCGACGCGTGCATCGCGGCCGGAACGAACGTCGTCATACCCGACTAGTCAGGGGCCATAGGTCCCTGTAGTTCGATGAGTCCTGGATTTCCGGGCTTTCTACGGGGTCGAGGGACGGCCACCGTGCAGATTCTGACAAGTCGCTCGACAAAAGCTGACATAATGTGCATTATCAGCGATAGATAACCGGAAGGAGACGCGCGTTCGCGACCGCGACATCCCATCCCGCACCGGCCGTCGATCAGAGTACTTCCAGCGGCACCTTTCGAGGCGGGCGGGGAAACAGGCGGTCGAGACCGGCCAGCTCGAGGGGCGTGAACGTCACGTCCATGGCGGCTCGGTTCTCGAGGACGTGTTCACGCGTCGACGCCTTGGCCACGGCGAAGACGTCGGGATGGCGCAGCACCCAGGCGATGGCGATCTGGGCAGAGGTGAGGTCCTTGGCCTCCGCCAGCGAGGCGAGGAACGGGGTGCGTAGCAGGCTGCCGTGGCCGATCGGTGAGTACGACATCAGCGGGATGCCTGCCTCCCGGCACCACGGGAGCAAGTCGATCTCGGGCCCGCGGGTTTCGAGGTTGTAGAGCACCTGGTCGGTGGCGACCTGGTCGCCGCCCGGCACGGCGACGAGCTCGTCCATGTCCTCGGTGTCGAAGTTGCTGACGCCCCACGAGCGGATGAGTCCCTCTCGGAGCAGATCCTCGAATCCCTCGACCGTCTCGCGCAGGGGATGGCGCCCCCGCCAGTGCAGCAGGTAGAGGTCGAGGTGGTCGGTGCCCAGCCGGCGGAGACTCGCCCGGCACGACTCCCCCATCCGTCGGCGGTCGGCGTTGGTCGGCAGCACCTTGCTGATCAGGTAGACGTCGTCGCGGCGGCCCGCGATGGCTTCGCCGACCAGGAGCTCGGATGCGCCATCGCCGTACATCTCGGCGGTGTCGATGGTGGTGAGGCCGACGTCGATGCCGGTTCGCAGCGCATCCCGTTCGCTATCGTGGCGTGACGGATGCTCGCCCAGGTACCACGTGCCCTGGCCGAGGCCGGATCGGGTCGTTTCCATGGGCGTGCTCAGTCGTCGTCCGGGTCGAGATCGAGTCCCATGTGACTCTCCCCTACGCGTCGGGACGCCGCGACTTCCGGATTTCCGGAAGCGTCAGCATCGACGGTACGCCTGCCGCGGCGGCTCTGCCATACGAGCTTCTCGTCGGGACCGCCCGATCGACCGCGTCGCGAAACCGACGACCCGCGCTACCGGGGCGCGCCCGCCGCGCCGGCCGCCGCCGTCCCGCTCTCGGGCATCCGCGCGTGGATTTCCTCCGTGAGTCTGTGGATCGTGCGCGTGAGTTCGGTGTTCTCCTCGAGCAGCTTCTGCTGGGCGATGTAGTCGTGGTCCGCCTTCGCTTGCTGGAAGGCGGCCTGGCGGTTCTGGCCGATCATGACGAACGTCGACAGGAAGATCGCCTCGAGCGAGACGATGAGGGTCAGGGTCGGCCACGGGCTCTTCTCGAAGACGAGCATCCACACGGCGAAGAGCGCGATGTGCAGGTAGACGAACATCATCGACCCGGCGAATGCCGTGATCGCGTCGGCGATGCGGAGCTGGACGCTGGAGGCGCGGCGCTCGGCCTCGGCGAGCACCGCGGGATGGAGCCGCTCGTGCGGGGCGTTGGCGAGCAGGCGGCTGGGCCGGATGAAGGGGCGCCGGTGCTCGGGTGCAGGGGCGGTGGCGGTGGATGCTCCGGTAGGTGTAGACGGCTGTGACATCGCTCTGCTCCAGGCTCGCGGCGGGTCCGTCCCGCCGATGAGGTGAGCGTACTGCCCGGCTACGACGGGCGCCGGAATAGGCTGGCCGTGTGGACGACGACGCCGACCCTGTGCCCGCTGTCGCCGCTCGCGCCCCCGAGATCCTCCGCCACCGCGCGTTCGCACTGTTCTGGAGCGCCAGCACGGTCCGCGCCTTCGGCAGCGCGATCTCCGGTGTCGCCTTCAGCGTCCTGATCGTCTCCGTCCTGCACGCGTCCGCCGCGCAGATCAGCGTCCTGAGCGCGCTGAGCGTCGTCCCGTACCTCTTCCTCGGGCTGCTCGTCGGAGCGCTCATGGATCGTCGGCGACGTCAGCGAACGCTCGTCCTCACGAGCATCGGGCGCGCGATCGCCTTGGCGGCCATCCCCGTGCTGATCCTCACCGGCACGCTCAGCTTCTGGTCGGTCGCGATCATCACGCTCGCGCTCGGCGTCCTGGTCCTGTTCGCGGACTCGGCCGCTCAGCCGCTGCTCCCCCGGCTCGTTCCCCGAGAATCCCTCATCCTGGCGAACGCGCGCCTCGGGCAGAGCGAGACGGTGGCCGGGACGGCCGGGCCGGCGCTCGGCGGCGCGCTGCTGACCCTGCTCGGGGCGCCGCTGCTGTTCGCGTTCGACGCGATCCTCACCGCGGTCTCCGCCGTGCTCCAGTCGCGGATCCGCGTCGACGAGCCGCGGTTCGGCCCGCGCGCTCCCGGCCGTCACATCGGTCACGACATCGCCGACGGGATGCGCTACACCTACCGGCACCGCACGCTGCGCCCGCTGGCGCTCTCCATCCACACCTGGTTCCTCGGAAACAGCATCGTGACGACGGTGTTCGCGGTCTTCGTCCTCCGTCAGCTCCGGCTCCAGCCCTGGGAGTTCGGCGTCGCCCTCGCGTTCGGCGGCCTCGGTGGCTTCCTGGGCGCGCTCGTCGCCCCGCGGCTCGGTGAACGGCTCGGGGCCGGACGCGCGATCTTCCTCGCCCGCGCGCTCGTGGTCGTGCCGTGGCTCGCCCTCGCGGTCGTGCCGACGGGCACGGGCGGCGGGGCCGCGCTCGTGACGCTCGTGGCGGCCGCCCAGTTCCTCTACTGCCTGGCGATGGGCGTGGAGGACCCGAACGACACCGGCTACCGGCAGTCCGTCGCGCCCGACGCCATCCAGGGGCGGATGAACTCGACCATCCGCACCGTCAATCGCGTCGTCTTCTTCGTCGGCGCCCTCCTGGCGGGGCTGCTCGCGACGTTCCTCGGCTACCGCGTCACCCTCGGGATCGGCGCCGCGATCTTCGCCGTCGCGGCGCTCATCGTGCTGTTCTCACCGCTGTTCGTCGCGCGGCACGGCGACGCGGATGTAGCGTGACCCCCATGAGCCCCTCGGGAACCGACTTCAGCGATCTGCGCGCGCTCTTCATCAACACCACCCTCACCCGCTCCCCCGGCCGCAGCCACACCCAGTCGCTGATCGACGTGAGCGCGTCGATCATGTCGGCCCAGGGAGTGCAGGTCGACCAGTTCCGCGCCGTCGACCACCCGATCGCCACGGGCGTCTACCCCGACATGCGCGAGTACGGCTGGGAGGTGGACGCCTGGCCGGAGCTGTTCCCGCGGGTGCTCGCCGCCGACATCCTCGTGATCGCCGGTCCCATCTGGCTCGGCGACAACAGCAGCGAGACCAAGAAGATCATCGAGCGGCTCTACGCGCACTCCGGCGAGCTCAACGAGAAAGGCCAGTGGCTCTACTACGGCCGCACCGGCGGCTGCCTCATCACCGGCAACGAGGACGGCATCAAGCACTGCGCCTCCAACGTCCTCTACAGCCTGCAGCACATCGGCTACTCCATCCCGCCGCAGGCGGACGCCGGCTGGATCGGGGAGGCCGGACCCGGACCCAGCTACGGGGACGACGCCGGCGACGGCCGCCGCGTCGGGTTCGACAACGACTTCACCAACCGGAACACGACCTTCCTGACTTGGAACCTGCTGCACCTGGCCCGGCTGCTGAAGGACGCCGGCGGCTTCCCCGACTACGGCAACCAGCGCCGGGAGTGGGACGCCGGGACCCGGTTCGACTTCCCGAACCCCGAGTACCGGTCCTGAGCCGGAACGCCCCTCAGCGCGACGGGAGCGCGAACGCGAAGCGGTCCTCGGACGTGTACCGGTACTCGTCGTCGCAGCGGTAGCCGCGCAGCCACTGCACCCCGTCGACCACGCGCAGGTAGAAGCCCTTCGGGAACTCGACGTCGTCCCTCAGCGGCGCGCTCGCCACCTTGATCGCGCCCGCCGGCGACCGTCCCGCCGACAGCACCGAGTCGGGCGCGTTCGCCTGCGACCGCATCGCGAGCCGGAGGTACGGGCCGGTGTCCGGCGGGCACAGCGAGAGTCCGAGCTCCCGCGCCGCGGCGAAGACCTCCGGGAGGGTCCCGCCGTCGCCGAGGCCCAACTCGTCCAGGTCGCGCTCGACGACGGACAGCTCCACCGGATCCCGCAGGTCGAAGACCGGGTGGTCGAGCAGGGTCTCGGCGTACGTGTTGAGCTGGACGCCACGTGACTCCAGCGCCTCCCGGAGGCCGCTGCGGGTGGCCCCGCCCACCGTCAGACGCAGGTTCAGCTCGGCTCGCTCCATCCCACCAGGCTAGTCACCCGCGTCACGACCGCGCGCCGCAGCGGTCTCCTTGGTATGACCACCCTCGACACCCGCGCCTCGGACACCACGAGCTTCTGCCCGCGCTGTCACGGCCGCACCGCCCACCCCGCCATCGTCACCGTCGACCGGAGCCCGCGGTTCACGCTCGTGTGCGCGTTCTGCGGCACGACCCGCGATCTCAACAGCCGACCGTAGGATGAGGCGGTGAGAGACCGCCGACCGCCCCGCAGCCCGGACGGTCTGTCGCGCCGCGGCTGGCTCATCCTCGTCGGCGCGACCGGCGCCGCAGCGCTCGCCCTCCTCACCGTCGCAGCCGTCGCCCTCGGCGTTCCCGCGAGCCACGCGCGCGTCGACCTGACCGCCTCCAGCGCGGCCGCTCCCCCGCACACGCCGGACCCGGGTCCCACACCGCTCGGACTACCTCCGCGCGCGACGCCCACGCCACCCGTCGCCACGGTCCCCGAGCAGCCGGTCGCCGGCATCCCCACCGGCGCGTGCCTCCAGGTCTTCCCTTCGCCGCGGGAGAACGCCTACCCCGTCGTCGACTGCGCGTCACCGCACATCGCCCAGGTGCTCTCGAAAGGCACCCTCCCCCAGTCCCCCGGCACGCCGTTCCCCGGCGCGCAGGCGCTGAACGCCCAGGTCGGCGACCTGTGCACCGCGCCCGGCCTGCTGGACTGGAACTGGGTCGCGGTCTGGAACGAGGACGTGCAGGTGCAGCTGCGCTACCCGAACTCCGAGGCGCAATGGGCGTCAGGAGACCGCGTCTACGAGTGCTTCGTGGACACGTACTCGCGCCACGAGCTCACCGGAAGCGCGGTCGCGACCCACTAAGGCCACGAATGGCCCCCGGTCGATCGACACCGAGCCGAGGCTGGCGACGATCGACCGGGGGCCGGACAGCGCTCGCTACGGAGTCGCGTTGAGCGCAGCCTTGACGTTGATGTCTCGCGCGGTCGCAGGCGCACCGTCGACGGGTGCCCCGGTCTTCGCGAGGACATCGGCCAACTGATCGACCGTCGGCTTGGAGCCGAACTTCTCGCGCAGCACGGCGAAGGCGCCGGCCACCTGGGGCGCGGCGAACGACGTTCCCATCGCGTAGAAGGTGCCGGAGCTCTTGTACGGGAGCAGCACGCCGTCCCGCTTCACGTAGTCGCCTTCGCCGACCGGGGCGTACAGGCGCGTGCTCGCCGCGTAGTTGGAGTAGCTGGCCCGCGCGTGCGCCTGAAGGGTCTTGGTGGCGCCGACCGTGATCACATTCTTTCCGCAGTTCCAGGAGCCCACCGAGTCGAGACCGTCGTTACCGGCGGCCATGATGACCGCGATGCCCTTGGCCTTGAGTTTGCCCGCGGCCGCGTCGACCGACTGTCCGATCGCGCTGCACTTTCCGTCGACTCCGATGGGGTTCCCGGAGACGGACAGCGTGACCGCGGCGACCTTTCCGCGGTACAGCTGTTCGGATTCGATCATGTCGATCCAATGGAGGGCATTCGCGACAGAGTCTCCCTGCCAGCCGTAAGAGTCATTCGCGCCGGTCGTCGTGCCGCCGCCGACCTTCACCTGGACCACCTTCGCTCCGACGGCTGCCCCGGCGGTGGAGACCGGAATGTAGTCGTCATTCGGCGCGAGCTCGTACCGCACGCCCGGCTGACCGACCACTGCGCCCGCCGTTGCTGTGCCGTGGAGGTCGTGGCACGGATTACCCGAAGCGTCCACGCAACGCGACGACGGAGCCGAGCTCTTCGGAAGCGCGCTGAACTCGGTCGGACCCTTGTAGAGGTACGGCGTGTTGATCACAGTCGGGGTCTCGCACAGGCTCGACCACCCGTTCGGGTCGGCGCCGTACCCGAAGCAGTACTCGCCCGCGACCTTCGACTTGCCGTTGGCGTCCTTCATCAGCGGGTTGCCGTCGGTGAACGCCCCGTCGATGTCGAATACGATCTGGCCCGTACCGTCAAGGTGTCGCCCGCTGCGTCCGCATAGAAACCGGACTTGTCGGCGCCCAGATTCATGGCGATGTTGGACTTGTTCCAGGACTTGTCGTCCTCGGGTGCTGCGACGGCCGAGACGCCGGCGGTGCACAGGACCACCGGGACGACGGCGGCCGCCCCGAAGAACACTCTGGCGATGGATTTACTCATTGGTGCTTCCTCACTGACACATGTGGCATTCACATGTACCCCACTAACATAGTGGAAGGACCACACCACTCTCCTCCCGCGGGGACGGGGACGCCTCAGCGCCGCATCAGGCGCCCACGTACTCCGCCAGGTGCTGCCCGGTCAGCGTCGAGCGCGCCGCCACCAGGTCCGCCGGTGTGCCCTCGAACACGATGCGGCCGCCGTCGTGGCCGGCGCCGGGGCCGAGGTCGACGATCCAGTCGGCGTGCGCCATCACGGCCTGGTGGTGCTCGATCACGATCACCGACTTCCCCGAGTCGACCAGCCGGTCCAGGAGGCCGAGGAGCTGCTCCACGTCCGCCAGGTGCAGGCCGGTGGTCGGCTCGTCCAGCACGTAGACGCCGCCCTTCTCGGCCATGTGCGTCGCGAGCTTGAGGCGCTGGCGCTCGCCGCCGGACAGCGTGGTCAGCGGCTGGCCGATGGTCAGGTAGCCGAGGCCGACGTCCGCCAGCCGCTGCAGGATGGCGTGGGCGGCCGGGATGCGCGACTCCCCGCCCGCGAAGAACGTCTCGGCGTCCTCCACGGACAGCGCCAGCACCTCGCTGATGTCGAGCCCGCCGAACCGGTACTCCAGCACCGACGCGTCGAAGCGCTTGCCCTCGCAGACCTCGCACACGGTCGAGACGCCCGCCATCACACCGAGGTCGGTGTAGATGACGCCGGCGCCGTTGCAGTTCGGGCAGGCGCCCTCGGAGTTCGCGCTGAACAGCGCGGGCTTCACCCCGTTGGCCTTGGCGAACGCCTTGCGGATCGGCTCCAGCAGGCCGGTGTAGGTGGCAGGGTTGCTCCGTCGCGAACCCCGGATCGCGCCCTGGTCGACGGATACCACGTCCTCGCGCGGCGACACCGAGCCGTGGATCAGCGAACTCTTGCCCGAGCCCGCGACACCCGTGACCACGACCAGAACGCCGAGCGGGATGTCGACGTCCACGTCCTGGAGGTTGTGTTCCGTCGCGCCGCGCACCTCCAGCACCCCCGACGGCGTGCGCACCGACTCCTTGACCCGCGCGCGGTCGTCCAGGTGACGGCCGGTGAGCGTCCCGCTCGCCCGCAGCCCCTCGATGGTCCCCTCGTAGACGATCTCTCCCCCGGCCGTGCCCGCGCGCGGCCCGAGGTCGACCACGTGGTCGGCGATCACGATCATCTCCGGCTTGTGCTCGACCACCAGCACCGTGTTGCCCTTGTCGCGGAGCTGCACCAGCAGCTCGTTCATCCGGCGCATGTCGTGGGGGTGCAGGCCCACGGACGGCTCGTCGAAGACGTAGGTGATGTCAGTGAGCGACGACCCGAGATGGCGGATCATCTTGGTGCGCTGCGCCTCGCCGCCCGACAGCGTTCCGGACGGCCGGTCGAGCGACAGGTAGCCGAGGCCGATGTCCACGAACGAGTCCAGCGTGCCCTGGAGGTTCGCCAGCAGCGGCGCGACGGACGGCTCGTCCAATCCCCGCACCCACGCGGCCAGGTCGGTGAGCTGCATCGCGCACACGTCGGCAATGCTGACGCCGCGGATGAGCGAGGACCGCGCGCCCGCGTTGAGCCGCGTCCCACCGCACTCCGGGCACGGCGCGAAGGTGACGGCGCGCTCCACGAAGGCGCGGATGTGCGGCTGCATCGCGTCGACGTCCTTGGACAGCATCGACTTCTGGACGCGCGGCACCAGGCCCTCGTACGTCAGGTTGATGCCGTTGATCTTGACCTTCACCGGCTCCCTGTAGAGGAAGTCGTGCAGCTCGGTCTCCGAGTAGTCCCGGATCGGCTTGGCCGGGTCGAAGAAGCCGGACTCGCTGAAGATCCGCACCGGCCAGCCGTCGGCCGTGAAGCCGGGCACGGTGATCGCTCCGCCGGACAGCGACTTGGTCTCGTCGTAGAGCTGGGTCAAGTCGATCTCGGAGGCGGTGCCCATCCCCTCGCAACGCGGGCACATGCCGCCGGTCTGCTCGAAGCTGCGCTTCACCGTCCCCTTGCCCTCGATGGCGATCGCCCCGGCGCCGCGCAGGGTCGGGATATTGAAGGAGAAAGCCTGCGGGGAGCCGATGTGCGGCTGCCCGAGCCGGCTGAACAGGATGCGCAGCATGGCGTTGGCGTCGGTGACCGTGCCGACCGTGGACCGCGCGTTCGCGCCCATCCGCTCCTGGTCGACCAGGATGGCCGTCGTCAGGCCCTCGAGCACGTCCACGTCGGGCCGCGCGAGCGACGGCATGAAGCCCTGCACGAACGCGCTGTAGGTCTCGTTGATGAGGCGCTGCGACTCGGCGGCGATGGTCCCGAAGACGAGCGAGCTCTTGCCGGAGCCGGAAACACCGGTGAACACCGTCAGCCGGCGCTTCGGCAGCTCGACACTGACGTCCTTGAGATTGTTCTCACGCGCGCCCCGGACCCGGATGACGTCGTGGCTGTCCGCCCGCGCCGCTCCGTCCGTGCGGTTCGTCGCGCTGGGGGTCGCGCTGGTGGCCGTCGTCATCGCCGTACTCCGTCCGTTCGCTGTCCTCTCCGATTTAACCAGGTGCCGCCGACCAGCTCCCCTCCCCTGCCGCTGCGCCGTCGCAAGAATGGGTCTGATATGCACAGGATATTTTCAGTATTCTGCGCGTAAGCGGCCACCCGACACTGTGGCCGACCGACAGAAAGGTGCGTGCGATGTCCTCCACCGATCCTCTCGACTCCGCCGTCCGCGACCTCTCGCTGGACGCCTCGGAGATGACCCGCTCGGCCATCAACGGAATCCGGGCCGTGCTCGGAGTCAGCGGCGCCGTCGCAGTGATCCTCGGCGTCGTGCTGCTGTTCTGGCCCGCCAAGACCATCGCCGTGCTGGCGATCTTCCTCGGCATCTACTTCCTCATCGCCGGCATCATGCGGCTCGGCGTCGGCATCTTCGCCCGCGGGATCGCCGGCGGCATCCGCACGCTGAACATCATCCTCGGCGTGCTGCTGGTCTTCCTCGCCCTCGTGACGCTGAAGAACGTCTCGACGGCGGCGACCGTGCTGGTGATCTTCGCCCTCGCCTTCATCGGCGTCGGCTGGATCATCGAGGGCGTGATGGCGCTGGTGGAGGCCGGGCGCGCCCGCTCCGCCGGGTGGGCGATCACCTACGGCATCCTGAGCATCATCGCGGGTCTCGTGGTGCTGTTCCTGCCGGCGTCGTCGGCCGTGTTCCTGATCCTGTTCGCCGCGATCGCGCTGATCGTGCTGGGCGTGATCGGGATCGTCCGCGCGTTCACGTTCGGGCGCGAGGTGCTCAAGACCACCGCGGCGCCCGCCGCGCCCGCGGCCGCCTAGCGGCGGGGCTTCACCGGCAGGTGCCGGTCCCACCAGTCCAGGATGATCTCGAAGCGCTCGCGACGGTGCCGCGGCCGGCCGCTGCGGCTCAGCTCGTGGTCCTCCCCCGGGAAGATCACGAGCTCCGTCTCGACGCCGCCGCGCTTCAGCGCCGCGTAGTAGCGCTCGGCCTGCCCGAGCGGGCAGCGCAGATCGCTCGACGAGTGCAGCACCAGCGTGGGCGTCCGCACGCGGTCGACCACCGCCTGCGGGCTCTGCGCCGCGATCCCGGCCGGGTCCGTGCCGGTGTACTCGTCGCTGAAGAAGCTGCCGATGTCGCTCGTGCCGATGAAGGCGGCCGGGTCGAGATAGCCGCGCTCCACGATCGCCGCGGCGAAGCGGTGGTCGTGGGCGATCGTCCACGCGGTCAGGTAGCCGCCGTAGGAGCCGCCCATCACGCCGACACGCTCGGCGTCGAGGCCCGGGGTCGCCGCGACAGCGCCGTCCAGGAAGTCGAGGACGTCCGCCAGGTCGACGGTGCCCATCCGCTGCCGGATGACGCGGCCGTGCTCCTGGCCGTAGCCGGCCGATCCGCGCGGGTTGCACATGACCACGGCATAGCCGGCCGCGGCGTACACCTGCGCCTCATCGAAGAGCGCCGCGGTGTAGGCCGCGAACGGACCGCCGTGGATGTTGAGCAGCACGGGATGCGGACCTGCCCCCTCCGGTGCCACGACCCAGCCGTGGATCGGGTAGCCGTCCCGTCCGGTCACCGTGAGCTCACGCGGCGCGATCACGCCGGCCGCACGCAGCTCGCGGGAGAAGTCGGTGAGGCGCCGGACACCGTCGTCGTCGATCACGGCGACGTCGCCCGCGGTGGCGGCGTCGGAGACGCTCGCCACGATGGTCCCGCCCGCCGTGCCGACGCCGTTGACCACGGTCGCGTCGTCGGTGAGCCGGCGGGAGGCCCCGTCGGCGTTCACCTCGGTGAGGGTGAGGACGCCGCGGCGGCGGTCGCACACCAGCACGCTGTCGTCGCGGAACGCGACGATGTCCGACTCGGTGAGGTCGACCGTCTCCGGATCGGTCAGCCGGCGCGGCTCGGCGCCCGGGCGGTCGATCACGAAGAGTGCCGTGTTCTTCGCCACGAAGTCGCGGCCGCTCGGCCCCACATCCTGCGCGCTGAAGTAGAGGGCGCCGTTCAGACCGTAGGCGACGGCCACCACCGAGAAGTCGCCGTGCTCCCCCGTCGCGTCGGAGGGCTCCCGGCCGCCGTCCACCGGGACCAGGAAGACGTTCGAGCGCAGGTCGTCGTCCCGGCTGTCGTGCCGAGACGACACGAACGCCAGGGTCGAGCCGTCCGGCGAGAACGCGATGGTCGAGTCGTCCCAGTCCCCGCTCGTCAGCGCGCGCGGCGTCGCGACGGACGGCGCCGGGCTGCTCGAGCCGTCGGCCTCCGCGATCGGCGACACGGGAGGCTCCGCCCAGACGTCCGGCACGGACACGAGGTACACGTGCGAGCGCCGGTCGGTGATGTAGCCGAGTCCGTTGGCCTGATATTTCAGTGTGTCGATGCGCCGGGCGGGCTCCCCGTTCGGGTCGATGCCCTCCACCGTGCCGTAGCGCCCCTGCTCGGGATCGCGGCTGACGAAGGCCAGCGAGCGGCCGTCCGGCGACCAGGCGAACTCGGTCACGCCCAGCTTGCGGTCGGTGGCGACGACCGGCTCACCGCCCGCGGCGTCCACCACCATGAGCTGGGAGGGCGCCTTCGGACCGCCGCGCAGGAACGCGATCAGGCGGCCGTCCGGCGAGAACTTCGGCGCGCTGTCCCGGAAGCCGCGCGTGAGCCGACGCGGCGCGCCGTGCCCGGACAGCGGGACGTTCCAGAGCTGGCCGACGGTCGCGTCGGCGGCGAGCGACGGGTGCGTGACCGAGACGACGGCGCGGCCGCCCCCCGGATGGACCGTGGGACGGGAGACCCCGGTCAGGAGCTCCAGGTCGGCGGGCCTCATTCGCTGATCGGCTCGAAGCTGGAGACGTCCCCGACGAGGCGGGTGTGGTCGGCGGGGATCGGGTCGACGACCGCCGACGCGACCTCGGCGGCGAACTCGCCGACGTTGTAGAGGCGGCCGGCGGCCTCCTTGCGGGCGTCGATCGCGCCCGGGTTCAGGCGGTTGAGCAGCGTCGCGGTGATGGTGCCCTCGATCATGTCGCCGGACACCACGACGAACTCGACGCCCTGCGCGTCCAGTTCGGGGAGCAGCCTGCGCAGCGCGTCCTCCCCCGCCCGCTTGCTGAGCGCGACCGCCTCGTACTCCGGCATGGTCGGCGTGGAGCGGATGAAGTGCGCCTGGTGGCTGGTGACGAACACGACGCGGGAGCCCGGGGCCATCAGCGGCAGCGCCGCGGTCAGGACGTTCACCTGCGCGTCCCGGTTGAGCTGCATGGCGTAGTCCTCGGCCATGCCGGACTCCATGCCGCCGGAGGCGTTCAGGACCAGGATGTCGAGGCCGCCCCACTCCGCGGCGACGGTCTCGAACAGCGCGGCGACCGACGCCGGCTCGGTCAGGTCGGCGCCCACGGTGATCGCCGTGCCGCCCTGCGCGCGGATCGCGTCGGCCAGCTTGACGGCGCGCGCCTCCTTGTTGCGGTAGTTGATCGCGACCGCGGCGCCGGCGTCGGCCAGGTACTGCACCGTGTCGGCGCCGATGCCGCGCGACGAACCGGTGACGAGGGCGCGTTTGCCGGTGAGGCTGCCCGGCTCGAGCGGGCTGGCGGACGCGGAAGCGTTGGACACGGGTACTCCTAGAGCGTTGGACGACACGGCTTTCTGAGACTACCAAGTGCGTTCCGTCAGGTGGGCCGCGGGAATGCTAGCGTTCTAGCAAGTACATAGTGATGTGTAGAGAGGGGGCGGCTCATGGACATCGCGTCCTTCGCCTGGATCGCCTGGCTCGTCCTCATCCTCGTGTTCGTGATCATCGAGATGCTGACGCTGGACTTCGTCTTCCTCATGATCGCGATCGGCAGCCTGGGCGGCCTGATCGCCGGACTGCTCGGCGCACCGTGGTGGTTGCAGCTCATCATCGCGGCCGCGCTCTCGGTGGTCCTGGTGTTCTTCATCCGGCCGCCGCTCCTGCACCGGCTCAAGCGCGGCGGCGACCCCACCAAGAGCAACGTGGACGCGCTGATCGGGATGAACGGCGTCGTCGTCTCGACGGTCTCGCGCACCGCGGGGCTGGTCAAGCTCGCCGTCGGGGAGACCTGGACCGCGCGGCTCTCGCCCGCGCAGTCCGGCCCCTCCGAACTGGTGCCGGGCGAGCACGTCATCGTCCTGAGCATCGAGGGCGCGACAGCCGTCGTCGCCCCGTCACCGGTGTCGGCGGGAGCCGGCGACCTCACCGAGAGGAGCCTGACGTGACCGACGTCACCCAGCTCGTCGTGACCATCGTGGTCTCGGTCATCATCCTGGTGATCGCGATCTTCGTGCTGGTCACGCTGTTCCGCGCCATCCGGATCATCCCGCAGGCGCGGGCCGGTGTCGTCGAGCGGCTCGGCCGGTACCACAAGACGCTCACCCCCGGCCTCAACGTCGTCGTGCCCTTCATCGACAAGGTGCGGCCGCTCATCGACCTCCGCGAGCAGGTCGTCTCCTTCCCGCCGCAGCCGGTCATCACCGAGGACAACCTGGTCGTCTCCATCGACACGGTGGTGTACTTCCAGGTCACCGACGCCCGCGCCGCGACGTACGAGATCGCCAACTACCTCGGCGCCGTGGAGCAGCTCACCACGACCACGCTGCGTAACGTGGTCGGCGGCCTGAACCTCGAGGCCGCCCTGACCAGCCGCGACAACATCAACGGCCAGCTCCGCCTGGTGCTCGACGAGGCCACCGGCAAGTGGGGCATCCGAGTATCCCGCGTCGAGCTGAAGGCGATCGACCCGCCCGTGTCCATCCAGGACTCGATGGAGAAGCAGATGCGCGCCGAGCGCGACCGTCGTGCGCTGATCCTGACGGCCGAGGGCACGAAGCAGTCCGAGATCCTCAACGCGGAGGGCCTGCGGCAGGCCTCGATCCTCAAGGCGGAGGGCGACGCGAAGGCGGCCGTGCTCCGCGCCGAGGGCGAGGCGAAGGCGATCACCACCGTCTTCGGCGCCATCCACGAGGGGAACCCGGACAACCTGCTGCTGGCGTACCAGTACCTGCAGACCCTGCCGAAGCTCGCCGAGGGCAGTGCGAACAAGCTCTGGGTCATCCCGAGCGAGCTCACGGAGGCGCTAAAGGGCATCGGCCAGGCGTTCGGGCCGAAGGAGGCGGCCGCCGCTCCGCCGAGCGGCGCTACTCCCCCGCTCGCCGCGCCGCCCGTTCCTCCGGCCGCTCCCCCGCACATTCCTCCGGCCGCTCCGCGGGCGTGACGTTCCTCGACGGGCCGCGGCCGCGCATCATCGCGCACCGCGGCCTGGCGCTGGACGCCCCGGAGAACACGCTGCTCGCCTTCCTGAAGGCGCTGAGCGCGGGCGCGACGCACCTGGAGACCGACGTGCACGCGTCGGCCGACGGGGAAGCCGTCGTCAGCCACGACCCCGACCTGACCCGGGTGGCCGGACGGGACGTGCGTGTGGAACAGCTCACTCTGAGCGAGCTGCGGCGCATCCCGCTCGGCGAAGGCCAGTCGTTCTGCTCGCTGGCGGAGGCGCTGGACGCCTTCCCGCACGCCCGGTTCAACATCGACATCAAGGACGAGCGAGCGGCGGCCCCGGCCGCCGCCGCGATCGTGAAGACCCGCGCCCCCGATCGCGTCCTCCTGACGAGCTTCTCCGCGGCGCGCAGGAAGGCCGCCACCTCCGCACTGCCGGAGGTCGCCGTGTCGCCCTCTGTGACGGAGTTCGTGCCCGCGCTGCTGGGCTCGAAGCTCGGTCTCGGCCCGCTCACCCGCCGCGCGCTCAGCGGGTTCGCCGCCGTCCAGATCCCGGAACGTCGCGGCCCGGTGCGCCTCGTCACCTCCCGCACCGTCCGCGCGATCCACGCCGCCGGAGCCGAGGTGCACGTGTGGACGGTCGACGAACCCGCCGAGATGACCCGGCTGCTCGCCCTGGGAGTCGACGGTATTGTCACCAACCGCTGCGACCTCTTGAAAGCCCTGGTCGAAGCAGGAAACTGACGCTCTCGCCTTTACTGACGCTGTGAGGCCACTGAGAGAAGGGGAGGCGCGGAAAGAGAATCCCCAGCTTGCTGGTTTATAACTGTGAGGATTCGCGCGAAGAGGAGACCACACGATGGCAGATCGCAGTTTGCGCGGAATGAGGCTTGGCGCCCAGAGCTTACAAAGCGAAGAAGGCGTCGTCTACTCTCCGCGTTCCCGTTACACGTACCTGTGCCCCGATTGCGGCAAGGAGACCGAAATGGTCTTCTCCGCCGAGGCCGAGCCTCCCAGTGGCTGGGAGTGCAAGCACTGCGGCCACGAGGCCCGCTTGCTGGTCGACGACAAGCCCGTCGAGATCGACCACTCGGACGTCAAGACGCCGCGCAGCCACTGGGACATGCTCCTGGAGCGTCGCACCCGGGCCGAGCTCGAAGAGCTCCTCGAGGAGCGGCTGCAGTACCTGCGCGCACGCCGCGGGACGACCGAGCACAAGCACACTGCCTGACCGGTCGCACCCCGTTTTAAAGCCGCTCTCACCGTTCCGGCGGGAGCGGCTTTCTCGTGTCCGGAGTCGGCAGGCTGCGCGAGAACGCCGCCACCAGGAGGCCGAACAGTCCGAGGCCCGCGACCAGGAACTCGATGCCGCGGCTGAGCAGCGTCGCCGGCGTCGTCGTCGTGCCGAGCGGCACGTCCGCGACCATGTGACCGGGCGTGAACGGCGGGATCATGGTGATCGTCCTGCCGTCGGGCCCGACGATCTGGCTGCTGCCGACCGTGGAGATGTTGACCAGCGCGCGCCCGGACTCGATCGCGCGCAGCCGGGCGATCGCGAGCTGCTGCTCGTTCTCGTCGGTCTTGCCGAAGTCGGCGTTGTTGGTCTGCGCCAGGATGACCTGCGCCCCGTCGTTCATCATGTCGGTCAGGAGCTGATCGTCGACGATGTCGAAGCAGATCGAGATGCCGGCGCGCACTCCCCCGACGTCGAACACGTTGTCGCGCGTGCCCGGCGTGTAGTCGCGGCCGATGAGGTCGATGAGCGATGGCGCGAACGGCCGCCAGAACGCCCGGTCCGGCACGTACTCGCCGAACGGCACGGGGTGCTTCTTGTCGTAGTAGTCGACGGCGCCCTTGCCTGCCTCCCACTGCAGCGAAGTGTTGAAGATCTTGCCGTCGCGGGAGGTGATCGTCCCGACGATGAAGGGCGCGCCGAACTTGCGGCTCAAGGCGTCGAGGACGGAGGCCGAGCCCGGGTCGCGGGTGGGGTCCGGCTGGGCGGCGCCCTCCGGCCAGACCACCATGTCGAGCTTCTTGTCGCCCGTGGACTGCGACGCCGGGATCCTCAGCGTCTCGGTGATCTGGGTGTCCAGCACCGCACCCTCCGGAGCGTTGTCGAAGTAGCCGGCCGGTCCGTTGCCCTGCACAGCGGCGATCCGCGTGGTGCCGTGCGTCGTCGCCGGCCAGGACGGCACCGCCAGCACCACGGCGATCGCGCCGGCCGCGACCGCGCCGCGCACGAGAGCGCGCACGTCCACGGCGAAGAACAGCTCGATCAGGAGCGCGACCAGCCAGACCATGACGAAGCCGAGGCCGGAGATGCCGAGCCACGCGACGAGCGGGGCGTAGGGGCTGAGCGACTGCGACTCGGCCACCCGGCCCCAGGAGAAGCCTCCGTACGGCCAGTTGCCGGTCACGTACTCCCGCAGCACCCAGAGGCCGGCGACGACCACCGGCACCATCCCGAGCCGGCCGGCGATACCCGGCCACGCCTTGGGCACCCAGCGGTAGGCCAGCGTGAGCAGGACACCGCCGGCGCCCCAGAACAGCGCCTCCAGGGTCGAGAGCGCGATCCACGGCACCGGGCCGAGGTAGAGCGACGTCCAGGAGACGTGCACCAGGTAGAACGCCTCGCCGGCGAGCCAGCCGACCAGGAAGGCGTTCCCGGCGGTCCGGCCGCGCTGGGCGAGCAGGACCATCCCGATGCCGACGAAGGTCAGCGGCCAGAGGTTCTGGCCCGGGAAGCCGGCGGCGAGGACGGGACCTGCGCCGATCGCGACGAGGACCGCGAGCCACAGTGGCAGAGGAGCGGGCGGCAGGGCCGCACGGCGCTGGCGGCGGGCGCGCGGCGTTCGGGTCACGAAGGGAGAGCTTAAGGCATCGCGCTCTGCGGCTTTCACAGCCACGTCGTCAGGCACGGCCGCCCCCTCACGCCACAGCAGAGTAGGCGACGATGCCGCGGCGGATCGACTCCAGCGCCTGCCGTGCCGTGCGCCCCACGGCGCCCTGAGCGACCAGTGAGAGCTGATCGAGGAGGTCGATCGTCTGCTTCGCCCAGCGCACGAAGTCGCCGGCGGCCATGTCGGCTTCGCGCAGCACGACGTCGAGCGCTGCGCCGCGCGCCCACTGGTACATCGCCAGCGCGAGCGCCGTGGAGACGGGCTCACTGCCCGGCAGGCGGTTGTCGCGCTCCAGGTCGTCCAGCCGGGCCCACAGGTCGGTCGTGCGTTCCAGCGCCGGGCGGAAGGCGCCGCGCGGGAGGTTGCGGTCGTGCGCCAGGCCGTCGTCGCGGCGCGGCTCGAAGACCAGCGCGCACGCCATCGCGGCGAGGCTTGCGGCGTCGAGCTCCTTCCAGTACCCGCGGCGCAGGCACTCGGCGACGAGGAGGTCGCGCTCGCCGTAGATGCGCTTGAGCGTGCGGCCGTGGATGGTCAGGGCGGTCTCGCCGTCCTCCTCGGTCAGGTAGCCGAGCTCCAGCAGCACGTCCGACACCCGGTCGAAGACCTTCGCGACCGCTCCGGTGCGGGACTGGATCTGGGCGCGCAGCCGGTCGGTGTCGCGCTTGAGCTTCCACCAGCGCTCCGACCAGCGCGCGTGCTGCTCGCGGTCCGGGCAGCGGTGGCAGGGGTGCTCCCGCATCCGCTTCCGCAGCGCGGCGAGATGCCGCGGGCGCCGCTCGCGCTCGGCCTTGGAGGCGTTCTCGATCCGCTGGCCCTTCTTCTCCAGGTCGCTGAGCTCGCGGCGGATGCGCGAGTACTCGCGGAAGTCGCCGAGGTGGCACTCCATCGCCTTCTCGTACCCGGCGAGCGACTCCTCCTGCTGGCGCACCTTGCGAGCCAGGTCGACCACGGCACGGTCGGCCTGGAACTGGGCGAAGGACGACTCCAGGATCTCGCGGGTGCGCGCCCGGCCGAACTGGTCGATGAGGTTGACGGCCATGTTGTAGGTGGGCCGGAAGCTGGAGTTGAGCGGGTAGCTGCGCCGGGAGGCCAGCGAGGCGACCGACTGCGGGTCGAGGCCGTCCTCCCACTGGATGACGGAATGCCCTTCGACGTCGATCCCGCGGCGACCGGCGCGACCGGTGAGCTGGGTGTACTCCCCCGGCGTAATCGGCACGCGCGCCTCGCCGTTGAACTTCTCGAGCTTCTCCAGCACGACGGTGCGGGCCGGCATGTTGATGCCGAGCGCGAGCGTCTCGGTCGCGAACACGACCTTCACCAGCTTGCGGCGGAACAGCTCCTCCACAACTTCCTTGAAGGCCGGCAGCATGCCGGCGTGGTGGGCCGCCACGCCGCGCTCCAGGCCTTCCAGCCACTCCCAGTAGCCGAGAACCGCGAGGTCCTCGTCCAGCAGGGTGCGGCAGCGCTCCTCGACGATCGTACGGATCTCGTCGCGCTCGCGCTGCTCGGTGAGCCGCACGCCCTCGCGCAGGGTCTGGCGGACGGCGGCGTCGCAGCCGTTGCGGCTGAAGATGAAGAAGATCGCGGGCAGGAGGTTGTGCTCGTTCAGCATCCGGACGAAGTCCGCGCGGTTCATCCGGAACGTGTCGGGGCGCCCGCCGCGGGAGTGGTAGCGGCCGACGTCCCGCGCCTGCCGCCCGGAGAGCACCCGGCCGCCGTAGCGCGTCATCTGCACGAGTTCCGGGTTCACCCGGTTGGTCGCGGCCAGCCCGGACGAGTCGAACAGGTCGATCAGCTTGGTGCGCATCAGGATGTGCTGCTCCAGCGGCACCGGGCGCTCCTCGGACACCACCACGTCCGTGTCGCCGCGCACCGCCTGCAGCCAGTCGCCGAACTCCTCGGCGTTGGACACCGTGGCGCTCAGCGAGACCATCCGGACCTGCTGCGGGAGGTGGATGATGACTTCCTCCCACACGGCCCCGCGGAACCGGTCGGCCAGGTAGTGCACCTCGTCCATCACCACGTACGCCAGGTCGCCGAGCAGGTCGGAGTCCGCGTACAGCATGTTGCGCAGCACCTCGGTGGTCATCACCACGATGCGGGCGTGTGAGTTGATGTTGGTGTCACCGGTCAGCAGGCCGACCGACTCGGGCCCGTAGGCCTCCACGAACTCCTGGAACTTCTGATTGCTCAACGCCTTCATCGGCGTCGTGTAGAAGACTTTCGCGTTCGCCTCGCGCATGGCGAGGAAGACGGCGAACTCGGCGACGATGGTCTTGCCGGCGCCGGTCGGCGCCGCCACGAGCACGCTGCGGCCGTTCTCCAGGCTGGCGCACGCCTCGCGCTGGAACGGGTCGAGGTCGAACCGCAGCCCGGCCCGGAAGGTCTCCAGCAAAGGCTGCTGCGCCCGCTGCCGCGAGGCGGCGAAGCGTTCGGCCGGGGAGAGCTGCTGCTGGTCCGTCACGCGACCAGCCTATGCCGCGAGCTCGGCCTCCAGACGCATCGCCGCCTTGGCCGCGCGGCGGTCGTGCAGCCAGGCCACGCCGTAGGCGCCGAAGTAGAGCAGCACCATCGGCACGGCGAGCAGGAACATCGAGAGCACGTCGGCCGCGGGCGTCGCGATGGCCGTGAAGAGCGCGATCGCGATGATCGCCCAGCGCCAGGAGCCGATGATCGACTTGGCGCTCAGCACGCCGACGAAGTTGAGCAGCACCAGGAACACCGGCAGCACGAACGCGACGCCGACCGCGAGGACGAGCTTGGTCACGAAGTCGATGTAGGTCTTCGCGTCGATGATCGCCGCATCCTGCTCCGGGGCGAAGCTGGTCAGGAGGCTGACCATGTGCGGCACGAGCATCCAGCCCGCGACGCCGCCCGCGATGAACAGCGGAACGGCGGTGAAGAAGAAGCCGAACGCGTACTTGAGCTCTTTGCGCGTGAGCGCCGGGACGAAGAACGCCCAGATCTGCCACAGCCAGACGGGGCTGGAGACGATGATGCCGATCGTGACCGCCATCTGCATCTTCAGGTCGAAGGCGCCGGTGATGCTGCCGTAGTTGAGCAGCGCCTCGCGGCCCTGCTGCTTCGCGATCTCGGTGATCGGAGCGCGCAGCGCGTCCATGACCGGACCGGCGAGGATCCAGCCCACGACCGCGCCGACCAGGAGGCCGATCGCCGCGCGGAAGAGACGTTTACGAAGCTCGACGAAATGCTCGGCCAGCGACATCCGGCCTTCGCGGTTCTTGCCTCGCTTGGTGGAGGCCACGCAACTACTGCTTCGGCTTGGACTCGGTCGAGTCGGCGGTCGGTGCAGCGGCGGTCGGTGCAGCGGTGGTGGGCGCGGCGGTCGTGGGCGCAGCGGTGGGGGCGGCGGTCGACGCGTCGGTGTTCGCGCTGCCGTCCTTGCCGTCCTTCTTCATCTCGTCGACCTCGCCCTTGAAGATCCGCATGGACTGGCCGATGCTCTTCGCGAGGCCGGGGAGCTTGGGCGCACCGAACAGAAGGAGGATGACCGCGAGAATGATGAGCAGGTGCCATCCGGTGAGGCCGGCGAACATGATTACGTCCTTCTGTTCAAGTACGAGTAGCGGAGCGGATCCGCATTGACGAGTATTTTACCGCGCTTGACCCGCCGATCTCTGCGAGCTTGCCGTGCGACCTGACGATCGGCCACGGCCTGCTCGCGCTCTGCGCGGAGCACGTCCGCATCGGCGAAGACCGCGCTGTGAAACTCAGCGTACCGCATGTCAGCCGAGCGTTGGCTGAGGATGTCCGCTTTCGCGATCAGCGCGGCCGCCTCCCGTCCGGCGGCCATCACCTTCCGGAACAGCGACCAGGCGAAGAACGCGAGCATGCCGAGCAGGCCGAGCACCAACACGACCCAGATCACGACCCACGACCACCACGGCATGCCGTGAGCCTAACGGTAGCGATCGGCGCCCGCACGCGCCCATTCGGCGACGAGCCGGCGGGCCTCGGGCGGGTCGAGCACGGTGAGCACCCCGGCGAGGCCGGCGACCAGGCGCTTCAGGCCGTGGAAGTGTGCCACGCGCACGCTGGTGCGGATGACGCCGTCGCGCTCCTGCCGCGCCGCGCCCTCCGGGATGTAGTCCTCGATGAGCGGGATCGCGGAGGCGGAGACCTCGACGGTGACGAGCTGGTCCTCCGGTGTGCCCTCGAAGAGCGTCTCAGGCAGCTTGAGGTCGCCCGGCCGGTAGGTGATCGGCTCCGCGGTGGCCACCAGGCCGTCGATGCGGTCGAGGCGGAAGGTGCGGATCGCGGTGCGCAGGTGGTCCCAGCCGCGCAGGTACCAGTCCTGGTCGGCGGACTCGACCCGCAGCGGGTCCACCCGGCGGCGCTCGCGCTCGCCGCGGGAGTTGAGGTAGTCGAACTCGAGCTGGGTGCCGGCGATGACGGCGTCCCGGATGGTCGCGAGCGCCTCGTCCGACTCCGACCGGGCGACCGCGACCTGGCTGGGCGCGGCCGACGCGCCGCGGGCCAGCTTGGCCATCAGCGAGCCGATCACGTCGCGGTCGGCGTTCTCCGGCAGCGCCGTGAGGTACTGGAGTCCGGCGATGAGCGCCGCGGCCTCCCGCGCCGAGAACCGGGGAGAGTCGTCGATCGCCACCTGGTGGGTCAGGACGATGCGGTCGTTCTCCTCGAAGTCGTCCCAGGAGATGTCGAACAGGTCGCCCGGCTGGTAGGCGTTCGTCTCCCCCGGGATACCGGAGACGGCGATGAGCCGCACGGCGTCGCGCATGCTCTCCTCGTCCACGCCGAAGTGCTCGGCCGCCTCGGCGACGGTCACCCGGTCGCGGTCCATCAGATACGGGACCAGCGCGAGCAGGAACGCCAGCTTGTCCTGCGCCTGCATCGGCCGCCTGCGCTCAGCCACGGGCCGGCTCCTCCCCCGCGCCCGGCGCGCCTTCGTGCGCCTCGGCGACCGCCACCAGCCGCTCGACCACCTTGGTGCGCAGCTCCTCGGGCGACAGCACCAGCACCTCCGGCCCGAAGGCCGCGAGCTGGTCGGCGAGGATGTTGATGTCCGAGAAGTTGACCGTCAGCCGGAAGGCCGCGCCCTCGTGCTGAGCCGGCACGGCGTCGCCGTAGCGCTTGCGCAGGCGGGTCGCGGCGTCGGTGCCGGCCGTCACCTCGATCTCGGCGACGTTCGCGGCCCAGATGGCCTCCAGGTCCGCCAGCGCCCGCGCGGCGAAGTCGTCGCCCTCCGGAGTGAAGGTGCGGTTGGTGACCTTGACCGGACCGACCATGCGCGACAGCAGGAAGGTGCGTGAGCCGCCGGCCTCCTGGTCGATGCCCTGCAGGTGCCAGCGGCCCTGGTGCTGCACGAGCGCGAGCGGCGCCACCGTGCGCACGCGCGACGCGCTCTCGCCGGGCTTGAGGTACGGGAACTGCACGATCGCGTGGCGCTCCAGCGCCTGGCTGAGCGGGTCGAAGGCGCTCTCGCGCGCGCGCAGCCGCGGGGCGTAGCCGACCACCGGTTCGTCGGCCTCCACGCCGAGCGAGCGCAGCTTCATCAGCGCGCGGCGCGACTCCCCGGACAGCGAGCCCTCGCGCCAGACCGTGGCGGCGAGGCCGAGCAGGGTGATCTCCTCCGGCGAGAACACCACGTCGGCAGGGAGGTCGTACGCGCCCTTCGGGATGCGGTAGCGCAGGAGCTGGTTGTTGCCGGCGGCCTCCGGCGACTCCACCGTCTCCAGGGGGACGCCCAGCTCGCGGATGTCGTCCTTGTCGCGCTCGAACTGGCGCTCCAGGCTGCTGTTGTCGCCGTGCGCCTCATAGCGCTGGCGGTAGCCCTGGACGGTCGAGAGGATCTCGTTCTTCGTCAGGCCGTTCTCGGTCGCGAGCAGCGCCAGCACGAGGCTGAAGAGACGCTCCTCGACCGGGACGCGCGCGGGCGAAGACGAGGATCGGGGCACCCGACCATCCTAGTCGCGACTCAGCGGACGCCGAGGATGTCGACCACCCAGGCCTGCGCGTCGAAGTTGCTGTCCTTCGGCGTCTCGATCACGAGCTGGGAGCCCACCTTGTGGCCCACGAGCTGCCCCAGCATCGACTGCGGGAGGGCCGTCACGTTGTCGTTGTTCTGGATCTGGAGCTGGCCGGTCGACATGTTGACGAGTCCGGGGCCGCCGTTGCTCCAGCTCTTCGTGGTGACGGTCTTGGAGTTCCAGCCGACCGCCGTGTACTGCAGCGTGACGATGCTCTCCTTCTTGACCGTGGCACCCTCTCCGGCCTTGAGGACCTCGCTGCGGACCGCGGTGGGCGCGCCACCCGAGGACGGGATGGTGACGCCGGGCTGGCCGGTCGGGGCCAGGACCACGGTCGGGAAGCCCGACACGGAGGGTCGCACATCCCCATTGGCCGCGGAGAGCGACGTGTGGAGGATGTCGAAGACGAAGATCTGCGTCGAGCCGGCCCCGGCCGCCTCCGACCCGTTGTCCTTGGGCGAGACGGCGACCGAGACGCGCGATCCGACGGTGGTGCACTGCAGCCCCCGGGAGATCGCGCCGGTGACGCCGCTCGCCGAGGGGTCGAGCGGGAGCACGACGGCGCTGCCGCCGTAGCCGCTGCCGGCGACCTGGCCGCTCTGGCCGTCGAACTGGGTGTAGCCCAGCTCCACCAGCTGACCGGCGTGCACCGTCGTGCCGGAGCCCTGGGTGAGCACCGTGCGCTCCGACGTAGGCGCGTCGATGGGGGACGGAAGCGTGACCTTCGGCTTCTCGCCGACCTTGCCGCTCGCGCTGACCAGATCCGACGCCTGGCCGCTCTTCAGGGCGGAGCCGCAGTCGGCGTTCGGGTTGGACGAACATCCGGTCAGCGCCGCGGCGGCGATGCCGACGACGATGAGGGCGACGGACGATCTTCCGAGTGCGGTAACTCTGCGCACGGGTCCTCTTTCGATGCGAGCGGTGGGGCGATGCGAGCGGTGGGGTTCGATGCGAACGGTCAGGCGCGCCAGCCGGCGCGCCTCACGACCTCATCCATGCTAGTCGACGTGCGGGTCGCGCTCGTCACCGGGCGCCTCGGCGCCGGCCGCTCCCTCCGTGCCGCCCTCGCGGGCGAGCGTCGCGCTGGCCTCGGCCTCCCGCATGCGCTTGCGCAGGCTCTTCGGGCTGGACTGGCGCTCGCCCAGGGCGCCGGGCGTCCAGGCCTCGACGTCGGCGTCGTCGTAGTCGCTCTTCGACGGCCGGCGCTTGAGCTCGGGGAGGACGGTGTCCGGCGCGAGCCGGCGCGCGGTGATGAGGAAGCCGGTGTGCGCGATCATCCGGTGGTCGGGGCGGACGGCGAGGCCCTCCACGTGCCAGCCGCGGACCATCGTCTCGCTGGACTGCGGGTGCGTGTAGTGGCCGGTCGCGCGGATCGCCTCGGCGACGCGGGAGAGCTGCGTGACGGTCGCGACGTAGCAGAGCACCACGCCGCCGGGCTTGAGCGCGGCCGTGACGGCGTCCAGGGTCTCCCACGGCGCGAGCATGTCGAGTACGACCCGGTCGACGCTCGCGGGCTCGACGGCGGCGGTCAGCTCCTCCTGGAGGTCGCCGACGGTGACGGTCCAGTTCTGCGGGTCGCTGCCGAGGAAGGTCGCGGCGTTCGCGCGCGCGACGTCGGCGAACTCCTCGCGGCGCTCGAACGACAGCAGCCGGCCCTCCGGGCCGATCGCACGGAGCAGCCAGAGCGAGAGGGCGCCGGAGCCGACGCCGGCCTCCACGACGGTCGCTCCGGGGAAGATGTCGGCCAGCGCGAGGATCTGCGCGGCGTCCTTCGGGTAGATGATCGCCGCGCCGCGCGGCATCGACATCACGAAGTCGTTGAGCAGCGGGCGCAGCGCCAGGTGCTCGACGCCGGCGTTGTTGACGACCACGGAGCCGTCGGGCAGGCCGATGATGGCGTCGTGCGCGAGCACGCCGCGGTGGCTGTGGAAGAGCTTGCCCGGCTCCAGCGTGATCGTGTTCATCCGGCCCTTGGGTCCGGTGAGCTGGACGCGGTCCCCCACCCGGAACGGGCCGGAATTCCTGCGACCTTCGCTCATCGTGCTGTCGGCGGTCATCGTGCGTCCTCCTCATCGATGGCGGCGGGCTGATCGATGGCGGCGGCGCGCCGCCCGGCGGCCACGGCCGCGATGTCCTCGGCCGTGCGGCCCTCCAGCGTGTCCCACAGCGTGTGCTCGTCCGACTCCGGCAGCGGGACGATGTGCGGCACGCCGATCGTCGCGGCGCCGGAGGCCACCGCGGAGGACAGCCCGACCAGGGAGTCCTCGATCGCGACCGCGTCGCCCGGCTCGACGCCCAGCAGCTCGGCGGCGCGCAGGTAGGGCGCCGGGTGCGGCTTCGGGTCGGTGACCTCGTCGCCGCTGACGATGATGTCGAAGGCGTCGAACGGGATGGCCGCGACGATCTGCTCGGCCATGCTGCGGACCGACATCGTCACCAGCGCCGTGCGCACACCCTCCTCGCGCAGGGAGCGCAGCAGCTCCCGCGCTCCGGGCCGCCACGGCACGCCCTGCTCGGCGAGCCGCTGCCGCACCCGCTCGGTCAGCCAGTGCACGATCTCGTCCGGCTCCATCGCCACACCGCGCGAGCGCAGGATCTCCGCGGAGTTCCAGAGCCCCAGGCCGACCAGCAGCAACCCGTCGTCGTGCGTCCAGATGCCGCCGAACGAGCCGACGAGCTCCTGCTCGGAGGCCATCCAGTACGGCTCGGTGTCGACGAGGGTGCCGTCCATGTCCCAGAAGACAGCGGCCGGCAGTGGGTGCGTGGTCAGATCGGTCACGACCGGCAAGTCTATCGCGACGGGGTCGGGGCCTATCCTGGTGGGAACGGCGGCCGACCGGCTCGCCGACGAGAGGACGAGTAGGTCACGTGACTGACGCGAAGAACATCCTCGGCGGGCGCATCCTGGTGGTGGCCTTCGAAGGATGGAACGACGCAGGCGAAGCGGCAAGCGGCGCGGTGAAGACGCTCAAGGAGCAGCTCGACGTCGTCCCCATCGCCGAAGTGGACCCCGAGCTCTACTTCGACTTCCAGTTCAACCGTCCGGTCGTCACCGACGACGACGGGCGCCGCCGCCTGATCTGGCCGTCCGCGGTCGTGCTGGGGCCGGCCCGCCCGGGTCGCGTCGGCGACGCGCTCGCCGGCGACGCCGAGCTCGACGTGACCGGCGACAACTCCGGCAACATCTTCCTGCTGCTGGGCACGGAGCCGTCGCGGAGCTGGCGCAGCTTCACCGCCGAGATCATGGACGCGGCGCTCGCCGAGGACATCGGCGTGATCGTCTTCCTCGGCGCGATGCTCGCCGATGTCCCGCACACCCGCCCGATCTCGGTCTTCGCCACCAGCGAGTCGGCCGCCGTCCGCGCCGAGCTCGGGATCGAGCGCTCCACCTACGAGGGGCCGGTCGGCATCCTGAGCGCGCTCGCGGAGGGCGCGGAGGACGTCGGCATCCCGACCATCTCGATCTGGGCGTCGGTGCCGCACTACGTGCACAACGCCCCGAGCCCGAAGGCCGTGCTCGCCCTCATCGACAAGCTCGAGGAGCTGGTCGACGTGACCATCCCCCGCGGGACGCTGGTCGAGGAGGCCTCCGCCTGGGAGGCCGGGATCGACGCCCTCGCCTCGGACGACGAGGAGATGGCCGCCTACATCCAGCAGCTCGAGCAGGCGCGCGACACCGTGGACTCCCCCGAGGCCAGCGGCGAGGCGATCGCCCAGGAGTTCGAGCGCTACTTGCGCCGCCGCGGCGACGGCAGGGACGGGCGCGACGGACGCGACGGCAAAGCGGGCGACGACCCGCGCCGGGGCTGAATCCCGCGCGAATTCACCCGCACGTCCGGACACGCCGGGCGTGTCGGAGCGTGGTCAGCCTTCCAGCACGCCCGTGCTCAGCAGGACCATCAGCAGGCCGCCGAGCGCCACGCGGTAGATCACGAACGGCAGGAAGCTGCGCCGCGAGATGTAGCCCATGAAGAAGGCGATGACGACGATCCCGACCACGAACGAGACCACCGTGGCCGCGGCCGTCTCGACCGGACCGAAGACCTCCGGGGTGCAGGTCCCCGCGGCCTGGAGCGCCGCCGTGCAGGGCTCCTTGAACGCCTTGTAGAGCTGGTACAGCCCGCTGCCGAACACGGCGGGGATCGCCAGCAGGAACGAGTACCGGGCGGCCGCGCGGCGCTGGTAGCCCATGAACAGCCCGGCCGTGATCGTGCCGCCCGAGCGTGAGACGCCGGGGATGAGGGCGAGCGCCTGGGCGAAGCCGAAGACGATGCCGTTCCCCCAGGTGAGCTCGCGCAGCCGGCGGGTCTTGGCTCCCACCCGGTCGGCGACCCCGAGCAGGATGCCGAAGACGATGAGCGTCGTCGCCACGATCCAGAGCGACCGGAAGGTGGTCTCGATCGCGTCCTGGAACGCCAGGCCGAGCACGACGATCGGGACGCTGCCGACGATCACCAGCCAGCCCATCCGGGCGTCGGGGTCGTTGCGCGGGATGCGGCCGAGCAGCGCCTGGAACCAGCGGGTGACGATGCGGGCGATGTCGCGCCAGAAGTACAGCAGCACCGCGGCCTCGGTGCCGAGCTGGATGATCGCGGTGAAGCGGGCGCCGGGGTCTGCGCCTGTCCCCATCAGCGTCCCGACGATGCGGATGTGGGCGCTGGAGGAGACCGGCAGGAACTCGGTGAGTCCCTGGACGACGCCCAGGACGAGGGCGGTGAGGAAATCCACGGAAGGCTCTTTCAGTAGCTGCGCAGGAGGTCGCGCAGGACGGACCTGCCGAACACTAGTGCCTCCAGCGGAACCCGCTCGTCGACCCCGTGGAACATCCCGGGGAAGTCGAGGTCGCTCGGCAGCCGCAGCGGCGCGAAGCCGTAGCCGGTGATCCCGAGCCGGCTGAGCGCCTTGTTGTCCGTGCCTCCGGAAAGCAGGTACGGCAGCACCGGAGCGCCGGGATCGTGCCGCTCCAGGGTGCCCGTGATGGCGTCGACCAGCTCGCCGCCGAACTCGGCCTCCAGGCCGATGTCGCGGTGCATGATCTGGATCTCCACGTCGTCGCCGATCAGCTCGCGGACCTCCGCCAGCACGCGGTCCTCGTCGCCGGGCAGCGTGCGGATGTCGATGAGCGCCTCCGCGGTGTCCGGGATGACGTTGTGCTTGTAGCCGGCCTCCAGCAGCGTCGGGTTGCTGGTCGCGCGCAGCGTCGCCAGGATGAAGCCCGCCGCGGCGCCTGTGCGCAGCACGACCTCGTCGGGGCCGACCTGCTCGGGGTCGACGTCGAGCAGCCGGCCGAGCTCGGCGACCAGGCGGGTCGTGGTGTCGGTGAGCTGGATCGGCCACTCGCGCCGGCCGATCGCGACGACCGCCTCCGCGAGCTTCGTGATGGCGTTGTCCTTGATGAGCCGGGAGCCGTGCGCGGCGCGCCCGCGGGCGATCAGCTTGATCCAGACCAGCGACTTCTCCCCCGTCTGCAGCAGGTACGCGCGCCGGCCGCCGAGGTCGATGGAGTAGCCGCCGACCTCGCTGATCGCCTCCGTGGCGCCCGCGAAGAGCTGCGGCTGGGTGTCCACCAGGAAGTGCGAGCCGCGCCGGCCGCCGTCCTCCTCGTCGGCGAAGAAGGCGAGCACCAGGTCGCGCTCGGGCTGCTCCCCCGCGCTCAGGATGTCGCCGACCGCGGTCAGGATCATCGCGTCCATGTTCTTCATGTCGACCGCGCCGCGCCCCCAGAGGAGGCCGTCCTTCACCACGCCGCCGAACGGGTCCACCGACCAGTTGCGCGGGTCGGCGGGGACGACGTCGAGGTGGCCGTGCACGACGAGGGCGGGCTTGGCGCTGTTGCGCCCCTGCACCCGGGCGACGACGCTCGTCCGCCCCGGGTCGGACTCGAAGAGCTGCGGGGCGAGCCCCATGGCGCTCAGCCGCGCCTCCACGTACTGGGCCGCTTCGGCCTCCCCGTTGGACCGGCCCTCGCCGAAGTTGGTGGTGTCGAAGCGGATGAGGTCGCGCGCGATGATCGCGGTCTCGTCCAGCTCGGCCTCGTTCAGCTCGGTCTCGTCTGGTCCGTTCGCGGCGGTGTCGGCAGAGTCGGTCATGCCCCCACGCTACCGGGCGGGCCGCCCCGCCACGCCCGAGGTGCGGGACGATGTCAGAGCGACAGAAGGTTTCGTGCTAATGTCTTTCTTCGGCAGCCGGAAGCTTCGGCGGCCGTAAAACACCCGTCCGGGTGGCGGAAATGGCAGACGCGCTAGCTTGAGGTGCTAGTGCCCGTATAGGGCGTGGGGGTTCAAGTCCCCCCTCGGACACCAACGAAGAAGGCCCCGATCCAGAGATCGGGGCTTTCTGCGTTTTTACGTCACGGTTCTTTATGTCCTGCTGTCGCGTGCCATGGTAGTCGGTCGTACTGTGGCGGGCATGGCGAACCCGAAACGCTCCCACCAGAGCATGTTCACCGTCCTCTTCGCGCTCGGCGCGAACATCCTCGTCGCGCTCGCGAAGACGATCGCGGCGGTGATCACCGGCTCGGCGTCGATGGTCGCGGAGGCGGCGCACTCCTGGGCGGACTCCGGGAACGAGGTCTTCCTGCTGCAGGCCGAGCGGCGCGCACGCCGGCCGCAGGACGACCTCCACCCCACCGGCTATGGCCGTGAGGCGTACGTCTGGTCGCTGTTCGCGGCCGTCGGGCTGTTCACCGCCGGCGCCGTCGTCTCGATCCTGCACGGGTTCTCCCAGCTCGGCACCGGCGAGCCGGACACCAACTACCTGATCAACTACATCGTGCTCGCCGTCGCCTTCGTGTTCGAGGGCGTCTCGTTCGTGCAGTCGTACGGTCAGGCCAGGTCGACGGCGGCCGACCGTGACACCGGGACGCTGGAGCACATCCTGAGCACCTCCAATCCGACACTGCGCGCGGTCGTCGCGGAGGACGCCGCCGCGCTGATCGGACTGGTCATCGCCTTCCTCGGCGTGCTGCTGCACGAGCTCACCGGGAACGCCGTCTACGACGCTGTCGGCTCCATCCTGGTCGGCATCCTGCTGGCGGTCGTCGCGGTCGTGCTGATCGACCGCAACCGGCGGTTCCTGCTCGGCGAGCCGGCGCCGGACCGGGTGAACCAGGCGGCGCTGGTGGCGCTCCTCCGGCATCCCCAGGTCGAGCGGGTCACCTACCTGCACCTGGAGTACGTCGGCCCTGAGCGGGTGTTCCTCGTCGCCGCGGTCGACCTGGTGGGCGACGACCCGGAGTCGGACGTCGCCGACGACCTGTACGCGGTCGAGCAGGAGATCCAGCGCGACGAGCACGTGGCCGAGGCGGTGCTCACGCTCTCCCGGCGAACCGCACCAGCCCTCCTGCCCCGTGATCCCGACGCGTTGGAGGCGCGATAGCGGTCACATCCCGACCGGATCACGCGGCACACTGGGGGCATGGCCAGCACCGGATCCCGCACCCTCCAGCTCCTGTCGCTGCTTCAGACGCACCGGTACTGGCCGGGTCAGGAGCTCGCCGACCGGCTGGAGGTGTCGCCGCGCACGCTCCGGCGCGACGTCGAGCGGCTGCGCGAGCTCGGCTATCCCGTCGATGCCACCCGCGGCGTCGCCGGCGGCTACCAGCTCGCGGCCGGGGCGTCCCTGCCGCCGCTGGTCGTCGACGACGAGGAGGCCGTCGCGCTCGCGGTGGGCCTGCGCACCGCGGCCCAGAGCGGCGTCGCCGGGGTCGCCGACGCGTCCGTCCGGGCGCTCGCCAAGGTGGTCCAGGTGATGCCGCCGCGGCTGCGCCGCCGGGTCGACGCCCTCCGTGTCGCCACGCTCGCGTCCGAGCTGCGGCCGGGGCCGGTGGTCGACGCCGAGCTCCTCACCGTCGTCGCACAGGCCTGCCGGGACGAGGAGCGGCTGGTGTTCTCCTACGTGCGGCACGACGGGGACGCCTCCGAGCGGACGGTGGAGCCGCACCGGCTGGTCTCGCTCGGGCGCCGCTGGTACCTCGTCGCGTATGACCTCGGCCGGTTCGACTGGCGCAGCTTCCGGCTGGACAGGATGGCGCAGCCGCGGCCGACCGGGGCGCGCTTCCGCCCGCGGACGCTGCCCGCGGCCGACGCCGCCGAGTACGTGCGCGCGTCGCTCGCCGAGGCGGTGGAGACTCTGGTCGTGGACGCCGTGATCGCGGCTCCGCTCGCCGATGTGGAGCAGGCCATCGGGCGCTGGGCGCAGGCCGAGACGGAGGCGCCGGCGGCGGACGGCACGGCGCGCACCCGCGTGCGGATCACGGCGGACTCCGCCGAGTGGGCACTGTTCGGACTCGCCGCGGTCGCCGCGCCGTTCACGATCGACGGCCCGGATGAGGTGCGCGAACTGGCCGCGGTCTGGGGCGACCGTTTCACCTCCGCCGGTAGACTTGTCACCCGATGAGCACCCCCGAGCCCTCCCCGACTCCGCGCACTCCGACTCCGCGCACCCCGACGCACGCCGACATCAAGCGCTGGCGCCAGTACCTGGCCGACGAGCGCGCCGAGGCAGCCGTCTACCGCGACCTCGCCGGCCGCCGCGAAGGCGAGGAGCGGGAGATCCTGCTCGCGCTCGCGGAGGCCGAGCGCCGCCACGAGCAGCACTGGCTCGACCTCCTCGGCGACCAGGTCGGCCGCCCGCTGCGCGGCGACATCCGCACCCGGATGCTCGGCTTCCTGGCCCGCCGGTTCGGCTCGGTCTTCGTCCTCGCGCTCGCACAGCGGGCGGAGGCACGGTCGCCCTACGCGGACGACGCCGACGCCACGCCGCAGATGGCGGCCGACGAGCAGGTGCACGAGGAGGTCGTGCGCGCTCTCGCCGCCCGCGGCCGGCAGCGGCTCTCCGGGACGTTCCGCGCGGCCGTGTTCGGCGCCAACGACGGCCTGGTCAGCAACCTGGCGCTCGTGCTCGGTGTCGCGGCGAGCGGCGTCCCGAGCCACGTCGTGCTGCTCACCGGTGTCTCCGGCCTCCTCGCCGGCGCGCTGTCGATGGGCGCGGGCGAGTACGTCTCCGTGCGGTCGCAGCGCGAGCTTCTGGAGGCCTCCAGCCCCAACCCGGCGACCAGCTCGGCGCTTTCGCACCTGGACGTGGACGCGAACGAGCTGACGCTCGTCTACCGGGCGCGCGGCATGGACCAGACCGAGGCCCAGGCGCACGCCCACGAAGTGCTCACCACGCTCGGCGCCTACACCTCGCCGGTCGCCGTGCCGGGCGTCGTGGAGGACGAGCACGAGGCCGTCGGCAACGGCTGGAGCGCCGCGGTGTCGAGCTTCTGCTTCTTCGCCTCGGGCGCGCTCATCCCGATCCTGCCGTTCCTGTTCGGGCTGACCGGCACCGCCGCGATCGTGGTCGCCGCCGTGCTCGTCGGGCTCGTCCTGCTCGGGACCGGCGCGATCGTCGGGCTGCTGTCGGGCGCGTCGCCGCTCAAGCGAGCGCTGCGGCAGTTGGCGATCGGGTACGGTGCGGCTGCAGCGACGTACCTGCTGGGGCTGCTTTTCGGGGCGACGGTCGGCTGACGCCCACGGTCGTGCGGCCTAGCGCCTCCGGCGGTCTCCCCCGTCGGCGCCATACACCAGCGCGCCGGCCAGCGGGATGAGCAGGAACCACAACCAGCTATAGGCGTAGCCCCACGCCATCCCGGTCAGGAAGAACAGGACGACCGCGACGAACGGCGCGATCGAGACGACGAGCAGCCCCCACCGGGTGACCGGCCGGGCCTGGTCGCCGGTCGCCGGCGGGGAGTTCCACGGGCTCGGGCCGGGCTGCGACGCCTGCCACGCTGCGGCCGCGGGCGAACTCGCTGCGGGATTCGGGGTGTCGGCGCCGTCCAGGTGCAGCACGCCAGGGAGGTCGGCGAACAGCGGCTGGAGGTCGCCGCGCGTGACAGCCGACCGGGCGGCCGCGACGCGCGACTGCAGTTCAGCCTCGCTCAGCCTCCCCTGCGCCGCGTGCGACTGCAACGCGGCGACGGCGCGCTCCCGTTCGTCGTTGCTGAGGCGCAGCGACGCGCTCGACGGATCCCCGAAGTCTGTCATGCGGTCAGTATGGCAGGCGGGGCGCGTCGATCGTCAGGAGCTGACAGTGGCCGGGTGGGCGTTCGCCCACTCCTTGATCGACTGCAGCACGGGGAGCAACGAGGCGCCGCGCTCGGTCAGGGCGTAGTCCGTGCGCGGCGGCACGCTCGGGGTGAGTGTCCGTCGCACGAGACCATCCCGTTCGAGCACCTTCAGGGTGGAGGTCAGCATCTTCTGGCTGGCGCCGACCCGGCGGCGCAATTCGCTGTGCCGCAACTCGGTGTCCGCGAGGGACAGGATGATCAGGATCGCCCACTTGCTGCCGATGGTCTCCAGCAGCCGTCGCGCCGCACATCCGGCGAGGGCCGAGTCGTCAGTCATCCGCAGCCCGCTGCGCGAGGTGTGCGCGGAAGGCCGGGACGAGCGCACGGAGCTCTCGCTCGGCGGATCGGCGGCCGGCCTCTGGGTCCTGCCCGACGACGGTGGGGGCGAAGCGCACATGGTCGGCATCGGTGACACCGACGAAGTCCAGCCAGTCCGCGAAGAACGGAACCGAGAAGTCCGAGCCGAAGGCGGGCGGCAGGCCCGGGGCGAAGACGCCGGACGTATGGATCGCCACCGCCTTCCTGCCCGTCATCAGGCCCGAGTACCCGGCGCCGGGGTCGAACCCGAAACTCCAGCCCGGCTGGGTGACGAGGTCGATCCACTGCTTGAGCACGTAGGGAACGCCGGCGTTCCACATCGGGATGTTGAAGACATAGCCGTCCGCGCGCGCGAACTGGTCGAACACTGCACGCGCGTCGGACCACGCGCTTCGCTGCGCGTCCGTCTGGTCGTCGCCGGCGAACACCGCCATCTTCGCCTGCGCGGCGATCGTACCGAAGGCCGGCAGGGCGCCCGGCTCGAACAGGTCGAGCGTTGTGACCTCCACGTCCGGCGCGTGCTCGACGACCTCCGCCACGAACGAGCGGGCCAGCGACAAGGACCGGCTGAGGGCATCACGCGGGCTCGCGTTCACGTGCAGGATTGAAGGCATATTCTTCCTATCGATATTTCAAGAAGTTCCATGCTTTCATCGTCGGGGCCGGAACGGAAGTAGGCACCTTTTCGTGCCCCCTAGGGCGACTGGGGTGCGTTCGTCACCGGCCAGGTTTACACTTGCATTCGAACATACGTTCGATTCGAGAGGAACCCGTGCTCATGACCGACATCGACGAGGCGGTGGCCGTGTGGACCACCGAGGACGGCATCCCGACCCGCCTGGTCTGGCGCTCCACCCGCTACCGGGTGAGCGATACCCCGACGGTGTGGGCGGAGATCTGCGCGTGGTGGAAGCCGTTCGGCGAGCACCGGTACGGCGTCGGCGCACTGCCGCGGGAGATCGGCGGGTGGCGGTTCCAGGCGACCAGCGACGGCGGGATCGCGCACGTGTTCGACGTGCGGCACGACGCCGACGACCGGAGCTGGCGGCTGGTGCGGATCTTCGACTGAGGCCGCATCCACCCACGCGCGGGGAGCCTCCGCCACCCGCCACTGCCTATCCCTTAGCCTCTCTCAACGTGATGGACGACGACCGCTACGGCTCCGATGTGCTGGCCACCGACTGGAAGAACGCCGGCCGCAAGGCCGTGCCGACCGTGGAGGCCGTGCGCGACCTGGTGGTCGAGGAGGCCGGAACCGGGTTCTGCGGCGCGATCGTCCGGCTGGAGGCGCAGACCGTCGAGCTGGAGGACTACTTCGGGGCGAAGCGCGTGTTCCCGCTGGGGGCGTCCTTCCTCATCGACGGGGAGCCCGTGCAGCTCGTCGTGCCGAGCCGCGCGCCCGCCACCCCCGGTCGGACGGCCTCCGGCTCCTTCGCCGTGGGCGAGCAGAAGGCGCGCGTGGCCCGCGCCAGCCGCATCTTCGTGGAGGGCCGGCACGACGCCGAGCTGGTGGAGCGCGTGTGGGGCGACGACCTCCGGGTGGAGGGCGTGGTCGTGGAGTACCTGGAAGGCGTCGACGACCTGGACGCGATCGTGCGCGAGTTCGCGCCCGACCGCGGCCGCCGGGTCGGCGTGCTGGTCGACCATCTCGTGCCGGGCTCCAAGGAGAGCCGGATCGCCGAGAAGGTCGCGCGCGGACCGTTCGGCGCGCACGTGCTCGTGGTCGGCCACCCCTACATCGACATCTGGCAGGCCGTGAAGCCCGCGCGGGTCGGGCTGGAGGCCTGGCCCTCGATCCCCCGTTCCATCGAGTGGAAGCACGGCATCTGCGCCGCGCTCGGGCTGCCGCACGACAGCCAGGCGGACATCGCGCGGGCCTGGAAGCTGATCCTCGGCCGCGTGCGCACCTACGCCGACCTGGAGCCGGAGCTCCTCGGCCGGGTCGAACGCCTCATCGACTTCGTCACCGAGCCCGTCGGCCGCGCATAGCGCAGGAGATTCCACCGCGACACGCGCCTGAACTCCTGCGGAATGGCGTTCGGAAGGAGTCTCGGGTCGTTTCTCCTGTTCTAGACAGATGGCCCCGTGCACTTTCGTGCACCAGAATACATTTGCGGTATTCGAACATGTGTTCGAAAATAGACGTATGTCCTTGGCAGTCGCACCCGCCTTCCCCGACCCGGTCGCCGACCGGGCGCAGGTGCACGAGCTGCAGTCGCGCATCCGGCAGATGCAGGCGACGAAACTCGACGCGCGGCGGCTGGAGACGCATCCCGCGCTCGCCGCGCTGCTGCCCGGCGGCGCGCTCAAGGCCGGCGCCGCCTACACGGTGCACGGCTCCACCACGCTCCTGATGGCGATGCTCGCCGGGCCGAGCGCCGCGGGCGCCTGGTGCGGGGTGGTCGGGATGCCCGACTTCGGGGCGGAGGCCGCCGGGCGGTTCGGCATCGACCTGGAGCGGCTCGTGCTGGTGCCGCATCCGGGGCCGCAGTGGCTGACCGTCACCGCCGCGATGGCGGACGTGCTCGGCGTGATCGCCGTCGCACCCCCGGAGCGGCCGAAGAGCGGCGACGTCGCCCGGCTGACCGCGCGGCTGCGGCAGCGGGAGGCCACGCTCGTCGTCGCCGGCGAGTGGCCGCAGGCGGAGGCGGCGCTCTCCGTCGTCCGCAGCGGCTGGGACGGGCTGGGCGCCGGCGCCGGCTATCTCTCCTCCCGGCGGGTGACGGTGGAGGCCGCACCCCGCGGCGGGGCCGGACCGCGGCGCCGCGCCGAGCTGTGGCTGCCCGCGGTCGACGAGACGTTCCGCGCCTCGGCGCCCACGCGCCTGGAAGCGGTGAGCTAGGCGATGTCTCCGATACGGCAGGTCACGCGCGCGATCGTGCTCTGGTGCCCCGACTGGCCCGTCATCGCCGCCCGGCAGCGCCTCGAACTGCCCGCGGAGGTGCCGCTGGCGCTGGTCGAGAAGGGGATGGTGTTCGCCTGCTCCGCCCAGGCCCGCGCCGACGGGGTCACCCGCGGGCTCCGGGTCAGGGAGGCGCAGTCGCGTTGCCCGCAGCTCGAGATCGTCCTCTACGACCCGGTGCTGGACGCGCGCGCCTTCGAGCCGGTGCTGACCGCGATCGAGGAGATCACCCCGGGCGTACAGGCCGTGCGGCCGGGCACGTGCGTGCTGCGGGCGCGCGGTCCGGCGCGCTACTACGGCGGCGAGGAGGCTGCGGCCGCGGAGTTGCTGCGCTGCCTGGAGGGGCTGGCGGACACGCTCGGGCTCGCGCTCGACGACGTGCGGATCGGGATCGCCGACGGGCCGTTCGCCGCCGAGCAGTCCGCACGCTCCACCGGGACGGCCCGCGTCCGCATCGTGCCGCCCGGCGGCTCCCCCGCCTTCCTCGCACCCCTGCCGGTCGCCCAGCTCGGCCTGACCGAGCTCACTCCGCTGCTGCGCCGGCTGGGCCTGCGCACCCTCGGCGACCTGGCGCGGCTCGACCGCCTGGACGTCCGGGAGCGGTTCGGGGAGCGCGGCGAGCACGCCCACGACCTGGCGAGCGGGATGGACGGCGCCGCTGTGGTGCCGCGCACCCCGCCGAAGGTGCTGGACCGGGCGATCGAGTTCGAGCCTCCCCTCGACCGGGTCGACCAGGTGACCTTCGCGTTCCGTGGCACGGCCGAGCAGTTCGTCGCCGGGCTCACCAAGGCCGGGCTGGTGTGCACGTCGCTGCGCATCGAGGTGACCGACGAGCGCGGCCGGGTGAGCGAGCGGAGCTGGCAGCACCCCCGGCTGTTCTCGGCCTCCGACGTGGTGGACCGGGTGCGCTGGCAGTTGCAGGGCGCCGGCTCCATCGACTCCGGGCTGGCCTCCCCGATCGCCAAGGTCGCGGTCGCGCCGGAGGCCGTGGACGACATCGGCCACCACGAGGACGGCCTGTGGGGCGGCGGCGCGGACGAGCGCATCCACCACGGCCTCACCCGGGTGCAGGGGATGCTCGGCCACGACGCCGTCGTCACCGCGACCATCGGCGGCGGCCGGGCGCTGTCCGACCGGCAGGTGCTGGTGCCGTGGGGCGACCGGCCGGTGGGCGTCGCCCGCTCGGACCGGCCGTGGCCCGGGTCGCTGCCGGCGCCCGCGCCCTCCACGGTGTTCGAGGTGCCGCGGCCGGTGGCGGTGCTGAGTGCGTCCGGCGAGCCGGTGGAGGTCACCGATCGCGGCGACGTGACCGCGCCGATCGCGAGCTTCTCCCCCACCGGCGCGGCGCGGGACGCCCGGCCGGTGGACTCCTGGGCCGGCCCGTGGCCGGTGCGCGAGCGCTGGTGGGACGCGACGCTCGCCCGCGCCATGCACCGCTTCCAGCTCGTCGACGCCGACGGGACGGCCTGGCTGCTCGCCCTCACCGGCACCGCCTGGCTCGCGGAGGCCCGCTATGACTAGCCCGCGCATCCACCTGGCAGGACATGCCGTGCGGCCCGACCTCCAGACGGCGTGTTCTGCCAGGTGGATGCAGGGAGGGGCGCGCGATGGGATGGAATAACCCGCCGATTCCCTGGTCCGAGTTCGAGCGGCGGCTGAGCGGGCGGCGCGTCAGCGAGCAGGAGCAGCCGGAGCGGCCCTCCTCGCGCAAGCGGCAGAAGTACGTGCCGCAGCCGATGCCGGAGGATCCGGACGACGGCCACGTCCCCTACGCCGAGCTGCACGCGCACAGCACCTTCAGCTTCCTCGACGGCGCCAGCGCGCCCGAGGAGCTGCTGGAGGAGGCCACCCGCCTCCGCCTGCGCGGCCTCGCCCTCACCGACCACGACGGCCTGTACGGCGTGGTCCGGCTCGCCGAGGCCGCCGAGGCGTACGAGCGCGTGAAGACGGTGTTCGGCGCCGAGCTGTCGCTGTCGCTCAGCCGGCCGCAGAACGGCGAGGCCGACCCGGAGGGCAGCCACCTCGTCCTGCTCGCCCGGCAGCAGTCCGGCTACCACCGGCTCGCCGCCGCCATCACCGCGGGCCAGCTCGCCGGCGAGGAGAAGGGCCGGCCGGTGTACGACCTCCCCACCCTCGCCGAGCAGTCCGGCGGCGAGTGGATGGTGCTCACCGGCTGCCGCAAAGGCGACGTGCGCCTCGCGCTGGCCGAGCACGGCGAGCGGGCCGCCGAACGAGAGGTCGCCCGCCTCGCCGAGCTGTTCGGTCACGACAACGTGCTGGTGGAGCTGATCGACCAGGGCGGCCCGCGCGACAGCACCGACAACGACGTGCTGGCCCGGATCGCCGGCCGGCTCGGCCTCCCGGTCGTCGCCACCAACAACGTCCACTACGCCACGCCCGCCCAGTACCCGCTCGCCACGGCGGTCTCGGCGGTGCGCGCCCGCCGCAGCCTCGACGAGATGGACGGCTGGCTGCCCGCCTCCGCCGCCGCGCACCTCCGCAGCGGCCGGGAGATGGCGGCCCGGTTCGCCCGCTATCCCGGCGCCGTCGAGCGCACAGCCGACATCGCCGACGACCTGGCGTTCCGGCTGCGCAGCGCCCGGCCGAAGCTCCCCAAGCAGGAGGTCCCGGAGGGCCACACCCCGATGAGCTGGCTGCGCGAGCTCACCTGGCGCGGCGCGGCCGAGCGCTACCCCGACCTCGACCGCAGCCCTGCCAAGCGCGAGCGCATCGAGCGCGAGCTGGACGTGATCGAGGCGAAGGACTTCCCCGGCTACTTCCTCATCGTCCACGACATCGTGCAGTTCGCCCGCAGCCGCGGCATCCTCTGCCAGGGCCGGGGCTCCGCGGCGAACTCGGCGGTGGTCTACCTGCTCGGGATCACGGCGGTCGACTCGATCAAGTACGACCTGCCGTTCGAGCGCTTCCTCTCCTCCATGCGCGAGGAGGAGCCGGACATCGACGTCGACTTCGACTCCGACCGGCGCGAGGAGGTCATCCAGTACGTCTACGCCAAGTACGGCAGGCACAACGCGGCCCAGGTCGCCAACGTCATCACCTACCGGCCCAAGAACGCCGTGCGCGACATGGCGAAGGCGCTCGGCCACTCCGCCGGGCAGCAGGACGCCTGGAGCAAGCAGATCGACTCCTGGAGCAAGGTCACCACCACCGACGACCACGACATCCCGGAGGCCGTGGTCGACCTCGCCCAGCAGGTGCTGAAGTTCCCGCGGCACCTCGGCATCCACTCCGGCGGGATGGTGCTCACCGACCGGCCCGTGGGCGAGGTGTGCCCGATCGAGCACGCCCGGATGGAGAACCGCACCGTGCTGCAGTGGGACAAGGACGACTGCGCCTGGATGGGCCTGGTCAAGTTCGACCTGCTCGGCCTCGGGATGCTCTCCGCGCTCGACTACTCGATGCGCACCATCGAGGCGTCGCTCGGCGAGACGTGGACGCTGGACAGCATCCCGAAGGAGGAGCCCGGCGTCTACGACATGCTCTGCCGGGCCGACTCGATCGGGGTGTTCCAGGTGGAGAGCCGCGCGCAGATCGGCACGCTGCCGCGCCTGCAGCCGCGCAGCTTCTACGACCTGGTGATCGAGATCGCGCTGATCCGGCCCGGCCCCATCCAGGGCGGCGCCGTGCACCCGTACATCCGCCGCAAGCTCGGCAAGGAGCCGGTCACCTACCTGCACCCCGCACTCGTGCCGGTGCTGGAGCGGACGATGGGCGTCCCGCTGTTCCAGGAGCAGCTCATGCAGATGGCCGTCGCGGTGGGCGACTGCACCGCGGAGGACGCCGACCTGCTGCGCCGGGCGATGGGCTCCAAGCGCGGCGTCGAGAAGATCGGCGCACTGCGCGCGAAGCTCTACGAGGGGATGGCGCACAACGGGATCGTCGGGGCCGACGCCGACGCCATCTACGAGAAGATCGAGGCGTTCGCCAACTTCGGTTTCGCCGAGAGCCACGCGATCAGCTTCGCGCTGCTGGTGTACGTCAGCTCGTGGATGAAGCTGCACTACCCCGGCGCGTTCCTTGCGGCGCTGCTGCGCGCGCAGCCGATGGGGTTCTACTCGCCGCGCACGCTCACGGCCGACGCCCGGCGGCACGGCGTGCTGGTGCGCCGGCCGGACATCCAGCTCTCCGGAGTGTTCCCGCTGCTGGAGGCCATCGACCCGGCGCGGCAGGGACCGACCGGCACCGACCCGTGCCTGGAGCACGACCAGCCCCCGGTCGGCGCGTTCGACCGCAGCATGCCGCTCGACTTCGCCGCCCACCGCCGCGACGCCGGGCACGCGGTGCGGCTGGGCCTGGCGGGCGTGACCTCCATCGGCGAGACGCTCGCCGGGCGGATCGTGGCCGAGCGGGAGGCCTCCGGACCCTACCGCGACCTGAGCGACCTCTCCCGCCGGGTCGGGCTGACGGTGACGCAGCTGGAGGCGCTCGCCGCGGCGGGCGCGTTCGAGGGGTTCGGGCTGTCCCCGCGGCAGGCGATCTGGGAGGCCGGCAACGCCGCGCAGGAGCGGCCCGAGTACCTGGCGGGCACCGCGATCACGGTGCAGCCTCCCCTGCTTCCGATGCTCTCCCCCGCCGAACAGCTCGCGAGCGACCTGTGGGCCACCGGGATCTCCACCGACGACCACCCCATCCGCTTCCTGCGCCCGGCGCTGGCAGTACGCGGTGTGCGGGCGGCCGACAGCCTGGCGGTCGCGGAGTCGGGGCGGCGCATCGAGGTGGGCGGCGTGGTCACCCACCGGCAGCGGCCGGCGACGGCAGCGGGGGTGACCTTCCTCAACCTGGAGGATGAGACCGGCCTGGTGAACGTGATCTGCCCGGTCGGGGTGTGGAACCGCTACCGCCGGGTGGCCAGGCAGGCGCCGGCGATGATCGTCCGCGGCATCCTGGAGCGCAGCGAGGAGGGGGTGGTCAACGTGCTCGCGGACCGCCTGGAGCCCCTCGACACCGCCATCCGCACCGCCTCCCGCGACTTCCGCTGAGCGTCGCGCCGCCTCGTGACGTCCTTGCCGTCAGCCCAGCTCGTCTCGCACCGAGGTCGACGAGCCCGGGTGACGGCTTCGGGAGTCCGCGCGGGCGTCGCCGCTGACGGCGGCGTCGAGCGTGATCGTCGTGAGCGTGAGGGCGCAGAGCGCAACCGCGAACAGGGTGAGCGGCACCCCACCGAGCGGGGCGAGCTGGCCTGCGACGGCGACGCCGATCGCGCTGCCGCCGACCTTCACGCCGGCGACCGTGGCGAACACCCGCGATGCGGCTCCCGGGGGTGCGAACTCGGTGCGCGCCGCGAGAGTCGCAGCGAACAGCACCGAGCTCGCCGCCCCGATCACGCCGAATGCGACCGCGCCTACCGCAGATTCCGCGAAGGGAACGAGAAGAGCAAGCAACGGGAGGAGTAACGCAGCGCTCGCGATGGCGACACCGGCCCGAACAAGCCGTTCCGGGGTTCCGCGCAGTGGTGCGGCGATCAGAAGAAGGGAGGCCACCAGCCCTCCCGCGCCGTACGCCGCCATGAGCACGGCCACCACAGAGGGCGGTGAGCCCCACTGCGTGGCGAGCGCCGTCGCGATCACGGGTGCAGCGCTGAGAGCGGCCGCCGAGCCGACCGTCGCGACCGTGGTGCGCCGAAGAGGGCCGGAGACGACGATGAGCCGGAGGACGCTTCCCCGCTCGGTGCGCCCGCGCTCGGGAGAGGAGGCCGGAAGCCAGAGCACGACGGCGGCCGCCACAACGAGGAGACTCGCCGTCGCCGCAAGCGCGACCGTCGGGCCGAAAGTCGTGGCCAGGAAGGCCACCGCGGCTGGCCCAGCGGTCCCCGCGATGCCGTAGGTGAGAGCGTCGAGCGCCTGCCCGCGACGGTGACCTCGAGCGGCGGGATCGGCGCGGCCGCCGGCGTCCACGATCCCGGCGAGCCGGCTGCTGAGCCCTCCGGTGACGAGGGGGCCCGCACACCCAGCCCCGGCCAAGGCGACCGCGGCCCCGGCCACGCTGAACCGGAGGGTGACCGCGGCCAGAACGATCAGCCCCGCGTACCAGAGGAAAGCGGCAGCGAGCACGGGTCCCGGCCGGCTGCGCCGGTCCAGCAGCCGCCCGGCGAGCGGCCCGATCAGGTGCGGAAGGGTGAGCGCGCCGGCCAGCAGACCCCCGGCCCCGGGCCCGCCGACGGCTGTGCCGGCGAGCACGGCAGCGACGATCGCGCCGGCGTCGGCGGACCGGGCGGCGACCGCGACCGTCACGTAGACGATGATGCCGTTCCGCGCCCTCATTGCGCACACGTTGCCCGCACCCACGTCACCTGTCAAGATGGTGACGTGGGATTCGAGTTCGTGGCGGGCAACCTCGCTCTTGACTTCGTGGCGACGGTGGCCGAGCGCCGCACGGCGGCCATCGAGCACCTGCGCGACCCCGCCGACCTGGCACGCTGGTTCGCCGACGCCGGAGTCGTCGACGAGCCTCCCGCCGTCGACCAGCGGGGTCTCGCCGAGGCCCTGCGCCTGCGCGAGACGATCTGGTCGCTGCTCACCACGGAGGCCGACCGACCGCTCGTCCCCGCGGACCTTCGCCGCGTAAACCGCTACGCCACCGCACCCGGGCCAACGGCCATCCTGACCGCCGACCGTACCGTCACGACCAGCGGCGATCTCGCCGCGTGCCTCGCCGCGGTCGGCCGCGCGGCGGTGGAGCTCTACCTTCCGGGGAACGCCGGGCGGCTCAAATGGTGCGAGGGCACCGACTGCACGCGCGCGTTCCTGGACGCCTCCCGCACCGCCAACCGGCGCTGGTGCGGCATGGCCGGATGCGGCGACCGCGCCAAGGCCGCCGCCTACCGCGCCCGCAAGCACTCCGCTCGCCCCTGACCCCGCCCCCGTCGCACACCGTCGAGTACGCCGTTATTACGGCGAAAACCGCCGAGTACGCGGACAATTCGCGTACTCGGCGGTTTCGGGACGTGCGGAGCGATCAGGCCTGCTGCAGGACGGCCTGGAGCTCGAGGGTGATGGTGACGTCGTCGCCGAGCAGCATGCCGCCGGTCTCGAGCGCCGCGTTGTAGGTGAGGCCGAAGTCCTCACGGGCGACCTTGGTCTTGGCGGTCGCGCCGGCCTTGTAGTTGCCGTACGGGTCCTGGCCGAACCCGCCGAAGTCGAACTCGAAGGTGACCGGCTTGGTCACGCCCTTGATCGTCAGGTCGCCGTCGACGAGGAACTCGCCGTTCTCGTGGCGGACGCCGGTGGAGACGAAGTCGATGGTCGGGAACTCGTCGGCGAGGAAGAAGTCGCCGGTGCGCAGGTGCGCGTCGCGGTCGGCGTTCTTGGTGTTGATGGAGGCGACGTGCGCCTTGGCGGAGACAGTCGACTCCAGCGGGTTCTCGGCGGTGACGAAGGTCGCGTCGAAGTTCTCGAAGACGCCCTTCACCTTGCTGATCATGAGGTGGCGGATGCTGAAGCCGATCTCAGTGTGCGCGGGGTCGATGGTCCAGGTGCCGGCCTTGTATCCGGGGATGTCGATGCTCATGCGGTTTCTCCTTGCTCGAAGCTTGCGTGTACGGACGCTGTCAAAGTCCATGCAACCGCATATGTCGGGAGGGTATTCCGGAATCCCGAAAAAAAGTTGACACGTCAACCCTGCGCCGCGAGCGACCTCCGCAGCACCAGCAGTTCCCTGGCGTCCGCGTCCACCTGCGCGGCCGGGATGCGGCCGCTCCGCACGGCCGCCACCACGGCGTCGATCAGCGTGTCCGGGTCCTCCGCGCCCTGGATCATCAGCACCATCGTGTTACCGGCCGCGATCGCGGCGACGGCGTTCGCACCCGCGTCCTGGTACTGCGGCAGACCGGTGTCCTGCAGCATCCGGAGGTCGTCGGTGATGGTCACCCCGTGGAAGCCGAGCTCGTCGGCGAGGATGCGGTGCCAGGTCGGCGACAGCGACGCGGGCGCGGCGTCCACGCCGCTGTAGGCGAGGTGGCCGAACATCACGACCTCGGCGCCCGCCTGGACGCCGGCACGGAAGGTCGGCGCGTCCTGCGCGGCCCAACGGGCGTGATCGACGGCGGCGGTGGGGACGGTGCGGTGCGAGTCGGCGTCGGTCTCGCCGTGGCCGGGGAAGTGCTTGAGCGTGCTGAGCACGGCGCCGCGCTCCCCCGTCACCGACGCGGCGACGCGGGAGGAGGCGGAGGCGGGATCAGTCCCGAGGATGCGGTCGGCGATGAACGAGCGCGGGTCGGCCGTCACATCGGCGATCGTCCCGAAGTTGAGGTTCACGCCGGCCCCCTTGAGCAGGGCGGCGCGCTGCGCGAACGCCTGCTGGGTCGCCGCCGGCGGGAGGGAGCGCAGCGCCTCGGCGCCGGGCAAGCGGTCCCACGGCAGCCGGGTGACGTCGCCGCCCTCCTCGTCGATCCCGACCAGCGGAGGCAGCCCGGGATCGGACGCACGGGTCGCCGCGGTCTCCGCCGCGAGGGCCGCGGGCGCGGCGGGGATGTTATCCGGCATCAGGATGACCCCGCCCAGGCCGTAGCGGTCGACGAACCCGCGCAGCGCGGCCGGATCCGTGCCCGGCGCATGCAGCATGAACAGGCTCGCCACCTTCTGGCGGAGGGTCAGGTCGCGCAGCCGCTCGTCCGCGTAGGCCTGGATCGGGTCGGGCGCGGGAGTCGCGGTCCGCGGCGCCGCAGACGGGCTGGCGGCCTCCCGAGGGTGCGCCGAACCGCTGGCCGCGCACCCGCCCAGCGTCGTCGCGAGCACCAGGAGGGCGGCGGCCGTCGTCCATCGGGCGCGGCGCATCACCCGAGGATAACCCTCGCCCCCTTAGCGACCGCTCCGAACTCCGACCGGTCCCGCCGAGCGCCCCCCGCTCGGTTCCCGCCGTGCCGTCGCCCTCTCGGCGCCGGCCGTCCTACGATGGCGGGATGGCGTCCAAGCCGATCTCGCTGCTGCTCGCCAGCCACCCCGGACCCACCGCGGTGGTCACGGTCGTCGCCGCCGGCCTCGGCGTCGGTCTCGGCTACCCGCCGGGCCGGCTCGTCGTCCTGGCGCTCGCCATCCTGCTCGGCCAGCTCTCGATCGGCTGGTCCAACGACTGGCTCGACGCTGCCCGCGACCGGGAGGTCGCGCGGGCAGACAAACCGGCGGCGCGCGGTGACGTCCCGCTCGCCCTCGTGCGCGCCTCGGCGTTCTTCGCGCTCGTGCTCTCCCTGGCGGTCACCGCGTTCCTCGGCCTCGGCGCGCTGATCGCCCACGCCGTCGCGATCGCTGGTGGCTGGTCGTACAACCTCGGGCTCAAGTCGACCGCCGCCTCCTTCGTCCCGTTCGCGGTGAGCTTCGGGCTCCTTCCCGCGATCGCGACGCTCGGCCAGGAGCACCCGGCCTGGCCGGCGCCGTGGGTGCTCGCGGCCGGCGCACTGCTCGGCGTCGCCGCGCACGTGACCAACGTGCTGCCCGACCTCGCCGACGACGCCCGCACCGGCATCCGCGGCCTCCCGCACCGCCTCGGCGCGCGCGCCAGCGGGCTGCTCGCCTTCGGCTGCCTCGCCGTTGCGACCGTGCTGATCACGTTCGGGCCCGGCCTCCCGGTGCGTCCGCTGCTCGTCGTCGGTCTCGTGATCGGGCTGGCCGCCGTCGTCGCGGGGGTCGTCCTGCTGCTGCGGCGGAGCCCGACCCGGTTGCTCATGCAGCTCATCATGACCTGCGCCCTGGTGGACGTGGTGATGCTGGCGCTGGCCGGGCAGTCGATCACCGTGGCCTGAGCGCGCTATTCGACTGCGCTACTCGACTGCGCCACTCGACTGCGCTACTCGACCGCGGCGGTCTTGATCGGCTCGGCCGCCGGCTCGTGGTTGCGGATGCCGATCGCCGACACGACGCCGCCGACGATGAGGAGGCCCGCCGTCGCGAGCATCGCCCGGTGCATCCCCTCGACGTCCAGCTTCTGGCCGACCACGATGCCGGCCATCGCGACCGTGAGGAGCCCGGCGATGCGGGCGACCGCGTTGTTGACCGCCGAGCCGATCCCGGCCTGGCCGGGGTGGATGGAGCCGAGGATCGCGCTGGTCAGCGGGGCGACGGTCATCGAGAGGCCGACACCGAAGAGAAGCACCGCAGGCAGCAGCTCGAACCAGTAGTTGACGCCCTGCCCCATCATCAGCAGCCAGAGGAAGCCGGCCGAGGCGACGATCGGCCCGACCGCCATGAAGAACCGCGGCCCGTACTTGCCGGCCAGGCCGCCGAAGTAGCCCGACAGCAGCAGCATGCAGAGCGTCGACGGGATGAACACGAAGCCCGCGACGAACGCCGAGAACCCGGCGACCTGCTGCAGGAACAGCGTCACCATCAGCGGCCCGAACGACAGCGCGCCGTAGACGAACGCCGTGGCCAGGTTGCCGACCCAGAAGTTGTGCACCGAGAACAGCCCGAGCGGCAGCATCGGCTGCTTCACCCGCGTCTCGGCGAAGAAGAAGCCGATGAGCGAGAGCACGCCGACGACGAACGGGATCCACACCCGCGGGCTCCCCCAGCCGTACGCCCCCTGCTCGATGAGCGCGAACACCGTACCCGCCAGACCGACCGACCCGAGCACGGCGCCGAGGTAGTCCACGCGGCCGCCCGACCCCTTGCCGGTGTCGCCGAGGGTCCACATCAGGACGAGTGTCACCGCGATGGGGACCACGTTGATCACGAATACCCACCGCCAGGAGAGCGCATCCACGAAGAAGCCGCCGACCACCGGTCCCGCGATCATCGCGACGCCGGTCCACGCCGTCCACCGGCCGATCGCCTTGGCCTGGGCCGGGCCCTCGAACCGGGAGATGATGATGGCCAGCGACGACGGCACCAGCAGCGCCCCCGCCACGCCCTGGAGTGCGCGCGACAGCACCAGGAACAGCCCGCTCGGCGCGAACGCGCACAGCAGCGAGGTGATCGCGAAGCCGATCAGCCCGACGTACAGGATGCGCTTGCGCCCGAACACGTCGGAGAGCGAGCCGGCGATCAGGATCAGCGAGCCGAGCGTCACCAGGTAGGCGTCGACCACCCACTGCTGCAACGGGAGGCCGCCGCCGAGCTCCCGGGAGATCGCGGGCAGCGCCACGTTGATGACGGCGCCGTCGAGGAACGCCACGAAGCTGGCCAGGATCGCGACGAGGAGGACGCGCAGTTGCAGGGACGTCATCTTCTCGGTGGCCATGTGCTCATTCAACGTCTCGGCGTGCTGATCGCGCAACCGCGGCGTCGGGCGTACGGTTTCCCTCGTGTCAGAGCTATCGCACTCCCAGCGATCCTCCGGCCGGCGCCGACCGACCCCGACCGCGATCATGCGGGTCGGCTGGATCGGCGTGCTCGTGATCACGGCCGCCTTCCACACGGTGCGCGGCGCGCCCGTGGACGCCGCGATCTACCTCGCGGGGGCCGTCGTGCTCACCCTCGACGCGCTCGGCTGGCTGCGTGTCCCGCTGCGGATGCCCGCCGACCGCGATACAGCCTCCCGCCGTGTCGTCGCCGGGACGCTGATCGCGGTCGCCGCCGTGAGCCTCGGCTTCACGCCGCTCTACGGACCGGCGGACGCGGCGATCGTGGTGGGGCTCGGCGTGCTGCTGCTGCCGGTGGCGTGGGCCGAGCGCTCCCGCTCGGACGCCGGGCCGCCGGGCTCGGCCGTACGCCGCGCCGCGATCCTGTGGTCGGTGGTCCTCGTCGCCGGCTGCGTGTGGGAGATCGGCGTGTACTTCCTCGGCCGCGACCTCAGCGGCAGCGAGAACGCCTTCCCCGCGCTCTCGGACCTGATCGACCCGCTGCTGGCCTGGCCGCCGGCGCGGGTGGTGCTGGTCGCATGCTGGCTGCTCGGCGGGTACGCGCTGCTGCGGCGCGGGAGGTCGTCGTGAACGGGAGGTCCGCGTGAGGTGGGTCACGATCGGCGGCTTCGTGCTGTGCGGCCTCCTGATCGTCGCGCTCGTCGTCCAGTCCCGGCGCCGCCCCGAGCGGATCGCACCGCTCGGCAGCCTCCTCGACCGCGTCATGGCCGACCGGACGGCGCGGGTCACCATCCTGCTGTTCTGGTGGTGGATCGGGTGGCACTTCCTGGTCGTGCCGCCCACGGTGTGACTAGTTGTTGCCCTTCGTGCAGGTCTGCTGCGCGGCCGTCTGGCCGGTGACGGTGGAGGGCAGCTCGACCGAGCCCGACGCGTTCGTGGGCGCGGGGGTGCCGGTGCCGGTCGGGCTGCTCGGGATGGTGGGGGCGGGCGACGCGGTCGCACTCGGCGGCGTCGTCGGCATCGGGCCCGGCGTCGGCGTCGCCGTCGCGTTCGGGTCCTCCGCCGCACGCCCGGTCGTGCCGGTGAGCGCCACCGGCTGGTCGTTGACCAGCGCGTTGTTCACCGCGGTGGAGGCCTCGTCGTCCGGGATGACGCGGTTGGGGTTGTCCGGGTCCGCCACCGCGGGGTACTGCAGGAAGACCATGTTCTGCAGTCCGGTGTCCTTGAGGGCGAGCGCGATCTCCACCAGCGTGGTCGGGTTGGTGAGCGTCTGAGACGGCGTGACGTTCTGGACGGCCGCCTTGGCGAGCGCGTAGAGCTGCACCGGGTTGCCGAGCACACCCCCGCTGACGATCTTGCGCGCGAGCGCGGACAGGAACACCTGCTGGTTGGAGATGCGGCCGAGGTCGCTGCCGTCGCCGACGCCGTGCCGGCTGCGCAGGAACGAGAGCGCCTGGTCCCCGACGAGCGTGTTCTCACCCGCCGGGAGGTCGAGCGGCGGGTTGGTGTAGTCGTCCTTCACCTTCGAGGCCAGGCAGACCGTCACGCCGCCCACCGCCGTGGACATCGCGCTCACGCCGTCGAAGTTGATGACCGCTCCGAACGGGATGTCCACGCCGGTGAGCTTCTCGACCGTCAGCACGACGCAGGCGAGGCCGCCGCGCGACAGCGTCGTGTTGAACTGCGCGTAGGAGGACCCGCTGACCGTGTCCTTGCCGTCCGGGGTCGGGCAGGTCGGGATGCGCACCATGAGGTCGCGCGGGAAGCTGATCACCATCATGCTCTTGTGGTCCTGCGCGATGTGCAGCAGCATCGTGACGTCGTTGTTGCCCGCACCCGAACTGGCGTCCTGCTCCGCGGCGGAGTTGTAGACGCCGCCGAGACCGCTCCGGGTGTCGGTCCCCGCCAACAGCAGGTTGACTCCGCCCGGGATGGCCCCCACATTCGGGATGTCCTGCGGGGCGGCCGTGTGCCCCGGCAGCGCGACCAGGGTGACACCGTGCTTCACCGAGCGGGCGACATCCCACACCGCGTACGCGGTCAGCGAGAAGCCACTGACGACGGCGATCGCGACGACGCCGGCCAGCAGCTTGAGGACGGACGCGAGGAGCCTGCGCTGGGGCAGTCTCCCGTGCCGCACCGGCGCAGGCCCGCGCGCGCGCTGCTGACGGCGAGGCAGGTCGGTCATAGCGGGTCCCCCGGGCGGTTCGACGAACAGAACTGGGTGAATCCTAAGCGATGGCCGATTCCGGGTGGGTGCGGGGCGCGCGCGGTCCGTGGATGCGGCCGCCCGGATCCGCCGCTGGGATGACGAGGGTCGGCGCCGCGACGGACGACGGACCCCGCGAGCATCCGGTGAACTGGTCGGATGGTCTCACAGCGTCGCCGTTTCGCGGCCGGCGCGGCGCTGGTGTGCGTCGCCGCCCTCGTCTCGTCCATCCTCGCGGGTTGCTCCTTCGTGTCCGAGCCTCCGGAGCCGCTCGTCCGGGAGGCCGCGAAGGTCGCGTCCGACCTGCGGAAGCAGCCGGGCGTCGCGTCCGCGCGCTCGGACGTCTCGGAAGGGAGCTGGCGCCACCCGCACCAGCGGTTCGTCTCCCTCGGCGTGACGCTGCGCGACGCCGGCGGCCTCGCGGGCCCTGCCACGAAGGCGGCCACCACTGTCGACGGCGCGACGTTCGCGCAGGCCACGGACGTGACCCTCGACGTCATCGTCCCCGGCGGACCCGGCCTCGCCCCGGTGTCGATCGAGGACTCGCGCGGTCACCGGGACGGAGCAGGCCTCCCCGCTGCCGTGGCCGCCGCTGACGCCCTGCGGCGACTGCCCACTGTGGCGGGCGCCACCCTCTCGTGGTCGACCGCGTCGGTGCGCATGGCCGCGGTCACCGCGGCGGGCCCGACCCCGCTCGCCGACACAGCGGCGTCCCTCCGCGGCCTCGACGGTTTCGGGACGGGGCGACTCTCCGCGGTCGAGGTGGACTGGCCGCTTGGGGGATCCGAGCGCTCTGCCGCCGTGGAGGTCGCCGCCGAGGTTCCGCTCGACCCGCTCATCGCAACCCTGGAGGAGCTCTCCCGCCGGCCGGACGTCTCGAGGATCGCCTACCGGGAGCAGCGGTCGGAGGACCGGCCGCACCTCGACATCGAGACCGGACGCCCCGAGGCGGTCGCGGACCTCCTCGCCGCCGTCGTGGACCCCGCCGCGGACCGCCTCGAGCTGCCGCGGACCGCGTTCGTCGTCCACGCCGCCGCCGCCGACCGCAGCGTGACGGGCTTCGTCGGACTCCCGCTCGGCGCTGCGACCCCGGAACCCGACTGGAGGGCCGTCGACGATCCGCCCCTCCCCGCAGAGGAAGCCGCCGGGATCCGCAGCGACTATGAGGCAGGGATCCGTGCCTTCCTGATGGAGACGGCCGTCCTCGGGAAGCGCGCTGGCGGCCCTCCACCGGACGCCGACCCCACCACCTGCGCGACGGCGGACGACGGAAGCGTCCACTGCGACCTGCTGCTCCCGCTCTGGCACGAACCCGGTGCGACCGAGGAATACGTGGAGGCCCGGTATGCGTCCATCACCGCGGCGTGGCGGCGTGCCGGGCTGAGCCCGAGCGAACGGGCGCTCGGCACGGAGATCTGGACTCCCGGCGCGGGCTACTCCGGACCGCCTGGGATCGAGCTCGCGCGCCTGCGCGGCACCACCGACGGCATCCGCATCGACGTGAGCTCCTCGAATGTGAGGTGATGCGCCTCTGGCGCGTCGGATCGCCGAAATGAGCGAGGAGTGACCCCGCCGACGACCGGGCGACACGCCGCCGGACGGAGGGGGTGAAAGCTCAGACGATTCGGCGCCTCAGACGGCTCTCGCGGCGACGCGGTCGGGCGAGAATCCCGTGCCCGGCGGCGAAACACGACGCGACCCCGGTGCTAGGGTCACGACCCTGAAGACGGCGAGGCCGTCCGAGACCCCAAGGGAGAGCAATGACGCAGGAAGCCGCCGCGCCCGAGAAGCGCGGCATGTCCAGGAGAACCAAGGCGGTGATCGGCCTCGGGGCCGTCGTCGCGATCGCCGCCGGCGTCACCGCCGCCGCCTTCACCGATTTCGCGAACCTCAACCTCGGGGCGAACGGGATCGGCGCCGATCAGTACAACATCCAGGTCGTCGACACCGACCCGGTCACCGGCGCGCAGATCCCCGGCTCGTGGCAGGAGGCCGACACCCCCGCCGGAGCTCCCATCGAGATCGTCGGAGCGAACACGATCTTCCCGGGCAGCGCACCGATCTCGGTCGACATCCCCGTCCGGAACGCGTCCGCGACGCTGAACTCGACCCTCTCGCTCGGACTCGTGCAGCTCCCGGACAGCGGGGCGGACGTCACCGACCCGAACTACCTGTCCAGCCTGAGGTTCGACGTCTCGATGCCGGCCACCTCGCTCGGCGCCACGCCGATCAGCGTCACCGACCAGACGTACGCCCAGCTCAGCTCGCTGACGCTCAACGGCCTCGCGGCCGGCGAGGTGTCGGACGTGACGATCTCGGTGCGGCTGCTCACCCAGGCGGAGTCCGGGGCCTCGTTCACCGACAACAGCCTCAACGGCATGAAGGCGTTCATCCAGGCCCAGTTCAACGGTACGTCGACTCCCTGATCCGATGACCTCGAGCCCCGTGCGCACGCGTCGGCGGTGGCGTCGGCCGGCACTGTCCGCTGCGGGAGTCTGCGTCGCCCTCGGCGTCGCCGTCACCGCAGCCAGCACAGTGAACTGGTCCGACGTCATCGTCGCGCTGGACGGCACCGACAACACCTTCGACCTGCAGGTCGCGGGCAGCGACGTGCCCGGCTGGCAGCCGGCCCCCGCCGAATGGCAGCAGGGCCGTCCCGACCCCGTGGTGGTCGCGCTGCCGGCGACGGTGCTCGAGCCGGGCACCTCGGTGCAGGCCCGCGTCGCCGTGCGCAACAACAGCCCGAGACTGGCCGGATCGATCAGCGTCCACCTGATCGATCCGGCCGCCCAGAACCCGCTGTTCCCCGAACTGCGGTTCACCATCTCCGAGGGAGGCCATGTGTACGCGGCCGCAGTACCGCCGACCGGCGCGGCGGACATCCCGCTCACCGGGGCCACGGCGCCGGGCGCGGACCGGGTGCTGGACGTCGAGGTCACCCTGCCGGCCGACGCTCCGGCCTCGGTGAACGGCACGACGACCCCCATCCAGCTCATGTTCACCGGGGCGAGCCTGTGAGCGGGCGCCGCGTCCGTTCCCTCGGCGGGCGGCCGGGGCCCGGTGCGCTGGCCGCCACCGGCCTCCTGAGCCTGAGCGTCATCCTCGGCCTCTCGGCGATCGGCACCACCTCCGCCGCCTTCACCGACCAGTCGGCGCCGGGCCTCGGGACGAACGGCGCCATCGGCGGCAGCTACAACATCGCGTTCCTCGACGCGGGAGGCGCCGTCCAGGAGGGCAACCCCACCCCGTTCGCGCTCGACAGCTCCGGCAGCGGCACCATCACCTTCGACGCCTCCGCGCACGTCGACATGCAGGTCGTGACGACGACGGCCGCCACCGGGCCCGTGCACGTCACGCTCTCCAACGCGTACCCCGGCAGCCGGCCGACCGACCCGGGAGGCACGGGCCCTGGCGCCGACCCCTACGACTACGCCCTCTACACGGTCACCGTCGACGGGACCGCGGTCGTGACGGCCGCGACTGCCGCGGCGATCGACGCGTCCCCGCCTGTCCTCACCGGCTGGACCCAGTCCGTGCCGAAGACCGTCGAGGTGCAGGTGACTCTGCCGCACGCGGTCGGCAACCCCTACATCTTCAACCGGACGCTCGTGCTCGGTGTCCGGTTCGACGGGAGCACCTCGTGAGGAGAGCCGCCATCGTCGCCGCCGCCGTGCTGCTCGGGCTCTGCGGAGTCCAGCCCGCCGCCGCCGCGGGACCCGCTCAGCTCTTGACCGTGCAGATGCCGGGCCCGGGCCACCAGACGGCGTGGGCCGCCACGGTGCAGAACCCCGCAACGTCCGCCGCGACGGTCTACCTCGAGGTGCTCGACGTCTCCGGCGCTGCGGCCACGATCGACGACACGCTCCAGGTCAGTGTCCGGGTGGACGGGACGACCGTCATCCCGCAGACCCCCCTGCGCGGGCTGATCGGCGGCGCCCCCGTGCGGCTCGGCACCGTCACCGGAGGCGGCACGAAGTCGGTGTCCGGCGACGTCGTCCTCCAAGCCGCCGCCGGCAACGAGTACCAGGGGCGGAGCGCACAACTCACCATCCGGCTCAGCTCGCTGGAGGCCGCGCCGACGCCACCGCCGCTCGCCGACACCGGCCTCACGGTGCTCGGCGTCGGCGTCCCTCTCGCCCTCATCGGCGCGGGCATCCTGCTCCGTCTCCGACGACGAAAGCCGAGTGAACAGCCATGAACAGACGCGCACTGAGACGGACGGGTCGTCGCGTCGCCGCCGCGCTGGCGCTCGTGGCCGTCGCGGTCGTGCCCCTGGCCGCCGTGCCGACCACCACCGCCGCCTACACCGACACCGCCCGGGCGGAGACGTCCCCGACCGTCAGCCCGCTGCTCACCCGGACGGCGCGGATGGTCCCGACGGACACGTACCTGGCCAACACGGCGACCGCCCTCCAGGACGACGGGACGCTGTGGGTCTGGGGCTTCCGCGGCAACGGGCTGGCCGGGAACGGCACGTTGACCGTCGCGTCCAACGCGGCGCCGACGCCCGTCATCCTGCCGAACGACGGCTACACCGGCCCGAACCACCGGTACATCGTGAAGGTCGCCGGAACCAGCCTCGACAACTACTACCCCACCACCATCGCCAACACCGGGCTGGCGGCGCTCTCCGACGACGGACAGGTCTACACCTGGGGCGGAAACAACAGCAACAACGTGATGGGTCGGCCGGGCACGCCGATCCCGTACACGCAGCCGGGCCCGGTCTCGATCCCGGGGACGGTCGTCGACCTCCGCTCGTCGTCCGGCGTCTTCATGGCGCTGACCAGCACCGGGGACCTCTACACCTGGGGCTACGCGCAGGCTCGCGGGATCACCGGTCAGGGCACGGCGACGGCGTCCTCACCCACGCCGTCGCTGATCATGTCCGGCGTGCATAGCATCGGGGCCGGGATGTGGAACGGCTGGGCCATCCGCGGGAACTTCGACGCCAACGACTCGACCACGGGCGTGTTCTGGTGGGGCTGGGCCAACGCCGGGGCGTCGTACGCGTCGGATCCGTCCGGGGACAACCTGGGGACCAACCGGAACGCGCCGTACCGGTCGACCTTCCTGTCGCCCTTCGCGCAGTCCGGGTGCGACGCGGTCGGCGTCGTCATGGGCTCCCCCGGCGACGCGTGCACGATCACCTCGCTCACCGGCCACTACTTCGGCAACCAGCTCGTCTTCGACGGCGGCCACCTGGTCACCTGGGGCGACGCGTCCAACTACGGCACCGGGCGACCATACGTCTCCGGAGTGGCCAGCGCCACGCCGATCGCGCTGACGCTGCCGAACGACGATCCGGTCAAATCGGTCGCGCCCAGCCAGGACTACGTCCAGGTGCTCGGCGAGTCCGGCCAGGTCTACGTCTACGGCCGCTACGCCTTCGGCCGCGGCCCGGACCCCGCCCTCGGCACGCCGTCGACAACGAACCAGGTCACCCCCGTGCAGCTCGCCCCGCTCGGCAGCAGCGTGACCGCCATCGGCGCGTTCGGGTACTCCGGCACGGCGCTGAACGCCGACGGATCGTTCGTCAACTGGGGCGGGGGCACGGGGGGCGGCAACAACAACACGTACTACTCGATCATCAACGACTGGGCCAACAACACCGTCCCGACGAACGCGGTCCAAGGGCTGACGACGATGATTCCGCCGGGGTCGTGATGAAGCACAGGAAGACACCACGCAGGCGGATCGCCCTCGCCACCATCGCCGGCGGCACGATCGCGCTCACTGCCGCGCTCTTCACGGTCGGCCAGACCATGAGCGCCTTCACCGACCAGGCCGGCCTGAATGCCGGACCCGACGGCGTCGGCGGCGCGACCTTCGACATCGTGTCCGTCCTCCCGGACGGGAACGTGGCCGAGGCCCGCCCCGGGCAGGGAGTCACCGTCCCGATCGCCGGGGACGACAGCTTCGTCCCCGGCCGTTCGGTGACGGTGGACCTCGGCGTCGCCAACAACTCCCCGCAGCTCGCCGCCGCCCTCACGGTGACCGTCAAGCCGTCGGACGCGGCCGGCACCGGACAGGTCGGCAGCAGCCCGAACATCACGCCGTTCCTGCGCGTTACCGTCGTCGACACGACGACCGGCGCGCTCCTGGTCGGCGGCAGTGCCACCGACCCCAGCCAGGGCGCCACGGTCGCGGCCGCGACGGGCGTACTGGGACGCCTGCCCGCGCGCGGAGCGCCGGCCCTGGCCGACGGCGCCGCGTGGGTGGCCGGGAACGCCGGCAGCCGCCACGACCTCAGCGTCACCCTCTTCTATGTCGACACCCCGGAGACCGCCGCCTACAACGGTGGCCAGACCGCCTTGGAGGTGGAGTTCGATGGCGCCTCGACGCCCTGACAGCCCTCGTCGTTCCCTGTGGCAGTGGCTCGGCTCGGCCCTGCTCACCGTCTCCGCGATCCTGGGCGCCGTCGCGATCGTGACCGTCGCCGTCTGCGCGGTCTTCGGCCTCCGCCCGGTCGTCGTGATCTCCGGTTCGATGGAGCCCACGCTGCCGGTCGGCTCGCTGGTCTTCTACCGCACCGTCCCCGCGGCGGACGTGGTGAAGGGAGACATCGTGACGGTCCCCCGCCAGGACGGCGGCACGGGCCTCATCACGCACCGGGTGAAGGAGGTCACCACGAAGGGCGATGTGACCACACTGCGCCTGAAGGGCGACGCCAACGCGACCCCGGACCCGTTGCCGTACGTAGTGTCCTCGGTCGGCAGCTTCGTCGGCGTCATCCCGGTGGCCGGCACGATCGCGCTCGCCGCCCGGACGCCGCTGGGGATCGCGGCCGTGGCGACGTACGTGGCGGCGCTGGTCGCTGTGATCGTGTTCGGGCGGCGGCGGCCCGCGGCGCGGAAACGTCGGCAGGCGGGACACCTGCCCGCCGAGTGAGCGGTCCACCCCAGAGGGGTCGCAACACGCCGTCATCCGCAGACCGAAACGGCGTGTTGCGACCCCTGTCGAACTCCGGGCGCGACGAGGTCAGCGGGTCAGGTACGCCTCGGCCGCGGCGCGCAGCCGCTGGTGGACGCCGCCGTACGCCTTCGCGGCCCCGAGCGCCCACGTCGGCAGCTTGGCCACCATCGTGTAGTTGGGGTCGCAGACGTTCGCGGCGGGTGCCAGTCCGAGCTGGCTGACCAGCTGATAGGCGTCGAGAGTGTCGAGCCCGGTGAGGTCGCTGGTCCAGTCGACGAGTTCCTTCTGGCTGATCCGGTAGGCGTCCTCCAACGGCCGGGTGGAGCCGGTGGTCATGATGAAGTCGTCGCTCTCGATCCGCGGCCACGCCGGGGCGCCGCCCTTGACCAGGTCGATGGCGATGACGGTGTTCATGGCGCACTCGAGGCCGGTTCCGCAGACTTCGCCCTCGCCCTGGCGGGCGTGCCCGTCGCCGATGGAGAGCAACGCGCCCGGCACGTTCACCGGCAGGTAGAGCGTGGCTCCGGCCCGCACCTCGGGCGTGTCCATGTTTCCGCCGTAGGTGGACGGGGTGACCACGAGGCGGGTCTCGCCGCCGGCGGGTGCGACCCCGACCGTTCCGTGCATCGGGTCGAGCGGGAGGCGCAGCGTGTGATCGCTGCGCCGGGCGCGGAACGTGGCCGTCCCCGAATCCAGGTCGAGGTCGTAGAACCACACTCGTTCCTCCAGCGGCGCCGCGAGCATCGCCGTCTCGTGGGTGGGAGTGAGCGCCCCGAAGTGCGGGAAGGTGGACGAGATCGCGGTGGACCGTGCCGGCACGATGGACACGAAGTGCACGGCGAGCAGGTCGCCGACCTCCGCACCGGCCACCTCGATCGGACCCGACACCGGGTTGAGTTCGGAGAACGGGACCACCTCGCTGGGAAGCTGGTCCTGATGGGTCACCCGGCCACCGAAGCAGTCCTCGGTGCTGACCTTCACGATGTCGCCGGGCTTCACGCTGAGCCGCGGCGCAACGCCGCCGAACACGTAGGAGTACTCCCCCGGGGACGGTTTCAGTTCGTGGATCGCCATGTCAGCGGGCCTCCTCTGTCTCGACGGCGGGTGCGGTCGCGGTCGGGTCGGTCATCCGCCCGGTCGTCTTCAGGACCACAGCGACGACGATACCGACGACAAGCCACGCGATCCCGAGGACCTGCGCGGCGATGCTGGCGTTGATGATCACCGCGATCAGGATCCCGAGGCCGAGCAGCGGCAGCACGAGGTGGACGAACCACCTGCGCGACCTCTGTCGCACGATGAACCACCAGACCACCGCGACGTTCAGCAGCGAGAACTCCGTCAGCGCTCCGAAGTTCACCAGCGTGGAGATCTCGGTGAGACCGTTCGGCTGGGTCACCAGGAAGAGCCCGAGCGCCAGCGAGATGCCCGCCACGACGAAGGTCGCGTTCGCGGGGACCTTCCGCTTCGGGTGGATCGTGCTGAGGAACCGAGGCAGTTGCCGGTCGCGCGCCATCGCGAACAGCAGGCGCGAGGTCGCGGCCTGCGCGACGAGCGCGTTGGCGAAGCCCCACGCGACGGCGGTCGCCGCGGCGGTGAGGACGAACAGGAACGGTCCGCCGGCATTCCTCGACGCCTCGTAGAACGCGGTCCCGGCCGGGTCGCCCTTCGCGATGAGCTGTGCTGGGTCCGGGACGAGCATCGACGCCACCCAGGTCTGCACCACGAAGAGGACCCCGACCAGGAGCAGGGCGAAGATCATGGATCGGCCGAGCGAGCGTGTCGACCCGGCGTTCTCCTCCGCGAGCGTGGAGATGCCGTCGAACCCGAGGAACGAGAGCACGGCGATGGAAACCGCCCCGAAGATCAGCCCCCAGTTGAAGGTGTGGGCGTCGAAGAAGGCGTCGAAGCTGAACTGGCCCTGCCCGTTGGCGACCGCCGTGATCCCGATCACGAGGAACACGCCGAGCACGAGCAGCTCGAGCACGAGCATGACCTTGTTGACCCGCGCGGTGAACTCGATGCCGAGGTAGTTGACGACGGTGTTGAGCACCACGAACGCCACCAACCATGCCCACAGCGGGATGTCCGGAAGCATCCCGTTCATCGCGATCGCGGCCGCTAAGTACAACAGTGACGGGATCAGGATGTAATCGAGCAGGATCATCCACCCGGCCACGAAACCGAGGGCTCGGGCGATGCCGCGGCCGACGTAGGTGTAGACCGAGCCGGACATCGGGAACGCCTTGACCATCTGGGCGTACGAGTTCGCGGTGCACATCATCGCGAGCATCCCCACGATGTACGCCATCGCGACCATCCCGCCGGACGCCTGGAACACACTGCCGAAGATCGCGAACGGCGCGATCGGCACCATGAAGATCAGACCGTAGACGAGGAGGTCCGCGAAGGTGAGCTTGCGCTGCAACTCCTGCTGGTAGCCGAAGTCTTCGATGGCGCCAGGGGCCTGGTCGTCGCGGCCGTGCGCTGCGCCGCTCACCTCGCGAAGTCCGGAACGGGTGCGCGACCGACGAGGGTCTGGGACATGGCGGTCTCCTGTCTCGAAAAGGGCAGCATCTCAGAGATGATCGACCGCTGAAGCGATGGCGACGTCGATACCCCGGTCCCGGGCGTCGCCTCCATCCGAGGAATCACCCGCGGGCCTGAGCATCCCTCCGGCGGAGCGTCGGGGGCGGTGTGGCGCTGATGACCGTACACACGAAAGAAGCCGGCTTCCGAGGAAGCCGGCTTCTGTGTTCTTTGGTGGATCTGAGGGGACTCGAACCCCTGACCCCCTGCATGCCATGCAGGTGCGCTACCAGCTGCGCCACAGACCCATGTTCGGTTTTCGTTCACCGGGTCTCCCCGGGCAACTCATCAAGCGTACTACACGCGGACGGCGCAACGTAAATCGGCCGTGCAGCCCGGGCGTGTGCGCGTGGGCCGCTACTCCGCCGTGTGGACGGGGAGCTCGAGCGGGAGGACCGGGCAGTCCTTCCAGAGACGCTCGAGGGCGTAGTACATGCGGTCCTCCTCGTGGAAGACGTGCACCACCAGGTCGCCGAAGTCGAGGAGGATCCAGCGGCCCTCCGACTTGCCCTCGCGGCGTAGCGTGCGCACGCCGGCGTCGTTGAGGCGGTCCTCCACCTCGGAGGCGATCGCGATCACGTTGCGCTCGACCGAGCCGGACACCAGGAGGAACGCATCCGTCAGCGGCAGCGGGCCGGAGACGTCGAGCGCCACGAGGTCGACGCCGCCCTTAGAGTCGGCGGCCTCCGCTGCGAGCTGGAGGATTTCCCGGGCGTGCGGGGATGCGGTCACAGAGAGTCCTTCGGAAGAGTGCGGGTCGAGAAGAGGCGTGCGCGGATCATCGGAGTCAGAACACGTGGAGCACGTACGCCGCGATCAGCAGGCCGATCACACTGACGGCGAGCACGCCCGCGGTCACCATGAGCACGACGGGGAGGGCGTTGCCACGCTTCTTCGGCGGGGCGATCACGCCACGCGTCGACGTGTGCGTGCTGATGGCGCGCGAGGCGCGCACCGGCGCGACCTCGGAAGTGTTGAACTCGTTCTCCTCGCTGTCGAGCAGCCGGTCGATGTCGGAGGAGTCGATGCGGTCGTGGGCGCCGGTCGAGCCGAGCGTCCGCGGGAGGTCGATCGAGCCGGTGACGAGGATCTCGCCGGTGCTGGTCAGCGGACCGGTCGCGTCCGCCTGCGGCAGCGACGGGAGGATCAGCGCGTTGGTCGTGGTGGCCGCGGTCGAGTGGCCGACGTTGCGGGAGGTGATCGGCTCGGAGCCGTCCTCCAGCTCGGCCGCCATCGACCAGTGACCGGTCGGCGGGGTGAACGGACGGCGCTCCTGAGCGGAGGTGTCCGCCTCGGCGGGCGCAGCGGCGGCGGCGGGCGCCGGGGCAGCAGAAGCGGGGGCGGCCGGAGCCGCCTGAGCCGCAGCCTGGGACCCGAAGCCGGTGAAGACGGAGGCCGGCGACGACGTCACTGCCGTCTCGTCCCGCTGCGCAGCGGCGGCGGGCGCCCCCTCGTCGGTGAACGTCACCGGGATGATCGGCTCGGCGATGGCCGGCGAGTGGTTCGCCTGCTGGTTCGCCGCCTGGGCCTGGAGCATCGCGCGGAGCTCGCGACGGGTGAGCGTGCGGTCGCCGCCCGCATCGGACTCGTCGTCCGACGTCGACGACGCAGGAGCGGTGCTCTGCGGCGAGGTCGCGCGGACCGGAGCCGCCGAGGAACCGGGCAGCACGGAGACCGGCTGCGTCACCGGCTCCGGCTTGGAGGAGTCCGGCGCCTGCCTGAACAGGTCGAACGAGGAAGCGTCGGCGCTGGGGTCGGCGGCCGGGCGCTTCGGGGCGGTGAACAGCAGGTTGTCGAAGCTGCCGCCCGACGAGACGCCGGGCTCGGCGAACGCCGACGCGGGGATGGCGGGAGCCTGCTCCTCAGCCGGGGTCTGGGCGGTGGCGACGGCGTCGTCGGCAACGGCGCCGGGGGTCGAGGACGTCTCGGGGATCTCCCCCGCCGGGGTCGACTGGGAGGTGCCCGCGCGCCGCGCCGCTTGACGCGCCGCCGTACGTTCACTTTCCCTGGCCTGTCGCCGTGTCTGCGGCGGCTGGCTCGCTTCCGCTGGCTGTTCAGGCCATGACGTCATTCCGCGCTCCGATACAAGTGATGTTTGGAGATGTACTGGACCACCCCGTCGGGGACGAGGTACCAGACGGGGAATCCCCTGCTCACCCGGCTCCGGCAGTCGGTGGACGAGATCGCCAGGGCCGGAACTTCCAACAAGCTTACGTCCTGTTTCGGCAATCCAGAAATATTGAGGTCGTGTCCCGGGCGACTCACAGCAACGAAGTGCGCGAGCTTCCAGAGCTCGTCGATATCGCGCCAGCTCAGGATCTGCGCGATGGCGTCGGCGCCGGTGATGAAGAACAGTTCGGCGTCCGGCCGCTCCTGCCGCAGATCGCGGAGGGTGTCGATCGTGTACGTGGGCCCGACCCGGTCGACGTCGACCCGGCTGACGGTGAACCGCGGGTTGGAGGCTGTCGCGATCACCGTCATCAGGTACCGGTGCTCGGCGGGCGTGACCTCACCCTTCTGCCACGGCCGGCCGGTGGGCACGAAGACGACCTCGTCCAGGTCGAACGACTGCGCGACCTCGCTCGCGGCCACCAGGTGGCCGTGATGGATCGGATCGAACGTCCCACCCATCACGCCGATGCGCGGGCGGCTCTTCTCGGTCAGCTGCATGTATGGGCGGCGGGCGCGGGAGGCCTCAGTGCCCCTGGGTCGGGTGACCGGTGCCGTGGTGGGTGGCGCCAGGGGCCGCAGCGTGCGACGCGGCGTCGGGAGTCGAGCGGTGGGCGTGGCGGTTGGCCACGTCGCGGAAGCTGAACATGACACCGAGCAGGCACAGGAAGGTGACGATCGCGATCGTGCCGTAGGCCCAGGTGGGCATGGGCAGATCGACGTGGGTCTCCGCCGCCGCGGCGGCGATGATGGTCGTCAACTGGGACATCGGTGGTGTTCCTTTCGGGGCGTTGCGGCGCGAGGCCGTTCCCCAGTCTAGTGGTGGAGCATGCGTCTAGCGGTGGCTCACGCGCGGATCTGGCCGGACCCGCGGACGACCCACTTGGTGCTGGTCAGCTCGGGGAGCCCCATCGGGCCGCGCGCGTGCAGCTTCTGGGTCGAGATGCCGACCTCCGCGCCGAAGCCGAACTCGCCGCCGTCGGTGAACCGGGTCGAGGCGTTGACCATGACGACGGCCGAGTCGACCTCCGCGAGGAAGCGCTCTGCGTTGCCGAGGTCGTTGGTGACGATCGCCTCGGTGTGCTGCGTGGAGTAGCGGCGGATGTGCGCGATCGCGGCGTCCAGGTCGTCCACGACCCGCACCGAGATGTCGAGGCTCATGTGCTCGGTCGCGTAGTCCTCGTCCGTCACGGGGACACCATCCGGCGCGTACGGCAGCGCGGTCTCGTCGGCGTGGATGGTGACGCCGGCCTCGGCGAGGGAGCCGAGCACGGGGGGCAGCAGGCGCGCGGCGGCGTTCCGGTGCACCAGCAGGGTCTCGACGGCGTTGCAGACGCTGGGACGCTGCACCTTGGCGTTGCGCACGATGTCGACGGCCCAGTCCTCGCGCGCGCTCTCGTCGAGCACGATGTGCACGACCCCGGCGCCGGTCTCGATCACCGGGACGCTCGACTGGGTGACGACGGCCTGGATGAGGTCGGCGCTCCCCCGCGGGATCAGCACGTCGACCAGGCCGCGGGCGCGCATCAGCTCGTTCGCGCCGTCGCGGCCGAACTCGTCGATGGTCTGAGCGGCGTCGGCGGGGAGGCCGGCGCTCGCGAGCGCGTCGCGGACGACCTCCACGAGCACGGCGTTGGTGTTGAGAGCGGCCGTGCCGCCGCGCAGGACGACCGCGTTGCCGCTCTTGATCGCGAGCGACGCGATGTCGATGGTGACGTTCGGCCGGGCCTCGTAGATGGCTCCGACGACGCCGAAGGGCACGCGGGTCTGGGCGATCTTCACGCCGTTGGGGAGATCGCTGCCGCGCACCACCTGGCCGACCGGGTCGGTCAGGCCGACGACCTCCAGCACCGCGTCCGCGAGGCTCTGCAGCCGGGACGGGTTCAGGGTCAGCCGGTCGAGGAGGCCTGCGGAGAGCCCGTTCTCACGGCCGTTGGCGAGGTCGAGCTCGTTCGCGGCGAGGATGCTCCGCTCCGCCGCGACGACGCCCTCTGCGATCGCGCGCAGCGCCGCGTTCTTCTGCTCGGTCGTCGCGGTCGCCAGCGGCAGCGACGCGGCCTTGGCGGCGGCGAGACGGTTGGCGAGCGAGACGGGTGAGGCGACGGTCGAGGACATGGGCCAAGTCTAGGCCGTGGCGGCGGCCTCGGCGTCGGCGTCCTGCCCCGCAGCCGGCCGCGCGACGTCGGCGTCGACCGCGCTCGGCGACGGCGCGAACCACGTTCCGACTGCCTCGCCGCGCAGCGCCTCCGAGACGAGCGTCGTCGCCGTGAGAATGACGGCCGTCCCGCGCTCCGCGGCCTGCCGGGCGGCCGACACCTTGGTCAGCGCTCCCCCGGTGCCGACACCGGAGAGGCCCGTCGAGCCGATCTCCACGCCCGCGAGCTCGTCGCCCCAGTCCACGTGCGCGATGCGCTCGGCGCCGGGCTCCTGTGGAGGCTTCGTGTAGAGCGCGTCGACGTCCGAGAGCAGCACGAGCAGGTCGGCCTCCACCAGCAGGGCCACCAGCGCGGCCAGCCGGTCGTTGTCGCCGAAACGGATCTCGTGCGTCGCCACGGTGTCGTTCTCGTTGACGATTGGCAGGATGCGCAGGTCGAGCAACCGCTCCATCGCGCGCTTGGCGTTGCTGCGGTGGGTCGGGTTCTCCATGTCGCCCGCCGTCAGCAGCACCTGGCCGGCGACGATCTCGTAGCGGTCCAGGCTGTCCTGGTACCGGTAGATGAGCACGTTCTGCCCGACCGCAGCAGCGGCCTGCTGGGTGGCCAGGTCGGTCGGGCGCCCATCCAGCGACAGGTACGGAATGCCCGTCGCGATGGCTCCGGACGAGACCAGGATGACCTGCGAGCCACGACCGTGCGCCTCGGCCAGGGCGTCGACGAGCGGGGCGATCTGCCCCGCGTTGTCGCCGCTGATCGACGAGGAGCCGACCTTGACGACGATGCGTCGGGCAGTGGGGACCTGGGCGCGCTCGTCGATCGTCATTACCGGCCCGTCTCCTCGCCCTCGCTCCGGGATCCGGAGTCCTGACCGTCGTAGTCGTCGTAGTCGTCGTCCTGCCAGAGCCCGGCCTCCTTCTCGCGGAGGAGCTCGGCGCGGGCCTCGGCCTTGCCGTCCATCCGGTCGAAGTAGTCCTCGCGGCGCTGCGCGCGGGTGGGTCGGGCGTTCACGTCGATGCGGGCGTCCGTTCCGCGCGGCGAGGTCATCAGCTCGGCGGTGGAGGTCAGCGTCGGCTCCCAGTCGAACACCACGCCGTTGTCGCGGCCGATGACGACCGTGGAGCCGGCGACGGCGCCCGCGGTGAAGAGGCGGTCCTCGACGCCGAGCTTGGCGAGCCGGTCGGCGAGGTAGCCGACGGCCTCGTCGTTGGCGAAGTCGGTCTGGGCGACCCAGCGCTCGGGCTTCGCGCCCAGGATGCGGTACACGGGGCCGTCCGAGCCGCCCTCGACCTTGACGGTGAAGCCGGCGTCGTCCACGGCCTTGGGCCGGATGACGATGCGCGGACGGATCTCGGCCTCGGCGGCCTCGGCCTTCCTGGCCTCCTCGACCAGCTCGGCCAGCGCGAACGACAGCGCGCGCAGACCCTCGTGGCTGACCGTGGAGATCTCGAACACGCGGTAGCCGCGCGCCTCCAGGTCGCCACGGACGAAGTCGGCGAGCTCGCGGGCGTCGGGGACGTCGATCTTGTTGAGCGCGATGAGCTGCGGGCGCTCCAGCAGCGGCACCTGGCCCTCCGGCACCGGGTAGGCCGCCAGCTCGCTGCGGATGACCTCCAGGTCGCTCAGCGGGTCGCGGCCGGGCTCCAGTGTCGCGCAGTCGAGCACGTGCAGGAGCGCGGAGCAGCGCTCAACGTGCCGGAGGAACTCCAGGCCGAGGCCGCGGCCCTCGCTCGCGCCCTCGATGAGGCCGGGGACGTCGGCGACCGTGTAGCGCACGTCGCCCGCCTGGACGACCCCGAGGTTCGGGTGCAGCGTGGTGAAGGGGTAGTCGGCGATCTTCGGCTTCGCGGCCGAGAGCGCGGCGATGAGGCTGGACTTGCCGGCCGACGGATAGCCGACGAGCGCGACGTCGGCGACGGTCTTCAGCTCCAGGAGGATGTCGCCCTCCCAGCCGGGAGTGCCGAGCAGCGCGAAACCGGGCGCCTTGCGCTTGGTGGTCGCGAGGGCGGCGTTGCCGAGGCCGCCGAGACCGCCCGCGGCCGCGACGAAGCGCATGCCAGGCTCGGTCAGGTCGACGAGCTCCTCGCCGTCGGCCGACTTGACGACGGTGCCGACCGGGACGGGAAGCTCCAGCTCGCCGCCGGTGTGGCCGCTGCGGTGGTCGCCCATCCCGAAGCCGCCGTTCTCGCTGGCACGGTGCGGGTGCCGGTGGTAGCCGAGCAGGGTGGTGACCTGCGGGTCGGCGACCAGCACGATGTCGCCACCGTTTCCGCCGTTGCCGCCGTCGGGTCCGGCGAGCGGCTTGAACTTCTCGCGGCGGACCGAGACGCACCCGTTTCCGCCGTTGCCCGCGCGCAGATGCAGTGTCACGCGATCCACGAACGTGGCCATGGGTGCTCCTCAAATTTGGTGAAACGACGGATGGGCGGGCCGAAGCCCGCCCATCCGTGGAAGTGCTGTCGTGGGGAGGCTCAGGCCTCGACGGCGACGATGTTGACGACCTTGCGGCCGCCCTTGGTGCCGAACTCGACCGCGCCCGCCTCGAGGGCGAACAGCGTGTCGTCGCCACCGCGGCCGACGTTGGCGCCCGGGTGGAAGTGCGTGCCGCGCTGGCGGACCAGGATCTCGCCGGCGTTGACGGTCTGGCCGCCGAAGCGCTTCACGCCGAGACGCTGCGCGTTGGAGTCACGACCGTTGCGAGTGGAGCTCGCGCCCTTTTTGTGTGCCATGTCTTCTTCTCCTCGAGAGGTTCTGTCGGCTACTTGATGCCGGTGATCTTGACGCGCGTGAGCTCCTGACGGTGGCCCTGGCGCTTCTTGTAGCCGGTCTTGTTCTTGAACTTCTGGATGACGATCTTCGGCCCGCGCAGGTCGTTCAGGACCTCGGCGGTCACCTTCACCTTGGCGAGGGACTTCGCGTCAGAGGTGATCTTGTCACCGTCGACGAGCAGGACGGCGGCCAGCTCGACGTTGCCGTCCTTGTCGGCCTTGATGCGGTCCATCGTCACGATGGTGCCGACCTCGACCTTCTCCTGCCGGCCACCGGCGCGCACAACTGCGTAAACCACTTTCACGTACCTTTTCGTCGGGGATCAGCTCCCGGCGATGCCGTGGATCTGTCCTGCTCTTGTTTGTTCAGGGAGTTACTGGTGAGCTCGCGCCCGCCGATGGCGGCGGGTGGCTCTCAGAAAACCGTGGAGGTGCACCAGCCTACCGGCACACACCAACGGTCAACTTTACCCGACGCCGCACGACCCGTCAATTCAGCGAGGGAGCGCCGGGACCGACCGGAACCCTGGACGGGACCGGTTCCTACAATCATTGTATGACGGTCCTGATCGATCCCCCGGCATGGCCCGCCCACGGCATGTTGTGGTCGCACCTGGTCAGCGACGCGTCGCTGGACGAGCTGCACGCGTTCGCGGCCGCAGCGGACGTGCCGGCGCGCGCGTTCGACCTCGACCACTACGACGTGCCGGAGCGCCGCTACGACGAGCTCGTGGCGGCAGGGGCGGTGGCGGTCGGCGGCAAAGAGCTGGTGTCCCGGCTCATCGCCAGCGGCTTGCGCGTGCGGGCGCGCGACCGCGGACGCCGTCACTGACCTGCGGTCGGTGACGGCGCCCGTCGGAGGCGTCTCAGCCCTCGCGCTGTCCGTCCGCGCTCTGTGCGCCCGGGATCTGGCCGCCGGTGATGACGGCCGTGCTCGCGCGGCGGCCACGGCTGCGGCCCTGGCCCGGCGCCTTCGGCTGCGGGAGGGCGTCCAGCACGGAGTCGAGCAGGAGCTCGGTCTCCACGGCCGTCGCCACCGGGGCGTGCTCCACAGGAGCGGAGGGCTCGGGCAGCTCGATGACCGGGAAGTCGAGGTGCGGGTGCTCGTCGGCTGCCGGAGCGGCGGGAGCGGACTCCTGGACAGCGGCCTGCTCGCTCGCGGGCTCCGCCGCCGGCGACTCGGCCGGCGACTCGGCCGGCGACGGGGCCGGACGCTCGTCGCGCGGGCCCTTCCCCTTGCGGCGGCGCTTCTTCGGCGCGGCGTCGGCGGTCGCCTCGGGAGCCTGTGCGCCCGCGGCGGTCTCGGCGGCCGGCGCGGCCTCCCCCTCGTGGTGCGGGTGGATGGTCGAGGCCGCGATCTGCGCGAGCGCGTTCTTGGCGTCGTCGGTGATCGCGTGCGTGCCGGTGGTGTGCGGGGCGCTCGGCTGCTGCTGACCGCCGCCGTTGCCGGTGCCGGCGTTGCCGCCGCGGCCGCGACGGCGCTCGGTCTGCGGTTGCTGCTGCGGCTGGCGGTGCTTCACGACGGGGTCGTGATGCACGATCACGCCGCGGCCCGCGCAGACCTCGCACGCCTCGCTGAAGGTCTCCAGGAGGCCGAGGCCCAGCTTCTTGCGGGTCATCTGCACGAGACCGAGCGAGGTGACCTCCGCCACCTGGTGCTTGGTCCGGTCGCGGCTCAGGCACTCGATCAGGCGGCGCAGCACCAGGTCGCGGTTCGACTCCAGCACCATGTCGATGAAGTCGACCACGATGATGCCGCCGATGTCGCGCAGCCGGAGCTGGCGGACGATCTCCTCCGCGGCCTCCAGGTTGTTCTTAGTGACGGTCTCCTCGAGGTTGCCGCCCGAGCCGACGAACTTGCCGGTGTTGACGTCGACCACGGTCATCGCCTCGGTGCGGTCGATGACCAGCGAGCCGCCGGAGGGCAGCCAGACCTTGCGCTCCAGCGCCTTCTCGATCTGCTCGGTGATGCGGTACTCGTCGAACGCGTCCCGGTCGCCGGTGTAGGCCTCCACGCGGTCGATCAGGTCGGGAGCGACCTGGCGCAGGTAGGCCTCGATGGTCTGGCGCGCGTCGTCGCCGGCGATGACCAGCTTCTGGAAGTCCTCGTTGAAGACGTCGCGGATGATCTTGATCAGCAGGTCCGGCTCGCTGTGCAGGAGCGCGGGCGCCGACTGCGTCTCGACCTGGCGGCTGATGTCGGCCCACTGCGCCGTCAGTCGGGTGACGTCGAGGGTGAGTTGCTCCTCGGTGGCGCCCTCGGCCGCCGTGCGCACGATGACGCCGGCGTTCTCCGGGAGGACCTCTTTGAGGATCTTCTTGAGGCGCGAGCGCTCGGTGTCGGGCAGCTTGCGGCTGATCCCGTTCATGGAGCCGTTCGGCACGTAGACGAGGTAGCGGCCGGGCAGCGAGATCTGGCTGGTCAGGCGTGCGCCCTTGTGGCCGACCGGGTCCTTGGTGACCTGGACGAGCACGCGGTCGCCCGCCTTGAGGGCGAGCTCGATGCGGCGCGGCTGGTTGCCGGTCTCCACGGCGTCCCAGTCGACCTCGCCGGAGTAGAGCACGGCGTTACGGCCGCGGCCGATGTCGACGAAGGCCGCCTCCATGCTCGGCAGCACGTTCTGCACGCGGCCGAGGTAGACGTTGCCGATGAGGGAGGCCTCCTGCGACCGGGCGACGTAGTGCTCGACCAGGACCTTGTCCTCGAGGACGCCGATCTGGATACGGCCACCCTTGGAGCGGACGACCATCTGCCGGTCGACCGACTCACGGCGGGCCAGGAACTCGGCCTCGGTGATGACCGGGCGGCGGCGGCCGGCGTCGCGCCCGTCGCGGCGGCGCTGCTTCTTGGCCTCCAAGCGGGTCGAGCCCTTGACCTTCTGCGGCTCGGTGATCAGCTCCGGCTCGCGGGGCGTCCGCACCTTGACCACGGTGTTCGCCGGGTCGTTGGCCTCGGGGCGGCCGTTCTCGCCCGCGCGGCGGCGGGAGCGCCGGCGCACGGCGGCGGTCGGCTCCTCGTCCGGGAGCGGGGGCAGCGGCACGATGTCCGGGGCCTGGAACAGCAGCGTGGTCGGCGGCAGGCCGGGGATGGCCGCGCCGGCCGGCTCCTCCTCGTCGCCGTGACGCTCGGGAAGCGCGGGAGGCTCGTGGCCGTCCGCCGCGAGCGTCGCGACGTCGACGGCGGACTCCGCGGGCTCGGTGGTCTCCTCGGTGACGGCGACGGTCAGGTCGGCCGCCGCTGCGGCGTCCTGACCGGGCGCGACGTCCTCCCCGGCGGGCGCGCCGCCCACCTGCTCGGCGGCGACCTCCTGCTCGGCGATCTCGCGCTCACCGGCGAACACCGGCGTCTCAGCGGTCCCGGCGGGACGGGTCACCCGTCTGCTGCCGAAGATCCCCCGGCGCCTGCGGCCTCCCGTTCCCTGCTCGTTGCTGTTCGTGCTGTCGATATTCTCGTTTTCCACCATCGCTGGTGCACTCCTCGACCGGTGGCGGCAACCCGCTCACCGGGTACTCTCCGTCGGAGGCGCCGCTCGGCGCCTGCCGTAATCCTGGCTCGGACTGCCGGTGCTCGAGGCACCCGCGTCCGGCTCTCCCTTGTCTTGTGCCGGCCTGCGTGGCCGGCTGTTCATTCGGGCGCACCTGGCGCCCTCAAGCCTTCTGTTCGCGTCGGCCGGCGTGCTGCCGGGACGACGTATCCAATGATTATCGCATGTCGTGGCCCGTGGACCGGCGCGACCCGCGTTCACAGAACGGGCGCGCCGCGCCATGCCATAATCCGACTGTGCCTGCCTCGAAGACCGCGACCGCCGCCCAGGAGCCCCAGAAGTCCCAGAAGTCTCAGCGGCCGACGACCGATCCCGCTCCCGCGGAGTATCGCCGCCCGACCGCGCTCGCGATCTTCCTGATCGTCGCAGGCGTCATCGGCTTCTGGGCGGCCTTCATGCTGACCACGGACAAGTTCCACCTGCTCGCCGACTCGCACGCGCAGCTCTCCTGCAACTTCAACGTCCTCGTCGGCTGCAGCAAGAACCTGAACTCGTGGCAGGGCTCGCTGCTCGGCTTCCCGAACCCGCTGCTCGGCCTCGCCGGCTGGACCGCGACCATCGCGGTCGGGGTCGGCCTGTTCGCCGCCGGGCACTTCGCGCGCTGGTACTGGATCGCGTTCAACGTCGGCGTGCTGCTCGCCCTGGTGCTGGTGATCTTCCTCATCACCCAGTCGCTGACCGTGCTCAACGTGCTCTGCCCGTGGTGCATGGTCACCTGGACGGTCACCATCCCGACGTTCTGGGCGGTCACGCTCTACAACCTCAAGGAGGGGCACATCCCCACGCCGGAGCGGGCGCGCCGGGTCTTCCGGACGCTCTACGGCTGGGTTCCGCTGATCACCATCGTCAGCTATGCGATCGTCGCGGTGCTCGCGCAGATCCAGCTCGACTGGATCCACCGCGCGTTCGCCTGAACCCCACGCACGCAGAACGGCTCCCGACCAGGCGGTCGGGAGCCGTTCTCGTCTCGCGAGGCGCTCAGTCGAACCAGAGCGCGAGCTCACGCTGCGCCGACTCGGGCGAGTCCGAGCCGTGCACCAGGTTCTGCTGCACCTTCAGGCCCCAGTCCCGGGCCAGGTCGCCGCGGATGGTGCCCGGCAGCGCGGTGGTCGGGTCGGTCGCGCCGGCGAGCGAGCGGAAGCCCTCGATCACGCGGTTGCCCGCGACGCGCAGGGCGACGACGGGGCCGGACTCCATGAACTCCACGAGCGGCTCGTAGAACGGCTTGCCCTCGTGCTCGGCGTAGTGCTTCGCGAGCAGCTCGCGGTCGGCCTGCAGCATCCGGATGTCGACGAGCGAGTAGCCCTTGGCCTCGATGCGGCGCAGGATCTCGCCCGTGAGGTTGCGGGCGACTCCGTCGGGCTTGACGAGGACGAGGGTCTCTTCGACGGCGGTGGTCATCTGATCTCCGTTCGGTTGTTCCGGTCGGTGGTGTTCCGGTCGATGCGGGAGGCGACGATCATGCAGTAGGTCCACATGGCCGTGAAGATCGCCCCCACGATGAAGAAGGCGGGCTGGAGGAAGCCGGCGGCGACGACGAGGAGCTGGACGATCCAGCCGAGCACGACGCCGATCCGGTTGCGCATGAGTCCGATGGCCGCGATCATCAGCAGCACCACCAGCGCTCCCCCGCCGAGCGCGGCCCAGGCGGGCAGGGCGTTCAGGCCGAAGAGCACGAGGGCGCCGAGGAAGACGACGATCAGCTCGAAGCCGAGCACGATCGAGCCGAGGCTCTCGCGCAGGGAGCGCTGCCGGCGGGCGCGCGGCTGCTTGGCGTCGCTCACGCGGTCGCGTCCTTCCAGCCCTGCTCGTCGGCGTACGCCATGGCGGCGCCGACCAGCACGATGGAGCCGGTGACGACGACGGCGCGCCGGGGCTCCTCGCCCGCCCACTCGCGGGCGGCCTCCAGGGCGTCGAGCGCGTCGGTGTAGACGATGGTCGCCTCGTCGCCGGCCTCCTCGCGCACGATGTCGCCGAGCTCGTCGGCGGGCAGCGCACGGTCGGATGCCGGCTCGGTCACGAAGAACTGGGTGGCAACAGGGGTGAGCGCGCGGATGACTCCGCGGGCGTCCTTGTCCCCCAGGCTGCCGATCACGAAGGTGAGCTCGTCGAAGTCGAAGTAACGGCGGAGGGCGTCGGCGAGGGTCGCGGCACCGGCGGGATTGTGCGCGGCGTCGACCAGGACGGTCGGCTCGACGCCGACGAGCTGGAGGCGGCCGGGCGAGGTCGCGGTCGCGAAGCCCTCCTCCACCAGGTCGGACTTGAGCGGCTGGGTCCCGCGGCCGAGGAAGGTCTCGACGGCCGCGACCGCGACGGCGGCGTTCTGCGCCTGGTGGTCGCCGTAGAGCGGGAGGAAGACGTCCTCGTAGGTCGCCGCGCGTCCCCGCACGGTGACGAGCTGGCCGCCCACGGCGACCTGCGTGCTCACGACGTCGAACGCCTGCGGCTGGGCCGCGAGCGTGGACTCGGTGAGCCGGGCGGCCTCCTCGAGCTCGGCCATCGCCTCCGGAACCTGCGCCGAGGTCACGACGTCGGCGGATGGCTTGACGATGCCGGACTTGGTGCGCGCGATCTCGCGGACCGTGGCGCCGAGCTGCTTGGTGTGGTCGAGCGAGATGGGCGTGAAGACCGCCACCTGGCCGTCGCCGACGTTGGTGGAGTCCCACTCGCCGCCCATGCCGACCTCGATCACGGCGACGTCGACCGGTGCGTCCGCGAACGCGGCGAACGCCAGCGCTGTCAACGCCTCGAAGAAGGTCAGCGGCGCCTTGCCCTGCTCCTCCAGCTCGGCGTCGACGATCTCCAGGTACGGGCGCACATCCTCCCAGTTGCTCACCAGCGCCTCATCGGAGATGGGCACACCGTCGATCATGATGCGCTCGTTGAAGCGCACCAGGTGCGGGCTGGTCAGCAGGCCGGTGCGCAGGCCGTAGGCGCGCAGGATGCTCTCGGCGATCCGGCTGGTCGAGGTCTTCCCGTTCGTCCCGGTGACGTGGATGATCGGGTAGGCCCGCTGCGGGTCGCCGAGCAGCTCGACGGCGCGGCGGGTCGCGTCGAGGCGGCGCTCGGGGGCGCCCTCGCCGACGCGGGCGAGGAGGGCCTGGTAGACCGCCTCCGCGTCCTCGCGCAGTTCGTCGTCGTCGGTCATCGGGTGGCCTCCACCTTCGTCACGCCGACCGTGAACCGGCCCGCGTTGGCGAACAGGCCGGCGGCGAAGTCCTTGCTGAAGTCATCGCGGTCGTCGGCGGAGCGGGCGCCGGCCGAGACGAACTCGAACTCCAGCGCCAGGGTCTCGGCAGCGATATCCACCGCCTCGCCCGCGAGCGCGATGGCCGCCACGTCGTCCTCGTGCTCGAACGCGACGCTCAGCTCGATCCGGTCGCTCACGTCGAGCCCGGCCGCCTTGCGGGTGTCCTGCACGGCGCGGATGACGTCGCGGGCCAGGCCCTCGGCCTCCAGCTCCGGCGTGGTGGCCGTGTCGAGCAGCACGAAGCCGCCACCGGGCAGCAGCGCCAGCGCCGAGGTCGCCTCGTCGTCGGTCTGGGCGGTCTCCAGGACCAGCTCGTACTCGCCCTCGACCAGCTCCACGCCGCCCACGGTAACGACTCCGTCGTGCTCCGACCAGTCGCCGGCGCGCGCGGCCTGGATGACCTGCTGCACCTGCTTGCCGAGCCGCGGTCCGGCGGCGCGGGCGTTCACCGTCAGCTTGCTGGTGATGCCGTAGGCCGCGGCGCTGTCGTCGGCGAGCTCGACCAGCTCGACCGCCTTGACGTTGAGCTCGTCGCGCAGGATGCCCTCGAACGGTCGCAGGGCGCCGGCGTCGGCCGCGACCACGGTCAGCGACGCGAGCGGCAGCCGCACCCGGCGGCCGGACTGCTTGCGCAGCGACAGCGCGGTCGAACTGATCGCCCGGATGCGGTCCATCGCGTCGACCAGCGCGTCGTCGGCCGGGAACTCCGCCGCCTCCGGCCAGTCGGTGAGGTGCACGCTTCGGCCCCCGGTGAGGTCCTTCCAGATCCGCTCGCTGACCAGCGGGAGCAGCGGCGCGGCGACCCGGGTCAGCGTCTCCAGCGCCGTGTACAGCGTGTCGAACGCCTCGGCGCCCGTGCCGTCCTCGGCGACACCGGTCCAGAACCGGTCGCGCGAGCGGCGCACGTACCAGTTGGTGAGCACGTCGGCGAAGTCGCGCAGCTTGGCAGCGGCGAGCGTCGAGTCGAGCCCCTCCAGGTCTGCGGTCACGGCCTCCACCAGGTCGCGCGTCTTGGCGAGGAGGTAGCGGTCGAGCACGTCGGTGGACGCGACCCCGCGCTTCGCCTCGTAGCCGGTCGCGTTGGCGTAGAGCGAGAAGAAGTACCAGGTGCTCCAGAGCGGAAGCAGCACCTGGCGGACGCCCTCGCGGATGCCCTCCTCGGTGACGATGAGGTTGCCGCCGCGCAGCACGGGGCTGGACATCAGGAACCAGCGCATCGCGTCGGAGCCGTCGCGGTCGAAGACCTCGTTGACGTCCGGGTAGTTGCGCAGCGACTTGGACATCTTCTGCCCGTCGCTGCCCAGCACGATGCCGTGCGAGATGACGTTCTTGAACGCGGCGCGGTCGAACAGCGCGGTGCCGAGCGTGTGCAGCAGGTAGAACCAGCCGCGGGTCTGCCCGATGTACTCCACGATGAAGTCGGCCGGGTTGTGGCTGTCGAACCAGTCGTGGTTCTCGAACGGGTAGTGCACCTGGGCGAACGGCATCGACCCGGAGTCGAACCAGACATCCAGCACGTCCGGGATCCGGCGCATGGTGGAGCGGCCGGACGGGTCGTCCGGGTTCGGCCGGGTCAGCTCGTCGATGAACGGGCGGTGGAGGTCGGGCTCGCCCGCGGCGTTCACGGGCAGGCGGCCGAAGTCGCGCTCCAGCTCCTCCAGCGAGCCGTACACATCGATGCGCGGGAACTCCGGGTCGTCGCTCTTCCACACCGGGATGGGCGAGCCGAAGTAGCGGTTGCGCGACACCGACCAGTCGCGGGCGCCCGCCAGCCACTTGCCGAACTGGCCGTCCTTGACGTTCTCGGGCACCCAGTTGATGCCCTGGTTGAGCTCGACCATCCGGTCGCGGAACTCCGTCACGCGCACGAACCAGCTCGACACCGCCTTGTAGATCAGCGGGTTGCGGCAGCGCCAGCAGTGCGGGTACGAGTGCTCGTAGCTCGCCTGGCGCAGCAGCCGGCCGTCCTCGCGCAGCAGCGTTGTGAGCGGCTTGTTCGCCTCGAACACCTGGAGGCCGGCGACGTCCTGCACTTCCGCCAGGAAGCGCGCGCCGTCGTCCACCGAGATGATGACCGGGATGCCCGCGGCCTCGCAGACGCGCTGGTCGTCCTCGCCGTAGGCGGGGGCCTGGTGGACGATGCCGGTGCCGTCCTCGGTCGTCACGTAATCGTCGACGAGGATCTGCCAGGCGTTCTGGGTGCCGTACTTCTCGGTGTCGGCGTAGTAGTCCCAGAGCCGGTCGTAGGTGACGCCGGCGAGCTCGCTGCCGCGGACCGTGCGGCTGACCGCGTCGCGCGCGGCCTCCGGCGAGCCGTAACCGAGGTCCTTCGCGTAGTTGCCGACCAGGTCGATCGCCAGCAGGTACTCGCCGCTCAGCGACTCCTCGTGGAGGGCCGCGCTGTGCCGCCCGCCGTCGCGCCCGTGCACGTCGGCGGCGCCGTTCGGCCCGGCGGGGACGACCGCGTACTCGATGTCGGGGCCGACCACCAACGCGAGGTTGGTGGGCAGGGTCCACGGCGTCGTCGTCCAGGCCAGGGCGCGGACGCCGGTGAGCCCGAGCGCCTCCGCCTTCGCGCCGGTCAGCGGGAACGTCACGGTGACCGTCTGGTCCTGACGCATCTTGTAGACGTCGTCGTCCATGCGCAGCTCGTGGTTGGACAGCGGGGTCTGGTCGCGCCAGCAGTACGGCAGGACGCGGTAGCCCTCGTAGGCCAGGCCCTTCTCGTGGAGCTGCTTGAACGCCCAGATCACCGACTCCATGTAGGAGGTGTCGAGCGTCTTGTAGTCGTTGTCGAAGTCGACCCAGCGCGCCTGGCGGGTGACGTACTCCTGCCACTCGCGGGTGTAGCGCAGCACGGAGTCCTTCGCGGCCTGGTTGAAGGCGGCGAGGCCCATCTCCTCGATCTGGCTCTTGTCGGTGATCCCGAGCTGCCGCTCCGCCTCCAGCTCGGCGGGCAGGCCGTGGGTGTCCCAGCCGAACCGGCGCTCGACCTTCTTGCCGCGCATCGTCTGGAAGCGCGGGAAGACGTCCTTGGCGTAGCCGGTCAGCAGGTGGCCGTAGTGCGGGAGGCCGTTGGCGAACGGGGGGCCGTCGTAGAAGACCCACTCGGGCGCGCCCTCGCGGTTCTCCACGGAGGCGCGGAAGGTGCCGTCCTCGGCCCAGAAGGCGAGGACGTCGGTCTCGATCTCCGGGAACACCGGGGACGGCGTGACGTCCTGGGGCTCGCGCCCGGGCTCGGGCGCTCCATCCGGTGCGGACTTGGGGTACGGCATCTCTCTCCTGGCAGTCGTGATCTGCACGAGGACGCCGGACGCTCGCACGCCCGTCGCGGTACCACCCCGCTTGCCCTACCCGCCTGCGGCGCCGGGTGAGGCCTCTCGTTCTGCGGCTGTGACGGGCCTGCCCCGTTCGGTTCTAGTGAGCGGGCGAGGGCCCGCCGTTCTTCCGAAGACTCACCGGTGATGGCCGGGTCGACGTCGTTCGCACCATTCTATCGGGTGATCGGCCCTAGTCGGACCCGAAGGCGGCGGCGTAGCCGGCGCACACCGGCTCGACCGCCGCGCGCACCAGCGGCGCCAGCGGGCCGCGCCGCACGCCGGCCCGCGCCCAGACGCCTGCCGCGGCCACGGCGGCTCCCACGACGGCGGTCGCGGCGGCCCGCGGGAGCAGCCCGTCCGGGTCCTCCCCCGCGCGGCGGGAGATCGCCGCTGCGACCAGCCGGACGACCGAGAGGAAACGCGGCAGCGCGGAGGCCTGCAGCTCGGCGTCCGTGCCCATCAGCTCGACCTGGGTCACCGCGAGCGGCAGCCGGTCGGGGCCGAAGCCCTCGGCGAGCCGCACGACGGCCTCCAGGACCGCGGTCATGGGCTCCACATCGTCGTCGGCCGCGGCCAGCATCGCCGGGAACGCAGCGAGCGACTCGTCCACCTCCAGCCAGAGCAGGTCGCTCTTGGCCGCGAAGTAGTTGAAGAAGGTGGCCCGGCTGACGCCTGCGCGCCGCGCGATGTCGTCCACGGTGGTGCCGGCGTAGGTCTGCTCCAGGAACAGCTCGCCCGCGGCCTCCGCCAGCATGCCGCGCGACGAGGCGCGCGGCCGCCCGGAGCCGCTGTGGCCGTGGCCGCCGGACTGCGCCGACGCGCCGGACGGTGCCGCCTGCATGGAATGGCGCGGTGTCACGATGCGTTGTCTCCTCACGCCTAATATTGGACCCGGTTCAAATACCCCCGTCAGAAGGACACCCGTGACCTCCACCCCCACGCTCGCCGTCAGCGAGACCGATCGCCCGGGCATCACGCCGGGCACCGCTCGCCGCGTCGCCATCGCATCGTTCGTCGGGACCTCCCTCGAATCGTACGACTTCTACCTCTACGCGTACTTCGCCGCGTTCTTCGTCGGCCCGCTGTTCTTCACGCCGCTGGGGGCGTTCGGCGGGGTCCTCGCCGGGTTCCTGGCCATCGCGGCCGGCTTCGTCATCCGCCCGGTCGGCGCGGTCGTGTTCGGCCACCTCGGCGACCGGATCGGCCGCCGGCCCGTGCTGCTGATGACCATCCTCCTGATGGGGATCAGCACCGGCCTCGTCGGCGTGCTGCCCTCCTACGCCGCGGCCGGCTGGTTCGGCGGTGTCGTGCTCGTGCTGCTGCGTCTCGTGCAGGGCCTCTCGCTCGGCGGCGAATGGGGTGGCTCGATCCTCCTGGCGACCGAGTACGCCAACCCGAAGCGCCGCGGATTCTACGCCGCCCTCCCCCAGCTCGGCTCGCCGGTCGGCTCCATCCTCAGCGCGGTCGTCTTCATCGTCCTGACGCTGACCATGTCGCCGGCCGACATCGCCTCGTGGGGCTGGCGCATCCCGTTCCTCACGGCGTTCCCGCTGCTGCTGGTGTCGCTCTACCTGCGCTGGTCGATCGACGAGACCCCGGTGTTCCGCAAGCTCGTGGAGACCGGCCGCCGCGACCGCTTCCCGGTCCTCGACGTCTTCACCAAGGCGCCGAAGGCCTTCATCATCGCGATCGGCGCGGCCGTTCTCGGCATCGGCTCGTACTCGCTGATGAACACCTACATGGTCGACTACGGCACCAGCGTGCTGGGCTTCAAGTTCCAGGACCTCCTCGTGGCGACCACGATCGGCGGTCTGCTCCAGCTCGTCACGATCCCGCTGTTCGGCCTCTGGGCGGCGAAGATCGGCTCGGCCCGCGTCGTCGCCATCGGCGCGATCGGGACGCTCGTCGTCGCCTTCCCGATGTACTTCGTGCTGCAGAGCGCCACGTTCGGCGTGCTCGTCGCCAGCATGATCATCGGCGGCATCCTGCCGACCCTCTCGTGGGCCGGACTCGGCGGGCTGATGTCCGACCTGTTCCCGAGCCCGATCCGCTACAGCGCCCTCTCGGTCGCGTACAGCGTCGCGGCGCTGCTCACGTCGTTCGTGCCGGCGGTGACGCTGGTGTTCGGGCAGGCGGTGCACAACGCGTGGTGGCACCCGGGGGTCGTGCTGGCTGTCATGTCGGTGATCACGCTGGTGGCGGCGTGGGCGGCGGCGCGGCGGCGGCCGGTGCTGGATGAGGATGTGGACGCGGAGGTCGCGGCGACGCCTGCGGTCGTCTGAATGCGTGCGGGTCCCTGGCTCGGGCTGCGTGCTTGCGCCAGGGACCTGCCTAGTCGAAGAATCGTTCGTCCAGCGGAGGCAGCGACTCCTCGAGCCGCTCGCCTTCCTCGGTGAGATCGAACATGCACAGCCATGCCCAATCCGTGTCGTCGCGGCCCTCAGGCATGTACACACCGTTGAGTCGTTCGATCTGCTCGTCCAAGGTCCCCGGCCACTCGAAGAAGGCGATTGCGGGCTCCTCGGGGTCAATCCCTCGCACTTGGCCGATCCTGAAGTAGCCAGCCTCGGCGAGCGAACGCATGGTCGAGAGGACCAGCGCCTTTCGCTTCACCTCGTCAGGTTCGAAGGCCTTTGCCTCGTAGTTCACCGCACGGATGCTCAGCCAGTCACCGCCACCCATATTCAGATACAGGTGCTCGAGGCTGTCTGGTTCGACGTTCATGGCTAGTCGAAGAATCGTTCGTCCAGCGGAGGCAGCGACTCCTCGACTCGCTCGCCTTCCTCGGTGATCTCGAACATGCAGGCCCACCCCCAGTCCTTGTCGTCTCGACCTTCCGGCATGTACACCCCGCTGAGCCGCTCGATCTTCTCGTCCAACGTCCCCGGCCACTCGAAGAAGTCGATCAAGTCGCGCTCCGAGCTCACGTACTCGACGGACCCGATCTTCAAGTAGTCGGCTTCCGCGAGCGACCGCATGGTGCTGAGAACCAACGCTTTGCGCTTCACTTCGTCAGGTTCGAACTCTTTCGCCCTGTAATTCGCCTCGTCGATACTCACCCAATCGCCGCCAGTCATATTCAGATACAAATGCGCCAGGCTGTTCGGCTGAATCTTCACTTTCCGTATCCTTTCGGCAGATGCAGCTTGGTGTATCGGCCGCTGGGTGACTTGATATCGATGGTGGGGCCGCCAGAACTACTTTTCTTGCGCACCCCGATCCTGGTCTCATCGGGAAGCCGGAACACATCACCCTTATAGTCGCCCCACGAGTCATCCTTCTCGCCGCCTTGGATGATCTCTTCCGCGATCTTCGCCAGATCCTCGGGCGTCTCGACCTCGCGGACATCGCTGTTATTTCCTTTCCGCGAGTTCTCCTTCACGATCGCGTCCACGTCCTCGTAGCTCTTGGCGTCGTTGAACCACTCCGCCGGGGCGCCGACCGGCGTTCCGCCGATATGCTCCTTGACCGTGCCGTCGCGGTTGTGGGTGAGGGCGTAGATCCGTAGTCGCGCCCGCTGTATCCGCTCCTCCGGCGTGTAGAACCGCGACCCGCTCGTGGAGCCCGTTCCCACACCCCCGATGACCACCAGCGCGATCGCCGCCGTGACCACACCTGCACCGCACAGGGCGATCAGCTTCTCGATGCTGTACGCCCCGCTGAGCAGCCACCGGGCGACCTGTTGCACGCCCGCTCCCGGCGCAGGAAGCGTCGTCGACGCCGGGCGAATCGTCACCCCCGGATTCGCCCGGTCGTACCAGGCCAACGCGGAGAGCGCGCTGATGAAGTCCGCGCCGAGTCCCGGCGTCGCCGCGCGCGTGAGGCCGCCGTCCAGGGTCGATTCCAGGCGACGAGCGAAGATCCGCTCCTCCGAGTCGTAGTCGTCCTTCGCGCGCCGCGCTCGTGCCCTGGCCTCGTCCAGTCGCTGCTGCGCGTCATCGAGGCGGTGGCGGGCGCCGATGAGTTCGAGCAGGACGGTCTGCTCGTCGTGGCGCACCGACGACGCCGCGTCCACGACCGCCAGGGCAGCCAGGAGGGCTGCGTGCTCGACGGAGAGCGCGCCGGCCAGCGCCTGCGCCCGCTCCAGGTCGTCCTGCGCCTCTTCCGCCTCCCGCCGAGCCCGGTCCGCCTCGTGCTGCGTCTCGGCGAGCGAGTGCGCCGACGTGCGCGTCGCCGCAGCCGCCTCGTCGTGCTGCTGGGTGGCGGTCTTCGCCGCCGCGAGGATGGTCCCCAGCGTTTCCGCGAAGACTTCGGCCGCGATCCCGGTCCACGCGGGAGCCTCGAGCATCGTCAGCGTCCGCCGCATGGCCTCCGACTGGTGCCACAGCCACTCGGTCTGTTCGGCCAGCTCGCGCGCCCACGCTTCGACCGCCTCCACCTCGCCGGGCGTGGGGTCGGCGTTGAAGCCGACGACCGACCAGTCCGCTCCGCTAGATCGCACGGACGCCGCCCTCGAACATCCCCGCGTCCTCCGCGTCACGCCGCTCATACCCGTCGGCCAGTGAGAGCAGGCCGTTGCTCAGCGCCTCGGCACTGCTCGTCAGCAGTGACCGCGGGGTGGACCAGTACCGTTCGAACCGTTCGAACGCGGCCGCGGAGACGCGGGAACCGAGCTCCGGTCCCGCGACCCGCGAAGGATGCCTTCGCTCGGCAGCACGGGACAGCGTGCCCGCGGCTTCTCGCAATCGTTCGGTCTCGACAGCAACCGCACCGGTCATGACGCCTCACTCACATTGAAATCAGGCGTTCAGCATATTGGTCCGTCGTCGTGCAGCCGTGACCAGGGCTGTTCTGTAAACTTGTCCGGTACCCCACATTCAGGCACCCCGCTGACACGGTGCCGCACATATCGAATCGGAGAGCCATGACCGCCGCGAACCCCGTGCCCGACAAGCCAGCACTCGAAGGCCTGGAGGCCGTCTGGGGCGGTCGCTGGCAGCAGGACGGCACCTTCGAATTCGATCGGGACGGCGCCATCGCCGCCGGCCGCGCCGCGATCTACTCGATCGACACCCCGCCGCCCACGGCCTCCGGCTCGCTGCACATCGGGCACGTGTTCAGCTACACGCACACCGACATCGTGGCCCGCTTCCAGCGCATGCGCGGCAAGCGCGTCTTCTACCCGATGGGCTGGGACGACAACGGCCTGCCGACCGAGCGGCGCGTGCAGAACTACTACGGTGTGCGCTGCGACCCGTCGCTCCCCTACGAGGCGGACTTCGTGCCGCCATTCGAGGGCGGCGACAACAAGAGCTCCAAGGCGGCCGACCAGAAGCCGATCTCGCGGCGCAACTTCATCGAGCTGTGCGAGCGGCTGACGGTGGAGGACGAGAAGCAGTTCGAGGCGCTCTGGCGCACGCTCGGCCTGTCCGTCGACTGGTCGCAGACCTACCGGACCATCGGCCGGGAGGCGCTCCAGACCTCGCAGCTCGCCTTCATCCGCAACGTCGCCCGCGGGGAGGCCTACCAGGCGCTCGCCCCGACGCTGTGGGACATCACCTTCCGCACCGCTGTCGCCCAGGCCGAGCTGGAGGACCGCGAGCAGCCGAGCGCGTACCACCGCGTCGGCTTCCACGGCGCCGACGGCCCCGTCTACATCGAGACCACCCGCCCCGAGCTGCTGCCCGCGTGCGTGGCGCTCGTGGCGCACCCGGACGACGAGCGCTACCAGCCGCTGTTCGGCACGACCGTGCGCACGCCCGTCTTCGGCGTCGACGTGCCCGTGGTCGCCCACCACCTCGCCCAGCCCGACAAGGGCACCGGCATCGCCATGATCTGCACGTTCGGCGACATCACCGACGTGACCTGGTGGCGGGAGCTCGACCTCCCCAACCGCGCGATCATCGGCTTCGACGGCCGCATCCAGACCGAGCCGCCCGCGGCAATCGAGAGCGCGGAGGGCCGCGAGGCGTACGCACAGCTCGCCGGCAAGACCGTCTTCTCGGCCAAGCAGGCCGTCGTGGAGCTGCTGCGCGCCTCCGGCGACCTGGTCGGCGAGCCGAAGCCCATCCAGCACCCGGTCAAGTTCTTCGAGAAGGGCGACAAGCCGCTCGAGATCGTCTCCACCCGCCAGTGGTACGTCAAGAACGGCGCCCGCGACGAGAAGCTGCGCGAGCGGCTCATCGAGCTGGGCCGCAGCCTCGGCTGGCACCCCGACTTCATGCGCGTGCGCTACGAGAACTGGGTCAACGGCCTCACCGGCGACTGGCTCATCTCGCGCCAGCGCTTCTTCGGCGTTCCGATCCCGGTCTGGTACCCGCTGGACGGCGTGGGCAACCCGCTGTTCGACCAGCCGATCCTGCCGGACGAGCACAACCTCCCGGTCGACCCGTCGTCCGACCCGGCGCCCGGGTTCCAGGAGTCGCAGCGCGGCCAGGCCGGCGGCTTCGTCGGCGAGCACGACGTGATGGACACCTGGATGACCTCCTCGCTCACCCCGCAGCTCGCGGGCGGCTGGGTGGACGACCCCGAGCTGTTCCAGGCGGTGTACCCGTTCGACCTGCGCCCGCAGGGCCAGGACATCATCCGCACCTGGCTGTTCTCGACCATGCTGCGCTCGCAGCTCGAGCACGGCGTCGCGCCGTGGACGAACGCCGCGATCTCCGGCTTCATCGTCGACCCCGACCGCAAGAAGATGTCGAAGTCCAAGGGCAACGTGGTGACGCCGGCCGACATCCTGGAGCGGCACGGCTCGGACGCCGTGCGTTACTGGGCAGCCTCTTCGCGGCTCGGCACCGACGCGTCCTTCGACCCGCAGAACCCGACCCAGATCAAGATCGGCCGGCGCCTCGCGATCAAGCTGCTCAACGCGGCCAAGTTCATCCACGGCTTCGACGCCCCGGAGTCGCTCGACCTCGCCCAGGTGACAGCACCGCTCGACCGCAGCATGCTGCAGCAGCTCGCCGACGTCGTGGCCGACGCCACCGCCGCGCTGGAGGGCTACGACCACGCCCGCGCGCTGGAGACGGCCGAGACGTTCTTCTGGACCTTCTGCGACGACTACCTGGAGCTGGTCAAGGAGCGCGCCTACGGCGAGCCCAACGCCGGCCAGGTCTCCGCGGTCGTCGCCCTCCGCACGGCGCTGTCGGCGTTCCTGCGCCTGTTCGCGCCGGTGCTGCCGTTCGCCACCGAGGAGGCGTGGAGCTGGTCCGAGACCGGCTCCGTGCACCTCGCCGCCTGGCCGGAGGCTGCGGACGTGGCGTCGGCGGACTGGGACGACGCCCGCTCCGTCCTCACCGTCGTCGGCCGTGCCCTGACCGGCATCCGCGGCGCCAAGACCGCCGCCAAGGCCTCCCAGCGCACCCCCGTGGACTCGGCCGTCATCGGCGCCCCCGCCGACGAGCTGGCGGCGATCGAATCCGCCGCCGCGGACCTCGCTTCGGTGGGCAGAATCACAGAACTGCGTTTCGTAGCAGCCGACACGCTCGAAGTGACCGATATCCTCCTTGCGCAGACGCTGAGCGAGGAGGAACGATGACGGCTGACGTTCGGCGCGTGGAGGACAACGAGTTCTTCACCTGGCTCGACCTCTACGCCGGGTACGGGGAGTTCTACGAGACGCCCGTGACCGACGAGAAGGCCCTCCTCGTGTGGAGCTGGATCACCGACCCCGAGAACAGCCTCGAGGCGTACTTCGCGGTCGACGCCGAGGGCACCCCGATCGGCCTGGCGCACGTGCGCGAGTTCGCGCGGCCGCTCGACGGCAGCACCGGCCTCTACCTCGACGACCTGTTCGTCGTCCCGGACGCGCGCGGCGAAGGGGCGGGCACGGCCCTGCTCGAGAAGCTCCGCAGCGTGGCCCAGGAGCGCGGGCTGTCCGTCGTCCGCTGGATCACCGCGAAGGACAACGAGACGGCCCGCCGCCTCTACGATCGGGTGGCGGAGAAGACGAAGTGGGTGACCTACGACCTCGTCCCGTGAACGGGTCCGCGATAAGGTCGATACGACTCCCGGACTCCTGAGCCGGGGAGCAAGGCGAACGGAGGGGCTGATGTCGACGGTAGTTCGGCCGGTCAAGGATGGCGACTTCTTCGCCTGGTTGGACCTGTACGCGAAGTACGCGGAGTTCTACGGCACCGAGCTGACCGACCAGAGGGCGCTCGTCCTGTGGTCCTGGCTCACCGACCCCGACCACGAGGAGCAGGGCTTCGTCGCCGTCGACGGCGACCGCATCGTCGGCCTCGCCAACGTGCGCGAGTTCGCCCGGCCGCTGGAAGGCGACCGCGGGCTGTTCCTCGACGACCTGTACGTGCTGGAGGACGAGCGCAGCAAGGGCGTCGGCCACCAGCTCATCGCCGCCGTGCGCGCCCTCGCCGAGGAGCGTCGCCTGGGCGTCGTGCAGTGGATCACCGCGACCGACAACGCCGACGCGCAGCGCGTCTACGACTCCGTCGCGAACAAGACCGCCTGGGTCACCTACGAGATCGACCTCGCCGCCGCACAGAACGCCGAGAGCGCCTGATGCAGCTCGGAACCCGCTGGGCCGTGGGCGAGACCCCGCCCGCGAACCTCCCCGAGGTCGTGACCTACGCCGTCTCCACCGTCGAGGAGGAGCTCACGGCGACCGACGTCGACGCCACCGGGTGGCGCTGGACGCTGACCTGGCTGGAGGGCAACCCGGTCGTCGAGCTCGACGACGGCACGATCGTCCGCTACAACGCGCACGAGGACTCCGCCACGATCACCCAGGTGGTCGAGACCGAGCCCTCGGACTACGACGAGGCGTAACGGGCCTGCGGCTCAGCGCGGGAGCTGCGGCAGCGTGCGCGCCGCCCGGTCGCGGCTCCGCTCGACGGTGGCGACCAGCTCGGCGTGACGATTCTGCCGGGCCGGCTGGCGCATCCCCCACGCGGTGAGGGCGCGACCGAGCCGGAGAGCTGCGCGGTGGCTGAACGGCCGGTGCACGGACACGGCGATGGCGGTCATGATGCGGTTCCTTCCGGGATGGTCTGGACTTCTGGTGACGGGTTCGAGATGTTCCCGTCGGGGTTTTCGTCGGGGTTCTCGTCGGTGGGCGCCTGGCCGTAACGACCGGCGCTGAGCAGCAGGCGCGTCGCGATCAGCGCGAGCACCACCACGACCACGCCGCCGATGAGGAACGGCAGGCGGAGGTCGATGCGGGCGACGAAGCCGCCGAGCACGGTGGCGAGCGGGGTGAGGCCCCAGCCGATGGTGCGGACGATCCCCATCGCCCGGCCGAGGATGGCGCCGGGCACGATCGCCTGGCGCAGCGCGCCCCACGGGACGTTCCACACCGCGACGCCGAAGGCGCCCAGCGCGTAGGCGAGGATGCCGGCCACCACATTGCCGGTGAGCCCGACGCCGAGGAGGCCGACCCCGCCGACGAGCATGGCGGCGTACATCACGCGTCCGCGGCCGAACCGGGCGACGAGCCCGCTCGCGATCAGCGCGCCGGCGAGCGCGCCGACGCCGATGACCGCGGTCACGACGCCGACCAGCGACGGCGGCAGCGCGTAGGTCTGCAGGAGCAGCAGCACGACGCTGCCCTGCGCGAACGCCAGAGCGGACGCGGTGCTCGACGTCAGGACGATCATCTTGCGCAAGAACCGGTCATCCCAGAGGAATCGCACGACGGCGCCCATTCGCGGACGCGGGGCGGCCTCCCCGTCCTCGGAGCCGAACAGGTGCGCCCGCGCCGCCGCGACCGGGATGGTGAGCACGAGCAGCACGGAGATGAGGAAGCCGGCCCCGGTCAGCCAGAGCGGCAGCGCGATCGCGGCGGCGAAGAGGAAGCCGGCGATCGGCGTCGCGATGAAGTTCTGGACGACGATCTCGGCGGACTGCATCCGCCCGTTCGCGCGGTCGAGCCGACTGCGGGCGACCAGGCTCGGCGTCACCGTGGTGGTCGCGTTGTCGAACACGGTCTCGCCCAGGCCGAAGGCCAGCACGCAGGCGTACAGGCTCCAGATCGTCAGCGCGTCGGCGGCGATGAGGACGGCGACGAGGGCGGCCACCGCGAACCGCAGGCCGTTGGCGACGGCCATCGCCACCCGCCGGTCCACGCGGTCCAGCAGCATCCCGGCCGGGATGCCGAACAGCAGCCAGGGCAGGAAGGTGACGGCCGTGAGGCCGGCGATCAGCGCCGGGTCGCGGGTCAGGGTCGTCGCGATCAGCGGGACTGCGGTGCGGCCGATGCCGTCGGCGAGGTTGCTCGCGATGGCGGCGGACCACAACCGGGCGAAGCCGGCGCCGAGGCCGGACGTCGCCGGCGCCGCGGTGCTCATGGCCGCCCCTGCCCGTCCTGGCCACTCTGGCCGCGCTCCCCCTGGCCGCGCTCCCCCTGGCCGCGCTGCTCCTGCTCCACGAGCGGGAAGGCGTTGAACTGCACCTGGATGCGCTTGCGGTCGTCCGCCGGCTCGGCCTTCCACTTCTCCTTGAGCCGGTTGAGCAGCTTGTAGTACTCGGTCGCCACCTCGGCGAGCTGTTCGCGGCTCACCTCCAGGTGGGAGGTGGACAGCGCGGAGGCCCCCACCCACTCCGGCCCGAACGTGTCGAGACCGCGGCGCAGGAACGCGTTGAGCCGGCGCTCGTTGTTCTGCTGCCAGCTCAGCGAGATCTGCTCGGTGACCTCCCGGCCGGCGGCCGTCTCGAGCGTGTCGGCGCCGCCGATGGTGACGCCGCCCGGCGCCATCCTCCACCAGCGCTCGCGGCCGCTACCGCGTTCGCTGTCCTCGATGATGATGTCGTGCTTGGCGAGCTGCCGCAGGTGGTAGCTGGTCGCCCCGCTGGACTCCCCCAGCCGCTCCGCCAGCATGGAGGCGGTGGCCGGGCCGAAGTCGGACAGCTCGTTCATGATCTCGACGCGCAGCGGGTGCGCGAGGGCGCGGAGGGCAGGCATGCCGAGGGACTCGAAGTGCGGCTCGTACGAGTCGGGCGCGTTCGAGGTCTCGGCGGGGTTCGCGTCGTCGGTGGACATGACACCAGAGTAGCGATGCAAAGACTTCTTTGCAAGCGTTTCTTTGCAAGACAGAGTTTGCAACCAAACCTTTGCATTTGGCGCGGACGGCGCCCCGGGCAGAACGCCGACCCGGTCAGCCGCGCGCGATGATCTCCCCGTGCGGCATCCCGTACCAGCCGGTCGGGTCGGCGGCCCACTCCAGCCAGGCGCGGGACACGGTGTCGAGGGTGGCCGCGTCCGCAACGCCCGCCTCGCGCGCCTGCGCGCCCCAGTCGGACTCCGTGACCCGCTCGCTCCACAGCTCGGCCCACCAGCGCCGCTCCTCGTCCGAGGCGAAGCACCACACCGAGGCGGAGCTGGTCACGTGCGAGAATCCGGCCTCGAGTGCCCGTGTCCGCAGGAAGCGGCCGGCCAACGGCTCGCCGCCGTTGCCGCGCTGCACGTCCTGCGTGATCCGCATCCACTCGGCCAGGCCGGGAAGCTGCGGCGCCCACATCGTGCCGCCCCAGTCGACGTCGCACGCGAGGACGAAACCGCCCGGTCGCACAACGCGCCGGAACTCCCGCAGCACGGCCACCGGGTCCGAGAGATGCTGCAGCACCTGATGCGCATGGACCACGTCGAAGGAGTCGTCCGGGAAGTCGAGGGCGCACGCGTCGCCCACGGCGAACGACACACCGCTCGCCCCGCATCGCGCCGCGGCATCCGTCGCGTGCTCCACGATGTCGGCGCTCCGGTCGACGCCGACCACCGTGCCCGGCGCCACGCGCTCCGCGATGTCGAACGTCAGCGTCCCCGGGCCGCTGCCCACGTCGAGCACGGTCATCCCCGGGCGGAGGCGTGCCTCGAAATACGCGCCCGAATTGGCCAGATTCCGCCACTCGTGGGACCGGAGAACACTCTCGTGATGACCGTGCATATAGCGGTCGACGATCTTCATGCCATCATCGTAGGTCGGGCTCGACGAGCGTCACGGAATCCCGGATGAACGTTTCGAGGCCCCTAGGCTGAGGGCATGGCCGACTCCTCGAACCCCTTCCTCTCGCCCAGCCCGCTCCCCTACCAGCTCCCGCCGTTCGCCGACATCCGCGACGAGCACTACCGCCCCGCCTTCGAGCAGGGCTTCGAGGAGCAGCTCGCGGAGGTCGAGGCCATCGCGTCCTCGCCCGACGAGCCGACCTTCGAGAACACGATGCTCGCTCTGGAACGGTCGGGGCAGGTGCTGCAGCGCGTCGCCGAGGCGTTCTTCAACAAGAGCTCGTCCGACAGCACCGACTTCACGAACGCCCTGGAGGAGGAGATCGCGCCCCTGCTCTCCGCGCACCAGGACGCTATCCGGCTGAACCCCGCGCTCTACGCACGCCTGGCGGCGCTGCACGAGCGTCGCCACGACCTCGGGCTCGACCCGGAGGGCGTCTACCTCATCGAGCGGTACTTCACCGAGTTCACCCTCGCCGGTGCCGGGCTCGACGAGGAGCAGAAGGAGCGGCTGCGGGAGTACAACCAGCGACTGTCCACCCTGACCACGCGTTTCGAGAAGAACCTGCTCGCCGACACCAACGAACTCGCCGTCGTGTTCGACTCGGCCGAGGAGCTGGACGGCCTCGGTGAGGGCGAGCTCTCGGCCGCCGCGGAGGCCGCCCGCGAGCGAGGACTCGACGGCAAGTACGTGGTCACGCTGGTGCTGCCGACCGGCCACCCGTGGCTCGCCAGCCTCACCGACCGCCGCTCGCGCGAGCGGATCATGGCCGCCTCCCGCTCTCGTGGCATCCACGGCGGCGAGCACGACAACCGCGACCTGGTGCTGGAGATCACGCGCCTGCGCGCGGAGCGCGCCCGCCTGCTCGGCTTCGACACGCACGCCGCCTTCGTCACGGCGGACGAGACGGCGCGCACACCGCAGGCCGTCGCCGACATGCTCGGCCGGCTCGCACCGGCCGCGGCCCGCAACGCACGCGCCGAGCAGGCCGACCTCCAGCGGCAGGCCGTGCTCTCCGGGCAGCTCGGCGAGGGCGAGACTGTCGAGGCGTGGGACTGGGCGAAGCTCACCGACGCCGTGCGTCAGGCGACCTACGATGTCGACTTCGCGGCGATGCGCCCGTACTTCGAGGCGGAGCGGGTGCTGCGCGACGGCGTCTTCTACGCCGCGACCAAGCTGTACGGCATCACCTTCGAGGAGCGGCCCGACCTGGTCGCCTACCACCCGGACGCACGCGTGTTCGAGGTCCGCAACGAGGACGGCTCCGGGCTCGGCCTGTACCTCCTCGACCTCTACACGCGGGACTCCAAGCGCGGCGGCGCGTGGATGAACCCGCTGATCTCGCAGTCGGAGCTGCTGGGCTATCCGACCGTGGTGGTCAACAACCTCAACGTCCCGAAGCCGGCGCCGGGCGAACCCACCCTGCTCACCTACGACGAGACGAACACGCTGTTCCACGAGTTCGGGCACGCCCTGCACGGCCTGTTCGCGCGCGTCACCTACCCCAAGTTCGCGGGGACGAACGTGTTCCGGGACTTCGTGGAGTTCCCCAGCCAGGTGAACGAGATGTGGATGCTCTGGCCCGAGATCGTCTCCAACTACGCGGTGCACCACGAGACCGGCGAGCGGATGCCGCAGGAGCTGATCGACAAGCTGCACGCCTCCGAGTCGTTCAACGAGGGCTTCGCGACCAGCGAGTACCTGGCCGCGGCACTGCTCGACCAGGCCTGGCACGCCATCACCGCCGACGACGCGGTGACCGACGTCGCCGCGTTCGAGGCGGCGGCCCTCGCGGCCGTCGGTCTCGACAACCCGGCCGTGCCGCCCCGCTACGCGAGCACGTACTTCGCCCACACCTTCTCCGGCGGGTACGACGCGGGCTACTACTCCTACATCTGGAGCGAGGTGCTCGACGCGGACACGGTCGAGTGGTTCACCGAGAACGGCGGACTCACGCGCGAGAACGGCGACCGCTTCCGCAGCCGCCTGCTCGGCGTCGGCGGCTCGAAGGACCCGCTGGAGGCCTACCGCGACTTCCGCGGCCGCGACGCGGTCATCGAGCCGCTGCTGAAGCGCCGCGGCCTCGACGGCTGAGCCGGCCCCGGCCACGGCAGCCCTAGCCCCCTTCCCGCGCGAAGCTCTACCCTGAGCGCATCCGTGCGGGAAGGGGCGCCATGACCACTGCCGAGCCGGAACTCGCCACGCCGTCCGTCCGCCAGCTCGTCCTGCTCTCGATCCCGGCCGTCGTCATCGGCGTGGTCAGCGCCCTGACGCTGTGGGTGGTCGACGAGGTCGCCGCCGTGATCGACGACGGAGTCTGGACCACGCTGCCGAAGGCGCTCGGCGTCGCCCCGTCGTCGGGATGGTGGACGTTCCTGATCCTCACCGTGACGGGTCTCGCGGTCGGCCTGACCGTCTGGCTGGTCCCGGGCCACGGCGGTCCCGACTCCGCCACGACCGACCTCGTCGCCGCGCCGCTGCGGATCGGGGTCGTGCCGTCGCTCGCCCTCGCTGCGGTCCTCGGTCTGGCCGGCGGCGTGAGCCTCGGGCCGGAGAACCCGATCATCGCGATCAACGTCAGCATCCTGGTGACGCTGGTCGGGAGGCTGTGGAAGGCCGTGCCCGCGCGGCTGGTCATGCTGATGGCGGCCTCCGGGACCATCGGCGCCCTGTTCGGCACGCCGGTGGCCGCGGCTCTCGTCTTCACCGGGATCGTCGCCGCGGTGAAGGGCGGCGGCGCGCTCTGGGACAAACTCTTCCTGCCCCTGGTCGCGGCCGCGGCGGGGTCGCTGACGATGACGCTGCTCGCGCACCCGCACCTCGCCATCCCGATGCCGGCGTACACGCAGGTGACCGGGTGGGATGTGCTCGCCGCGCTGATCATCGGCGTGGTCTCCACCGCGCTCGGCCTGCTCGGCGCCGTGCTGTTCCCGCTGCTCCACCGGGGTTTCCACGCCCTCCGGCACCCGCTGCTGATCACTCTCGCTGGCGGCGTCGTGCTCGGCCTGCTCGGCGCGCTCGGCGGACCGATCACGCTGTTCAAGGGGCTGGAGCAGATGGGCACGCTCGTCGTGAACCGCGCCGACTACTCCGTGGGCCAGATCGTGCTGATCATCCTCGTCAAATTGGCCGCGCTGCTGGTCGCGGCCAGTGCCGGGTTCCGCGGGGGTCGTGTCTTCCCGGCCGTGTTCATCGGGGCGGCCCTGGGAACGCTCGCCAGCGCGCTCGTGCCGGCCGTTCCGCTCCCGGTCGCTGTGGCCGCCGGGGTGCTCGGGATCACGCTCGCCGTCACCCGGGACGGCTGGATCGCCATCTTCGTCGGCGTCGCCGTCACTCAGAACCTGCTGGTGCTGCCCATTCTGTCGCTCGCCGTGCTTCCGGCGTGGCTGATGGTGACGAGAGCGCCCGAGTTCCTGATCAAGCCGGCGACGGTTACGCGGACTTCTCCTCGCGCCGCGGACGGTGCGGGACGATAGTCGGCGCGGCGTTCTCGAGCACGGCCTCCCGGGTGACCACGACCCGTGCGACCTCGGAGCTGGACGGCACCTCGAACATGATCGGGCCGAGCACCTCCTCCATGATCGCGCGCAGGCCGCGGGCGCCGGTCTTCCGGAGCACCGCGAGGTCGGCGATGGCCTCCAGCGCCGACTGCTCGAACTCGAGCTGCACGCCGTCGAGCTCGAACATGCGCTGGTACTGACGCACGAGCGCGTTCTTCGGCACGGTCAGGATCTGCATGAGGGCGTCCTGGTCGAGCGGCGTCACCGTCGTCACGACCGGGAGACGGCCGATGAACTCCGGGATGAGCCCGAACTTGTGCAGGTCCTCCGGCAGCACCTCGGAGAAGAGGTTGATGTCGTCGCCCTTGGAGTGCAGCGGGGCGCCGAAGCCGATGCCCTTCTTGCCCGCACGCGAGGAGATGATGTCCTCCAGCCCGGCGAAGGCGCCGGCGACGATGAACAGGACGTTCGTCGTGTCGATCTGGATGAACTCCTGGTGCGGGTGCTTGCGACCGCCCTGCGGCGGAACGGAGGCGACGGTGCCCTCCAGGATCTTGAGCAGCGCCTGCTGGACGCCCTCGCCCGAGACGTCGCGCGTGATCGACGGGTTCTCGGCCTTGCGGGCGATCTTGTCGACCTCGTCGATGTAGATGATGCCGGTCTCGGCGCGCTTGACGTCGTAGTCGGCGGCCTGGATGAGCTTCAGCAGGATGTTCTCGACGTCTTCGCCGACGTAGCCGGCCTCCGTCAGCGCCGTGGCGTCGGCGACCGCGAACGGTACGTTGAGCCGGCGCGCGAGCGTCTGAGCCAGGTAGGTCTTGCCGCAGCCGGTCGGGCCGATCAGCAGGATGTTCGACTTGGCGATCTCGACGTCGTCCATGGCGTCGGCGGACGTGAGGGTCTGCTTGGCCCGCACGCGCTTGTAGTGGTTGTAGACGGCGACGGCCAGGGCGCGCTTGGCCTGCTCCTGACCGATGACGTACTCCTCGAGGAAGCCGAAGATCTCCTTCGGTTTCGGGAGGTCGAACTCACCCGAGGCTTCTTCGCCCGCTTCGGCGAGCCGCTCCTCGATGATCTCGTTGCAGAGCTCGACGCACTCGTCGCAGATGTACACGCCAGGACCGGCGATCAGCTGCTGAACCTGCTTCTGGCTCTTGCCACAGAAGGAACACTTGAGCAGATCGGCGCTCTCCCCGATGCGTGCCATCCGCCTCCCCCTCCTTCTTCGGGTGTCTCCGTCGAGCCTAACCCGAGACGGCGACATTGGCGCGCACCGGACACGATTCGACACGCGGGCCCCTTATGCCACGAGCAGACGCGGTGCCAGGCCCCGCAGGACCGCTGCCGAATGTGCGAATCGCGATTCGTGACGAATCGCGACGTTCGCGGCGGCAAACGCGACATTCGTGACGAATGTGACGCTTAGCAGACGCACGCTCCCGGACGCGCGAACGCCCCCGTCCGGCGGGACGGGGGCGTTCGGGACTCGGAGGCTACTTGACGAGCGCCGGCAGCGTCTTGCGGCTGGTCAGCACCTGGTCGATGAGGCCGTACTCCAGGGCCTCCTCGGCGGAGAGGATCTTGTCGCGGTCGATGTCCTTGTTGACCTGGGCGACCGAGCGGTTGGAGTGCTTGGCGAGCGTCTCCTCGAGCCAGGTGCGCATGCGCATGATCTCGTTGGCCTGGATCTCGATGTCGGACGCCTGCCCCTGACCGGCCTCGCCGACGGCGGGCTGGTGGATGAGGATGCGCGCGTTCGGCAGCGCCAGGCGCTTGCCCGGGGTGCCGGCCGCGGTCAGCACGGCCGCGGCGGAGGCCGCCTGGCCGAGCACAACGGTCTGGATCTGCGGGCGGATGTACTGCATCGTGTCGTAGATCGCCGTCATGGCCGTGAACGAGCCGCCGGGCGAGTTGATGTACATGACGATGTCGCGGTCCGGGTCCTGGCTCTCGAGCACGAGGAGCTGGGCCATGATGTCGTCCGCCGACGCGTCGTCGACCTGCACGCCGAGGAAGATGATGCGGTCCTCGAAGAGCTTCGCGTACGGGTCCTGGCGCTTGTAGCCGTAGGCCGTGCGCTCCTCGAACGAGGGGAGGATGTAGCGGGAGCCTGGCGCCTGCACGCCGCTGAAGGCCGACCCGCCGAGCATGGGGGTGTTCATAGTGATGTCCTTGTCCTTCCGGCGTCTGCTACTTGGCGTCCTGGTCGGTTCCGCCGCCGCCGGAGACGTCCAGCGCGGACTCCCGGATGTGGTCGACGAAGCCGTAGTCCAGGGCCTCCTGGGCGCTGAACCAGCGGTCGCGGTCGCCGTCGGCGTTGATCTGCTCGACCGACTTGCCGGTCGCCGACGCCGTGATCTCGGCCAGGCGCTTCTTCATGTCGAGGATGAGCTGGGCCTGGGTCTGGATGTCGCTGGCGGTGCCGCCGAAGCCGCCGTGCGGCTGGTGGAGCAGCACGCGGGCGTTCGGCGTGATGTACCGCTTGCCCTTGGTGCCGGCCGTCAGCAGGAGCTGACCCATCGAGGCGGCCATGCCGATGCCGACCGTGACGATGTCGTTCGGGACGAACTGCATGGTGTCGTAGATGGCCATACCCGCGGTGATCGAGCCGCCGGGCGAGTTGATGTAGAGGTAGATGTCCCGCTTGGGGTCTTCTGCGGCGAGGAGCAGCAGCTTCGCGGCGATCTCGTTGGCGTTCTCGTCGCGCACCTCGGAACCGAGCCAGATGATCCGGTCCTTCAGCAGTCTGTCGAAAACATTGGGCTGGATACCCATGTCGGCCATGTTCGCTCCGTTTCCTTTGTCGCTTGGGATCGAATCTATCGGAGCGGGGAACGCTTTACCCCGCTGTTCGCCCTGGGCAGAGCGGGTGTCGCGCCGGTCCGGAGCGCACGGCGTCAGTCGTCGTCGAGCGCGGCCGCGTAGGCCTCCACCGCGCGGCCGTACTGCGGCAGGTGCGGGACGAGCGCGCGCAGCGCCTGGCGCAGCGCGTCGGCCGGGAGGCCGTCGTCGAACAGCGCCAGCGCGGCGAAGGCGCGGGCGGCGTCGGCGAGCGGATGGTCCGGCTCGGCGGCGAGGAAATCGCGCAGCAGCGCCAGCGCGTCGCCCGGCCGGCCGAGGTTGCGGAGCGTGCTGGCGAGCTGGACGATCGCCTGCCCGCGCTCCGGCTCGGCGAGCCCGTTCGCGAGGGCCGCGCGGTAGAGCGGCTCGGCCTCGGCCTCCCGGCCGGCGAAGTCGCGGGCGCCCGCGGCCTCGAAGAGTGCCACCGGGTCGTCGGCCGGGCGTTCGGCGACGAGCGCGTCGATCGCCGCCACCGTGGCCTGCTCGCCCACCTCGTGGGCCGTGGCCCACACCGCGTCCACCCGCTGCCGCCAGTCGTCCATCGTGGTTCCTCCTCGACGTCGCCAGGCTAGCAACGACCTGGCAGGACACGCCGCGACGGCCTACCTCGAGACGGCGTGTTCTGCCAGGTGGATGCCCGGACAGCACGAAGGCCGGGTCCTTGGGGACCCGGCCTTCGTGGGAAGAGGTGTTACTCGGCCTTCTTCTTGGCGGCGCGCTTCTTCGGCTTCTCCTCGGCGGCCGGCTCCTCGGCCGGCTCCTCGGCCGGGGCCTCGGCAGCGGCCGTGTCGTCGTCCGACGCGGTCTCGTCCTCGTCCTCGGGGAGGGCGACGAACTCGGTGAGGTCGACCTTCTTGCCGTTGGTGTCGACGACCTCGGTCTTGCCGAGGATGATCGCGAGCGCCTTGTTGCGGGCGACCTCGCCGACCATCGACGGGATCTGGCCGTTCTCGCTGAGGATCTTCACGAACTCGTTCGGGTCCATGCCGTACTGGGCGGCACCCTGCACGAGGTACTGGGTGAGCTCGTCCTGGCTGACCTTGACGTTCTCCGCCTGCGCGACCTCGTCGAGGAGGATCTGCGTGCGGAAGGTCTTCTCGCTCGACTCGGTGACCTCGGCGCGGTGCTCGTCGTCCTCGAGGCGGTTCTCCTGCTCGAGGTGACGGTGCACCTCGTCCTCGACCAGGGAGGCCGGGACGGGGATCTCGACCAGCTCGAGCAGCTTGTCGACGAGCTGGTCGCGCGCCGCGGTGCCCTGACCGAACGCCTTGGCGCGCTCGACCTGAGCGCGCAGGCTGGTGCGGAGCTCGCCGATGGTGTCGAACTCGCTGGCGATCTGCGCGAAGTCGTCGTCGGCCTCCGGGAGCTCGCGCTCCTTGACGGCGTTGAGGGTGACGGTGATCTGCGCGTTCTCGCCCTCGTGGTCGCCGCCCATGAGCGGGGCCTCGAAGGTGGTGGTCTCGCCGGCGGTCAGCGTGTCGAGCGCCTCGTCGATGCCCTCGATGAGCTCGCCGGAGCCGATCTCGTAGGAGATGTTCGCGGCGGTGTCGACCTCCTCGCCGCCGATGACGGCGACCAGGTCGATCTGCGCGAAGTCGCCGGACTTGGCCGGGCGGTCCACGGTCACGAGCGTGCCGAAGCGGCTGCGCAGGCGGTCCAGCTCCTCCTCGACGTCGTCGACGGACACCTCGGCGGCGTCGACGGTGAGGGTGATGTCGCCGAAGTCGGGAAGGGTGACCTCGGGACGGGTGTCGACCTCGATGGTGAGCAGAAGGTCACCCGAGAAGTCGCTCTCGCTGGGCCACTCGGTGATGTCCGCCTCCGGACGGCCGAGCGGACGCACGTCGTTCTCCTCGACCGCCTGGCGGTAGAAGGAGTCGAGCCCCTCGTTGACCGCGTGCTCCAGAACGGCGGCCTTGCCGACCCGCTGGTCGATGATGGGCGGCGGCACCTTGCCCTTGCGGAAACCGGGGATGCTCACCTGCTCCGCGATGTGCTCGTAGGCGTGCTTGATGGACGGCTGCAGTTCCTCCGGCGTCACCGAGATGATGAGCTTGGTGCGCGTGGGGCTGAGCTTCTCGACCGTGGTCTTCACGATGTCTGGGTTCTCCTGAATGTTCGAACGATGGTCTACTCGCAAGGAACGAGGTCCTCGTCGGGGCGACAGGATTCGAACCTGCGACCTCCCGCTCCCAAAGCGGGCGCTCTAGCCAAGCTGAGCTACGCCCCGGCTTCAAGCGGTGCGAAAGACCGTGCGCAAGTCTACTGCACGCGGGCATCCCCCCGCGTGTACTACGATGGTCGACGGCCGTCCGCAGAGGACGGCCTTCGGGGATGTAGCTCAATGGTAGAGCCTCAGTCTTCCAAACTGATTACGCGGGTTCGATTCCCGTCATCCCCTCCGTTTCTCCCCCGTCATCGCCTGCCCCCCCCAAATTGGGTGAGGCATCCTCATGTTTTGCGGCGTTAGCCTTCCCGCGTCGAGGGGGTGCTTGCGATGGCGCACGCGAAGAGACGATGGAACGGGCTGACGACCGGAGCCGTGGCGCTCCTGCTGGTCCTGGGCGGAGTGACGGCGTGCTCGGCGGGCGATGCGCCCGCGGGCCAGAACACCTCGGCGGCCCCGAATGCCGCCGCGACGAGCACTCCCACCCCGAGCGCCACTCCCACGCCCCCGCCGGTGGTGACCGCGAACCATGTCGGCGAGACCTCGGATCAGGCGCTCGCCGAGCTCACGGAGCAGGGGCTGCTGGTGTCGTTCGCGGACACCTCGGGTCAGGCCCTGACGAGCCAGCAGGGCTGGTCCGTCGTCGGGCAGGACCCACCCGCCGGCGCGTCGGTGCCCGAAGGCTCCTGGGTCAAGCTGATTCTCCGCGCTCCTGTGGTGACCGCCAGCCACGTGGGCGAGACTTCGGACCAGGCGGCGGCCGAGCTCACGCAGCAGGGGCTGCTGGTGTTGTTCGCGGACACCTCGGGTCAGGCCCTGGCGAGCCAGCCGGGCTGGTCCGTCGTCGGTCAGGATCCGCCGGCCGGAACGTCGTTGCGCGCCGGGTCGTCGGTCAAGCTGATCCTCAGCCCGCCCGCTCCGCCCCCGCCTCCCGCTCCGCCGGCGCCCGCGCCGGCCGACAGCGGCTCGGACTCCGGCTCGGGTTCGAGTTCCGGCTCCGAACAGGCCGTTCCAGCGGGCGGCCCGACAGCGAAGTGCAACGATGGGACGCTCTCCTACTCGGCGCACCACCAGGGCACCTGCTCGCACCATGGCGGGGTCGCGGTCTGGTACAAGTGAGGACCGATCTCATCGCTGCAAGTACGCCAGTACCGCCAGCACCCGCCGGTGGTCGTCGCCCGAGTCCTCCAGCGCCAGCTTCTGGAAGATCGACGTCACGTTCTTCTCCACTGCGCCGACGCCGATGACCAGGCGGGAGGCTATCGCCGCGTTCGTTCGGCCCTCCGCCATCAGCGTCAGCACGTCGCGCTCCCGCGGTGTCAGCGCAGCCAGCGGGTCCGTGCGCCGCACCAGCAGCTCGCGCACCACCTCCGGGTCGAGCACTGTGCCGCCGGCGGCGACGCGGGTCACCGCGTCGCGGAGTTCGTCCAGGGAGGCGATCCGGTCTTTCAGGAGGTAGCCGGTGCCGCCGCGGCCGCTCGCCAGGAGCTCCTCGGCGTAGGTGCCCTCCACGTACTGGCTGAGCAGCAGCACGCCCACCGAAGGGAACGACGCCCGTAGCGTGAGGGCGGCGCGGACGCCCTCGTCGCGGAAGGTGGGCGGCATCCGCACGTCCAGCACCGCCACGTCCGGAGCGAGGTCCGGGAGGGCGGCGAGCAGCGCGTCGGCGTCGCCGAACGCTCCCACGGTGACGAAGCCGGCCTCGTCGAACAGGCGGATGAGGCCCTCGCGGAGGAGCACGGAGTCGTCGGCGACGACGACGCGGAGGGGCGCGGGTGTTGGCACCCCTCCACCCTAGAGCCGAGGGCCCAAGGCCCGGCCTCTACGCCAGCGGCAGCCGTGCCCCGATCACGGTCGGGCCGCCTTCCGGGCTGTCCACCAGCAGCTCCCCGCGCAACCCGTGGACTCGCTCCACCAGGCCACTCAGCCCGTGCCCGGGCACGATCACAGCGCCACCCCGGCCGTTGTCGGTCAGCCAGACCGAGAGCCACGGGTCACCCGCAGCGTCGACGGTCCGCTCCAGGACCAGCCGCCCGGCGGTCGCGCCGGAGTGCTTCGCCAGGTTCGCCGCCAGCTCGGCCAGCACGTAGTAGGCGTTGCGCTCCACCTCTGGGCTGAAGCGCTCCCCCGGTTCCAGCGTGGACTCCACCGTCACGGGCACCGTGCTGCGCGCGGCGAGCGAGTCGACCGCCGCGCCGAGGCCGCGGTCCTGGAGGATCGGCGGGGCGAAGCCGCGGGAGAGGGCGTGCAGCTCCTCCAGGGTGTCGCCGGCCTGTTTCCGGGCTTCGGCGAGCAGGGAGGCGGCCGCCTCCGGATCATCGGACAGCTTGCGCTCGGCGGCGGCGATGTCCATCTGCAGGCGGATCAGGCGCTGCTGCGGGCCGTCGTGGAGGTCGCGCTCCAGACGGCGCAGCGACTGGTCCTCGGCGGCGACGGCGGCGCCGCGCTGAGCCGACAGGTCGGCGATCTCGCGCTGGAGGGCCTCCGACGGCCACGCGCCGAGCAGGCCACGGGCGACGGCGTGGTGCAGCAGGGTGAGGGCGCGGGTGACGAACGGCAGGGTCGCGGCGAACAGGACGCCGGCGATCAGGTACAGGACGGCGTCGCCGACCGCTGGGTCGAAGGTCGAGTGGGTGCGGAAGACGGCGTCCGCTACCACCCGGGACAGGAAGAAGTCGCGGGTCCCGTTGGGGATGAAGCCGAGCCAGATCCAGCCGGTCAGGCCGCCCAGCGCCACCGAGGCCCAGGTGACGGTGATGCTCCAGGTGATGACGCTGACGATCGGGTTGACGATCACGCCGTGCAGCAGGTACAGCCAGTAGTGGCCGTTCGCCCAGGGGCCGAAGAGGATGCGCCAGAAGGTGCGGGGCCTGTCGTCCTCCCACACCGGTCGCGGGATCGCCGGCCGCCCCGCCCAGTCCAGCCGGGTCAGCTCCACCACGCCGAACGCGCGGGCCGTGTAGAACGTGGCCAGGACGATGAAGAAGCCGACGTAGATCACGATGGTGCCGATGCCCGTCCAGAACAGCGACCACAGCACGGACAGCCCGATGATCGCGATCGGCATGGTCAGCAGCAGGAAGCCGAGCTCGCGCGGGACGCCGCGCCACAGCGACCCGTACGACGTACGGGAGGCGGCGCTCGGGGCGGCGGAGGAGGCGATCACGGTGTCCACCCTGGCAGACGCGGCTGCCGGGTCGGGGACGGTGCCCGCGGGCAGCGGGACGGCGGTCGGTTCGTTCATGCTTCCAGCCTCGCGAAGGGACGCGCGCGGCCCCATACCGCGACCCTCCCGAAACGTGCGGGGGTTATCCCCCTCCGGTCGCGTCAGGCGAGCGCGTTGTGCGTGAAGCGTCCGGCGAGCAGGGTCGCGGCGACCGGCATGCCGCGCAGCCCGTCCGGCATCGCCGCGAACGGGTCGGCCTCCACGACGGCGAGGTCCGCCGGCTCCCCTACGGTCACCCGCGTGCGCGTCGACGCGTCCAGCGCCGCCTCCACCGGGATGCGCTGCTCGGGATGCCACGGCTCCCGGCCGTCGCGGGTGCGACCGACCGCGGACGCGATGGCCGCCCACGGGTCGAGCGGGGCGACCGGAGCGTCGGAGCCGAAGGCGAGCCGCGCGCCGGACGCGAGCAGCGACGCCAGCGGGAACGCGTCGCCGGTGCGGCCGGCCCAGAGCCGGTCGGCGACGTCGCGGTCGTCCATCGCGTGCTCGGGCTGGACGCTCGCCACCACTCCGAACGCGGCGAAGCGCGGGACGTCGGCCGGGTCGATGAGCTGTGCGTGCTCGATGCGGCCTCCCGCGCCGACGGCCTCGAACGCGTCCAGCGCGAGCCGGTTGGCTTCGTCGCCGATCGCGTGGACGGCCGGCTCGATCCCGTTGTCCACGGCGAACCGGAGGTCGGCCGCCAGCTCGTCGGGGGTGAGATTCGCGACGCCGTGGCCGCCGTCGGCATACGGGTGCAGGCACAGTGCGGTGCGGGTGTTCAGCGAGCCGTCCGAAATCACCTTGAACGGGCCCATCGTGAGGAGGCCGTCCGTCCCGTCCACGGCATGGCCGGTTCGGAGGCCCAGGGCGACCGCGTCGGCCATCCGGTCGCGGTAGACACCGAACTCGACGCGCAGCGCTCGGGACCCCGCGGCGAACCGGCGCGTCCAGACCTCCAGGTTCCAGCCGTACTCCAGGTCCACGATGCCGACAACGCCGCGCGTCGCCGCCTGCTCGGCGGCCTCTGCAGCCCACCGGTCCAGCGTCGTCTCGTCGGACGGAGTGAGCCGGCTGGTCAGGGCGAAGCTCTCGTCCTCCCGCAGCAGCGCGCCTTCCGCGTCGGGGGCGAAGCGCGCGAACGCCGCGGTGTTCAGCCACGAGCAGTGCAGGTCTCCCGCGATCAGCACCACCGGTCGCTCCCCCGCCGCCTCGTCGAGCAGCTCTCGGGTCGGGAGGTCGGGCCACAGCGCGTCGTGGAAACCGAAGCCGACGAGCACGTCCGTCCCGGGGTCCGCCTCCGCGCGCGAGCGCACCAGGGCGGCCGCCTCGGCCGCCGACGTCGCGCGCGACACGTCCAGGCGGCGCGCGGTCTGCGCCCACTGGGTGAAGTGCACGTGCTGGTCCCACAGCCCCGGAGTCAGCCAACGCCCGTCGAGCGGGATGCGCTCCAGGCTCCGCTCGCCGGCGACCCCGGCCGGGTGGATGGACGCAATGCGGCCGTCGGCGACCGTCACGTCCACGCGCCGGCCCGCCCCGGGCAGTCGCGCGTCCGCCAGGACGAACGTCATCGCGCCGCGCGGCGGCGGTCGTGCACCAGCGTCATCTCGCGCAGCAGCGTCGGGCTCGCGTAGGGCGAGTCGCCGCCGAGCTCGGCCATGATCGAGTCGACGATGTGGTCGGGCCGGTTCTGGCTCATCTTCTGCTTCGCCACGATCTTCGTCGGCGTCAGCCGCACGCCGACCGTGCCGGAGGAGATGCGCTCGGCGTAGCGCTCGTCCTCCAGGGTGCCGCGCATCTGTCGCGGGTCCGGCAGTTCGCGCTCGAAGTGGTCGACCAGTTTCTCCAGCACCTGGAGGTTCTCCTCCGGGCTCAGCAGCTCGGGCACGCCGGAGAGGTGGACGGCGACGAAGTTCCACGTCGGCACGGCCGGGTCGGCGTCGTACCAGGACGAGGAGATGTAGCCGTGCGGGCCCTGGAGGATCACCAGCAGCTCGTGCTCGCCCAGCTCGTGGAGCTGCTCGTCGGGACGGCCGACGTGGCTCACGATCGTCAGCTCGTCGCGGGTGTCGTCCAGAATGACCGGGTAGTGCGAGGCGACCAGCCCGGTGGAGGCGTTGCTCACGAAGGTGCCCCACGGGTTCTCGCGGATGATCCGCTCGATCTCGGCGCGGTCGGTCAGCGTGAAGCTGGGGTTCTGACGCACGAACGTCTCCTCACTTCTGATCCTGGGGGCACCAGTACAGCTTGCGGCCGCCCAGCTCCTCCATGACGATGTGCGTTCCACACACCCGGCAGGGCAGGCCCTCGCGCTTGTAGACCCAGTGCCGGTCCTCGCGCTTGGCCATGGCCTTGCGGAACGACTCCTCGTCCAGGTCGTCCATCGTCATCATCTGGCCGGTCTCGACGCCGATCCTCAGCAGGTGCACCCAGTCGCGCCACAACGCCCGGACGGTGTCCTCCGGGACGAGCTTGCCGGGCGTGTGCGGGTTCTGGCGCGCGCGGAAGAGCAGCTCGGCGCGGTACACGTTGCCGATGCCGCTCACGACGCTCTGGTCCATCAGCAGCAGGGCGATGGCGGTCGGCTTCTTGCGGACCTTCGCGACGAAGGCCTCCTCTGCCCCCGGGCCGTCGTCCACCTGCGGGTCGGGGCCGAGCTTGGCGATCACGGCGTCCACCTCGGCGGGGTCGAGCACCTCGCACGCGGTCGGGCCGCGGAGGTCGGCGACGGCCGTGTCCGTGAGGAGCCGGACGCGCACCTGACCGATCGGCTCCGGCGGGAAGACGTCGATGTCGGCCTCCACCTTCTCGGACTCCGACATGCGCAGCCGGGTGCGGCGGGGAGCGCCGATGGAGTGCAGGGAGTTCTCGCCGGCCTCGTCGAGGACTGTCCCCGTCTGGTTGGTCTGCCCCATCCGACCGTTCGCGCTCGCGATGGTCGGGTCGATGCTGATGTCGCCCGCGAAGTCCCAGGCGCCGTAGATGCCGAGGTGGACGCGCAGCCAGAGCTCGTTGTCGAACTCGAGGAACATCTGCTTGCCGACCGCCTTCGCGGCGATCATCGTGTGCCCGTCGATGCGCTTCGCGTCCTCGGCGAACCGGCCCTGCGGGGAGGACACCGCGACGCGGTGCCCGACGAAGTTGACGGCGAACTGCTTCGCGATCCGGTGGACGGAGTGGCCCTCGGGCATCAGCGGTCCACGTTCTTGCCCGCGATGTCGCCGGTGGCCTCGTACTCCGCGAGCTGGGCGATGCGGCGCACGTGGCGCTCCTCGAGCGAGAACGGGGTGGCGATGAAGAGGTCGATGAAGCGGGTGGCCTCCTCGACGGTGTGCTGGCGCGCGCCGATCGAGATCACGTTGGCGTCGTTGTGCTGGCGGGCGAGCTCTGCGGTGCTCTCGTTCCAGACCAGCGCGGCGCGGACGCCGAGCACCTTGTTCGCCGCGATCTGCTCGCCGTTGCCGGAGCCGCCGAACACCACTCCGAGGGCCTTCACGCCGGCCTGCTGGTCGCGGACGACACCCTTGGCCGCGTTGATGCAGAACGCCGGGTAGTCGTCGATCGGGTCGTACTCGGTCGGGCCGTGGTCGACCACCTCGTGACCGGCCTCCGTGAGGTGCGCCTGCAGGTGCGTGCTGAACTCGAGACCGGCGTGATCGGTGGCGATGTGGATGCGCATGCGAACAGTCTAGGGAAGGCCGCCGACGCCGCCGTCGTCGCGTCAGTAAGGTGGTTCCGGTGGACACGATCCACACCCCCCGATCCGCTTTTCAAGGAGTCAGCGTTGCCCGGAGAAAACCTCACCCGCATCGAAGCCCAGGAGCGCGCGTCGCTCGTCCGCACCCACAGCTACGACGTCGCGCTCGACCTGACGACCGGGCCGGAGACCTTCCGCAGCACAACGACCGTGCGCTTCTCCGCGACCGAGGGTGCGTCCACGTTCATCGACGCGATCACGCGGACCGTCCACTCCGTCACGCTGAACGGCGTCGAGCTCGACCCCGTTGCGGTCTCGGACGGCGTGCGCATCCAGCTCGACGGCCTCCAGGCGGAGAACACGCTGACCGTCGACGCCGACGCGATCTACACCAACACCGGTGAGGGCCTGCACCGCTTCGTCGACCCGGTGGACGGCGAGGTGTACCTCTACTCCCAGTTCGAGGTGCCGGACTCCCGCCGCATGTTCGCGGTGTTCGAGCAGCCCGACCTCAAGGCCGAGTTCACGTTCACCGTGACGGCCCCCGCGCACTGGGCGGTCGTGAGCAACTCCCCCACCCCCGAGCCCGTCGACGCCGCAGAGGGCGCCAAGACCTGGTCCTTCGCCCCGACGTCGGTCATCTCCTCCTACATCACGGCGCTCATCGCCGGCCCGTACGAGTCGGTGCACAGCGAGCTGACCAGCCGCGACGGCCGCACCATCCCGCTCGGCGTGTACGCGCGCAAGAGCCTCGCCGAGTACCTCGACGCCGACTACATCTTCGAGAAGACCCGCGAGGGCTTCGCGTTCTACGAGGAGAAGTTCGACTACGCGTACCCGTTCGAGAAGTACGACCAGCTGTTCGTGCCCGAATTCAACGCGGGCGCGATGGAGAACGCCGGCGCGGTGACCTTCACCGAGACCTACGTGTTCCGCTCCAAGGTCACCGACGCGATCAAGGAGCGCCGGGTCGTCACGATCCTGCACGAGCTCGCCCACATGTGGTTCGGCGACCTGGTCACCATGAAGTGGTGGAACGACCTCTGGCTGAACGAGTCGTTCGCCGAGTACGCCTCCACCCTCGCCACCGCCGAGGCGACCGAGTGGACCGAGGCGTGGACGACCTTCGCCGCAATGGAGAAGAGCTGGGCGTACCGCCAGGACCAGCTGCCCTCCACCCACCCGATCGTCGCCACGATCAACGACCTTGAGGACGTCCAGGTCAACTTCGACGGCATCACCTACGCCAAGGGCGCCTCGGTGCTCAAGCAGCTCGTCGCGTGGGTCGGCCAGGAGGACTTCCTCGCCGGCGTCGCGCAGTACTTCAAGAAGCACCAGCACGGCAACACCGAGCTGACCGACCTCCTGGTCGAGCTGGAGGCCACCAGCGGCCGCGACCTCACCGAGTGGTCGAAGAAGTGGCTGGAGACCGCGGGCGTCAACACCCTCCGCCCGGAGCTGACGGTGGACGCCGACGGCACGATCACCGCCTTCGCGATCCTCCAGTCTGCCGCCGCCGACTACCCGACGATCCGCCCGCACCGCCTCGCGGTCGGCTTCTACGACCTGGTTGGGGGCCGCCTGGTCCGCACCTCGCGCATCGAGCTGGACGTGGACGGCGAGCGGACCGAGGTCGCCGAGCTGGTCGGGCAGAAGCGCCCGGCGCTCATCCTCCTCAACGACGACGACCTCGCCTACGCGAAGATCCGCCTGGACGAGGACTCGCACCGTGTCGCCCTGGAGCACCTGTCCTCGATCGAGAGCCCGCTCGCGCGCTCGCTGGTCTGGGGCGCGGTCTGGGACGCCACTCGCGACGCCGAGACGCCCGCGAGCGACTACGTGCGCCTCGTGCTCGGCAACATCGCGTCGGAGACCGAGTCCACGACGCTGCGCACCACGCTCAACCAGCTCGTGCTCGCCGCCGGCAGCTATGTCGCGCCCGAGCGCCAGAAGCAGACGAGCGAGGAGGCTGCGGCCGCGCTCTGGGAGCTCGCGCAGCAGGCCGAGGCCGGCAGCGACGCGCAGTTCCAGTTCGTGAAGTTCTTCGCGGCGCTGGCCTCCACCCCCGAGCAGCTCGCGAACGTCGCCGCCCTGCGCGACGGCACGGCGACCCTCCCGGGCCTGACGGTGGACACGGACCTGGCGTGGGAGCTGCTCATCGCGCTCGTCGCCGGCGGGGCCGCGGGCAACGCCGAGGTGGACGCCGCCCTCGCGGAGGACAACACCGCGAACGGCGCGCAGTTCGCCGCTCAGGCGCGTGCGTCGATCCCGACGCTCGCCGGCAAGCAGGCGGCCTGGGACTCGGTGTTCGGCTCGGACGCGCTGCCGAACACGATCGTCCGCTTCACCGGCCTCGGCTTCCAGCGCGCGGCCGACAAGGAGGTGCTCGCGTCCTTCGTCGCGCCGTACTTCGCCGCGCTGCAGGACGTCTGGGCGTCGCGCACGTACAAGATCGCGGAGTACCTCGTCGCGGGCATGTACCCGGCGCCGCTCGCGAACGCCGAGCTGCGCGACGCGACGCGCGCGTGGCTCGACGCGAACCCGGAGCCGGCGGCGCTGCGCCGCCTCGTGGTCGAGAACCTCGCGGGCGTCGAGCGGGCGCTCGCGGCGCAGGAGCGCGACGCTCAGGCGTAACGGTCGTTGAGACGGAAACGGGGAGTCCGGTCGACCGGCCAGGGCTCCCCGTTTCGTCGGCATCAGTCGGGTGAGGGCGTTGCCGTCCCGTCGACGACCTCCGCGACCCTCCGCCACTCGTCGTCGGTGACGGACGGGTCGAGGAACTCGACCACGAAGCGGTCCGAGCGAAATCCTGACCTGGCCAGGTTGTACGTCTCGGCTTGCGCCAGCGTGTAGGTGCTGAACTTCATGATCCGCACTCGCTCCGACTCCGCCGCCCTCTCGCAGCCGAAGCGGCTCGGGCATACCTTTTCGGTCACATCTTCGGGCAATTCCAACGGCGGGAGGAGGTAGGCGTCTGAGCCGAACCCGTCACGTGGATCGAGCATCGCGCGCGCGTCGAGGAGACTGCAGGACGATAGGGCTAGTGCGCATACGATGCCAAGTCCTGCGGCGATCGTTGCTCGCTTGTAGATGCGCTCGAATATGCTCACTTCCAATTGCAGCCTTGAGCGTTCCACAGCCAGTTTGGATTCGAAGGTCGCGCCGTCTCGAAATCCCACCACACCCCGGACATCCACACGGCGTAGCCGAACTGGGCGTGGCACTTGTACTGCTGTTCAATCGTCGCGCTCACCGGAGTGGGCGGGAAGTTGCGCCACTCCGTCCAGCCCTGGTTCTTCACGATCTCGATTCCGACAATGCCCTGCGTGTAGACGGCGGCACCCCACGCAGAAAGATGGGTCGACCAGACGCTTGCACCGTTGTATCCGTTGTGGCCCGGCCGGTTCATCCAATAGCCGGCCAGCAGCCCGCCGCCCACCTCCGGATCGGCCACCACCGGATACGCGGTCGACGCGTCATGCTCGACCACCTGGGTCAGCACTCCGCCGTCGACCTCGAAGTGCGTCGGCACCTCGTCGCCGTCGGCGTCCTTCGCCCACGCGGGAAGCACGCCGCCCTGGAACCCGCCGTCCGCGTCCCGGATGACGATCATGCCGCCATTCAGCTGCTCCAGGTAGCCGCCGGCGGGAAGCGCGATCGTGTAGTCGAAGCGCTTCGGGGCGGAGGCGTTGTCGATGACCGTGGTGATCTGGACGCTTCCGTCCTCCTTGACCACGGGGACCGTCGTCGTGCCGTTGCGGTTGTCGTAGGAGACGATTCCGTCCGCCTCCACAATCGCGCGCCGCGCCTGCTCGGCGAACGGGAGGCCGATCGAGATCTCGATGCCGATGTGTTCGACGGCGAGTGAGAGGTCGTCGCGCGGATCGTTCGGGATCGCGACGTCCGTCGCGCCGACGCGTTCGTCGATCGCGAATTCGCCGCTCTCCGTCGTCTCGACGCTCGCGACGTGGCTGAGCACATCCGACGTGTCTGTGGGTAAGGCTCCTGCCCCCTCGCTCGCAGAAGCGAGCGCGTCCATGACGTCGCTCATGTCCTCGTGGGCGTGCGCGGGCGAACAGAGTCCCAGGGTCAGCGCTCCCGCTGCAGCAGCGGCGATCGCGATTTTCGTGCGGTGGTGCATGGTGATCCAATCGGTCGACGACGTCGTCCCTCGCCAACCTAGGTCTCGGCATTGTCACAAATCAACCCATTGCACCTCATGCATTTTCCATACAATTGCGGGCTCGTTCTCACGCACGACCTCGTCCGACACGCAGGTCGTACCCAGGTTCGATGACGCGAGGCCCTCGGCGGCCCTACTCTCGGAGCCATGATCCAACTCGAAAGCCTCACCAAGAGGTTCGGCAGCAAGACCGCTGTCGACGACATCTCGGCGACCATCCAGCCGGGCAAGGTCACCGGCTTCCTCGGGCCGAACGGCGCGGGCAAGTCGACCACCATGCGCATGATCATGGGGCTCGACCGGCCGACCCACGGCACCGCGACCATCAACGGCAAGCGCTACGCCGAGCTGCGGTCCCCGCTCGGGGAGGTCGGCGCACTGCTCGACGCCAAGGCCGTGCACACCGGCCGCACCGCCTACAACCACCTGCTGGCGATGGCCGCCACCCACGGCATCTCCAAGCGCCGCGTGCACGAGGTCATCGGCCTCACCGGGCTGGAGTCGGTCGCGGGCAAGCGCGTCGGCGGGTTCTCGCTCGGCATGGGCCAGCGGCTCGGGATCGCCGCCGCCATGCTCGGGGACCCGGCGACGCTCATCCTGGACGAGCCGGTCAACGGGCTCGACCCGGAGGGCGTGCTCTGGGTGCGCCAGTTCGCCCGGCACCTCGCCGGGCAGGGGCGCACGGTCTTCCTCTCCTCGCACCTGATGAGCGAGATGGCGCAGACCGCCGACCACATCATCGTGCTCGGCCGCGGCCGCGTCCTCGCGGACGCCCCTGTCGACCAGATCCTCGCCGGCGCCACGCGCAGCGCGGTCCGGGTCCGCACGCCCGAGGTCGAGCGGCTCGCCAACGCCATCCAGGGCGGAGACGTCACGATCACGGGCGTGGAGGCCCAGCTCATCGAGGTCACCGGCCTCAGCGCCGCGCAGATCGGCGACGCCGCGGCCGGCGCGGGCGTCGCCCTCCACGAACTCACCCCGCTCAGCGCTTCCCTCGAGGAGGCGTACCTCGAACTCACGCAGGACGAGGTCGAATACCACTCGGAGGTCACCTCATGAGCACCGCAACCGCACCCGCCGCCGGATACGTCCACGCCGAGGTCGGCCGGCTGAGCTTCGTGCGCGTGCTGCGCTCGGAGTGGATCAAGCTGCGCTCGCTGCGGTCGACGTTCTGGACGCTGGTGGCCGTCGTGGTCCTGGTGGTCGGCTTCGCCGCCCTCCTGAGCTTCTCGATCCCGAGCGCTTCCACCCTCGTCACCGAGAGCGGTCCGCGCGGCGCGACGCTCCATCTCGACACCATCGTCACCACCGCCGCCACGTTCGGGCTCCGCTTCGCCCAGCTCGTCGTCGCGGTGCTCGGCGTTCTCGCCATCAGCGGCGAGTTCTCCACCGGCATGATCCGCTCATCGTTCGCCGCCGTCCCGCACCGGTTCCCTGTGCTGGCGGCCAAGGCGATCATGCTGTTCGCCGTGTCGTTCGTGGTCGGCCTGGTCAGTCTCGCCGCTTCCTGGGCGATCGCGATCAGCGTGATGAGCGGCAAGGGCTATCCTGGCGCGCTGTTCGACGCCTCGACGCTCTGGTCGATCCTCGGCGCCGCCGCGTATCTCGGGCTTGTGGCGGTCTTCGCGCTCGGACTCGGGGCGATCATCAAGGCCAGCGCCGGGGGCATCTCCGCGGTCGTCGGCGTGCTGTTCCTCGTTCCGATCCTCGTCCAGATCGCGATCGGCGTGCTTCCGAAGGCCACCTGGCTGGCCGACTGGTCGCACTATCTGATGAACAACGCGGGCGACGGGATGGCCGGCATCGCAAACGGCTCGCTCGAACCCTGGCAGAACATCCTCACCGTGGTGATCTGGACCGCCGTCTCGTTCATCGTGGGAGCGATCCTGCTGCAGCGACGGGACGCGTGACCACACCAGTGACCGCCGCCGACACCGCCCCGGCCGACCTCGAACTCCCGAGGCCGCCCGGGGCGGTGCGGCGCTACTTCGGCGCGCACCCGCTCGTGGTGGACGCCATCGTCGCGGGCGTCTACCTGGTGCCCTCGCTCGCCGAGGGCGTCGTCCACATGGTGCGGAGCCCGGGCCTGGCCGCGGCGATCCAGCTCCTGCTCGTGGTCGTCGCCGGCGCGGCATTGTTCGCGCGGCGGCTGCACCCGCGGGCGGTGTTCGGGATCGCGATCGTCGTCCTCGTCGTCAGCGTCTTCCTCGGCCGCAACCTCGACTTCGTGCCCGCGGTGTTCGCGCTCTACGCCCTCGCGGTCTACCGCACGGTGCGCTCGGCGTGGATCGGCTACGGCATCACGGCGGTCGCGACCATCGTGTCCCTCGCCATCGCGACCATCGTGTCCGAGGTGCCCGCGTTCGCGCCGCTGTCGACGGAGGCGCTGCCCTCCGGCTTCGCCGCGCTCGCGTTCTGCATCGTCGCGGTGCTGATCGGCAGCAACGTCGGCAACCGGCGCCGCTACCTGAACGCGCTCATCGACCGCGCCCACCAGCTCGCCCGGGAACGCGACCAGCAAGCCGAACTCGCCACCGCGGCCGAGCGCAGCCGCGTCGCCCGGGAGCTGCACGACATCGTCTCGCACAGCCTGACGGTGATGATCGCCCTCGCCGACGGCTCCGCCGGGCTCGTCGGCACGGCGCCCGAGCGCTCCGCCGAGACGATGCGGCTGGTCGCCGAGACCGGGCGCGGGGCCCTCGGCGACATGCGCCGCCTGCTCGGTGTGCTGCGCGCGGGCGACGAGGAGGCGGCGGCACACGCACCGCAGCCGGGGCTCGCCGACCTGCGCGAGCTGGTCGAACGGTTCCGGGCCGCCGGACTCCCGGTGCGGATCACGGTCACCGGCGTCCCGCCCACCGATATCGGGCAGCAGCTCACGGTCTTCCGGGTGGTGCAGGAGGCGCTCACCAACACCCTCCGCCACGCCGCGCTCGCGACCATGGTCGCCGTGACGATCGACTTCGGGGAGCGGGACGTCCGCGTCACCGTGGAGGACGACGCGACGGTCCACACCGGATCGGTGCCGGGCTCGGGCAGCGGCCTGCTCGGCCTGCGGGAGCGCGTCGCGCTCTACGGTGGGACCCTGGAGGCCGGACCACGACGCGGCGGCGGGTGGCGGCTGGTGGCGGAGTTCGCACGAGTGGATTCTGCCGGGCCCGATTCGACCACCACCACCACTAACTCCCCCACCGCCCCGACCAGGAGACCCGAATGACCGACCCCGACCCGACCGAGCAGCCGCTGCGCGTCCTGCTCGTCGACGACCAGGCGCTCGTGCGGCTGGGCTTCCGGATGGTGCTGGAGACCGAGCCCGACCTCCACGTGGTCGGCGAGGCGGCCGACGGCGTGGAGGCGGTCCGGCTCGCCGTCGAGACCCGGCCCGACGTCATCCTGATGGACGTGCGCATGCCGAACCTCGACGGCATCGAGGCGACCCGGCGCATCGTCACGACGAACCCGGACGCGCGCATCATCATCCTCACGACGTTCGACCTGGACGAGTACGCCTTCGGCGGACTGCGCGCCGGCGCGAGCGGGTTCCTGCTGAAGGACGCCCGGCCGGCCGAGCTGGCCGCGGCCATCCGCGCCGTGGCCGCCGGCGACGCCGCCGTCACCGGCCGCGTGACCCGCTCCATGCTGGAGCTGTTCGCCGACCGGCTGCCCGCGAACAGCGCCGGCGGGACCGCCGCGGACCCGACCGCGGTGCTCACACCGCGCGAGCGAGAGATCCTCCTCGCGATGGCCGACGGCCTGACCAACGGCGAGATCGGCGCGAAGTTCTTCCTCACCGAGTCGACCGTCAAGACGCATGTCGGCCGGGTCCTCGCCAAGCTGCAGCTCCGCGACCGGGTGCACGCGGTCATCTTCGCCTACGAGAACGGGCTGGTGGAGAGCTAGCCGCGCCGCGGATTCCAGAAGACGCCAAGGCAGCTCTCGGTAGGATACCGTGCGATGAGCATTCTGAAAGTGGACTTCTGGACCTCGTTCGGCTCGTGGATGGTCGACGCCGGCTGGAACCTCGCACACGCGGCCGGCATCGTCCTCGGCGCGATCCTCCTGGCCTGGATCCTGCGCGCGGTGATCCGTCGCGTCGTGCGCCAGATCGTCAGCGGGGTCAAGAAGGGCCAGAGCGTGACGGACACGCAGGCCCTGGTCGCCTCCCCGCTCGCGGCGGTGCGCGTGGTCCAGCGCACCCGCACGCTCGGCTCAGTGCTGAGCAACATCGTGAACGTCACGATCGGGATCATCACGATCATCCTGGTCATCCAGGTCTTCGCTCCGGACGCGCTCACCTCCTTCGCCCTCCTCACCGCCGCGATCGGCGCCGGCCTCGGTTTCGGCGCGCAGAACATCGTCAAGGACGTCCTGAACGGCCTCTTCATGGTCATGGAGGACCAGCTCGGCGTCGGCGACGTGGTCGACCTCGGGCCGGCGACCGGTGTGGTGGAGGCGGTGGGTATCCGGGTCACCCAGGTGCGCGACGTCAACGGCACCCTCTGGTTCGTCCGCAACGGCGAGATCCTGCGCGTCGGCAACATGTCGCAGGGCTGGTCGCGCGTGATCGTGGACGTCGCGGTGCCGTACGACACCGACATCGAGGCGGTGCAGGCCAAGCTGATGGAGGCCGCGACCGCGCTCGCGACCAGCCCCAAGTGGCGCTCGCGCATCCTCGACAAGCCGGAGCTGTGGGGGCTGGAGTCGATCTCCGCCGACGCCATCGTGATCCGGATCGTGCTGAAGACCCGCACGACGGCCAAGGACGACGTCTCCCGCGAGCTGCGGCTGCGCCTCAAGCAGGCCACGGACGAGCTCGGCGTGACGCTGCCGTCGCTGTCGGCGGTGGTGCTCTCCGGGTTCGACGGCGCGGGCAGCGTCAACGGCGCCAAGCCGCCGCGCACCCGGCCGACGCCCGTCGTGCCGGACCGGCCGCTCACCGGGCGCAAGGCCCGCGCGGCGGCGAAGCGCACGGCGACCCGGGCGGCCGATCCCGGCGCCATCCGCATCCGTCCGGCGATCGAGACCAAGCCCGACGCCGCGCCGGCCAAGCCCGCCAAGCCCGACGCCGCGCCCGCCAAGCCCGCTGCCACCCCCGCGAAGCCCGCCGCCACCCCGGCGAAGCCCGCCGCCAAGCCCCGCACCCCGAAGCCCCCGGCGGCCGAACAGCCTCCCGCAGACGAAGCCGAGTGAGATGACCACCCTCCCCGTCGGGCCGCCGGCCGGCCCCTCCTTCTTCGAGCAGATCGGCGGCCACGCCACGTTCGTGCGCCTCGTGGACACCTTCTATCGGGGCGTCGCCGCCGACCCGGTGCTGCGGCCGATGTACCCGGAGGAGGACCTCGGTCCCGCCAAAGAGCGCCTCACGCTGTTCCTGGAGCGGTACTGGGGTGGCCCGACCACCTACAGCCAGGAGCGCGGCCACCCCCGCCTCCGGATGCGGCACAACCCCTTCAAGGTCAACCCCGACGCGCGCGACCGCTGGCTCGCGCACATGCGCGTCGCGGTCGACGAGCTGGGGCTGCCGCCCCTGCAGGACGAGACCCTCTGGAACTATCTGGAGCGGGCCGCGTTCGCTATGGTCAACACATTCGAGGAGTAGCCGCCTCGACCTCCCGCCGTGCCGAAGGAGCCACGCCATGACCGCTGAACCCGACTGCCTCGTCGTGGGAGCCGGACTCGCCGGGCTGGTGGCCGCGTGCGAACTGCTCGACGCGGGCAAGTCCGTGACGATCCTCGACCAGGAGCCGGCGGCCTCCCTCGGCGGTCAGGCGTTCTGGTCGTTCGGCGGCCTCTTCCTGATCGACTCCCCCGAGCAGCGCCGGATGGGCGTCGCCGACTCGCTCGCCCTCGCCCGGCAGGACTGGTTCGGCAGCGCCGGCTTCGATCGCGCCGAGGACCACTGGCCGAAGCGCTGGGCCGAGGCGTACCTCCAGTTCGCCGCCGGCGAGAAGCGCGCCTGGCTGCACGAGAAGGGCGTCCGGTTCTTCCCGGTGGTCGGCTGGGCCGAGCGCGGCGACGGCACCGCGGCCGGTCACGGCAACTCGGTGCCGCGCTTCCACGTCACCTGGGGCACCGGCCCTGGCGTGCTCGAGCCGTTCGTCCGCCAGGTGCAGGCCGCCGCGGCGACCGGGAAGGCACGCCTGCTGCACCGCCACCGGGTGGACGAGCTGATCGTGGAGGACGGCCGCGTCGCCGGGGTCCGCGGCGCGATCCTGAAGCCCGACGCCGCCCGGCGCGGCGCGGCGAGCAACCGGGAGCGCATCGCGGACTTCGAGCTGCGCGCCCCCGCGGTCGTGGTCGCCAGCGGCGGGATCGGCGGCAACCACGACCTGGTCCGGGCGGCCTGGCCGGAACGGCTCGGCACTCCCCCGGACTTCATGCTCTCCGGCGTGCCCGCCCACGTCGACGGCCGCATGCTCGGCATCGCGGAGGCGGCAGGAGCACACCTCATCAACGGCGACCGGATGTGGCACTACACCGAGGGCATCCAGAACTGGGACCCGATCTGGCAGCGGCACGGCATCCGCATCCTGCCCGGGCCGTCGTCGCTCTGGCTGGACGCGCGCGGCGAGCGGCTGCCTGCGCCGCTGTTCCCCGGCTTCGACACGCTCGGGACGCTGGAGCACCTGCGGAAGGTCGGCTCGGACTACTCGTGGTTCATCCTCACCCAGAAGATCATCGAGAAGGAGTTCGCGCTCTCCGGCAGCGAGCAGAACCCCGACCTCACGGGCAAGGACTTCGGCCTGCTCGCCAAGCGCGTCGCCCCGGGCGCGCCCGGGCCGGTGGAGGCGTTCAAGGAGAAGGGCGCCGACTTCGTCGTGGCGGACACCCTGGACGAGCTGCTCGCCGGGATGCAGCGGCTGTCGGAGGTCCCGCTCGACGCCGAGCTGGTGACCCGGCACGTGCGCGAGCGCGACCGGCAGCTCGACAACCCGTTCGGCAAGGACCTCCAACTCGCGGCGGTCCGGGGCGCGCGAGCCTACCGTGGCGACAAGCTCATCCGGGTGGCGTCGCCGCACAAGCTCACGGACCCGAAGGCCGGGCCGATGATCGCCGTGAAGCTGCACATCCTCACCCGCAAGAGCCTCGGCGGAATCGAGACCGACCTCGACGGCCGGGTGCTCGGCGCCGACGGCGCGCCCGTGCCGGGGCTGTACGCGGCGGGCGAGGCGAGCGGATTCGGCGGCGGCGGCGTGCACGGGTACCGGGCGCTGGAGGGAACGTTCCTCGGCGGCTGCCTGTTCTCTGGGCGGCAGGCCGGACGCGCGGTGGCGCGAACGGTCTAGCCGCGCAGGCTCCACGACTGGCGGCGGATGAGCGTGTGCCCGCGCCGCGTGGTCAGCCGCGTCCACGGCCCGGTCTCCAGGATGGCGACCGGCTCCCCCGCGGCCAGGAACCCCAGGCTCTCGGCGGCGAACGCCGCACCGGCCGGGATGTACTCCAGCTCGGGGATGGGACGGCCCCACACCTCGGCCCGCACCCGCTGGACGAGCTGCTCGCCGGTGCCGGTCGGCACGGCCTCCGCGACCTCGGCGATGCCGGCGGCCGCCGTCGCCTGCAGGAGCTCGTAGCCCGTCTCGCCGACCGGGCGCCAGCCGCCGCGGGGCGGCGAGATGCCCGCCCATGTGACGGAGGGCGCCTCCATCGGCAGCCGCACCTCCAGCGGCGCGCTCTCCACCGCGCCGTCGACCGCGCCGGACTCGTCGCCGTCGCGGCCCTCCTCCCCGACCGCCCCGGTCTCGGAGGCGGCCGCGGCGCTCTCCGCCGCCTCGCGCACCCGCGCGAGCCGGTCGAGCAGCGAACGGATCGGCACGACGACGTCGAACTCCACATCGTGGTGAGTCAGGAAGGTGCGCAACCCGAGCACCGTCGGCGTCTGGTCGAGCAGCCCCCTCGGATAGAGGATGGCGGTGTACACGGCGAGCACGCCCGATCCTGCGATCAGGCGCACCGACCCTTCCTCGACGCGGGCGGCGCGCGACAGGTACGTCTGCAGGTCGGCGGCGGCGAGGGTGTCCTGGAGGGAAAACGACTGGCTCATCTGCCCTCTAAGCTACTAGAGACCCCGGACGGAGACACTGTGACAGAGCCCCTGGAATCGCTGCTCACCGCACTCGACCTCACCGACACCGGTGCCCGCACCAGCGAGGACATCTTCACCGGGCCCTCCCAGTGGATGCCGCTGGGCCGCGTGTTCGGCGGCCAGGTGCTCGCCCAGTCCATCGTGGCGGCGACGCGCACGGTGGCGGACGACCGCAGCATCCACTCGATGCACGGGTACTTCCTGCGGCCGGGAGACGTCAACTACCCGATCACCTTCTCCGTCGACCGCATCCACGACGGCCGCTCGTTCTCCACCCGCCGCACGCAGGCGTACCAGAACGGGCTGCCGATCCTGTCGATGATCGCCTCCTTCCAGGACGACGACGAGGGCCTGGAGCACCAGGTGGACATGCCAGAAGGCCTCCCCGACCCCGAGTCGCTGCCGAACTCGGCGGCGACGCTGGAGGAGGTCGAGCACCCGGTCGCCCAGTACTGGGCGAGCCAGCGGCCGTTCGACATGCGTCATGTCCCGTCGCCCATCTACCTGTCGGTGGAGGGCGCGCACGTCGCCCACCAGGCGGTGTGGTTCCGCTCGATCGGCGACCTCCCGGACGACCCGGCCCTCCACCGCGCGGCCCTGGCGTACGCCAGCGATTACACGATCATGGAGTCCGTCATGCGCCGGCACGGCGTCGCCTGGGCGACCCCGGGCCTGAAGGCGGCGAGCCTCGACCACGCGATGTGGTGGCACCGGCCGGCCCGGGTGGACGAGTGGCTGCTGTACACCCAGGAGTCGCCGAGCGCGAACGGAGGCCGCGGGCTGGCGCTCGGGCGCATCTTCAGCCGCGACGGCCGTCTGGTCGCCAGCGTCGCCCAGGAGGCGACCATCCGGATTCCGGACGCGGCGAAGCTGCGCGACTGACGCGTCGGCTCAGCCGAAGGTGCTGCGGAGCAGCACGGTGCCGTTGCCCGCGGCGCGGATGTCGATCGCGGCGATGTCGGCCAGCGGGACACTCGTCGTCGCCGCGGGCTCGACCACGGTTCCCTCCGCCGCCGTCCAGGTCGAGATCTGGGTCTGGTGGCCGGACTTGTCGGTGACGACCATCGCGTACGTCCAGGTGCGGCCGCCGTCGTCGCCGCCGACCTTCGCGTAGGCGCAGCGGGAGTCGATCCGTGTGCCCCACGGCTCCGAGGTGAGGTGCAGGTCGGCGGACAGCGCGCTCGGCTCCACCTGCTCCATCGCCACGCTCGTGCCCGCCGGCGTGCCGGGCTCCAGCGCCGGGACGGCGATCGCGATGGCCCCCACGAGCACGGCCGCCGCCGCAGCGGCGAGACCGCCCACCAGCCAGCGCGACCGCCGCCTGCGCCGCCGGGCGGCGTCCAGCAACGACGGGAGCACCTCCGCGCCGAGCCCGGCGTCCTGCGGCGCCTCCTCGTCGAGCAGGGCGAACGCCTGCTCCCGGGGCACCCGGCCGAGCAGCCCCGGCATGCCGGCGAGCTCGGCGACCGCCGACGAGCAGCGCCCGCACTCGCGCAGGTGCTCCTCGTACTCCTTGCGCTCGGCCGGAGCGAGGGCGCCGAGCACGTAGGCGGCGTCCCAGGTGGCGAATTCGTCGTGGTTCATCGCTCCGTCACCCCTCTCTCCTGCAGCGCGAGCCGCATGGCCCGGAGGCCGTAGTGCAGCCGCGACTTGACCGTGCCCTCCGGGATCTCCAGCTCACGGGAGATCTCCGCGATGGACCTGCCGCCGTAGTACGCGTGGACGATGACGGCGCGATGCTCGTCCGAGAGCTCGGCCAGCGCGTCCGAGACGAGCCAGGCGTCGAGGACGGCGTCCGCGCCGTCGTTCGGCGACGAGGGCCGCTCCGGGAGGGTGTCGGTGCCGAACTCGTGCTGCGAGTGCGCGCTGCGCTTGTCGTCGATGACGATGTTGCGGGCGACGGTGAACAGCCAGGCGCGCGCGGACTGCTGGCTCTGGTCCAGCACCGCCGGCTTGCGCCAGGCGCGCAGCAGGGTCTCCTGCACGACGTCGTCGGCCATCGCTCGGTCGCCGGTGAGGTGGACGACGTAACGCCAGACCGCCTGCGCGTGCTGGTCGTGCAGCTCGCGCAGCAGGCGTGCGTCCTCATCCGGCATGGTCACCTCCTGCACTAACCACGGAGACGGTGCGGGAAAAGTTCAGAACTCCATGTGTGAACCGGTACCGTCACCCTCCCGTGCCTAACCTAGGAGAAAGCACTGCCGACCGGGAGGATCCACGATGACCGAATCCGCGCCGCTGACGCGCCGCACCCTCGTCCAGATCGGCGGCGTGTCCGCAGCAGGCGCGGGGGCGCTCGTGCTGGCGGCATGCACGCCGCAGGGCTCGGGCGCGTCGGGCGACGGATCGGGGAACGGGAACGGCGGCTCGGCCACCGTCGCTCTCTCGTCGATCCCGGTCGGCGGCGCCGTCTCCGCGCAACTCGGCTCCACGCCGATCGTCGTCTCGCAACCGTCGGCCGGCACGGTCGTCGCGTTCAGCGCGGTGTGCACGCACCAGGGCTGCACGGTCGCGCCGCAGGGCAAGCAGTTCGACTGCCCGTGCCACGGCTCGGTGTTCGACGCCGCGACCGGGGACGTCGTCAACGGGCCGGCGAGCACACCGCTGGCGAAGCTGAAGGCGAGCGTCTCGGGCGACAAGGTCACCGTCACGCAGTGACGCCGCCCGCCGGGCTCAGCGCTTGGTGAACTGCACGGGGTCGTCGAGGTACGGCGTCCAGGCGTCGCGCTCGCGGTCGTTGATCCGGCGCGGGCGCTCGCTGGCGGCGTCGACCAGGACGATCGTGGTCGAGGCGCGCGAGAACATCGTGCGCGGCTCGACGCCCTCGGGCGACCACACCTCGTAGTTGACCTCCAGGCTCGCGCCGCCCAGCCTGCCGAGCCAGAGCTGCACGTCGAGCGGCTGGCGCAGGTACGGGATGGGCGCGAGGTACTCGATCTCCTGACGCGCGATGAGCGTGAGTGTGTCGGCGCCCGGCCGGCCGTCGAGCACGGCCGTGGAGCCGCCTACTGCGTGCTCGTCGGTCGCCCAGAACGCCTCGATGCGCGCCTCCTCCAGGAGGCGCAGCATCGCGGCGTTGTTCACGTGGCCGTACGCGTCGAGGTCGCTCCAGCGGAGCTTGATCGGGACGTGCAGTCGCATGGCGGGGTCAGTCGCGTGTGAGCTTGCGGTACGCGGAGCGGTGCGGCTTCGCGGCGTCGGGGCCGAGGCGCTGGACCTTGTTCTCCTCGTACGCCTCGAAGTTGCCCTCGAACCAGTACCAGTTGGACGGGTTCTCCTCGGTGCCCTCGTAGGCGAGGATGTGGGTCGCGATGCGGTCGAGGAACCACCGGTCGTGGGTGATGACCACCGCACAGCCGGGGAACTCGAGCAGCGCGTTCTCCAGGCTGGAAAGCGTCTCGACGTCGAGGTCGTTGGTCGGCTCGTCGAGCAGCAGGAGGTTGCCGCCCTGCTTGAGCGTCAGCGCCAGGTTGAGGCGGTTGCGCTCACCGCCCGAGAGCACGCCCGACTTCTTCTGCTGGTCCGGCCCCTTGAACCCGAAGGTGGAGACGTACGCGCGCGACGGGACCTCGGTCTTGCCGACCTGGATGTAGTCCAGCCCGTCGGACACGACCTCCCACACGTTCTTGTTCGGGTCGATGCCGCCGCGGGTCTGATCGACGTAGGAGATCTGGACGGTCTCGCCGACCTTCAGGTCGCCGTTGTCGAGCGGCTCCAGCCCGACGATCGTCTTGAACAGGGTCGTCTTGCCGACGCCGTTCGGGCCGATCACGCCGACGATGCCGTTGCGCGGCAGCGTGAAGGTGAGGCCGTCGATGAGCACGCGGTCGCCGAAGCCCTTCTGCAGGTTCTTCGCGTCGATCACGATCTGGCCGAGGCGCGGCCCCGGCGGGATCTGGATCTCCTCGAAGTCGAGCTTTCTGGTGCGCTCCGCCTCGGCCGCCATCTCCTCGTAGCGCGCCAGGCGCGCCTTGGACTTCGCCTGGCGTCCCTTGGAGTTGCTGCGCACCCAGTCGAGCTCGTCGGACAGGCGCTTGGCCAGCTTGGCGTCCTTCTTGCCCTGGACCTCGAGCCGCTCGCGCTTCTTCTCGAGGTAGGTCGAGTAGTTGCCCTCGTACGGGTAGAGGTGGCCGCGGTCGACCTCGGCGATCCACTCGGCCACGTGGTCGAGGAAGTACCGGTCGTGGGTGACGGCGAGCACGGCGCCGTGGTACTTGGCCAGGTGCTGCTCGAGCCAGAGCACACTCTCGGCGTCGAGGTGGTTGGTCGGCTCGTCCAGCAGCAGCAGGTCCGGCTTCTGCAGCAGCAGCTTGCAGAGCGCGACGCGGCGCTTCTCACCACCGGAGAGCGTGTTGACCGGCCAGTCCCCCGGCGGGCAGCGCAGCGCGTCCATCGCCTGCTCGAGCTGGGAGTCGAGGTCCCACGCGTCGGCGGCGTCGATCTGCTCCTGCAGCGTGCCCATCTCGGCCAGCAGCGTGTCGAAGTCGGCGTCCGGGTCGGCCAGGAGGCCCGAGATCTCGTTGAACCGGTCGACCTTGCCCTTGATCTCGCCCACGCCCTCCTGGACGTTCTCGAGGACGGTCTTGCTCTCGTCCAGCAGCGGCTCCTGCATGAGGATGCCGACCGTGTAGCCCGGGGACAGCTTGGCTTCGCCGTTGGAGGGGGTGTCGAGGCCGGCCATGATCTTCAGGATGGTCGACTTACCCGCGCCGTTCGGACCGACGACGCCGATCTTCGCTCCGGGCAGGAACGCCATCGTCACGTCGTCGAGGATCACCTTGTCGCCGACGGCCTTGCGGGCCCTGACCATCGAGTAAATGTATTCGGCCACTCTTTTTCCTGAACTCCCTGTGTTGGACTCGCCGGGCGAAAGCCCTGTACGAGGATACCGGGAACTACCAGTCGATCGGCCGGGTCTGGCCGATCAGGCAGCCTCCGGTCGCGAGGGTGGGGCTGGCGAGGCTGGTGTAGCCGCCGGAGTCGGGCCCGTACTGGCCGATCACACAACTTGCTCCGAATTGCACGGAGAACTGGATGGACGGCGCGGTGAGCCCGATCGTCGTGGTGTCCGGCGTGAGCTGCATGTCCGACTTGGTGAAACCCGCCGCCACGAGCGCGTCGATGAAGTCGCGCCCCTTCGCGGTCGGCTTGGCCGCGATCGTCGCCTGGTTGACCTTGTCGAAGTACGGCAGGTTCTGCTCGGCGGTGCCGCCGGGCACGAGCGCTGGCGCCGCGCTCGCGGTCGGCGTGGGGGTGGGCGTGGCCGAGTCGGACGCCGTCGTGTGCGGCGCGGGATCGGTCGTCGCGGAGGGGTGAGCCCCCGTGCACGCGCTCAGCAGCAGCGCCGCAGCGACCGCCGCACCCGCCAGCAGGACGGCGGCGGGTCGGACGGGCGCTCTCATGCTGTCCACCCTAGGGCCCGGTCCCTATGGAGTGTCCCTGACGTTCTGCCGCTTCCGGCGTGCCCGACAGCGGCCGAGGCTCGGCTCCGCGGACGCCTGCCAGGTCGAGCCCCTCCGTACGGCGCGTGAACTCGCTGCGCCCCCAGGTCAGGTCGTGCCCGATCGCCTCCGCTTCGATCTCCACCGTCACGCCGAGCTGTTCACCCTCCCAATCGCGCACGCACAGCCTCCCGGCCACCACGAGCGGGTCGCCGCGCGCGATGCAAGCCGCCGCACTCAACGCCAGCTCGTCGAACGCCATGACCGTGAACCAGTTGGACGGCCCGTCGGGCGCAGTCGGTCCCGAGCGCCGTGCGCGCCTGCGGTCGTTCGTCACGAGCCGGAAGCTCGTGATCGGCGCACCCGCCTCCGCGTGGAGGTGCCGCGGGCTCGTCGCCACCGTGCCCCGTACCGTCACCATTTCCGTCATTGTGCTCCCCCGTCATGTGCTCGCCCGTCTGTGCGACCGCCGGTGCGGCCGTCCCTCAACGATGGCCGAGCCGCAAGGCACACGGCGGGAAGATCGCAAGATCCGTGGAGAACCGGCGAAATGGGTCGGCCTGTGGAGGACGACGCGGCGGGCGTCAGGCCGCGGTCACGTACGGCGCGTACGACGCCCGGATCTTGTTCACCTTGGGCAGCGCGACCGCCAGGCAGTAACCCTGGCCCGGGTTCTTGGCGAAGAAGTCCTGGTGGTACTCCTCGGCGCGGTAGAACGTCCCGAGCGGCTCGATCGTCGTCACGATGCCGCCCTCCCAGTACTCGGCCGCCCGGTCGCGCGCGGCTTCGAACAGCGTGCGCTGCTCCTCGCCGTCGAAGAACATCGCCGAGCGGTACTGCGTGCCGACGTCCGCGCCCTGCCGGTTGAGCTGGCGCGGGTCGTGCAGCGTGAAGAAGACGTCCAGGATCACCTCGGCCGGGATGACCTCCGGGTCGAAGGTGACGGCGACGGCCTCGGCGTGCCCGGTGGTGCCGGTGCACACCTCCTCGTAGCTCGGGTCCACGGCGGCGCCGCCGGTGTAGCCGGACACCACGTCCTGCACTCCGCGGAGCACGCGGTAGACGGCGTCCAGGCACCAGAAGCACCCGCCGGCGAGGACGAAAGTCTGCATCGGTCCATCCCTTCGATCGGTCCGGCCTCCATTCTGCTACGACGGCGCACCTGTGCCGATGAGCCGGCGGCGCCAGGCGAGGTTCGCGGCGGGATGCGCGACACAGCGCGCCCGCTGCCCGGGCGGAACGGTCGGCCCGGTTACCATCACGGCATGCAGTGGTGGAATGACTTCGTCGATTGGCTCAACTCGTCGGCCGCGCAGCCCGCGGTCTTCACTGCGGCGGTCCTCGCGATCGCCGTCATCGTCTCCGGCCTGCTCGCCGCGTGGATCGCGCGCGGGGCACTCCGTGGACTCCTCTCGCGCACCGACCGTCAGCAGAAGGCCAGCGCGATCGCCGCGCTCGTCGACGCGGCGACCGAGGCGTCCGTCTGGAACTCGCTGACCCCGGCCGAGCAGGTGCTCTCCGACCGCGCCGTCGGCCAGGCCGACATCCTCGTGCGGCTCCTGCCGATCAAGGGGTCCGGCATCGCCGCGAACTGGGCGGGTCACCAGCTCGCCGAGATGAAGCGCGCGTCCGCGACGTTCGGCTACCAGCTCGACCCGGCCATCGCGGAGTTCCGCGACCGGCTGATCGAGTGGCAGAACAAGCCGAGCCGCGCGCGCCGCATCTTCCAGGGCGACCTCGAGCGCTGGCGCTTCGAGAGCGCCGACCCGAGCAACACGCTCGTGGCGCAGCAGGACGCCTGGGTCGCGCAGCAGCACCACGAGCAGCACGCGGCGCCGGCCTCCACGGCGACGGAGGAGACGGTCCCGGCCGCTTCCTACGCTCCCGTCGCCAGTACTCCAGTTTCGAGCGCTCCCGTGGCGGCGGCGCCCGAGGCGAGCACTCCCACGGCTCGCACCGACTCCTCGTTCACCGCCGCGAACTACCCCACCCCGGCCGGCGCCAACGACGAGACCCCGCTGCCGGTGTCCGCATTCGCCGCGGCCGGCGACGAGAACGACACCACCCCGAATCAGCGCTTCGGCCAGCCCGTCGGCTGACCTGCGCACCCGAGCCACCCCACGGACAGAAGGGGCGCCGACCATCCGGTCGGCGCCCCTTCGTCGTGCTGGCGATAACTCAGCGGCTGTAGTCGCCGCGCGTCGTCCACCAGTCGTCGAACATGCTCGCCGGCACCCGCCGCTTGTGCTCGGTCGCCAGGTAGCGCGTCTCGATCGCCGACGCGATCTCGTCCGCGACCTCCTTGCCCTCCAGGAAGTCGTCGATGTCGCTGTACTGGATGCCGAGGTTGGCCTCGTCGGTCTGGCCGGGGTCGAGGTCGAGGAGGTCGGCGGTCGGCGCCTTCTCGTAGAGGCGAGCCGGGGCCCCCAGGTGCTCCAGCAGCGCACGGCCCTGGCGCTTGGTCAGGCCGCTCAGCGGCAGCACGTCGGTGCCGCCGTCGCCGTACTTGGTGAAGAAGCCGGTCACGGCCTCCGCCGCGTGGTCGGTGCCGACCACGAGCAGGCGGCGCTGGCCGGCGATGGCGTACTGGGCCACCATCCGCATGCGGGCCTTGACGTTGCCCTTGGTGAAGTCGGTCATCGGCTCGCCGACGGCGTCGCCGAATTCGGCCTCCACCCCGTCCACGCCGCGCTGGATGTTGAACTCGATGGTGCGCTGCGGCTTGATGAACGTGAGCGCGAGCTGCGCGTCGTCCTCGTCGTGCTGCACGCCGTACGGCAGGCGCACCGCGATGAACTCGGCCTCGATGCCGTCCGCGGCGAGCCGCTCGACCGCGAGCTGGCAGAGCCTGCCTGCGAGGGAGGAGTCCTGCCCTCCGCTGATGCCGAGCACGAACCCGGAAGCGCCGGTCGCCTTCAGATAGCGCACGAGGAAGTCGACGCGCCGGTCGACCTCCTCCGCGGGGTCGACGCTCGGCGTCACGTTCAGCTCGTCGATGATCCTGGCTTGGAGTTCACGCATGCTGCCACGATAGTGGGCGCGGATTTCGTCCGTGTGAACTCCCCGCCGGCCCGGCTCCCGCTCTAGCATCGGCCGCATGAACCCGCTCGTCGGAACGATCGTGCTCGTGCCGTTGCTGGCCGTCGTCGCCGCCCTGGTGGCCTCGGTGGTGGGGAGGGTCGCGAAGATCCCGCTCGTCGTGTTCGAGATCCTGCTCGGCACCCTGGCCGGCCCGAGCGTGCTGGGCTGGATCCCGGCCTCGGACGCCCTGCACGCGGTCGGGCAGTTCGGCCTGGCCTTCCTGTTCTTCATGGCCGGCAACGAGATCGACTTCCACGCGATCCGCGGCCGGCCGCTGCGCCGGGCCTCCCTCGGCTGGCTCATCTCGTTGGTCGGAGGCGTGCTGCTGGGCGTGCTGCTCGCGCCGAACGCGATCGCCGGTGTCTATGTCGGGATCGCGCTGTGCTCGACCGCGCTCGGGACGCTGATGCCGATGTTGCGCGACGCCGGCGAGCTGCGCACGCCGTTCGGCCTCGCGGTCACGGCGGTGGGCGCCGTGGGCGAGTTCGGGCCGCTGCTGGCCATCTCGCTGTTCCTCTCCGGGCGCAGGCCGCTGGCTGCCGCGCTCGTGCTGATCGGGTTCGCCCTGGTCGCCGCCGCGGCGGTGTGGTTCGCGGCGCGGGGAGGCCACGAACGCTTCCACGCGCTCGTGCGCGCCACCCTGCACACCAGCGGGCAGTTCGCCGTCCGCGTCGTGGTGCTCGCCATCGCCGCGCTGGTCGGACTGAGCCTCGCCCTCGGCCTGGACATGCTGCTCGGCGCGTTCGCCGCGGGCGTCGTCGTGCGCGTCCTGCTCTCCGGGGCCGCCAAGGCGGATGCGGAGCTCATCGAGACCAAGCTGGAGGCCGTGGCGTTCGGCGTCCTCGTCCCCGTCTTCTTCATCGAGACCGGAGTCACGTTCGACCTGCGCGGCCTGCTCGGTGACCCGCACGCGCTGCTCCTGCTGCCGATCTTCCTGGTGCTGCTGCTGATCGTGCGCGGCCTCCCCGGCTCGCTCGCGGCCCCGCGCGGCTCGACCTTCGCGGACCGGGCGTCCCTCACGCTGTTCAGTGCGACGGGGCTGCCGATCATCGTCGCCGTGACCAACATCGGGCTGAAGGACCACGACCTGACCTCCGGCACCGCGACGGCGCTGGTCGGCGCCGGGATGCTGTCGGTGCTGATCTTCCCGGTCGTGGCCCTGCTGCTGCGGCAGCGCTCGGGGGACGGCGGCGTGCGGCCCCCCGACCCGGATCGCATCCCGGTCGAAGGCTGAGCCCCCGGCTGTCGCGGACCGGCTCAGGGCACCCGCGTGACCGCCCGGGCGAGGATGGCCGTGGTGAGCGCCTCCACCGGCTCCCGCGCCGCCGACGGGTTGGACAGCAGCGTGAAGTCCACGTGCCCGAGCTCCGGGAGGCTGAACCGGTTGGTGACCTTGATGAGGTCGCTGGGGATGAGCGACCGCGGGAACACCGCGACCCCCAGGCCCGCGCGCACGGCGGCCAGGACGCCGTTGACTTCGCGCGTGTTGCAGGTGATCCGCCAGGTGCGGCCGGCCGCCTCCAGCGCGTCGATCGTGATCTGGCGGCTGAGGCTCGGCCCCTGGTAGGCGATCAGCGGCACCGGAGCGTCGGGCTCCAGCGCCGTCTTCTCCTGCCCGATCCAGACCAGCTCGTCGGTCGCGACCACCGTGCCGTCGGTCGTGCCGGGGTTCTGCTTGATGAAGATGAGGTCGAGGTGCCCCGCCATCAGGCGGCGGTGCAGCGGGGCGGACTGGTCGACGGTGAGCTCCAGGTTGACCTGCGGGTTCTGCTGGCGGAAATGCCGCAGGATGCGCGGGAGGGTCGTGATCGCGAGGTCGTCGGCCGCACCGAACCGCAGCCTCCCGCGCATCGCCGATCCGCTGAAGTAGCTGTCCGCCTCGGCGTGCGCGGCCAGGATCGTTCGGGCGAACCCGGCCATGGCGTCGCCGTTGTCGGTCAGCCGCACCTCCCGGGTGTCGCGGGAGACGAGCTGGCGCTTGGCGGCCTGCTCCAGCCTCCGGACGTGCTGGCTGACGGTCGGCTGGCTGATGCCGAGCCGCTGGGCCGCTCGCGTGAACGAGCGCGTGTCGACGACGGCGAGGAAGGTGCGCAGGAGGACGGGGTCGAACATCCGGTCGGTGCTCCGTTCACGGCGGTTATTCGGAAAGCCAATGGGAGTTATAGCTTCAATTGGCTGAAACAATACCGCCGATTCCGTAGCGTAGAGGGAGAACTCGAAGAGACCATACGGAACCAGGAACGCAGGAATCACTCGTGGCGAACTCCACCGCAGCAGCAGCCCCTCCCACCGGCCCCATGCCCACCCTCAGCGCACGCCCGCCGTGGCGCGAGACCTTCATCTCGCTGCGCGTGACCAACTACCGCCGCTTCGCCGCCGGCAACCTCGTCGCCAACACCGCCGTCTGGATGCAGCGGATCGCGATGGACTGGCTGGTGCTCCAGCTCTCCGGAAGCGTGGCCGTGGTCGGCGTCACCGTCTTCATGCAGTTCACCCCGATGCTGCTGTTCGGGCTCTGGGGCGGCGTCATCGCCGACCGGTACTCGAAGCAGCGCCTCCTGATCTGCACGCAGTCGGCGGCCGCCGCGCTCGCGGCGCTGCTCGCAGCCCTGACGCTCACCCACGCCGTGCAGGTCTGGCACGTGTACGCCATCTCGTTCGTACTCGGCCTCGTCACCGTCGTGGACAACCCCGCCCGCCAGGTCTTCGTCAACGAACTCGTCGGCCCCAAATACCTCCGCAACGCCATCAGCCTCAACTCCTCGATCTTCCAGCTCGGCGGCCTGATCGGCCCGGCACTCGGCGGAATCCTCATCACCGCGGTCGGCGGAGGCTGGTCGTTCGTCATCAACTCGGCCGCGTGCCTGGCCGTGGTCGGCGCGCTGCTCAGCCTCCGCACGAGCGAACTGCATCACTCCCCCGCCGTCCCGCGCGGCAAAGGCCAGCTCGCCGAGGGGATGCGGTACGTGCGGCGCAAGCCGGTGATCTTCTGGACCGTGGTGATGGTCGCGGTGCTTGCGGTCTTCGCGTTCAACATGCCGGTGTTCCTCGCCGCCTACGCGAACAACGTGTACGACGTCGGGGCGCGCGGCTACGGGATGTTCAACGCCCTCGTCGCCGCCGGCGCGCTCACCGGGGCCCTGGCCTCCACCCGCCGCACCTCGGTGCGCCTCTCGATGGTGGTCGGCACGGCAGCGGCCCTCGGCGTCGTCCAGGCACTCGCGGGACTGGCGCCGGACCAGGTCGCGTTCAGCGTGCTGCTCGTCGGGATCGGCGTCGGCAACCTGCTCTTCATCACGGCGGCGAACTCGCTGGTGCAGATGTCGTCCAACGTCCAGATCCGCGGCCGCGTGATCTCGCTCTACATCCTGGTGCTGCTCGGCGGCCAGGCGATCGGCGGGCCGCTGATGGGCTGGGTGGTGGAGTCGGTGGGGCCGCACATCGCGATGGTGATCTCGGGGGTTGTGCCGGCGGCGGCCGCGGTGGTGGTCGCCCTGATGATCGCGCGGAACGCCAGCCTGCGACTGCGGTTCGGGCTGCGCGGGCGGCGGCCGGTGATCGCGATCGTGAACCGGGCCGGGAAGGCGGGGGCGACGCTGTAGGGCATGGCGGCTACGGTATCGTGGAGGCCGCGCCCCCGTAGCTCAGCGGATAGAGCAGGAGCCTTCTAATCTCTTGGTCGCAGGTTCGATTCCTGCCGGGGGCACGTCACGTTCAGGAGCACATCTCGCGGTGCTTCTCATCTCTTGGTCGCAGGTTGAGGCGCCCGTCACTCCCCGGTGTCGAGCCCAAGCAGACGTTCTACTCGTTCGGCGGTGCCCGTGCCTGCGACGGGGTTGTGAAAGACCATGATCAGTTCGGATTGACCGGGGACCTGCAATTGAGTCGATTCGAAGTGCAACTCGCCCGCGACTGGGTGGTCGAGTACTTTCGTCATCGTGACCGCGGGCATCGCTTCGTGCAGCGCCCACAGTTCCGCGAACTCACGACTGCGATCGAGGAGGTCGTCGACGATTTCGGCGAACCCTGTGTCGCCCGGGTGCTCCGACATCGCGGCACGGTATTGCGCGGCGACGATCCGGGCCGTCGCATCCCAGTTCCGATCCAGCGCGTGGAACATCGGATCGAGGAAGAATGAGGCCACGCAGTTGTCGTTCTGCCCGCGACGGTAGCCGAGCACGAGCCGTGCTGCCTCGTTGGTGGCGATCAGGTTCCAGTAGCGGTCGACGAGATGTGCCGGCTTGGGCATCCACCCCTCGATCAGCCGCTCCAGCCCCGCGGTCAACTGCGGACGCTCCCACGACGAACCCAGCGGCGGGTTGAGACCCGCCAGCACGTACAAGTGCCGGCGCTCCGCTTCGTTCAGCCGAAGGACACGCGAGACAGCATCCAGAACCTGGGGCGAAACAGTGATGTCGCGGCCCTGCTCGAGCCACTGATACCAGGACACCCCCACGCCGGCGAGCAACGCGACCTCTTCGCGGCGAAGCCCGGGAGTGCGCCGCCGCGAACCGCCCGGTATTCCCGCATCCTCCGGCGTGACCTGCGCACGCCGCGCCATCAGGAAGGCGCGCAACTCCTCCCTCCGACCAGTGGAATCCATGGTGGTGGTCATCATCACAGGATAACTACCCGCTCTCTTCGACCCTCGCTGGGCGCCGAAGCTCGAACCATGACAACGACAGCAAGACAACCGGAAGCCTCCGGCACCCCAGCCCGACCGCGAATGTCTTCCCGCGCACGACTCGTGTTGGTCGTGCTCTGCGCCGCCCAGTTCATGGCAGCCCTCGACTTCTCGATTCTGAACATCGCACTCCCCACCCTCGGCCCCGACCTCGGCCTCAGCGACGCGAACCTTCAATGGGCCGTCACCGCCTTCGCCCTCCCATCCGGCGGGTTCCTGCTGCTCTTCGGCCGGATCGGCGACATGGTGGGACGACGCCGCATCTTCATCTGCGGCCTCCTGCTCTTCACCCTCGCCTCGGTGCTCGCGACCGTCGCGTGGGGCGTCGCACCGTTCCTCATCGCGCGCGCTCTTCAAGGCGTCGCCACCGCGGCAATCGTGCCCACCGGCATGGCACTGCTCACGACCTCCTTCGCCGAAGGAGCGCTGCGCGATCGCGCACTCGGAATCTCCGGGATGGTCCTCTCCCTCGGTTTCACCATCGGAATGCTCCTCGGCGGCGCCCTGACCCAGGCATTCGGGTGGCGCTCCACCATGGCGCTCGGAGTCATCCTGGGCGCCATCATCCTCGTCATGGTTCCTGCCCTCGTCACGGAGAGCCGCGCCGGCGCCGCCCAACGCCTCGACCTTCCCGGCGCTATCACCGTCACCGGAGGCCTGCTCGCACTCATCTACGCGGTCAGCACAGCCTCCACGAATGGCTGGGCCGAGCCTGACGTCATCGGCGCGCTGATCGCGGCCGTAGTGCTCCTGATCGCTTTCGGCATCGTCGAAAGCCGAGCTCGACAGCCACTCGTCTCACTCCACATCCTGCGCCGCCGCGCGGTCGCCTGGGGCAACTTCGGCGGACTCGTCACCTTCTCGATGATGAGCGCCGTCGTGTTCCTTTCGACGCTCTATCTGCAACAAGTGCTCGACGTCTCCCCCGCGGTTTCCGGACTCGTCTTCGGCATCGTCGGCATTTTCGCCGCCGCCTCCGGGATGCTCGCGCCCCGCGTCGTCGGCCGGTTCGGATCGCGCCCGGTGCTCGTACTCGGCCTCGCGGTCCAGGCCGTCTTCGTCGCATCCCTGATCTGGGTCGGCCCCCACGACGGGATCCTTCTCGTCACGATCGCCGCTTCCCTCGCGTGTGTGGGCCACCTCACCGCGATCGTCTCATACGGCATCACGGCAACCTCAGGCCTCAGCAACGACGAGCAAGGCCTCGCGACCGGGCTCGCGACCACCGCCCAGCAAGTCGGCATCACTATCGGCATCCCGATCATTTCCGCCATCGCCGCAGGCCACACCGCCGCTCTCGCAGCCGCGGGAACCGAGACCGTCGAAGCGACGCTGAGCGGGTTCCGCCTCGGATTCGGTGTCGATGCCGCGATCGTGGCCACCGCTGCCGTGCTGATCGGGCTCTTCCTCCTCGGCGCGAAGAGGACACGAAGCCGATAATGGCGTCACCCCCGAGTACGCACGCCAACCGAGTCGACAGGCGGTCTTCGACGTACTCGGGAGGTGCTCGCCGAGTGTCAGAGGGCCCGCGCCGCCGCCACCAGCACCTGGTTCAGCGTCGGCACCCCCTCCGCGCGGAACACCTCCGCGCCGTCCCCGCCCAGCACGATCACCGTCGGCGTGGACCGGATCCCGTCCGACTCCGCGCGCGCCGGGTCACGGGCCACATCGCGCTCCGTCACCCGCAGCCCGGGGACCAGCCGCACCGCCTCGGCGAGCACCGCGCGGGTCTGCATGCACGGCTCGCAGAAGGCCGACGTGTACAGGGTGAGGTCGACGTCCCGGGTGACGGGGCGGTCAACGGCCGGTGTCGCATCCACGTCGACCAGTGTACGTCCGGCGAATTCCCGGCGACCATCGCGCGACGGCGCCCTGCGCGTCACCCGCAGGTCACCGCGGCGGCCGACAATCGGGGCGTGAGCAGGACCACCTATACGCGCTACGTGGCCCTCGGCGACTCGATCACCGAGGGGCTCTGCGACCCTGCGCCCGCACGGCCCGGGGCCTGGCTCGGCTGGGCGGACCGCCTCGCCGGCATCCTCGACGGCGACGCGCGGCTCTCCGGCGGGACCGTGGAGTTCGCCAACCTCGCGGTCCGCGGCAGACGGATCGCCGACGTGGTCGGCGAGCAGGTGCCCGGCGCGCTCGCGCTGCGGCCCGACCTGGTGTCCGTGCTGGTCGGCGCCAACGACCTGATGAGCCCCACCGCCGACCCGGACGCGCTCGCGGAGCGGCTCTCCGACGGGGTGCGGATGCTGCGTGCGCACGGCACCACCGTGCTGCTGGCGAACATCTTCGACCCGCAGTTCGCGTTCTTCCTGAAACCGTTCCGCGGGCGCGCCGCGGTCTTCAACGCCAACATCTGGAGCATCGCGCGCGACCACCACGCCGTCGTGCTCGACGTGTGGGGGGTACGCGAGTTCCGCGACCCGGCGATGTGGGGCGCCGACCGCGTCCACCTCAGCTCGCGCGGGCACCGGCTGCTCGCGGCGCACGCGGCGCACGCGCTCGGCGTGCCCTACGCCGAGACGACCGCCGCCGAGAGCGCCGACGCCCGCACCGGCACCGTGGAGGGGCCGCCCGCCCTCCCGGAGGACCTGCCTCTCCGCACCTGGCTGCGCGTGCACGCGATCCCGTGGGCGGCGCGGCGCCTGCGCGGCATTTCCTCTGGCGACGGGCTCAGCGCCAAGCTGCCCGAGGCGCGGCCGGTGAGCAGCCAGTCGCTGATCGGCGGCCAGCCGCGGATGGTCGGAGGCCCGCACTAGACTTGCGGGCATGGCTGCCTCAAGTGATCGACTGGTCTGGATCGACTGCGAAATGACCGGACTCGACCTCGAGGTCGACGAGCTCGTCGAGATCGCCGTCGTCATCACCGACTTCGAACTGAACGTGCTCGACCCGGGCCTCAGCATCGTGATCAAGCCGGACGCGTCAGCGCTCGCCAACATGAACGACTTCGTGCGCGAGATGCACACCACCTCCGGCCTCATCGAGGAGATCCCGGACGGCAAGAGCCTCGCCGAGGCGGAGTACGAGGTGCTGGAGTACGTCCTCAAGTACGCGCCCACTGCGCGCACCGCGCCGCTCGCGGGCAACACCATCGGCACCGACCGGATGTTCCTCGCCAAGTACATGCCGCGCCTCGACACCCACCTGCACTACCGCAACGTCGACGTCAGCTCCATCAAGGAGCTCGCCCGGCGCTGGTACCCCCGCATCTACTTCAACGCCCCCGAGAAGAACGGCGGCCATCGCGCGCTCGCCGACATCCTCGAATCCATCCGCGAGCTCGACTACTACCGCGCTGCGGCCTTCGTCGACGAGCCGGGACCCACCACCGAGCAGACCCAGGAGGCCGCCGCGGGCGTGGTGGAAAAATGGGCCGCCCGGATGTATTAGAATCGATGAGTTGCCTCGCGCGGAACGGCCATCGAGCCGGCTCCGAACGTGGAACATGGTGGGTATAGCTCAGTCGGTAGAGCGCCTGGTTGTGGTCCAGGAGGTCGCGGGTTCAAGCCCCGTTACTCACCCCAATAGAAAGGCACGCTGTCTCGACGGCGTGCCTTTCTTCATTCCGCGCTCCGATGCAGCACGAAGAGGCCGCCGTGCGCGGGCAGGTGACTGCGCTCGTGGTCGGTCTCGACGTACGAGTCGATGACGGCCACGATGCGGCGGTCCAGCTCGGCCACATCCTCCGCGGACAGGTGCAGCGAGAACCGCGCGAACGTCGCGATCGAGGACGGCCCGGCCTCCGCGAGCTCCTGCTGGAACGCCTCCACCGGCGCCGCCACCCGGCCGTCGTCCTGCTCGTCCAGCGCCATCGACAGCCACCAGCTCCGGCCCGTGGAACGGTACGGCTTCTCCAGCGCGCCGCTCTCCCCCGACCGCACCGGCGCCGGCTCCAGGAAGCCCGCGCCCACGAGCTGGCGGACGTGGTAGTAGACCGTCCCGGCGTCCTCCCCCAGCCGGTCGGCGAGCTGCTTGTTGGTCAGCTCGCGATCGCCGCACAGGCGCAGGATGCGCACCCGCAGCGGATGCGACAACGCCTTGATCTCCGCGACGGAGGCCGGACGACGCTTGGCGTCCGGGTCGGCGGACGGACCGGGAACGCTGCGCGCGGCCTCCTCTGGTGTCTGAGCCGAGGGAGTCTGGGCGGAGGGTTTCTGGGCCGAGGGTTTGCGGGCGGGCACACCCCGAGGATACCCGGCCGATTGGGTTTCTTGATATCGATTGAGTTTTCTCAATCGACGTGTCAAGCTGTGGCACGTGACAGCGGAACGCTTGGGATCGGTCTCCCTCGGCTCGCGCTATTGGACGCTCTGGACATCGTCGGCCCTCTCCAATCTCGCCGACGGCGTGATGAAGGTCGCGTTGCCCCTGGTCGCCATCCGCTACACCGACTCCCCCGCCCTCATCGCCGGCCTCACCTTCGCCTTCACCTTGCCGTGGCTGGTGTTCGCCCTCCTCGCGGGCGCCCTGGCCGACCGGTACGACCGGCGCCGGCTGATGCTCGCCGCCAACGTCGCGCGGGCGGCGTTCCTCGGCTGCCTCACGATCGCCGCGGTCGCGGGCGTCGGAGCGATCTGGCTCCTCTACGCCGCGGCGATCTGCATCGGCGTCGCCGAGACCGTCTACGACACCTCGTCGCAGTCGATCCTGCCGCAGCTCGTGAGCAAGGCCGCGCTCTCGCGGGCGAACGGCCGCCTCTACGCGGCCGAGCTCACCACGAACCAGTTCATCGGGCCGCCGCTCGGCGGCTTCCTCGTCGCTGCAGGGATCGGGCTCGCCTTCGGGACGCCCGTGCTGCTCTGGGTGGCCGCGATCGGGATGCTGCTGCTCGTGCGCGGACGCTTCACGACCGACCATCCCCGCGCCACCAGCATCCGCGCCGACATCGCGGAGGGGCTGCGGTTCCTGCGCGGGAGCACCCTGCTGCGCACGCTCGCGATCATGGTGGGCGGCTTCAACTTCGCCAGCAGCGCCGTGTTCACCGTCTTCGTGCTGTACGCGGTCGGCCCTTCCTCGGCGATGAAGCTCAGCGATCCCGGGTACGGCCTCCTGCTCACCGCCTCGGCACTCGGCAGCGTCGCGGGGACCTTCCTCGCCGAGCCGGCCGAGCGGCTGTTCGGCCGTGCCAGAGCGCTCACGTTCACGGTCGTCGGCTCACTGCTCACGGTCGCCACGCCGGCGTTCACCACGAACCCGTACATCATCGGCGCCGGATTCCTCGTCGGCGGCGTCACGGTGTCGATCTGGAACGTCGTCACGGTGTCGCTCCGGCAGCGCGTGACCCCGCAGCGGCTGCTCGGCAGGCTGAACTCCGCGTACCGGCTGCTCGCGTGGGGAACGATGCCGCTCGGCGCCGCCGCGGCGGGCGTGATCGCCCAGTTCTTCGGCATCCCCGCGGTGTTCCTGAGCATGGGCGTCGTCGCCCTCGCGATGCTGATCGGGATGATCTGGGTCACCGACGCGCGCATGGCGGCGGCGGAGACCGAGGCCGAGGAGGCCGACCAGCGCGACCACGCCGCCTACGGCGGCTGACCCGGCGCCTGGCGCACACCGCTCATTCAGGTTCGGGCCTCCGCACCCTCGCCTGAGGGCAGCCACGACCGGGCGTGCACACGACTTTGCCAGGGTTTGTGCCTGACTCGTCCAGAGTCGGCGTCTAGCGTGGTCTTCCGACGGCAGTGAACGCCGTCCGTGCTGCGCCGTGCGTCCCACCCCCGAACCCCCGGACGCCACCCCCGAAAACCTGGTGCGGCACACCCGCGCCGAACGCCGCGCCTCGGGACCCCCGGTCCAGTGGCGCTTCCGTGCGTTCCGGCGCGGTTGCCAGCCCGTCCGAGCGCTCTCCCCCGTGAGCGCTTCCGCTGCGCGCGCCTCCCGACCGAGGCGCGCGCGGCAGGCGGGGAAGCCCGATCCAGGAAACCAATGCTCAGCACTCTCAACCACGTCGTCCGCTCCTCCAACCTCTCCCTGGGCCGCGTCCTCACCGGCGCCGCCGCGATCATCATGTCGGCCAGCATCGTCGCCCCGATGATCGCTCAGCAGCAGGAGAGCGAACGCGCCACCCGCACCCTCTCCGACTCCACCGGAATCCACCACGACCAGCTCGGCGTCTACAACTCGCTCTGGCGCGACCGGCTGGAGGGCATCGCCAAGCAGAGCCTGACCACGGCGCAGGCCACCGTCCAGGCCAACGCCGCCAAGGCGGACACCAGCGCCGCGAAGACCGCGATCGCGGGCCTCGACGGCTACAAGAAGCTCGACGACTCGAAGCTCCGCGCGCAGATCGACACCACCGACGCCGCCACCACGGCGCTCGCCGCCGCTGGTGTCGCCGCCGACCAGCGGGCCGCGGCCGCCGCAGCCGCAGCGGCCGCCGCAGCGGCCGCAGCCCAGGCGAACGCCAACACGCCGGGCGGCGCACGCACCGCCGCGCAGTCCATCATGGCCAGCACCTACGGCTGGGGCGCCGACCAGTACCAGTGCCTCGACAGCCTCTGGTCGAAGGAGTCCGGCTGGAACTACCAGGCCTCCAACGGCAGCAGCGGCGCGACCGGCATCCCGCAGGCGCTCCCCGGCAGCAAGATGGCGACCTTCGGCAGCGACTGGGCGACCAACGCGACCACCCAGATCAAGTGGGGCCTCTCCTACATCAAGGGCTCCTACGGCACCCCGTGCAACGCGTGGAGCCACTCCCAGGCCATGAACTGGTACTGACCCGGTTCGCCACCTCCAGCACAGAGGGGACGGCGGCCGCGCCGGTAGACTCACCCAGGTGAGCACCGGCCCGGCCCCCGTCCCCTTCGTCGTTCCCGCGATCCGCGGCGCGCGGTTCGGGGTGGCCACCGAGGTCCGCTGACGATGCCCCTGGACCTGGACGCCGACGCGTTCGAGAGCCTTGTCACCGACGAGCTCGATCAGCTCCCCGACGAGATGGTCGACGGGCTCGACAACGTGGTGTTCGTCGTCGAGGACCGCCCGGAGGACGGCTCCCTCGACCTGCTCGGCCTCTACGACGGCGTCGCCCTGACCGAGCGCGACGCCTACGGCTTCGGCGAGATGCCGGACCGCATCATCCTCTACCGCGAGCCGCTGCTGGCCATCTGCGCGAACGAGGACGAGCTGCGCGAGGAGGTGCACGTGACACTCGTGCACGAGATCGCCCACTACTACGGCATCGACGACGAACGGCTGCACGAGCTCGGCTGGGCTTGATCCATTGGGCTTGATCGATCGGGCTTGATCGATTGGGCGTGATCGGCTGGGCCTGATCCACGGATACCGGAACACGTGAATGCAAGTGTTCTGTCCGGCTCTCGTTCTCGTCCGACACATGAACGCGCGGGTGAATCCTGACGGCGACCGGCCGGTGCGCGCCGCGCGGCTCCGGTCGCCACCCGCGGAATCTCCCTGTTTCGCGCGCTATCGCCGCCCGTCGCCGCGGACTGCCGCCCTCCCCTCGTTGCTATAAACCCCTGACGCGACTCGCCTCCTGCGATGCGCGCTGACGCAACGAAACGAAAGGGTGGCAATGCCCACATCCGCGAACGCCGCGAAACGCGCGGTTCGCCCCGGACTGATCCTCGCGACGGTCGTCGGAGTCCTGGTGTCGCTGGCCGCGACCACCGGTCCGGCAGGCCCGGCGACGGCCGCAGGGACGCTCGACTGCTCCGGCACCACCTTCTACGGCGTCGTGCCTGCGGTGGCAGGCATCGCGGGCTCCGCGGACCTGCTGAGCATCGACGGCTCGTCGGTCGGCAGCGCGCAGTTGAACGCGAGTGTCGAGTCCACCACCACCGTCTCGGGAATCTCCCCGAACGGACTCGGCATCGCGATCGGCGGGACCGCCGCCTTCCAGGCCTCCAACTACGGGACCGTCGTGCAGGGCTACGACGCCGCGACCGGCGTCTGGACGTCCTACCCGGCCAAGCCGGGGCCGGGCTCGACCGTGACGGCCGGAGCAGTCGACCCCACGACGGGGATCTACTACTTCGGCGACGTCGGCGCCGGTCAGCTCTGGGGCTTCAATACGACGACCGACCAGCTGATCAGCCCGAACCCGCTCATCACCTTCGCGCCCAACCCGGGCCAGCTCAACGGCGACATCGCGTTCGACGGCGGAGGCAATCTCTACATCGTCACCTCCTCGACCATAGGCGGGACCCTGGAGGCCATCAGCGCCCCGCTCCCGCAGACCGCCGCGCAGGCGGCGTCGCTCTCCCCGTCGCTCCTGAGCATTTTCACGGTCCCCGGCGGGGCCGCCATCAACGGGATCGCCTTCGACGGCAACGGCACGCTCTACCTGAGCCAAGGCGGCACGAACGGCGTCTTCTCCATCGACCCGGGCACCGGCACCCTGGACGGGAACCTGACGCCGCTTCCCTCGTCGCAGACCGGACCGGGAGGGATCGGGCTCGTCGACCTGGCGAGCTGCGCTTTCCCGCCCGCCGTCAGCGCCCAGAAGAACGTCGTCGGGCGGGTGAACCCGACCGACCAGTTCGCGCTTCACGTCACTGGCCCCACGGTGAGCCTCCCCGCCGCCGCGGTGACCTCGGGGACCGGGACCGGGCTCCAGCAGTCCCCCGACGGCCGCGTCCTCCAGGCTGGCCCCGCCCTCGCCCGGTACGGCGACACGTACACGGCCAGCGAGTCCGCGTGGGGAACGACGAACATGGCGCAGTACATCTCGACATACTCCTGTGTGGACACGGTCAACCCGACGAACCCGCAGTTCCCGATCACCGGCACCGGCACCACGGTGTCCTTCCCGTTGGCGACGTACGCGGGTGAATCGCCGTCGGTGATCTGCACCTTCACGAACGCACCACGGGCCGCAGCCCTGACGCTGACCAAGACGGCGAGCCCCGGGACGATCGCGAACGCGGGCGACACGGTCCAATACACCTACACCGTGACCAACACCGGCAACACGACCATCACCGGGATCGGCGTCACCGAGACGGTATTCACCGGCACAGGGACCGCTCCGGTGCCGGACTGCCCGACCACGACCCTGGCGCCGGCCGCCAGCGTGCAGTGCACCGCCAGCTACGACGCCACCGCCGCGGACATCGACGCGGGCACCATCTCGGACACGGCCGTGGCCACCGGCCAGGACGCCGTGACCGGACCCGTGACGAGCCCGCCGGCGACGGCGGACGTGACCGCGACTCAGTCGCCGAGCCTGACCCTCGACAAGAAGGCCGACCCGACGACCATCACCGGTGCCGGGCAGCCCATCGCCTACACCTTCGAGGTGACGAACAGCGGCAACGTGACCCTGACCGCGGTCGGGATCACCGAGCAGAGCTTCTCCGGCAGTGCAGGCCCGCTGACGGTGACCTGCCCGGCGGACACCCTGGCGCCCGGAGCCTCGCTGACCTGCACCGCGGACTACCAGTCGACCGACGCCGACTATGCCGCGGGCAGCATCACCAACACGGCGACGGCCGACGCGACGGACCCAACCGGGGCAGCCGTCCACTCGGCGGAGTCCACCGCTGTAGTCGACGCTGTTCGGGTGCCGGTCCAGAACCCGCCGGCGGCGAACCCGCCCGCGGCCGACCCGCCGGCGGCGAACCCGCCCGCCGCACACCCGCCCCTGGCGGACACCGGGAGCGACGTGCTGACCTGGCTCGCGCCGCTGGCCGGCCTCCTCGCGGTCGCCGGAACCGGGCTCGCCCTCCTCGCCGCACGACGCCGGACGGCCCGTAAGCAGAGCTGATCCGCGGTACGGCGAACGCACGATGCCCCGGGAGTCACCGACTCCCGGGGCATCCGTGTCGAGTCAGAACATTGTCGAGTCAGTAGAGCGACTCTTCGTCCTTCTCGGGCTCGACCGGGTCGCTGTCCGGAGCGTCGAAGTGGTACGAGACGTGGAGCTCGCCGTTGACGGTGCGCTCCTCGCCCGCGACGTACCAGAACAGCGACTCGAGACCTTCGACCGCGGCCACCGCGCCGATCCGCTCGTCCACCTTGCCGTCGACCAGGTAACGCCGCTCGGCGGTACCGACCAGGGGGCCGTCGGCGTATTCGACGATGTACTCGGGATCCGGCTGGGAAGTCTCACTCATGGCACCACCGTAGTCCCGGAGGTCGGCCGGGGTGCAGAGCCGATCGGCCAGTCGGTGACGTCCAGCACCACGTCGGCGCGCTCACGCGGGCGCTCGCGGGCCAGGTACTCCTCGAACTCGGACTGCCACTGGTCCCAGTGCGACGCGAACGTCTCGCCGTCGCGGTCGAGCGCCCGCGTCTTGCGGAGGGCGTCGTCGGCGTCCAGCCAGAGGGCGAGGTGCGCCCAGCGGACGTTGGCGGCGGCGAGCGTGCCGCAGCCCTCCACGATGACCGGGGCCGTGCCCGCGATGTCGTGCCATTCGGCGGGCCGGGCGCCCGCCCAGTCCCAGCGCCGCCAGCGACCGTGCCCGGTGAGGGCGAGCGGTTCGAGGAGGTCGCCGGCCAGCGCGCCGCTCGCGGCCAGGAGGCCGTCCCAGCCCGGGTAGAGGTCGTCCATCCGGACCAGCCGCGGCGTGGCGGCGCCGGGCCAGTGCCGCACGAGCAGGTCGGCCAGGGAGCTCTTCCCCGCCCCGCTCGGGCCGTCGATCAGCACGACGGGGGCCGCCTCTCCCCCGGTCGCCTCCATCGCGTCGACGACCGCACCCAGCAGCTCGCACAGCTCGGGCGTCTCGGACGGCACGTCAGGATCCCAGGACATTCCAGCTCCCCACCGCGATCGCCACCGCCGCCGCCGATCCCGCCACCAGGAGGGCGACCGCCAGCGCCACCCAGTCGCGCGCGCGGAACGCCGACGGGCGCGCCCAGGTGCGGGCGACCGGCGCCCCGAAACCGCGGGCCTCCATCGCCGTCGCCAGCTTGGAGCCGCGACGGATGGAGAGCACGAACAGCGAGAACGACTGGCCGAGGAAGCGTTGCAGCGTCCCGGACTCCGCGACGCCGCGCGCCCGGCGCGCGAGCGTGAGAGCGCGCCAGTCGTCGACGAACAGCCCCACCAGCCGGAGGCCGGCGAGGCCGCCGAGCACGAAGCGCGCGGGCAGCCGGAGGAGCTGCGCCAGGCCGTCGGCGAGGTCGGTCGGGTCGATGGTCACGAACAGCAGCACGGCGGGCAGTCCGATGGCGAGCACCCGGAGGAAGGTCGCGAGCCCGAGCTGCAGCGACCCGTCGCTGACCTCGATCGCCCACCAGTGCAGGTACACCGTCCCGGAGGTGCGCCCGTAGAGCACGGTCGTGAGCCCCGCCAGCGGCGCGGCGATCAGGATCGGCGACGTGCGGACGGCCAGCACCCCGGCGGGGATGCCGGCGAAGCAGAGCAGGACGAGCTCCAGCCCGAGGGCGACGCCGGCCGACACCGGGTCGATGGAGACCAGAAGGACGGCGGTGACAATCAGCGCGGCGCCCAGCTTCGACACCGGGTTGAGCGTGGCCAGCGGGCCGCTGCGGACGGGTTCGGCGATGGTCACGCGACCGCCTCCCGCCGGGTGTCGAGCCGCAGCTCGCCGGCGCCGATGGCCGCGGCGAACTCGGCGTCGTGGGTGGCGGCGACCACGGCATGGCCCTCGTCGCGGAGGCCGGCGATCAGCTCGACGAGCCGGCGCCAGGTGTTCGCGTCCTGGCCGTAGGTCGGCTCGTCCAGCACCAGGAGGCGCGGCCGCGTCGCCAGCGCGGTCGCGACCGAGAGGCGGCGCTTCTGGCCGCCGGAGAGCGTGAACGGGTTGGCGTCCGCCAGCGCGGCCAGCCCGAGCGCCTCCAGGAGCTGCTCGATGCGCGCCGCGACCTCCTCCGGCGGGAGCCCGAGCGCGCGCGGGCCCGCGGCGAGCTCGTCGCGCACCGTGGAGGCGATGAACTGGTGCTCCGGGTTCTGGAAGACGGTGCCGATGCGGGTCAGCAGCTCGCGCGAGCGCCAGGCTACGGGATCAGAGCCGCCGACGGGATCAGAGCCGCCGACGGGATCGGAGCCGGCGCCGCCCGCGAGCGCGGGCGCGGCGGTGAGCGTTCCGCCCAGGGCCGGCATCAGGCCGCCCAGCGTCAGTGCGAGGGTGGACTTGCCGACCCCGCTCGGCCCGGTGAGCGCCAGCGCGGAGCCTTCGGCGATCGCGACGTCCGCCCGGAACGGGAGCGCGTGCGCCAGCAGGTCGTCCCCGCGCTGGGTCCGCCTCCGCAGGCGACGGCCGGCGAACAGCGGCGTGCGTCCCACGGCGAGCGACCGGGCCTCCAGGAGGGGGGCCCCCGGCACGACCGGGCGCGCGGCGGGCACGGGCTCGTCGGGCAGCCAGACACCGGCCTCCCGCAGCCGGCCCGCGGTGTCGGCGAGTACCGTCTCCGGCGCTCCGTCGGCGAGCACACCGCCCGCGGCGTCGAGCACGACGACCCGGTCCACAAGATCCCGCCAGACGGCGACCCGGTGCTCCACGACGATCAGGGTCGCTCCGGTCCGCGCGAGAACGGCGGATACGGCGTCCCTGACCTCCCGCGCGCCGTCGGGGTCGAGGTTCGCGGTCGGCTCGTCCAGCAGCAGCAGCCCGGGGCGCATCGCGAGCAGCCCCGCCAGCGCGAGCCGCTGCTTCTGGCCGCCGGAGAGCTGCGCGGTCGAGCGGTCGAGCGGGAGGTCGAGGCCGACCGCATCCAGCGACCAGCGCACGCGCGCCCACAGCTCGTCGCGCGGCACACCGAGGTTCTCGCACGCGAAGGCCACGTCGTCGCCCACGCGCGCGAGGATCACCTGCGCGTCCGGGTCCTGCAGCAGCAGCCCGGAGGAGCCGCGCGCCTCGGCGGGGTGGCGGCCGTCGACGCGGAGGTCGCCCTCCGCCTCGCCGTCGTCGTCGCCGCCCAGCACGCCGGCGAGCCCGGCGAGGAGCGTGGACTTGCCCGCGCCCGACGCGCCGAGCAGCAGCACCCGCTCGCCCGGCTCGATCGTCAGGCTCAGCCCGCGGACGGCCCAGGCCTTGCGTCCGGCGTGCCGCCAGCCCCAGTCGCCGACGTGGACGGCGACCGGGGCCGGCGGCGGGCCGGCCGGACTCAGCTCCGGCATCACAGCCTCCGGGCCGTCGCCTAGACCCGCCCCGTGACCTCGCGGCCCGCCGCGAACCGGCTCAGCGCCCCGGTGCGGGCGATCGCCTTCACCAGCAGCCACGAGCCGAGGCCCGCCACGACGATGCCGGAGACGGTCGTCGTGATCGTGTAGACGATCGCGAACTCCGGCTTGGAGCCGGGGTACGAGTAGATCAGGTCGAGGATCGACTCGGCGATGCCGGTGCCCGCTCCCGCGATCAGCGCGGTGACCAGGTTCCAGCGCGCGTAGAGGAACAGCGCGAAGACGATCTCCGCGCCGAGGCCCTGCACCACGCCGGACAGCAACGTGGCGAAGCCCCACTGCGTGCCGATCAGCATCGAGACGACCGCCGCGACGATCTCACCGTAGAGGGCCGCGCCGGGCTTGCGGACGATGAGCGCCACGAGCACCCCGGCGAACAGCCACGGGCCGTTCAGGATGCCCTGGAAGCCCGGGAGCACGGCGGTGACCGGTCCCGAGATCGGGTTGTAGGCCTGACCCCAGACCCAGAAGACGACGCCGGCTGCGACGGCGACGACGCTGGCGACGACGATGTCGACGACCCGCCAGCGGAGGACGCGCTTGGACGGCGCGGAGACGGACGAAATGGTTGCGTGCACTGTTCGTGCCCCTTCTGTTCAGAAATGAGGGCACGGGATGTGAGATGCCTCCCTGCGCTGGCATGACCCAGATCAGGTTCGACGGTCGAAACTTGGAGAAGCTTCCTCTCAGCCCGGCTCACCGGACTCCCGTGTTCAGGAGCCAGTGTAGACCGCTGAGAGCGTCGTCGGTTGCCGCGTCACCGCTTGAGGGCGCGGATGACCCGCGACCAGGCGTGACCGGCCACCCACACGAACGGGATGGCGACCGCCAGCAGCGTGATCAGGTTCGGCCGGAAGCGCACGCCGGTCTCGTCGCTGATGTACGCACCGAACGGGACCGCGACACCGCCGCCGCCCGCTCCACCCGGCGCGGAGTCCTCGCCGGGGCCTTCGCCGGCGCCGAAGCCGAACTGCACGGCGGCGACGGGGACGATCGTGGTGCCGTCGACGACGATTGGTTCGCCGTAGACCGACTTGATTCCGGAGGAGGTCATCGTCTCGGCGAGCTTGAGGGAGAGGTTCGTCATGCGTTCACCGTACCCGGCGGTCTCCGGCGTGACCAGGGCGGTTCTGCCCGTGGCGGCTCAGTCGCTCGGCGGCTCGGTCGCTCAGCGGCTCAGTCGCTCAGCCAGCGCGGGTTGCGGCCGTCGCGCTCGGCCTGCTCGGCGTCGCGCGCCCGCCGGACCAGGGAGGCCGGCCCGATCGTGCCGCGCCCGAACCGCGCGCTGACCGCGTCGAGCGTGCGCTCGGCCTCGCGCCACTCCTCGTCCGGGTCCCAGAGCGCGAGCGCGTCGCCGCCCGCGTCGGCGAGCTGCTCGGCCCGCGCCCCGATCAGGCGGATCGGGGTGTCTTTCAGGTGGAGGTCGAGCGCCTCGAAGACGTCCCAGGCCTCCTCGAACAGCCGCCGGCCGACGTTGGTCGGCTCGGCGAGGGTGCGGGAGCGGGTGATGGTGCGGAAGTCGGAGAAGCGCACCTTGATGGCGATCGTGCGGCCCACCATCCCGTGCTTGCGCAGGCGCTCGCCCACCCGGCCGGAGAGCCGCAGCAGCTCGCGGCGCAGGGTGTCGGCGTCCTCCACGTCGACGGAGAAGGTGTTCTCGTGGCCGATGCTCTTCTCGCGGGAGGCCGTGACGATCCGCCGCGGGTCGTGTCCGTTGGCGAGCTCGTGCAGCCGGTGGGCTGTCGCGTCGCCGACGGCGCGCTGCAGGACGGTCAGCGGGGCGTCCGCGAGGTCGGCGACGGTGCGCATCCCCATCCTCTCCAGGGACGACTGTGTGCTGGCGCCGACGCCCCACAGCGCGCCGACCGGCAGCGGCCGGAGGTAGGCGACCGCGTCGGCCGGAGGGATCACGAGCAAGCCGTCCGGCTTGGCGTGGCCGGAGGCGAGTTTGGCCATGAACTTCGTGCCCGCGACGCCGACCGAGCAGGCGAGACCGGTCTCCTCGCGCACCCGCGAGCGGATGAGCTCGGCGATGCGTCGTGGCGACCCCAGCAGCCGCCGGGCGCCCGCGACGTCGAGGAACGCCTCGTCGATGCTGAGCGGCTCCACCAGCGGCGTCACCTCGTGGAAAATCTCCATCACCTTGGCGGAGTACTCGGTGTACTTCTCGTAGTGCGGCGGCAGGATGATCGCGGTCGGGCACAGCCGCAGCGCCTGGGAGACCGGCATGGCACTGCGGACGCCGAACCGGCGCGCCTCGTATGTGGCGCTGGTGACGACGCCGCGGCCGCCGGCGTGGCCGACGATCGCGGGCTTGCCGCGCGCGTCGGGTCGGTCGAGCAGTTCGACGGAGGCGAAGAATGCGTCCATGTCGACGTGCAGGATGGTGGCGTCGGTGTCGTCGACGTCGGCGGTCGTCACCCGCCGGTCGCTGCCGTCCGTCTTGCCCACTCGAGCCACCTCCTGCCGTGACCATCCTCCCATCCGGCCACGACATCCGGGCCGCGGCCGCCACGAGGCGGGACTAGCGTGGAGGCATGGAATTCAGATACCTCGGCGACAGCGGTCTCAAGATCTCGGAGATCATCTACGGCAACTGGCTCACCCACGCCTCCCAGGTGGAGAACGAGACGGCGACGCAGTGCGTCCACGCCGCCCTCGACGCCGGCATCAGCACCTTCGACACGGCGGACGCGTACGCGAACACCGCCGCCGAGCAGGTGCTCGGCGACGCCCTGAAGGGCCAGCGCCGGCAGTCGCTGGAGATCTTCACCAAGGTCTACTGGCCGACCGGCCCGAAGGGCCACAACGACACCGGGCTCTCGCGCAAGCACATCCTGGAATCCATCGAGGGCTCGCTGACCCGGCTCGGCACCGACTACGTCGACCTCTACCAGGCGCACCGCTACGACTACGAGACGCCGCTGGAGGAGACCATGCAGGCCTTCGCCGACATCGTGCGGCAGGGCAAGGCCCTCTACATCGGCGTCAGCGAATGGACGGCCGACCAGCTCCGCGCCGGCCACGCGCTCGCGAAGGACCTCGGCTTCCAGCTCATCTCGAACCAGCCGCAGTACTCGATGCTCTGGCGCGTCATCGAGAAGGACGTCGTCCCGGCCTCCGCCGAGCTCGGCATCTCGCAGATCGTCTGGTCGCCGGTCGCGCAGGGCGTCCTCACCGGCAAGTACCTGCCCGGCGCACCGCTCCCCGAGGGCAGCCGCGCCGCCGACGACAAGGGCGGCGGGAACGCCATCAAGAGCTTCCTGCGCGACGACGTGCTCACCGCCGTGCAGCGCCTGAAGCCGATCGCCGACGAGCTCGGCGCGACGATGGCGCAGCTCGCCATCGCGTGGGTGCTGCAGAACCCGAACGTGTCCGGCGCGATCGTCGGCGCGTCCCGGCCGGAGCAGGTCGCCTCCAACGTGAAGGCCGCGGGCGTCCGGCTGAGCGGCGACGTGCTCGCCCGCATCGACGAGGCGGTCGGGGATGTCGCGGTGACCGACCCGGCGGAGACCGCCTCCCCGGCGCAGCGGGTGGCCTAGCTCACACCAACGCGGCCACGAGCGGCCGGAACCAGTCGCGGAACGCCCGCGAGTCGTCGCGCAGCGAGGTGCTGACCACCACCGTGTGCGGGCCGACGATCCACGCCCCGCGCTCCGCGAGCGGGAGCACGTCGATGTCCAGCCGGAAGTAGCCGGCCTGACGTCGCAGGTCGTGCTCCCGCTCGTGGACCACGTCCACGATGTCGGCGGCGCGCGTCGCGTGGTGCTCGATGCTGGCCCTGGCGTACTCGGCGCGCCGCTCGCGCGCCCAGGCCGCCGCCGTCTCGTGCTGGGCGAGGACGACGTCCTGAAGCTCGATCGCGCGGTCGAGCGCGGCGAAGTGCGGAGGCTGCAGCAACGGTCCGATCGGCCGGTGCTCGCGGTCGGCGGCGCGCTCGAAGAGGGCGCGCCACTGGGTCTCCAGCACCTCCCTCGCCGCCAGGGTCGCGGCTCCGCCGCCGCGCTCGGGAGCGCCGTGCAGCGCCGGCACGACGGCGGGCGAGACCCGTGGGAGGGCGGGCTCCCTGGTGTTGTCGAGGCCGACGAGGTCGCGCAGCGCGAGCGCGATCAGCAGGTCCCAGGGACAGTCCTCGGTGACCTGCCATCGAAGGGTGCCCTCGACGAACATGCCGTCATTGTAGGAGCAGCGGGTGACCTCCAGCAGTGCGTTCCAGCGTGCGCTCAGCCGCGCCGGTCGAGCTCGGCGAGAAGGCGCAGGACGGTGCGCTGGTTGCGCGCCGTCGCGACCGGGCCGAGGCTGCGCCAGAACGCGGCAGGCACGGTCGATTTCGAGACGCCGAGCGGGCTCCACTGGTAGATCGCGCGCTCGCCCAGCCGGACGATCTCCGGGGCGAGTTCGGCGTCGTCCGGCGCGAGCACGCCGGCGGGCACCTCGTGGTCGAGGAAGGTCACGACCAGGCGGGAGTCGTCGTCGGCGACCTCCACCAGCGGGTTGTCGGCGGCAATGCGCCGGAACCGGTCCTCGGCCAGCAGCACGACGCCGGCCGACACCCCGGACGACTCCGCCAGCGCCTGCGCCACGGCCTCCGCGTCCTCGGCGGTGGGCGCGCCCGGCCCGCGGAAGACGACGTTCCCGCTTTGCAGCAGGGTGACCACGTCCTCGAAGCCGGCCGCCTCGAACGCGGCGGCCAGGTCGGCCTTCGCGACGCGCGCGTTGCCGCCGACGTTGATGCCGCGGATCAGGCCGACGCCGAGCACGGCTCAGGCCTCCGCGGGCTCGGCCGCGACCAGGAGCGCGGACGGGATGATCGCGGTCTCGTACGGCCCGGTCCCGTCGCGGCGAAGCTGCGGCTCGCTGAACGCGACCACCCAGGTGGTGAAGCCGTCGTTCGGCAGGGAGACGTGGCGCAGGCTGCGGTCGCCCGAGGCGACGATCACCCCGGTCGGCTCCCCCGGCCAGTCGTCGGACGACGGCGGCTCCTGCTCCACGACGTACACCTGCACCCCCACGCCGAGGCCGGGCGTGGCCTCGCGCGGGTCGCGCGGCGGCCGGGGACGGGAACGGGGACGATCACGCTTCCACATGGCTCAAGCATCCCATCACGATCGCGTCCACCCACTCGCCGTCCCAGAACAGCGCGTCCCGCCGGCGGCCCTCCACCACGAACCCGGCCTTCTCGTAGGCGCGTTGCGCCCGCGGGTTGAAGGCGAAGACCTCCAGCTCCACCCGGTGCAGGCCGGCCGTGCGGAACGCGTGCTCCAGCACCGCGCGGGTGGCCTCCGTGCCGTAGCCGCTGCCGAACCACTGCGGCGAGCCGAGCATGATCCGGAAGCCGGCCGACCGGTTGTCCGCGTCCAGGTCGTTGAGGACGGCCTCGCCGAGGTGGACGCCGTCGGCTGTGCGCACGATCGCCCAGTCGGCTCGGCCGTCCATCGCCTCGAGCCCCGCCAGCCAGTCGCGGATCTGGTCCTCGGTGAAGACGGTGTGCGTGCCGGTCGGGCGGATGACCTCCGGCTCGTGCAGGGACGCCCAGGTGCCCTCGAAGTGCGCGGGCCCGAGCGGGACGAGCGTCAGCCGCTCGGTGCTCAGCGTCGGGACGGGCTTCAGTGCGAAGTCGATGGTTCGGTCCTCCCCCGGTTCGGATCGAGCAGGCGGCGCAGGGTGGCCCGCTCCCCGACGGTCCACGCCGTCGTGGTCAGAATGTACACGGCGGCCGCCAGCGGCACGAACGCCGCGAACACCACGGTGACGTACGGCAGGAACGACAGCGCGCGGACCACACCGGCGGGCGCGGGAGTCCCGTCCGCCTGCGGCAGCGCGAGCACCCGCCGCGACACCGTGGTCACCACGGCGATGAGCACGAGCACGCCCGCGTAGACGAGGAAGCCGGGCCAGACCGACCCGGCGCCGGCCAGCCCGACGAAGCTGGTCCCGAGCGGCGCCCCGAGCACGTGCGTGTCGAGCAGCGCGTTGGCGTGACCGGCGATCGTCGCATGCGTGAAGAGCGCGTAGACCAGGGAGATGACCGGGAGCTGCGCCAGCAGCGGGAGCATCCCGGCGAACGGCGAGGTGCGCTCGGCCCGGTAGAGCTCCATCGTCTTGCGGGCGAGCAGTTCGCGGTCCTTCCCGTGCTTGCGCTGCAGCTCGGCGAGGGCCGGGGCGAGGCGGCGGCGGGTGTACTCGGCGCGCACCTGGCTGACGCCGACGGGGAGGAGGAGGGCGCGCACGATCATCGTCAGGACGACGATCGCGACGATGCCGGCGGCCGCGCCCGCGACGGGCTCGGCGACGGCGGAGAGGGCGGTGACGAGGCCGTATGCCGCGTCGAGGACGGCCGCGATCGGCGGCCACGAGAAGAAGTCCATGGGTGGTATCCCTGCTGTCGGAAACGAACGAGACGTCGTCTGGCCGCGCAGGGGCTGAAGCGCCCGGCTACGCGACCGGCAGGAGGATGCCCGGAGCCCTCGGGCGTGGACGACCGTCGGCGTCCGGATCGGCCTGGCTCTGGAGGAGCCAGCCGGCAGTGGGCTGCAGCGGGTTCGACCAGACGGCGCGGACGCGCAGGGAGGCGGCGAGGGCGGCGACCGAGCGCACGGCCGCCGTCGCGGCGACCGCGACGATGCCGATCGCGCCGGCCAGACCGGCGAGGGCGACGAGCCCGGAGAAGCTCCCGGGCCACGCCGCGGAGTGCCACAGCACCGCCAGGCCGGAGCCCGGCGCGAACACCCGCGCCACGAACTCCAGCAGACCGGTCATGTGCACGACGGTAACGCATCCCGCTGCCGGGTCGCTCGCGCGTTCGCCGTGAGCGGAGCGGGCCACAACAGGAGCAAGATGGAGGCATGAGTCGAATCGCGATCGTCGGAGCCCACGGAAAAGTCGCCCAGCACCTCATGCGAGTCCTCTACGACCGGGGGGACGAGTTCGTCGGCCTCGTGCGCAGCGAGGAGCACGCCGAGGACGTCTACCGCCTCGGCGGCGAGGGCCACGTGCTCGACATCGAGCAGGCCGACTCCGGCGCCATCGCCATGACCATCGTCGGCTGCGACGCGGTGGTGTTCGCCGCGGGAGCCGGCCCGGGCTCCGGCGTCGCCCGCAAGCGCACGGTCGACTACGCGGGCTCGGTCAAGTCCGCCGAGGCAGCAGCCTCCGCCGGCATCCGCCGGTTCGTGCAGATCAGCGCCTGGGGCGTCGACGCCCCGGTGGCGGAGGACGCCGACCCGCAGTGGCGCGCCTACGTGGAGGCCAAGCGCGAGGCCGACGCCAACCTGCGCGCTTCCGGGCTGGACTGGACGATCCTGCGCCCCGGCGGCCTCACCTCCGACGAGGGGACGGGCGCGATCCAGCTCGGCGACAGCGTGCCGCGCGGCACCATCCCGCGCGAGGATGTCGCCAGGCTGATCGCCGTGTGCCTGTCCGAACCCGCCACGATCGGCCGCACCTGGGAGGTCATCTCCGGCGACCTCCCGATCGAGGAGGCCGTGCACGCGCTGACGGCGGCCCCCTAGGCTCTTCTCCGTGAGTGGTTACAGCGATCGCCCCTGGGTCTCCGCCTACGCGCCGGGAGTCCCCGCCGACATCGACCTGCCGGAGGGCTCCCTCGCCCACCTGATCGACGACTCGGTGGCGACGTACGGAAAGCACGTCGCCCTGGAGTTCTTCGGCGCGACGACGACGTATGCCGAGCTCGGCGACCGGATCGCCCGCGCCGCGGAGGGCCTGCGCAAGCTCGGCGTCCGCAAGGGCGACCGAGTCGCGCTCGTGCTGCCGAACTGCCCCCAGCACGTCGTCGCGTTCTACGCAGCGCTGCGGCTGGGCGCTGTCGTGGTGGAGCACAACCCGCTCTACACGCCGCGCGAGCTGCGGCACCAGTTCGAGGACCACGGCGCGACCGTGGCGATCGTCTGGGACAAGGTCGTGCCGACGGTGCAGGACCTCCCGGCCGACCTCGGCGTGACGACCGTGATCGCGGTCGACATCACCCGTGCGATGCCGGCGGCCAAGCGCTTCGCCCTGCGGCTGCCGGTCCCGGCCGCCCGCAAGGCGCGCGAGCAGCTCACCGCCAAGGTCTCGGGCGCCGTGACGTGGGAGTCGCTGGTGTCGTCGCGGCGGCTGAAGGCCTCCGTGCCACGCCCGGAGCGCGATGACCTCGCGCTCATCCAGTACACCAGCGGCACCACCGGGCGGCCGAAGGGCGTCATGCTCAGCCACCTCAACCTCGCGGTCAACGCGGCGCAGGCGCGCGCGTGGGTGCCGACGATCGAGCGCGGCACCTCGGTCGTGTACGCGGTCCTCCCGCTCTTCCACGCCTACGGGCTCACGCTCTGCCTGACCTTCGCGATGAGCATGGGGTCGCGGCTGGTGCTGTTCCCGAAGTTCGATCCCGACCTGGTGCTGGACGTCGTGAAGAAGCGGCGGGCGACGTTCCTGCCCGCGGTGCCGCCGATCTACGAGCGGCTGGTGCAGGCGGCGGAGAAGCGGAAGGTGTCGCTCTCGGGCATCGACATCGCGATCTCCGGGGCCATGAGCCTGCCGCAGACCATCGTCGACCTCTGGGAGTCGAAGACCGGCGGCTACCTGGTCGAAGGCTACGGCCTCTCCGAGTGCGCGCCGGTGCTGATGGCGAACCCGGTCGGCGCGACCCGCAAGCCCGGCACGGTCGGCCTCGCACTGCCCGGCACCGAGCTGCGCGTCGCCGACCCGGAGGACCCGGCCGTCGACCGGGAGTTCGGCGAGGAGGGCGAGCTGCTCGCCCGCGGACCGCAGGTGTTCTCGGGCTACTGGCGCAACGCCGACGAGACGGCCAAGGTGCTCACCGCCGACGGCTGGTTCCGCACCGGCGACATCGTGACGATGGACGAGGACGGCTTCGTGCGCATCGTGGACCGGATCAAGGAGCTCATCGTCACCGGCGGCTTCAACGTCTCCCCGACCGAGGTGGAGGACGCGCTGCGCAGCTTCGAGGGCGTCGCGGACGTGGCCGTGGTCGGCCTCCCGCACCGCCGCGGCGGCGAGGACGTGGTCGCCGCGGTCGTGATGGAGCCAGGGGCGTCGTTCGACGAGGAGGCCATCCGCGCCTACGGTCGCGACTGCCTGACGGCGTACAAGGTGCCGAAGCACGTGGTGCAGCTGGACGAGCTCCCGCGCAGCATCGTCGGAAAGGTCATCCGCCGCAAGGTGCGCGACCAGCTCGTGGCGCAGCAGGAGGCGGGAGGGAGCTGACGGGCGTCAGCCGATGGGCCAGGATCAGCCAATAGGAAACACCAGCAGCGACCCGGTCGCCGTCGCGACCGTCTTGCCGCTGCCGTCGGTCACGACTCCATCGGCGAACGCCACCCGGTTGCCCGGCTTGGTCACCGTCGCGCTGCAGGTGAGCGGGCCGCTCGTGGCGAACACCGGGCGCAGGTAGTTCACCTTGATCTCGATCGACGTGTACCCGTAGCCCTGCGCGAGGGTCGACTGCACGGCGCAGCCGATCGCCGAGTCCAGCAGCGTGCAGACCAGGCCGCCGTGCACCGTCCCGATCGGGTTGTAGTGCGACTCGTCGGGCTCGCAGACGAACACCGCCCGCCCCGTCTCGGCCTCCGTCAGCGTCATCCCCATCAGGTTGGCGATGGGCGGCGGGGGCAGCTCCCCCGCGATCATCTTCTGCAGGTACTCCAGGCCGCTCACCGTCGGCATGACGGCGACGCCCGGCGCCGGGTCCTCCCAGTGGACGGTTCGCGTACGTTCGCTCACTCGGTGCCCTTCCGCGGGAGGTTGGGATCGGCCGGCGGCAGGTCCGACGGCTCGTCGACCGGTTCGAGCGTCTCCGCATTGACCGGGGTCTGTCCCTCCGGAAGGTTCGAGAAGTCGGGCGCGATGACTGTCGCCGGTATCCGGGACGCCGCGGTGCCGAAGGGCAGCTCGTCGCCGACGAGGACCGGCTCGAGGATGATGTCGTCGCTCTGCCGCGGCAGCGTGCGGCCCTGGAAGTAGTCGGGCCGGATGATCCGCCAGACGATCATCAGCATGACGCCGATCAGGATGCCGCCGACGCCCACCACCGCCTCCGCGCCGATCCCGAAGATCGTCACATTCTTGCCGTTCGCGTCGGTGAGCCAGTCCGGCGCCGAGAAGCTGATCACGCCGTAGATGAACACGGCGAGCAGCATCAGGCCGCCGAGCAGCGGGAACAGCCCGCGCATGATCGCGTGCCGGAAGCTCGTGAACAGGGTCCGGCGGTAGTACCAGACGCACGCGAAGCCGGTCAGGCCGTAGTAGAACGCGATCATCAGGCCGATCGACCCGATCAGGGCGGTCAGCAGGGTGACGCTGATCGCGGTGAAGACCAGGTAGAACGCCGCGGACACCAGCCCCATGCCGATGGTCGACCAGGTGGGGGTCAGGAACCGCGGGTGGATGCGCGCGAACTTCTCGGGGATGGCCTTGTAGACCGCCATGGACAGCGTCGTGCGCGCGGTCGGCAGGATGGTGGTCTGGGTGGACGCCGACGCGGAGGTCAGGATCGAGAAGCCGAGCAGCGTCATCAGGATGGACCCGACCGGGCCGCTGCCGAACAGCGTCGGACCGATCGCCGAGAACACGTCGGACGAGTTGGCCGGGTTCGCCAGCCCGATGCCCTTGTCGCCGACGCCCGCGAACGCGACCGTCGCGACGGTGACGAGGGCGTAGGTGGCGAGCAGCAGGAGCGTGCTGATGATGGCGGCGCGGCCCGGGGTCTTCTCCGGGTTCTTGGTCTCCTCGTTGATCGAGACCGCCGTGTCCCAGCCCCAGTAGATGAAGATCGCGGTCAGCAGCGCCGGGGCGATGGTCTTGGCGAAGTCCAGGGTGAACGGGTTGAACCACGACCACTGCGGGATCAGCGAGTACGGCTCGGCGTTGCCGGTGTAGACCTTCACCAGCGCGAAAGCGGCGAAGAAGATCAGGATGACGACCTCGAAGCCGAGCAGGAAGTACTGCAACCGTGCGGACACCTCGATGCCGCGGTAGCAGATCCAGGTCATCAGAGCGATCCAGACCAGGCCGGCGATGGTCACGGCGACGTTGTTGTTCGCGAGCGCCGCCACCCCGGGCAGACCGAAGCCGCCCACGAAAGTGAACGAGTAGGCGCCGGCGATCTGCGCCAGGTTGGACATCACGATCACATCGGCGATGATGATGCCCCAGCCCCCCATCCAGCCGGTGATCGGCCCGAAGGCGCGCGCGGCCCAGGTGAAGGTCGTGCCGCAGTCCGGTTCGGCCTTGTTGAGCTCCTGGTAGGCGACGGCGATCAGGTACATCGGGATGAATGCCAGCAGCACGATGCCGGGCGCCTTGACGCCGGCGGCGAGGGTGCCGCCGACGACGATGAAGCCGAGGCTCGCCGCGAGGCTGTACGCGGGAGCCGTCGAGGCCACACCGACGACCACGCCCGACACGAGGCCGAGCGCACCGCTTTTGAGGCCCTTGTTCCCGGCCTCGTCGGTCGGGGCGGAACTCGTGGATGTCATGGGAACACCTCCGGTGACTCGGGTCCGCTCCGCGATGAGCGGGCCACCGGCCACAGCGTAGCTCCCGGACGGCGGGAGGAGGTTGCACGTTCGTCCCGACGCGCCGGACGTTCTGCGCGCCGAACCGTTCTGTGCTGCGCGCCGAACCGTTCTGCGCGCCGGTCAGCCTCCCGTCGCCGCGAGCAGTGCCAGCCGCCGCCGCGCCGCCAGCTCCGCCTGCGTCTGCGGCCCCAGCAGCACCTGCGCTCCCCCGAGCACGACGGCCGTCGCGCGGTGGATCGGCAGCCGGTCGGCGACCGGCAGTCCGAGCAGCGCTCGGTGCCGCGGCTCCAGGGTGGAGACCGCCGCGCGGAACAGCACCCGGTAGGACGGCCGCAGCGTCCAGCGTAGCGGTGCGCGCCGGATGAAGCGCACGATCTCCTCCACGTCGGGGCCGCCGCGCAGCTCCCCCGCGTCGGTCACCGCGTCGATGCGGGCACGCAGGTCGGCGGCGGTGCGCGGCGGGTCGTCGACGCCCATCAGCTCCGCCGCGGTCGCCCACTCGCTCACGTACCCGTCCGCGCCGCCCGGGATCGGGGACCCCCAGCGTTCGTGCGCGCTGAGGAAGGCGTCGGTGAAGGCCAGGTGCACCCACTCGGCGAGGTCGGGGTCGTTCGCGGTGTACGGCCGGGTGACTCCGTGCCCGTCCACGTAGCTGCCGCGCACCCGCTCGTGCAGCGTCTTGACCAGCTCGGAGCCGGCGACGGCCTGGCCGCGGCTGCCGAAGGTGACGGTGTGGATCCACTGGATGGTGCCGGCCAGCCGCCCCAACGGGTCCTCGCGGTAGCGGGAGTGCTCGCGGACGCCCGCGAGCGCACCCGGGTGCAGGGCCTGCAGCAGCAGGGCGCGGACTCCCGCGACGAGCGTCGGCATCCCGCCGTGCACGGTCCACGCGGCGCCGCCGGGCGGGAAGAACCCTTCGTCCTCGCCGTCCTCCAGCCGGAGCACCCAGCTCGGAACCCGGTCGGAGCGCCCCGACAGCGTCTCGACCAGGTGCGAGCGCACCGGGCCGAGCAGGCGGTCGACGGGTGCTCCGGTCATCGTGATGCGCCGGCCTCGGATGGCACAGCGTGGCCGAGCCCGTCGATCACCTGCGCCGACGGCAGCTCGCCCAGCAGTCTCCCGGGCAGCAGGATCTTGGAGCGGCGCACCCCGGAGCCGATGATGACCACGACACCGTCGGCCACGACCCGGGAGTCGATGAGCAGCGGCCACGCGGCCGGCAGGCCGATCGGGGTGATGCCGCCGTACTCCATGCCGGTCAGCTCGACGGCGCGCTCCATCGGCAGGAAGGACGCCTTGCGCACGTCCAGGAGGCGCTTCACGGTGTTGTTGACGTCGGCGCGCGTGGTGGCGAGCACGACGCACGCGGCGATCCGCTCCGCGCCCTCGCGCTTGCCGCCGACCACGACGCAGTTGGCGAGGGTCTCGGCCTCCAGGCCGAACCGCTCCTGCGTGGCGGCCGTGTCGGACACGTCCGGGTCGATCTCGACCACGCCGACCTCGTCGAGCCAGCCGAGCCCGGTCAGCGCGTCGAGCGTGGCCGGCGCCAGCAGGTCGGTACGGGAGGAGGCCGGGGCGGTGGTCAGCCCGCCGAGAGTGAAAACGCCCATACCCCCACGCTAGCGCGCGGCGGGCGCTCCCGACATTCGCCACGAATGTGGGGTATCGCGCCGCTATTCGCGACATTCGTCACGAATCTCGACGCGCGGGAACCACGCTATTTCGTGCCGAATGTCGCGTCTGGCGCGGCTGGAGGCGACATTCGGCACGAAAGAGGCTCACTGGGAGGCGCGCTCCAGCACCAGCTCGCGGACGCGGGCGGCGTCGGCCTGGCCTTTCATGGCCTTCATGACGGCGCCGATGACCGCGCCCGCGGCCTGGACCTTGCCGTCGCGGATCTTCTCCAGCACGTCCGGCTGGGCCGCCAGCGCCTCGTCGATCGCCGCGATCAGCGCGCCGTCGTCGGAGACGACCGCGAGCCCGCGGGCGTCGACGACCTCCTGCGGCGCGCCCTCCCCGGCGATGACGCCCTCCAACACCTGGCGGGCCAGGCGGTCGGTGAGGGTGCCCGCCTCGACCAGGGCGGCCAGCTCGGCGACGTGCTGCGGGCTGACCAGCGTGCCGGCCGGGACGCCCTGCGCGTTCGCGAGGCGCGCGATCTCGCCGGTCCACCACTTGCGGGCGGCAGCGGGAGTGGCGCCGGCGGCGATGGTCGCCTCCAGCTCGTCCAGCAGCTCGGCGTTGTCGACGTCCTGGAACTCCAGCGCGGTGAAGCCCCACTCGGCGGTCAGGCGCTTGCGGCGCGCGGCGGGAGCCTCGGGCAGCGTGCCGCGCAGTTCCTCGACCCACTCCCGGCTCGGTGCGACGGGAACGAGGTCCGGCTCCGGGAAGTACCGGTAGTCGTCGGCGTCGGACTTCGGCCGGCCGGCGGAGGTGGTGCCGGTGTCCTCGTGCCAGTGCCGGGTCTCCTGCGTGATCGTGCCGCCGGCGTCGAGGATCGCCGCCTGGCGCTGGATCTCGTAGCGGACCGCGCGCTCGATCGCGCGCAGCGAGTTGACGTTCTTGGTCTCGGTGCGGGTGCCGAGCTCGGACGAGCCGCGGCGGCGGAGCGACACGTTCGCGTCGCAGCGCACGTTGCCTTCCTCCATGCGCGCGTTGGAGACGCCGAGCGCCTTCACCAGGTCGCGGATCGCCCGCACGTAGGTGCGGCCGACCTCCGGAGCGTCGGCCTCCGCGCCCTCGATCATCTTGGTGACGATCTCGACCAGGGGCACGCCGCCGCGGTTGAAGTCGACCAGCGAGTAGTCGGCGCCCTGGATGCGGCCGGTGGCGCCGCCGACGTGCGTCAGCTTGCCGGCGTCCTCCTCCATGTGCGCGCGCTCGATCTGGATGGTCAGCTCGCGGCCGCTCTCCAGTTCGATGGTGACGACGCCGTCGTGAGCGATCGGCTCGTCGTACTGCGAGGTCTGGAAGTCCTTCGCCAGGTCAGGGTAGAAGTAGTTCTTCCGCGCGAACCGGCTCGACTCGGCGATGTCGCAGCCGAGCGCCAGGCCGAGGCGGATGCTCGACTCGATCGCCTTCTCGTTGACCTGCGGCAGACCGCCGGGGAGGCCCAGGCAGGTCGGGCAGGTGTTCGTGTTGGCGCCCGAGCCGAACTCGTTCGCGCAGCCGCAGAACATCTTGGTCGCGGTGTTCAGCTCGACGTGCACCTCGAAGCCGAGCACCGGCTCGAACAGCTCGAGGGCCTTGTCGTAATCCATCAGGTCGGCTTTGGCCATCAGACCGCTCCCTCTTCGCTCGCGAACATCTCGGTGGCCGACAGGTCCGGTGCCTGGCTCAGCAGGCTGCCGCCCCACTGCTCCTCAAGGAGCCGCTCCAGGGCGGCGCCGATGGTGTAGAGCCGGGCGTCGGCGCGCGCCGGCGTCATGAGCTGGATGCCGACGGGGAGGCCGTCCTCCGGCGCGAGGCCGATCGGCAGGCCCATGCCCGGCACGCCCGCCAGGTTCGCCGGGATGGTGGTGATGTCGTTGAGGTACATCGCCATCGGATCGGCCAGCTTCTCGCCGAACTTGAACGCCGTGGTCGGCGCGCTCGGGCTGACCAGCACATCCACCTTCTCGAACGCGGCCGAGAAGTCGCGCTGGATGAGCGTGCGGACCTTCTGCGCCGAGCCGTAGTAGGCGTCGTAATAACCGGCGCTCAGGGCGTAGGTGCCGAGGATGATGCGGCGCTTGACCTCGGGGCCGAAGCCGGCGTCGCGGGTCGCGGCCATCACGCGCTCGACGGTGACGGGGCCGTCCTCCGGGTTCACCCGCAGGCCGAAGCGCACCGAGTCGAAGCGCGCCAGGTTGCTGGACGCCTCGGCCGGGAGGATGAGGTAGTAGGCGGCGACCGCGTACTCGAAGCTCGGGGCCTCGACCTCCACGATCTCGGCGCCCGCGCCCTCCAGGAGCGCCAGCGCCTCGACGAAGCGCTGCTTGACGCCGGCCTGGAAGCCCTCGCCGTTCAGCTCGCGGACGACGCCGACGCGCACGCCCTTCAGGGCGCCGTCGCGCAGGCCCGCACGCGCCGCCTCGGCCATCGACGGCCAGGTGTCGGTCAGCGAGGTGGAGTCGAACGGGTCGTGGCCGGCGATCACGTCGTGAAGCAGGCCCGCGTCGAGCACGCTGCGGGAGACCGGGCCCACCTGGTCGAGCGAGCTCGCCAGCGCGATCGCGCCGTAGCGGCTGACGCCTCCGTAGGTCGGCTTCACGCCCACCGAACCGGTGACGGCGGCGGGCTGGCGGATCGAGCCGCCGGTGTCCGAGCCGAGGGCGAACGGCGCCTCGAAGGCGGCGACGGCCGCGGCCGAGCCTCCGCCGGAGCCGCCGGGGATGCGCTCCAGGTCCCACGGGTTGCGCGTGGGGCCGTAGGCGGAGTGCTCGGTGGAGGAGCCCATCGCGAACTCGTCCATGTTGGTCTTGCCGAGCGGCACCAGGTCGGCGTCGCGCAGCTTGCGGACGACCGTGGCGTCGTACGGCGGGATCCAGCCCTCGAGGATGCGCGAGCCGGAGGTCGACGGCATGTCGTGGGTGGCGAGCACGTCCTTGATCGCGACCGGGACGCCGGCGAGCGGCCCGAGCGGGTCGCCCGCGGCCCGGCGGCCGTCGATCTCGGCGGCGGTGCGCACGGCGTTCTCGCCCGCGACATGGAGGAACGCATGCACGTCGGCGTCGACCGACTCGATGCGGTCGAGGTGGGCGCGGGTGGCCTCCACCGAGGAGACCTCGCGCGCGGCGAGCAGCTCGGCGAGGGCGGCGGCGGGGAGCCGGGTCAGGTCCGTCATGCTTACTCCTCGTCCAGGATGGTGGCGACCTTGAACCGGTCGCCTTCGCGCTCGGGGGCTCCGGAGAGCGCCTGCTCGACGGTCAGCGACGGGCGCACCTCATCGGACCGGAACACATTGGTGAGCGGGAGCGGGTGGCTGGTCGCGGGGACGTCGGGACCGGCGACCTCCTGCACCTTGGCGACCGCCTCGACGATCTGGCCGAGCTCGCTGGTGAGGCTCTCGATCTCTTCCGGGCTGAGGTCGATCCTGGCGAGATTCGCCAGGTGCGCGACCTGTTCTGCGCTGATTTCGGACATGCGTCTCCGTGATGGTGTCGTCGGTGGGCTGAGTCAATTCTAGGGTGACCGAGCATGCCCGCGCCCGCCCAGGAGGGCCCGCCCTGCCGCCGTCAGCTCAGGACGAGATCGCCGCGGTCGATGCCGATGAGCGCGAGGTTGCGCAGGCACTCGGTCCCGGTCGTGAAGTACTCGTTGTGGCCGCTCGAGCCGGCGAGGCTCTGGTGGGTGATCGGGTCGGTCGCGCCGTCGACGCCCATCTTCTTCGCACCGTAGGAGGGCGCCCCCGGGTCGCTGCCGAAGAAGGCGCTGTCGACGATCGGGTCCATCGACGCCTTGCCGACGTACACGTTGCCGTCGCGGACCCCGAGCCCGTGCACCGACTGCGCGTCGGAGCCGGGCGACCCCATCAGCGCGAGCGCGTCCACCGTGACGGTGCCCTTCTCCAGGGCGAGGAGGGCGGCGGTCGACCCGTACGAGTGCGCGAGCACGCTCACGTACGGCGGGTCGGACTGGCGCAGCGACTGGAGGCCGATCAGCGTGCGCTCCAGGCTGTCGGCGCCCTGCCGCGCGAGGTCCATGCCGCCGATGTTGGTCAGCACCGGGGTCTGGTAGCCGATCCACGCCACGACCGCCACTCCCGGGGTCGCGCTGTGGGGCCGCGCGCCGGCGAAGCGCTTGAGGAAGCCGGTCTCCTGGGAGTAGAGGTTCTGGGCGACGCCGGCCCAGCTCACCACCTGCTCGCCCACCGACATGTACATGCCGGGGACGAGCACGCTCACGTAGCGCGCCGTGCGGAGGTCGCCGACGACGATCGCGGCCCTGGCGTCGGCCGAGGTGTCGAGCGCGACCAGGGTGCGGGCGCCGCCGCCCTTCTTCTTCAGCGCCGTCTGCACGTTGCCGAGGGTGGTGAGCTGGCGCTTGAGGGCGACCCGCTCGGTCTTGCCGCGCTGGGTGCGCAGGTCGTGCTTGGCTGCTGCGATGGTGCGGTCGAGGTCGAGCACGTTCGCCTTGCCGCGGACAGCGTACGGGACGCCCTCGAGGTTGCCGATCACGTGCGGCGCGAACTTCAGGAGGGCGGCCTGCCGGGCCGGGTCGAGGAGCTTCCAGAGCTGGCTGACGTCGCTCGCCGCCGGCGGGTCGATCAGCATCCGGTTCAGGTCGGAAGCGTGCGCGCCGAGGAAACCGGGCAGCGCAGCGGGGTCGACCGCGCGGATGGAGCCGAAGACGGCCGCGGTGCCGGGGCCGGAGACCGCCGCTCCCGCCGGGCCGGAACTGGCCGGCGCGTCGCCGATGGCCGCGGGCAACGGCTGGGCGACCGCCGCGAGGGATGCCGCCTGGGCAGTGTCGGCAGGCGTGGTGACGGCCCCGGTCAGTCCTGTGATGACCGAGGTGACGATGGAAGCTGCTGCAAAGCCGACCAGCACTCCGTCCGGGTCCCTCCGAGAGCGAGCGAGCTAAGCCCTTGCGTGCACCGGGCGAGCGCACACCACGACTCTAGCCGCATCCGGGGGGTGGACGGATGGACGTTCTACCCCCGATTCAGGGGGATAACTTGTGGTCTGTCCACAGAGTGGCGGACTAGTTTTCGAGGGCGGAGGGACCCTTTTCTACAAGGATCGCGAACTGGGCGGCGTCGATGACCCGCACCCCGAGCTCTTCCGCCTTCGCGAGCTTGGACCCCGCACCCGGCCCCGCGGCGACGAAGTCGGTCTTCTTGGACACGCTGGAGGCCGCCTTCCCGCCGGCGGCGATGATCGACTCCTGCGCGCCCTCCCGGGTGAAACCCTCCAGCGAGCCGGTGGCGACCACGGTCAGCCCGGAGAGGACGCCGCCCGCCTCCGCCTGCGCGCCGGGGCCCGCGTGACCGGGCGTCGCGAACTGCACGCCGTCAGCGGCCCAGCGCTCGATGATCTCCCGGTGCCAGTCCACCTCGAACCAGGCGAGCACGGCGTCGGCGATGATGCCGCCGACGCCGTCGACCGCGGCGAGCTCCTCGCGGGAGGCGCCGCGGATGGCGTCGAGCGACCCGAAGTGGTCGGCCAGAGCGCGAGCGGCGACCGGGCCGACGTGCCGGATGTTGAGCGAGACGAGGATGCGCCAGAGCGGCTTGGTGCGCGCTGCGGCCAGGTTGGCGATCAGCTCCAGGGCGTTCTTCGACGGGACGTACAGCTCGTCGCCGTCGAACTCCGCGGTATCGGGGTGGAACGGTCCGTCCTTCTTCTGCCGACGACGGCGGAACGGTGTGTCCACCTTCTCGGCGCCGGAGTCGGTGAGCTTGGGCAGGCCGGTCTCGGAGTCGCGGACGACGACCTCGATCGGGAACAGCTCCCGCACGGTCAGCCCGAACAGCCCGGCCTCGGTCGGCAGCGGCGGCGTCTTCGGGAACCGCGGCTGGGTGAGTGCGGCGGCCGCGACCTCCCCCAGCGCCTCGATGTCGAGGCCGCCGCGCGAGCCGATGTGCTCGACACGGCCGCGCACCTGCGCCGGGCAGAACTCGGCGTTCGGGCAGCGGAGGTCGATGTCGCCCTCCTTGGCCGGTGCCAGCTTGGTGCCGCACTCCGGGCAGTTCTCCGGCATGACGAAGGGGCGTTCGGTGCCGTCGCGCAGCTCGACCACCGGGCCGAGCACCTCGGGGATGACGTCGCCCGCCTTGCGCAGCACGACTGTGTCGCCGATCAGGACGCCCTTCGCCTTCACGACCTCCTGGTTGTGCAGCGTCGCCTGGCGCACCTCGGAGCCGGCGACGCGCACCTTCTCCATGACCGCGAACGGCGTCGCACGGCCGGTGCGGCCGACACTGACGACGATGTCGAGCAGCTTGGTGTTGACCTGCTCCGGCGGGTACTTGTAGGCGATCGCCCAGCGCGGCGCCCGGGAGGTCGCGCCCAGCTCGTCGTGGAGGGCGAGCTCGTCCACCTTGATGACGATGCCGTCGATCTCGTGCTCCACGCTGCCGCGGTGCTCGCCGTAGTAGCGGATGAAGTCGTCCACCTCGGCGACCGTGCCGAGCACCCGGTAGTGGGTGGAGGTCGGCAGGCCCCACGACTTCAGCAGCTCGTAGACCTTCGACTGCGCGTCGACCGGCGGGTTCGCCCAGGCGCCGATGCCGTGCACGAGCATGTGCAGGCGGCGCAGCCGGTCGCGCATGAGCGCGAGCTGGGCGGGGTTCTTGCCCTCGGCCTTCTGCCGCAGCGAGCCGCTGGCGGCGTTCCGTGCGTTCGCGAAGACGCGCTCGCCGGCCTCCTGCTGGTGGGCGTTCAGCTCGTCGAACTGGGCGACGGGGAAGAACACCTCGCCGCGCACCTCCACCAGCGGCGGGAACGGCCCGTCACCTGCCAGCCGCTGCGGGATGGCGGGGATCTGCCGGATGTTCTCGGTGACGTCCTCCCCCACGACGCCGTCGCCGCGGGTGGCCGCCGTGACGAGCACGCCGTTCTCGTAGCGGAGGTTGATGGCGAGACCGTCGATCTTCAGCTCGCAGAGGTAGTCGACCCGGCGGCCGGCGTCGCGCTCCACGCGCGCGGCCCACGCCTCGAACTCCTCCAGCGAGAACACGTTGTCGAGGCTCAGCATGCGCTCGGCGTGCTGCACGGGTGCGAAGAGTGTCGTCTGGGCGCGGCCGCCGACGGTCTGGGTGGGGCTGTCCTGGCTCTGCACCTCGGGGTGCAGTCGCTCCAGCTCCTCCAGGCGCCGCAGCATGCGGTCGTACTCGTCGTCGCTGACGAGCACGGTGTCGCGCTCGTAATACGCGTCGCGCAGCTCGAGGATGCGCGTGGTCAGGTCCTGGGCCTCCGCGCGTGCCTCGACGGCGTCCGCCGTCTGCTCCGGCTCCGGGGTCTGCTCGCTCGTCTCGATCGCCACCCAGCAAGCATATTCACCCCCACCGACGCCGTGACGGCAACGGAGGGGTCCCGCCACGACACGCCGCACGAAGCCGCCTAACGGAGGGCTTCGGCCGCCGATCCGTCCGCATCTCCTCCGCTACCGACGCGCGCCCGACCCGCGGCGAACGGAGGAGATCGGGGCCAGATCCGGGCGGATGTCCTCCGGTAGCTGCCGACACGCCGGGGGCGCGACCGGATGTCCTCCGTTGCCGACGGGTCAGACGGGGACGGCGGAGACGGTGCGGTCGATGGTGGTCTGGCCGAGGACGCGGGTGCCGACGTAGACGACGGCCGTCTGGCCGGGGGCGACGCCGTTCAGCGGCTCGTCGGGGCGGACGACCAACTCGCCGTCGCGGACCTGGGCCACGGCGGGCACGGGGTCGGCGTGGGCGCGGATCTGCACCTCGCACGCGAACGGCGTCTCCGGCGAGACCGGAGGCTGCCCGGCCCAGGTGAAGCGCGAGCCCGCGATCTCCGCGATGTCGAGCGCCTCCTTCGGGCCGACCACCACCGTGTTGTCCTTCGGCCGGACCTCCAGCACGAAGCGCGGGCGGCCGTCCGGCGACGGATAGCCGATGTTGAGGCCCTTGCGCTGGCCCACCGTGTAGGCGTGCGCGCCCTCGTGCGAGCCGAGGCGGTTGCCCTCGCGGTCGAGGATGTCGCCCTCCGCCGCGCCGACGTGCTCGGCCAGCCAGCCGCGCGTATCGCCGTCGGGGATAAAGCAGATGTCGTGCGAGTCCGGCTTGTTGGCCACGCTCAGCCCGCGGGCGGCCGCCTCCGCACGCACCTCCGCCTTGGAGGGGGTCGCGCCGAGCGGGAACATCGCGTGCGCGAGCTGGTCGGCGGTGAGCACGCCCAGCACGTAGGACTGGTCCTTGGCCCACGCGCTCGCCCTGTGCAGTTCGCGGTTGCCGTCGGCGTCGGTCAGGATGGTGGCGTAGTGCCCGGTGCACACGGCGTCGAAGCCGAGGTCGAGCGCCTTCTCCAGCAGCGCGGCGAACTTGATCCGCTCGTTGCAGCGCATGCACGGGTTGGGTGTGCGGCCGGCCGAGTACTCGGCGATGAAGTCGTCCACGACGTCGAGCTTGAATCGCTCCGAGAAGTCCCAGACGTAGTACGGGATGCCGATGATGTTCGCGGCGCGCTGGGCGTCCATCGAGTCCTCGATGGTGCAGCAGCCGCGGCTGCCGGTGCGGAGCGTACCCGGCATCCGGCTGAGCGCCAGATGCACACCGACGACGTCGTGACCGGCCTCCACGGCGCGCGCGGCGGCCACGGCGGAATCGACGCCACCGCTCATCGCTGCCAGAACTCGCACCAGAGGAGTCTACGCCGTGGCGGCTGAGCGGCTCCCGGGCGTCCGCTCGGCCAGCCCCGCCCGCGCCGCCTGCGCGTACGCGCCGGGGAGCGCCGCGAGCAGCGCGTCCACGTCGGCCTCGGTGGACGTACGCCCCAGCGTGAACCGCAGCGCGCTCCGGGCCTCCGGCTCGCTGCGCCCCACCGCCAGCAGCACGTGCGACGGCTCCGGGATGCCCGCGGTGCAGGCCGCGCCGGTGGACACCGAGAGCCCGGCGAGGTCGAGCAGGAAGAGCAGCGAGTCGCCCTGCGCGCCGGGAAAGACGAAGTGCGCGTTGGAGGCCACCCGCTCGCCGCCGTCCGGCGACGGCCCGCTCAGCACAGCCTCGGGCACGGCCTCCCGTACCCCGCGGATCAGCCGGTCGCGCAGCCCGGCGAGCCGGCGCGCCTCGTCTTCCCGCTCGGCCTCCGCGGCGAGCGCCGCCGCCGCGAACGCGACGGCCGCTGCGACGTCCTGGGTGCCGCTGCGGACCTGACGCTGCTGCCCGCCGCCGTGGATGAGCGGCACGACCGCCGAGCGCCGCCCGAGGACGAGGGCGCCGATCCCGACCGGTCCCCCGATCTTGTGCGCCGAGACGCTGAGGGCGTCGACGCCGAGCGAGGAGAACGACAGCGGCAGGTGGCCGTAGGCCGCGACCGCGTCCACGTGCACGGGGACTTCGGCGGATCGGGCGAGCGCAGCAAGCGAGGCGACCGGCTGGATGGTGCCCACCTCGTTGTTCACGGCCAGGAAGGTCAGCAGCGCGACATCCGAGGGCGACGCCAGTGCGTCCGCGACGACGCCCGGCAGGACTCGCCCCTCCGTGTCGAGCGGCAGCCACTGCGCGCACGCCCCCTCGGCGCGCTCCAGCCACTCCACCGCGTCGACCGTCGCGTGGTGCTCGCCGCCCGGCACGAGGATGCGGGAGCGAACCGCGCCTCCCCGCGCCCAGTAGATCCCCTTGATCGCGAGGTTGATCGCCTCCGTGCCGCCCGAGGTGAAGACGACCTCGATCGGGTCGCAGCCCAGGGTCGACGCGACGGCTTCCCGCGCCTCCTCCAGCATCCGCTTGGCCTGCTGGCCCTGGCTGTGGATGCTGGACGGGTTGCCGACGAGCCCCAGCGCGTCCGTGAAGGCGGCGATCGCCTCCGGGCGCATCGGGGTCGTGGCGGCGTGGTCGAGGTAGACGGCCACCGAAGCCTCCTAACGGGTGCGGCGCGGTGTGGTCCTACTCTAGATCGCATGAGCCCCGTCGATCCTCTGCGCAACCTGGGTGTACGCATCGGCCCGCACGGCGGCGAGCTGCGGGTGTACTCGGCCAACGCCGACGCTATGCAGTTCTGCCTCTTCGATCCGAAGGACCCGGACTGGCGGGTGAAGACCGTCGAGATGCACCGCGACGCCAACGACGTGTGGATGGGCCGCTCGCGGAGCCTGCAGGTCGGCAGCCTCTACGCCATCAACGTCTCCGGCCCGTCCGGCCCGCAGAACACATTCAACCCGGAGACGCTGCTGATGGACCCGTACGCCAAGGGCCTCACCCGGGTCGGCCCCGAGGAGTGGCGCTCGACCGTCGTCTCCGACGGCTTCGACTGGGGCGACTCCCGGAAGCCCGGCACCCCGCTGGATCACACCGTCGTGTACGAGGCGCACGTGCGCGGCATCAGCCGGCAGAACCCCGACGTGCCCGAGGAGCTGCGCGGCACCTACGCGGGCCTCGCGCACGAGTCCACGATCGCCTACCTGAAGCAGCTCGGCATCACCGCCGTGGAGCTGCTCCCGGTGCACGCGTTCACCTCCGAGCAGCGGCTGATCCGCGAGGGCCTGACCAACTACTGGGGCTACAACAGCCTGAACTTCTTCAGCCCGCACGCCCCGTACGCCACGCGCGCCGCCCAGGCCGCCGGTCCGGAGGCCGTGCTGGTGGAGTTCAAGGGGATGGTGAAGCTGCTGCACGAGGCGGGCATCGAGGTGATTCTCGACGTGGTCTACAACCACACCGCAGAGGAGGGCATCGGCGGCCCCCGGACCAGTTTCCGCGGCATCGACAACGCCACCTACTACCGGCAGGACGCGAACGGCGTCTACATCGACGTCACCGGCTGCGGCAACACCGTGAACTTCGGGCATCCCGTCCCGCAGCGCCTGGTGCTCGACTCGCTGCGCTACTGGGCGCAGGAGGTGCAGATCGACGGGTTCCGGTTCGACCTCGCCGTCACGCTGGGCCGCGGGGAGGACGCCTCCTACAGCCGCGACCACCCGCTCATCAACGACATGCTGAGCGATCCGGTGCTCGCCGACGTGAAGCTCATCGCCGAGCCCTGGGACGTCGGGATCGGCGGCTGGCAGACCGGCAACTTCCCCGGCGGGCGGGACGGCAGGGACGGCTGGTCGGAGTGGAACGACCGCTACCGCGACCGAGTCCGCAACTTCTGGCTGGCCGACATCGCGGAAGCCCGGCGGAATGGCCAGGCGCCGATCGGCATCGGCGGCTTCGCCACCCGGCTCGCGGGATCCTCCAACACGTTCTCCCCCGAGCGCGGCCCGCTGGCCTCCATCAACTTCATCACGGCGCACGACGGCTTCACGATGGCCGACCTCACCGCGTACAACGTCAAGCACAACCTCGGCAACGGCGAGGACAACCGCGACGGCACCGACAACAACCGGTCGTTCAACCACGGCGCGGAGGGCCCGACCCTGGACGAGCACGTGCTGCTCGACCGGCACAAGGCGATGCGCAACCTGATGGGCACGCTGCTGCTCTCCGCGGGCGTCCCGATGATCACCGCCGGCGACGAGTTCGGCCGCAGCCAGCGCGGCAACAACAACGCCTACTGCCAGGACAGCGAGCTCACCTGGATGAGCTGGCTGCGCACCCGCGAGCAGCGGGAGATGCTCGACACCACCCGCCGCCTCCTGGAGCTGCGCCGCGACAACCCGGCGCTGCGGCCGAGCCGGTTCGCCGTCTACGGCCAGACCACGCCCAACGCCAGCCACATGGACTGGTACGACGCCACCGGCGCCCTCATGGACGACGAGGACTGGAACTCCCCCGAGAACCGCACCCTGCAGTACCTGGCGGCCTCCACGCCCGACAAGGAGGCGTTCAATCGCGTGCTGCTCATCGTGCACGGCGTCGAGGACGACGTGGAGGTCTCACTCCCGGTCGCGCCGGGCGTTGAGTCGTACCAGCTCCTCTGGGACAGCGCGACCGAGGTGCCGATCCTGGAGGACGGCGTCGAACTCCCACCCGGCAGCAAGCGCCTGGTGGGCGGCACCTCGATGCAGCTCTACCGGGCGAACGGGCCGCGCGTCGAGACGGCGGGCGGGACGGCCTGATGGCGAGACGTCCGGCCTCGGCGGGCACGCCGGCCACGGTCGCGCTCGGCGCCGCGGCCATCCCGTTCGCGGTGCACGCCTACGAGCACGACCCCGCTGCGCCGTCCTATGGCCTGGAGGCCGCCGACGCGCTGGGCGTCGAACCGGACCGGGTGTTCAAGACCCTGCTGGCGGACACCGAGGTTGGGCTCGTGGTCGGCGTCGTGCCGGTGACCGGGATGCTCGACCTCAAGGCGCTCGCCGCGGCGGTGGGCGCGAAGCGCGCGGTCATGGCCGACCCGGTCGTCGCCGAGCGCCGCACGGGCTACGTCGTGGGCGGCATCTCCCCCATCGGCCAGAAGACCCGGCACATCACGGTCGTGGACGAGACCGCGCAGCTCTACGACAGGGTGTTCGTGTCGGGAGGCCGCCGCGGCCTCGACCTCGAGCTCGCGCCCGCCGACCTCCAGGCCGCGACGAACGCCAGCTTCGCGGCGATCGCCAAGTAACGGGAAACGACCTGGCAGGACACGCCGTCTCGGCACGGTCCGAGGCGGCGTGTCCTGCCAGGTCGATGCTCAGGCGGCCGCGACGAGCCCCATCTCGGCCGGCGACAGCAGGAGGTCGTTGACCGGCACCACGCGCACGGTGTAGCCGAACGAGCCGGCCCAGGTGAGCGTCACGCCGCCGGAGAACTCGTGCGCGACCGAGGGGTCGGCGCCCGGGATGGCCTGGTCGAGCGTCAGGCGCTCGTAGTGCACGCCGGTGAGGTCCTCGCCGTCGTAGCTGCGGCCGTAGACGAGCTGCACCTCCACGTCCTCCGGGCGCAGGCCGTTCAGGTGCACGAGCGCGCGCACCCGGAGCTGGTCGCCGACCTGCGGCACGGCGTCGAGGCCGCCCGCGTCGACGTGGGCCACGTTCACGCCGGGCCACGCGGATCGCACCCGCGCCTTCCAGGCGGCGAGCTCGCGTGCGGCGCGGTAGTCGTCGGCGCTCAGCCGCTTCTCGTTGGCGGCGGCGGGCATGTAGAGCCGCTCCACGTACTCGCGCACCATCCGCTCCGCGCTCAGCGGGGAGGACAGCGTCGCGAGCGTGTGCCGGATCTGGCCGACCCAGGTGGAGGGCACGCCGTCGCCGTCGCGATCGTAGAACCGCGGTGCGATCTGGTGCTCGATCAGGTCGTACATCGCCTCGGCCTCCAGCGCGTCGCGCTCGGCGCCGTCGCCCGCGGCGTCGGCCGACGGGATGGCCCAGCCGTTCTCGCCGTCGTAGAACTCGTTCCACCAGCCGTCGAGGATGGACAGGTTGAGCCCGCCGTTCAGCGCCGCCTTCATGCCAGAGGTGCCGCAGGCCTCCAGCGGGCGCAGCGGGTTGTTCAGCCAGACGTCGGTGCCCGGGTAGAGGAGCTGCGCCATCCCGATGTCGTAGTCCGGCAGGAACACCATTCGCGAGCGGATCTCCGGCTCGGAGGCGAACTGCACGAGCTTCTGGATGAGCCGCTTGCCCTCGTCGTCGGCCGGGTGCGACTTGCCCGCGATCACGAACTGCACCGGGCGCTCCGCGTGCAGCAGGATGTTCTTCAGCCGCTCGGGGTCGTGCAGCATCAGCGTGAGGCGCTTGTAGGTCGGCACCCGCCGGGCGAAGCCGATGGTGAGCACGTTCGGGTCGAGGAGGTCGCTGATCCAGAGCGGCGCGATGCCGCCCGGGTTCTGCGCCTCCCACGCCGCGGCGACGCGACGCCGGGCGTCCCTGACGAGCTGCTCGCGCATGCGGGTCCGCACGCTCCACAGGTCGAGGTCGCTCACCGCGCCGGAGTTCGCCCAGTCGGCGTGCGTGGTGTCGTCGGTGCCGAGCCGCTCCACGGCGAGCGCGCGGAGGATCGGGTCGGTCCAGGTGGGTGCGTGGACGCCGTTGGTGACCGAGTCGATCGGCACCTCCGTGCTGTCGAACCCGGGGAACAGGCCGCCGAACATCTGGCGGCTGACCTCCCCGTGCAGGCGCGAGACGCCGTTGGCGTGCTGGCCGAGGCGCAGGCCCATGACCGCCATGTTGAACACGGCGTCGGAGCCGCCCGGGTAGTCCTCCGCGCCGAGCGCGAGCACCTGGGCCGGCTCGACGCCCGGGAGCAGCGCCGTGGAGAAGTAGCGCTCGACCAGCGGCCGGTCGAACCGGTCGATGCCGGCGGGAACGGGCGTGTGCGTGGTGAACACCGTGCCGGCGCGCACCACCTGGAGGGCCTCGTCGAAGGTGAGCCCCTCGCCGATCAGGTCTGAGATCCGCTCCAGGCCGAGGAAGCCGGCGTGGCCTTCGTTGGTGTGGAACACCTCCGCCTCGGGGGCCCCGGTGAGCTCGGTCCACGCTTTGACGGCCCGGACGCCGCCGATGCCGAGCAGCAGCTCCTGCAGCAGGCGGTGCTCGCCGCCTCCGCCGTAGAGCCGGTCGGTCACCGACCGCAGGCTCTCGTCGTTGTCGGGGATGTCGGTGTCCAGCAGCAGCAGGGTCACCCGACCGACGGCCGCCTGCCACACCCGGGCGCGCAGCTCGCCGGCGGGGAGGGCGAGCGTGATCTGGACCGGCGCCCCGTCGGGGTCGCGGAGGACGCTGAGCGGGAGACCGTCCGGGTCGAGCGCCGGATAGCTCTCGACCTGCCAGCCGTCCGGCGTGATCGCCTGCGCGAAGTAGCCGGATCGGTAGAACAGCCCGACCGCGACCAGCGGGGCGCCCAGGTCGCTGGCGGCCTTGAGGTGGTCGCCGGCGAGGATGCCGAGGCCGCCGGAGTACTGCGGCAGTGCCGCCGCGATCCCGAACTCGGGCGAGAAGTACGCGATGGAAGCCGGCGCCGACCCGTCGAGCGACTGGTACCAGCGCGGCTCGCGGATGTAGGCGCGCAACTCATCCCTGACGTGGTTCGCCCAGTCGACGTAGCCCGGATCGGCGGCGAGCTCGGCGAGCCGGGCCGGATCGACGGAGCCGAGCAGCGCGATCGGATCGTGCTCGACCTCCTGCCAGAGCTCCGGAGAGATGCGGGCGAACAGCTCCTTGGTCGGCTCGTGCCACGACCAACGGAGGTTGCCGGCGATCTCCTCCAATGCGGAGAGGTTGTCGGGGAGGACTGCGCGGACGGTGAATCTACGGATGGCCTTCACTCGCATGAGCATAGACGGGCCTCGTGACCGGAGTGTTAATGAGGGCTCATGACGAAAGTGGGAATGAGTGTACGGTCGGCATGTGGCAAAGAGCGCAGCGACCAAAACATCAGCCGCCGCGGCACCGGAGGCGCCGGCACCCGCCGAGTACGATCCCCTGCTCCCCCGGATCCCGATCCTCGGCCTCTCCCCCCAGGTGGACGAGGGCCACTGGGCGGCATCGGCCTTCAGCGGGGAGGTCGTCCCGTTCCGGGCGACGGCCTTCCGGGAGGGGCACGACCGGATCGGCGTCGACCTGATCCTGCTCGACCCGTCTGGCGTGCAGACCGAGCACCACATGCGCCCGCTCGAGCCGGGCACGGACCGCTGGGGCGTCGAGGTGCAGCTCGAGGAGGAGGGCCTCTGGCGCTACCGCGTCCAGGCCTACGCCGACGAGTATGCGACCTGGCGGCACAACGCCGAGCTCAAGGTTCCGGCCGGCGTCGACGTCGAGCTGATGCTGACGATGGGCCGCGAGCTGTTGGAGCGGGCCGCCGCCGACAAGCGCCGCAGCACCGCAGAGCGCCGCCACCTGTCCGAGGCCGCGCGGGTCGTCGGCGACACCGAACGCGGCGTGGACGAGCGCTTCCAGGCCGCCGTGGACGACCGCATCCGGCGCATCCTCACCCAGCGGCCCGTTGTCGCCCTGCCGTCGCTCTCGCCGACGCGCGCCGTCCTCGTGGAGCGCACCCGCGCCGGGGTCGGGAGCTGGTACGAGTTCTTCCCGCGGTCGGAGGGCGCCAAGCGCCTGGCGGACGGCTCCTGGCAGTCCGGCACCTTCCGCACCGCCGCCAAACGCCTCCCGGAGGTCGCGGCGATGGGCTTCGACGTGGTGTACCTCCCGCCGATCCACCCGATCGGCCGCACCTTCCGCAAGGGACCGAACAACTCCCTCGACGCGGGGCCGAACGACCCGGGCTCGCCGTGGGCGATCGGGGCTGCGGAGGGCGGCCACGACGCCATCCACCCGGACCTCGGCACCGAGAAGGACTTCGTCTTCTTCCTCGGCAAGGCCAAGCAGGCGGGCCTGGAGATCGCCCTCGACCTCGCCCTGCAGGCCTCCCCGGACCACCCCTGGGTCACGACGCACCCGGAGTGGTTCACCACCCTCCCGGACGGGACGATCGCGTACGCGGAGAATCCGCCGAAGAAGTACCAGGACATCTACCCGATCAACTTCGACAACGACTACGACGGCCTCCGCGCCGAGGTGCTGCGGATCGTCCGGCACTGGATGTCGCTCGGTGTGCGGATCTTCCGGGTCGACAACCCGCACACCAAGCCGCTGCACTTCTGGGAGTGGCTGATCCACACCGTCAACGAGACCGACCCGGACGTGGTGTTCCTCGCCGAGGCGTTCACCCGGCCCGCGCTGCTGCACACGCTGGCGAAGGCCGGGTTCCAGCAGTCGTACACGTACTTCACCTGGCGCAACACCAAGGAGGAGCTGGAGGAGTTCCTGAGCGGGCTCGCGACGGAGACCGCCGACTTCCTGCGGCCGAACCTGTTCGTCAACACCCCGGACATCCTCACCGAGTACCTCCAGTTCGGCGGACCGGCCGCCTTCAAGATCCGCGCGGCCATCGCGGCGACCGCGGCGCCGACCTGGGGCGTCTACTCCGGCTTCGAGCTGTACGAGAACGTCGCCCGGCCGGGCGCCGAGGAGTACATCGACAACGAGAAGTACGAGTACCGGCCGCGCGACTACGCCCGCGCGGTGGCGCTCGGCCGCTCGCTCGCCCCCTACCTGACCATGCTCAACCGCGCGCGCAGCGAGCACCCGGCGCTCCGCCAGCTCCGCAACCTGCGCGTCCACACCAGCGAGGACGACTCGATCCTCGTCTACTCGAAGTACCTGGCCGGCGAGTTCACCCGCAGCGGGAAGCCCGACGCGGTGCTCGTCGTCGCCAACGTCGACCCGCACTCGGTGCGCGAGACGATGGTGCACCTCGATGTCACGGCGTTCGGCATCGAGCCTGGCGCGCAGTTCGAGGTGCGCGACCTCGTCACCGGCCAGCGCTGGACCTGGGGCTCCGACGCCTACGTGCGTCTCGACGCGTTCACCGAGCCCGTGCACATCCTGACCGTCAAGCCGTTGGAGGCCACCCGATGACCCCGATCCCCGAGGGCGCTGCCGCCGTCGACCTGCCCGCCCTCGACGACGGCGTCCTGCGCGCCGTCGCCGCCGGCAGCTACCACGACCCGCACTCGGTGCTCGGCCAGCACCAGGTCGCCGCGGCGGGCGTGGAGGACCCGATCACCGTCATCCGTGCGCTGCGCCCGCTGGCCGAGGCGGTCTTCGCCATCCTGCCGACCGGAGCGCACATCGAGCTCGCCCACCTCGGCCACGGCATCTGGCAGGGCGTCGACATCGTCGGCCCCGGCGCCTACGAGCTGGAGGCCCGCTACGCCGGCGGCAGCACCTGGACCACGGACGACCCGTACCGCTTCCTGCCCACGATCGGCGAGCTCGACCTCCACCTGATCCGGGAGGGCAGGCACGAGCAGCTCTGGACCGCCCTCGGCGCGCACCTCCGCGACCTCGGCGGGGTGACCGGCACGGCGTTCACGGTGTGGGCGCCGCACGCCCGCGCTGTCCGCGTCGTCGGCGACTTCAACGGCTGGGACGGCACCCTCCACGCGATGCGCAACATGGGCACCTCCGGCGTCTGGGAGCTGTTCGTTCCCGGGCTCGGCGAGGGCTCGATCTACAAGTTCGACCTGCTCGGCGCGAACGGCGAGTGGGTCCGCAAGATCGACCCGATGGCGCAGGCCGCCGAGACCCCGCCGAACACGGCCTCGGTCGTCACGGTCAGCCGGCACGAGTGGGAGGACGACGCCTGGATGACGCGCCGCGCCGCCACCGACCCGCACTCCGGTCCGATGAGCGTCTACGAGCTGCACTTCGGGAGCTGGCGGCCGGGACTCGGCTACCGGGAGGGAGCCGACCAGCTCATCGACTACGTCGGCGCGCTCGGCTACACGCACGTCGAGTTCCTGCCGCTCGCCGAGCACCCGTTCGGCGGCTCGTGGGGCTACCAGGTGACCGGCTACTACGCTCCGACCAGCCGGTTCGGCTCCCCCGACGACCTCAAGTACCTGATCGACCGCCTCCACCAGGCCGGCATCGGCGTCATCATGGACTGGGTGCCCGGGCACTTCCCCAAGGACGACTGGGCGCTGGCCCGCTTCGACGGGCAGCCGCTCTACGAGCACTCCGACCCCCGTCGCGGCGAGCACAAGGACTGGGGCACGTACATCTTCGACTACGGCAACTCCCAGGTGCGCAACTTCCTGGTCGCCAACGCGCTCTACTGGCTGGAGGAGTTCCACGTCGACGGCCTCCGGGTCGACGCCGTCGCCTCGATGCTCTACCTCGACTACTCGCGCAACGAGGGCGAGTGGGAGCCGAACATCCACGGCGGCCGCGAGAACCTGGAGGCGATCGGCTTCCTGCAGGAGGTCACCGCCACCTCCTACAAGCGGAACCCCGGCACGGTGATGATCGCCGAGGAGTCCACGAGCTACGCCGGAGTGACCGCGCCGACCTCCTCGGGCGGCCTCGGCTTCGGGCTCAAGTGGAACATGGGCTGGATGCACGACGCGCTCCAGTACATCCAGGAGAACCCGATGTGGCGCAGCTACCACCACAGCGAGATCACGTTCTCCTTCGTCTACGCCTGGAGCGAGAACTTCCTGCTGCCGATCAGCCACGACGAGGTCGTGCACGGAAAGGGCTCGCTGATCGGCAAGATGCCGGGCGACCACTGGCAGCAGCTCGCCAACGTGCGCATCTTCCTGTCGTTCATGTGGGCGCACCCGGGCAAGCAGCTCCTGTTCATGGGGCAGGAGTTCGGGCAGTACTCCGAGTGGAGCGAGGAGCGCGGCCTCGACTGGTGGATGCTCGACCAGCCGAGCCACCGCGGGCTCTGGAACCTCGTCGCCCAGCTCAACGTCGTCTACCGCGACAACCCGCAGCTCTGGTCGCTCGACAACGACCCGCGCGGCTTCGAGTGGCTGGACGGCTCGGACGCGGCGGGCAACGTCCTGGCGTTCCTGCGCAAGGACCGCGACGGCTCGCCGATCGCGGTGCTGCTGAACTTCTCGGGCGCTCCGCACGTCGACTACCGGGTCGGCCTGCCGTTCGCCGGCGAGTGGGAGGAGCTCCTCAACACGGACGCCGAGGACTTCGGCGGCTCGGGCGTCGGCAACTTCGGCGGCGTCACGGCGCATGACGAGCCGTGGATGGGCCGGCCGGCCTCCGCGGTGGTCACGCTGCCGCCGCTCGGAGCGCTCTACCTCAAGCCTCGCCGATAACCCAGGCGGAGTACGCGGTGCCCTGCACCGCGTACTCCGGCGCGAGGTGCCGCCCCGCCCGCCAGGCCGAGCCGAGCGGGCCGGTCAGTCGGACCGACAGGATCGGGCGGCGGGTGCCGGTGGCGTCCTTCCACTGCCGGGCGAGCGCACGCGCGCTCTCCACCTGCGGGCCGCCCACCGTGCGGGTGGAGCCCGGCTCGCCGGCACCTTCGGCCGCGTCCACCAGGACGCGCGCCACGTCGGCCACCGCGATGGGCTGGAACCGGGTGCCGGAGGGCGCCGTCAGCGTGCCGAACCGGCGGCCGCGCTCGAACACCGAGGTGACGAAGTCGTGGAACTGCGTCGCGCGCACGATCCTGACCTCCAGCGGAGATTCGAGGTAGACGCTCTCCTGCACCAGCTTCGACCGGTAGTACGGGTAGCGCGCGCCGTCGATGCCCGCGATGGAGAGCAGCACCGCCCGGCCGACGCCGTAGCGTGCGGCGGTGTGCAGGAGGTTGCGGGAGCCGTGCGCGAACACGTACGACGCGCGCCGACCGCCGGCGTTGCTCGCGTCGATGAGCACGTCCGCGCCGTCCACCGCCTCCTCGAGCCCGTCGCCCGTTACGAGGTCGGCCGTCACGTAGGCCGCCCCGTCGACGTACGCGGGAGCGTCGTCGTCGGGCGTGCGCCGGGCGGCGACCACGACCTGGTGGCCGCGCGCGACGGCCTCAGCGGTGACGGCGCGACCGGCGAGACCGGTCCCACCGACGACGAGCACACGGGACATGCGCGAGCCTTCCAGGCTAGGGGGATGTCAGCTGCTCCGCGCAGCCGGACCCTCGAGACTGGAGGGCGCGCGTCAGTAGAGCAACGACGCCAGCCTAGCCCTCGCCTTGCCGACGCGGGGGTCGTCCACGCCGACGATCTCGAAGTACTCCAGGATGCGGGCGCGCACGGCCTCCTTGCCCTCCGCGTCGAGCGTGGGGAACAGGGTGAGCAGCCGGTCGAACGCGTCGTCCACGTGGCCGCCGGAGAGGTCGAGGTCGGCCACGGCGAGCTGAGCGTCGGGGTCGTGGGGCGCCGCGGCCGCGGCGTTTCGGATCTCGTCCAGCGTGCGGCCGGCCAGACGCGCCAGCAGGCTCACCTGCGCGAGACCGGCGACCGCCATCTGATCGCGCGGGTCCTGCGCGATCGCGGTCTTGTAGGCGGCGATGGCGGCAGGGTAGTCGCCGCGGTCGATCGCGTCGTACGCCTCGGCGTGCAGCGGGGGCAGCGGCGGCTCCGGCGCGGGCGCGTCGGCCTCCGCCTCCGGCGCCTCCCCCGCAGCGGCGTCGACCAGCGCCGTGCCGGTGACCCCGTTCTGCGCGGCGAGCTCGAGGAGCTGGGCGATCACGTCGCGGACCTGGTCCTCCGGCAGCGCGCCGGTGAAGAGCTGCACGGGCCGGCCCGAGACGATGCCGGCCACCGCGGGCACGGACTGCGTCTGGAAGGCCTGCACGAGCTGCGGGTTCGCGTCCACATCGACCTGGACGAGCACGATCCGGCCCGCGAGGTCGTTCGTGACACGGTCGAGGACCGTCGCGAGCGCGCGGTCCGGGTCGGCCCAGGAGGCCGTGAGCGCGACCACGACCGGGATGCGCATCGACAGGTCGATGAAGTCGTTGAAGTTCGCGTCGGTGCCCTGGAAGAACAGGCTGGGCAGCTCGATCGGCTCGCCGGTGGTCGCGCCGCCGGCGCCGGCGCCGCCCGCGTCGCCCTGCCCGGCCGGCGGCCGGTTCACCAGGCCGCTCAGGTCCACGGCGCCGCGGAGGTTGGTCGGATTGGGCGGAAGCTGACTCATGCGATCAAGCCTACTGCGCGGTCCCGCACGGGATGCGGGTCACTGCACCTCGCGGGCGGAGACCAGCCCCTGGGCGAAGCCGAGCAGCCGCACCTTCTCGTTCGAGCCCGCCGGGGGCACGTAGAACGCGAGCTGGTAGCCGTAGACCGACTCGATGCCGGTGTTGGACTGCGCGACCCCGCTGAGCGCCGCCGTGGTGGCGCCCGCGATGACCTGCGCGCCGGCCTCCGTCACCTTGTGGAGCTGGACTTCCTCCGGGTTGACCCAGACGATGGCGCCGGAGTCGTTGGTCGCCATCGAGATGACCGGGCCAGGGCCGACCCGGCCGGCGAAGGTGAGCGTGGAGGTCTGGCCGAACTGCTGGGCGAGCCTGGCCTGCTCCTGCTGCTTCCAGGAGGCGCCGACCTGCGCGACGAGCTTGTCGTCGGTGAGGTCGAAGCTGGAGTACCACTTGCTCTTCTCGCCGTTCAGCAGGATGTCGCCGTACGCGGCCGCCACCTGGTCGGGCTGGATCTTGAGCAGCTTGGAGTCCGGCGGCACCACCGCGGCGCCGATGCTCGCCGGAGCCAGGTTCGGCACCTTGACGTTCGGCTCGAGCGCGATGGCGTACTCCACCATGTAGTTGTCGCGCGGAGTCGGCTGCACGAGGGCGAGCGCGAGCGGGGCCTGCGGCTTGCCGGTGGCGTCGTTCGGCATCTTGACGACGGCCGTCACGGTCCGCGGCCAGCTCTCGGTCGCCTGCGGCAGCGAGAGCTCGAGCGGTCCGGCGGGGATGGCGGGAAGCGGTGGCTGGTCGGCCTTCTTCAGGCGGATCGTGTAGTTGGCGTCGCGGAGCTGGAGGGCGGGACCGGCGAAGCGCAGCTTGGCCAAGTTCGGGTCGTTCTTGGCGTCCGCGTTGGCCGCGGCGACCGAGATCCGCTTGATGATGCGCTCGAGCTGCGGCGCCGTCACGGCGGGAGCCGGGGAGTTGTCGTTCGGGGCGCTCGTCGTGGTCGGGGCCGGCGTCGGCGTGGCCGTCGGTGTCGACGTCTCGGCGAAGGCGGCGCCCGCACCGGTGCCGGTCAGGGCGAGGACGCCCGCGAGCAGGGCCGGCGCCATCACGCGCGTGCGGCGGCTCGCCCGGCGTCCGCGCGGGGTGGCCTCGATCGACGCGGTCGGCTTGTATTTGGGGGCTTTGGGGAGTTTCGGCATCTTGGGTCCGCTCTTGCGCCGTGGCCCGCGCGACCTGCGGTGGGTGTAGAGCCCCCACAGGTAGAGCGCGATGCCGATCACCAGGAGCACGAGACCGCCGATGATGAGCGGGAACGCCCACGGCGTGCTGGTGTCGACCGGCCAGGTCAGGAGGATCTTGTTCGGGGCGGGGGTGGTCCCGTCGCCGGCGACGATGACGCTGACGCCGGACGGGACGTTCATCTTGGTGACCTGGGCGTCCTGGCCGTCGTACTCGTCGAGCCAGAGGTCGGAGCCGGCCGGGTTCGGGCCGGGGGTGGCGGCCTGCGACGCGCCTGAGCCGGTCGGGGCGGGCGTCGGCGTGGCCGTGGGGACGGGCGTCGCCGTGGAGGCCGAGCCGGTCGAGCCCGTAGAACCTGTCGATGCGGGCTTCGGGGTCACGGTCTTCACCGTCGGCGCGGTGTCGCCCGCGCGGTAGGAGATGGTCGCGTACTTCTGGTCGGCCAGCCACGCCTTCACGTCGGCGGTGCGGCCGTAGGCGACCATCTGCGTCTTGGGGTTCTTCGAGCCGGAGAGGGTGAGCGTCTGCTGCCCGGGGTGGGCGTTCAGCACCGAGCTGTCGATGACGACGTAGCGGGCGTCGCCGGGGACGATCGCCGCAGCGGTGAGCTGCGACGGGGGTGCGAAGACCGTGCGCTGGGCGATGCCGGCCACGATCATGACGGCGGCGACCACGAACGCGACGATGGCCAGTACGAAACGCAAAGAGAACTCCTCAGTGCCGGACGGGGGGCGGGCACGGTCACACAACGATAGTGGAGCACCCTGAGAGGCATCTAACCGTTGTCTGCACGCTCCTGCAGTCCCCCATGCGGGTACGGGTCTCGAAATGTAAGATCGATGCGGCGCGCGCGCGGCTCGCTCTCTCGATCCCCCAGGAGTAACACGGTGGCCACCGACGAATCCAACTTCACCCAGGTCTTTCGCGGCTACGACAAGGACGAAGTGGACCAGGCCGTCCAGGACCTGCGGCGCGAGCTGATCAAATCCAACACCCAGTCGGCCGACCAGGCCAAGGAGCTCAAGCGCCTCCAGCTCCGCATCGACGAGCTGAACGCCGAGATCGAAGAGGTCGGCAGCCCCACCTACTCCGGGCTCGGCACCAAGCTGGAGAACACCCTCAGGGTCGCCGAGGAGCAGTCCACCCGGCTCATCGCGCAGGCCGACATCGACGCAGAGAAGCTGCGCGCCGGCGTCACGGCCGAGGTCGACAAGATCAAGCGGACGGCAGCGCAGCAGGCCGAGCGCATCCTCGCCGACGCCCAGGCCCGCGCGACCACCGCCCTCGAGGACGCCCAGATCGAGTCGTCCGAGCTGCTCGCGCGCACGCGTGCCGACAAGGAGACCCTGCTCACCGACGCCATCCGGGAGGCCGCCGCCATCCGCGGCGCCGTCGCCACCGAGGCGGCGGAGCTGCGCGCGACGAGCAAGCGCGAGGCGGCCGCCCTCCGCGCCGAGGCCGACCGGGAGGCCGCGGAGCTGAAGGCCGTCGCCCTGCGCGAGGCGGAGGCCGCGCGCACCGAGGCCGCCGAGCTCGACCGCACCATCGCCGCGCGCCGCGGCGAGCTGGAGAACGCTCTCGCGGCCGACCGCGCGGCGTTCGAGCGCGAGGCGGCGCAGATCCGGCTCGAACTCGACAAGCGCGTCGCCGAGACCGCCGACCGGCTGGCCGCCGAGCAGGCCGCGGCACGCGCCGCCCTCGCCGCCGAGGTCGCCCAGGCCCGCGCCGAGCTCGCGGACGAGGTCGAGCAGCAGCGCGCGACCCTCGCCGCGCTGGACGCGCAGACGCGTGCGGACCTCGACCACGAGGACACCACCCGGCGCCAGGCGCTCGCCGCCGACGTCGAGCAGACCACGACGGCGCTGGCCGCCGAGGTCGAGCAGACCAAGTCCGCCCTCGCCGCCGAGGTCGAGCAGACCAAGGCCCGGCTGGCCGATGAGGTCACGACGACCACCTCCGCACTCGCGGACGAGGTCGCGCGCACCAAGGCCGAGCTCGCCGACGAGGTGGCACGGACGAAAGCCGCGCTGGCCGACGAGGTCACCAGCACGAAGGCCGCGCTGGAGACCGAGGTGACCACCACCCGCTCCGCGCTCGAAACCGACGTGACCACCACGCGCTCCGCGCTGGCCGAGGAGGTGGAGCGCACCACGAAGGAGCTCGCCGACGAGGTGCTGCAGACCCGCACGACCCTCGAGCGCGAGACCACAGAGACCCGCAGCGCGCTCGAAGCGGACCGGATCGCGACCGCCGCGCAGCTCACGGCCGACCGGGAGCGCGTCGCGAACGAGCTCACCGCCGAGGAGGAGACCACCCGGGCCCGCATCGCGGCCCTCCGCGAGCGGACCGCGGCCGAGCTGGCGACCGAGGTCGCGGACACCCGCGCCGACCTCGCCGCCGAGGTCGAGACCACCCGGACCGACCTCGCCGCAGAGGTCGACGCGGCCCGCTCCGCCCTCACCAAGGAGGTCGAGACCACCCAGGCCGCGCTGGCGAAGGAGGTCGAGAGCACCCGCTCGGCCCTCGCGAAGGAGGTCGAGTCCACCAAGGCTGCGCTCGCCAAGGACGTCCGCACCACCACGTCCGCCCTCGCGAAGGAAGTCCAGACCACGAAGGCCGACCTCGCCAAGGAGGTCGAGACCACGCGGGCCGAGCTCGCCGCAGAGGTGGACGTCGCGCGCGCCGAGCTGGCCGCGGAGGTCGAGACCACGCAGGCCGCTCTCGCGGAGGAGGTGGACACCACCAAGGCCGCCCTTGCGGAAGAGGTCGAGACCACCCAGACCGCCCTCGCGGAAGAAGTGGCGACCACCAAGGCCGCCCTCGCCGACGAGGTCGAGACCACCCAGACCGCTCTCGCGGACGAAGTGGCGACCACCAAGGCCGCCCTCGCCGAAGAAGTCGAGACCACCCAGGCCGCCCTCGCCAAGGAGGTCGCGACCACCCGCGCCGAGCTGGCCGCCGACGCCGAGCGTCAGCGCCGCGAGCTGGAGGCCGAGGCCGCCGACGTGCGCGCCGAGCTGGCCGCCGAGGTCGGCGAGGCCCGCACCGCCCTGGCCGAGGAGCTCGCGACCGAACGCAGCGCCCTCACGGCCGAGGTGACCGCCACCCGGGCCCAGCTCGCCGCCGACGTCGAGCAGACCGCCGCCCGACTGGCCGCCGAGGAGGAGCAGACGCTCTCGGCCTTGGAGACCGAGGTCGTCACCACCAAGGCCGCCCTGGCCGCCGAGGTCGAGCAGACCAAGTCCGCCCTCGCCGCCGAGGTCGAGCAGACGAAGTCGGCCCTGGAGACCGAGGTCAGGACCACGACCTCCAACCTGGCCGCCGAGGTCGAGCAGACCAAGTCCGCGCTGGAGACGGAAGTGACCACGACCAAGTCCGCGCTGGCCGCCGAGGTCGAGCAGACCAAGTCGGCCCTGGCCGCCGAGGTCGAGGAGACCCGCTCCCGGCTCGCCGACGAGACCGAGCAGACCCGCAGCACACTCGCCGCCGACGTGAAGCGCACCGCAGCCGACCTCGCCGACCAGCGCGCCCGCACGGCCCAGGAGCTGAAGAACGACCGCGAGCAGCAGCGCGTCGAGCTCGAGCGCGAAGCCGACCAGACCCGGGTGACCCTCGCCGAGGAGACCGAGCGCGCCCGCGTCACCCTCGACGCCGAGACGGCGAAGGCCCGCGCGGAGGTCGCGCGCGAGGCGGCGGAGGCGAGCACCGCGCTCGACGCCGAGCTCGCCGAGCGCCAGGCGGCCTACGACCAGGAGGCCGCGACCGCCCGCGCCGACCTCGAGGCCGAGCTCACCGCCCTCCGCACCGCCACCCTCGCCGAGCTGGACAAGCGCACCCGCGAGATCGAGCAGGCGCGCATCGACCTCGACGTCGAGCTCCGCGCCCGGCGCGACGAGGCCGAGAAGGAGTACCTCGGCCGCCACCAGGAGGCCGTCGCCCAGACGCAGAAGTACCTGGACGAGGCCAACGTGCAGCTCGCCGACGCGGTCAAGCGCACCGCTCAGGCGCGCACCGAGGCGGAGACCCTCGACACCGAGGCCCGCGAGACGGTCAAGAAGGCGCGCAAGGAGGCCGAGAAGGTCGCCGCCGGCATCGTCCGCGAGGCTCAGGAGCGCGCCGACGCGCTGGTCGCGGAGGCCGAGGAGCGCACGCAACGCCTGGTGTCCGACGCGGAGGACCGCCTCTCCCAGATTAGGATTGAGCGCGAAGCCGTGGCCGGGTACTTCGAGAACCTCAGGGGTATGCTGCAGCAGGCGGACACGGTTTCGGCCGACGACTGAGTGCCGCCTCCCGGGCGGACAGCCCGGAGGGGGACTGAGTGAAGATCCAGAACGCGTTCCGAGTCGGCCTGATCGGCACGCTCGGCGTGGGCCTGGGCGTCCTGATCCTGACCTCGATCGTGAGCCTGGCCACGATCATCACCTACATCGGGGCCGCACTCTTCCTCGCGCTCGGCATCGAGCCGCTCATCTCCTTCCTGGAGCGCCGCAAGTTCCCGCGCTGGCTGGCGCTGGTGGTGACCCTCGTGGTCATCGTCGGCGCCTTCGTCGGCCTGATCTGGGCGATCGTCCCCATCGCGGTCAGTCAGGCCACGCAGCTCGTCCAGAACTCGATCAACTGGGTCAACAACGGCGGCGCCGAGAAGTGGTTCCTCAGCCTCCAGCACCAGTTCCCCACCGTCGTCAACCAGCAGAACATCAACGCGGTCACCCAGTGGCTGCAGAAGAACCTGCCGGACATCACGTCCAAGGTGCTGCAGACCGGCTTCGGCATCGTGCAGGGCGCGTTCGGCGTGATCATCGTCGTGATCCTGACCATCTACTTCACCGCGTCGCTGCCGAGCATCAAGCGCGCCGCCTACCAGCTCGTGCCGGCCTCGCGCCGCTCCCGCTTCGCCGACCTGGGCGACCAGATCACCGACTCGGTCGGCAAGTACGTCGGCGGCCAGGTGTCGCTCGCGCTCGTCAACGGCGTGCTGAGCGCGATCTTCCTCACATTCATCGGCGCGAAGTTCCCGATCCTGCTCGCGTCGATCGCGTTCTTCTTCTCGCTGATCCCGCTCGTCGGCACCATCACAGGCTCGGTCATCATCGTCGCGGTGTGCCTCTTCTCCGGGCCGCCCACCGCGATCACCGCCGCGGTCTATTACCTCGTCTACATGCAGGTGGAGGCCTACGTGCTGAGCCCGCGCATCATGAACCGTGCGGTGTCGGTGCCCGGCGCCCTGGTCGTGGTCGCGGCGCTCGCCGGCGGCACGCTGCTCGGCATCCTCGGCGCGCTGGTCGCCATCCCGTTCGCCGCGGCGATCCTGCTCATCATCAAGCAGGTCGTCATCCCCCGGCAGAACGAGCTCTAGGGCCCCGAAAGCGGCGCGTCAGGCCGGCGGCCACTGCGTCGGCAGGGGCGCCGCCGCGGGGTTCAGCCGCTCCACGATCTCGTCGAGCACGCGGCGGGTCTGGTTCTCCCCCACCCAGAGATGCTTGCCGCCCTCCACGTCGACCAGTTCGATCTGGGGCAGCGGACGGAACCGCTCCGCAGCCTCCGCCGGCCGCAGGTAGTCGTCGTGCTCGGGGATCAGCGCCACGATGGGCCGGTGGTCGCCCGCCCAGGCGGCCAGGTGCTCCGGCTTGGCCCGGTGCAGCGGCGGCGACAGCAGGATGATCCCGTCCACCGGGCACTCGCGGCCGTACATCAGGGCGAGCTCCGTGCCGAACGACCAGCCCAGCAGCCATGGGTGCGGCAGGCCGCGCTCGGCGACGAACGCCATGGCCGCCTCGACGTCGTAGCGCTCGTCCACGCCGTGGCCGAATTCCCCCTGGCTGCGGCCGCGCGGCGACGCCGTGCCGCGCGTGTTGAAGCGCAGCACCGCGATGTCGGCCAGCGCGGGTAGCCGCCCAGCGGCCTTGCGGAGGATGTGCGAGTCCATGAAGCCGCCGCCGGTGGGCAGCGGGTGCAGCGTGACGAGGGTGGCCACGGGCTCGCGGTCCAGCGGGGAGGCAAGCTCGCCCACGAGGGTCAGGCCGTCGCGGGTGCGCAGCTCGATGTCCTCGCGTCGCGCGGGCAGCTCGACGCCGCCACGGATCTCGATCGGCCCCTGGGCCGTTGCACCGTCGGTCATCGCGCTGTCTCCCTCATAATCCACGCTCCCTCTTCCACGCGCCTGGGTCCAACCACGCGCCTGGGTCCCGCTCGCTCACACGATCCGCCAGCACGACGTGTGCCAGTGCCGGCGGGCGGCCAGATCGGCCGCGTCGCCCATCACACCGTCGGCGCGCCAGGCGACCAGGTGTGCGACACCGGGCCCGATCTCGCGCCCGCAGCCGGGGCACACATAGCTCTTCTGCGCCTGCACGGCCGACACGGGCTGAACGTTCCATTCGACGCCGCGCCGCACCTCCGTGCGCCGCCAGCCGGCGAGGAGGCGTTCGAGGCCGTCCTGCTCCTCTTCGCGCTGCTCGCCGTGACGGCGACGGGGACGATTGCTGCGGGGCACCGCTCCAGTCTATGCAGGCTGCGGCTGTCGCCCGCCGACCCACGCGCAGTACCATCGGCGGCATGAGCGAAGACGCTCCGAACGGCGGCCGCCGCGACACGGATGCTCTCGCGGCGCAGTTCCTCGCCACGGAGCACTGGAGCCTGCTGGCCTCCCGCAGCACGACGCAGAGCGAGGTCCTGACCCGGATCAGCATGCTCCTGACCCTCATGTCGGCCGCGCTGGTCAGCATTGCGCTCGTGGGCCAGGCCACGTCGTTCGCCGGCATCTTCCCGGCCTTCGCCGACGCCCTGCTCGGCCTCGTCGTCGTGGTGGGCGTCCTCACCCAGGTCCGCGTGACGAACGTGTCGATGGAGGACCTCATGTACGTCCTCGCGATGAACCGCTTGCGCGCCGAGTACGTCCGGCTCGCGCCCGAGGTCGCCCGGGCGCTCAGCGCCTCCTGGCACGACGACAGGGAGGGCGTGAGCGGCACGTACTACTTCCTGGGCCGCCGCGGGCAGAGCCAGGTCGTCGGCAGCAGCATGATGTTCACGTTCGTGGTGAACGGCGCGCTCGCCGGTCTCTTCGTCGGCGTCCTGATCGCCACGAACGGCGCCGACGTCCCGGTGGCGTGGACCGTCGGCATCGCGTGCGCCGTCGGCTATGTCATCGTGTCGCTGTGGCTCGGCGCGCGGATCTACTTCCGGTTCTGGCGCGAGTACACGCCCACGTCACCCTCGGAGTGAGGGAGCGATCCGGCTCAGTACCAGCCGGCCGACTGCGACTGTGCCCAGGCGCCGCACGGGTTCGTGTACCGGCCGGCGATGTAGCCCAGGCCCCACGAGATCTGCACGGAGGCGTCCGTCTGCCAGCCCGGCCCCATCTTGCTGCCGGGGAGGGCCTGCGGGATGCCGTAGGCGCCGCTCGGGTTGGACGCGTTCACGCGCCAGCCGGACTCCTTGTTCCACAGCGACACCAGGCAGCTGTACTGGTCGTCGCCCCAGCCGCGCTGGTGCACCATCTGGTAGGCGATCGCCTTCGCGGTACCGGGGTCCGGGACGGGCGCGGACGGCGCGCTCGAGCCGCCCGACGAGGACGAGGACGACGAGGAGGACGACGACTTCGTCGGCGTGGGCGTCGGGGTCGGGGTGGGCGTCGGCTTGAGCTTGACGCCCAGCGTGTCGCGTGTGACGGCCGTCTCCGAGGCGTTCGGGGCGGTCAGGCTCTGAACCGGGACCGCGCCGAAGCGGGACGACTGCTGGATGTTCTGGAGCGACTCCGCATAGGCCGGCGTGGCCGCGGAGCCCGAATACGGGTCCACGACGTTCACCAGGGCGAAGCCGACGGCCGCCGTGAAGGCGAACCCCCAGATAACGGTGCGCGAACGGACGTGAGGCCGTCGCGAACGGCGGAATGCGACTCCGACCGGGTTGGCAGGGGTCAGCGGAACGAGCTCTGCTGCTTCTTGTCTACCCACGATCACAGAACCATAACGAACAATTCGACGGTTTCCAACACGGAGCTCCCCTATTCAGGTAACGGCCAGGATCAGCGGACCGCCAGCATCACGTCCGTGACGCTGTCCAGGAGGAGGTCCACCTGCGCCTCACGGTACCCCCCTCGCTGCTCACGGAAAGTGACCGTGCGAACTTCGTCCACACTCATCGGGCGGCCGTCCTGGAAGTACTTCACCAACCGACCGGCGAACCGATCGACGTCCTGGCGGTTGTAGCCGAGGGTCAGGAAGCTCACCCGCTGGAAGCGCTGGCCCACCGGCCGCTCCAGCCGGTCGAGGATGGCCTGAGCCGTCGTGCGGGCGTCTTCGAACCACGTCGAGTCGCGCCCTCCGCCACGTGCGGCCTCGCGCTCGCGGGCCGCGAAGGCGTCCTCCAGGCGCTCGAGGGCCGCGTCCACGTGCGACGTCGAGTAGCCGCCTTTGGCCATCGAGAACGCCGTGTGGCGGATGTCGGCGGCCGACAGAGTGCCTGGGGTCGACGGGTCGGAGTCGTAGGCGCGACGGGCGCTGACGAGGAACTCGTCGACCTGCGCGACGTCATAGCCTGGCTTCGACTTGGGGCTCCGGGGGAAGGTGCTCACCAGCCCATTCTGTCAGGAGAAGATGAGGAACAGCACGTAGGTGGCCGCCGCCGAGGGCAGGATCGAGTCCAGCCGGTCGAGGAAGCCGCCGTGCCCGGGCAGCCAGGAGCTCATGTCCTTGATGCCCAGATCGCGCTTGATGAGCGACTCCGCCAGGTCTCCCGCGGTGGCCGTCAGCAGCGCCACCACGCCGAAGATCACCCCGAACCACCAGGGCTGATGGATCATGAACAGCGAGACCAGGACGCCGGCGACGATGGCCGCCACCGCGGCCCCGGCGAAGCCCTCCCAGGTCTTCTTGGGGCTGATGGTCGGCGCCATCGGGTGCCGGCCGAACGACAGTCCGCTCGCGTACGCGCCGGTGTCGACCGCGACGACCACGATCAGGAAGCCGAGCACCCACCATTCGCCGTTGTTCTCCGCCAGCAGCAGGATGGCGAACGAGCCGAGCAGCGTCACGTACATCTGCACGAGCACGCTCCACGCCAGGTCGCGGGCGAGCAGCACTCCCCCGGCCCGCTTGGCGGGCAGCACGGCCTCCTCGACCAGCCGCCAGACGACGACCAGCACGATGCCCGACGCCAGTGCGATGAGCTGGCCGCCCGCGTGGAACCAGAACGTCGCAGGGACGATCGCGAGCGAAGCGATCAGCGACGGGGTCCGCGGCACGCGCCTCCCGGCCCCGCGGAACGCCTGCGTGAGTTCGAAGGCGGCGAATCCGATGATCGCGGCCCCGAAGACCAGGAAGAGCTCCTTGATGAAGATCAGGCTCAGCACGAGCAGCGCGCCCGCCACGAGCCCGATCAGGATCGCCAGGATCAGGTTGCGGCCCGTCCGGGCCGCGATCCGCTCGTTCGTGGCGTCGAGCTGCGCCTTGCGCGCCAGCACCTGCCGCTCGAAGTCGGCCCTCGTCGCCTGCACCTGCGCGCGCAGCTCAGCGCGCGCCGCAGACTTCCCCCTTCTGCCCGACGCCGGCGTGCGAGGCTCGCCGGGGCTGCTCCCCTCGCTCATCTAGACCTCGAGAAGCTCGGCTTCCTTGCGCTTGAGGGCCTCGTCGATCGCGTCGACGTTGGTGCGCGTGATGGCCTCGAGCTCCTTCTCGCCGCGGGCCACCTCGTCGTCGCCGACCTCGCCCTTGAGCGCGTCGAGGTCGTCCTTCGCCTTGCGACGGATGTTGCGGATGGCGACCTTGGCGTCCTCGCCCTTGCCGCGGACGATCTTGACGAACTCCTTGCGGCGGTCCTCGGTCAGCTCGGGCAGGGAGACGCGCACGATCTCGCCGTCGTTGCCGACGTTCGCCGACAGGTTCGGCATGTTGACGATCGCCTTCTCGATCTCCTTGAGGGCGGACTTGTCGTAGGGCGTCACCAGCAGGACCCGGGCTTCCGGGTTCTGCAGGCCCGCGAGCTGGGCCAGCGGGGTCGGCGAGCCGTAGTAGTCGACCAGCACCTTCTGGAAGAGGGCGGGGTTCGCGCGCCCCGCGCTCACCGTGCCGAAGTCGTCCCTCGCCGCGTCCACGGTCTTGGCCATGCGCTGGCGGGCGTCGGAAATCACATCCGCGATCACGGTTTCTCCTTCAGATCGATGAGTCGTTGTCTAGTCTAGGGCCAGGCCGCGGAGCGCCCCGTGCAGCACGCCCGCGCAGCGCGCCCCGCCGGAGGGGTCAGCCGAGCAGGGTGCCGATCTCGGCGCCGAGCAGCGCGGCGGTGACGTTGCCGGCCGGCTCGATGCCGAAGATGCGCATCGGCATCCCGTTGTCCATGCAGAGGCTGAGCGCAGTGGAGTCGACGGCCTTGAGGCCCTTCTGCAGGGCGTCCTGGTGGCTGATCTGGTCGATCTTGCGCGCGTCCGGGTTGGTGCGCGGGTCGGAGTCGTACATGCCGTCCACGCCGTTCTTGGCGACCAGCACGACGTCGGCGCTGATCTCCAGCGCACGCTGGGCCGCGACGGTGTCGGTGGAGAAGTACGGCAGGCCGGCGCCGGCGCCGAAGATGACGACGCGGCCCTTCTCGAGGTGGCGCTCGGCGCGGCGCGGGATGTAGGGCTCCGCCACCTGGGTCATGGAGATCGCGGACTGAACCCGGGTCGCCGCTCCGGCTTGCTCCAGGAAGTCCTGGAGGGCCAGCGAGTTCATGACGGTGCCGAGCATGCCCATGTAGTCGGCGCGCCCGCGGTCCATGCCGCGCTGGGAGAGCTCGGCGCCGCGGAAGAAGTTGCCTCCGCCCACGACGATGGCGATCTCGACATCCTCCGCCGCCTGGGCGATCTCGCGGGCGATGCTGCCGACGATGTCGGGGTTGACCCCGAGCTGGCCGCCGCCGAACGCCTCGCCGGAGAGTTTCAGAAGGACCCTGCGTCTGTGAGTGGCTGCCGTCATGTGTGTAGGAGTCCTTCCGTGTGTTTCGTTAACGCTAGTGCGTGCCCCACCGCCTGAACAGGCGCGGCGGGCACAGAAAAGGAGTCCGGATCGTGGTTCACGATCCGGACTCCTTCATGCCTGGGTCAGGCGCCGACCTTGAAGCGGGCGAAGCCCGAGATGGTCAGACCCGAGTCCTTGAGGACCTGCGCGATCGTCTGCTTGTTGTCGCGGGCGTACTCCTGCTCGAGCAGGGCGACCTGCTTGAAGTAGGCGCCGAGGCGGCCCTCGATGATCTTCGGGAGCGCGGCCTCCGGCTTGCCCTCGTTGCGCGAGATCTCCTCGACGATGCGACGCTCGTTCTCGACCTCTTCGGCCGGGACGTCCTCACGGGTGAGGTAGGTCGGGTTCGCGAAGGAGATGTGCTGCGCGATGCTGCGGGCGGTCTCCGCGTCGGCGCCGGCGTAGCCGACGACCACGCCGACCTGCGGGGGCAGGTCCTTGGAGGTCTTGTGCAGGTAGATCGCGAAGTTCTCGCCCGAGACGACGGCGATGCGGCGGAGCTCCACCTTCTCGCCGAGGATCGCGGCCTCGTCACCGATGAGCTCGGCGACGGTCTGCGACCCGGCGGGGGCGGCCAGCGCCTCCTCGACGGTAGTGGCGCCCGCGGCCGCGGCCGCGTCGAGCACCTTGTCGGCGAGGGCGATGAACTTCTCGCCCTTCGCGACGAAGTCGGTCTCGCAGGCGAGCTCGATCATCGTCGCGGTGCCGTTGCCGTTCTCCTTCGCGGCCACGAGGCCCTCGGAGGTGGAGCGGTCGGCACGCTTCGCGTTGCCCTTGGCACCCTTGAGGCGCAGGATCTCGGTCGCCTTCTCGATGTCGCCACCGGCCTCTTCGAGGGCCTTCTTGGTGTCGACCATTCCGGTGCCGAGCTGCTCGCGCAGGGCCTTGATGTCAGCGATGCTGATGTTTGCCATGTTCTGAGTGGAACCTTCTGATTCGAAGTTTGGTGAGGGTGGTTACTTGGCCTCGGCGTCGGCGTCGGCGTCGGCCTCGGCCTCGCTCGGGGCCTCGACCTCGGCCTCAGCGTCCGCCTCGCCCTCGGCCACGACCTCGGCGGAGTCCGCCTTGGCCTCGGCGAGGTCGGCGTCGGCCGCCTTCTCGGTCTCAGCGCTCGCCTGGAGCTCGTCCTGCGGCTGCGAGAGGAGCTCCTGCTCCCACTCGGCCAGCGGCTCGGCCGGCTCGGCGCCCTCTTCCGGCTTCTGGTGACGCTGGATGAGGCCCTCGGCCGCGGCGTCGGCGACGATGCGGGTCAGGAGCGTGACGGAGCGGATGGCGTCGTCGTTGCCCGGGATCGGGTACTGGACCTCGTCCGGGTCGCAGTTCGTGTCGAGGATGGCGATGACCGGGATGCCCAGCTTCTTCGCCTCGTCGATCGCGAGGTGCTCCTTCTTGGTGTCCACGACCCAGATGGCGCTCGGGGTCTTGGACAGGTTGCGGATGCCGCCGAGCGACTTGTGGAGCTTGTCCAGCTCGCGCTTCTTGATCAGCAGCTCCTTCTTGGTGAAGCCGCTGGTGGTGCCCTCGAAGTCGAGCTCCTCGAGCTCCTTCATGCGCGCGAGGCGCTTGGAGACGGTCTGGAAGTTGGTCAGCAGACCGCCCAGCCAGCGCTGGTTCACGTAGGGCTGGCCCACGCGGGTCGCCTGCTCGGCGATGGCCTGCTGCGCCTGCTTCTTGGTGCCGACGAAGAGGATGGTGCCGCCGTGGGCGACCGTCTCGCGCACGAACTCGTAGGTCTTGTCGATGTAGGCGAGCGACTGCTGCAGGTCGATGATGTAGCTGCCCGAGCGCTCGGTGAGGATGAAGCGCTTCATCTTCGGGTTCCAGCGGCGGGTCTGGTGTCCGAAGTGGACGCCGCTGTCGAGCAGCTGGCGCATGGTGACGACGGCCATTTGCCGTTCTCCTGTTCTTGCGCGCCCGGCCTTACGGCGGGGTCGCGACTCTCGGTTGTCCAGCGGCAGCCGGGCGGCCGCCGCTCCTGGTGCCCCACGCCTCCCCGCACCCGCGCCTCCGCACGGCGGACCGTGGTGGATGAGCGGGAGACCGGTGGAGAAGCGCACACCCTCGGGAGAGGATGTTCCGGACACGCGTAGTCACTCCGACATGCGGAGTGCAGTGGACATCCTATCAGGAACCGGGCCCCGACCGGGGCCGCGCCCGGACCGGCTCAGGGACGCGGGACCGTGTCCCCCGACGACCGCACCTGCGGGCCGCGGCTGCGCCCCGCGTTGGCGAACAGCGTCTCGGCGTGCTCCAGCGCCATCCCGTTGGTTTCCGGCACCTTGTAGAAGACGAAGAAGAACGAGAGGGCGGCGAAGATCGCGTACATCCCGTACGTGAACGGCAGCGAGAAGTCCGACATGGGCGGGAACGAGACCGTGACGAGGAAGTTCGCGACCCACTGCGCCGAGGCCGCCACGCCGAGCGCCGCGCCGCGGATGCGCGTGGGGAAGATCTCCCCCAGTAGCACCCAGACCAGTGGACCCCACGAGGCGCCGAAGCAGATCACGAAGATGTTGGCCGCGATGAGCGCGATCGGCCCCCACGGGTTCGGCAGGGTGACCGCGCCGGCCGCCTTGTGCGCGAAGCTGAACGAGAGCGCCATCACCGCAAGCGACACGGCCATGCCCACTGAGCCGGTCAGCAGGATCGGCCGCCGGCCGACCCGGTCGACCAGGAGGATCGCCACGACGGTGACCACCACGTTGGTGATCGAGGTGATGACCGTGATCAGCAGCGAGTTGCTCTCGGTGAAGCCGACCGCCTTCCAGAGCGTCGTCGAGTAGTAGAAGATCACGTTGATGCCGACGAACTGCTGGAAGACGGACAGGATGATGCCGATCCAGACGATCGGTTTCAGCCCGAACCGGTTGCCGCGCAGGGTGCCCTTGGCCCCCTCCTTGTCCTCCTCGATGGCGTTCTCGATGTCGCGCACCTGCCGGTCGACGTCCTCTTCCGGGACGAGCGTCGCGAAGATCGCCCGCGCCTCGTCGTGCCGGCCGGTGGAGAGCAGGAACCGCGGCGACTCCGGCAGGATCAGCGCCAGGATGCCGTAGACGACCGACGGGATCACGCCGACGAGGAACATCCACCGCCAGGCCTCCAGCCCGAACCAGAGCTGGTTGGCCGCCGCGCCGGCTGCGCCCGCGAGCAGCGCGTCGGACAGCAGGGCCACGAAGATACCGATCGTGATGGCGAGCTGCTGCAGCGAGGCGAGTCCGCCACGGCGCTGCTTGGGCGCGATCTCCGCGATGTACGCCGGCGCGACCACGGAGGCGATGCCGATGCCGAGACCGCCGACGATGCGCCAGAACCCGAGGTCCCAGACGGAGAACGAGAGCCCCGCGCCGATGGAGCTGGCGAGGAACAGACCGGCGCCGAGCAGCATCACCCGGACGCGGCCCCAGTGGTCGGCGAGGCGTCCAGCGACGTAGGCGCCGACCGCGCAGCCGAGCAGAGCGACGGCGACGATGAACCCCGTGACGAACGCGTTGAGCGTGAAGTGGTGCTGGATCGAGTCGACCGCTCCGTTGATGACAGAGGAGTCGAAACCGAACAGGAACCCGCCGACCGCCGCGGCGGTCGCGAGCCCGACGACTTTGCGTCGCATCGCCGCCGTGGGCTGGGGAACGTTCTCATCCTCCCGCTCGGAACCGGTTCTGCGCTGGTCGGACATGAGACCCCTCCTCGATCGGGTCGCCGGCCCCTGCGGGGGACGGCGGAACGTGCGCTGGTCACGGTACGCCGACTCGTTCGCGTGCAGAAGAGTCCTGCACAGGCCGGGGGTGGGAGGCGGTTGTGCACGGATTCGCTGGGGGCCGGGGGCGGGAGCGGGGCGCGGGCGGAAGCTGGTACGGGTACTGAGGGTGGATTCGGGGTGCGGGGTGAGTGGGATGTGGAGTCGGTCGAGCGTGGCGGGGGCGGCGGGGGCGGCTGTCCTGGTTGCGGGACTGGTCGGCCTTGCGGCGGTCGCTCCGGCGGGCGGGGCGTCACCCGCTGGGGTCGACCTCGAAACCCTGCGCGTCTCGTCGCGGTGGTCGTGGCCGCTCGCGACGGTGCGGGCTGTCGAGCCGTATGCGGCCCCGCCGTCGCCGTACGCCGCCGGGCATCGGGGCGTCGACCTCGCAGCCCGGCCCGGCACGACCGTCACCGCTCCCTCGGACGCGACGGTGCACTTCGTCGGGGTGGTGGTCGACCGGCCGGTGCTCACCCTGGACCACGGGGCGGGCGTGCTCTCGTCTTACGAGCCGGTCGCGGCTGAGGGCCTGGCCGTGGGAGACACGGTGACGCGTGGAATGGTGATGGGCGTCGTCGGTGAGGGCGCGCACTGCTCCGGCACCTGTCTGCACGTCGGCGTCCGCATCGACGGCGAATATGTGTCGCCGTTGCTCTTTTTCGAACGGCCGCCGAGGTCGGTGCTGCTGCCGTTGCGCCCCGGCGCAGCCTCCGCACCGCGCGGTCGCCCCGGCGAAGCGTCCGCGTCACGAGGTCGCCCCGGCGAAGCGTCCGCGTCACGAGGTCGCCCCGGCGAAGCGTCCGCGTCGCGGGGTCCCGGGGTCGCGGATTCGCCGGATCGCGCGTCGGCGCGCGGTCGTCCCGTCAGGCGCGGGGGTGGGCGATGCGGTAGGTCTCCTTGAGCCGCTCGGTGGAGACGTGGGTATAGATCTGGGTGGTCCCGAGGCTCGCGTGGCCGAGGATCTCCTGGACCGCCCGCAGGTCCGCTCCCCCGTCGAGCAGGTGCGTCGCGGCAGTGTGGCGCAGGGTGTGCGGACCGGCGGGACCACCGCCCGGGAGGTCGGCGAGCAGCGACGCCACGAGCTGGTAGACCGCACGCGTGCCGAGCCGTCCCCCGCGTGCCCCGAGAAGTAGCGCCGGCCCCGAGCGTTCGGCGGCGAGCGCCGGCCGTGCGACCTCCAGGTACCGTCGGATCGCACGCAGCGCGGGCACACCGAACGGGACGACCCGCTCCTTGTTCCCCTTGCCGACGACCCGCAAGGTCAACCGCTCGAGGTCCACGTCGTCCACATCGAGCCCGGTGAGCTCGCTGACGCGGATCCCGGCCGCATACAGCATCTCGATGACCGCGACATCCCGGATCGACGCGGGCTCCCCACCCTCCGCCCGCGCCGCCAGCGCGTCGAGCAAGCCGTCGATCTGCGCGCGGGTGATCACGCGCGGGAGGTGCTTGTCGGCCTTCGGCGCCCGCAGTCGAGCTGCGGGGTCGGCGCGGCCGGGGTGGGCGTCAGGGTGGGCGGATCCGGGGTCGGCGCGACCGGTGCCGGCGGCAGGGTCGGCGGACCCGGGGTCGGCGGCGTCGAGGTCAGTGGCGTCGAGGTCGGTGGCGTCGCGGTCAGTGGCGTCGCGGTCAGTGGCGTCGCGGCCACTAGCGGCGTGGCCACCAGCGTCGCGGTCACCGTCGCGAAGGCTAGCGGCACCCAGGTCACCGGCATGAAGATCATCAGCATCAAGTCCAGCGGCACCAAGGCCAGCGGCAGCAAGGTCACCAGCACCAAAGCCCCCAGCACCAACGCCACCGGCACCACGGTCACCAGCACCTACGCCACCAGCGCCAGCACCACCGCCACCGCCACCGCCACCGGACGCATACCCGCCCGCTGACACCGAACCGGCCACGTGCAGAGGAAAGTCGCCAATCCGGGCGTTCCATGCGCTGAAGCCGCGCACCGCGGCCGATCGTCGTGCCAGCGTGGCGCGGGCGAGCTCCTGCTGGGCGCCGTCCCACAGCCAATCCCGGAACAGGTCGAGCGTGAGTGCCTCCGTACTGGCGACCCCGCGCGATTCCGCGAACCGCTCGAACTGGGCGAGGTCGGAGCGGTAGGCCCGCACCGTCTGCGGCGAGTAACCGCGCTCCACCTCCAGGTGGCGCAGGTAGCCGTCGACGGCGTGCCGGAGGTTCACTCCCCCAGCATCCGCCATCGGCGGCGCGACCCGCTCGCGGACGCACCGGGGGCGACCGATTCCGGCGGACCACGGGAGCGATCCTCGCCTCAGCCCGCGTTTCCTCGACGGTCGGGGGCGACCTCTGCCCGCAGTCGGTCCGCGTCATCCGTGCACCTGTCACGCTGCGCCTCCGGACTCCTCGACGCCCAGGTGCGCTCCCAGCGGCTCGGCCAGTTCCGCCATCTCGTCGGGGCCGGTCACGCAGGTCGCGCCGTACTCGCGGATGAGACGGTGGCAGCCCGCGGACGCCGGGGACGTGATCGGGCCGGGGACGGCTCCCAGGGGGCGGCCGAGTTGGGCGGCGTGGCCGGCCGTGTTCAGCGAGCCGGAGCGAGCGCCGGCCTCGACGACCACCGTCGCGTTGCCGGCGGCGGCGATCAGCCGGTTGCGCATCAGGAAACGCCAGCGCGTCGGGGTCGAGCCGGGCGGGAGCTCGGCCAGCAGGAGGCCGGTTCGGGCGATGCGCTGCAGGAGGTCGTCGTTCCCGGCCGGGTAAAGGCGGTCCACGCCTCCGGCCAGGAACGCGACGGTGACCTGACCGCTCGACAGTGCCGCGCGGTGGGCGGCGGCGTCGACGCCGTAGGCGCCTCCCGAGACGATCGCGAAGCCGCGGTCGCTCAGGCCGGCCGCGCTCTCGAGCGCGACGTGCTCGCCGTAACCGGTGGCGGCCCGCGCACCGACCAGCGCGATGGAGCGTGAGAGCCGGGCAAGCCGAGCCGGGTCGCCGCGCACCCAGAGGGTGAGGGGCGCGCCGAGCTCCAGGCTGTCGAGGGCGGTGGGCCAGGCCGGGTGCTCCGGCGTCAGGAGCCGTGCGCCGATGCGGGCGGCACGTTCCAGCGGGGCGTGCAGCGGCGCCCGCGGGAGACGACCGCGCCACCGGTCGAGGGCGTCCCGGAGGCGGTCGATCGGCGGGAGGGCCGGCGAGCCGGCGTCGCTCAGTGCGACGCGGACGGACTGCGGCGAGGTGTCGCCGATCACGGCACGGAGGGTGGGAAGCGGGCCGAGCGACCTCACCAGCAGTGCGGCGTCGGTGTCGCCCGGCTCGACCGCGGACGACAAGGCCGCTCGCGCGGCCGCCGCGAGCATCGACGGCTCATCCGGATACTCCATGCCCGTGGAGACCTTGCCGATGAGGGAGGCGACCTCCCGGCACGTCAGGCCGGGGAAGGTGTCGGCGCTCATCGGGCGCTCCTGGGGAGGATCGGCGGCGGTGCGAGCGAATCCAGATTGCATTTGGACCGGGCGCCGGATCGCACGCCCCACCCCGTGTTCGTTGCCGTGCCGGTATCCGGGGCGGCAGCCTCCGACCCCGCGGCGGCCTCCCGCTCCGCGCCGACGTCCCGCACCTCCCGCGCATCCGCGCCCTCTCGCCCTCCTTCCGTCTCCACCGTCCCGGCTGCCAGCCGCCAGAGCGCACAGCCGCCGCACCACCGTTCGCGCTCGCGCTCGGGGTGGTCCCGCTCCGCGCGGATGAGGTCGATCCAGGTCCTGCTCATGCGAACGCACCCCTTCTCAGGTACAGCGCTCGGGCGACGTGCTCGGCGGTCGGGCTCCCGTCGCCGTCGAGGTCGGCCAGGGTCCAGGCGAGGCGGAGGGTGCGGTCGTAGCCGCGCATCGTGATCGCGCCGCGTTCCAGGGAGCGGTCGAGGGTGCCCCGGGCGGATGCGGCGACCTGGCGTTCGGGGGCTCTGAGCCAGGTCCCCGCGGCCTGGGAGTTCGTCGTCCAGCCGGTGCCGCGCAGGCGTTCGCGGGCGGTGGCGCGGGCGTGCTCGACCCTCTGGCGGAGGTCCCGGCTTGTCCGCGAGGGAGCGGTGCCGTCGGATGCCGTCCGCAGGGCGCCGAGGCCCAGGCGGCGCACGGTGAGGCGGATGTCGACGCGGTCGAGGAGGGGGCCCGACAGGCGAGTGAGGTAACGGCGACGGGCGGCCGGGGTGCAGGAGCACTCCTCGTCGGCCGAGCCGTAACGGCCGCACGGGCACGGGTTGGAGGCGAGGACGAGCTGGAAGCGTGCCGGGAAGGTGGCGCTCCCGGCCGCCCTGTCGACGGCGATGGAGCCGGACTCCAGGGGCTGGCGGAGGGCGTCCAGGACGTTGGGCTGGAACTCCGCCGCTTCGTCGAGGAACAGCACCCCGTTCGACGCCCGCGCGATCGCCCCAGGAACCAGCCGTCCGCTGCCGCCGCCGACGAGGGCGGCGGACGACGCCGTGTGGTGCGGTGCCTCGAACGGTGGCCGAAGGATCAGGCCGGCGGCCACGCCCCGGCCCGCCAGCGAGCGGATGGAGGTGGTCTCCAAGGCTTGCTCGGGGGTGAGGTCGGGCAGCAGGGACGGCAGGCGCCGCGCCAGCATGGTCTTGCCTGCGCCGGGCGGCCCGATCATCGACACGTTGTGGCCTCCCGCGGCCGCGGCGACGAACGCGTCGACCGCGTCGTCGTTGCCGGCGACGTCGGCCATGTCTGGCTCGTCGTCCACTGGGTCGCCATCGTCGGCCAGGACGACGGGAGTCTGCTCGATCGGATCGAGGTCGGCGCCGTGGGCGATCGCGGCAGCGCGGAGGCCGACCACCGGCACCACCTCGACGCCGTCGACCAGGGCGGCCTCCTCGGCGTTCGCCGTAGGGACCAGCACCCGCGCGAAGCCGGCGTTCCGTGCGGCCAGCACGACGGGGAGCACCCCCGGGACCGGGCGCAGGCGCCCGTCGAGGCCGAGCTCGCCGACGTGCACGGCTCGGGCGGCGGGCGCGGCCGGGATCACTCCGGAAGCCGCCAGCGCGGCCACCGCGATCGCGAGGTCGAACCCCGAACCCTGTTTGCGCAGGGAGGCCGGGGACAGGTTCACGGTCAGCTTGCGCTGGGTGAGGGTGCAGCCGGCGTTGGCCGCCGCTGCGGACACCCGCTTGCGCGACTCGCCGAGCGCGGCGTCGGGCAGCCCGATGAGCACGAACGCGGGCAGACCGGCCGAGATGTCGGCCTCCACCTCCACGATGTCGCCGCGCATGCCGGTGAGCGCCACGGCGAACGTGCGTGCGAGCGCCATCACACCACCCCCGCGCGGTGGTCGACCGTCGGCGTCGCGCTCCACGCGTCGAGCACCGCGATGGCGTCGATGCGCGTCTCGCCGCGGACCGGGCCGTTCGCCCGGCACCACTCCGCCGCCAGGCGGCGCAACCGTGCGGCCTTCTCAGCCGTGATCGCCTCCAACGGATGCCCGAACGCGACCGAGCTCCGGGTCTTGACCTCTACGAACGCGGTCACGTGGCCGCGGCGTGCGATCAGATCGAGCTCTCCGCTCGCGCAGCGCCAGTTGCGCGCCACGATCGCGTAGCCCCGCGCCTCCAGCCAGTCCGCCGCCACAGCCTCGCCGCGCCGGCCCAAACGATCCTTCTCTGCCATGTTTCCTCCCAGGACCAGCGTGGTCGGAGGGGCCCGGGCAGAACCGGGAGGGACGAAATCTGTGGAGAAGTCGTCAGCTCAGGAACGCTGTGCAGGACGACGTCACTCGTCGAGCGCCAGCTCCTTCGGGAGCTCGAACTCCTTGCTGGAGAGCTCCTCGATGTTCACGTCCTTGAACGTGAGCACGCGCACGGATTTCACGAACCGGTCGGCGCGGTAGACATCCCACACCCAGACGTCGTTCATCGTCAGCTCGAAATAGAAGTCGTGCTCCGTGTCGCGCCGCACGAACTCCACCTCGTTCGCGAGGTAGAAGCGGCGCTCGGTCTCGATCACGTACTTGAACTGCGAGACGACGTCCCGGTATTCGCGATACAAAGCCAGCTCGACCTCGCGGTCGTAGTCGTCGAACTCGTCCTCATCCATCGTTCGTCAAGTCTAGCCGTGCCGCCTCAGGTCGGCATGTCGAGCGTCTGGAGGTCCTTCAGCCAGGTCAACCGGTGCAGCGCGCTCGGACCGAGCTCGGCGATCGCGGCGAAGTGCTCCGGGGTCGAGTAGCCCTTGTTGCTCACCCAGCCGTAGCCGGGATAGTCCACGTCGTGGCCGATCATCAGCCGGTCGCGGTGCACCTTCGCGATCACGGAGGCGGCGGCCACCGATGCGCAGTCGCGGTCGGCCTTGATCCGCGTCACGACGCGCGCCGGGCGCATCAGCGCTGGGCTGAGATAGTCGTAGTTGCCGTCGAGGATCATCGTGCTCTCGCGCACCTGTGCGCCCATGTCCTCCAGCATCGCGAGCGCACGGGCCCCGGCGAGGCCGAGGCAGCGCATGATGCCGAGCGAGTCGACCTCGGCGGCGGAGGCCATCCCCACGGCGTGGAACAGCGACCAGCGCCGGCAGGCGGGTTCGAGCGCCTCGCGAACCGGCTCGGGCAGCAGCTTGGAGTCGCGCAGCCCCGGCGGGATGCGCTTGACCGCGGTGTCGATGACCACCATGCCGACCGCCACCGGGCCGGCCAGCGCCCCGCGGCCGACCTCGTCCACGGCCACGATCGAGGTGACGCCGTCGCGGTAGAGCGCCTTCTCGAAGCGCAGCGACGGCGAGACCGGGGTCATCATTTCGTCTTCTCCTCCACCCCTCTGAAGACTTCAGGATAGTCGTCCAACCACGTCCATCTGCTGACCGGCCAGCTGATCACGGCGGCCCGCCCCACGACGTGGTCGAGCGGCACGAAACCGTGGCCGGGGAGCGCCTGATTGCGGGACGAGTCCTGCGAGTCGTAGCGGTTGTCCCCCATCACCCAGATGCGGCCCTTGGGCACCGTCACGTCGAAGGCGAGCGTCGCGGCGTTCTTCTCGCCGGCGGGGATCTCGATGTACGGCTCGTGGATCGCGACCCCGTTGACGGTGATCATCCCGGCCGCGTCGCAGCACACCACCCGGTCGCCCGGGAGGCCGATCAACCGCTTCACGAGGTGGTCGTCGCTGTCGGAGGCGGACAGCCCGACGAACGTCAGCGCGGTGTCCGCCGCCTGCGCCACCGGGTCGCGGACGACCGGCGGCGTCTTCGGGAGCCAGCCGCCCGGGTCCCGGAACACGACGACGTCACCGCGGGCGAGCGGGAGCACCGACGGCTGCAGCTCATTGACCAGGATCTTGTCGTCGACCTGGAGGGTGCTCTCCATCGACCCGGAGGGGATGTAGAACGAGCGCACCACGAAGGTCTTCACCAGGAAGGCCACCAGCAGCGCGATCACCACCACGACGGCCACGTCCCGCAGGAACAGCACGCCGCTACGCCTGCCGCCCTCGCCCCGCGCCACGCCTTCGGGCCGCGTGGGCAGTGTCTCGTCCGTCATCCACCCTGCCCGCTCGTCAAACGCCTGAGCCCCCGGTCCAGTGTAGGACCGAGGGCTCAGGAAGAGTGGCGCGCGAAACGCTCAGTTGTCGCGCTTCTCCTTGATCTTCGCCTTCTTGCCGCGCAGCTCGCGGAGGTAGTACAGCTTGGCGCGACGGACGTCACCGCGGGTGACGACCTCGATGTGGTCGATGACCGGGGAGTGGACCGGGAAGGTGCGCTCGACGCCGACCTGGAAGCTGACCTTGCGGACCGTGAAGGTCTCGCGGACGCCCTCGCCGGAGCGGCCGATCACGACGCCCTGGAAGACCTGGATACGAGAGCGCGTGCCCTCGATGATGTTGACGTGCACCTTGACGGTGTCGCCGGCACGGAACGAGGGGATGTCCGACTTGAGGGACGCGGCGTCCACCTGATCGAGGATGTGCATTGCTGTTCGCTCTCTGTACCCGCCTGCAGGTCGGGGACGGATTCGGGGCCGCTGCGGATGCGCGCTGCGCACACGGGTGAACGGCCGGGATTCGATTGGGTGTGCTCGCTCGATTTGCTGGCTCCCCTGCGGCAGAGCCGGGCGGCGGCACGAACAACCATTCTGCCACGCCCGAGGCCCCATTGCCAAAGCGCGACGACGGGGATTGCGGCCCCGGCTCAGTCCTCGCGGTGCTCTTCGATGATGATGACGTCCGCGTCGTCGACCACGGCGCTCGGCGGCGCCGGCACCTGCTGCGGCTGCGCGGCCTGCTGGTACGCGGCGAAGGTCACCGCCACGCGCTCGCGCGCCTCGGTGACCAGCTCCCAGAGCCCGACCCAGAACAGGCCGAGGAAGAACAGCACGCCGAGCACGGCGAGCCAGCCCGTGGCGCCCGGCGGGAAGAACCCGAACGCGATGATGGAGGCGCTCCACCCGGCGAGGAGCCCGGTGTCGCGCCAGGAGACCGCGCGGGTCTCCCTGACGCTCTTGCGGGCCATCAGGATCCCGCCGATCGCGATCAGCGCGACGAAGAGGATCGGGCACAGCACGAGCAGCCCGAGGAACGTCCAGCCGCTGCCCTGGTGGAATGCGGCCCAGCCGATCAGCAGCCAGACGGGCAGCACCACGGCGGACGGGAAGAGCCACCAGTAGAACGCCTTGCGGATGAACACGCGACCAGCGTAACCTCGCGCGGCTGTGCACGGGCTAGGGGTTCGCCCACGGCGGACGGTTCGCCCACGGCGGACGGTTCGCCAACGGCGGACGGTGCGCCCGCGCCGCATGGAAGACTGGACGCAGCCCCACCACAGAAAGAGGACACCGACGTGATCGAGCTGAGGACCCCCGCCGAGATCGAGCAGATGCGGCCGGCCGGCCGGTTCGTCGCGGAGGTCCTCGCCGAGACCGCCGCGGCGGCGAAGGTGGGCGTCAACCTCCTGGAGCTGGACCGGATCGCGCACGCGCTGATCCGCAGCCGCGGCGCGGAGTCCTGCTACATCGACTACCACCCGTCGTTCGGCGCGAGCCCGTTCGGCAAGGTGATCTGCACCTCCGTCAACGACGCCGTGCTGCACGGCCTCCCCCACGACTACCGGATGCGCGACGGCGACCTCCTCAGCCTCGACTTCGCGGCGAGCGTGGACGGCTGGGTGGCCGACTCCGCGGTCAGCCTCGTGGTCGGCTCCGCCCGCGACGAGGACCTCCGGCTCATCGACACGACCCGCCGAGCGCTCGCCGCCGGGATCGCCGCGGCGCAGCCGGGTGGCCGCGTGGGCGACATCTCGGCGGCTATCGCGGCGGTTGCGCACGCCGAGGGCTACTCGGTCAACACGCAGTTCGGCGGCCACGGCGTCGGCCGCACGATGCACGGCGACCCGCACATCCCGAACGACGGGCGCGCCGGCCGCGGCTTCCCGCTGCGCCCGGGCCTGGTCATCGCGATCGAGCCGTGGTTCCTGGAGACCACCGACAAGATCTTCACCGACCCGGACGGCTGGACGCTCCGCTCCGCCGACGGCTCGCGCGGCGCCCACTCCGAGCACACCGTCGCCGTCACCGAGTCCGGCCCCCTCGTCCTCACCGCGCCCTGATCCATCCGTTCCGGAGTTGTGTACGCCCCCACCCGGCGTGTTGCGTACACAACTCCGGAGGCGATGGTTACGGGAGGAGGTCGGGGCGGACGCGCGCGGTGCGGGCGAGGGACTGCTCGCGGCGCCAGGTCTCGATCGCGCCGTGGTTGCCGGAGAGCAGGACCGGCGGGACCTCGTGGCCGCGCCACTCGGCGGGCTTCGTGTACGACGGGTACTCGAGGAGGCCGTCCTCGTGCGACTCCTGCACCAGGCTCTCGGGGTTGCCGACGACGCCGGGGATGAGCCGGCCGATCGCCTCGATCATCGCCATAGTGGCCACCTCGCCGCCGTTGAGGACGTAGTCGCCGATGCTGACGAGCCGCACCCGGGCCCGGGAGGCGTACTCGTCGAAGACGCGCTGGTCGATGCCCTCGTAGCGGCCGCAGCCGAACACCAGGTGCGACTCGGCGGCGAGCTCCCGCGCCATCGACTGAGTGAACACCTCGCCGGCCGGCGACGGGAAGATCAGCACAGGATCGTCGGAGCCTTCCAGGACGGCGTCCAGCGCCTCCCCCCACGGCTCCGGCTTCATCACCATGCCGGCGCCGCCGCCGTAGGGCGTGTCGTCCACGGTGCGGTGCCGGTCGTGCGTGTGGTCGCGCAGATCGTGGACGCCGAGCCCGATGAGGCCCGACTGCCGGGCCTTGCCCAGCAGCGAGATGTCCAGCACATCGAAGAAGGTCGGGAAGATCGTGACGATGTCGATGCGCATGGGGGAATTCTATTCGGGGACGACCGCGAGCTCCCGGTCGCGCGGCACCAGCGGTGCGGCCACGGCCGGGCAGAGCGCGGCGGCGGCGAACGCCAGCGGGAAGCCGACCCAGCCGATCAGCGCGCCCACCGCGGGACCGACGACCGAGGCCGCCAGGAACTGTCCCGTGTTCTGCGCGCCGAGGGCCCGCCCTGACCAGAACGGCCCGGCGATCTCGGCGACCGACGTGTAGGCCAGGCCGTTGTCGGCGACGGTCACGATGGCCGCGACGATCAGGATCACCGCGGCGGCGACCGAGCCGAGCGCGGAGGCCGCGCCCATCAGCAGCATCACCGCGACCGCCGCGACCGACACCCAGCGCAACGGCACCAGGTGGCTGCCGACGCGGTCGCTCAGCACGCCGACGCCGATCCGGCCGAGCGCGCCGGCGAACTGGCTGGCCGCGATCACGATGCCCGCCGCGAGCGACGTGAAGTGCAGCTCGGTGACGAGCCAGACCAGTCCGAACGTGGACACGGTGAACTGCGGGACGACCAGCAGCATCGATACCGCGTGGATGCGCCAGAGCAGGGAGGTCTCCCGGTACGGACGCCACGCCGCCTGCGGATGCGTGGCCTCCCCGTCGGCGGCACGACGCGGCGGCCGGGGCGGGTCGACGATCCCGACCGCGCACAGCACGGCGGAGACGCCGCACAGTACGGCGGGCACGGTGAGAGCCGCTGCGATGCCGCCGGAGGCCGCCAGCAGCGGAACGCTGATCGCCGCGATCGCGACGCCGAGCGGCTGGCACATCTGCCGGATGCCCATCGCGAGGCCGCGCCGCTCCTTGGGGAACCAGCCGATCACCACGCGCCCGCTGGCGGCGTTGGGGCTCGCCGCCGCCATCCCGCCGACCAGGAAGAGCACGCCGAGCGCGACGTACGACGAGACGAACATGGCGGCGACCGCTGCGATCGCCGTGATGGCGAGCCCGGAGGCGATGACCCAGCGCTCCCCGATCCGGTCGCTCAGCGCGCCCCAGGCGATCAGCGCCAGCACCAGCCCGAGCGTCGGCGCGGACGCGAGCAGGCCGGCCTGCGCGAGGCTCAGCCCGCGCTCGGTGTGCAGCAGCGGGATGAGGAAGGCCGGGGTCGAGACGAAGACCGTCGAACTGGCCTGGCCGAGGACGCCGAGGGCGAGCATGAGCCACGGTCGCGGAGCTCTGGTCGCCTGCCCGGTCTGTGCTCGTGTTTCTTGGCTCATGCGGTATACCCTAGCGGTATACCGGCTTGGTATACCAACGAAGGAGCCCGATGCCCGAGCAGCCCCACGTGTACGAGCGCCTGCGCTCCGCGATACTCGACTTGGACCGGGTGCCGGGCTCGCGCATCACCGAGCGCGGGCTCGAAGCCGAGTTCGGCGCCTCACGCACCCCGCTGCGCGCCGCCCTCATGCGCCTGGAGGCGGAGGGCCTGGTCCAGCGCGACGGCCGCGGCTGGGAGGTCTCCCCCATCGACCTCGGCGAGATCGCGCGGCTCAGCGAGCTGCGCGACGCCCTGGAGACCGCGGCCGTGCGGCTGAGCGCCGAGCGCGCGACGGACGACGAACTGCGCACGCTGCGTGACTACCTCGGCGCTTACGACCCGGACCGGCGTGACGAGGACGCCGTCGGCGCGGGTGCCGACTTCCACGTGCGGCTCGCCGCGCTCAGCGGCAACCACTTCTTCGCCGACTCGGTCTCGTCCGCGATGACCCGGCTGGCCCGGACCCGCTGGCTGGAGGTGCGCACGGCCGACGCCCGGCGGACGGCGTGGGAGGAGCACCGCACGATCGTGGACCAGCTCGCGGCGCGCGACGCGGACGCGGCGGCGGACAGCATCCACCGGCACATCGTGGGCACGCACGAGCGGCTGCTCGCGGCGCTGGACGCGGACGCCCGGCTGCTGCGGGCGCGCGGGCTCGCGATCGTGGGGCCGCGCTAAGAGCGCAGCAGGTCCGCGCCGGTGCGGAGCGCGACGCTGGCGCCGGCGTAGGCGTCCGGCACGTCGGTGACGAGCGCGTCGCCGTGGAGCACGGTGAGCGCCAGGTACTCGGCCGCACACGTGTCGGGCAGGTCGAGTTCGGCGGCGATCCGCCAGGCGGTCTTGCGCAGCACACGGTCGCCGAGCAGCCGGATCGGGAGGCGGTCGACGGCGGCGATCAGTGTGCGCGCGGCGAGATCGTCGCGCTCGCCGGACACGACGGAGCGGCGCAGCAGCGCGAGCACCTCGGAGCGCAGCAGCGTCGGGGCCATGAGGGAGTCGCCGGCCGCCGGGACGTAACCGGCCTCCGCCAGCTCGATGGCGGCGGAGGCGTCGATCACGTACTGGGCCACGGTCAGTCCTCGGTGGTCTCCGACTGCGTGGTCTCCGGCTCCGGGTCCTCCGGCTCGGCGTCCTCCGACTCGGGGTTCTCCGACCCGGCGGTCCCGGCCTCGGCCTCCGCCTCAGCCTCAGCCGACCCGGCCGGAGCCTCCGGCTCGTCGTCGTCCGGCAGCTCCTCGAACAGCCCGGCCGGCGGGGTCAGCGTCACGGTGCCCGCGGCGATGTCCACCTCCGGCACGATCGCCTTCACGAACGGCACCAGGACCTCGCCGTCGGCCGTGCGGACGACCAGAAGGTCCTGCGCAGGGAAGTGGTCGACCCGTGCGACGGTTCCGACCTCCACGCCGTCGCGGCGCGCGCTCAGCCCGACGAGCTGGTGGTCGTACCAGGCGTCGTCCTCCGCGGGGAGCTGCGTGGCGTCCTGGCTCACCCAGAGGATGGCCTTCACCAGCGTCTCCGCCTCGGTGCGGTCGTCCACGCCGGCGAAGAAGCCGACCGGGTGACCGTTGTACCAGCGCAGCTCGGTGAGCTCGATGGTCTTGCCGTGCCATTTGGAGGCTGTGGGCACCTGGAGCGTGAACACGGCGCCCGGGACGAAGCGGCGCTCCGGCTCGTCCGTGAACAGTTCGAGCTTGAGGGCGCCCTTCAGACCGTGGGCCTTGGTCAGCCGGCCGACGCGCAGCTCGGTCTGACCCGGCCGCGGAGCGACCTCCTTGCGGGGCAGCTTGTGGTCCGCCACCTCAGTCGTCGACGACGTCGACGCGGACGCGGCGGCCGTCGGCCAGCGCGCCCACGATGGTGCGGAGAGCCTTGGCGGTACGGCCGGAACGGCCGATGACCCGCCCGAGGTCCTCGGGGTTCACTCGAACCTCGAGGACCTCGCCACGCGGCGAACCCTTGGCCACGACGTGCACGTCGTCCGGGTGGTCGACGATGCCCTTGACCAGGTGCGTGAGAGCGGGAGCGAGCAAGGTGTTACGCCTTCTCGCCGTCGGCCTCGGCCGTGATCTCTTCGGCCTCGGCGACGACCTCGGCCTCAGCGGCCTCCTCGGCCTCGACCTCGGCCTCGACGACGGCCTCCGCCTTGGCCTCGGTGTTGTCCTTCTTCGGCTTCAGGACCGGCTTCTTCTTCTCGTCGGCGACGAACGTCTCCTTGGCCTCGGCCGTCTTGACGGTCGAGACGGCGTTCTTGTCGCCCTTGAACTTGCCCCAGTCACCGGTGAGCTTGAGCAGCACGAGCACCTGCTCGGACGGCTGGGCACCGACGCCGAGCCAGTACTGCGCGCGCTCGGAGTCGACCTCGATGCGCGAGGGCTCCTCGGTCGGGTGGTACAGACCGATCTCCTCGATGACGCGGCCGTCGCGCTTGGTGCGCGAGTCGGCGACGACGATGCGGTAGTACGGAGCGCGGATCTTGCCCAGGCGCTTCAGACGGATTTTGACAGCCACAATTCTCCTGTGTTGACGTCCGGAACCCGCAGGGTTCCGGTGGATTCGTTGTCGAACTGACTGCCGTGGGCGTGGGGGCACACGCGGCAGGAGGTCTATTGTTCGTCCGCCGTGCCGGATAGAGGGTCGGGCACAGCGAACTCAACTAGATATTCTGTCAGAAAAGCGCGCCCAATGAACAATCGGACGGACGGGGTCACCCACGATGCAGATCGAATTCGCAGAGTCGGAGCGCTCCACCGTCGGGATCGAGTGGGAACTGGCGCTGGTCGACGGATCGACCGGCGACCTCGTGCAGATCGCCGACGACGTGCTGCGCGAGCTCGGGACGCCGGACGGCCGGGAGCACCCGCAGATCACGCACGAGCTGCTCCTGAACACGATCGAGCTGGTCAGCCGCGTGCACCGCACCGTCCCGGCGGCCATCGCCGACCTCCAGGAGCTCATCGCGCTGACCCGGGAGGTCACCGACCCGCTCGGGGTGGAGCTGATGTGCGCGGGCACGCACCCCTTCGCCCAGTGGTACGACCAGAAGATCACGCCGAACGAGCGCTACGACCGGCTGCTGGACCGCACGCAGTGGTGGGGCAGGCAGATGATGATCTGGGGCATCCACGTGCATGTGGGGATCGACGACCGCGACAAGGCGCTGCCGATCGTCAACGGGCTGCTCACCTACTACCCGCACCTCCAGGCGCTCAGCGCGTCGAGCCCGTTCTGGGCGGGAGCCCGCACCGGCTACGCCTCGAACCGCGCGCTCATGTTCCAGCAGCTCCCGACCGCGGGGCTGCCCTGGCAGTTCGGCACCTGGGCGAACTACGAGGAGTACGTCCAGGACCTCGTGACCACCGGGGTCGTGGAGGATCACAGCGAGGTGCGCTGGGACATCCGGCCCTCGCCGCGCTGGGGCACCGTCGAGATGCGCGCGTGCGACGGACTCTCGACCGCGGACGAGGTGGGAGCGGTCGGCGCGCTCATCCACTGCCTGACCGACCGGATGTCCGGCGACCTGGACGACGGCGTCGAGCCGGTCACCCTCCAGCCGTGGTTCGTGCGCGAGAACAAGTGGCGCGCAGCACGGTACGGGCTGGACGCCGAGATCATCGTCGCTCCGGACGGCACGGAGCGCCTGGTGCGCGACCAGCTCCTCCAGCTCGTGGACGAGCTCGGCGACACGGCGGAGCGGCTGGGCTGCTCCGCCGAGCTCGCGACGGTCGCCGACGTGCTGGACGCCGGCGCGAGCTACCAGCGTCAGCTCGCCGTCGCGGAGGCCAACGGCGGCAGCCTGCAGGCGGTCGTGAGCTCGCTCACCCATGAGCTCCGCAGCGGGCTCGACCGCTCCAGGAAGGACACCCGCGACACCGGCACAGATGGCTCATAACCATGCATAGATCATCCATAGACTCCTCCCCTAGGCTCGGAGGCATGTTCCACCGCCGGCCCCTCGCCACCGCCGCCACAGCGCTCGCCGCGCTGCTGCTCGGGACGGTCGCCCTCAGCGGATGCGCGTCCGCCTCCTCGCAACTCGCCGTCGGCGCCACCGTGCCGGCCGGCAAGCACCCGGTGGTCGCCATCGTCGGCGACTCCATCGAGTCCGGGATGGGACTGGAGCCGTTCGAGTCCTGGCCCGCGCTCGTCGCCGTCGACCGGCGCTGGGGCCTGGAGAACTTCAGCGAGCCGGGCGCGGGCTTCCTCGCCCTCGGCTCCAGCAACGCCGACTTCAACGCCCAGATCGACCAGGCGATCGCCGCCAAGGCGAACGTCGTGCTGATCGGCGCCTCCGACAACGACCTCGGTCAGGACGACGCCGCCGTCGCCAAGGCGATGGCGGCCGCGGTCGAGCGCCTCAGCGACGCACTGCCGAAAGCACGTCTGATCGGATACAACGCTCTCACCGGGCAGGCCAGCGACAGCGACCTCGCTCCCCTCGACGACGCCCTGAAGAAGGCCGTCACCACGGCGGGCGGCAAATGGATCGACCTCGGGCAGCCGTACCGCGGCCAGGTCGGCCTCGTCCAGGACGACGGCGAGCATCCCACGCTCGAAGGGCAGCAGGCGATCGCGTCCGTCGTCCTGGCGCGGCTCGACGGGATCGTATGACCCAGGCGACCCGGCGCGACCGTCGGGGGCGCCGGGTCGCGGCCGTCCTCGCCGTGGCCGCCGGTCTCGTGCTGACCGGCTGCACGACGCTCGCGCCCACCGCGCCGTCGACCCAATCCTCCTCCGCGACGACGGCGGACGCGCAGCCCACGGCCGCGGCGATCGGCGACTCCATCGCGATCGGCTGGGGCGTGCCCGCCGACGACGCCTGGCCGCTCGTCGCCGCCACGCGGCTCGGCTGGAACCTGACCGACCTCGGCGAAGGCGCCGCCGGCTTCAGCAAGCCGGGCGTGAACACGCACGACTTCGACGACCAGGTGAGCGCGGCGATCCGGCTGCGACCCCAGGTCGTCATCGTCGCCGCGACGCGCAACGACGCCAGCACGGCCGCCACGGCCCCCGCGACGCTCGAACGGGATACGCGGGCGGCGATCGACCGGCTGTCCGACGCGCTGCCCCACACCACGATCATCGGCATGGGATCGGTCTGGGGAGCGACGCCTCCGGAAAAGACGGCCCCCGTCATCGATGCGGCCCTGAAGAGCGCCGTCCTGGCCGTCGGCGGCCACTGGCTCCCGCTGGGCCAGACGTTCCTCGGCCACCCCACGCTCATGCTGGCGGACGGCATCCACCCGACGAGCGCCGGTCAGGAGCTGCTCGGCAGTGCGGTCGCTGACGCCATCGCGAAGGCGCGGATCGAGCCAGGACCGGCTCGCGGCTAGCTCCGACGGCGCGCGCCGACACGCCCGGGCGGAACGCACAGCGACTTATCAGTCACGGCGGTCTACCCTCACTCCGTGCCCACCCGTTCCCGCCTGATCGCCGTCGCGGCGATCGCCCTCGCGGCGGCCGCCCTCGCCGGCTGCTCCTCCGCGGTCCCCGCACGCCCGGTCGCCGCCGACGGCACCGCTGCCGCGGCCCCCGCGGAGCGCACCAAGCCGCAGGTCGTCGCTATCGGGGACTCCATCGCCTTCGGCAAGGGCGTGCGCCCGGATCAGGCCTGGCCCGCGCTCGTCGCAGCGCAGCACGGGTGGTCCCTCACCGACCTCGCCGTCTCGGGCTCCGGATTCGTCAAGCCGGGCTGGAACGGCGACACCTACCGCGACCAGGTCGCCACCGCCCTCGGACTGCACCCCGACTACATCCTGATCGCCGCCACCCGCAACGACCGCACCGAGGACGCTGCGCTCGTCGTCGCCTCTGCGGATGAACTGCTGGGTGAGCTGCGGGACACGTTCCCGCGGGCGCACATCATCGGTATCACCACGGTCTGGGGCGCGGACGCGCCGCCGCCGACCGTCGCCACCGTCGACGGGATCGTCGGGAAGGCGGTGACCGGCGTGGGCGGGACGTTCCTCGACATCGGCCACCCGCTGGCCGGGCACCCGGAGCTGGTGCAGGCGGACGGCATCCACCCGAACGCCGCGGGCGAGCGCGCCGTCGCGAAGGTCATCGAGGACCGGCTCGCGCCGCTCGGCGTGACCTCCTAGAGGCTTCCGCAGCCGGGGCTCAGCGCCCCATGAACTTCTGCAGGGCGGCCAGCTCCTCTTCGGTCGGGCCTCCGGCCTTCGCTTTGTTGCCCGATCCGAGCCCGAAGCCGGTGCCCGCCGCCGCGCCGGCCGGCTTGACGCCGGAAGCAAGGGCCGCGTTCTCGGCGGCGCGCTTGGCCGGGTTGCCCGAACGGGAGCCCTTCTTCTTGGGCTGCTGCTTGCCGCGGCCCGCGTAGCCCGCGCCGGGGATGGGGCCCATGCCGGGAACGTTCGGCACACCGCCCTTGGCGACGGTCTTCATCATCTTGGCGGCCTGCTCGAACCGGTTGACGAGCTGGTTCACCTCGGTGACCGTCGTGCCGGAGCCCTTGGCGATGCGCAGGCGACGTGAGCCGTTGAGCAGCTTCGGCGTGGTGCGCTCGGCCTTGGTCATCGACTGGATGATGGCCTCGGTGCGCACGATCTCGCGCTCGTCGAAGTTGTCGAGCTGCTGCTTCATCTGGCCGGCGCCGGGGAGCATGCCCATCATCTTCTTGATGGAGCCCATGTTGCGGAGCTGCTGCATCTGCTTGAGGAAGTCGTCCAGCGTGAAGCTGTCGGTCGCGAACTTCTCGGCGACCTTGCGCGCCTCGTCCTCGTCGAAGGCCTCCTGGGCCTGCTCGATGAGGGTGAGGATGTCGCCGAGGTCGAGGATGCGCGACGCCATGCGGTCGGGGTGGAACGGCTCGAAGTCGTCCAGTCCCTCGCCGGTGGAGGCGAAGATGATCGGGCGCCCGGTGACCGAGGCGACCGAGAGGGCCGCGCCACCGCGCGCGTCGCCGTCGAGCTTGGAGAGCACGACGCCGGTGAAGTCGACGCCGTCCTGGAACGCCTTGGCCGTGGCGACGGCGTCCTGACCGATCATGGCGTCGATCACGAAGAGCACTTCGTCCGGGTCGGTGGCCTTGCGGATGTCGGCGGCCTGCTTCATCAGCTCGGCGTCGACGCCGAGGCGTCCTGCGGTGTCGATGACCACGGTGTCGTACTGCTTGGTCTCGGCGAACTTCATGGCGTCCTTGGCGACCTTCACCGGGTTGCCGACGCCGTTGCCGGGCTCCGGTGCGTAGACCGGGACGCCGGCCTGCTCGCCGACGATCTGGAGCTGGGTGACGGCGTTGGGCCGCTGGAGGTCGGCGGCGACGAGCAGCGGCGTGTGGCCGTCCTTGACCAGCCACTTGCCGAGCTTGCCCGCGAGGGTCGTCTTACCCGCGCCCTGGAGGCCGGCGAGCATGATCACCGTCGGCGGCTTCTTGGCGAACTGGAGGCGGCGCTGCTGGCCGCCGAGGATGGCCACGAGCTCCTCGTTGACGATCTGGACGACCTGCTGCGCCGGGTTCAGCGCCTTGTTGACCTCGTCGGACAGGGCGCGCTCGCGCACCTTGCCGGTGAACTCCTTGACGACGTCGAGCGCCACGTCCGCGTCGAGCAGCGCGCGGCGGATCTCCCGCACCGTGCCGTCGACATCCGCCGGGGAGAGCTTGCCCTTGGTGCGCAGGTTCTTGAAGGTGTCCGTAAGACGGTCGGACAGCGAGCCGAAAGTAGCCATGATCCTGCAAGTCTACCGGGCGATCCTGGCCTCCCGCCGAGCCTCGGACCCGCGCGTCAGCCCTGCGCGTCAGCCCTGGGTCTCGACCGCGACCACGTCGCCGCGCACGTCGAAGGAGACCGCGAGGATCGCGTCCGTCTCGTCCGGGCTGATCGAGTAGTCGAACGTCGCGAAGACCTCGTCCTCGCCGGCCTGGTCGGCCTGCAGTCTCACGGTCAGGAGCTGGAGGGAGCGCAGCACGTCGATCGCGATGTCCCCGGAGTTGTGGACCAGGAGGTCGAGCAGCGACTCCCCCAGCTTGTCCACGTGCTCGTCGATGTAGCTGGTGGTCGCCGACTGCCGCGAGCTCAACTCGGCGATCAGGGCGTCCCTGGCCCGGGCGTCGAAGCCCTCCAGCGCCTGGATGAGCGCGGCGGCCGAGTCGAGGGCGTACTCCCCCACCGCTTGCTCGTCGTCGGCGCGGAGCTCGACCTCCACCGCCTGGTCGGCCAGCTCCACCGTGTCGTTCCAGGCGAGGCCGCCCGAGGCCGTCTCGTCGATGACGCCGAAGTAGTCGTGCTCGATGGCCATGCCGGTCCGCTCCTATCCGACGAGCTGCTGGGCGAAGACGTGCGGCGTGAAGCCGGTGAGGTCGTTGATCCCCTCGCCCTGGCCGATCAGCTTGATCGGCAGGCCGGTGCGCTCCTGCACGGCCAGCACGAAGCCGCCCTTCGCCGAGCCGTCGAGCTTGGTGAGCACGAGCCCGGTCACGCCGGCGTGCTCCAGGAACGCCTCCGCCTGCGCCAGGCCGTTCTGGCCCGTGGTCGCGTCGAGCACGAGCAGCACCTCCGCGATGGGCGCCTGCTTCTCGACCACGCGCTTGATCTTGGACAGCTCGTCCATCAGGCCGCCCTTGGTCTGCAGCCGGCCCGCGGTGTCGATGATGACGATCTCCGTGCCGTCGCGCTTGGCCTTCTCGACCGTCTGGAACGCCACCGACGCCGGGTCCTGGCCCTGCTGCTGCGGGCGGACGATCTCCGCTCCCGCGCGCTCCGCCCAGGTGGCGAGCTGCTCGACCGCTGCGGCGCGGAAGGTGTCGGCCGCGCCCACCACGACCGAGCGGTCGTAGGTGCGCAGGAACTTGGCGAACTTGCCGATCGTGGTGGTCTTGCCCACGCCGTTCACTCCGACGACGAGCACGATCGCGGGACGCTCGCTGAGCTTGAGCGTGGTATCGAGCTTGGAGAGGCGCTCCTCCATCGTCTCGCGCAGCATGCGCTGGAGGTCGGCGGGGTCGGTGGTGTGGTAGCGATCGACCTTGGCGCGCAGATCGTCGACGACCGCCTCGGTGACGTCCGGACCGAAGTCGGCGGTGATGAGCGCCGTCTCCAGATCGTCCCAGGTGGTGTCGTCGATGGTCTTCCGGGCGAACATCCCGCGGAGGGCGCCCGACAAGGACCAGGGGGTACGGTCTGCCATGCACTCAGACTAGTTGGTACGGTGGCGGCATGTTCTCCCTGGTGGCGGTGTCGGCCGAGCTCGCAGAGCAGCTCGTCGCGATCGAGACCGACGGGGAGGACGCGGTGCACCAGGCGCGCATCCGCGTGCGGCGCCTGCGCAGCATCCTGCGGGTCTACCGGGCGGCGTTCGAGAAGGATGCCGCTCTCGGCATGCGCACCCGGCTGACGGCGCTCGGCGACCGGCTGGGCGCCGTGCGCGACCTGGAGGTGAAGGCGGCGACGCTCGAGGACCTCCTGGAGGCCGACGACCCACCGCACGTGGTCGACGCGGTCACCGCGGAGGCGGAGGCCACCCGGGCCGAGCACGATGCGGCGCTGGCGTCGCTGCTGCGCTACCTGCACGGCGCGGCCGTCCGCGCCCTGCTCGCCGACCTGCAGATGTTCGCCGCAGAGCCACCGCTCTCCCGGAAGGGGCGGCAGCATCCCGGGCGCGTCACGACGCGCGGCCTCGAGAAGGCGGTCGCCAAGGTGCACCGGCTCCGTGGCGACAGCCTCGAGGAACGCCACGCCACCCGCAAGGCGGCGCGCAAGGTGCGCTACGCCGCCGACGCGGTCGCCGACGACCTGGGCCGGGAGGCCGTGCGGCTGTCCGCGTCCGCGAAGGCCGTGCAGGACGCGCTCGGCGACAACCGGGACGACCTCCTGCTGGCGCACGAGCTGCGCGAGCACGGGCACACCGGCCTCGCCATGCGCTGCGAGCGGCGCGCGGCGGACGCGCTCGACGGCATCGACGGCAAGCTCGCCGCGATCGCGTTTGAGGGAGCCGGCGCCTAGGCGGAGGCCTTCTCCTGGGCGACGCGCTGGCCGACGACCGCCGAGACGCCGTCCTGGCGCATCGAGACGCCGTAGAGGGCGTCCGCGATCTCCATGGTGCGCTTCTGGTGCGTGATCACGATGAGCTGGCTGTTCTCGCGGAGGTCCTCGAAGATCGTCAGCAGGCGGCCGAGGTTGGCATCGTCGAGCGCCGCCTCCACCTCGTCCATGATGTAGAACGGGCTGGGCCGGGCCTTGAAGATCGCGATCAGCAGTGCGACCGCGGCCAGCGACCGCTCACCGCCGGAGAGCAGCGAGAGCCGCTCGATCTTCTTGCCGGCCGGCTTGACCGACACCTCGATGCCGGTGGTGAGCAGATCGTCCGGGTTGGTCAGCGCGATGTGGCCGGAGCCGCCGGGGAACAGGATCGGGAAGACCCGTTCGAACGCGGCCTCGGTGTCCGCGAAGGCCGACTCGAAGATGGTCTGCATCTTCTCGTCGATCTCCTCGATGATCGTGACGAGGTCCTTGCGGGTGTTGGTGAGGTCGGTGAGCTGCTCGGTGAGGAACTTGTGCCGCTGCTCCAGCGCGGCGAACTCCTCCAGCGCGAGCGGGTTGACCCGGCCGAGCTGGCCGAGCTTGCGCTCGGCGGTGGCGAGGCGCTTCTGCTGCTGCTCGCGGACGTAGGGTGTGCCGGGGCGCTCGTCGGTTTCGGCCGGGTCGGCCGCCTCATCGGGCGTCTCGTCCGCGTCCCGGGTGTCCGGCGGTACCGGCACGTCCGGCCCGTACTCCGCCACCAGCACGTCCTCGACGAGCCCGAGCTCGCTGCCCGCCCGCTCCAGCAGGCTCGACAGGTGCAGTTTTTTCTCGTAGATCTGCAGCTCCAGGCCGTGCACCGACTCGGTGATGCCGTGCAGCCGCTCGCGGAGGGCGGCCTCCTCGCGGCGGACGGTCGCGAGCTCCTCGTTCTGGCTGGCGCGCCGGGCCTCGGCGGCGGCGAGCTCCAGGCGCGCCTGCGAGACCGAGCGGTCGGCGGAGGCGAGCACGGCGGGCAGGACGTCCACGACGCCCTGCGCGGCCTCGAGCTGCCGGCGGCGGATGACGGCACGGCGGGCGGCCTCCTCGGCGGCGGCGCGCTCGGCCTCGAGCTGGCGGGCCAAGGCCTCTCCCCGCGCCTGCTCGGCACGGACGCGCTCCTTCGCGGTCTCGACCGCCAGGCGCGCCTCGACCTCGGCCTCGCGGGCGGCGTCCAGTTCGGCGGAGAGCGCGTCGCGGGCGGAGACGTCGAGGATCGGCCGCGGTCGCGCCCGGGCGACCTCCAGCTCGGACTTCGCGGACTCGGCGGCGGCCTCGGCCTCCGCGACGCGCTCGGCGGCCTGCTCCAGCGCGCGGCTCAGCCGGTCGGAATCCGCCACGGAGGCCTCGAACTGCACCTTGACCCGGTTGAGACGTTCGGTCTGCGCCGCGAGCTGGGCATCGGACTCGCGCAGCGCGGTCAGCGCCGCCTGGGACTGCTCCTTGGCGACCTGGAGCACGCCGCGCTGCTCGGCCAGCGCGAAGCGGGCGCGATCGATGAGGGAGGTCACCTCGCCGAGCCGGTCCTCGGCGGCGTCGCGGTCGGCGATCAGCTCGATGCGGCTCTGCTTCGCGCCGGAGCCGCCGCGCAGCACGAAGTCGGTCAGCACCTCGCCGGTGCGGGTGATCAGGGTGACGGGGCCGCCCAGGTTCCGCGCGCGGAACGCGTCGGCCGCGGCGCGAGCGGCGTCCACGTCGTCGGCGATGGCCGTGAACGCGAGCAGGCCGAGCACACCCGTCGGCGCCTCCACGACGGAGCGCGCCGGGACGACGCCGGCCACGCCGGACAGGTCGACCTCCGGAGCGGCGGCGTCGGCGACGACGACCTCCACCCGGCCGAGGTCGTCGCCGGCGGCGTGCGCGACCGCGTCGAAGGCGGCGTCCCTGCTCTCGGCGAGAACGGCGTCGGCGAGCGTGCCGAGGGCGGCGGCGACGGCGGCCTCATTGCCGGGATGAACCCGGATGTGCTCGGCGACCAGGCCGCGGACGCCCGGCAGCCGCGCGGCGACGAGCGCCGCCGACCCGTCCTTCTGATCCAGCGCCGACGACAAGGCGGAGGTGCGCGCCGCGAGGGCGTCGCGCTCGCGCTCCAAAGTGTGGAGGTCGTCCCGCAGCCTCTCGATGAGGCCCTCAGCCTCGAAGACGTCGGCCTGCGCGAGCTCGTACGCCTCGTCCAGGGCACCCTCGCCGAGGTCCGTGGTCACGGCCTCGGCCTCCCGGGCGGCCAACTCGGCGCGGGCCTTCTCCAGCCGCTCGGTGGCGGCGTCGAGCGCGTTCTGCTGGCGGAGGACCTCGCCCCGCACCGCGGCGAGGCGCTGGGCCGACGCCTCGGCCTGGCCGTTCAGCTTGCTGATCTCCAGATCGTGCTTGGAGACGAGCGCGCTCTGCGCCGCGATCTCGTCGTCCACCGCGTCGAGACGGGCGCGCGCAGCACGGGTCGCGGACTGCGCCGCCTGCCAGGCCGACTCGGCCGCCACGACGGCGCCGCGCAGCCGCTCGACTTCGTCGGCGGCGTCCTGCACCTGCTGCGGGCTGACGCGCGGCCCGTCGTCCCTCGCCTCGCCCTGGCTGCCCAGCAGGGCGACCTTCTGGGTGGCGAGCGAGTAGAGGCTGCGCAGGCGGTCCTGCGCCTGTTCCAGCGCGAACGCGGTGCTGCGCGCGACGTCGACCTCGTCGCCGACCTGCGCCTGCTCCAGCCGGGTACGGCGCAGCTGCTTCTGCTCGAGCTGCTCCTGCAGCACGATCTGCTCGCTGTGGCGCGAGGCCTCCGTGCGGGTGTGGTCGTCGAGCGCGCGGCGCAGCCCGACCACGTCGTCGGCCAGCAGGCGGGCGCGCGCGTCGCGGACGATCGCGGCGATGGACTGCGCCTCCCGCGCGATCTCGGCCTGGTGGCCGAGCGGCTTGAGCTGGCGGCGCACCTCCCCGGCGAGGTCGCTCAGCCGGGTCAGGTTGGTCTGCATGGCCTCCAGCTTGCGGAGGGTCTTCTCCTTGCGGCGGCGGTGCTTGAGGATGCCGGCGGCCTCCTCGATGAAGCCGCGGCGCTCCTCCGGGGTGGCGCGCAGCACGGCGTCGAGCTGGCCCTGGCCGACGATGACGTGCATCTCGCGGCCGAGACCGGAGTCGCTCAGCAGCTCCTGCACGTCCAGCAGCCGGCAGGACTGGCCGTTGATGGCGTACTCGCTGCCGCCGTTGCGGAACAGCGTGCGCGAGATGGTGACCTCGGTGTACTCGATCGGCAGTGCGCCGTCGGTGTTGTCGATCGTGAGCTGCACCTCGGCGCGGCCGAGCGGGCCGCGGGTCGAGGTGCCGGCGAAGATGACGTCCTCCATCTTGCCGCCGCGCAGCGTCTTGGCGCCCTGCTCGCCCATCACCCAGGCGAGCGCGTCGACCACGTTCGACTTGCCGGAGCCGTTCGGCCCGACCACGCAGGTGACGCCCGGCTCGAAGGCGAAAGTCGTCGGCGTGGCGAACGACTTGAAGCCTTTGAGCGTCAGACTCTTCAAATACACGTGGTGAATCTACCCGACCCCCGCCCGCACCCCCTTTCCCCAAGCCGTCGAGTACGCGAAAAGTCCGCCGTTCCGGGCGGAAACGGCGGACTTTTCGCGTACTCGGGAGTCGCCCGGCGTCAGCCGGCGCCGAGGTAGGCCTCCTTGATGGCGGGGTCGGCGAGCAGCTCGCGGCCGGTGCCGGAGCGGGTGATGCTACCGGTCTCCAGGACGAAGGCGCGGTGGGCGCGCGCCAGCGCCTGGTTGGCGTTCTGCTCCACCAGCAGGACGGTGGTGCCCTGCTTGTTGATCTCCGTGATGATCGAGAAGATCTGCCGGATGAACTGCGGGGCCAGCCCCATCGAGGGCTCGTCCAGCAGCAGCAGCCGCGGGCTCGACATCAGCGCGCGGCCGATGGCGAGCATCTGCTGCTCGCCGCCGGACATCGTGCCGCCGACCTGCGTCTTGCGTTCGGCCAGTCGCGGGAACAGCGAGAACACCCGGTCGAAGTCCGGCCCCATGTTGGAGCGGTCCTTGCGCCCGAAGGCGCCCATGTCGAGGTTCTCCATCACGGTCATCCCCGGGAAGATCCCGCGACCCTCCGGAGCCTGCGAGATTCCGCGGACGACACGGATGTGCGCCTTCATCTTGGTGATGTCCTGGCCGTCGAACAGGATGGAGCCCTTCGACGGGTTCAGGATGCCCGAGATGGTCTTCATCGTGGTCGACTTGCCCGCGCCGTTCGCGCCGATCAGGCTGACGATCTCGCCCTCCTCGACCGAGAACGACATGTCGTGGATCGCCTCGATGCGCCCGTAGGCCACACTGATGTTCTTCAGCTCAAGCAACGTCATCTTCGGGCTCCCCGAGGTAGGCGGCGATCACGCGCGGGTCGTTCCGGATCTCGTGCGGCACGTCGTCGGCCAGCTTGCGGCCGAACTCCAGCACCACGATGCGATCCGTCACGCCCATGACCAGCTTCATGTCGTGTTCGATGAGGAGGACGGTGTACCCGTCGGCCCGGATGGTACGGATGAGGTCCATCAGGTCCTCCTTCTCCGCCGGGTTGAATCCGGCGGCCGGCTCGTCCAGGCAGAGCACCTTGGGGTCCGTCGCCAGGGCGCGCGCGATCTCCAGGCGACGCTGCGACCCGTAGGGCAGCGACCGGGAGAGGTCGCCGGCGTGGTCGGCGATGCCCACGAACTCGAGCAGGGCCATGCCGCGCTCGATCGAGGACTTCTCCTCCCGCGTGTGCCGCGGCAGCCGGAGCAGCGCACCGGGCACCGACGTCCGGTGCCGGGCGTCGAGGCCGACGACCACGTTCTCCAGCGCCGTCATCTCGCCGAACAGGCGGATGTTCTGGAAGGTGCGGGCGAGACCCAGCCGGGTGATCTGGTGCTGCTTCCGGCCCTTGATCGACTGGCCCTCCAGCAGCACGTCGCCGCTGGTCGGCTTGTAGACGCCGGTCATGGCGTTGAAGCAGGTGGTCTTGCCCGCGCCGTTCGGCCCGATCAGGCCGAGGATCTCGCCGCGGCGGATGTCGAAGGAGACATCGTCGAGGGCGAGGAGGCCGCCGAACTTCACCGTGAGGTTGCGGACCTCGACGATGTTCTCGCCGACCTCGACCGCGATCTCGCGGTCGGGGGCCGCCGCCTCCGCGACGTCCAGGTCGATGCCTGCCGCCTCCAGCTCGCCCTCGTTGGCGCCGAGAGCCGGCTCCTCCTCCGGGGTGAATGGGGTGGGGGGTGTGGTGGGTCCGTCGCTCATCGCGCGCCTCCCTTCGCCGTCTGGGCCACTCTTCGGTACGCGAGCCGCCCGTACGCCAGGAGCTTCTGCCGCGCCGGGAACAGGCCCTGCGAGCGGAAGATCATGATCAGCACGAGCGCGATGCCGAAGATCAGGTACTTGTAGTCCGCGATCGCGGTGAACCGCAGCGGGATGTACGCCACGATCGCACCACCGATCATCGCGCCGACCTTGTTGCCCGCGCCGCCGAGCACGACGGCCGCGAGGAACAGGATGGAGGTCTGGACGTCGAACTTCTGGTTGTTGACGAAGCCGACCTGCCCGGCGAACAGCGCGCCGGAGAGCCCGCCGACGCCGGCGCCGATCGCGAACGCCCACACCTTGTACTTGAAGGTGGGCACGCCCATGATCTCGGCGGCGTCCTCGTCCTCGCGGATGGCGATCCAGGCGCGGCCCACGCGGCTGCGCTCCAGGTTGCCGACCAGCAGCAGGATCACGATGATGATCGTCACCGTGAGCCAGTACCAGGGCACGCCGTTCGAGTTGGAGAAGATCGGGATGCCCTTGGCGTCCGTTCCCGGCGGGTGGCCGACGTTCTGGAAGCCGACCTGGCCCTTCATCGCCGGGATGATCGTGGCGAGGATGCGCACGATCTCACCGAAGCCGAGCGTGACGATCGCCAGGTAGTCGCCGCGGAGGCGGAGCGTCGGCACCCCGAGGATGACGCCGAAGGTCATGGTCACCGCCATCGCGACCGGCACGGTCCACAGGTACGGGATCTTGACGAACGGCGAGTCCGGGCTGGTCAGCATGGCCGCGGTGTACGACCCGACGGCGAAGAACGCGACGTAGCCGAGGTCGAGGAGGCCGGCGTAGCCGACCACCACGTTCAGGCCGATCGCGATCAGGCCGTAGGTGGCCATCGCGAAGCACGCGAGCGGCCAGTCGTTGCCCGGCTCGGTGGTGAGCGGGAAGAAGTTCAGGTACGGCAGCGCGTACGCCAGCGCCACCACGATGAGCAGCCACGCCCACTGCGCGGCCCGCGGGAGGCCGTTCCAGTAGTCGCGCAGCGGCTGCAGCGGACCCTTCTTGCGGCCGGCGCGCGCTGCCTCCAGCGCGTCCGCGGCCTGCTCCGACCGTCCGTCGGGCAGGACCTTGGGGCCTTCCGTCGTGCTCATGCGCGGCTCCGTCCGAGAGAGGTGCCGAGGATGCCCGTCGGCTTGACCAACAGCACCAGCACCAGCACGACGAACGCGACGACGTCGGTCCACTGCGAGTCGCCCAGCAGGATCTGGCCGTAGTTGCCGATCACGCCAAGGAGCAGGCCGCCGAGGAGGGCGCCGCGCACGTTGCCGATGCCGCCGAGGACGGCCGCGGCGAACGCCTTGACGCCGAGCACGAAGCCGCCGTTGTAGATCACGCCGGACGGCACCAGCATCACGTAGAACAGGGCCGCGGCGCCGGCGAGGATACCGCCGGTGATGAAGGTGATCTGGATGATCTTCTCCTTGTTCACGCCCATCAGCGTCGCGGTGTCGGCGTCCTGCGCGACCGCGCGGATGCCGCGGCCGGTGCGGGTGCGGCGGATGAACATGTCGGTGGCGATCATCAGGACGACCGAGGCGATCACGATGATGAGCTGCTGGCTGTTCACGATCGTCCCGAAGACGTCGAAGATCGGCTTGGGGATGAACATCGTCACCGCCGGCTCCGCGTTCGCGCCCCGGATCAGGAAGATCAGGTACTGGATCGTGAACGAGGCGCCGATCGCCGTGATGAGGAACACGAGGCGTGGCGCGTTCCGTTTTCGCAACGGTCTGTACGCGACGCGTTCGAGCACGTAGGCGGTGGCCGCGGAGGCCGCCATGCCGACCAGCAGCGCGAGCACCAGGTCGCCGACGATCGCGACCGGGCTCAGGTTGGGCGCGCTCGGGCCGAAGCCGAGTGAGGTGAGAGTGATCACGACGCCGTACGCGCCGACGATGAACACCTCGGAGTGGGCGAAGTTGATCAGGTTGAGCACGCCGTAGACGAGCGTGTAGCCGACGGCGATCAGGCCGTAGATGGCGCCGAAGGTGAGGCCGTCGAAGGTGGCGCTCCAGAAGTTCTGGACGAGCGCGTTGACGTCGAAGTTGATCCACGAGTTGTCGAGGACGGGATGGACGAGGAGGAGGGTTTCGAGCATTCGAGCTTCCAGGTGTCAGTGCCGGATCGTCGTTGGTCCGGCTCAGGTCTTACGAGCGTACGAGCGAGTCGAAACAAAGGTGCCGCGGGCCACGGTGGCCCGCGGCACCTTCGCGTGTCGCGTTATCCGATGGTGCCGATCGGGACGATCTTGCCGCCCTCGACCTTGTACCCGTAGACGGTCGGCGCCTGGAGCTCACCGGTGGAGTCCCACTTGTAGTGCTTGCTCAGGCCGTCGGCGTCGTAGTTCTTCACCCAGTCGACGAGCTTCGCGCGGGTCGTGTTGCCCTTGTCGATGCCGGCGAGCAGGACGGTGGTGGCGTCGTAGCCCTCGATCGAGTAGGTGCCGGGCTCGGCGCTGGCGAGCGACTTGTAGGCCGACTCGAACGACGGGATCAGCTCACCCGGGATGCAGGGGCAGGTGAAGTACGCGTTGCTGGACGCGTCGCCGGCCAGCTTGATGAACTGGTCGTCCTTCACACCGTCGGGGCCGACGAACGTGCCCGTGTAGCCCTTGTTGACGAGCTGCTGGTCGAACGGCGCACCCTCGGCGTAGTAGCCCGAGTAGTACACGGCGTCGGGCTTCGCGTTGATGATCTTGGAGATCACCGCGGAGAAGTCCTTCTGGCCGGTCGTCACCTTGTCCGTGCCGACCAGCGCGCTGCCGAGCGCCTTGGAGGTCGTGGTGCCGAGGCCGATGCCGTAGTCGGAGTCGTCCTGGACCAGGTAGACCTTCTTGGCCTGCAGCTTGTCCGTGAGGAACTTCGCCGCCGCCGGGCCCTGCACGGCGTCGTTGCCGAGGCCGCGGAAGAAGGTCTTCCAGCCGTTCTGGGTCAGCGCCGGGTTGGTCGCGGACGGGGTGATGTGAACCAGGCCCTGCTGCTCGAAGATGTTGCCGGTCGCCTTGGACTCACCGGAGAACGGCAGGCCGACGACGCCGACGATGTCGGCCTCGTTGACCGCCTGGGTGACCGGGCCGGTCGCCTTGTTCGGGTCACCCTCGGTGTCGAACTTCTTGAAGCCGACCTGGCATCCCTTGTTGGCCGTGTTGTGCTGGTTGATGGCCAGCTGGATGCCGTTGAAGATGTTGATTCCGAGCTGGGCGTTCGGGCCGGTCTCGGCTCCGACGTACGCGATGGTGAGCCCGGAGGGGCAGGTGGCCTTGCCATCACCCGCGGGGAGAACCGCGTCCTTCGGGGTGGAAACCGAGGTGATAGCCGGGATGTTCACCTTCGAGTTGGTGTTGGTGGAGCCACCAGTGGACGGCTGGTTGGCGCACCCAACGAGGAACAGTGCGACTGACGCTGCAACAGCCGCACCGATCGTGACTTTCTTTCCTAGCATCTTTTGCCTCTCGACGTGAATCCGTGTCGAACGCGGCGTTATTGCCTCGTCGCACCACGAATATGTGTGCTGAGACTACATGCGATGCAAGCATTTGCACCCGCCATTCGGGCGCAGATTTACACGATCGAAACCAAACGGTTCGATGCTCTTCACAGCACTCGTGGCCCGGGTTATGGTGAGTAGTTCGCCGCACATCCGATTACGACGACAGCGGGAGGCAGCGGTGCGCATCGAGCGACTCTCGCCGCCTTCGGCGCTCGGCACACCCGAGTCGCTGCTGTTCGAGGAGCTCATCGGCGTCCTGAACGGGATCAGCGTCGCCCTCTGGGGCTCCGACGACTTCGTGGAGACGGCCGAGGAGGCCCTGGCCACGTTCCGCGCGCAGGACTATGAGGAGAAGATCCTCCTCGTCGCGATCGAGGACGGCGTGGTCGTCGGGCGCGTCGAAGCGGCCTTCCCGCTGGACGAGCGCGCCGAGACGGTGAGCCTCCTGGTCGATGTCGCCCCGGCCGCGCGCGGCCGCGGCATCGGGTCGGCGCTGCTGGCCGCCGGCGAGGAACTGGCAGCGGAGGGCGGACGGCGTGTCATCAGCGCGTACACCGAGCACCCGGCGAGCACGCTCGGCGACAGCGTCTCGGTCGTGCGGGCGTCGTCCGGCACGGCCGGGCTGCCGGCGGAGTCGCGCGACGTCCGGTTCGCTCTGCGGCACGGCTACCGGCTCGGCCAGATCGAACGCTCCAGCGAACTGCGGCTCCCGCTCCCCCGCGCCCGGGAGGCGGGCCTCGCCAGCACGGCGGCCTCGGCGATCGGCTACCGCGCCGTGTCGTGGCTCGGACACGCGCCGGACGACCTCCTGGAGCCGTTCGCGACACTGAAGGCGCGCATGTCGACCGACATCCCGCAGAGCGGCATCGCGGTCGACCGCGAGGAGTGGACCGGCGAGCGCGTGCGCGCCCAGGAACGCGAGCTGGCCGAACGGGGCGAGCCGCTGCTGGTCACCGCCGCCGAGCACATCGACACGGGCGAGCTGGCCGCCTACACCGAGATCGCGGTCCCGGCGGACGGCGACAAGGCCGAGCAGTACGACACGCTGGTCGCCCTCCCCCACCGCGGCCACCGGCTGGGCACGCTGGTGAAGCTCCAGAACATCCACGAGCTGGCGCACCACGCACCGCACATCCACCGGCTGCTGACCTGGAACGCGGACGAGAACGCGCCGATGCTGGCGATCAACCGGGCGTTCGGGTTCCAGTTGCACGCGTTGACGGGGCACTGGCAGAAGACGGTGGGATAGCGGGCGCCAGCAACTCCGGAAATCCCGGCCGCTCAGCTCTGCCACGCCGGATGAACGGACACTTCCCGCGCGTGGCGTCCCCATTCTCCGGATTTGCACCAACTCCGGAGAGTGGGGACGACGCGCCGCACGGGTCTCCATAACTCCGGAGAACGATCGGAGAGGCGGGCGGGGTTCCGGAATTACGGGCGAGGGACCCGCACCCGCTGACACCGCGGGCACAAGTGTGACGACCGGTTCATGAACCGCTCCCGCACGATCGGCGTCCCGCAGCGTGGGCACGGCTTCCCCTCCTGCCCGTACACATTGAGGCTGTGGGCGAAGTACCCCGAGTTCCCGTTGACGTTCACGTACTGCGCGTCGAAGCTCGTGCCGCCCTCTGCCAGAGCCTTCTCCAGCACGTGGCGCACCTCCGCCAGCAGCGTGCGGGCCTTCGCCCGCGTCAGGGTCGACGCCGGCTGCTCGTAGTGGATGCGGGCGGCCCAGAGCGCCTCGTCCGCGTAGATGTTGCCGATGCCGCTGATCACCGTCTGGTCGAGGAGGACCCGCTTGATGCCGCTGTTCTTGCGGGCGACCGCGGCGAAGAAGCCGGCGTCGTCGAAGGCCGGGTCGAGCGGGTCGCGCGCGATGTGGGAGACCTGGGTGGGAATGAGCGGTTCGAACGTGCCGAGGCCCGCGGCGGCTCCGTCCGCGGTCGGGACGAGTGTGTCCACCGCCATCGAGCCGAAGATGCGCTGGTCCACGAAGTTCACCCACAGCTCGCGGCGGTCGCCGGGCAGTGTCGCCGCCGTCTCGATGTGCAGGCGAATGCGCAGGAGGCCGGTCTCGTCCCAGCCGGGCTCGCGCAGCAGGATCTGACCGCTCATCCCGAGGTGGGCGACGATGGCGCGGCGCGGTGTGCCGTGCAGCGGAATCCAGAGGAACTTGCCGCGGCGGGCGGGCTCCTCCATCACGCGGCCGGTCAGCAGCGTCTCGAACGCGCCGGCGACCGGGTCGTGGCGTTTCAGTGAACGCGGCTCGAAGACCTCGACGCCGAGGATGGTCGCCCCCGTGACCGCCGGCGCGAGGCCCGCGCGGACGACCTCAACCTCGGGGAGCTCGGGCACGGCGGCGGTTCAGCTCGGTCCAGGCGCTGAGCGCGGCGGCCATCTCGGCCTGCTTCTTGCTCGTGCCCTCGCCGGTGGCGGTGACGAGGTCGCCGACCGAGACGGTGGCGTGGAAGAGTTTGGAGTGGTCAGGGCCGGTGTTCGTCACCGTGTAGACCGGGAGGCCGGCGCCGCGGTGGGCAGCCGCCTCCTGGAGGCTGGTCTTGGGGTCCATCGCCGCCCCGAACCGGTCGGGGTCGGCCAGCAGCGGGTCGATCAGGCGCAGCACGAGCGCGGTCGCCGCCTCGCCGCCGGCGTCGAGGTAGGCGGCACCGATCAGCGCCTCGACGGTGTCGGCGAGGATGGAGGCCTTCTCGCGGCCGCCGCTCTGGTTCTCGCCGCGGCCGAGCCGCAGGTACTGGCCGAGGCCGATGCTGCGCGCGACCTCCGCGAGCGCCACCGAACTGACCAGACTGGCCCGGCGCTTCGCGAGCTCGCCCTCGTCGAGGTGCGGGTTCTCCCGGAACAGCTTGACCGTGACGGCCTGCCCGAGGATCGAGTCGCCGAGGAACTCCAGGCGCTCGTTGTTGGGGATGCCGCCGTTCTCGTACGCGTACGAGCGGTGGGTCAGAGCAAGCACAAGAAGCTCGGGGTCGATGTCGACCCCGAGCTTCTCGATGAGGGCAGAGCGGTCAGTGTTCTCCCCGACCACGTTCCTGCTTCCCCCTACTGCGTTTGCCTCGTGCGCTGTTCAGCCGCGCGGCCGAATCAGACGTCGGCGACCTTGCGGCCCTTGTACTCCATGAAGAGGGCGGTGCCCGCGGAGTCCTCGACGACCTTGGCACGGTGCGGGAGGCTGTAGACGACCTTGCCGTTCTCGATCGACTTGACGAGGGTGGGGACCTCGGCCTTCCACTGCGAACGGCGGGCGTGGGTGTTTGCGCGAGACTGCTTCCGCTTCGGAACGGCCATGACTATCTCTCTTCTCCAGCCCCGGCGGCCGGGGCGTTGTTGCTGGTGGACTCGGTGTCGGAAGCCTGGAACGCCGCGAGCGCGGACCAGCGAGGATCGACGGTCTCGTTCGGCTTGCGGTCCGGTACATCCGCCAGCCTCTCCCCGGTCTCTGGATCGAGACCCGGGCAGTCCGGCCGGCACACCGGCTGAAACGGCAGTGCGAGCACTACCGCATCCCTGATCAGAGGTTCAAGATCCACGTGGTCGTCGTGAACCTCATAATCGAAAGCTTCCGTAGAAGGATACGCGAAAAGTTCCTGGAAATCGACTTCGACAGGCTGGTCGATGTCGATCAGGCACCGTCCGCAGACGCCGGTGGCGTCGGTCTCGGCCTCCCCCGTCACGAGGATCCCCTCGTGCATCGACTCCAGCCGGAGGTCGAGATCGATGGTCGCGCCCTCGGGAACGGACAGCAGCCCTTCGCCCAGCTTCTCGCGCACCGGGATGCGGATGTGCTGCTCCCGCATCTCGCCGGGCCGCCGCATGAGGTCGTACACGCTGACGGTGTACGGGGTGTTTCTGAAAGTGCTCACGGTCGGCTATTTTACGCGGGCCCACCGACGCTCGCAGGCGACCGCCAGCCGGCTGGCAGCAACGACACAGGAATCAGCGCCGCCTTGAGACGCAGCGCCCGGCCCGCCTGCCCCTCCAGAGCGTCGATCGCCCGGTGGAGGTCGTCGGCGAGGCCGACGGCGACGGCGCGGGTCGGAGGTCCGAAGGCGTCGCGCTCGCGCACGTCGAGCAGGCGCAGCACGGCCTCCTCCCCCGGCGTCCCCTCCACAGCGGCGGCGATGCGGCGGGCGAACACGCGCGGCGTCTCGGTGTCCGGCGCCGACCAGCCCAGGTCTCGCGCGGTGTCGCGCAGCTCGTCCCACACGATCGGCGCGCCGCCCCACGACTCCGAGAGCCGTCTCAGCCGCGCCCGTCTCCGCATCCGGCGCAGCACGGCGGGCGTCAGGAGCACCGCGAGCACCAGCAGAGCGACACCGAGCCCGGAGAGCACCGGCTGCAACGGCGACGGCGGCGTGGTGCCGGCGGCGCCCGCGACGTTCGGCTGGTCGCTCGGGACGAGGCGCTTCGGCGCGGCCGACGCGCCAGGCGCCGTCGTCGGGTTGGCCTGGTCCGGCGTGACGTTCGGCCGGGTGTAGCTCGGGATCGTCCCGCGGCCGACCGTCGGCTCGAACGGCACCCAGCCGACGCCGGCGAAGTACAGCTCCGGCCAGGCGTGCAGGTCGTCGCTGGTCACCGTGTACGTGCCAGGGCTGTTCGCCGTCCCGCCGCTGGAGGTGCCGGGCAGGTAGCCCTCCGCCACCCGGGCAGGGATGCCGAGGGTGCGCGCCATCAGCGCCATCGCCGAGGCGAAGTGCACGCAGTACCCGCTCTTGACCTCCAGGAACTTCGCGATCACCTGCGCGCCGTCGCCGTCGTAGCCCTGCTTCAGCGGGGTCTGCGTCGAGTAGACGAAGCCGTTGTCGCGGAAGTAGTCCTGCAGCGCCACCGCTTTGTCATACTCCGACACCGCCCCCGCCGTGGCGGCCAAAGCGGTCTGCCCGACGATCGTCGGCATGTTGGAGGGCAGGAAGAGGTCGCGCTGGATGTCGGCGGGGACGAAGCCTCCCGCCGCCTTGAGCTGGTCCGCCGTCGGAGCGAGCACGAGGCTCGTCGCGGTGTACTTCTGACCCTGCGTCGTGACGTTGATGCCGCCGAGGGTGAGGTCGTCCGGATCCCACGACCAGGTGCCGTTCAGGCCCTTCACCGACTGCACGGGCGCGGGCACGGGCAGCCAGCGGCTGGTCATGTTGTCGATCTGCACCGACGTGGTGATCTTGGACCGCTTGACCGTGTCGGCCAGCCCGGGGACCGGGCCGACCGCCACGCCGTCGGACACCCGCTTGGTGTCGCGCTCGCGGTGCTTCCAGACCGAGCCCGTGAACTGGTCGAGCGAGGCGAGCTTGAGGTACGGGCCGGTGGCGGCCGTGGTCGTGTAGGTCAGCGCGCGCACGGCGGCGGGACGCCGGAGGTCCTTGCCGAGGTCGATCAGCGGCGTCACGGTGCCGCCGATCGAGATGCCCCCGGCCGTGAAGGAGGTCGCCCCGCCCTTGTCGAATCCGGGCGCCGTCCCGGACAGCAGCATCGCGACGACGACCGCAGCCGCACCGACCGACAGGGCGGCGGCCGGCCTCCCGGCCGCGGGCCTCCTGGTGCGGACGTCGCAGCGCAGCAGCCAGAGGAAGGCCGCGGCCGACGCCGCCAGAGCGACGGGGTCGAGCCCGTCGCCCAGCAGCGCCCCGGGCACCACGAGCACGGCCGCGACCGCGAGCGCCGTGAAGGCCGGGGTGCGGATCCCGATGGCCAGGACGTCGAGGATGATCGCGATGACGCACGCGCCCGCGACCACCAGGAAGATGAACTCGGGAAGGCTCTCGGCGGGGGTGCCCTGCTGGTAGATCGACAGCATCGCCTGCTGCAGATACACGCCCCAGCGCTGCACGGTCGCGGGCGTCGGGACGAGGCCGAGCAGCCCGGTCCCGTTGCCGAACGTCACCGTCATGACCACCGCGGCCAGCACGAGCTCCAGCACGGGGACGAGTCCGCGGTGCACGCCGGCGGCGCGGAGGCCCGCGCCGCACACCAGCAGGAACGAGCTGGTCAGCATGAGCGCGAACCACCAGGTCGGCCCCTGGATGAGGCCGCCCAGCGCGAAGCTGAGCGCGAGCATCTGCAGCACCAGCGCTCCGGTGATCCGCCAGTAGGCCTGCCGCCGCGGCTGGACGCGGGACAGGCGCAGCGGGAGGGCCTCGCTAACCATGACCGACCACCGCCCGCTGCCGGGTGAGGGCGCGCTGCCAGCACTCGGCGGGGTCGTCGCCGGCGGCGAACGGGACGCAGAGCCAGCCGGCGTCGCCGAGTGCGTCCTCCACGTCGGGCGCTGCCCCTTCGCCGACGAACGCGACGGCGGGGTCGCCCATCCCGCGGAGCGCCGCGAGCGAGCCGAGCTCTGGCGTGCTGTCGAGGAGGACGGCGAACAGCGGGACGGCCCGTCCGGCGCGGCGGAGGCCGGAGGCCAGCTCGGCGACCGCGTCGTCGCGCGGGACGGCGGACGCGTCGACCGCGGCCAGGTCCGCGAGCAGCAGCCGGTCGGCCGTCCCGCGGTCGTAGGTGGGCGTCACCGAGCCCAGGGTGCCGGTCCGGCCGGCTCCGCTGCGGCCGGAGAGCTGCCGGGGGGCGGTCTCCACCACGCTGAGGACGAAGCCTTCGTCGAGCAGGTGCACACCCACCGAGGCGACCAGCTCCATCAGCGTCTCGAAGAGCGCGTCCTCCGGCTCGTAGGCGCTCCGGGCGACGGGCGGACGGACGGTGCCGGGCGGCAGGGGGGCCGGGCGCGTGTCCATCAGGATCCAGGCCTCCGGGTTGCTGCGCTGCTCCTCCTGGCGGACCATCAGCTTGTCGTGCCGCGCCGTCGCCCGCCAGTGCACACGGCGCAGCGGGTCGCCCGGCCGGTACTCGCGCGCGATCAGCTCGTCGGCGCTCGGGATGCTGTGCCGCTGCAGCTCGTGCTCGGCGCCTTCGCTGTGCGCCACATCCAGCTCGCCGCTCGAGAGCGGCACCACGCGCGGCGTCACCAGCAACTGCCGCGGCTGTCCGACCGCGTACTCCGCATAGGCGACGCCGAACGGGTCGGTGCGGCTCACGATGAGCGGGCCCACCGGATGCGACCCGCGCCGGAAGGCGACGACATCCTGCCGCAGCACCACCGTGTCGCGGCCGTGGGTGACGTTCACCTGGTGGGCGGCCAAGCGTGGGAACGACGCGGAGGCCTGCACCTCGACGCCGACAGGCGCGTACTCGCGCCAGCGGGCGGGCGGGCTCGGCCGGGCGGCCTGGTTGCGCGCGGTCGTGACGATGGTCGCCTGCTCCCCCACAGCGACGACGTCGGGATGGAAGCTGCGGGCCACGGTCAGCCGCGGGCGGTCGAGGGTGACCGAGATCATGGCCGCCAGCGGCAGCACGGTGAGGAAGACGCCGACGAAGAGCACGTCGGTGCGGCCGAAGAACGCGGAGGCGGCCAGCGCGACGACGCCGACGGCGCCGAAGGTCCAGCCGCGCGCGGTGGGGCGCGGTTTCTTCAGGGGCGACGGCCCCCCGCGCCCTGCCACGGCCTACTCCCCGCCTGTGCGCGCGGCTCCGGTGGCGGCCCGGCCTCTGCCGGACGCCGCCGGCCCGCTCCCTGCGCTGTTCCCCGCGCTCGTCCCTGCGTTCGTCCCTGCGGCTGTCCGCGCCGAGTCGCTCGCACCGCCGATCGCGCCGGAGCCGACCGGCACGGGCGTGGCCGCGACGATGCGGCGGACGATGTCCGCGATGACCGGCGCGCTCTCGTGGTGGTGGCCGAGCGCACGGCTGGTCGGCAGCAGCCGGTGGCCGAGCACCGGGACCGCCAGAGCGTCGATGTCATCGGGCAGCACGAAGTCCCGGCCGTCGAGCGCCGCCATGGCCTTCGCCGCCCGGACGAGCTGGAGTGTGGCGCGCGGGCTCCCGCCGAGCCGCAGATCGCGGTCCTCGCGCGTCGCGCGCACGAGGTCGACCGCATACTGCTTCACCGGCGAGGACGCGAACACCGCTCGCGCTGTTGTCATCATCGAGCGCAGCTCCTCGGACGTGACCACGGGTCCGATCCGGGACAGCGGGCTGGAGGTGTCGCGCGTGGTCAGCATGGCGAGCTCGGACTCCTCGTCCGGATAGCCCATCGCGATGCGGGCCATGAACCGGTCGCGCTGCGCCTCCGGGAGCGCGTAGGTGCCCTCCATCTCGACCGGGTTCTGGGTCGCCACGACGATGAACGGCGCCGCCAGCGGATAGGTCGAGCCGTCGACCGTCACCTGGCGCTCCTCCATGCACTCCAGGAGGGCCGATTGCGTCTTCGGACTGGCCCGGTTGATCTCGTCGCCGATGACGATGTTCGCGAACACCGCGCCGGGCTTGAACTCGAAGCGGCGCTCCGCCTGGTTGTAGACCGAGACGCCGGTGACGTCGCTGGGCAGCAGGTCCGGGGTGAACTGGATGCGGCTGACCGAGCAGTCCACCGACTTCGCCAGGGACTTTGCGAGCATGGTCTTGCCGACGCCCGGCACGTCCTCGATCAGGAGGTGTCCCTCGGCGAGCAGGACCACCAGGGCCGTCTGCACCGCCTCGTGCTTGCCGTCGATGACGGACTCCACATTGGCGGTGATCTGCTCCGCGGCGCGCCTCAGCTCGTCCAGGTCCATGCCCGGGGCGGGCAGACCCACCTCCTCCGGTGCGACGGAGGACTCCGTGGGCTGGCGCGTCGCGTAACTGTTCATCTCTCCACCCGGGTCATGTGGTTGACAGCAGTTCCGATACGGCGGGGGGCACGTAGGGGCTCACGTCCCCGCCGAGGTTGGCGACCTGGCGCACGAGCGAGCTCGACACATGCGCGTTCGCCGGATCGGGAAGGAGGAAGACCGTCTCGACGTCGGCGAGGTGGCGGTTCACGATCGCCATCGGGGTCTCGTAGGCGACGTCGACCTGGGAGCGGATGCCCTTGACCAGCACGTCGGCGCCGACATCGGTGCAGTAGTCGACCAGCAGGCCGACCGACCAGGAGGCCACCACGATCCGGCCCCCGATGCCGGCGTCCTCGATCGAGCGCTCGATCAGCGCCACGCGCTGCGCGATGGGCAGCAGGGCCGACTTGTCCGGGTTGTGCACCACCAGCACGTGGACCTCGTCCCACAGCCGAGCGGCCCGCTCGATGACATCGAGATGTCCGAGAGTGACCGGGTCGAACGATCCAGGGACTACAGCGATCCTGTTCATAGGGGACCAGACTATTACGCGGTACCCGGCTATTCGTTGTGAATCCGTTATCTCCGCCGCTGCCGCACATTCGTGACGAATGTCGCGAAAAGCGCTGCCGGAGTCGACCTTCGTCACGAAGGTCCGGGCGCGGCCGTCAGGATTTGCCGAGGAAGGCCCGCTCCGACTCGTCGAGGCGCCGGGCGAGCGCCGCGGCGAGGGCGGGATGGGCGGCGAGGCCGCCGTCGTCCAGGGTCTCGGCGGCCGCCACGCGCGCCTCCGAGATGAGCTCGCCGTCGGACACCACCCGCAGCAGCTTCAGCGAGGACCGGCCGCCCGACTGGCGGCTGCCGAGCACGTCGCCCTCGCGGCGCAGCTCGAGGTCGACGTTGGCGAGCTCGAAGCCGTCGAGCGTCGCCGCGACCGCGTCGACCCGCTCGCGGGCCAGCGATCCCTCCTCGGCGTAGGTGACGAGCAGGCAGAGACCCGGGATGTCGCCTCGACCCACCCGGCCGCGGAGCTGGTGGAGCTGCGAGACTCCGAACCGGTCGGCGTCGAGCACGATCATGGCCGACGCATTCGGCACGTTGACGCCGACCTCGATCACGGTCGTGGCGATCAGGAGGTCGAGCTCGCCGGCGGCGAAGGCGCGCATGACGGTGTCCTTCTCGTCGGAGGACAACCTCCCGTGCAGCACGCCGACGCGCGACTGCGCGAACAGCGGGTCGGCGCGCACCTGGGCGGCGACCGACTCGACGTTGGCGGTGGGGCGCGGCGGCCCCGCGTCCTCGTCGGGGGCCGGCGCCTCCTCGCCGTCGTCCTCGGCCTCCTTGACGCTGATCGCCGGGCACACCACGAACACCTGACGGCCGCGGCCGATCTCCTCCGACGCGCGCTCCCAGATGCGGCGCTCCCAGCCCGGCCGGTCGGCGAGCGGGACCACGAAGCTCTCGATCCCCTGGCGGCCGGCCGGGAGCTGCGCGATGGTGGAGACCTCCAGGTCGCCGAACACCGTCATCGCCACCGTGCGCGGGATCGGCGTCGCCGTGAGCACCAGCACGTGCGGGGGCGTCCCGCCCTTCGCGCGCAGCGCCTCCCGCTGCTCGACGCCGAAGCGGTGCTGCTCATCGACGACGACCAGGCCGAGGTCGAAGAACGTGACCGCGTCGCCGAGCAAGGCGTGCGTGCCGACCACGATGCGCGACTGCCCGCTCACCGTGCGCAGCAGCGCCCGCTTGCGCTCGGCGGTCGAGAGCTGGCCGGTGAGCAGCGTCGGCATCAGCTCGGCGGACAGGTCGGGGCCGAGCATGTCGGCGATGGAGCGCAGGTGCTGGGCGGCGAGCACCTCCGTCGGCGCGAGCAGCGCGGACTGGCCGCCGCTGTCCGCCACGGCGAGCATCGCCCGCAGCGCGACCAGGGTCTTGCCCGAGCCGACCTCGCCCTGCACCAGCCGGTGCATGGGCTCGGCCGAGCCGAGGTCCTGCGCGATCTCGCGTCCGACGTCCGCCTGGTCGCCGGTCAGGGTGAACGGCAGGATGGCGTCGAAGCGCTCCAGGAGGCCTCCCGGCGTCGCCTGCCGCGGGGTCGCGGCGACCGAGCGGGCCTCCGCGCGCTGCTGCAGGAGGGCGGCCTGCAGCACGAACGCCTCCTGGAAGCGGAGGGCGTCGCGGGCCCGCTGCCACTCGGCGTTCTTCTGCGGCCGGTGGATGCCCTCCAGCGCCTCGCGGAACGGCAGCAGCCCGCGCTCGGCCGCGACCGCTTTCGGCACCGGGTCGGGGCACGGCCCGAGCGCGTCGAGCGCCAGCCCGACGGCCTTCTGCACCTGCCAGCTCGCCACCGTGCCGGTCGCCGGGTAGATGGGGATCGGGGTCTGCGCCCACTCCTTGGCCGCGGCGCTGCCGGGGGCCACGGCGTTCTCGGCGTCGTCGGCGAACAGCTCGTAGTCGGGGTGGGCGAGCTGGAGGGCGCCCCGGTAGGCGGACACCTTGCCGGCGAAGATGCCCCGCACCCCCGGCGCGAGCTCCTTGGAACGCCAGGCCTGGTTGAAGAAGGTGAGCGTCAGGATGCCCTCGCCGTCGGAGATCTTCACCTCCAGGATGGAGCCGCGCCTGGCCCGCATCGGGCGCTCCTGCACGCGCAGCACCTCGGCGACGATCGTGACATGCTCGTCCAGCGGCAGGTTCGCCAGCGCGGTCAGCTCACCGCGCGACGCGTACCGGCGCGGGTAGTGGGCGAGCAGGTCGGCGACGGTGCGCATCCCGAACGCCTTCTCGAACGCCGAGGCCGTGCGCCCGCCCAGCACACCGGTCAGCCGGGTCTCGAGCGCGACGGAGCCGTCGGAGGCCGGGGCGGTGCTGGAGGTCATGGTTCGATCGTAGGGGCCGCCTCCGTCGCCGCGTCGCGCGCGTGCGCCTCGACGTCGGCGAGTGCCGTCAGCTCGTCCGCCACGTCGCTCTCCCCGGGGCGTTCGGCCGCGAGCCTGGCCTGGATGTCGAAGGCCTCCTGCCAGCGACCGACCTCGCGCAGGCAGCGGGCGAGCGACCAGCGTGCGGCGAACTGCTGGTCGAGCGTGCCGTAGCGCTCAGCGGCCTCCAGAGCCGCCTCGAACGAGCCGAGCGCCTCCTGCGCGCGGCCGGCGTCGAAGAGCGCCCAGCCGCGGTTGTTGTGCAGGGCGACGGCCCAGCGCAGCGTGCGCGGGTCGGTGGCGTTCGCGAGATCGGCGAGCCCCTCCTCCGTCCACTGCTCCGAACGGGCGGGGTCGGCGAGGGCGAGCATGTGGGCGGCGTCGACCGCGAGGAACGTGTCGTCGTCGCGCCGCGCGGCCAGCAGGGCGCTCTCGAACAGCGGGATGGCCTCCGACCGCCGGCCCTCGGTGTTCCGGAGCCGGCCGCGCTCCAGCAGGATGCGCACGGCGAGCGTGTCCACCGCCGGCTCCAGGGAGTCGAGCAGGCCGTCCGCCTCGGCGAACCGGCCCTGCAGGCCCAGCGCGCGGGCGCGCTGGGTCTCCAGCTCGGCGCGCACCAGTTCGGGGCGGTCGGGTTCGGCGGCAGCGATCGCGAAGCGTTCGGCGGAGGCGATCGGGTCGTCATACCGCCATAGGGCGTCGAGTTCCGCCTGCTGGAGGCGTTCGTCCATCCTCCTATTCTGCTGTCGGCGCGGCGGCACCGCTAGGCTCGGAGGGCTATGACCCGAATCGTCTCCGGTTTCGCCGGCTCGCTGACGCTCCAGGTGCCCAAGAGCGGCACGCGACCGACCAGCGACCGCGTGCGCGAGGCGGTCTTCTCCGGGCTGGACGCGCGCGACGCCGTCCGCGGGGCGCACGTGCTCGATCTGTTCGCCGGATCGGGAGCGCTCGGGCTGGAGGCCGCCAGCCGGGGAGCCTCCCGGGTGCTGCTGGTGGAGAAGGCGGCGGCCGCCGCGGCGATCTGCCGGCGGAACGCGGAGGCCGTCGTGCGCGCGGCGCCGAAGGACCACCGGCCCGAGGTGGACGTGCGGGCCACGGCGGTGCTCCCGTACCTGGCCTCGGCCGGATCGTCGGCTGCGCGCTTCGACCTGGTGTTCGTGGACGCGCCCTACGACCTCCCGGACGCCGACCTGCTCGCGGTGCTGACCGGGGTGGTGCCGCTCCTGACCGAGGACGCGCTGGTGTGCGTCGAGCGCAGCACGCGCGACGGCGCGCCGAGCCTCCCTGACGGTCTCGTCCTCGACCGCACGCGCGCCTACGGCGAGACGGCCGTCCACTACCTCGTGCCGGCCTGACCCCTCGACCTGGCAGAACACGCCGTCTCGCCCGGTCGGCAGACGGCGTGTCCTGTCAGGTGGTTGCGCGTCAGCCGACGTGCCCGTCCCACTCCAGGTACGGGTCCCAGCCGCCGCGCTCGTCGAAGGGGTGGCCGTCGACCAGGAGGCCCGCGCCTTCGCGGACCGTGCCGACGAGGCGGAAGCCGCCGGGCAGCGCGGTGCCGGGCGGGAAGCAGGCGAGGAGGCCGTGGTCCTCTCCCCCGGTCAAGGCGGTCAGCGGGTCATCCCCGAGAGCGACGTGGTCGAGGTCGATCGCGACGCCGCTCGCCTCGGCGACGCGGCGGGCGTCGAGGGCGAGGCCGTCGCTGAGGTCGAGCATCGCGGTGGCGCCCGCATCGGCGGCGAGCGGGCCGTCCGCCACGGGGGGCCGAGGCCGCAACTGGGCGCCGACCAGTTCGGGATGCCGGGCCGCGACCGCCGCGAACCGCTCGCGGTCCGGGACGCCGTCCACGTCCACGGCCTCCGCGAAAAGCAGCCGGAGCCCTGCCGCTGCCGCACCGAGGCTCCCGGACACGGCGACGACGTCGCCCGGACGCGCGCCGCTCCGCAGCACCGGGGCACGCCCCTGCAGGTCGCCGAAGGCCGTCACCGCGAGCGTCAGCGTGTCGGAGGCCGACAGGTCTCCGCCGACCACGCCGCAGCCCGGCGCCAGCTCGGCACAGGCCGCGCGGAAGCCGTCCGCGATGTGCTCCAGGGCGGACACCGGGAGGGTCTGCGGCGCGGCGATCGCGACCACGAGCGCCGTCGGCACCGCCCCCATCGCCGCCACGTCGGACAGGTTGGTCGCCGCGGCCTTCCAGCCCAGGTCCTCCGGGGACGACCAGGCCAGCCGGAAGTCGGGGCCGTGCACCATCATGTCCGTGGTCACCACGAACCGGCCGTCCGGGGCCGCGAGCACCGCGGCGTCGTCGCCGGGGCCGACGATCGTCGCCGACGACTCCGGCAGCCGCGGGAAGATGCGCTTCAGTGCCTCGCGCTCCGACGCGCCCGCGACGGTGTCGGCCGCGCTCCCAGAATCCACCATGACTCACAACGGTAGCCTGAATCCTGATGTCCGCTCGCCGCTCCGCCCTCGCCCTCGTGCTCGCCGCCGCCACCCTCGCGCTCGCCGGGTGCGCGCCCACGGTGACCCTCGACCCCGCAGCGGACGCGAACAACCCCGGCTGCGCGGAGATCTCGGTGCGCCTGCCCGACTCGGTCGCCGACAAGAACCGCCGCGAGACGGACGCGCAGGCCACCGGCGCCTGGGGCGACCCGGCCGCCGTGCTGCTGCGCTGCGGCGTGCCGCCGATCGGTCCGACGACCAAGCCGTGCGTCGACGTCAGCGGCGTGGACTGGGTGCTGATGTCCGACCCCGCCGCCAAGCAGGTCGTCTACCAGACCTTCGGCCGCACGCCGGCGACGGAGGTCATCATCGACCACGTCTCCGGAGCCTCCGACGCCGCCGTGCTGCCCGAGTTCGCCTCGGCCATCTCGACCATCAAGCAGACACAGAAGTGCCTCTCCACGCTCGACACGACCCTCACGCCGCCGACGGCGACGCCCACGCCGTCGCCTTCGCCCTCGCGCTGACGCAGGCGCACGCCCGGCACGAACGTTCTGGGGCTACGCCGCTCGCGCCAGGGCGACCTCGAGGAGCTCGGTGATAAGGGCGGGATAGGCCAGCCCCGACTCCTGCCAGCAGCGCGGGAACATCGAGATCGGCGTGAAGCCCGGCATCGTGTTGATCTCGTTCACCACGAAGCCGTCGGCGGTGAGGAAGAAGTCCACCCGGGACAGTCCCTCCGCGCCGATCGCGTCGAACGCCCGCACGCCCAGGTCGCGCATCGCGGCGAGCTCCGCGTCGGTGAGGTCGGCCGGGCAGACCAGGTCGATGCCCGGCGCGTCCAGGTACTTGGCCGCGAAGTCGTAGAAGTCGCGCCCGGTGATGACGATCTCGCCCGCGACGGAGGCACGCGCCGGCTCACCCGGGCGGCCTCCCAGCACAGCGATCTCCACCTCGCGGCCGACCACCGCCGACTCGATGAGCACGCGGTCGTCCTCGGCGAGGGCGGTGTCGACGGCGGCGCCGAGGTCGTCCCACGACGTCACCTTGGACACGCCGACGCTGGAGCCCGCGCGGGCCGGCTTCACGAACGCCGGCAGCCCGAGCGGCTCGGCCTCGCGGCGAACCGCATCCCGGTCGGTCGCCCACTGATACGCGGTCACGGTCCGCCACGGCGCGACGAGGATGCCCGCCTGCTGCAGCACGGTCTTGGTGAAGTGCTTGTCCATCCCGAGTGCGCTCGCGAGCACGCCGCTGCCGACGTACGGGAGGCCGACGAGCTCGAGCATCCCCTGCACGGTGCCGTCTTCGCCCCACGGGCCGTGCAGGATCGGGAACACGACATCAACCGTGCCCAGCGACGAGCGGGTGCCGTCGGCGGCGACCACCGACAGCTCGCGGGACGCCGCCGACTCCGGCCAGACGATGCGCGAGCCGTTGTCCTCCACCTCCGGGAGGACGTCGACATTCAGCGCGAAGCGCGCCGCGTCGTCCGGCTGGAGCGTGAAAGCACCCTCGTGGGTGATGCCGATCGGGATGACGTCGTAGCGCTCACGGTCGATCGCCGCCAGCACTCCCGCCGCCGTCGCGCAACTGATCGAATGCTCGCTTGAGCGACCTCCAAACAGAAGTGCGACTGCGACCTTGTCCGTCATCCGTTGTCCTCTCTCCCTGTGGTTCGTCGTCGTCGGTGGTCAGATGGGGGGCGATGTCCTTGGGGTCGAGCGTGCCGGCGAGCACCTGGCTCACCTGGCGCACGATCGGCATCTCCACGCCGCGCTCCTCCGCCAGGCGCAGGATGGGCGCGACCGAGGCGAGACCCTCCGCCGTCTGGTTCATCTGCTTGACGACATCGTTGAAGCTGTAGCCCTGCCCGAGCAGGCGCCCCGCGGTGTTGTTGCGGCTGAGCGACGACTCGCACGTGGCGATCAGGTCGCCGAGGCCGGCGAGGCCGGAGAGCGTCACGGCCTCCGCCCCGTAGGCGACGGCGAAGTCGGTCATCTCGACCAGGCCGCGCGTGATGATCGAGGCCTTCGTGTTCTCGCCGTAGCCGACGCCGTCCACGATGCCGATCGCCACCGCGATGAGGTTCTTGAGCACACCGCCGAACTCCGTGCCGATCACGTCGGTGTTCACGAAGCTGCGGAAGTAGCGGTTGGTGGCGGCCATCGCCACCGCCTGGGCGGTCTCCAGGCTCTCCGACGACACGACCGCGGCGGTCGGCTGCTCCCGCGCGATCTCCAACGCCAGGTTCGGGCCGGACGCGACCGCGATCCGCTCGGCGTCGATCGGGAGGCCCTGCGCGATCACCTCGCTCATCCGCAAGCCGGTGCCCTTCTCGACGCCCTTCATGAGGCTCACCACGATGGTCGACGGCCCCAGGTTCGGGGCGATCGCCTCCAGGTTCGAGCGCAGCGTCTGGCTCGGGATCGACACGAAGACCTGCTCGGCATCCCGCATGGCGTCGCCGAGGTGGGAGGTCGCGCGCAGGTTGCGCGGGAGGTTGATGCCCTCCAGATAGTCGCTGTTGCGCTTCACCTCGTTGATCTCGCGCGCCAGCTCCGGGCGCCGCGCCCAGAGCACGACGTCGTTGCCGCCGTCGGCCAGGATCTTCGCGAACGTGGTGCCCCAGCTTCCGGCGCCGAGGACGGCGACGCGGCGGGGAGGCGGTGTCGGTCGTGCGGCCGTCCGGCCTTTCCTGTCAGCCATCGAAGCGGCCGGTCTCCTTCTGATTGTGCGCCGCCGGGTCCCAGCGGGTCTCCGGCGCCTTCTCGCCGCGCAGATCCTCCAGGAGCGCGGTGATCGCGTTCATGATGACCTCGGTCGCCTCGGTGAGGGTGGCCTGGTCGAGGCTGCGGCCCCGGAAGGCCGACAGGTCGACCGGGTCGCCGACCTTGACGGCGATGGTCTTGCGCGGGAAGAAGCTGATCTTCTTGGCGTAGCGCGCCATCACCTGCTGGGTGCCCCAGTGCGCCATCGGAATGACCGGGAGGTCGTGCTCCAGCGCCATCCGCGCAGCTCCCGTCTTGCCCCGCATCGGCCACATGTCCGGGTCGCGCGTGAGCGAACCCTCCGGGTAGATGATGACGACCTTGCCGTCGTCCACGATCTTCTGCGCCTCCGCGAGCGGGGCCGCGCCGCGGGCGGACCCGCCGCGCGCCACCGGGACCTGCCCGGACTTGCGCAGGAACCAGCCGGCGACGGGGATACGGAACAGGCTCTCCTTGGCCAGGAACCGCGGGAGGCGTCCGAGCTTCCAGACCACCATGCCCACCATCACCGGGTCGATCTCGCTGTAGTGGTTGGGCGAGATGATGTAGGCGCCGTGCTTCGGGAGCTTCTGCCCGTCCGCGATGCGGAACCGGGCGATCAGGCTCGCCGGCGGGATGACGAGCCCGGCCAGCACCCAGAAGATCGAGGGCCGGGCCTTCTCGGAGCGCTGCCGCTTCTCCGAGCGGTCGCTCGCGGGCGCGGAGGCAGACGGGTTCACGGGTTCATCGGGAGAGGGCACCATCCCATTATCGCGGGCCTCACCCCTCGAGGACGAAGTCCGCTCCGAGCAGTTCCAGCTTGGTGATGAACTTCTCGTACCCGCGGCTGATGATGCCGACGTTGCTGACCGTCGAGCGACCCTCCGCCGTGAGTGCGGCGATGAGGTGGCTGAAGCCGCCGCGCAGGTCGGGGATCTCCACGTCGGCGCCCTTCAGCTCCACCGGGCCCATGATGACCGCGGAGTGGTTGAAGTTGCGCTGGCCGAACCGGCAGGCGTGGCCGCCGAGGCACTCCTTGTGCACCTGGATCCGCGCGCCCATGTCGATCAACGCGTCGGTGAAGCCGAAACGCTGCTCGTACACGGTCTCGTGGACGATCGACACGCCCTCAGCCTTGGTCAGCGCGACCACGAGCGGCTGCTGCCAGTCGGTCATGAAGCCGGGGTGCACGTCGGTCTCGATGACGACCGGCTTGAGGTCGCCGCCCGGGTGGAAGAAGCGGATGCCGTCGTCGTGGATCTCGAACGCGCCGCCGACCTTGCGGAAGACGTTGAGGAAGGTCAGCATCTCGGGCTGGCGCGCGCCGCCGACGTAGATGTCGCCGTTGGTGGCCAGCGCCGCGGCGGCCCAGCTCGCGGCCTCGTTGCGGTCGAACAGCGCGGTGTGGCTGTAGCCGACCAGCTTGTCGACGCCCTCGATGCGGATCACGCGGTCGGTGTCGACCGAGATGATCGCGCCCATCTTCTGCAGGACGTTGATCAGGTCCATGATCTCGGGCTCGATCGCCGCGCCCTTGAGCTCGGTGATGCCCTCGGCGCGGACGGCCGTGAGGAGCACCTGCTCGGTGGCGCCGACGCTCGGGTACGGGAGCTCGAGCTTGGCGCCGTGCAGGCCCTCGGGGGCCGTCATCCGGATGCCGGTCGGCAGCTTCTCGACCACCGCGCCGAACTTGCGCAGCACCTCCAGGTGGTAGTCGATCGGACGGTCGCCGATGCGGCAGCCGCCGAGGTCGGGGATGAACGCCTCGCCCAGCCGGTGCAGCAGCGGCCCGCAGAACAGGATCGGGATGCGGCTGGAGCCCGCGTGCGCGTCGATGTCGGCCATGTGCGCCGACTCGACCGCGCTGGGGTCGAGCAGCAGCTCGCCCTCCTCCGCGCCGTCGGTGACCTTGACGCCGTGGACTTCGAGGAGGCCGCGGACGACCCGGACATCGCTGATGTTCGGGACGTTCCGCAGCACGCTCGGGCCCTCGCCCAGGATGGCGGCGACCATCGCCTTGGTGACGAAGTTCTTGGCGCCGCGCACCTCGATGCGGCCCTTGAGGGGGATACCGCCGTTGATCGTGATGCGGTCGGCCGTGAGACCGACGTGCGCGCCTGCCGCCTGGGAGTCCTGAAGAAGCGAGTTCAAATTTTCACCGGGAGTGTCTTGGGCCGCCAGCGTGCGCGAGCGGCTTCGTATTCGGAGATTCGCGCCTCATCGCGCAGGGTCAGAGCGATGTCGTCCAACCCTTCGAGCAAACGCCAGCGAGTGTAGTCGTCGATGTCGAAAGACACCTGGACCTCACCGACGGTCGCAGTCTTGGCAACCAGGTCCACGGTCGCGGATATTCCCGGCTCGGCCTCGATGGCCGCCCAGAGACGCTCGGCGTCCTCCTCCGTGATGATGCCCGTGAGCAGGCCCTGCTTGCCCGAGTTGCCCCGGAAGATGTCCGCGAACCGCGGGCTCAGGACGACCTGGAAACCGTAGTCGCGCAGCGCCCAGACGGCGTGCTCGCGCGACGAGCCTGTGCCGAAGTCGGAGCCGGCCACGAGCACTTTCGCGCCCTGGTAGGCCTCCTTGTTGAGGATGAACTCAGGATCTTTGCGCCACTCGTGGAAGAGCGCGTCGTCGAAGCCGGTCTTGGTGACCCGCTTGAGGAAAACCGCAGGGATGATCTGGTCGGTGTCGACGTTGGAACGGCGGAACGGCACGGCCACACCGGTGACGGTCTCGAACTTCTCCATCAGGCGCCCACCTTCTCTCCGGCGTTCGTATCGGACTCGTCGTGCTCCAGGTCCCACGGGCTGGACAGCGTGCCGCGGATGGCGGTGGCCGCCGCGACCAGCGGCGAGACCAGGTGGGTGCGGCCGCCCTTGCCCTGCCGGCCCTCGAAGTTGCGGTTCGAGGTGGAGGCGCAGCGCTCCCCCGGCGCGAGCTGGTCGGGGTTCATGCCGAGGCACATCGAGCAGCCGGCGAACCGCCACTCTGCTCCGAACTCCTCGACGATCTTGTCGATGCCCTCGGCCTCGGCCTCGATGCGCACCCGGGCGCTCCCAGGGACGACCATGACGCGCACGCCGTCGGCCTTCTTGTGCCCCTTGATGACGGAGGCGAAGGCCCGGAGGTCCTCGATGCGGCTGTTGGTGCAGGAGCCCATGAACACCGCGTCGACCGGGATGCTCTTCATCGGCGTGCCGGGAGCGAGGTCCATGTACTCCAGCGCGCGCTCGGCGGCGGCGCGGGCGTTCGGCTCGGCGATCGCGGCCGGGTCGGGAACGGCCTGGCTCAGCGAGACGCCCTGGCCGGGGTTGGTGCCCCAGGTCACGAACGGCTCGATCTCGGCGGCGTCGAGGTAGACCTCGGCGTCGAAGACCGCGTCGTCGTCCGTGGCGAGCGTGTCCCAGTAGGCGACGGCCTCGTCCCAGTCGGCGCCCTCCGGGGCGTGCGGGCGGCCCTTCAGGTAGGCGTAGGTGGTCTCGTCGGGCGCGACCATGCCGGCGCGGGCGCCGGCCTCGATCGACATGTTGCAGATCGTCATGCGGCCCTCCATGGAGAGCGCGCGGATGGCGCTGCCGCGGTACTCGAGCACGTAGCCCTGGCCGCCGCCGGTGCCGATCTTCGCGATGACCGCGAGGATGATGTCCTTCGCCGTCACGCCGGGGCGCAGCTCCCCCTCCACCGTGATGGCCATCGTCTTGAACGGCTTCAGCGGCAGCGTCTGCGTGGCGAGCACGTGCTCGACCTCGCTGGTGCCGATCCCGAACGCCATCGCGCCGAAGGCGCCGTGCGTGGAGGTGTGCGAGTCGCCGCAGACGACGGTGATGCCCGGCATGGTGAGGCCGAGCTGCGGGCCGACGACGTGCACGATGCCCTGCTCGATGTCGCCCAGCGAGTGCAGCCGGACGCCGAACTCCTCGGCGTTGCGGCGCAGCGTCTCGATCTGCGTGCGGCTGGTCAGGTCGGCGATCGGCCGGTCGATGCCGATGGTCGGGGTGTTGTGATCCTCGGTCGCGATCGTGAGGTCGGGCCGGCGGACCGGGCGCCCGGCCATGCGCAGGCCGTCGAACGCCTGCGGGCTGGTCACCTCGTGGACCAGGTGGAGGTCGATGTAGATCAGGTCGGGCGAGCCGTCCTCACCCTTCACGACCAGGTGGTCTCGCCACACTTTCTCTGCCAGCGTCAGCGGACTGTGCTGCGTCGTCATCTTCGGTACTCCTTGAGCTTCGTTCACGGTTCAGCCGTCGACGGACTCCGCGGCGAGGGTGGCCTGAGGATTAGGACTCGCCGCGGCGGCTAAGGAGGAGCAGGCTCGCGAACACCTTCTCAGGCTATCACCCGCCCTGAGGGCTACGCGGAGGGCTCGCGGCGCTCAGTCCCGCCCGGCTGCCGGGCGCACGACGACCACGGTGACGTTGTCGTGGCCACCTGCGGCGAGCGCGGCCTCCACGAGCACCGCGGCCGGGTCGGCGGGGTCGCCGGCGAGGATGTCCGCGATGGTCTCGTCGCTCAGCTCGCGGACCAGGCCGTCCGAGCAGACCAGGAAGGTGCGCGACTCGTCCGGGCCGAGCAGCGTGCTGTCGGCGTCCACGAAGTCCTCGGCCCCGAGCGCCCGCGTGATCACGTTGCGCTCCGGATGCACGGCCGCCTGCTCGGGGCTGATGAGGCCGGCGTCGACCAGCTCCTGGACCGCCGAGTGGTCGACGGTCAGCCGGGTCAGTTCGCGGCCGTCCCAGCCGTAGACCCGGGAGTCGCCGACGTTGACGACCATCCACTCCTCGGCCGCCCGCTCGGGCACGCGCACACGGACGACGCCGGTCAGCGTGGTGCCGGCGACGGCCGCCCCCGTCTCCTCGGCGTCGGAGAGGGCGCGCACGGCGGCGTTCGCCTCGTCGATCGACCGGATGACCTCCTCCGGCGTCGGCGTGGTGCCGGCCGGGAGGGTGCGGGCGAGGCTCTCGACGGCGGTCCGGCTCGCGACGTCGCCGCGCGCGTGACCGCCCATCCCGTCCGCGACCACGAAGACCGGGTCCTGCGCGAGGTAGCTGTCCTCGTTGATCTGCCGGACCGCTCCGGTGTCGCTTCTGGCGCTCACCTCGACGCGGGAAGTCATATGCGTGGGTCCTCCGGGGATGTCGCGGCCGGGGCGGCCTCTGCGGTCGTCGTCTCCGGTTCGTCATCCCCGTGGATGGCGTCCTCGACGGTGGTGCCGCTCGAATGCAGCCTGACAAGACTAGCGACGGTCGCGACCGCCATCGCACCGACGATCACGGCGAGGGACGTCCAGGTGCTGATGTCGGGCGCCCACTCGATGTGCTTGCCGCCGTTGACGAACGGCAGCGTGTTGTCGTGCATGGCGTGGAAGACCAGCTTGACTCCGATGAACGCGAGGATGAACGCGATCCCGTACCGGAGGTAGACGAGTTTCTCCAGCAGGTGGCCGAGCAGGAAGTAGAGCTGGCGCAACCCCATCAGGGCGAAAACGTTCGCGGTGAAGACGATGAACGCGCTCTGGGTGATGCCGAAGATCGCCGGGATGGAGTCGAGCGCGAACAGCAGGTCGGTCGTGCCGAGCGCCAGGAACACGATGATGAGCGGCGTGAACATCCGCCGGCCGTTCACCGTGGTGCGCAGCTTGTTGCCCTCGTACTGGTCGGAGACCTTGAGCCGGCGTCGCGCGAAGCGGATGAGCCGGCTGTCCTTCGCGCCCTCGTCGTCGTGCTTCCCGAACGCCTGATGGAACGCCGTCCAGAGCAGGAACGCGCCGAACAGGTAGAAGATCGCGCTGAAGCTCGCGATGAGGCCGGCGCCGAGCACGATGAACACCCCGCGGAAGACCAGCGCCAGGACGATGCCCACCATGAGCACCTCCTGCTGGTACTTCCTGGGCACCGCGAACCGCCCCATGATGATCACGAAGACGAACAGGTTGTCGATGCTCAGGCTGTACTCGGTGAGCCAGCCGGCGAGGAACTGCCCGGCGTGCTCGGCGTCGCCGATCAGCAGCATGAGCAGCGCGAAGACGAGCGCGAGCCCGACGTAGAAGGCCACCCACAGCGCCGACTCCTTCGGGCTCGGGATGTGCGGCCGCTTGAAGACGATCAGGAGGTCGAAGGCGAGGACGAGCAGCAGGACGACGAAGCTGCCGACCTCGAACCAGAGCGGGAGGGCGAGTTCCACGGGAAGGGACCTTTCGAAGGGCGTACGGGACGGACCCGAAAGTCTCTCCCGCACATCCGTGCCGCTGTGCCCGGGTCCGAACGGACCGTGATGACGTCCACAGCGCGAGACCGGCCGGCCTCTTCGGGATACTCCCCTTCGCGAGTATCCAGTCTACCGGGTCGGGCGGGGTGCGCGGCTACCGCTGCGCGAGCAGCCCCGCCTGCCGCTCGTGCACGCCGGCCACCCAGTCGTAGGCGGCGTCCGGGCCGAGCCGCGGGTCGTCGTCCGGGTGCTCGCCGGAACGGAGGGCGAGCAGGTAGGCACGGTCGAGAGCGATCCGCTCGCGGAGGCCGTCGCGTCCCGTGACCGAGCCGTGGCCCGGGACGACCGTCCGGACCCCGTCCGCGATGCTCTCGATGAGCGTCAGGGCGGCGAGGTAGTCCTCGACCGGGTCGGCGGCGCTGTGGTCGAGCAGCGGCACCAGCACGTCGGAGAGGAGGTCGCCGGCGACGAGGACGCCGCTCTCCTCCACGAGCAGCGCCGCGTGGCCGGACGCGTGGGCGCGGTGCTCGATCACCCGGGCGCGCGGCCCGTCCCACGGGATCCACTCGGCGCCCTCCGGGAGGGCGGTGAGCTCGCCGAACAGCGTGAGGGGCACGCGCTCGGCGATGTCGGCGGGGATCATGGGGGCCAAGCGTTCCCGCCACGCCTCGTCGGCGAGGAACGCCTCGATCGCGCCGGCGGCGTGAGCGGTCGCGAAGCGTGGGGCCGTGCCGAACGCGGGATGCCAGAGGACGTGATCCCAGTGCGGGTGGGTGGCGAACCCGGCGGCGACCAGCGTGCTCGACGCGCGCAGGTCCGCCGCGATGGCGCTCAGTTCCTCGTCCAGGATCCCGGGATCGACCAGTAGTGCACCCGCGGTGCCGTCGACCACGACGGTGTTGGTCTGGCAGAACTCGCTCTCGTGGACGCGCACGCCCTCGGCGACCGGTCTCAGCATGGTGGCGACGCTAGCAGAGGTGGTGGCCAGCACAGAGGGGAAGCAGAAAACCCTCCCGGACGAGTGTCCGGGAGGGTTTTCGTGGTTGGTGACCCCAGCGGGATTTGAACCCGCGTTACCGCCGTGAGAGGGCGACGTCCTAGGCCGCTAAACGATGGGGCCGTTTTTGCAACTCATTGATAATGCCACAGGTGGGGGCTCAGCGCCAAAACGGGGCCATCATCCCGGGTGTGTCGCGCGGCCGTCAGACCAGGACGCGGAGTGCGCCGGGGACGACGGTGACCTCGACCGGGAGGGGGCCGATCCGCTCGCCGTCCGCGTACGCGACGACGCCCTCTGCCTCGATCCGGACCGTGCTGAGGCTGCGGAAGGACACCTCGGGCAAGCCGGTGTGCTCGCCGCGGAACACCTTCGGGAAGAGCCGGAGGAAGCGCGGCCGGGACATCTTCGTGACCACGAACAGGTCGAAGCGGCCGTCGGCGAGGTCGGCGTGCGGGACGATGCGCATGCCGCCGCCGAGCGAGCGGTTGTTGGCGACCGAGACGAGCATCGCCTCGGTGGCGATCGGCTCCCCGTCCGCGACGATGCGATACGGGCGGGCGTGCAGGACCGCCAGCTCCCGCAGCAGCGCGAAGACGTAGCGGCTGCGGCCGCGCGGGCGCGTCATCAGGTTGGCACGCTCGTTCACGGTCGCGTCGAAGCCGGCCGAGAGCACGCAGCCGAACCAGGTGCTGAGCTCGCTGTGCTGCTCGCCGTGCCGGATCAGCCCGGCGTCGATCGTGCGCGGCGGGCGGCCGAGCGCCTCCAGGAGCTGGTCGGTCGCGGCGTCGGCGTCGTCGGTGGGGATGCCGAGGCCGTCGGCGAGGTCGTTGCCGGTGCCGCTCGGCACGATCCCGAGCGGGACGTCGGTCTGCGCCACGATGTTGATGCCGAGGTTCGCCATGCCGTCTCCCCCGACGACGACGAGTGCGTCCGCGCCGGCCTCGACGGCGCGGGCCGCCTCCCGGCGCAGCAGCTCGATGTTGGCCTCGTCCACCGCGATCACGGTGTGGCCGGCGGCGCGCAGCCGCTCGACGACGCGCGGTCCGACCTCGCGGCGACGCCCGAAGGACGCCATCGGGTTGACCGCGACGACGACGGTCCGGGGGGAGACAGGCATAGACCACGACTATGGCATAGCCGCCGTCCCCCGCAGCGCGACACGACCAGAACCTCGCGCGACACGGCCGGAACGTCGCGCGACACGGCCGGGCCTGGCGCGCGAACCCGGGTGGAGGTTTGATGAAGCCATGAGACTGACGAAGTTCGAACACGCCGCCCTGCTCCTGGAGGAGTCCGGGAAGAAGCTCTACATCGATCCGGGCAGCTTCACCTCGCCGCTGACGGACACCGCGAACACGGTGGCCGTCGTCGTCACTCACGAGCACGCCGACCACTGGACCCCGGAGCAGCTCAAGCGCGTCGTGGACATGAACTCGGACGTGCCGATCTTCGCGCCCGAGGGCGTGGCCAGGGCCGCCACGGACTTCGACGTCACGGTGGTGCACGCGGGCGACACCGTGGAGGCCGGGCCGTTCACCCTCCGCTTCTTCGGTGGAAAGCACGCCCTCATCCACGAGAGCATCCCCGTGGTCGACAACCTCGGCGTGCTGGTCAACGACGAGCTCTACTACGCGGGCGACTCGTTCGTCATCCCGGAGGGGGTCGAGCTCGACGCGCTGGCGGTGCCCGCCGCCGCGCCGTGGATGAAGGTGGCGGAGGCGATGGACTACGTGCTCGCGACCAAGCCGAAGCGCAGCTTCCCCACCCACGAGATGCTGCTCTCGCGCGCGGGCAAGGACCTCTCGAACGCCCGGATCGCGTGGGCGACCGAGCAGAACGGCGGCGAGTTCTTCGCCCTCGAGCCGGGCGACACGCTCGACCTGTGAGCGCGGACCCCGACTCCCGCCCGGCCGTCGTCTGGTTCCGCGACGACCTCCGCCTCGCCGACAACCCGGCCCTGGACGCGGCCGCGCGCACCGGCCGCCCCGTCGTCTGCGTGTACGTCTGGGATGACCGGTCCGCGGGCCTCCGGGCGCCCGGCGGCGCCGCCCGCTGGTGGCTGCATCACAGCCTCACCTCCCTCGACGCCGGACTCCGCGAGCGCGGTTCCCGGCTCGTGGTGCTCCGCGGCCCCGCGGAGCCCACGATCGCCGGGCTCCTCGCCGACCTGGACGCGGCCGCCGTCTTCTGGAACCGTCGCTACGGCGGCGCCGAGCGGCGCATCGACACCGCCGTGAAGACGGCCGCGCGGGAGGCCGGGATCGAGGCAGGGAGCTTCGGCGCGAACCTGCTCTTCGAGCCGTGGACGATCCGCACCGGCTCCGACACGCCGTTCTCGGTCTTCACGCCGTTCTGGCGGGCGTGCCAGTCGGCTCCGGCGCCGCGCAAGCCGCTCGCCGCGCCGGAGCGGCTGACGCCCGGCCCGGACGTCGACGGCCTCGCCATCGACGAGCTCGACCTGCTGCCGACCCACCCCGACTGGGCGGCCGGCCTCCGCGACACCTGGGAGCCGGGCGAGCCGGCCGCGCACACCGCCCTCCACGCCTTCGTCGCCGATGCCCTCGCCGGCTACCGCGAGGAGCGCGACGTGCCGGGCGTCGACGGCACCAGCCGGCTGTCCCCGCGCCTGCGCTGGGGCGAACTGAGCCCGCACCAGGTCTGGCACACGATCACCGCCGCGCGCGACGCGAACCCGCGCGACGGCGTCCTGGCCGAAGCCGCCGCCACCTTCCTCTCCGAGCTCGGCTGGCGCGAGTTCGCCTACCACACGCTCTTCGAGCACCCCGACCTGGCCACCGTGAACATCCACCGCGCGTACGACTCCTTCCCCTGGCCGCGCCTGCAGCCGTCCGTGCTGCGCGCCTGGCAACAGGGTCGCACCGGCGTCCCGCTCGTGGACGCGGGAATGCGGGAACTGTGGAGAACCGGCGTCATGCACAACCGCGTGCGCATGGTCGTGGCGTCGTTCCTCACCAAGAACCTGCTGATCGACTGGCGGCTTGGCGAGGAGTGGTTCTGGGACACGCTGGTGGACGCCGATCCCGCGAACAACCCGTTCAACTGGCAGTGGGTGGCGGGCTCAGGGGCGGACGCCGCGCCCTACTTCCGGGTGTTCAACCCGGAGCTGCAGCGCACGAAATTCGACCGGCACGGCGACTATGTGCGGCGCTGGGTGCCGGAGTGGGACACCGGCGACTACCCGGACCCGGTGGTCGACCTGGCCGAGTCGCGGCGGGCGGCGCTCGCGGCGTACGAGACGGTGAAGAGCGCTCAACGCGCGTGATCGGCGAGGATCTGGTCCACGTCGATCCGCCGCAGCAGCGCGGCCCAGTCCAGCTCCCGGGCGACGTCGGCCACCTCCTCCTCGGCCAGCACCTTGCCGCTGCGCTCCACGACGATCCCGCTCGGCAGCATGCGGTTCAGCTCGGCCAGGATGGCGTCGTCCACCGCCTCCGTGTCGAAATCGGCGCCGACCTGCGCGTAGTAGTCGGAGGACAGCGTGTAGGAGACGATCCCGGTCTCGATCTGGCTCATGTGCCGCATGGTAGCCCGGCGGCCACGGCGCGCGGCAGGCCCCGCGCTATCAGGCCCCGCGCTATCGGGCCCTGCGCCCGGCCGCCCAGGCCGCGATCTCGGATCGCCGTGACGCTCCGAGCTTGGCGAGGATGTGCTCGACATGCGTCGACACGGTCTTCGGGGCGATGTGCAGGGCGGCCGCGATCTCCCGGTTGGTCGCGCCCTCGGCGATCTGCGCGGCGACCTCCTCCTCGCGCGCACTGAGCGTCGACGGCTCGACGCCCTCGGCCAGCCGTGCGGCCAGCTCGTCGGCGCGGCGCTCCAGGATCGTGCCGCGCGCCCGCGTGCGTGCCTCGGCGACGAGGTCGGCGGCCTCCGCGGGGCTGCGGGTGCGGCGTGCGCACTCGGCGCGGTCCAGGATCGCCTGGGTGCCCTCCCACCACCGGCCGAGCGCGTCCCAACCGGCGGAGGCCGACTCCAGCAGCTCCCGGGCGTCGGAGGGGCGCCGCTCGCGCAGGGCGAGGACGCCGGCGGCGTGCTGGAGGGCGAACTCCGTCCCCGGGATCCGCCGGCGCTCGACCAGGGCGCCGATCCGGTCCAGCCACGACCGCGCCGCAGCGACGTCTCCGGCCGCCAGGTGCGCCCGCACACCGGTGACCGCGAACGGGAACGCGTAGGCGGAGTCCTCGACGCGGTGCGACTCGGCCGCACCCCGCTCGCAGTAATCGACCGCGGCGGCGGGGTCGTCCGCGAGCAGGGCCGTCTCGGCGAGCCCCCACAGCGCCGGCGACAGCCGCTGCAGCTCCTGCATCCGCTCGCCGATGTCTTCCGCCCGGCGCAGGAGTTCCCCGGCGCGGACGAGGTCGCCCGCGGACAGCGCGCAGTAGCCGAGGACGTGCAGCGCGGTCACCTCGGTGGTGATGCCGCCACGGCCGTCCGCGAGGGCGTGCCCGGCGAGCTCGGCCGCGGCGCGCAGGTCGCCGCCCGCCCAGCGCACATGCGCCAGGTGCGCGGTGAGGTAGTGCGCGTCGTTCCAGCGCTCGATGCGCTCGGCGTAGGCGATCCCGTCGGCCAGCCACTCCGCCCCGCGCTCGTACTGCAGGAGCACCGACGCGCTCGAGCCGAGTATCCGGTACGCGCGGGCCGCCGCCTCCTCCTGGCCGTGCGCCGCGCCGTGCTCCGCCGCACCCCGCAGCAGGTCCCAGGCCGGCTCGCCCTCCCCCGCGAACACCAGGACAGAGCCCAGCGTGGAGTCGAGGCCGATCCGGTCGGCCTCCGCGGTCAGGAGCCCCCGCGCCTCCTCCGCGACCCGCCGCGCGTCGTCCAGCCGCCGCTCCAGCATGGCGGCCGCGGCCTGCGCTGCGAGGAGGCGACCGCGCACCTGGGCGGCCTCGGCGTGGTCGTCGGCGTCGATCCAGCCGAGCGCGGCACGGATCGCCGCCACCCGCGACGGGTAGTCCGCTCCGAGCAGGTGCCGCGCGGCCACGAGCGCCGGCACGACGGCCGCGGCATCCCGCGCGAGGCCGGCGGCGCGGTACAGGCCGACGGCCCGCGCCAGCTCCGCCTCCGCCTCCCGGTTGGCGTCGACGGCGGCGAGCTCGGCTCCGAGCCGGCGCAGCAGGTCCGCGCGGTCGCGGCCGTCCACGGCGAGCGGCATCGTCCGCTGCGCACGGCGGTAGAGGTCGGCGGCCTCGCGATGCGCGGACAGTGTGGACGCCCGCTCGGCCGCGCGCCGGGCGAGGGCGTACGCCTCCCGCGCGCGCCCGGCCCGCTCGGCGTGCAGCGAGAGCAGCGCGTCGGACAGTCCCGCCCCGGCGTCGACGACGCGCCCGTGCAGGATGCGCCGGCGCGCGGAGGGCACCGCGGAGTACACCGCGTCCCGGATGAGGGCGTGCCGGAAGTCGTAGGACCCGGCCGCGGCGCGGACCAGGAGGTGCTGCGCCACGAGGTCGTCGAGGGCGGCCTCCCGCGCGGCGCGATCCCACTCGTGGCCGACCACCACCGCCAGCAGCCGCACGTCGGACTCGCGCCCGATCACGGCGGCCGCCTCCAGCACGGCCGACGACGCCGGGGCGAGGGTGCGCGTGCGGGAGAGCACGGCCGCGGCGACCGTCTCGGGCGCGCCGTCGGAGCCCTCGGCGAGCAGCTCCTCCACGTGCAGCGGGATGCCGTCGCTCACCGCGTGCAGCCGTTCGGCCTCCTCTGCGGACGGCTCGGCGCCGCGGATGGCGGCGAGCATCCGCGCGACCCCGTCGGCTCCGAGGCGCGAAAGCCGCACCTCCTCCGCCACGCGGTGGCCGACCAGGTCGAGCCGCCACGCGGTCGCGTCGGCCGCGACGTCCGGGTCCTCGGTGCGGAAGGTCGCAACGAGCAGGCTCGGCCGCTCGCGCACGGCGACCGCGACCCGGCGGAGGACGTCGAGCCCGAGCTGGTCGGCCCAGTGCACGTCCTCCAGCGCGAGGATCGTCGGCAGCGTGAGCGCCGCGGCCAGGGTGGAGGCCAACTCCGCGACCAGCAGCCGCCGGCGGGTGGAGCGCGTCGCGGGATCCGCGCCGTCGGCCGGGTCGCCGCGCAGCACCAGCTCCCTGATCCGGTCGGCTGCCGGGCCGTCCCCGGCCTCCGCGAGCGACGCGGCGAGGCCGAGCAGCAGCAGCCCGGGGGTCTCGCGGTCGTCCGCGTACGCGTCGGCGTGAACGCGCCGGGCGGGGCTGAGCGCGACGACCTCCTCCATCAGCCGCGACTTGCCGATGCCCGCCTCGCCCGCGATCAGCAGCAGGCCGCCCCGGCCGTCCAGCGCGGCGGCCTGGCGGCGACGGGCCAGCGCGAGCAGGTCCTCCCTGCCCACGAGCACCGGGCACACGCGTTCGGCGCCCCGGAACGACGCCGGCGCCGCATCCATGCGCGAAGCATAGCGCCGCGCGCTCCCGTGCCGCACCGGGATCGGTCGGATGACCGATGCCACCGCGGCACCCGCGCGAGCAGACTCCGGACGTCGCGGGAACACCCCGGCGGCACGAGGAGAAGGAGCCGATCATGTCACGATTCATGGACGTCCACGACGGATTCGTCGGCGTCACGGAGGACCAGCTCGCCGAGGCCCACGCGGCCGACCTGGCGGTCGAGGGCGAGGAGGGCGTGCACTTCGAGACCGCCTGGCTCGACCCGGAGAGCGGGAAGGTGTTCTGCCTGTCGACCGGGCCGTCGAAGGAGGCGGTGATGCGCGTGCACGAGAAGGCCGGGCATCCCACCGACCAGGTCTACGCCGTGGACATCGTGGTCTGACCCGGGCCGGCGCGGCGTAGAGTGCGCCGCATGACGGATCGACACGACGAAGCGCCCGAGTACCGCGAGCACGAGCTCCAGGACAGGATCTCCGACCTCGGTGACACGCCGGAGGACGCCCTGGAGGAGATCGCGAGCCGCAACGAGTCCCTGGAGGAGCGGCTGCCGGACGAGGAGCTGAGCGTCAGCGGCCGCGCGGAGGAGCGCTCCAGCGAGGGCAGCAACGACGAGGACCGCCACGGAGAGGGCGCCACCGGCGACGACGTGCCCCGCGCCGAGGGGGCACCCGGCCAGGGGTAGGCCGCCGCGGTCGTCCCTTACTGGGGACTGGGGAGCGCTCCCGCACCCGCATACTCTGACGGGAATGGACGACGACGGATGGCGCTCGACGCGCATGCGTGACCGTGCCGCGGGCGCCGCGGTGATGGAGCAGGTGGTGCGCCTGCACACTCAGGCTCCGCCGCGTTCCGCCATCGAGCGCGCGCTCGGCACGCGGCCGATCGGAGCGGACACCGCGCCCTGGTTCGCCGGCGCGCTCGGCGAGCGCGAGGTCGGCGCGCTGCTCGACCGGCTGCCGGAGGGCTGGAGCGTCTTCCATGCCGTCCCGGTCGGGACGCGGCCTGACGCCTCCGGCGCCGTCGCCGACGTCGACCACATCGTCGTCGGGCCGACCGGTGTGTTCGTCGTCAACACCAAGCACCACCGCGGTCAGCGGGTGTGGGTGGGCGAGCGCGCGGTCCTGGTCGGCGGTCAAAAGCAGCCGTACCTGCGCAACTCCGACCTGGAGGCCTCCCGCGTGCGCGGCGTGCTCGCGCAGGCGGGCATCGTGGCGCCGGTGACGGCCGTGGTCGTGCTCGTCGGGACCAAGGAGGTCACGGTCCGCCAGCAGCCGCGCCGGGTCGTGGTGCTGCGCGCCGAGCAGCTCGTCCGGTGGCTGACCCGGCGGCCCGCGGTGCTGGACGCCGCGACGACCGCAGCGGTGGCGCGGCTGTTCGACGACCCCGCGACCTGGCAGCCGGTGGGTTCGTGCGCCGACACGGTGCAGCGGTTCGCGGTCATCGAGCGCGAGGTCAGGAACGCGCAGCTCGTGCGCGCCGGCTGGCTGCTCGCGATCGCGCTCGGCGCGGTGGCCGTCGCCCTCCCGCTGATCCCCGCGCTGCAGCACTGACCTCAGCCACGGCCTCCGGAGGAGTCCGCCGAGGGGGTCACGCCGGGACGGCCGTGGTCCGCATCGTGAGCGACGCGGCCTCCTGGTCGTAGTCGAGTTCCACGCGGATGGCGGCCACGTCCGCGAGCGAGCGCAGGTGCGTCCCGCCGCACGGGATCTCGACCACGCCGTCCGGGAGCTCCGCGCGCCAGCGCCGGCGCTCCCCCAGCCCGTCGCCGTCCCGGTCGATCGAGATGGCCAGGTCCGCGCTGGCCGCCACCCATCCGGCGAGCCGTTCGTTGGCGGCGTCGGTCACCTCGGCGAGCGCACCCGGCAGCTCCGCGGCGGCGAAGCCCTTCTTCCGCAGGCTCTTGCCGATGCGGTACTCGTCCAGCGACCCGTGCGGGAGGATGCGCGACGACGCGATGGCGAGCTGGTCGAACGCCGGCCGGCCGCGCCCGTCGAGCGGGACCTCCTTCGTCCAGAGGCCGGAGAGCGCCTCGTCCAGGGCGAGGGAGGCCAGGTGGCAGGCCGTGTGGCCGGCGGAGAGGGCGCCGCGGGTCTCCGCGTCGACGGCCACCTCGGCGACGGCGCCGGGCTCGACGCCGGTCGCGTCCGCCACGAGGTGGCAGACCAGGAACGACCAGCCCTCGGTCCCGGTGCGCACCGGTGCGTCGCCGATGTGCAACGTCGTCCCGTCGGTCGCGCCCACGACCGCGTCAACCACCGGGATCGTGCGGCCTCCGACGGTCAGCGTGCCGGTGTCGGCGGGCTGGTCGGGCCAGACCGGGTCGACCGGGTGGAAGGCGGTGCGGTCGAGGATGACCGCGCTGCGGCCGTCCGCGAGGGGCTCGACGTGCAGCACGGTTCCGGTGGAGGCGAGGTCGCCGTCGGGGTAGGTGACGACGGTGTCGCCGGCGGGGAGGGTCATCCCTCCAGCGTAGGGGACCCTCCCGGCGCGGCTACTTCGTGAGCGAGTCGACGTACACGGAGTGCGCGTCCATCCACTTCTCGACGATGCCGTCGTACTGGCTGGCGTCGGCTTTGCCGTTGTACAGCGCGTTCTCCAGCGAGTAGAGCATGTCCGACTTCATCCGGAAGGCCTTCACCCATTTGGCGATCTGCGGGAACTTCTTCGGGAAGTCCGTGCTGGCGATCGAGTGGATGGACTCCGCCGCGCCCAGCGTGTTCTTCGGGTCCTTCAGGTCCTTCAGATCCCACTGGTCGTACGCCCAGTGCGGGCGCCAGAGCGTCACGGCGATGTTGTCGTGCTTCTTCATCGCGCTGGACAGCTCGGCGAGCATCGCGGGCGTGGAGGACGTCACGAAGTCGAGCTTGCCGAGCCCGTACTCCGGGATGACCTTCTTCTGCGTGGCCTCCGTGAGCCCGGCGCCCGGCTCGATCCCGACCAGGCGGTTGCCGAAGTCGGAGGCGTGCGAGGCGAGCTGGTCGAGCGAGTCGATCGGGGCGTCCTTGTTGACCGCGATGGTCAGCTTGGCCTCGTCGTTCCAGGCGCCGAGGTCGGTGAGGTGCGCGCCGTAGGTCTTCATGTACTGCGCGTGCGTGGTCGGCAGCCAGCCGTCGAACGCGATGTCGTAGTCCCCGGTGCTGAGCCCGGCGAACGCCGGTCCCGCGTCGGCGTACTCGAAGTCGACCTGGTAGCCCTCCCGCTCCAGCACGTGCTTCCACAGGTACGACGCGGCTTCGCCCTCCGGCCAGCCGTTGAACACGGCGACCTTCACGTGGCCCTTGTCGCCGCCGGCGGTGGAGGCCGCGGTCACGGCCGTCCCGCCGATCACGACGAGCAGGCCGGCACCGAGCACCGCGAGCGCGCGCTTCGGCATCCGCAGCCGGGCCTTCCCGACGGCGGCCGTGAGCCGGTCGAGCACGATCGCCAGGATGACGACGGCGATGCCCGCCTCGAAGCCGAGCCCCACATCCACCCGGCTGAGCGCCTGGACGATGTCACGGCCGAGGCCGCCGCCGCCGACCATGCCCGCGATGACGACCATCGACAGCGACAGCATGATGACCTGGTTGACCCCGGCGAGGATCGACGGCATGGCGAGCGGGAGCTGGATCTGGCGGAGGATGCGCCGCGGCGGCGAGCCGAACGCTCGGCCGGCCTCCACCAGCTCCGTGTCGACGCCGCGGATGCCGAGCTCGGTGAGCCGCACCCCCGGAGCCATCGCGAACACGATCGTGGCGACCATGCCCGGCACGACGCCGACGCGGAACAGGATCAGCGCCGGGATCAGGTACACGAACGCCGGCATCGTCTGCATGAAGTCGAGCACCGGCCGGATGATCGCCGACGCGCCCCGGGAGCGGGCGGCGAGGATGCCGAGCGGCACGCTCAGCGCGATCGCGATAGCCGAGGAGACCAGCACCAGCGCCAGGGTGTCCATCGCGTTCGGCCACTGCCCGATCCCCGCGATGAGCAGGAGGCCGAGCACGGTGCCCGCACCGAACACCCAGCCGCGCAGCCAGACCGCGAGGATCGCCACGATGAGGATGACACCCCAGAACGGCGGCGTCTGCAGCACCCAGTCCACGCCACCGTACATCCCGGTGAAGACCACGCGGATGACGTCGAACAGGCCGCCGAAGGTGGTGGTGACGAAGTCGACGACCGCGGTCGCCCACTCCCCGAGCGGGATCAGGTGGGCCGTGTTCACGCGACCGCCTCCTCGTCGCGGTCGACCTCCGGCAGGGCGTCGCCCCCGGCGGAATCGCGCAGGGCCAGCGTCATCGCATCCACGGGCACGGTGGCCGGAGGCTCGACCACGACCGGGATCTCGGTGGTGTCACTGGACACGTTCCCGAGCGCCGCGAGCAGGGTCACCCGCGGGATCACGCCGAGCAGGCGGCGCTGGTCGTCCACGACCGCCAGCGGGAGGGCGCTCCCGACGGCGGACTCGACCAGCTCGCTGAGCACGTCGTCGCGGGACACCGTCGCGATGTCCGCGTCGATCGCCTCGGTCAGGTCGCCGCGCCCGTCGCGGACCTGGCGCATCACGTCGCGGTCGCGCACCGCGCCGAGCAGCCGCCGGCCCTGGCCGACGACGAACGCGGCGGAGGTCTGGAGGTCGCGCATGGTCCGCATCGCGGCGCGCGGTCCCCCGGCGACGGTGACGAGCGCGCGAGCCGGCTCCATGACGCTCGCGGCGGTGAGCACGCGGGCCCGGTCGACGTCCTGCACGAAGCTCGCGACGTAATCGTTGGCCGGGTCGGTGAGGATCTCCTCCGGCGTGCCGGTCTGGACGATGCGGCCGTCGCGCATGACCGCGATCCGGTCGCCGAGGAACATCGCCTCGTTGAGGTCGTGCGTGATGAACACGATGGTCTTGCCGAGCGTGCTCTGCAGCTCGAGGAGCTGCTCCTGCATCTCGCGGCGGATCAGCGGGTCGAGCGCCGAGAACGCCTCGTCCATCAGCAGGACGTCGGTGTCCGCGGCGAGCGCCCGGCCCAGGCCGACGCGCTGCTGCATGCCGCCGGAGAGCTCGCCGGGGAGTTTGTCGCCCCAGCCGCCGAGGCCGACCAGCTCCAGCACCTCCGTTGCGCGCTCGCGGCGCTCGGCCGCGGGCGTCCCGCGCACCTCCAGCCCGTAGGCGATGTTGTCGAGGACCGTGCGGTGCGGCAGGAGGGCGAAGTGCTGGAACACCATCGAGATGTGCTGCTGCCGCACAGCGCGGAGCTTCGCCCCGGCGAGGCCCGTGATCGTGGTGCCCATGACCTCCACCTCGCCCGCGGTGGGCTCCAGCAGACCGTTCAAGGTGCGGATCAGGGTGGACTTGCCCGAGCCGGACAGTCCCATCACGACGAAGATCTCGCCGCGGCGGACGGTCAGGCTCGCGTCGATGACGGCGGCCGTCCCGAGGCCGGCGACCTCGGTGCGGCTCGCGCCCTGCCGCAGCCGCCGCACAGTCTCCTGGGGTTTGCGTCCGAAGACCTTGAAGATGTTCCTCGCCTCGACGGCGATCGTGTTGCTCAACGTGTCTCTCCGCGGTGCGCGCTCGTGTCTGGTGGACGCGCGCACTCTGGTCACGCCCGGGCCGACGGCATGCGGCGACGGCAGCACGACTCCAGCGCGGGCCTTCCGCGCGAATCGCCGTCGCTGGCGCGACCATCGGGGTGCGCCCACGCCAGCCGACCATACGATCCGAAGCGGGGCCACCGGTGCGGCCGCACGGCCCTGATCGCGGGCTGGTTCACCTCCGGCGCACCGCATCCGCAGCGCACCAGGGCCTTTCGACGCTATCAGGGCCTTCGCAGCAATCGCCAATCGAGAGCGGGTGAAAACCGGGTGCGTCGCTCGGGTGGCCCTACCCGGACGGGCGCCGATCCGGCAGAGTGAGCGCATGGCGAACAGCACCGGCGGTCACCCCTGGCAACGCGTCACGATCGAGCCGCAGAGCGTCGACGCTCCGCTCTCCCAGGCGGCGGTCTTCCTGGTCGTGACGGTCGCGGACTCCCCCGACGCCGTGGCGGCCGCGAAGGACGTGGCGGCGAACATCTCCGACATCGTGAAGACGGTCGGCTTCCGCGACCTGAGCGCCCACCTCTCGTGCAACGTCGGCGTCGGCGCGGACTTCTGGCGCCGGCTGACCGACGTGGCGCCGCCGAAGGAGCTGCACCCGTTCCGGGAGGTCCGCGGCGCGGTCCACACGGCCGTCTCCACGCCGGGCGATCTGCTGTTCCACATCCGGGCCGAGCAGGCGGACTTCTGCTTCGAGTTCGAGCGGCAGCTCCTCGACACGCTCGGCGACGCGGTCACGGTGGTGGACGAGGTGGTCGGGTTCCGCTACTTCGACGCCCGCGACCTCCTCGGCTTCGTGGACGGGACGGCGAACCCGACCGCCGACGACATGGGGGCCGCAGCGATCGTCGGCGACGAGGACCCGGCGCACGCCGGCGGCAGCTACGTGGTGGTGCAGAAGTACCTGCACGACCTCGACTCCTGGAACCGCCTCCCCGTGCCGTCGCAGGAGAGCGTGATCGGCCGGACGAAGGTCGAGAACATCGAGCTGCCCGACGTGGAGCACGGTCAGAAGGCGCACAAGACGCTGAGCACGATCACCGACGAGAACGGCGTTGAGCACGACATCCTGCGCGACAACATGCCGTTCGGGAGGCCCGGCCACGGCGAGTATGGCACGTACTTCATCGGCTATTCGCGCGAGCTGTGGGTGATCGAGCGGATGCTGGAGCGGATGTTCGTCGGCGACCCTCCCGGCAGCCACGACCGCATCCTGGACTTCTCGACGGCCACCACCGGAACCACGTTCTTCGCGCCGACCCGCAGCTTCCTGGAGGGGCTCGGCGACTGAACGTGGGCGGGTGAGGACGCGCGCGACAGCGTGGGTGACCACGCGGGTGACGACCGTGTGACGCCCCGTGACGCGGAACCGCGCAACAGGTCGTCATCTTCCTGGCGACGCAGGGCGGCGGCAGGGTACAAAAAGGCAATCATGTCGCGCATCTTCACGAGCAAGTTCAACCCGGGCCGCGCCCGCTGGGAGCTGGTGGTCAGCCCGCGCGGCGACGTATACGCGTTCCCGCTCACGCTGCCGATCGCGCAGCGCCAGGCGCTCGGCGGCCACAAGCGCTACCTGGTGGGCAAGGTCGTGAAGCGGCAGGCGAACTGGACCGCCGCCGGGCCGTCCGGGCTCGTCTACGGCACGACGTTCCCGACGCTGCCCTCCGCACTGGAGGCCATCGCCGACGAAGTCGACCTCGCGCCGGTGCCGTAGGGGTGAGCGTCAGGCGGACTTGAGGAGCGCGTCCTCCAGCGCCACCCACGGAAGCATCGCGCACTTCACGCGCGTGACGTATCGGGAGACCCCGGCCAGCACGACGGCGTCGCCGAGCAGCTCCTCGTCGCCCTCCAGCGCGCCCTTCGACTGCATGAGCTCACGGAAGGCCGCGATCGACGCCGCGAGTTGCGTGCGGTCGGTGTCGTGCACCAGGTCGTTGAGCAGGGAGGCCGACGCGGTCGAGATCGAGCAGCCGTGGCCCTCCCAGCTCATCGCGTGGATGCGGCCGGCCGCGTCCGGGTGCACACCCACGGTGACCTCGTCGCCGCAGGTCGGGTTGAACTGGTGCGAGCTGGCCGCGGCGTCCTCCCGGAGGCCGTAGCCGTGCTTCTCGCGGGCGTGGTCGAGGATGACCTGCTGGTACAGGCTCTGCAGGTCGCTCATCGCTCGATCACCCCGAAGAAGCCGCGCGCGTCGGCGACGGCCTCGACCGCGGCGTCCACCTCGTCGGCGGTGTTGTAGAGGTATGCGCTGATCCGCGTGGAGGCCGTGGCTCCGAACCGGCGGTGCACCGGCTGCGCGCAGTGGTGGCCGACCCGCACCGCGATACCGCGGTCGTCCAGGAACTGGCCGACGTCGTGGGCGTGGATGCCGTCGACGACGAAGCTGGCGAGGCCGACCCGCTCCACGTCCGGGCCGGGCCCCAGCACCCGCACGCCCGGGATCGCCGCGAGCCCGGCGAGCATCCGCGCGCCCAGCTCCGCCTCGTGGGCCTCGATGGCCGGCATGCCGACCGCGTCGAGGTAGTCGACCGCCGCGGCGAGCGCGACCGCCTGCGACACCCGCTGCGTGCCCGCCTCGAACCGCTGCGGCGCGGGGAGGTACTCGGCGTGGTCGAGCGTGACGGTGGTGATCATGGAGCCGCCGGTGAGGAACGGCGGCAGCGCGTCGAGCAGCTCGGTGCGGCCGTAGAGGGCGCCGACACCGGTCGGGCCGAGCATCTTGTGGCCGGAGAACACGGCGAAATCGACGCCGAGCGCCGGGAGGTCGACGGCGAGGTGCGGCACCGACTGGCAGGCGTCGAGCACGGCGAGCGCGCCCTGAGCGTGCGCGAGCGCGACGAGCTCCGCGACCGGGTTGATCGCGCCCAGCACGTTGGACACGTGGGTGAAGGCGACGACCTTGGTGCGCGGTCCGATCAGCTCGGCCGCCTCGTCCAGCCGCAGGAGACCGTCGTCGGTCAGCCCGATCACGCGCAGAGTCGCGCCGGTGCGGGCCGCCAGCTCCTGCCACGGGATGAGGTTGGCGTGGTGCTCGGCCTCCGTGACCACGAGCTCGTCGCCCGGGCCGACCCGGAACCGCTCGGCCGCCGCGCCGCCGCGGCCGGCGGACGCGTTCGACATCCCGTAGGCCAGGAGGTTGAGGCCCTCGGTGGCGTTCGACGTCCAGACCAGCTCCTCGGGGCGCGCGCCGACGAAGCGCGCGACGCGGGCGCGGGCGTCCTCGAACAGCTCGGTGGCCTCCCCGGCGACGGTGTGGGCGCCGCGGTGCACGGCGGACGTGAACCGTTCGGCGAAGTCGCGTTCGGCGTCGAGCACCTGCCGCGGCTTCTGCGAGGTGGCGCCGGAGTCGAGGTAGACGAACGGGTGGCCGTTCACCTCGCGGGCGAGGATCGGGAAGTCCGAGCGGAGCCGGACCGGGTCGAGGGTGTCGGTGCGCATACTGTGGTCAACGCTACCGGGGTTCGCTGCAATCCCGCCGTGCGTGACGACGCCGGCTGACACCGGAACGACGGCCGCGTGCGGGCCTGCGGCCGCCGGTAGGCTCGGGGCATGGTCGAACGGACGAACGGCTCCCCGTGGTTCTTCATCGGCGGCGTCCTGCTCGTCGTCGTAGGGCTCGCCGGGCCGCTCCTGGTGGACGCGGCGACCGGAGATGTCCAGTGGGTGGTGCGCGGCGTCGGAGTTCTGGTCGCGATCGGCGGCGGGGTGCTGATCGGCTTCGGGCTGCGGAGACGGCGGGGGCGCTGAGGGCCGGGGCCCACTCCGCCGCGCCTACTCCGCTGCGCCTACTCCGCCGCCGCACGCGCCAGATCGCGCAACTCGACCAGTCTCCCCGCTGCACCGCTGTGCCCGCCGCGGATCGCGATGTGCTGCCGCGCCGGGGGTGTGAACGCGGCGTCCAGCGCGTACGTCACCATCAGCAGGTAGAACCGCAGCAGCCGCGACGCGTCCGCCCGCAGCGGCTCCTGCTCCGGATCGCAGGTCATCCCGTCCAGCCAGCGCGAGAGCTGGGTGAACGCGATCCTCAGCCGGAGGCCCTGACGCGCGTCGGCCGCGCCGAGGCGGCGGTCCGCCGGCCGCACCCCGACCGGATGCCCGGGCTCCCCCGCCACCGCGCACCGTTCCAGGAGGCTCTCGGCGGCGGACAGGTGCGAGACGGCCTCCTCCAGCACGGCCAGCAGGGTCAGTGCGCTCAGACCGTCCTCGGCGAGCGCCGTGGAGCCGCCCGCGCGCGCTCGGGCGAACCACCCCATGGGGTGCCTCCCTCCTGCCGGTCTCCTGCTGAAGTGGGTCCGATTGTACGCTCGCGCGAGGCCCCGGGCACGGCCTCCCGTCGCCGCCTACCCCGGACGTGCGAGCGGATCAAGGTGCTTCCCCGGGGGCCGGAACGCGTCTAACGTCCGGCCTGGCAGTTCCAACGACGCTCCCGCCGCACCGGCGGGTGAAAGTGGAGGAAGCACCGAGATGACCGACCGCAACCCCCCAGCAGACGAACCGACCGAGACCCGGGCGTACGAGCCAGGGACCAGGGCCTACGACACGGCGCCCGCAGACGGAGCGGCGACCGCGCCGGCCGCCGGAGCGCACCGGGCGGCGGGTGAGCCGGTCGAGCCGGTGGCCGCGCGCCGGGTGGACGACCGCTCCCTCGACGAGCAGCCGGTGGACGAGTACCCGCGCGCCGCGCGCTATCCGAGCGACAGTCACGAGGAGACCGACGAGGCTCTCCGGGTCGACGGCAACCGCACCCTGCGCGAGAACGTGGTGGCGCGCGAGCGCAGCGAGTTCGGCGGCATGAAGTTCGGCGCCGCCTTCTTCGGCTGGCTCACCGCGACCGGCATGGCGGTCCTCCTGACCGCACTGGTCGCCGCGGCCGGCGCCGCGGTCGGGCTCGGCGCGTCCGGGGGCAGCGGGAACGCCGTCGCGAACGCAGCCAACAAGAACGCCGCCACGATCGGCGTCGTCGGAGCGATCGCCCTGGTCGTGATCGCCTTCGTCGCCTACTACTGCGGCGGCTACGTCGCGGGCCGGATGTCGCGCTTCGACGGCGCCCGCCAGGGCCTCGCGGTGTGGATCTGGGCGATCATCATCGCGGTCGTCGTCGCCATCCTCACGCTGGTCCTCGGCGCCCAGTTCAACATCCTGGGCAACATCAACGGCTTCCCCCGCATCCCGCTGGACGAGGGCAGCGTCACCCTGACCGGCATCATCACCGCCGTGGCCGTCGCGATCGTCAGCCTCGCGGGCGCCGTGCTCGGCGGCCTGGCCGGGATGCGCTACCACCGCCGGGTGGACCGCGTCGGCCTCGGGAGCTGAGCGGCCCCAGACGTCCTGGTCTCGAACAGAGAGGTGCGGCCGGTCTCACCCCGTCCTGTGGGTGAGATCGGCCGCACCGTCACCCGCATCATGGAGTGACCTTCAGGCTGCGGAACCCCCGTGCCGCGATCCCGGTCGAATCAGTGTGCGCGCCCGGGGTTACGGACAGGTGAACGGGAGCCTGTGACTACCCCCAGAACGGGGCCTTCAGGCTGAGGATCCTCCGATGCGGGACCGCCCGGCGGTAGTGTCGGGGCACCCCGATCGAGGAGCCCGATGCCCCAGTTGCCGCCGCCCGGCTGGTATCCCGACGCCGACACCCGGCTCCAGCGCTGGTGGGACGGCCTGCGCTGGACGGATTCGGTCCGCCCGCTGGCCCCCTCGGCGCCGGTCGCCGGCCCTCCGCCGAGCAATGGCTTCGCGACCGCAGCGCTCGCCGCCGGCATCGTCGCCGCCGCGGTCGTGGTGCTGGCGCTCGCCACCGGAGGCGGCTTCGACCCGCTCCTGGCATTGCTGACCCTTCTCGGCGTCGGACTGTCCGTCGGCCTCGGCATCCCCGCGCTGATCCGAGCCGGGCGGCTGGCGCCGCAGCGCATCGGGCGGGCGCGCGCGATCTGGGGCATCTGCCTGGGCGGTGGGGCGCTGCTGGGGTGTGTGCTCGCGGTGGTGCTGGTCTTCGGCGGGGCGCCGGTGGACGGCGGGACGAACGCTGCCGCTCCGGTGTCGGGAACGACGGCGTGAATCTGCGATGGACCTCGATGTGGAGGATGAGATGACCGACAACCCTGAAACGTCTGTGCCCGCGTCGGAGGACGCGCCCTTTGCGCCCGTCGCGGCGGGTGCGCCGGTCGCGCCGGACTGGGCGGCCGCCGAGCCGCCTGCGACCGCAGGCGCGTGGCCGTCGCAGCCGACTGCTCCGGCTCCGGCTCCCGCTCCGGCTCCCGCTCCCGCTCCGGCGAAGTCGCCGCGACTGGGCCGGGTCGCGATGATCATGGCCATCTGCGTGATCAGCGTGTCCGTGCTGATCTCGATCCTTCAGGGCGTGTTCGCGACCACGCTCTACACGTACAGCCGCGCGTCGGGCGCCGGTTTCACCATGCACCCGGACCAGGGCTCGTTCGGCCTCCAGATGATCCTCGGCTCGGTGTTCGGCATCTGGGCGCTCACCCAGGGCATCGTGGCGGTCGCCCAGAACCGCGGCCGGCGCAACGGGATCGTCGCCATCGTCCTCGCGGGCGCGGCGCCGATCCTCAGCCTCGTCGTGTGGATCGCGCTAGGCGTCGCGTTCGCGCACCACATGCAGGGGTGAGAGCCCTCACGCCGAAGCTGTGATCCTCGGCTGCAGTCTGTGCCCGCCGTCGCGGCGCGTCGCCTCTCACCAGCCGCGACGATCGCCCGACGCACCCGACCGACGATTCAGGTAGACGACCACAGCCCACGCCCACACCGCGAGCAGCAGGAACCCGAGACCGATCAGGGCGAGCACGATGTCCGGCCGTCTGAACCCGACGATCGAGTTCAGGACACCTATCAGCGTGTAGGCGATGGCCAAGGTCAGCGCCCAGCCGCGGTTGCCGCCGGTGGACCGCGCCCACCACGGGTAGTCCGATCGCTCACCCGTCACGGGTCGGTCCTGCGGCGGAAGAATCGGTGCGCATGTGGGCGACCGCAGGACCGCCGGCCGGAGCCTGCGTGAGCTGCCGCTCCACGCGGTCGATGCCGGCGAGCTGGCGGCTGGTGCCGATGGGGTACCAGATCGCGATACCGAGGAAGAACAACAGGAAGACGACCTCGAGGATCAGCCGCGACCCGTCCGTGATCATGAGGTAGACGGCCAACGCCGCAAAGAGCCCGAAGACGACGGGTCCGAGCCACCGCATGAGCCGCGCCTGCCGTCGCCTCCGTTCCAGCAGCGGCCGCCATTCCTCGGCCGACGCGCCGTCGGGCGCCCGGCCGGCCCTGATCGCGTCCGTCACCGCCTGCGCCATCGACACCCCGCCTCCCGCGCGGCGCTGCCGAGCGACGATCAGGGCGAACAGCGCGCCGAAGACGACCGCGCCGACGGCCGCCCCGATCGCACTCCCCCAGCCGGTCCGCTGAATGCCCGCCGCGCTGTTCCCGAGGTAGGTCAGCACGCCGAAGAGGATCCCGGAGACGATGCCGACGACGAACACGGGTTGCCGGTTCAGCCACTTTCTCACGATCGCTCCGTCCCCATCGGTAGAGCTGCCCGGGCTCGCCGGCGCCATCAGCAGCGAACACCGAAAGTGAGTGGACGTCAACTATCGGCCGCGCGCAACAAGGTGCGCGTTCGCTAGTGCCGGCCGAAGTCGGCTCTCGGGCCCCGTGGCTCGCGCTCGAGCTTCACAATCCCCGGGGGCGGCAGCGAATCGGTGGCTTGTGCCTCGCCGTCTCAGCGGCGACGCCGAGCGTCGCACCCGTGAGCGTCGGGTGCCGCGCATATCGTGAGAGAGGCTGCCGCACCGGCCGGCGACGACAAGGACTCTCTCACATGCTTCGACGTGTTGGCGCTCTCGCGCTGCTCCCCGCGTTCATCCTCCTCCTCGCCGGCTGCTCCGCGCTGCCGTCCAGCCACCTCGTCGGGGCGGTGCACTCCGATACGGTCGCGCCGCACAGCATCACCGCCGTGGATGCCGGAGCGGGCGCCACCGCGGCGCCCTCTGCCGGCTCGGGGCCCTCCTCGGCGCCGGTGGCTGCGGCTCCGCAGCCCGTCGCGGTTCCCGCCGGCGTGGTCCTCCCGGACGCGTCCAGGACTCCGGGGGCGACGAACCCGGCTGTCACCCAGGCGAACGTCCACCAGACCATCTGCGTGTCCGGGTACACCGCGACCATTCGCCCGCCGGCGTCGTACACGACCGGGTTGAAGCGGCAGCAGCTCGCCTCCGGGTACGCGTACCAGGGCGACACGAACACCCGCGACTACGAGGAGGACCACCTCATCTCCCTCGAAATCGGCGGGTCGCCGGACTCCCCACAGAATCTGTGGCCGGAACCGTACGCGGGCAGCGACGGCGCGCGGACGAAGGACCGGATCGAGAACAAGCTCCACGACCTGGTCGGCTCCGGGCAGCTGACCCTCGCCGCGGCGCAGCACGCGATCGCGGTGAACTGGTGGTCGGCGTACCAGACGTACGTCGGCTGAGGGCGGTGCCCTCCGAGGCCCGCACAACGGGGGCGCGCCGTCTGCGCTACGGGTTCAGCTGGGCGTCGATCGCCGCCGCGAACGCCTTCAGTTCGAGCGTGTCGCCCTCGTAGATCGTTCCTCGGTCGCTCCACGTGAGCGCCAGCGTTCCGACCGTGTCGTCACCGGTCACCTCGGCGCCCTGGAAGCGGGAGTGATCGATGACATCGTCGTGGCTCCCGTTGTGGTGCTCGTCGTCGAAGAAGTAGATCCTCTTCGGTGTCAGGACGAGCCGGCCGGCATGTCGGCCCTCCTCGTCCAATCGATCGGCTCCCACTTCCGCGATCGGTTGCTCGCCCTTCGGAAGCCTGTCCGGGTGGCCCTTTCCATGTTCAACCATGACCGCACCATAGACCCGGAACGAGGGTGATGGCTCGAGATCGGGCGTCGGAATCGGGCGGCCGGGTGAGGGATCCCCTGCTCCCGTCGGCGGACAGCCGTGATCCGCTCAGATCGTGCGTGCGATCAGCTTCGCGTACTCCGCCTCACCCTGCGCATTCGCATGCAGGCCGTCCAGGAAGACCGGGCCGAATCCGAAGATCCACGGGTCACTCGTGCACAACCCGTGACCGAGGAAGCCCGCGATCACGCCGACGAATTGCGCGTTCGCGTCATGGGCGCCGGCGACGCCCTGGCGGATGAACGCGCCCACCCCGACGAGCGCACCATCCACCAGCGTGGCCTGCGTCGCCGTCACGTTGACCGGCACGCCTCCGATGCTGCCGATGTTGCAGGTCCCCGACACGAACCCGAACAGCATCGGGTAGTCCGTGACGCGGATCTTCGCGTTGGGTGCCACGGCACGGATCGCGGTGACGAGAGCGCTGATCTTGCCCGGGAGCGATCGGGCCGACGTCATGGTCGTCGCGAGCGACTGGAGACAGGCCGCAGTGACGTTGGCTCCGCTGCACGCGAGCAGCGTGTTCTGCCAGCCGAGGTCGTTGATGCCGACGGTCAGGGTCACCAGACCCGTGCCTCCGCCGATCGCTCCGTGTGCGCTCAGGTAGCCCAACTGCGTGTACACGTCCGCGGTGGTGGCGCCGGCGCACGCGGCCGAGAAGAACGGCGACTGTCCATAGGATGCGGCAAGCACAGCCGGATACGCGTCGGGAGCGTGCACACAGCCCGGAATGCCGGTGCCGGCCGCTTCGGAGTCGCCGAGCGCCACGTAAGCGAGGCCGGGCGGGGTATCGGCGAAGGCGGCAGCCGATGCGCCGAACAGGGCGGTGAGTCCCAGAGCCACTGCCGCGAACGCGGCGACCACGCGTCGTCTCATGATTCCCTCGAATCCTTGAACGGATCCATGGTTTCCCCCATCAACTGCCCGCGGCCCCAACGCCCGGACGCTGCAGACTCTAAACCCGGAGAGAGGGCCCGCGCCAGGGGACGGGCGCCCAGCGATCAGGTCGGCTCGGCGCAACAAAAAAGCCCCGGAAAACCGGGGCGCTTCTTGCTGGGGTACCTGGACTCGAACCAAGAACAACTGATTCACGGCTCAGGGAGACAACTCCCTTGATTTCTCGCGGTCTCAGATGGCTCAGGACCGCTACAGTGCCATTTATTCGGCTTAAAGCCCCTTCTGGGCTCCAATTCTCGGCCCCGGGAGGTGCCCGGCATCACCATTCATGGAGAGCGCGCAATGACCTGCGGGCTCGCTAGTTCTGTGTTGCCTGCGGATAATAGTGGCTCTTCACAGCCTCGCGAGGGATAGCTCTAGTTGTCCAGCCCGGCATCACCACTCGATGCCGAGCGCGCGCCACACGAGATCGAGTACAAAGTCGGGTTCGTCCAGGTGATCGACGGGCCGCTGGGATGGGATTGGGAGGAGCGTGGTCGGCGAGCACAGCCACAGTGCAACGTCCCGAGGGGACCAACTTAGTTTCGCAGCAAGCCGAATCAAGGGGACGACGACTGCGTGCACGGTCCCATTCGTGAGGTCGAATTGAAAAGCGGGATATCTGTACCCGCGACGCTTCAGGTACAGCAGCTGGCCTCGCTGACGCGCCTTTCTGATCGGTGCCGAGCCTCCAGTTCCCAGGATGCGCGCGACCTCTCTGCCGGAATAGAGACCGAACTCGGCCTGGATCGCCTGTACGGCATTCCTTGACGCGCGCTCCGCTCGCGGGTCGCGTGGTGTCACGGGAGGAGCCATTGGATAGCGCAGCGCCGTCCGGTGAGTGCCGAGGGCCCGGCCGCTGCCGTCGCTCGCATAGTTGTGAGTCCTTCACCGGTCGGCGCACTAGCCCGGTTCGAACTCATTTCGGCCTCCTTGCGAATAGGGCAGCGTAGGCAAACCTAGGGTTTGACCCTCTTCGGTTGTTACGGATCCGGCAGACACTTTGCCTAACTTCGACGCACGGCCACGACCGAAGCTCCAGACCGGAAGCAAGCTCAATGCGGCGACCCGCCGGGCTGGTAGCGTGCCCTCCCGATACTTGGACCGTTGCCGCGTAGCCCAGACTGAAAGACTGCGTTCGAGCGGGTCGTGACTGCGCGCCGCGGGCACGCTCCCGTGCTCGCGCAGGTAGGACGTGTACAGCTCGTACGTTGCCTGCCAGCGGGCGTCTGGGTCGCGCGGGTCGAGTCCTGGGAAGGCGGCGATCCGCAGCCGCTGGTACGTGCATTGCCCAGCTCGCACCGAGAGGCGGCGCTGCCCTTCCAGCCAGAACGCGAGTCTTTGATTCTGGGGGGAAAAGCCCGTGGTTCCGCGGGTGCGGCGCGGGATTTGACCGTATTCAGCGACGTATGCGTCTATCGCGTGGACTGCCGCAACCCATCTCGTTACACGGCCCGCCACTGGCCCGGCGGCGTACCCGCCGGTATCGGCGAGAAAGTAGTGCAACGACCTCTGCTGCTCAGCCGTCAGTCGCTGCCAGGGAACCGTCTGCATGCGTCGGTACGTCTCGCGCAGCTCCCGCAGGTACGCCGGTGAATCCATCGCGCCCTCTCCGACCGGTGCTAGTGCACCTGTCGGAATCCATATGCGCGGACGCACCAGAAACTCGTAAGTGATGACTGTGCGCGGCACAAGCGACCCCCTCGACCCGGCCTGGAGATCAGGCGCTGAGCGGGAGACGGACTGGAGATTAGAACGCCGCGCATGTTACTCAAGTGCGCATGACAGAACTTCTTACGCCTGCAGCAGAAGAACCGGATCCGTGGCGGCGCTTCGGGCCGTTGGAGCGGGCGATTCGTCACCGCGATCCGGAAGCGTGGCTGACGGCGGCGCGTGAGCGCTGCAGCATCGACCCGGAGGATCCCGACGCGTGCTGGGTGTGGACTGGCGCCCGGCACCCAGCCGGCTACCCCATCCACGGTCACCGGCGAACGTTCAGGTTTGCGCATCGAGTCGCCGCGTGGACACGGCTGGATTTCGTCGGCGAGTACAGCCGACTGGGCCCAGTCCACCATGTGTGTGGGGTGCGTTCATGCGTCAACCCTTCCCATCTCGAGTTCGTCACCGCGCTGACCAACGTGCTCGAGTCCAAAGTGCGAAACGCGTTGTTGACCCGGATCGCCCAACTCACGGACGCGCTTCGGGCGCTGGATGCCGAGCACCCTTTGCTGCAGATAGAGAGGGTCATGGACGTTGGTGCGATGACGACGAGAGTCCCGCAGCGCGGAGTGATCAGCGAGTCGGCTCGTTTCCGTGCGCAGCGTGCGATCCGAGCCCGCGCCCGTGAAGACGGGTTTCGGGAGCATGAGCGAAAGCGCTTCCTTCAGGTGATCGAGGTCGAGCGGCTGACCAACGCGGGCATGCGCCAGAAGGACGCCCTCCTGCAAGTGAACATTTCACGCACAGCGTTCAGCGAGTACCGGATCCGGCTGCGCAACCACATCGCGCAACAAGACCGCTGATGGCCTTCAAAGAGGAGATCCGGTCCCGTCGGCCGGTCGGAGGATTGCCGGCTAGTTCTCCCGCAGCAAGGCTGTGCGCCGATCTGTAACGCGCTAGCGAATGACGGCGTTCAGGTCCACCACCGCATAGATCTCCTCGCCATCGGTAGAGGTCACCCATACAACGGCATGCGAGGGTTGCGCCCAGACGTCTCCGATCTGCTCAGGCCGTGCCAGGTGGGATACGACTGCTCGGGCCATTGTGTCCATCGTTGCCGCCGGCGTATGCAGCGTGAAGATCGTTCTACCCTGGTAGACCTCGACTTCGCGGACACCTTTGGAAGCGAGTTGGTCCGCCCGCCAAAGCGTCATCTCCCGAAGCTTACGGCTTAGATCCTGCCATTCCGGAAGGAGCATCGGCACCCCATTCACAGTGCCCCGCCGACTTGCTGTGGGCAGGGTGCGAATCAGGGTGATCTGTGTTTCCATCGTGTGGCCCATCTCCCTCTGCTTCGCCCGGAGCGCCGGATGCGTTCCCTATAGAGAGAGGGGACGACGCGTCCCGACAAAACGTCGGGTTACCGCCGTGCCGCCAGGCGGTGGTATCTGGCGAGCGTGTTACGCAGGTGCTTTTGGTTGTCTGCTCCGGTGAGTTCGGCTTCCAGGCTGCCTACTCCCCCGCGGGCGGGTCCGAACAGGAGGCTGGCGAGCGCCTTCCACTCGGCGCGACGGACGCCGAAGCTGGTGGGGACGTCTGAGATTCGGGTGACTGCGTCCAGGGCACCGGCGGGGCTTCCGGTTGCGGCGGCAGCGGAGATCATCGACTCGACGGTGGCTTCTGCGATGGTTCGCGAGTAGCCGTGTTCGACTAGGAGCGCCAGCACCGTGTTCAGCGCTAATGTCCGGTACACCAGGCGTTCTTGCGCGATGGCTACCTGGGCCACGAGGTCGGGCAGTTCTTCGTCGGACCATCCGGTGAAGTCATCCGCGTCCGGGCGGCGCAAGCCCGGAATTGAGGTGAGTTTGCGTTGGGCCTCCTGCTCCTTCCGGAGAGCTTTCCTGACAGCGGTGCCGGTGTAGGCCCAGGGTTGGGCCACGGTCAGGATGTTCGCATTGCTCCAGATTTCCCAGGCTGCGGTCATGGCGTCAGCGGGATCGGCGCCTTCCCTCCGCGCCAGGCCGGTGAACCTTCGGCGGGCGTGAGCGAGCAGGGTAGCTGCCGCTGGGGTGTACCAGCCGCCGCTGGTGGAGTGGATGGTGCTGAGTTCGCGGCGCAGGTCATCGTCGGTGGTGTAGTCCACGGTGGGGTCCCATTCGGTTTGGGAGCACTCGCGGTTGAGCGCTCCTTCACCTGTGGACATGCGGCGAAATGCCGCGAACCCTCGGGGTGGCTGCGGTCCACCCCCAACGACTACCGAAGGGCGGCTGTGATCAGCCGATGCCGCCGCGAGCTAGTGCGACGGTTCGTACCGGCCCACGACGGTGCGGTGAGCTAGTCGCTCTTGCCCCATCGATCGCCAAGGATCTTGGCTTCCCCGGTCAGCGAGACGCCTTCGCCGAGGTCAACGGTCATCGCGGCGGACAGCGCCTGGGCGACGGCGGCGGCCTTCTGAGTGGGAGCGAGGACAAAGAGCTCGTCGTGCATCGGGATCCACAGGGCGTCGACTCCCAGCGACTCAGCGGTGCGTCGGATACCGACGCCGAAGGCATCGCGAGCGCTCCCCTGAACCAACAGGTTCGAGGCCTTGCTGAATCGGGTCTGACGGGACTGCCCGGTCAGCGGCGGCAGTGGTCGGCCGAATAGAGTCTGCAGCGGTTCACGCTGGCGGGCACGCCGGGTTTGTTCGTTGACCCAGCAGACGACTTCCGGAACGAGGGAACTGATCGCGTCGTGGTAGGCGCGGGCTTGTTCCACGCCTACCAGTTCCGCCAGCGCGGTCTGGGAGCGGCCGTAGGTGTACGCGATCAGCACCACCTTCGCCTGCTTACGGGTGGCGCCGAGTCGTTCGGCGAGGCTGGTGTAGATGTCGGTTTCGGTGACTTTGCGGGTGAAGCTGGGCTGATCGATGAGTCGGGCGAGGACCTTCATCTCTGCCGAGGAATGATCGAATGCGATCACCGTCGTTCCCGGTTCTGCCAGAAGGATCCCGCGAAGTTCCGCCGGCCAACCCTGGAGCCCTGGGGAGCGGATGGACATGCGCCCGGTGACCGCGGAATTGGTTTCGATGATGGGGTGGACACGGCCGCCATGATCGCGAAGCTTGCTCACACCGTTGAGGATTCGTGTCCGCTTCAGGACCGAATGCCCTCGCGTATACAGCTCCCAGCCCTCCTGGAACGAGGCGGCCATCTGGGAGGTGTCGCACTTGCTTGGATGTGTCCATCCGGGCTCGTCGGTACGGGTGACTCGGATTCCGTGAGCGGCCAACCATGCCGCGTGCACTTGTTGGTTGGCCCGCATGTCCAGGCTCAGCTGCCGGCAGATCTGATCGAGTTCGCGTTCGCGTGTTTGACGTTCGCTGGCCAGCCGGGCGAGATCGAGCCGGTATCCGCGTCGGGAGACGGCGCGCCAGAGGTTGTCTTCCTGTTCAACCTGGAGCGCGAGTTGTCGGCGGGCTATCGGGGATTGCTGGTAGCTGAGCATCGCTGCGGCCGTGTCGCGGCCGGGCGCCAGACGCTCAGCGACCCCGGGGTTTCCGAGCGCTCGGCTGACGGTGGTGGCGCAGTGCACCCGAGGTGTGCCCAGCTGGGCCAGGAACTGACCATGCTCACCCTGTTGGAGGGCGGCGTGGGCGGCCCACAATCGGCGTCCGGCGCGATCGACCGCGTCGATCAGTTCGCGGGCGGCTCCCGCCCCTTCAGCCCGGAGCACCGCACCCTGATGGTCGGTCAGCCGAACCGATTCCGTCTTCGAGGAGACCTCAAACCCGAGTGGTCCCGGATACGCCAGCAACCAGCGATCGGTTTCCCCGGTCACCGGCCCGCCTCCTGCCACAGCGCGGTGGAAGCCGAGTCGACCGCCTGCGCGACCGCCGATTCGGCGGGCGACTCGTCCTCGCCGGTCCAGACCTCGATGGGGAGGGCCAGGTACTTGCCCCGCAGGCCGTTGATCGTGACGGACTTGTAGTTTTTGCCGGGATCGCGAAGCGAGACCGGCTTGAACGCCGCGAGCAGCTCGGATTCCTTCAGATCCCGGAAGCGCTGCTCCCGGCCCAGCACCCCCAGGACATCACGCGGGGTGAAGGCCAGGTACTGAAGACCGCCATGACCGGTGGTGAGGTAACCAAGCACCTGACGGGTGTCGTTTGGGTCCTCGGTGACACCGAACAGGCCAGCCTTGTCGCCGGAGACGAGTTTGATGCAGGTCTGGCCGGCGTTGACGCTCGCTCGAAGCGAGAGGACCGCGGCTTCCCACTCTCCGACGGTGTTCGACTGGACGTTCACTGTCCCGTGATGCTGCGCGGTGGCGGTGATGGCAGCGCGAACATCTGCCAGAATCTCGTGAAACCGGTCATGGTCGATCACGCCGAGTTCCAGCAGGTAGGTCAGCCATAGCGCCATCCCGGTTTCGGGGCGAGCAGCGACCTCCCGCACCCGGATGGAGACGGGCAAGTGCGCCCTGGAATCCACCACGTTCGTCCGGTACAGCGACCATTCGGCCACCCACGCGTCCTTGCCGCCGGCTGCGTCCATCCCGCGAGCGACCCAGCGGAGGAACGCCGCGAAATGCTCGCTTGGTAGTCCGTTCTCGGCCGCCTCCTCGAACAGTCGCGCGTTACCGCTTCGGAAGATGTTGACGCTCGGCCCGATCTCCATCGGGAAGAACCGCTCGAGCGAGGAGGCGTACTCCTCCCCCATCGGCAGCCTCTCCCCCACGATCGCCAACGCCGGTGAGGACAGGTCAGGGCTCCCCTGCTCCCACCGCTTCGTGGCCGGGTCGTAGACGCTCCCGACGTGCCGGGCGTTGCCGCCTTCATACCCGGCCCGCACCAGGTACTCCATTGACTCGTCCTGAGCGTCCGACGCCCGAACGGAGCGCCGCTTGCGTGCATCATCAACGATCCAGAACAAGTCGTGCAGGCCGACCCCGGTTTTGGCGATATTCTTCGGCGTGCTGTCGATAACGCTCATCGGCCTCCATCTGTCCCCCGCATGCGCAGCAATCCCCTTTGCCGCGGTGGACTTGCCCGAACCCTTCTTCCCGGCGATATACGGGACGGCACCGACACCGAGCCCGGCGGCCGTGTGCATGAACGCGCCGAACAGCCCGTACCACAGCACCGGAACGGCCAACTCCTCCATCATCGTCAGCGAGTTCAGCGCCGCTGCCTGCTCCTGCTGCTTCGTGAGCTTCGCAGGATCTTTCAGATGGAACCGGCGCAGGTTGCTCGGCAGGTGAGAGCGGGCCAGGTCCGTGAGTCCCTCGGCGTTGTTCCACCCATCAGGGTGCGCGAAACCGTTCTTTCCCTCGATCTCGAACCAACCGGTTCGGCACAGCGCGGGAGTTTCGATCACGGTCTCGGACCGGAAGGTGCGGATCGCGTTCTCGATCGCGGAGCACACCGAATCGTTGGCGCCGGCGACCGCGATCTTCGTGCCGCCAGGAACACGATTCAGCCAGGACCGCGGGCTGCGCAACTCCGCGTCGTGAACACCGGGCACGACCTCGCTGTGGCTGTGGCCCTCCGCGTCCAGGAACGTGACTTCCAGCGTGTGGACGTAGGTCGCCTCTCGGCCTCCCGGGTCTCTCAGGTCATCGAAGAGTTTCTCCGTTCGGAGGACCTGGACCGCAGCCTCCATGAGGACTGACCGGTCTTCCGGGTCTCCGGCCCAGATGGTGCCGGAGATCGGGTCGACGGTCGGCGCGATGCTCGAGCGGCGCGACGTCGAGGGTCCGGCGGGGCGTCTGCCGAGTTTGGCGCTAGCGTTCGCGAGCACTCCCGCGAGCATCTCTTCGCGATCACGAGGATCGACATGCATGCCCAGCAGAGCGGCCGCTTCGGTTCCGCCGGTGCCGGTCACGTAACAGACCGTCGGCTGTCCGGGCTGGCTGCCCAGGAACAGGCCGAGGTCGTGCATCTGCGTCCAGACTGTCGCGTCAGCGCCCGGGTTTCCCAGCCACAGAACAATGCGTGCACCTGGTCCGGCCGGGACCAGCTTGAGAAGGTCCGGATGTGGGTCGGCGTTGACATCGTGCCACTCGTTGGCCCGCTGAAGCGCAGCTACGAGTACGTCGTCGGCTGCGGCGCCGGACGCCGCTTCCAGGTTGCCAGCGCCCACGACGATCAGGGTGGTGCGCGCCGCGTTCGGGCCGCCGCGGACGCGCGACAGCTGAGCGGCGGCAATGACTACCGTGGTCGCATCCGCCAACTCTTCTGCCGGGAATGCCGTGGGTCCGCAGGCGCCGTCCGTCGCCGCCGCTTCGGCGACATCTGCTATCTGGCTTCCAGCCATGGTGTTCTCCTCTGTTCGTGAGCGCAGAAGTGCGTCTCATGTACAGAGGGATCGGGCCGCCCCGACAAAAATGGCGGCTGGCGCTATTTGACCGGCATGAGGGCATTCTGCGGGGGTTCGTAGTACCGAATTCCCGCGTCACCCAGGGCAGGTATAGGGCGGAGCGATCTAACGAAGCACCTACCGTTTCGTCCAATCTCCAACCACAAGTCGGATATACCTCTTTGGAGAAAAGGAGGGACAAAGGGACTAACTCAGAGCCGACATCATGACCTCCGACCAGGCAACGGACGACCCGCGCCCGTGCGACAACCGCGAGGTGACGCGAGCGCCAGAGCTGCCCTGCGAGATTGGTTACTCACCGCCCCCATTGCGGGACCGCGGCGAGGGCAGCACAAAATTAGGACACACCCACCGGTAGATAAGCAGCGGCGAGAACGGGCGGCGTGATATCCAGTCATGACCGTCACAGTGGGCGGCCGATGGCCGCCCGCGTTTCAAACCTGTTGAATGCGGGACCCGTCCGCTATGGGCAGAACACGTGGCTCGTGCTGCGCGACGTGGGCAGTTCTCCGCGCTGTACTGCTGCAACCGACAAGCAGCGTCAAAGGTCAGCCGTGAGAGTGCGCGATCGACATCCCGATTCCTTCGATCACGGTGTCGACGATACTGATCGCTGCTGCCGATGGACCCAGCCTGCACCAGCTGCTGACGGTTGAGGACGACCAACGCACCACATGCATCAACTGCCGCGCATGAATCAGGTTGAGCACGAAGATCCCCGTACCTAATGAGGAGGTCCCGCCGCACATGTTCGACCTTGAAAGAGAAAACCACCTAGCCTTCTTCGAAGACTTGGCAGCACCACCTCCGCCATCTATCTGTGACCAGCCTGAAGTCCTCGCCGAGGGCCGCCGCGTCGCCGAGCAAGCGCGGTCCAAGCGGCTCGGTGAGCCGGAACCGAAAATCAGGACGCGATGTCCATGGCCTTGTACCGGTATTGGCTCTCTGTGCCCTGGTAACGGCGAAATGTGCCGGCCTCCAGGCGGCCCGGCGAAGATACAATCCTGGCTGCGTTCGGTCTGGGGTTAATGCGACGAGATCGTCAGCAGAACCGACCTCGTGGAATAGCCCGACGAAGGGACGGCGCTTACCGCCGCGGCTTCAGCGAGCCCCCGAGAGTTCAATGGAGCCCGCTGTGGCCAACCCGAGCTCGCCGCGGTCGATCCGGAGTCGCTACTCGTGGTCGGCGAAGGCCTGCGCTGCCAGGCTCGGATCTTCCCCCCGATCGACAGCCTCCCGCACCGGGGATGCGACCGGCTCGACCCACGGCGATCTGGCGCCCGCATAGGCGGCACCGCCGCGACGGAAGTGCTCGGCCTGCTCTTTCGTCTCGATGAACGGCATGTCCATCGGGAAGAGATGACCGCGACGGGGTCGCGGTCCGACCCGTGTCACGTGCCCCCACAGCTCGTGGCCGACGACCTCCTCCGCGAGGAGGGATGCCTCGATGATCTTGCCGAGATCCACCGAGCAAGGGATGCCCAGCTCATCGAGAAGGTCGACGATGTCTTCGGTCGGGATCATGCGTGTCATGCGGCCGTGGCCGCCGTAGGGGCACCCGCCCATTCCTCCCACCGAGGTGTCGAGTATGAGCGTGTGCTCGGGTCCGAGAGCCTGGATCGCTTCGTAGGCGGACAGTAGGGCCGTCCCCCTGGCGTCGTGCAGGTGCAGGTGGAAGGTCGTGATCTCGGGCCACCGCTGCCGGATGGCCCTCAGCTGCGAGCCCACGTCCTGCGGGAGGTTCCAGGCCATGGGGTCGCCGATCCACACGGTGTCCACGGTCAGCCCGGCGTCCTTTCACAACAGGATCTGTCGGTCGAGCATGTCCATTCGATACGCCTCGTCGAACGGGCCGAGCCAGTTCGAGCCCCAGGCCGCATTGATCGCCACCGACGCGGTGGTCTCGCCGGCAGCGACAGCACGTTCCACGATCGCTGGCCACTCCGCGATCTCGGCAGCCTGCGACCGGTTCGTGTTGCGCCGTACGAAGACGTCGCAGAGGTGCACCGGGGTCCGGGTCGAGCGCGAGGGCGGCGTAAGCGGAGGGATGTACGCAGCCATGCGCTCCCTGCCTCGTTCGTTGAGCGCGAGGGCGGTGTACGTGACGCCCTCGACCGGGGTGAACCCGGCGGGCCGGACTTTCGTGATCGTCGACGAGCTGGAATATCACGAACTCGCGACCTCCGTGGGCCGGCATCGATGCCGGACATCGATCCCGCCCCCTCGTCTAAAATTCATGTGCTTGCGTTGGAATTGCCGCCCGTACCCATACGCTGAGATCGCGCACTCGCTCGATCACAGAGGTGTGGTGAAAGTGAACGCCTTCCTCCGTCGCCGTGTCTCCTGGAGCCGCGACTCCTCACCCGAAGGGACACCCACGTGTCAGTTACAACATCTGCTCGCCCGACCCCCCTCCGCGGGAGGCTCGGCCGCCACGGGCGGTTCGCCTCTGCCGTGATCGCCGCGCTGGCGCTCGCGCTCAGCGGCGCGGTCGCCGCAAACGCAGCCCCAACGCCCAGTGCTTCCATCAGTTCCACCACGGCCACTCCGGTCGGTCAAGTCCTCATCACGATGACCAACTACCTGCCCAACGAACCGGTGACCATCACCTTGGACTCGTCGCCGGCGCAGAGCTATGCCGACCCCGGCTACACGCAGGGTGTGACCGATGGCTCCGGCAAGTACACCGCCGCGGTCTTCTTTCCCCCCACCACCACGGTCGGTCCGCACGTGCTCGCTGTCTCCAGCAACGGGAACGCGGTCACGGGGACCCCGTATCCCTTCGCGATCACGATCCTCCCCCAGCCCACCGGTTCGGTGACCCCGGCGTCCGTCCCCGACTCCGCCTACCTCAGCAAGGGCGTTACCGCGACCTTCACCGGGTTTACTCCGGGAGCCGCTGTGACGATCACCCTCGGCGACCACAGCGCGATCGGTCCGGTCGAATTCCCGGTCACCGCCGACTCCGGCGGAAGGGTCAGCCTCCACTACCTGCCGACCTCGGGCGCTCGGTTCTCGATGGCGGGCAACTACACGTTCGGGGCGTCCGATCGGAACAGCACCTTCGTAGCAAGACCGGTCACCCTGACCGTCACCGCCGACCCCGTCACCCCGCCAGCATCCCCTGCACCGGCGGCCCCCGCCACGCCGATCCAGCAGAACGCGACGTTCACTGGCTGAATCCGGAACGGCACATCGGGCCGGACGTCAGCGTCAGGTCAGGGCTGCCGGCGCCCGGCACGCCGTTCAGTCGATGGTGATCGGTGTGCCGAGGGGAAGCAGTCGGGCAAGTTCGGTGATGTCGGGGTTGGCGAGCCGGATGCAGCCGTGGCTGGCCGCGTGGCCGATGCTCGCGGCGTCGTTGGTGCCGTGCAGGCCGATCTGACCGGGGCCGCCGCCGAAGCTGGAGAGGACGTCGGAGAATGCGGACAGTCCGAACGCGTAGGGCCCGTACCCGTCATTGGTCGGCTGGAGGAGTTCGGTGATGTAAAACGACCCGCGCGGTGTCGGTGTGCCGCCGGTCCCGGTGGCGGCCGCGTAGGTCTTCACCGGCGTGCCGTTCTTCAGCAGCGTGAGGGTGTTCTGCTCCGTCGAGGCGCGGAGGCTATAGACGAGGCTGCGCAGGGTGACCGTGTCGTCCTGGATCCACCCGGTGCTGCCGTTAGGGCGCTGCGCGAGGTCGACTTGCAGCCAGTCGCCCTGGGTCGAGGCGACGAGGAAGGTCAGCGGCGCTCCGGACGGTTGCGGGTTCGCGAGTGTTTCGATTACGGCGCCCCCGGGCGCCGCGTGCACGGCGACCTGGGCACCGACAGCGGTAGCGGAGGCCCCGATCGCGGCAGGTGCCGGAGGCGCGGTCGGCTTCGGTGTCGGAGTGGAGCTGCGGGCGGCGGTGCGCGGTACTGGTGCACGCACGGCGGCTGGCCCTCCCGCGCAACCGGACAGAAGTAGAGCCGCTAGGAGGGCGGTTGCGCCGAGCATGACGGACGAGTTCGGGCGACTGAAAATGGAGCACCTCCGGAGGTGTGACGGTGGAAAAGCGTCCGCCCGGCCGAAATGTCAGCAGCACAGGCAGCGGAACGGAAACTGTGTCGCCCCAGCATCCGCGCGCGCCGCGTAACGGCTTCGACTTCAGCAAGCATCAGCAGCACGCACGCTTCCGTTAACGACGGACAACGGCGTGCGCCCGTGTTGGATCTTTTCGGATCAACCGGTGAAGTGGGCGGCGCCGGCGACCGGGACCGCGGGCGCTGCCGGCACAGGAGGTGCGGCCGGGACTGTTGGGGCAGGCGTGACAGGAGGGGTCGGTGCAACCGGAGCATCAGCGGTCACGGTCAGCGATGCGGAGTCCGAGTACCGGGTTCCCGTCGAATTGCCGCCGTTGATCACGTACTGACCCGGGCCGAAGGCAGCGAACGATGTGCTGAAAGCAGTGTCCCACTCGCAGTTCACCGTCACACTCCCAGTGGAATCTGCGGTCAAGGTGCCGCCGCACTGTCCGGCTCTGGTCTGGCTGTTCATGGTGAATGTGGTGCTGTCGCCGGGTGCGAAGCCGCTGAATATCACGGAGATGCCAGGGGCTCTCATCTGCGAAATCGTTCGCTGAATCGTCGAAGGCGTGGGGCGCGGGGCCGGGACGACCTGCACGTCCGCGGATGCAGTGAGCCCTGCGGTGGCATCATTCACGATGAGCGCGTGGAATCCGATCGAACCACCGTTCGTCCCTGGGATCTGGACGCTGCCGAGGGACGTGGTGATGGAACCGCTGGAATCGGTGATGGTGTTGAAGAACTGGCCGGTCACGTCCGTACCGTCAACCGTGATCGTCAGGGCATCGTTGGGGCCAAACCCTGACACCGAATCAATGCCGACCCAACCGTAGGGGCTGACCGTGGCCGTGCTGAGGGCGATTGTCGGGGTCGGAGTCGGGATAGCATTCGCCGCGAGCGGCGTCCCGACAATCAAAGTCATCACGATCAGCCCAGCGGAAGTCAGGAACGCGGTGAATCGGAAGGGCCATGGCACAAATGGCCTGGCGGCACGGGAAGGCGACACTCTTTCTCCTTTGAGCTGAGCGGATGAAACTACAGAAGTTCTGCAAACTGGACAGGATCGTGGGATGAACGAAGACGTGGACGCCATTCCTAGGTGTGAGTCTATGGCGTCGGCCGCGTTGCCGTTCGCCACTACCGACCCTTTCGCTTAAGGTGGGGCGTTCGGTGTGAGCACCTCCGATAGCGGTTTGTCGTCCTTCACCCACTCCGGCGCCAGGGATTCGATGTCAATGCTCCACCCGGCCGCCCCCGGCCGCGGGTAACCAGTCGGCGGTTCGACTCCGTCGTACAGCCAGAGTTGACGATCCGAGTGGCGTTCACCGTGCTCCCGGTGCGGGTCCCGATAATTCCGACCCGCTGCCCGGCTGGGAAGGAGGAGACGCTCGCGGGTTTCTTGGCAGTGCCATACGCGGTCGAAGACCCAATGGTCACGGTGAGTGTCTCGCCGGTCGCGGAGCGGGATGGTCCAGCTCGTGGCGGAGATGCCCGTCACGATGCCCTGGATTCCGTGCCCTTGCTTGAGCGCTGGCGCCCGAGCAGCTTTCGGTTGAGCAGCGACGTGCGCAGCGGTCGGAGCACTGGCGGACGAAGCCACAGCCGCCGAGACACCCCAAGCCGTGGCGCCTGCGACGAGTCGGACCCCGAGCCCTGCCGCGGCGACGACCAGGCCCAGAGGCTTACGGCGCAGGTACGATCCGTCGGGCAGCGCGGCCTCCGCTTCGGGTACGATCGCCTTCATCGCATCCGTGACACCATGCGGCAGCATGCCCATGTGCTGTCATCGCAGACTCTGAGCCTCGCCGGTCGACGGGCGGTGGCCGCGTGGGCGGCTGACTGCGCTTCGCGGGTGCTCGAGCTGTTCGAGGACGCGGCGCCCGACGACCGGCACCCCCGCGACGCGATCGCCCATGCCCGGGCCTTCGCCCGCGGCGAGCTCGACGCGGCCCACGAGATTCGGGACCGTTTCGTCGCCGGGCGTGCAGCCAAGGCAGTGTAATCCCCTGCCGTCGTCGCTGCCGCTCGCTTGGCAGCGCACGCGGCCACAGTCGCTCACATGGGAGCTCACGCGCTCGGCGCCGCGGCTCACGCAGTGACGGCTGTCGCAGTCGCTCCGCACGCCGGCCCCGGGGCCGCCGATCGGGAGATCGAGTGGCAGCTCGCTCAGCTGGACGAACGGACCCGGTCCGCACTCGCCTGCTTGCCAGCGCTCGGAACGGATCGCGCCGGTCCGCTCGGTGCCGGTCTGTTCACGGGGGGGATGCTCGGTTCGACCATCCGTACCATCCAAGGCCGGGTCCGAGCCGAATCAACCGATGTCTAGGGTGACACCGTGGGCGAAACCTTCCGATGGCTGGCCACTTCCGGCGTCATTCAGGGCGTGATAATCGGGGCAACCTTCGCATACCTGACCACGATCGTGCTCCTGAATTCCGTGACCAAGGCCAAGGCCAAGACCACGACCGTGAACGGATGGTGTCGATCCCCGCCGCCGGCCGTCCCGGCAACGGGCTCCTGGTCCGCGCCGCGCTTCGAAAGGCGTTACCCGTCGTCAATGTCTTCGAGGAGGTCGCCTACTGGACGGCAACCACTGATCACGCGGATTCACGACTCAGCGGCGAAGGCTCCTACCGCCTCAGGCTGCCAACCGACGGACTTCCACCGACCAGCGCAGTCTGGTCCGTCGCCGCAACAGACCCCACCGGCACATCCCCGAAGCGTCCGCGGGCGTCCCGAGCGTCAGCAGCCGCTCCGGTCTTCGCGCCGAGCCCGACGGCTCGCTCGAGATCCTGCTGCAATCTCGCCCACCTGCCGATCCGGCTCGCAACTGGCTGGCGACTCCGCCGGGTCCTTTCTCACTCATGCTTCGCGCGTATCTTCCGGGGCCCGCGATCCTGGGTGGAACCTACGAGCCACCGGCCGTGGAAGCGCAGCCATGAATCGACTCATCCTGAAGTACGCCACGCCAATCACTATTGTCATTCTCGTAATCTTCGCCTGGGTCGTCTACCGGCGGATCGTGGACGGAGGCCTTGCCGCGATCGTCCCGCTCGTGGTCATGGCCGTGATCGTGTGGGTGGTCGGTGCGTTCCTTTTCGTGTTCTTCTGGCCGCGCATCACCGTCGGCGGCTTCAAACGGATCTTGGTGACCCGGGGGGACCCGATCCCGGTCAACACTCTTTACGCGGCGCCTGAAGGCCCGTCGCGGTCCGCCGCGGCCGGCAGCGTCATCGCCACCGCCGATGACCTCCTCTACCTCGGGGGTTGGCTCGATGTGAAGGCCGGCCCGCAGGTTCTGCACTTGCCCGACTTCGGGGACCGCTAACACAGCGTCCAGTTCACAGACCCCGCCACCGGGTCGGACTTCGCCTACGTCGGTACGCGAACCACGGGCACCGGCCCGCGCGAATACCTCCTATCCGGTGCCGGCTGGAGCGGAGCGACGCCACCCAAAATGGCGCGAATCGATATCTGCCCACCGCGGCGCGCTGCTCATCGGCCGGGTGCTCGTCGCTGATGAGGCGGACCGAAAGACGGCCTACGACCTGGCGACACAGGTGCAGCTCACGCCCTACGAACCGCGGTGATCGCGGTCCGTCATCGTCAAGAGCGGCCGAGTTGGCCGCTGCGATCGCGAGAATCGCGAGTGCCGACGATTCTTGGCATTCTCTTGCAACTCACGGCGTTCACTGCGTGAGAGCGATCGACCGAAACGGAGACGGCCAGCATCTACACGAACTCGACCTCGGCGCCCCCTGCACCCGTTACGCGGCATGAGATCAGGGACGCCGCACGCACGCCCCTTCGAAGCCGCGATCAGGAGCGCGGCGTGAAAGCGCTAAGGCCGTAGCTTCCGATTCTTTATGACCAGAACGGAGCGGTCGCCACGTACAGCCGTCTCTCAGCTCACGTAAGAAGACACCAAGAAATCATCGGGATTGTTGAAAGGGGCCCTTATCGATCTCAACAGTAGGAGTGGGTGGATGCGTGCGCTTGTGGATCGGGTACGGGGTGGCGGTGCGGCCGCCCTTGAACCGGCGGTGGTCGCCGCAACCCGACGGACGAACAGACTCGTGCTCCGGCCGTATCGTATGAGCGACCTCGGCTGCTGGCTGGCCATCGAGGCGGACGAAGCGGTTCGTAAGCCGCTGCACTGGCCCGAGCGGACCACGTCCGAAGCGAGAGCCCACCTGCGTGCTCGAACCCGCCACACCATTCTGCGGAGCGCGGGAAGCCTACTGGTGCTGGCAGTGGAGTACGAGAGTCGCGTTATCGGTGATGTCTCCATCCATTTGCGCACTGTGGCGCCGGCGACGCGCTCTGTGGAAGTCGGGTGGTTGCTGCGCTCCGATTACCGCCGCCGCGGACTCGCTACGGAAGCCGCCGGCGAGCTTCTGAGGCTCGCGTTCAACGACGTCAACGCGAACCTCGTCACAGCAGTCATTTCGTCGGCCAATGAAGCATCCGCGAGACTCGCGCGACGGCTCGGATTCCAACTCGCGGCTCGAGTCGCCGGATACGACACCTACCTTTTGTCGCGCGAGGCCCACGACCGGCCCGTCGCGTCACCACGCTCTGAGTCAGGCGCGCCCAGCCGTTCGGGCGAACCTTCGAGTTGGAACGAACGGAGGGCAGGGTAAGTGGCAGCCACGCGCGAGGGGGCGACGGCAATCGCTCGCAGCACGAAGCGTTCCTCAGCGGCGCGTCGCCATGTGACCGTCCTGCTCTGCATTCTGTCGGCTACGGCGATCCTGTACTCGTGGAACTTGGCCACGAGCGGATACTCCGACTACTACTCAACGGCCGCGAAGAGCATGTCGGTGAGTTGGAAGGCCTTCTTCTTCGGCGCGTTCGATCCGCAATCCACCATCACCCTGGACAAGCTCTCCGGGTTCCTGATTCCGCAGGCGCTCTCAGCGCGGATCTTCGGCTTCAGCTCCTGGTCGATAGCGCTCCCCCAGGTCCTCGAGGGACTGGTGACCGTCGCCGCCGCGTACTACGTCTTCTCGCGCTGGAGCGGCCGGCTCGGTGCGGCCGTGGGAGCCCTCAGTCTCGCTTCGGCCCCCCTCATGATTTCGATGTTCTCGCACGGGATGGAGGATGCTCTGCTCACCATGTGGACCACCCTCGCCATAGCGGCCTGGCAGCGGGCTATCGATTCGGAGCGAATGGGATGGCTGCTCGGAGCCGGTATCCTTGTCGGGCTCGGTTTCCAGGCGAAGATGGCACAAGCGTGGCTCGTGCTGCCAGCGTTGTGCGTCGGCTACGTGTGGATGAGTCACAGGCCGCGAACCGTGAAATTGCGTGACGTGACATGGTGCCTGATCGCGACGATCGTCGTCTCGCTCAGCTGGATGACGGCCATGACGCTCATTCCCTCCGCTCAGCGCCCCTACTTCGACGGCAGCATCGACAACAACATCTTCTCCACCGTTCTCGGCTACAACGGCATCAATCGCTTCTTCAGCAATGCAGTGCCGGGCGCCCTACCAGGCGACCCGCTGTTTCACCCGGCCGGCAATGCGGCCATCGTGGGGGCAGTCCCGGGAACCATCGCCCACACCCCGTTCAAGTTCTTCCTCCCGCAATACGCCACACAGATCGGCTGGTTCTTTCCCGTCGCCGCGGCCGGCCTCATCCTCGGTATCGCCTGGGTCAGGACGCACCGATGGCCAGACATGCAACGGAATCTGAAGGCCGGGCTTGCCATGTGTTCGCTGCTTTTGATCTCCGTCGGTGGGGTCCTCAGCGCGATGAGTCTCCCGCACACCGCGTACCTCGCTGCAGTGATGCTCCCCGTCGCCGGCTTGACCGGAATCGGAGCGACCCTGCTGATCCGCGCGTACCGTCAAGAAACGCGCTGGCGCCTCGCGTTGCCGGTCGCCGTGGGCGTGCAGACAGTGTGGTGTCTGGTGCTTCTGAGAAGCTTCCCAGCGTTTGCGGCCTTCTTGACCGCACCCGTCGCGGCGCTCGGCTCACTGGGAACAGTGGCGCTGGCATTTCACGCGTTTCGTCCCGAGCGGATCCGTCGCCTGCTCGGCGTGGCATCTATCCTCGCTGTCCTGGGGGCCGCGCTCACGCCGACTGTCTGGACGCTTTCGACGCTCAACCCCGCATTCGCAGGAACCGCGGACGACGCTTACGGCGGTCCGCAGGTCGCAGCCGTCGCAGCGCGCAAGCTGGTGCGACATGCGGCTTACGGGATCGGACTGGACTCGAACCGGTCCATTCAGCCGACCGAGTCGATCGAAGCGAGCGCCTTCGCCTACGCGCAACACCGGACATCGGACCAGTGGGCACTCGCCACCGATTCCTGGAGAAGCGCAGCGCCGATGATCCTCCGAGGGCAGACGCGCGTTCTCCCCATCGGTGGGTTCACTTCGCGGGCCCCTTCCCCCACCGCCGCTCAGTTCCGGGAGCTCGTCGCCGCCGGCCGAGTGCGCTTCGTTCTTCTCTCCCCGGCCGAGGCCAGAACCGGTGTCTACCATCCCAACCTCGATGCCCTCACCGGTTGGACCATGGGTCACTGCCAGATCGTTTCGCCCGATCTATACCTGACAGCGCAGCTGCGTGCCGCAGCAGCAGGCGTGACCTGGGACACGCTCTACGATTGCGACGCCTGACGAGGCGCTCAGACCCTAGTGGTCGGCGTCGACTCTGCCGGTAAGGTCGACGCACGGGACGGTCACTGTCCAACCGAGCGTCTCCTTGAGGTTGACGAACCGAAGCTCGTCGTCGCGGTGGCACTCGGCCGTGGCTGCGGCGAGTTGAGGCTGCCAGGCCGGCCCGTACGAACGCCGGGTGAGTTGCGGGCCGAACTGGGCGGCGACGAGCGAAGCCGCCACCGCTGCCACCGCGATGACGGACCAACTCAGCGCGGGCCGTCGGCGCCGACTGCCGAACGCGATCGCGGCGGCGACCGGCAGCACGAGCGCAAGCAGCATCGAGGGGACGACGCCATACCGGGTGAGCCAGGCGTTCGACAATTGTGCCGAGGTGAATTGTGCGTAGTCGTAGAACGTGTCCGGGTTGGTCGCGACGCTCGCGACGTAGATCAGGACGGATCCGCTCAGGGCCGCGGCGACGAGCAACCGCTGGCCGCGCGTTCCGCGGACCATGACGTAGATCGCGGCGGCCACGACGACGGCGAGAACGGCGATGCCGACGGCGGGTCCTGTCGCGGCGAGGACAGGTCCAATCCGGGACTGCGGGACCACGAGCGGCATGGCCGAGTTGATCAGGTACCCGTATGCAATCGACAGCGAGTCGACCGCAGGGTTCGTGTTCTCCGCCCGCGGCCAGGAAAGCGTCACCACCAGCTGCACGACCATCCCGGCCAGCAGACCGGCCCGCACGATCCACACCAGCCAGTCGCGGGAGCGCAGCAGCAGAAGCGGAGCGAGGAAGAGCACCTGGATCTCGGTCAGCGCCCCAAAGAGCGCCACGCCCGAGAGGATGATCGCGGTCCGCATCCGCCGCGGCCGCGACAGCACGACCCAGAACAGCGCCCACAGGAACACCGAGTGCAGGTTCGCGAGGTTTCCCAACACCTCCCGCGGCGCGAGCGGGGCGAGAACCGTGAGCCCCGCGATGAACAGCCGCGCGGGAAGCCACGGAACCAGGTCCCGAGTACAGACGAAGACGACAACCGCAAGCGCTCCCGCGATCGCGCAGGCGGCAGCCGTGGTGGCAAGCGCCCACTGATCGACCGGAAGGAGCACCACGCCGGCAGCGACCAGTCGCGGGACGGTGTGCAGGTAGCCGGCGTAGGGCTTGAAGAGGACGCTCGGGCCGCCCAGCGCGGCCGACGAGATGAACGTTCTGCCGTCTTCCGCCCAGAACGTACCCTGGGCAATCGCAGGGATCCGCAGCCACGCAATCGCTGCACAGCTCAGCCCGAGGACCACAAGCAGGACGACCGGCCGCCGGCGGATAGTATCCCCGACTCTGCGAATCCGGGAACGGCGAGCGATCGGCGCGACAGTCATGGCCGTCACCTGGGTCACACGACTTCCACGGCGGCTGCGCCTCGGACTGTCGAGGTCGGCTGAAGCCGGAGCGTGACGAGTTGCCGCAGGAAGGCGGACCCGTTGGCGAGGGTCGCCTTGGAGGCTCCCGCCGAGCGGACCCCGAAGGAGAACGGTATCTCGGTCATCGTCAGCTGATGGCGCAGGAGCACCTCCAACAGGATCTTGAAGCCCTGTGGCTGCATCGCTTTCAGGTCCAGTGATTCGCGACGAACCGCGAAAAAGCCCGTCATCGGGTCGGTGCACTCTCGCAGCCTTCGCGGGAACAACGTGCGTGCGAGAAGGGTACTCGCAGTGGAGACCAGGTGCCGCACCGATCCGTCGAGGCCGCCCGCGCTCCCTCCGTCCCGATAACGGGACGCGATCACGATGTCCGCACCGCGCGATTCCCCCGCTGCAAGCAGCCGGGGCAGGTCCTCCGGCGGGTGCTGCAGGTCACCGTCCATAACGACGACCCACTCGTGGACGGCGAGTCCCATCCCGACCAGCACCGCGCCTGAGAGACCGCCGACAGGCTCGTCCCGGTGCACAATATCGACACAGTGCGGGAGTTGTCCGGACTGCACGGCAGCCACAGCCGCCGTGTCATCGGTCGAGTCGTCGACGATCAGGATCTCGCTCCGATCGGGATCGAGCACCGCGGCGAGCCGTCGAATCAGCTCACCGACGTTGCCCGCCTCGTTGAAGGTGGGAACCACGACCGAGACACCCCCCACCTGTGTTCCCTCTGCACCCGCGCTCTGCCGCATCCAGGCTCCTCGCTCTCACCTACATCGCACACCCTCCGCTCCAATATTCGACAAAGAAACAAGGACGTTCCCTGAAAGATGCATTTGTGCACCTCTCATCAACGGAGCCTCCCGGGCCCCGCCCGATGGAGAACGCGTCACGAGAGGGTGAAACAAGCACACCGCGACCAACCCGATCGAGCTCCACGCGAAAGCGTGCGCACGTCAGCGCAGCCGCTACCATGCCCGTTCGCCGCGGATGTGGAGGTCCTCGTAGACCACGGATGAGCCGGTCTCCGAAATCAGCACGAGTTGCTGGAGGCCCAGATCCGACTCACCATGGTCGCGCTGCTCAGGGCCGTCCTGGTCGACATCGTTGAGCGATTCGAGGCGGGCTTCGAAAAGCGGTCGCCACGATTCGAACCCCAGCGCCGGGTGGAAAACTGCGGACATCCATGGCCGATGACTTCGGTGACGTTCAGCGCCCCCAGGACTTCTCAGGCGGCCTTCGAGGTCCAGACTGACACGCGTCGATTCCCCACCTTCCCCAAGTCGGCTCACTCGACGGGAGCGTTCTGCTCCCGCTCCGGTGCCCGGGCCCCGGAGCGCCGGCGACGCAGCGCGCTGACCACGATGGGGAGGACGGACACGACGACGACGACGATCATCAGCGCATCGATGTTGTTCGCCACGAACGGGATGCCGCCGAGCAGCACGCCGAGGACTACCATGACGATGGTCCAGCTGATCCCGCCGATCGCGTTCCAGATCAGGAAGCGCGGGTACCGCATCGCCGCGATCCCGGCTGCGAGCGGCACGTAGGTCCGTACGAACGGCACGAAACGGCCCAGCACCAGGGAGACGCCGCCGTAGCGGGTGAAGAACGCGTCTGCGGCCTCCAGCCGCTCTGTTTTGAGGATCCGGGCGTCCGGCTTGAAGAGGTGTCTTCCGAATCGTTTCCCGAGCCCATAGCCGACCTGGTCGCCCGCGAAGGCGGCGACTGCTGCGACGACGGCGACCTGCCAGGGCTGGATGCCGAGGTGCGGCGCGAGGATGGCCGCGGTGATGAGCAGCGAGTCGCCCGGCAGGAACGGGAACAGGATCCCGGACTCGATGAACACCACGACGGCGATCCCGACCAGCACCCACGGTCCGAACGCATGCAGCCAGGCCGACGCGTCGAGGAGAGGAATGGAAGCGTGGAAGGTCATGACACCCAGTGTCTCCGACGCGGAACAAGGTGCCTCTAAGAAAGGGCGTTCGCCAACCCGCGCACCGCGCTCACCCCGCCCACCCCGCCGAGTGTCGGCGGCCCAGTCCTCACGATCGGCAGAACACGCGGTCGCCGTGCTGGTGAGAATCCGAATCCGCTGACAATGCCGAACCTTCTCAGTGCCCTCTATGAGTTCGAGGCGTTCACTGCGAATCAGCAATTGATCGACTGGAGGGCCGGAGAGCATCGACACGAACACGACCATGGCGCCGGAGGCACACACCGCCGGGCACGACATCGCCGACGCCTCGAGCCCACTCCCGCTAGAGCCGCGATCCGGCGCCGTCGACCTGGTGCGCGTACTCGGAATCACGGCGGTCGTGGCCGGGCACACCCTGCCATTCCCCTTCGTCCGCACGCTCGTCTATAGCTGGCACGTGCCCGTCTTCTTCTTCCTGGCGGGATACTTCTGGTCGACGCACCGAGCGCTGAGCCGAGAGGCGGCGACGAGGATGCGGACACTTCTCCGGCCGATGCTCACCTGGCTGGTGCTGATCGGCGTCGTCTTCGTCCTCGTAGACACGCACCTCGAACCGGACACGTGGCAGCGTCTGGCCGGTCCGCTCACCGACGGCGAGAACTCCGCGATGCCGTTCACCACTTTCTGGTTCGTGATCGTCCTCTTCTCCTCGGTCCTCCTCCTCCGGCTCGTCTGGCGACTTCCGCGCACGATCATGTGGGCCGTGACCGGCACGGCATTGCTGCTGAGCCTCATCGCCGGGCCGCAGCTGGCGAACACACCCCTGTCGGTCGGGTCCGCGCTGCCCTGCACTGCCTTCCTCGCGCTCGGTTACGCCGCCAGGACGGTGCGACCGCGCATCAGCCGACCAGGCCTACTCGGGTGCGCCCTCCTCGTCGTCTCCACGCTCCTCGTCGCGACCGGAGTCGCCCTCCCGCTCGACATCAAACAGGGCGACTACGGGACCCCGGCACTCAGCGTCCTCGCTTCCGTCATGATCTCCTTCGGACTCGTGCTCACTTGCGAGAAGCTCTGCGAACATCTGCCCGCGGCCGTCGGCCGGGTGGCGACCGTGCTGAGCTATGGCGGATTCATGGTGGTGCTCACCCATCCCTTGGTGCTCTGGGCGCTGACCGCCCTGGCGCCGCCCCTCCCGAGCTGGATCACTTTCAGCCTGTGTCTGCTGGTGCCCTGGGTCCTGGCGTTGTGCGCACTCCGCACGCGCCTGTCGGCGTGGTTGACCGGCGTAGACCAGCCGACCGCCTCGTTCAGAGCCGGGTGACCCCGAGGACGATGATCGCGGCGGCCCCGGCGATCGCGACGGTCAACACCAGCGCATCGGACGCACTGAGACTCGGTCGCTGAACGGTCGCCTCCGAGACTCCCCCACGCAGGGTCATCGATCGCCCGAAGTCGTTGGCTCTGCGCTGCGCTGCGGCGAGAACGGCTGTGAGCACCTCGACCAGAGCGTCCCAGGCGCTCCGGATCCGGGACACGCGGTTGCCGCCGCGCAACCGACGCGCGCAGAGCACGCGCAAAGACAGTGCGCCTCTCAGCGATTTCTGGGAAAGGAGGATTTTGACTAGCTCCGTGATGTTGACCGAATCGCTTCGCCCGGCGAAGCCATTCGTCCGGATCCCATCCCCTCGCGTCGTCGCCCTCTGCCTCGCGCTCGGCGCGACGGCCACGCTGGTCACCGCGGCCGGATCCTGGGTGCCGTCGCTGTGGGGGGACGAGGCGGCCAGTCAACTCTCCGCCCGACGCTCGCTCCCCAGCCTCTTCCAAATGCTGCAGCACGTAGACGCTGTGCACGGCACCTATTACCTGTTCCTGCACTTCTGGGGGAGGGTGTTCGGCTACAGCGCGTTCTCCATCCGGTTCCCGAGTGCGCTGGCGATCGGCGCGTCCGTCGCACTTGTGGTCTGGATGTGCGCCCGCGTGTCGAGTATGCGCGTCGCCGCGCTGGCCGGGATCGCCTGCACGGTGCTTCCCCGGCTCATGTATGCGGGCGGGGAGGCTCGCGCGTTCTCGTTCGATGCGACGCTCGCCACAGCCCTGTGCGCCATCGTGATCGAGATCGCGGTGCGCCCCGGACGCAGCCGCCCGCTGTGGGCCGGCTACGGCGTCCTGTTGAGCATCGCGACCTACTTCTTCATCTACAACAGCTTGATGGCGATCGCCGTCGGCGCGTTCCTGCTGCTAACCCCGTCGCTGCGCCAGCACTGGAGGCGGTGGTTTCTCGCCAGCGCCCTTGCGCTGGTGGCAGCCCTTCCTGTGCTGGTTTGGGCCTACCTGGAGCGGGCGCAGATCGCCTACCTCCAGGCCGGGGGCTACGCGTCTTGGGATGTCGTGCTCAAACAGCTGTGGTTCGAAGACACCCGATTCGCGTGGGTGGGATGGACGCTGATGGCGGCCGGCGCCGCCAGCGCGACCGCGACAGCGTGGCGACTGCGCCGCGCCGGACTCACCCGGACCACCCCGGATCTGCGCGTGCTGGCCCTGTGCTGGCTGGTGCTGCCAATGGGGGTGCTGCTGCTGGCGAACATCTTCTTCGCCCTGTTCACCGCGCGATACGCCGCCTTCACCGCACCGGCGGCCGCCATCCTGATCGCGACAGGGATCGACACGATCGCTCAGCTGGCCAGCGGCCGAGAGAGGCGCCATGCACGGCTCGCCACCGCAATCTGCATCGTCCTGATGCTCGGCGTCGTCGCGGTTGCCGCCCCGAACTGGGCGGCGCAACGCGGCCCGTACTCGCAAAACGAGTCGGACTGGAATCAGATCGCCGCCACCGTGCACGCGCACTCCCGGCCAGGCGACGCCATCGTCTTCGATGCGGACGCCCGGCCATCGCGGCGAACACGCCTCGCCTACGACACGGCGCCTCCCGAAGCATTCGGACCGGTGATCGATATCCTGCTCAAGACGCCGTTCCACAGCAACTACACCTGGTATGCGTCGACCTACTCGGTGAGTCAGGCGGCCGCCCTCGGCCGTTTCAACACCGTCTCCCGCGTCTGGGCTGTCGAATACAACACCCCGCACGGTCTCACCGGACCGAACACACCCGACACCTACGGTCTCGCAGCCCTCCAGCAGATCGGGTTCCACCAGACCGCCGCCTACCGGCTGCACGCCAGCGTCGTCTACCTCTTCACCCCGAACTCATGACCACCGCGAAGACTGCTAGCCCAGCGCGCCTATCGAGAGCGTTCGAAGCGGAACTCGGGATTCTTAGGCGCTCATGTGAGCGCGGCTGTAATCCTCAACCATGCGCAAAGTGATGCTGACAATTATCGCTGTCGCTGCTGCGATAGCTGCCGTCGTCGCGGCAGCTATCGCGCTTGAGCGTTCAGATCCCAGCGAACAGTTTGATGGCGTACCAGACGACGTGTGGTCTTGAGTTCTCGTCCGGAGCGCGGGCCGGGTAGCACCGATGGTGAATGCGGTGCTGTCAATCAACCCCGTCAACGGCTGGGTGACCACGACTTGCACTGCGGTGTCGGTGATACTGCTTATCTATCTCCTGTGTCGCTCTCGTGGGCATCGTGGGGCGCTTACGGCAAGCAAGGCGCTTCTGGGGGTGCGGCGCTGTCTGTTCTCACCTGGCTCGTCCTTGTCCGCATTCAGCACACGTTCACGGTGCCGATCCCTCACGCGGTCTATTTCTGGTTCGCATCATCCGTGTCCGCCATTGCGCTGGCTCTGGCCAACCTTCGGCAGGCAGGGTGGCGGCGAAGAAGCATCGCGGTCGCCGCCATCGTGGTCTTCGCCACGACCGGCACCGTGAACATCAATGCGCAGTTCGGCTTGGATAGAACTGTGGGGGGATTTCGTCGGAATCCTGCCTAGCCATCCCGTCGTTCTCCCGCCGCGAGTACGACCGATCCGGGGCCGAGCAGCGCCTCTCTGGAAGACTTGGCGAGCGCCCGCCGGGCTTCCCGCACACGGAGAACTGGGCACGCAGGTCATCCCGAACACTTGGTCAGGCTTCTTCGCGCGCGGGCGGGGGGGCGGGGCGGCCGCGGCCCGGGCGCGCCCGCCCCGGGCGCCGCGCCCGCCCCCACCGCCCAGGAGAACGCGCTCGGCGCGATAAGCGTGAGGGGGAGCGGAGCAAGAACGCG
>NZ_JBGCCV010000003.1:0-182150 GCF_041260585.1 Leifsonia sp. EB34
GTCGCCCCGGTGCCGGTCGAGCCGTCACCGAAGTTCCACGCGTACGACGCGATCGTGCCGTCCGGGTCGCTGGAGCTCGTCCCGTCCACGCTCACGGCCAGCCCGGTGGCGGACGTCGTGAACGCCGCCGTCGGAGCGACGTTCGCCTTCGCGACCGTCACCTGCTTCGACGTGGTGCCCGTCGCCGACTGGTTGTCGGTGACGGTCAGCGCGATCGTGTACGTCCCGGCCGCCGCGTAGGTGTGCGACGCCGTCGCCCCGGTGCCGGTCGAGCCGTCACCGAAGTTCCACGCGTACGACGCGATCGTGCCGTCCGGGTCGCTGGAGCTCGTCCCGTCCACGCTCACCGCCAGTCCATTGGCGGTCGACGTGAACGCCGCCGTCGGAGGCTGGTTCGGCGCAGTGACCGTCACCTGCTTCGTCGAGCTGGTCGAGGCGCCGCTGTTGTCCGTCGTGGTCAGTGTGATCGTGTAGGTCCCGCCGGCCGCGTACGTGTGCGTCGCGGTGACCCCGGTGCCGGTCGAGCCGTCACCCCAGTTCCAGGCGTAGCCGACGATGGTCCCGTCCGGGTCGGTCGACGCCGAGGCGTCGGTGCTGACCGAGAGGTTGGTCGGCGTCACCGTGAAGGACGACGTCGGCGGCTGGTTCGGGACGGGCGCGACCGTGACCGACTGGGACGACGTCCCCGTCGCTCCCGCGTTGTCGGTGACCGTCAGCGTGACCGTGTAGGTCCCGGCCGTCGCGTACGTGTGGCTGGCGGTGGCGCCGGTCGAGGTCGACCCGTCGCCCCAGTTCCACGCATACCCGGCGATCGTGCCGTCCGGGTCGCTCGACGCGGAGCCGTCCACCGAGGCGATCAGCCCCGACGAGGACGCCGTGAAGGACGCCGTCGGCGGCTTGTTCGCGGGCGTGCCGCTCGTCCCCAGCGAGTAGTGGTTGGCCACTGTCGCCGCCGAGAGCTCCGTCGAGTAGACGGCGACTTCGTCCATCGTGCCGTTGAAGTACGCGCTGCTCGAGCCCCAGGTGTTGTCACCTCCCACGCGCCAGTAGCCGTTGTAGCCCTGCGCCTGGGTCTGCGGGTTCGTGCCGACCTGTGCGCCGTCCACGTACAGCACCATGCCGTCCGAGGCCTGCGTCGCCACCACGTAGTGCCAGTTGCCGTCGTTCAACGGGTTGGGCGAGGTGATGGTGTTGGTCTGGCCGGTCCACACGCCGAAGACGATGCGACCGTCGTTCTGCATGTAGATGTGCCTGTCGTAGTTGCTCGACAGCCCGCTCGGCTGGTCGCCGAACCCGATCAGCTTGCCGCCGGAGGTCGTGGTCGTCTTGAACCAGCCCTCCAGCGAGTAGGTGGTCGGGTTCGACACCTGGGTGTTGCTCACGAGCACTCCGTTGTTGCCGTCGAACGACGTCGCCGCGTTGGCCACCCCGCTCAGCACGCCGGCCTGGTTGTGCGTGTAGCCGCCCTGGTAGGTGCCGGTCTGGCCGTACTGGCCGGAGTCGGCCGCGGTCGCCCCGGTGTCGGCCAGCCGCCAGTACAGGTCGGGATCGCTCTGGTAGACGGCTGCACCATACGCGTCGGCCGGAGCCGGCGGGATGTTCATGGTGTAGCCGGCCGCCTGGTACGAGGCCGAGACCTGCGTGCGGGTGAGCACCGTCGGGTAGATGGCCACCTGGCCGATGCTGCCACCGAAGTAGCTGCTCGACGGCTGGTTGGTCCACCCGTTCAGGTTGTCGCCGCCGACCCGCCAGTAGCCGTTGTAGCCCTGGGCCGACGTGATGTCGGTCCGGGAGGCCACACGCTTGCCGTCGACGTAGAGGACCATGCCTCCGCTGCCGAGGGTCGCCGTGATCTGGTGCCACTGGCCGTCGTTCAGCGCGGTCGGGGTGTTCAGCGTCTGCACGCTGCCCGGGTACACGCCGAAGTACACCTGACCGTTGTTGGCCATGTAGATGTGCCGGTCGTAGCTGCCCGAGTTGCCCGTCGACTGGTTGCCGAAGCCGAGGATCTTGCCGCCCTGTGTGGTGGTGGTCTTGATCCAGGCCTGTGCTGTGAACGTGTTCGGACCGTCCTCGTTGGAGGGTGCGGGGTAGAACCCGTCGCCCTGGCCGTCGAAGGACGCCGCCGTCGTGCTGTCCGGGTTCAGCGGACCGGTGCCGGAGCGGGTGACTCCCGGGTTCAGCGTCGCGTCGTTCCCGTTCGCCCAGTCGTAGGCCGTGCTGCCGGAGCTCTCGTTGAGCGGCCAGTAGTACTCAGGACTGTTGCTCAGCACGTTGGAGGCGTACGGAGTCATCGAGCCGGAGCTGGCGATCGTCACCGAGACCGAGGGGCCCATCACCGAGTTGCCGTTGGGGTCCGTCGCCCTGATCCGGTACGTCTGCGTCGACCCGGGTGTCTGCCCGGTATCGGTGAAGACGAGGGATTTGGGTTGCCAGAACGGCGTCGTCACCTGGGTCGTGTAGATCGGGTGACCGGTGGCCTGCCCGCGGATCACGTCGTACGTCAGGGTCTCGTTGTCCGGGTCCCAGTTCGTCTTGAACGAGATGCGCGCCGTGCCCGAGGTGAGGGAGATCACGTTCGGGGTGTAGGAGGCCGCGGGGATCTGCGGTCCGATCTTCAGCGGGGCGATCGACGGCATGGCGTACCGCACCAGGCCCTGTTGGCCCTTGCCCTGCACCTGCGTGAACTCGCCGCCGAGGATCAGGTAGTTGCCGGAGGACTCGTTGCTCCACGGTCCCTGGCTCTGCCCGGTGTAGCTGCCGACGTTGATGTCGGGGTACCAGTTCAGCAGGTCGGGACGCGGGTTGCCCGCGAAATTGTAGTAGCCGTACGGGTCGGTCGTGATGGTGCCGCGGACGTCCGTGGTGAAGGCCAGGCCGCGGTGGAAGGTCCACGTCGGGCTGGTCTGCGGGAAGCCGCCGTCGTTGCCGCAGTAGTGCGGGTGGCCGACCACGTACTCGACGCCTTGCAGGACGGTCACGTCGTAGGTGTCGCCGTGGCAGTCCTCGACCCAGACCAGGTCGCCGTTCGTCCAGTCTGCGCGGAAGGAGCCCTCGAGGTTGCCGCCGGAGCCGAAGACGTAGCCCGACCCGTAGAGGCCGGACGCGTCGGCGTGCAGGCTCTCGATCGCCGCCTGCGTTCCGCCGTTGCGGATGAGGTTGTTGATGTTCCAGGGCAGCATGGTCGCGGTGTCCGGCGTGAGCGCGGCGAGACCGTAGCCCGGGTTGGACGACCCGTTGACCGAGGTGAAGTTGCCGCCGATGACGACCTTCGAGCCGTCGGGCGAGATCACCACGTGCTGCGCCGTGCCGCCCGCGACCGTCGGCGCCCACGGCAGGAGCGCGCCGTTGCTCGCCGAGAACGCCGCGGCGTAGGTGCGTGCCTGGTTGCCGGCGGACGAGAACGCGCCGACGGCGTAGACCGTGCTGTTCGTGGCGACGATGCCGTTGACCGTGGCGTTGATGACCGGGACGAAGGTCGAGATGAGCGCGCCCGTCGCGGTGTTGAACGCCGCGAGCCGGTACCGGGTCGCACCGCCGATGGTCGTGAACGAGCCGCCGACGTAGAGTCGCGTGCCGTCGGGGGAGACCGCCATCGCCTTGACCTGCGCGTTCGGCCCGGGGTTGAACGACGTGTTCAACGCGCCGGTGGTCAGATCGAAGGCGAGCATGTTGGCGCGCGGGGTGAGGTTGGTCCCCGCTGCCGCGCCCGCGGGCCGCGCGTTCGCGAACTGGCCGCCCACGTATACGGTGTTGCCCACGACCTGCTCGACCCAGGCCACGCCGTCCATCTGGACGGTCGGCAGCGGGTCGGCGCTCACGGTCGCGGGGACGCCGGGCGGTGGCGCGGTGTCGGCCAGCGCGGGCTGGGTGACGACGAGGGAGGCCGCGATCGTCGCGACTGCGGCGATGAGGCCGACCGCCGCGGCGCGGAGCGCTCTGCTCCGGCGCGGTCGATCCACCGGCTCCGGTGAGGTCCCGCTCCTGGCGGGAGGTTCGTGCGATGCAGTCACGATTTCATCCTGTGTTCGGGTTGTGAGGAGAAATGTCGTTCGGGGTGTTCGGGGGCTTTCTCGACAATTTCTCAGTTTTCTGGCGCTGAGCTTAGCTCAGCATCGAGTGGAGTGGAGCGCTCGCCCCCCGTATTGGGGGGCGGCCCGTCACTTCGGGGCGGCGCCTTGGAAGGCGATGGCGGGCGCACCCGCCTGATAGTCCACCGTGACGATGACGGACCCACGCTGGTCCTCCGGCACGGTGAAGATGTAGGTGGCGGACGCCGAGGCGCCCGCGGCCACGCTCGCGGCGAGGGTCTTCCCGCCCGGACCGCTCAGTGGCAGCGCCGGCGTGTTGTCCTTGCCGTAGTAGACGTTCACGACGACGCCCTGGGTCGAGTAGGCGGCACTCCCGTTGTTGGTGAAGTCCAGCGTGAACCGGATCGCGGGCCCGGCGATCTCGCCGACCCCCTGGGCCTGGCCCTTGACCGACTCCAGCTTGGTCATCGCGACGGTCACGCCCTTGACGACGGCCGCGGTGGACTCCAGCGCGACCGGCTGACGCTGCGGAAGGGCGGCGCCCGCCGCTCCGGGGACGGTGCCCGGCGCGTTCGTGGAGCCGGGCGCCCCGCTCCCGGGCGCGCCCGAGGCCGGAGCGCCCGGAGTGGAGGACGCGCCAGGCGCGGAGGACGCACCGGGCGCGGACGCGGCGGACGACGTGTGAGCGCCGTCGGCGGCCACCGGCGACGATGCCGGCCCGTTCGCCACGCCCCACCAGACCCCCACGGCCGCGAGGCCGAGCACGACCACGGCGCCGGCAGCGATCAGGGCGATGTTCCGCGGCTTCATCCGCGCGGGGCCCTGCGGGGGCTCCTTCTCGTCGTGCGAGGTCATCGGACTTCCTTTCCGAGTTGCTTCATCTGCGAGAACCAGCGCGGAAGCGCGAAGGCGAGAGCTCCGAGGTTCGCGATGAAGAAGAGGCCGTAGGCGATCGTGAACAGCAGCGGCCAGCCGAGCAGCAGGAACACGAGACAGAGGATCCCGTAGTCGGTGGGCAGGATCAGGATCGTGTGCGCCAGCGACCGCGTGCCGACGTCGCGCTTGCGGCCGCCGCGCGCGTCGCGCAGCAGGTCGTTGAGGATCATGCCGAAGAACGTGACCGCGGAGACGATCGCATAGAGAAGAGGGAGCAGCAGCCATCCCGGCGGCAGTGCGAACCAGCGGAACATCGCGATCGCGACCGCGATGTGGAGGCTGGACAGCTTCGCGGCGTCCACGACGTGGTCGAGCCACTCGCCGGCGGGCGATCCGCCGCCGCGCAGCCGGGCGACCTGCCCGTCCGCCGAGTCGAACGCGTAGCCCAGCGCCAGCAGCAGCCAGACCAGCAGGCCGCTCCACGCTGCGGGCGGGATGAGCGCGATGCACAGGATGCCCGCGAAGGTCAGGGCAGCGGAGATCGCGGTCACCGCGTTCGGCGTCAGCCCCGCGCGGTACGCCCAGGCGGCGATCAGGCGGCCGGCCTTGCGGTTCACGTAGATGGAGTAGGGCGGGGAGCCCGGCAGCGTGACCTTCTGCGCGCCGGCGAGGCGGCGCACGATGTCGCCGTACGACGCGGTGCTGTCGCTGGTGCTCATCCCTCCCCCTTCCCGACGTCGTCGGCCGTGGCCGGACAGCGTGGAACCAGGTTCGGGTTCGGGTTCCCTGCGGCGGTCGGGCCGTGCCCAGGAGTCTAGTTGAGAAACTCTCAACTAACATCCCTCGATTCGCACCCCATTCGGGTGACACGGCGAGCGCGCACCCACCCCCTCGTGAACTTCTAGTGACAACTTCTCAGTTTTTGTGCAGAATAGGTGAGAATACCTCACCCGAAGGGGGCCGCCCGAAGTGACGATGCGCGTCGGCTATGCCGCAGGAGGGTTCGACCTGTTCCACATCGGACACCTCAACATCCTCAAGCACGCCAAGAGCCAGTGCGACTATCTGATCGCAGGAGTGGTCTCCGACGAGATGCTGCGGCTCACCAAGGGCGTCGACCCGGTCATCCCGCTCGCGGAGCGGATCGAGATCGTGCGCCACATCGCCTACGTGGACGAGGCGGTCGCCGAGACCGTCCCGGACAAGCTCGACATGTGGCGGGAGCTACACTTCGACGTGTTCTTCAAGGGCGACGACTGGCGCGGCACCGAGAAGGGCCTGCGGCTGGAGCGGGAGTTCGCCGCGGTCGGGGTGGAGGTCGTGTACTTCCCGTACACGGTGACGACCTCCTCGACGCAGCTCAGGAAGGCGCTCGCGGCCCTCGCGGGCTGAGCGGGCTACTCCTCGTCGTCTGTGCCCTCTTCGTTCGGGCCCTCTTCGCTCGGGGCTTCTTCGTCCGCGGTCTCCTCGTCCGCCGCGTCTCCGGCCGGCTCTCCGCCCGCGAACCGGTCGGTCGCCTCGATCAGCGCGTCCAGGATCCCCGGCTCGTCGTACGCGTGCCCGGCGTCCGGGACGATGGTCAGCTCCGCCTCCGGCCACGCCCGGTGCAGGTCCCACGCCGTCATCGCGGGGGTGCACACGTCGTAACGGCCCTGCACGATGACGCCGGGGATGCCCTCCAGCTTGTGCGCGTCGCGGATGAGCTGGTCCTCCTCGAACCAGCCGCCGTTCATGAAGTAGTGGTTCTCGATGCGCGCGAAGGCGACCGCGTACTTCTCCTCGGTGAATGTGGCAACGACCTCCGGCCGGGGCAGCAGAGTGATCGTCGAGGACTCCCACCGCGACCAGGCGACGGCGGCCGGACCGTGCACGGCCGGGTCCTCGTCGGCGAGCAGGCGGCTGTACGCACGGATCAGATGGCCGCGCTCCTCCGGCGGCACCGGAGCCACGAAGTCCTCCCACAGGTCGGGGAACAGCGCCGCAGCGCCGCCCTCGTAGAACCAGTCCAGCTCGGCCGGGCGCAGCGTGAAGATGCCGCGCACGATCAGTTCGCTCACGCGCTCGGGATGCGTCTCGGCGTACGCCAGCGCCAGCGCGCTGCCCCACGAGCCGCCGAACACCTGCCAGCGCTCGACGTCCAGGTGCTCGCGCAGCTTCTCCAGGTCGGAGACGAGATGCCAGGTGGTGTTCGCCGACAGGTCGGCGTCCGGGTCGCTCGCGTGCGGGAGGCTGCGACCGCAGTTGCGCTGGTCGAGCAGGACGATCCGGTACCGCTCCGGGTCGAACAGCCGGCGGTGGGAGGGCGTGCTGCCGCCGCCGGGGCCGCCGTGCAGGAACACCACCGGCTTGCCCTCGGGGTTGCCGCTGGTCTCCCAGTACACCTGCTGGCCATCGCCGACGTCCAGCATCCCGCTGTCGTACGGCTCGATCTCCGGGTAGAGAGTGCGCATGGTGCGACTGTAGCGGCCCACTGCCCCTCCCCCCTCACGCCGCGCGGCCCCGAGCCCCCGTGCGCACACGCGCACAACGGAGGACTCCGGCCCCGGACCTGCCCGAATCTCCTCCGTTACCCGCCATTCGGCCATCCCGATGGGCGGATGTCCTCCGTTACCGACAGGGCTAGGCTCACGGCATGAGCACCCCCGTGACCGTCGCCGTCACCGGCGCCGGTGGACAGATCGGCTACGCCCTGCTCTTCCGCATCGCCTCCGGGCAGCTGCTCGGGCGGGACGTGCCGGTGCGGCTGCGGCTGCTGGAGATCCCGGCCGGGCACGGCGCGGCGGAGGGCACGGCGCTGGAGCTGCAGGACGGCGCCTTCCCGCTGCTGCACGGGGTCGACGTGTCCGACGACCCGCGCGCTGCCTTCGACGGGGCGAGCGTCGCCCTCCTCGTCGGCGCCCGGCCGCGCACCGCCGGGATGGAGCGCGCCGACCTCCTGGAAGCGAACGGCGGCATCTTCGGCCCGCAGGGCGCCGCCCTGAACGCCGTCGCCGCCGACGACCTCCGCGTGCTCGTGGTGGGCAACCCCGCCAACACCAACGCGCTCATCGCCAGCGCGCACGCCCCCGACATCCCCGCCGAGCGCTTCACCGCGATGACCCGGCTGGACCACAACCGCGCGGTCGCGCAGCTCGCGGCCAAGCTCGGCGTGACGGTCGCGGCGATCGAGGGCGTCATCGTGTGGGGCAACCACTCGGCCAGCCAGTACCCGGACCTCAGCCACGCGACCGTGAACGGCCGCCCCGCCACGGAACTCGTCGACGAGCGCTGGCTCGCGGACGAGTACATCCCGCGCGTGGCGAAGCGCGGCGCCGAAATCATCGCGGTGCGCGGCTCGTCGTCGGCGGCCTCTGCGGCGAGCGCCGCCATCGACCACGTGCGCGACTGGGTGGACGGCACCGGCGAGCGCTGGACCTCCGCCGCGGTCGTCTCGGACGGCTCCTACGGCGTACCGGAGGGCCTCATCTCGTCGTTCCCGGTGCGGTCCGTCGACGGCCGCTGGGAGATCGTTCAGGGCCTCGCGATCGACTCCTTCTCGCGCGAGCGCATCGACGCCTCCGTCGCCGAGCTCGTGGCCGAGCGCGACGCCGTGCGCGCGCTGGGCCTGCTCTGACGGCCGGCAGAACAGCACGACCTGACAGAACACGCCGCCTCGCGGGTTCGCGAGACGGCGTGTTCTGTCAGGTCGTTCGTCAGCGGTGCTTGCTCGGCGCCTTCTCGGGCGTCGGCAGCGTGCCGTCGGCGCGGCGCTCGGCGTAGTAGGCGCGCGCCTCCGCCTGGCGCTCGGCCTCGGCGCCGCTCGCGATCTTCGCGCGCACCAGCTCCGGACCGTAGCCGAAAGCATCCACCAGATCGACGGCGTGCGGACGGATGCGGGTGAGCAGCCGGTCGATGTACGCCGAGACGGCCTGCGCGCGCTGCGGAGACAGGCGGCCGTGGATGAGGTACCAGGCCAGGTGCTTCTCGATCAGCCCGAAGCCGAACAGGTCGCGCAGCCAGGTCAGCACCTGCTTGGTACCGGCGTCCGGCGCCTGCTCCAGCGCCTCGGTGAACGCCTCCCACTGCAGCAGCTCGCCGTGGGCGCGGGCGGCCTCGATCAGCTCGTTCTGCTGCGAGTTGAACAGGTCGGCCGCGGCCTTCTTGCCGAGCTTGGAGGCCGGGCGCAGTCGTCCGCCGATCTCCGAGATCATCGTCTCGACGCGGTCGGTGAGCAGTTCGCGCTGGGTCGCGGACTCCTGCAGCCAGTTGACCGCGCGGGCCGTCGAGCCGAAGTCGCGCACGGTCTGGCCGACGCTGCGGAGCCCACTGCCGTGGTACGCCTTCCCTGCCGCCTGCACGACCACGTAGCGCGCGAGCGCCCCGGCGTCGGCCTTGGCGAACTTGCGGCTGAAGTCGGTCAGCAGCCGCTTGGCGACGAGCTGCAGGAGGACGTTGTTGTCGCCCTCGAAGGTCACCCAGATGTCGAGGTCCTGGCGCAGCGAAGTGATCCGGTTCTCGGTGAGGAAGCCCGCGCCGCCGCACGCCTCGCGCGCCTCCTGGAGCATCTCCAGCGCGTGCCAGGTGCTGAGCGGCTTGAGGGCCGCCGCGATGGTCTCCAGGTCCTGCCGGTCGGCGTCGGTGTCGGTCTTGCCGCTGAACACGTCGTCGAACTTGTGCAGGAACACCTCGTGGGCGAAGCTCCCCGCGTACGTGGTCGCCAGCAGCGGCAGCAGGCGGCGCTGGTGGCGCTGGTAGTCGAGCACGACCTCCTCGTCGGTGTCGCTGCCCGCGGTGAACTGGCGGCGCTGGTCGCCGTAGGTGAGCGCGATCTTCAGGCCGATCTTGGAGGCGATGATCGCGGAGCCGTCGAGCGAGACGCGGCCCTGGACGAGCGTGCCGAGCATCGTGAAGAAGCGCCGGCCCGGGCTCGCGATGGGCGAGGAGTAGGTGCCGTCCTCGGCGACGTCGCCGTAGCGGTTGAGGAGGTCGGTGCGCGGGATGCGCACGCCGGTGAAGTGCAGCCTCCCGTTGTCGATGCCGTTGAGGCCGCCCTTCTGGCCGTCGTCCTCGCCGCCGATGCCCGGCAGGAAGTCGCCGTTCGCGTCGCGGATCGGCACGTAGAAGGCGTGAACGCCGTGGTTGACGCCCTTCGTCACGAGCTGCGCGAACACGACAGCGGCGGTGGCGTCGACCGCGGCGTTGCCGAGGTAGTCCTTCCAGGCGCCGCGGAACGGGGTGTCGAGGACGAACTCCTGCGACTCCGGGTCGTAGGTGGCGGTGGTCGCGATCGCGGCGACGTCGGAGCCGTGCCCGGTCTCGGTCATCGCGAACGCGCCGGGCACGTCGAGCGACATGATCCCCGGCAGGTAGGTGGTGTGGTGGTGCTCGGTGCCGAGGTGCAGCACGGCGGCGCCGAACAGTCCCCACTGCACGCCCGACTTGATCTGCAGCGACGGGTCGGCCGCGACGAGCTCCTCGAACGCGGCGATGTTGCCGCCGTTGTCCTCCAGGCCGCCGACCACCTTCGGGAAGGCGCGGTGCACCTGGCCGTTCTCGACCAGCAGCTTGAGCTGCCCGAAGACGCGCTTGCGGTGGTCGGCGACGGAGAGGCCCTCGACCTTCTGCATCTCGGGTCGCGAGGAGAGCTCCCGCGACGCCAGCCGGACCTCGGCCCAGGTGCCCAGGAGCTGGCGGCCCAGCGCCTCCACGTCGACGCGCGGCGTGGCGCCGGCGGGGGCGGTGGCGGCAGCGGCGGCCGCGGCTTCGCTCGCGGCGGCATCCACGACCGGGGTGCCGGACTTCACGGCGTCGGACTTCACTGCGTTGGACTTCACTGCGTTGGACTTCTCGGGTGCGCGCTCGGCGGTATCAACCATGAGTTTCCTCTTCGATGTCTCGGGGTCATCGTCACGCTACGACCGGGCGGCGACAAGGAGAAACCGTCGGTGCGGAGGCGACAAAAACGGCCCGCGAGGTCCGCGGGCCGTTTGTGGGATGCTCCAAAACGCCGTCCCGAACGTCATCGGGTATGGACAAGAGCGACCGGAAGCCGGTAACCGCTCAGGCCGCCCGGCGGGTCGGGCGCGCCTCGCGCGGCATGGCGGCGAGGGCCGCGCGCGCGGCGCTCGCCCCGTGCAGCTCGATCACGGTGCCTGCCGCGATCTGCTCGTCGCGGTCGACGCGGGCGCCGTTGCCGATCATGGCGTTCTCGCCCACCTTCACGTTGCTGCCGATGCGCGCGCCGCTGCCGATGACGCAGCCCTTGCCGATGTGGACGTTGGCGCCGACGAAGGTGCGGTCGCCGACCGTCGCGCCCGAGTCGATCCAGCTTCCGGCGCCGATGTAGGCGTCCAGCCCGACGCGGGCGTCGGCCTCCACGTAGGCGGTCGGCTCGATGCGGGCCGAGTCGGCCACGCGAGCCGTCGGGGACACCAGCCCCTTGCCGTTGATGTGCCGCTTGTACTTGATGATTGCGCCGGTCTCGTCCTCGAGTTCTTCGATCCTCCGTGCCATTTCATCCCTCCTTCGAGATCGTCGCGAAATTATGCCACCTGACATAACCGTGGGCGGGGACGAAAGATTCCCTGATCGCCCCACGGAAAGGGCACTGTACGCCTGCGATCCGCGGGCGACCAGGGGCAACGCTCGGAAGATGCTGAGCGCTAGTAGCCCAGGCCGTGGCCGAAGCGGTAGAGCGGGTCGGCCGTGTCGAAGGGGACGTCCGGGCGGTTCTCGACCACCGCGGCCATCGACGACGGCAGGTCCATCGGGAGGCGCCCCTGCGGCGCGGCCTCCCCGAACAGCACGTCGAGCAGGGCCGCGGAGCTCGCGCCGAAGTCGGCCGCGATGGCGCGCACCTCGGCCGCGAACGGCGTGAGGATGGCCGGACGGTCGAGGAACACCTCCAGCACCGTCGGCACCGCGCGGGCGATGGCGAGGACCTCGTCCACGGTCTCCTGCGGGAAGTCGAGCGAGCCCGCGTGGAAGAAGTTCTCGAATACCGTCGCGCGCTGCTCGTACGGCGCGTGCAGGCGCACCAGCGCCACCTCGGCCTCCTGCGGGGTGGCGACGACGGTCGCGTAGCCGGCGACCACCTCCGGGTCGAAGCCGTGCACGAAAACCTTCGCGCCCCGGCTCAGCGGAAGGATGCCCTCGTTCTTCAGGAGGGTGACAGACGCGCGCTGCGCCGCCTCCCCCGCCGCCACGAACTCCGCGTTGCCGACGACCTCCGCCGCGCGCGCCGGGTCGACCAGCGGCGCGTCGAACAGCCCGAGCCGGAACTTCTCGCGCAGGAGGCGCCGGGCCGAGACGTCGAGGCGCTCCTCCGGCAGCTCGCCGCTGCGCACCAGGTCGACGAGGAGGCCCGGGATGGCCTCCCCGCCGAACTGGTCGGCGCCGGCATCCAGGACCTTCGCCATCCGCTCCCGCGTGCTGAGGTGCTCGACGCCCCACGCGCGGGCCGGAAACGGCTGGCCCGCGATCTCGGCGTCCGAGAGCAGTCCCCAGTCGGTGCAGACGATCCCGTCGAAGCCGTAGCGCTCGCGCAGCAGGCCGGTGACGACGGACTTGTTGAAGCCGAAGCCGACCTCCTCGTACTCGGTGCCGACCGGCATCCCGTAGTACGGCATGATCTGGCTGGTGCCGGCCTCGAAGGCCGCCTCGAACGGCTTGAGGTGCGTCTCGAACGCGCCGCCCGGGTAGACCTGCTCGCGGCCGTACGGGAAGTGCGGGTCCTCGCCGTCCTTCTGCGGGCCGCCGCCGGGGAAGTGCTTGGTCATCGTCGCAACCGAGTCCGGGCCGAGCTCGGCGCCCTGGAAGCCGCGGATGTACGCCGCACCGAGGCGCGAGGTGAGGTCGGGGTCCTCGCCGAAGGTGGCCACCTGGCGCGCCCAGCGGGGCTCGGTCGCGAGGTCGATCTGCGGGTGCAGGGCGACCCGGATACCGACCGCGGTGTACTCCTGCCGGGCGATGTCCGCGAAGCGCTCCACGAGCTGCTCGTCCCCGATCGCCGCGAGGCCGAGCGTCTCCGGCCACTGCGAGAACGGCCCGGCCATGATCGCCGCGCCCGGATTGTCGCTGAACGAATGCCGCGGGTCGGTGGAGAGCGTGACCGGGATGCCGAGGCGCGTGCTCGCCGCGACCTCCTGGACACGGTTGTGCCACTCGGCCATCTCGGCGGCCGAGGCGGCGGCGCCGAACACGTTGAAGTGGGTCATGTGCCGGTCACGGATCATCTCGGCGCTGTCCGCGATCCCGAACAGCGGATTCGGCCCGGCGACCGTCCCGCCCTCACCGATGGTGATCATGGTCTGGAAGAACAGGCCGGCCTTCTCCTCCAACGTCATCTGGCCGAGCAGGATCTCGACGCGCTCATCGAGCGGGAGGCTGGCGTCGCGGAAGCGGGGGTCGACGGGGAGGGCGGCGGCGGGCGTCGCGGTGGTGGTGGGGTCGGTGGCGGTCGTGTCGGTGGCGGTCGTGTCGGGCATTCGCACTCCTTCGGGCGTCATGGGTTGACGGTTCCGATCATAAACCGAGTAGTGCTTGGTTTTTGCCGTGAGTGGACCGGCGGGTGATTCATCCTCCTCGATCGCTCTCTTTGCGGAGTTTGCCATAGTGGCTGTGATGTTGCGCATGCAGCGTTTCACCGACTCAAGGGAGAGAAATTCAATGAAAACGCGATGGAAGCGCGCGACCGTCTTGACTGGTTGCGTGGCACTGCTCGCCAGTGTGCTCTGGGCGTCGCCCGCATGGGCGGGAGAACTCGATCCCGACAGAGCTGCGGTCGCAGCGTTCGTCAAAGTCGACGGGGAGCTTGTGGAAGTCGACTCGACTTTCTCAGACAGTGCTCTGCACCTCACCGAGACAACGGATCCCAGCGGCGGCGCGATCTCCAGTCGACTCATCGGGTGGGATCAGTGGTTCGGATGCTTCTCTCTCAACCACCAAGATGACACCTTCGCCCTCTACACCTCGTGGTGGGACGGCCAGGGCAAAGACGTCCGCCTGAAGTGTGGAACGGGAGATGAAAACAGCGGATGGGGCTACAAGCACATCCGAGCCGGCAAGGAGGCCGACTGGCAAGCCAAGCTGAATGCTGCGCGCGCAGCTGGGTGCGATTCAGCGGCGCAAGGTGTCGAGTCCTGGGACGACTTGATGTCGGGGGCGACGGCGAGCGCCGTCATGTGGCCCGAGTATCGCCGCGTCAGCCCCGTCAACAACAACGACCTGCGGAGTCACCGAGATCTTCTTCGCAAAGAAGAACAACCCCAGCCAGGTCGTCTACTCCTTCCGAGTTCGATCCGCGTGGGCAAACGACAGTGATCGCCTCATCACATCGTTCCCTCAATCCGGCACCACCTGCTGAGGAATACAGAGCCATAAGCACGTCGGGCGGAGGCGCCGAGCCTCAGGCGCCTCCGCCACCCTCGTCGTCAACCGGGAACCCGCGCTCAATGACCGCGACCTCCCAGAGTTCGATCTCCAACGCGTCTTCCAGCTCGCGCGCTCGCCGGAACCACCAGTCCCGGTTGTCGGCAGACGACCACTCGCCGTCCATACTCAGGTGGGTCGCCCAGAACAGGGACCACTCGCGCAGCGCGGCATTCAGCGCGGGACTCAACGGCAGCGAGTTCTCATCGAGGAGCCCGACTTCGCGCTGCCAGATCGGCCACGAAACTCCGTGCTCGGGGAGGAGTCGAACCGAAATCAGCGCCCCGTCCCGCTGGAGCTGAGCTCGCCGGATCGCGCTTCCAGGATCACAGCCCTCTGGGGCCCACAACTCGACCTGCGTGATGGGATCCAAGACCCAGGTGCCACGATGTCCCATGAGTTCAGCCTATTTCGCATCTCGATGGACGGTAGGGGTTCAGCGGGATGCCGGCCGGGGGTCGGTATTGCTCCTCCGTCAACGCCGACGATGCGGGCTCCTTGACGCTGCCGTTAGGTGGGACCTACGGTGGCGGCGTCCGGAGCGTCGAAGGGGGACGGGATGGCGCGGCTCATCGTGGAGCAGATCGTGTCGGCGGACGGGAAGGCGGCGGACGCCGACGGTGGCATGAGCTTCCTGACGCCGCAGTCGACCGGCGGCGAGGCCGACCGGGAGCAGCTCCGGAGGCTCGCGGGCCTGTCCGCGATCGTGCTCGGGGCGAACACGTACCGCATGTTCGCGTCGTACTGGCCGACGGCCTCCGAGGAGGAGGACCCGATCGCCGGGCTGATCAACCGCCTCCCGAAGCACGTGCTCAGCAACGGCCTGGACGCGGCGCCGTGGGGCGACCTCGCGCCGGCGACCGTCGAGCGCGGCGACGTCGTGGAGTCGCTGCGCCGGCTGAAGGCCGCGTACCCCGGCGAGATCATCGTGTGGGGCAGCCTGCGATTGGCGGACGCGGCGTTCCTGGCCGGCGAGGTGGATGTGCTGCGGCTGCGGATCCTGCCGAGCGTCGTTGGCGGCGGACGCGGCGTGGTGCCGGAGGCGCTGCCGGTGACGCCGCTGCGACTGGTGTCGTCGAGCATCCACCCGGGTGGGCAGGTGGCGCTGGAGTACGAGGTGGGAGCCTTGGGCTAGCCGGCACTCACCACTACCCCTCCCCCGCCACCACCTCCAGCAGCGCCTCCCCGTACGTCTCCTTCTTCTTGGCGCCGATGCCGCTGATGCCGTCGAGGTCGGCGAGCGACGAGGGGCGGGCGGTGGCTACGGCACGGAGGGTGGCGTCGCCGAAGACGATGTAGGCGGGGACGCCCTGGGTCTTCGCCTCGCCCGCGCGCCAGGCGCGCAGGGCTTCGAAGAGGCCGGCGTCGGCAGGGGCCAGGTCGGCGGGAGCCGAGGCGGCGCGGCTGCTCCGCGACGAACGGGGCGCCCGCTCGGGCTCGCGGCGCAGGACCACCTGCCGCCCGCCGGACAGCACCTCGGCGCTCGCAGGGGTCAGCGTGAGGACGCCGTACTCGCCTTCGGGCTTCAGCAGCTCCTGGGCGATGAGCTGGCGGACGACGCCGCGCCACTGGCTCTCGCCCAGGTCGTCGCCGACGCCCCAGGTGGACAGCCGGTCGTGGCCGTACTGGTCGACGCGCGGGGTGCGCTTGGCGCGCAGGATGTCGATGAGGTGGCCGGCGCCGAAGCGCTGGTTGCGCTCGCGCTGCAGGCGCACGACGGTCGACAGCAGCTTCTGTGCGGGGACGGTGCCGTCCCAGGTCTCGGGCGGGGTGAGGCAGGTGTCGCAGTTGCCGCAGGGCGTCGCGCGCTGGCCGAAGTAGTTGAGCAGGTTCATTCGGCGGCACTGCACGGTCTCGCACAGGGCGAGCATCGCGTCGAGGTGCTGGGTGAGGCGGCGGCGGTGCGCGAGGTCGCCGGGGGACTCGTCGATCATGCGGCGCTGCTGCACGACGTCCTGCAGCCCGTAGGCCAGCCAGGTGGTGGACGGGAGGCCGTCTCGGCCGGCGCGGCCGGTCTCCTGGTAGTACCCCTCGACCGACTTCGGGAGGTCGATGTGGGCGACGAACCGCACGTCCGGCTTGTCGATGCCCATGCCGAACGCGATGGTCGCGACGACGATTACGCCGTCCTCCCGCAGGAACCGCGACTGGGTGCGCGCCCGCGTCTGGGCGTCGAGGCCGGCATGGTACGGCAGCGCGGTGAGGCCGCGGCCGGCGAGGAACTCGGCCGTGCGCTCCACCGAGTTGCGGGACAGCGCGTAGACGATGCCGGCCTCGCCGGGGTGCTCCCCGGTGATGAAGTCGAGAAGCTGCTTGCGGACCTCCACCTTCGGCACGATGCGGTACTGGATGTTGGGTCGGTCGAAATCGGAGACGAAATGCTCGGCGTCCTGGAGGCGCAGCCGCTCGGTGAGCTCGCGGTGGGTCGCCTCGGTCGCGGTCGCGGTGAGGGCGATGCGCGGGACGTCCGGCCAGCGCTCGGCCAGCTCGGAGAGCGCCAGGTAGTCGGGACGGAAGTCGTGGCCCCACTGGGACACACAATGCGCCTCGTCGATCGCGAAGAGCGCCACCCGGCCGCGCTCCAGGAAACGCTTGGTCGCCTCGCTCGAGAGCCGCTCCGGCGCGACGTAGAGGATGTCGAGCTCCCCCGCGAGGTAGGCGCGCTCGACCGCAGCGCGCTGACCGGAGTCCTGGGTCGAGTTGAGGAAGGCCGCGCGGACGCCGACCGCGAGCAGCGCGTCCACCTGGTCCTGCATGAGGGCGATGAGCGGCGAGACGACGACGCCGGTGCCTTCGCGCACCAGCGACGGGATCTGGTAGCACAGCGACTTGCCGCCGCCGGTCGGCATGAGCACGACGGCATCGCCGCCCGCCACCACCCGGTCGATGATCTCGGCCTGCTGGCCGCGGAAGGAGTCGTAGCCGAACACGGTGCGCAGCGCCTCGGCCGGAGTAGCGAAGCGCGCCGGCGTCGCCTGCGGGGCCCGCGGTGCGGCGACGGCGGACGGACCCTCCGCAGAAGCCGCCGGCGGCGCGCCCGAGAACGGCACGTCCGCGTACGGGTCGTCGCCGAAGTCGGGCAGCGGGGGCTCCACGTCGAACGGCGGCTCGTCGAAGGGCGGCGCCTCCCGGTCGTCGGGCTCCCACGTGTTCCAGCTCATCCCTCGATCGTAACGACCGCCGCCGACCGCCGAGCCCGGGTCGCGAATCTGTGGAGAACACGCGAAGGCGCTGCGGTCGTGGAGGACGAACCGGGTGCGTCGGGGCCCTCCGGTACGATCGGCCCATGCGGACGCACCCCGAAGCCCACAGCACCGCGCCGCACAGCACCCCGGCCCACAGCACCCCGGCCCACCGCACCGCGGGCGTACGCATCGCACCGGCCCCGGCCTGATGTCGGCCGCGATCCTCGGCCTGGTCAGCGCTCTCGTCTACGGCTCGGCCGACTTCGTCGGGGGCCTCGCCGCGCGCGCGATCGGCCCGCTGCGCACCACCGCCCTCGGCGCCGCCGGCGGCCTCGCGCTCCTCCTCGCCGCACTGCCCTTCGCCGGCGGCGTCTGGTCGCCTGCCGCGCTCGGCTGGGGCGCGGCCTCCGGAGCGGTCGGCGCGCTCGCGATCGCGCTGCTCTACGCGTGCCTCGCGATCGGGCCGATGAGCATCCTCTCGCCGCTGACCGCGCTGGTGTCCGCGGTCGTGCCGATGGTCTGGGGCCTCGCCGGGGGCGACAGGTTCGCCCCGATCGGCTACGTCGCGCTCGGACTCGCGCTGGTCGCGGTCGTGCTGGTCGGCTTCGTCCCGGAGCGCGGCGCCGTGCGCCCCAGCCCCCGCGCGCTCGGGATGGCCGTCGCCGCGGGCGCGCTGATCGGCGTCTTCCTCATCATGCTGAACCAGACCCCGGCCGACTCCGGCCTCGTGCCGCTGGTCGCCAACCGCACGGTCAACGCGGCGATCATGTGGACGATCATCGGCGTCCTGGCCGCGCGCGGCGTCACCCGGAGGCTCACCCGGCGCGGACTGCTGCTCGGGCTCGGCTCCGGGCTGCTCGACGCCTCCGCCAACGTGCTCATCCTGCTCGGGCTGCGGGCGGGCGACCTGACCACGATGTCGGTGCTCGTTGCGCTCTACCCCGCCGGCACGATCGTGCTCGCGGCGGTCGTCCTGCGTGAGCGGATCGCCCCCGTGCAGTGGGTCGGGCTGGTCCTCGCCATCACCGCCGCCGCCCTCCTCGCCATCGCCTGACCTCCACCGCCCGAGGGCACGCAGCCGCCGCTGAAACCCGTGGATGAGAGCGTCCACGTCCCCCTCGGCGATTGCATCCGCGCCGAAAGCACCGGGTACTGTGGGACGCCGGACCAGGGAGGCGCCGATGAGCACACCACAGCACGACCCCGCCGACGATCTGGAGAACCGCCGCGAGCACCTGGGCGACGTCTCCCAGGCGGTGCAGGACTTCTCCAGCGAGCAGGAGGGCTACCACAAGGCGCTGTCGTCGCGGCAGCTCCAGATGATCGCCATCGGCGGCGCCATCGGCACCGGCCTCTTCCTCGGCGCGGGCGGCCGGCTCCAGCAGGGCGGCCCGCTGCTCGTCCTCGTCTACGCCGTCTGCGGTTTCTTCGCGTTCCTGGTGCTGCGCGCGCTCGGCGAGCTGGTGCTGCACCGGCCGTCGTCGGGCTCGTTCGTGTCGTACGCGCGCGAGTTCTACGGCGAGAAGATGGCCTACGTCGCCGGCTGGATGTACTTCCTCAACTGGGCGATGACCGCGATCGTGGACTCCACCGCCGTCGCCCTCTACGTCAAGTACTGGCAGCTGTTCACGTCGGTGCCGCAGTGGCTGCTCGCGCTGATCGCACTCGTGGTCGTCGTCAGCCTCAACCTCATCTCGGTGAAGGTGTTCGGCGAGATGGAGTTCTGGTTCGCGATCATCAAGGTGGGAGCGCTGGTGGCCTTCCTCGTCGTCGGCATCATCGTGCTCGCCGCCGGCTGGCCGACCGACGTCGGCCCGACCGGTGTCGCGATGCTGGCGCAGAACGGCTGGCTGCTCCCGCACGGCGTCGCCACGATCGGGATGGCGATCGTGCTCGTGCAGGGCGTCGTCTTCGCGTACGCCGGCGTCGAGCTGGTCGGCATCGCGGCGGGCGAGACCGAGAACCCGGAGAAGATCATGCCGCGCGCGATCAACAGCGTGGTGTTCCGGATCGCGGTGTTCTACTGCGGCTCGGTGCTGCTGCTCGCACTGCTGCTCCCGGCGAGCGCCTACAGCGGCAACGAGAGCCCGTTCGTCACGTTCTTCAGCCACCTCGGCGGCCCGCAGCTCAGCGCGATCGTCGGCTCGGTGATGAACTTCGTCGTGCTCACGGCGGCGCTGTCGAGCCTGAACGCCGGGATGTACTCGACCGGCCGCATCCTGCACTCGATGGCGCAGACCGGCGCGGCGCCCGCGTTCACGGCGCGGATGAACACGCGCGGCGTGCCGTACGGCGGCATCCTGCTGACCGCGGCGATCGGCATCCTCGGCGTCTTCCTCAACCTGATCGTGCCGGCGGAGGCGTTCAACATCGTGCTGAACGTGGCCTCGCTCGGCATCGTCACGAGCTGGGCGATGATCATCCTCTGCCAGATGCAGCTGCGGAAGTGGTCGCTGCAGGGCAAGCTCGCCCGGCCGTCGTTCCGGCTGTTCGGGGCGCCGTTCACGGCCTACCTGACGCTGGCCTTCCTGGCGTCGGTGATCGTGCTGATGGCGTTCGACTACCCGACCGGGACGTTCACGGTCGCGTCGCTGGTCATCATCATCCCGCTGCTGATCCTGGGCTGGTACGCGCAGCGGTCGCGCATCCTGGCGATCGCGCAGGCCCGCGAGGGCTATACGGGCGCGCACCCCGTGGTCGCCGCCCGGCGCCCGCCGCGCGACCGTCGCCGCCCACCGCGCACCTGACCCGACCCTCGTCGAACGGCCGCGCTGTCAGGAGGCCGGGCGCGCGTTGTGCGCGGCCTCCTCCAGCGCGGGGAGGGCGGCGCGCAGGGCCTCCACGTCCTCCGGCGCCAGTTCCGCGAGGATCGCGGCGACGGCGCGCGCCCGGTCGGACCGCGCCGCGAGCAGCAGGTCGTTCCCGGCCTGCGTGCCGGTCACGAAGAACGAGCGGCCGTCGGCCGGGTCGGGGTTGCGCGTCACCAGCCCTTTCGCCTCCAGGTCGGAGACCACGCGCGTGATCGTGGGCGCCGCGACGATCTCGATCGCGGCGATCTCGCTCGGCCGCAGCGGCCCGCGGCGCACGATCGTGGAGAGCGCCGAGAGCTGGCCGTGGCTGAGCCCTCCCGTGGCCGAGCGGATGCGGCGGTTCAGCCGCCCGACGGCGAGGGCCAGGCGGCCGGCGACATCGTCGTCACCGGTCGTCGGCCGTTCGGAATGCTCACGCTCGCCCTGCACCGACTTCCTCGCCTTCCACAAGCGCCGGCCGCGCGGCTGCGACGGCCTCCTCATGAACATACTTCGATCCGCCGAGGAAGGAGGCGATGGCGCCGATCAGACTCATCACCGCGGCGGCGATGAACACCACCACGAGGCCGTCGTGGAACGGTCCGGAGATGAGCTGCGGGAAGAACTCCTTGCCCGTCAGCGTCGCCGCGTCCACGTGCGGGGACTGCAGCAGGCCGGTCGGCCCGAGCAGGCTCGCGATCGGGTTGTAGCCGAGGAACGCCGCGAACAGGCTGCCGACCGGCGGGGTCGCGCCGATCTGCGCCGCCACGTTCTGCGGAACGCCGTGCGAGGTCAGCCCGGTGGTGAGCGCGGTCGGCAGCGCGACGGACAGGCCCGCGATCATCAGCGAGAAGAAGATGCCGATGGAGAGCGAGCTTCCGGCGTTGAGGGCGACGCCCGCCATCCCGGAGGCCGACCCGCGTTCGTTGGCCGGCACGCTGTTCATGATCGCCGTGCGGTTGGGCGACGAGAACAGGCCGGAGCCGATGCCGTTCAGGCCGGTCAGCAGCGCGAACTGCCAGTACTCGAAGTTCACCGGGATGAGCAGGAGGCCGACGAAGGTGACCGCGACCAGCACGAGCCCGACGGTCGCGAACGCCCGCGAGCCGAACCGGTCGGAGAGCGCGCCGGAGATCGGGCCGGCGATCAGGAACCCGATCGTGATCGGCAGCATGTAGATGCCCGCCCAGAGCGGTGTCGACTCGTAGCTGTAGCCGTGCAGCGGCAGCCAGATCCCCTGCAGCCAGATGATCAGCATGAACTGGAGGCCGCCCCGGCCGATCGCCGCCAGGAACCCCGCGAAGATGCCCGACGAGAACGCCCGGATCTTGAACAGCCGCATGTCGAACATCGGCGACGGCACCTTGAGCTCGACGACGACGAACGCGACCAGCAGCAGGATGCCGCCGATGATCGAGCCGAGCACCCACGGGTTGCCCCAGCCCTGCGACGAGCCGCCGTAAGGCTGGATGCCGTAGGTGATGCCGGTGAGGAGCGCGATCAGGCCGATCGCGAAGGTGACGTTGCCGAGCCAGTCGATGCGGCCCGGGTTCTTCTGGCCGACCTCGTGCAGCGACTTGTAGGACCAGATGGTGCCGATGATCCCGAACGGTACCGAGACGAAGAACACCGCGCGCCAGTCGATCTCGGCGAGCACGCCGCCGAGGATGAGGCCGATGAACGAGCCTGCGATGGCGGCGACCTGGTTGAGGCCGAGCGCGAAGCCGCGCTTGTTGGCCGGGAACGCGTCGGTGAGGATCGCCGTCGAGTTGGCGAAGAGCATGGCGCCGCCGATGCCCTGCACGAACCGCCACGCGATCAGCCACATGGCGCCCGGGCCGCCGGAGAACGGGTCGAGGCAGAGCGCGATGGCGGCGAGGGTGAAGATCACGAAGCCGAGGTTGTAGATACGCACGCGCCCGTACTGGTCGCCCATCCGCCCGAACATGACGACGAGGACGGCGGTGACGAGCATGTAGCCCATCAGCATCCAGAGCAGGTACGAGACGTTGCCCGGCTCGAGCGGGTTCAGCTTCACGCCGGTGAAGATGGCGGGCAGCGAAATGATGACGATCGACGAGTTGATCGTCGCCATGAGCATGCCGAGCGTGGTGTTGGAGAGCGCCACCCAGCGATAGTGCGGGTGATCCTTGGTGAAGATGCCGGTGCGGGCCAAGAGAGTCCTTCGTGCGTTTCGTATGCGGTGTCGTGGGTCGCCGGCCCAGGCGGAAGGTGCGCGCCCGAGCGGGAAGCGCGTCGGTGCGCCGATGATTTATATGCGTTAACTATATATCCCGGTGGGATGTTCCCGGAAGTCGGGGCGAATTCCCGCGCAGCCTTCCCGCCCGATCGGTTGACAGCCGCCCCTCCGGCTGACTTAGATGAGCGCGCGAGGAGGAACCGTGTCGAAGGCAAGGCTCGAGGCGTTCAGTGACGGGGTGCTCGCGGTCGCGATCACCCTCCTCGTCCTCGACCTCCATCTCGTGCCGGGGAACGGCACCAGCCTCCTGGCCCAGGTCGGGGCGGCGTGGCCGTCCTTCGCCGCGTACGTCGTCAGCTTTCTCGTCATCGGGGTGATCTGGGTCAACCACCACTCCGTCCTGCGGCTCGTGGTGGCCGTCGACCGGCTGCTGCTGTTCTGGAACCTCATCCTGCTGATGTTCGTCACCGCGATCCCGTTCACGACGGCGACGCTGTCCGCGGCGCTCGCGGACGGCAGCGCGGCGGACGTGCGCGTCGCGGCGGTGCTCTACGGCGGGGTGTCGACCGGCTTCGCTGTCGCGTTCACCCTCCTCTTCGGCCGGGTCACCCTGCTCGAGGTGCGCCAGGGCAGGCTCGATCCGCGGGAACGCAGGGCCGACCTCCGTCGGTTCGGGGCCGGCACGGTGTTCTACCCGCTGCTGACCCTCGTCGGCGTCGTCTACGCCCCGGCGATGCTGGTCGGTTTCACGGCGCTGAGCGTCTACTACCTGTTCAACCAGACTGGGGCGGCGGAGGCCTGAGGCCTGTCGTCACGCGCTCCAGAGCGCCGGCACCAGCACCCAGATCACGTCGGCCCCGTCGTCGGTGAGCACCCGCCAGCTGTGCGGCTCGTGGCCGCTGAAGGTCAGGCTGTCGCCGGGCCCGAGTCGCCACTCGCGGTCGGAGAAGCGGACCTCGATCTCACCGCGGAGGACGTGCAGCACGTCGACGTCCGCGGCCACCGCGTAGAGCTCTTCGCCGCCGTGGCCGCCGGTCTGGATGACGGAGCGGATGACCTGGACGCGCGACTCCGAGCGCGGCGACAGCAGGCGCTCCTCCGTGTCCACCCCGCCGAGGTTGACCTTGGCGCCGGTGCCCGCGGGGACGAGCTGCACGTCGGGCTCCTCGAACAGCGAGCCGACCGGGATGGAGAGGACGTCGCAGAGGCTGATGAGCGACGAGACGCTCGGGGAGGTCATGTCGCGCTCGACCCGGGAGAGGAAGCCCTTGGTCAGGCCGGTGATCTGCGCGACCTCGTCGATCGTGAGCTGCTGCGCCCGGCGCGCCGCCCGCAGCCGCGGGCCGATGGCCACACGGCGGTCGGCGGGTTCGAGGGGCATCGGGCGCATGGGACAACGGTAACCGGTCGGCGGACGTCCGCCGCCGAATCGCGGGAGTGCGTTGACGGCGACGGGAAAGGCGTTGTAGCCTCTCATGCAACAAAGGTTCCGTGACAGGAAACCAGCACTGAACGCAAGACACGCACCAAGGAGGTTGCATGCCGCAGAACGTCGGCCCCATCGACTCGTCGCTCACGCCCCGCTACGCCGGCCGCGACGGCTTCGCCCGGCTGCCGCGGCTCGACCAGGTGGAGCACGCGGACATCGTCGTGGCGGGCGTCCCGTTCGACACCGGCGTCTCCTACCGTCCCGGCGCGCGCTTCGGCCCGAACCACATCCGGGAGGCCTCCCGCCTGTTGCGCCCCTACAACCCGGCGCTCGACGTCTCCCCGTTCGAACTGACCCAGGTCGCCGACGCCGGCGACATCGCGGTCAACCCGTTCGACATCGCGGAAGCGATCGAGACCGTCCAGTCCGCGGCCTACGACCTCACCGCCGACGGCACGCGCCTGGTCACCCTCGGCGGCGACCACACCATCTCCCTGCCGCTGCTGCGCGCCGCGGCCGAGCGCCACGGCCCGGTCGCCCTGCTGCACTTCGACGCGCACCTCGACACCTGGGACACCTACTTCGGCGCCGCCTTCACCCACGGCACGCCGTTCCGCCGGGCGTTCGAGGAGGGCATCCTCGACACCGAGGCGCTCAGCCACGTCGGCACCCGCGGCCCGCTCTACGGCAAGAAGGACCTCGACGACGACCACCGCTTCGGCTTCGGCATCGTCACGAGCGCCGACGTCTACCGGCTGGGCGTGGACGAGGTCGTCGCCAAGCTCCGCGACCGGATCGGCGACCGCCCGCTCTACATCTCCATCGACGTGGATGTCATGGACCCCGCCCACGCACCCGGCACCGGCACCCCGGAGGCCGGCGGCGTCACCAGCCGCGAACTGCTGGAGATCATCCGCGGCTTCGTGGGACTCAACCTGATCGGCGCGGACGTCGTGGAGGTCGCCCCCGCCTACGACCACGCCGAGCTGACCGGGGTGGCGGCCTCCCACCTCGCCTACGACCTGGTGTCGCTGCTCGCGCTGCGGCACCGGGAGACCTCGGCCGGGCAGCCGGCCGACGCCTCCGCCCTCTCCCGCTGAGCACACCCCCGCCCGACCCCACCACCCGACCGCGCCACCTGACCCCGAAGGGAACCCGCATGTCCGACGACGACGTCACCGCTGCCCTCAACCCGCGTCCCAAGATCACCGAGGTGGAGGCCCACGGGATCGACACCATCCCGGACGCCGACCGCACCTCGAACTGGCTCGACCTGGCCCGCATCCAGTTCGGCGGCGTGAACACGTTCGCCACGATCCTGCTCGGCACCTTCCCGATCGCACTCGGGCTGTCGTTCTGGCAGGCCGTCGCCGCGACGGTGCTCGGCGTCGCCGTCGGCATCGCGTTCCTCGCGCCGATGGCGCTGTTCGGGCCGAAGACCGGGACGAACAACGCGGTGTCGTCCGGCGCCCTCTTCGGCGTGCGCGGCCGGATCGTCGGCTCGTTCCTGTCGCTGCTGACCGCGATCGCCTTCTACTCCATCTCGGTGTGGGTGTCCGGCGACGCGATCGTCGGCGCCCTGACCCGGCTCGCCGGCGTGCCCGACTCGGTCGGCCTGCGGCTCGGCATCTACGCGATCATCGGCCTGATCGTGATCGTGGTGGTGATCTACGGCTACCAGTTCATGCTGCTGGTCAACAAGGTCGCGGTCTTCGCGAACACGGCGCTGATCCTGCTCGCGATCGTGGCGTACTCGGGCGTCTTCAATGCGGGCTACGACCCGGGCCCCAAGGCACTGGCGATCGGCGGCGCGTTCTGGCCGACCTTCATCGCCGCCGCGCTCATCGTCATGGCCAACCCCATCTCGTTCGGCGCGTTCCTCGGCGACTGGTCGCGTTACATCCCGCGGGCGACCCCGCCGCGCAAGCTGATCGGCGCGACCGTCCTCGGCCAGGGCCTCGGGCTGATCCCGCTGCTGTTCGGCGTCGCCACCGCCACGCTCGTGTTCGGCAAGTCGGACTACGTCGTCTCGCTCATCCACGTCTCGCCGCTCTGGTACGCGCTGCTGCTGCTCGTGGTGGCGTTCATCGGCGGCCTGTCGACCGGCACGACCTCCCTCTACGGCACCGGCCTGGACTTCTCGTCGGTCGTCCCGCGGTTCAGCCGGGTGCAGGCGACGATCTTCATCGGCACCATCGCGTTCCTCTTCATCCTGGTCGGCCGGCTGGTGTTCGACCTGCTCGGGACCGTCAACGCGTTCGTCGGCGCGATCGTCGTCACGACGACCCCGTGGATGGTCATCATGACCATCGGCTACGTCGTGCGGCGCGGCTTCTACGACCCGTCCGACCTGCAGGTGTTCAACCGCGGCGAGACGGGAGGCCGCTACTGGTTCGCGGCGGGCGTGAACTGGCGCGGGATGACGGCGTGGATCGTCGCCGCCGTCGTCGGCCTGCTGTTCGCCGCCTACCCGCCGATCATCGTCGGGCCGTTCAGCGGCCTCGCCGGCGGTGTCGACCTGAGCCTGCTGTCCAGCGTGGTCGTCGCGGGTGTCCTGTACGGGGCGCTCCTCGCGATCTTCCCGGAGCCGCGGTACGTGTTCGGGCCGGACGGTCCCCGCGGCGTGCGCTCGGCCGACGCGGTCATGCCGCCCATCCACCTGGACGAGCGGTCGGCAGCGGCCCGTGCGCACGCGCGCCGGGCGAAGGCCCAGCTCCGGGAGCCCCGCACGGTCGAGGCGCCGGAGGTCGGAGCGTGACCGAGCAGGACGTCCTCGCGGCGGTCGACCGGATCGTGGACGACTTCGGCAGCCACCGCCGCGACGCCTACTTCTCGGGCTTCGCCGACGACGCCACCTTCGTGCTCCACACGCACCCGGTCCGGCTGGAGTCGCGCGCCGAGTACGAGGCCGCCTGGGACGCCTGGGAGCGCGACGGCTTCCAGGTGCTCGGCTGCCGCTCGACCGGCCGGCGCGTGCAGTTCGCCGGCGACGACGTCGCGATCTTCACGCACGACGTCGAGACCGAACTCGCCGACGGCGACGGCCGCACGACCGTGCGTGAGCGCGAGACCATCGTCATGCAGCGCCGCGACGGCGGCTGGACGTGCGTCCACGAGCACCTGTCGCCGCGGGAGGAGCGCTAGATGCAGGTGATCGACCTCAGCCACCCCATCCACAGCGGGATGACCGTCTTCCCCGGCGACCCGGCGGTGCTCATAGAACCGGCCGTGACGATCGCCGAGGCCGGGGTGAGCGTGCTGAGCCTGGAGCTGGGCAGCCACACCGGCACCCACATCGACGCGCCGTCCCACACCGTCGAGGGCGGGGCGACCATCGACGCCGTCGACCTCGGGAGGCTGGTCGGGCCGGCGCGGGTGATCGACGTGAGCGGCCTGCCGCCGCGCACGCGCATCCGCCTGGAGGATGTGCGCGAGGAGCTGCGGGACGTCGAGCCGGGGACGATCGTGCTCGTCCGCACGGGCTGGTCGTCGCTCTTCGACCAGCCCGGCTACCTCGACCACCCGTTCCTGGACGCCTCGATCGCCTCCGCGCTGCTCGACGCCGGCGTGACCGTGGTCGGCGTCGACGCGCTCAACCCGGACGAGACCGTGGCCGACGACCCGGCGCCGGCCCTGCCGTTCCACGACGTGTTCCTCGGCGCGGGCGGGCTCATCATCGAGAACCTCACCGCGCTCGACCGGATCACGGCGCGGGCGCCGCGGTTCGTGGGGCTGCCGCTGCCGATCGCGGGAGGGGACGGGGCGCCGCTGCGGGCGGTGGTCATCGAGGAGTAGTGCAGAGCACGCCCGCTCCTAGGATTGGTGGATGACCGACGACGCCGAGACCGCCGAACGCCCCGCGACGTCGTGGATCGTGCTCGTCTACCGGGTGCCGTCCGAGCCGACCCGGCTGCGGGCCACCGTGTGGCGCCGGCTGAAGGCGCTCGGCGCGATCTACCTGCAGAACTCGGTCGCCGCCCTCCCGGACGATGTCGCGAGCGAGCGGGCGCTCCGCAAGCTGCGGCACGAGGTCCTGGAGCTCGGCGGCACGGCCGCGCTGCTCCGGTCGGAGGTGCTGGCGGGCGACGCCGGCATCGTGTCGGCGTTCCAGGCCGCCCGCACGGACGAGTACGAGGAGATCATCGACCGGTGCCAGGGCTTCCTGCGCGAGCTCGAGAAGGAGTACACCGAGTCGCACTTCACCTACGCCGAGCTGGAGGAGAACGAGGTCGACCACACCAAGCTGGTGAACTGGCTGGAGAAGGTGCAGACCCGCGACCGGTTCGGGGCGCCGAAGCGCGCAGAGGCGGAGGAGGCCGTGGCGTCGTGCGCGGCAGCGCTGGAGGAGTACGCGGCGCGTGTCTACGCGGAGGAGCCGGAGGGGCACTGACCCCTCGGCGCTCCTCGGCGCTCCCGGTGCTCAGCGCAACGCGCGCCGGATGCCGTACGGGAGGAGGATCAGCACCGCGATCGGCATGACCAGCCAGGACGCCGGCCAGCCGCTGACCGCGAACGTGATCGCGAGCCCGACGGCTGTGCCCGCGGCGATCCGCCAGTCGTCGCCGACGATGAAGTCCCACCAGAACACGCCGAACGACGTCAGTCCGCGCACCACGGCGTTCTCCCGCTGCGGCTGAGCGGCCGGGGCGGAGGCCGGCGCCGCGGCGGTCTCGGCGTCGCGCCCGGAGGCGTCGCCGGTCGTCGTGACCAGCACCGGCGCGGGCTCGGGAGCGGCGGCCGGCCGCGACTGCTCGTCGCGCCGGAGCTGCGCGGCCTTGCGGCGGCGCAGCACGGCGACCAGCAGCAGCGCGTACACGGCGACGGCGGGGATGATCGCCAGCAGCGCCAGGTCGGCGCCCGGCCAGACCGCGCCGGCGCCCTCCGCGCCCCAGAACAGACCGAACGAGGTCAGCATCACGCCGACCACGAACTTCAGGGTGTTCTCGGGCACCCGCGAGAGCGGCGCGCGCACCGCGGCGCCGATCAGGACGACCACCAGGATCGCGGCGGCGGCCGCGAGTGAGGCCAGCCCGATCTGCTTCTGGTTCGCGCCGAAGGTGAGCACGATGAAGACGACCTCCAGCCCCTCCAGCAGTACGGCCTTGAACGACAGCGTGAAGGCGTACCAGTCGCTGACGCCGAAGCGGCTCTCCTTCCGCGCAGCGCGGGCCTCCGCCACCTCCCGCTGGTAGATCAGCGTCTCGTCGTGCAGGGCCTTGTAGCCGCCGGCGCGGAGGACGGCCTTGCGGATCCACTGCATGCCGAAGACGAGCAGGAGGCCGCCGACGACCAGCCGGAGGAAGCCGAGCGGGATGAGCGTGATCGCCGGACCGACGACGGCGACGATGACGGCGAGCACGACGACGCCGACGACCGTCCCGGTCAGCGCGGAACGCCAGTTGCGCGTGGCGCCGACGGCGAGCACGATCGTGGTCGCCTCGACGGCTTCGACCAGGCACGCCAGGAAGACGGCGACGAACAAGGCGAGTGAGTTCACGGGAGTCCTTCCCAAGGAGTCACTCGAATTGTAACGACCGTTAGCTCGTATGGGTGACGGAACGCGGAAAGAATCGATGAACGACGAAGCCCCGCGGCGATCGGATCGCCGCGGGGCTTCGGGGGAACGTGGTCGTTAGGCCTCGACGCGCCGCCCGCTGCCGGCGAAGACGCGCGCGGCGACGAGGTTCCAGAGCCCGGCGAACAGCAGCACGCCAGCGACGCCGTTGAGCACGCCGCCGATCACATCGGTGCCGTAGTGGACGCCGACGTAGAGGCGCGACCACATCACGATGGCGACGAAGATCGCGCCCACCACGATGACGATCGTGCGGGCGAGCGCGCCGCGGCAGACCATCACCAGCGCCGTCACGAGCGCGGCCGCGAACACCACGTGGCCGCTCGGGTAGCTGAGGGTCGCCGGGTTCACGTGCAGCAGGTGGGTCAGGCCGGCCGTGGTCGGGCGCGGCTGGGCGACCACGGTCTTCACGACCAGCGTGGTGAGCCAGCCGAGGCCGGTGACGAGGACCGTGCCGAGGGCGAGCCGCCAGCCCTTCACGAACAGCAGGACCACGAAGGTGATCACGAGGATGACCGCGACCACGGTCGGCCGGTCGAGCTGGTCGAGCACCAGCGCGGCCTTGTCGAGCAGCGACGAGTTCACCTTGTTGACCGCGGCGTCCAGCGACCCGAAGCGCAGGGCCACGACCCATTTGGCGGCGAAGCCGAGCGCGAAGGTCAGGACGAACAGGACGACGGTCCAGACGATCCAGTGGCGGGGGATACGGAGCTGGGCGGGCTTCACGAGACGGGTCTCCTTTCGGGGGGACGCCTCAGTCAAGCACTTATCGGCTCAGCAAGCTCTAAGAGGGCACGGAGAAACGTTGCGTGTCTCTCAGGCCGCATCGACTCAGGCGACGTTGGCCGGACGGGTGTTGACGACCTCCGCGTGCGCGTCGATGAACGTGTGCACGCTCTCGCGGATGTGGTACTGCGTGTGCGACAGGCGCGCGTCGTGCGACTCCACCAGGCGCCGCGCGACCGCGCGGCGGGAGCGGATGCCCGCCAGCGCGACGGTCGCGCAGATCAGCACGGTCACCGCGAGCGCGATCGCCACCGCGTCCGCGAGCAGCAGCCACCCGGCCGGGAGGTGGGACGCGGACGCGAAGCCCGCGGCGACGGCGACCGCCGCCAGCAGGGAGCCCGAGACCAGGACGGTGCGGCGCGCGAGCGCCCACCTGCTCGAGGCGAGCAGCGCGGAGGCCGCGACGACCTCGCGCTCCTGCTGACGGCGGCGTTCCTTGGCCCAGTGCAGGTCGCGCTCGTGGCGGCGGGCGAGCCGCTGCGCGTCGTCGTGGGCGCGGTCGTAGGCGATGCGTTGGTTCACAGACGTGTCCTTCGGGTAGACGTGACTGCTGCGGGTGAGGTGTGGCGCGGTGCGCGCCGCGGGTGTCGGTGCGACGGGTGTCAGTGCGACAGGTGTCGGTACGACAGGTGTCGGTACGACAGGTGTCGGTGCGAGGCGGGTGTCAGTGCGACGGTGTGGTGACGACCGCCGGGGAGCCGGCCGCGAACGACGACACCGAGCCGAGCGTCGGCGCCGGTCCGAAGCTGGGCGCGGACGCGATTGGGGCCGGCGTGGGCGGCGGGGTCAGCGCGACGACCGGCGCGAGCGCGGGCGAAGCGGGGGCCGCAGGGGCCGCGGGCGTGGAGGGCGCGGACGCGGCGTCGGTGGAGTCCGTGGAGCGCCGACCGTTGGGGGCCGGCAGGGACTCGGGAGCGCGCAGGCCGATGTCGGAGAGCTTGCCGGCGGTCCAGCCGGCACGCTGCGCGGTCTGCCAGGCGCAGACGTACTCGGCGATGGCGCTGTCGAGGTCGTTGAGTCGCTTGGCGAGCTCGCGCACCGCGCCGAGGCGGGCGTTGATCTCGGACTCGAGGAGCACGTGCGCGCGCTCCGCGGCCGTCTCGGGGTCGACAGTGGTTCCGTTCGAGGGGTTCACAATAAGGTCCTTCCGCTTGGTTCGGGTCGGGGCAGGAGGCTTGGAACTTCGACGCTTCGGTGCGTCAGGGCGAGCATAGCCAGAAAGAACGTTCTGTGGGTCGTTTGGAGGACACGAATCTGTCCCCCAATCCGGGCGACACGACTCCGGCGTGTCGCGACGCCCGTGGTGCTCTCAGGGGCGCAGCAGCACCTTGCCGGTGCGGCCGGAGCGGGTAGCGACCTCTACCGCCTCCCGCACTTGGTCGAACCCGAACACGGCCTCCACCGGCAGCGTGATCGCGCCCGTCGCTGCGGCGCGGATCAGCTCCCCGAAGAGCTCCGCACGCTTGGCCGGCTCCATCGCGGAGCTGACTTTGCTGCCCCAGAAGCCCTTCACCACAGCCTGCTTGAAGATGAGGTCACCGGACGACAGCCGCATGGGCTCGCCCGCCGTGGACCCGAACGACACCAGCGTGCCGCCCTCCGACACCAGCGCCAGCAGGTCGCCGCTCGCCTCGCCGCCGACGGAGTCGACCGCCACCGCGATCGGCGCGCCGTCCGCGAGGTCGTGCACCCGCTCGCGCCAGTCGTCGTGGCTGGTCGCGACCAGGTTCGGGATGCCCTGGGCGGCGAGCGCGTCGGCGTCGTGCTGGCGCCGCACCAGGCCGATGACCTTCTCGTGGCGGGTCGCCGCGAACTGCGCGAGCAGCCGCCCGACCGCTCCGTTCGCCGCGTTCTGCAGGATGATCTCCCCCGGCTTCACATCGAGCGAGTCGAGCAGGCTCAGCGCGCTGAACGGCATCGCGACGAGCTGCGCCGCGACCTCGTCGCTCAGCCCGTCCGGCACCGGGATGAGCGCTCCGGCCGGTGCCACGAACGCTTCCGCCCAGACGCCGAACGTGCCGCCGGTGACCACGCGCTGCCCGACGGCGAGCGCCGTGACGCCCTCGCCGAGCGCGTCCACGACACCGACGGCCTCCGTCCCGGCGCCCGCCGGCAGCGTCGGCTTGAAGCCGTAGGTGCCGCGGATGGTCCACAGGTCGTGGTTGTGGATGGGCGAGAGGACGGTGCGCACGCGCACCTGCCCCGCTCCCGGTTCGGGGAGCGGCCGCTCCTCCACCTTCAAGACCCGTGCCGGGTCACCGAACTCGTCCTGGACGATCGCGCGCATGGGGTCCATGCTAGGCGGCCGTGATGCGCCCCGCCAGGAGCGAGCCGCGGCGGCTATACTGACCGGGAACGTTCCCGGCCCGTTGTTCCGACCGCCCGACCGAAGGAGACGACGATGGACGATCCCGCTCTGATCCTCGGACTCGCCGTGCGCGTCGTGGTCGCGATCGCGCTCGGCGCGGCGATCGGACTCGAGCGCCAGTGGCGGCTCCGGACTGCGGGGATCCGCACCAACGCGCTCGTCTCCGTGGGCGCTGCGCTGTTCGTCATCGTCGGGTCGGTGGGGCTGACCGGGCCGGACGCCGACCCGACCCGCGTGGCGGCGCAGGTGGTCTCCGGCATCGGCTTCCTCGGGGCGGGCGTGATCCTGCGCGACGGTTTCAACATCCGCGGGCTGACCACGGCCGCGACACTCTGGTGCGCCGCCGCGGTCGGCTCGCTCGCCGGCGCGGGCAGCCTCCTGATGGCCGTGGTCGGGGCGGCCGGCATCGTCGGGACGAACGTCCTGCTGCGCCCGGTCAGCTCCTTCGTCAACCGCCGCACCCGCCGCTGGGCCGAGGATCCGGAGGACGCCGAGGACGCCGAGGAGCTCGGCGACTTCACGCTGGAGGCCGAGACGACGGAGAAGAGCGAGTCGCGCGTGCGGGCGCTCGTCGTCCACACCGTCGACCGGCCCGGCCTGGTCCTGCGCTCGGTGGACAGCACACCGGGCCCGCGCTCGCACGTGACGGTCGTCGCGCGGGTCAGCTCGGCGGACCCCGGGGTGCCGGGTGTCCTCGAACGCGCGGTGCAGCGGCTCAGCCTCGATCCGAAGGTGGTCGGCAGCCGCTGGTGGCCGACCGAGTCGGAGGACTGAGGTCCCCTCCGCTCAGCGAACGGCGGCGACCGTCCCGCCGGGGACGAGCTCTCCGCGGATCAGGATCTGGTCCGGCTCCCCGGCACCCTTCTCCCCCGCGCCCCTCTCCCCTGTGCCCCTCTCCCCTGTGCCCCTCTCCCCTGCGCCCCTCTCCCCTGAGCTCTCTTTCCCTGCACCCTGCTCGATCGCGTCGATCATCAGGTCCACCGAAGCGCGGCCGATCCTCTCGATGGGCTGGCGGAACGTGGTCAGCGCCAGCAGGGAGGTCGTGAGCGGGCCGATCCCGTCGAATCCGGTCACGGAGAGCCGCCCCGGCACGTCGACGCCCGCCGCCCGGCAGTACTCCATGACGGCCACCTGGGTGCGGTCGTTCGGGCACATGATCGCGGTGAGGTCCGGGACGGCGACCAGGTCCGGGAGCACCGCTCGCACGTCGGCGTTGGTGGCGACCTCGCGTACGACCACGGTCGCGCCGGCCTCCCGGAGCCGGGCGATCATGGCCACGCCGCGCAGGTGCTGGCTGTAGGAGTAGGCGCCGTCCACGAGGATCACCGCGACCGTGCGGTGACCGAGCCCGAGGAGGTGGTCCGCGAGTCGGTCGCCGCCGTCGCGGTCGTCCACGCAGACGCTGGGGAGCGCGGTCTCGCGGCGGCCGCCCGCGACCACGGGGAGACGATCGACGAACGGCAGCACCTGCTCGGACGGGAACCGCGCCGAGCAGACCAGGAGGCCGTCGACCTGCAGCGAGATCAGCGTCCGCAGCGCCGTGAGCGCGTTGTCCAGCGTCAGGTCGCCCGGGTTGGTCGCCGTGACGACGGCGTAGCCGAGCTCGGTGGCGCGGGTCTGCATCGCCACGTGCAGGTAGCCCGCGAAGGGGTCGGTCACGTCGTGCAGCACGACGCCGAGGGTCTTGGTCCGCTCGGAGACGAGGCCGCGCGCCATGGCATTGGCGACGTACCCGAGCCGGTCGGCGGCCTCCACGACGCGCTGCCGCACGCTCTCGCTCACCTCGCCCTGGCCGAGCAGGGCACGGGAGACCGCGGACTTGGAGACGCCGGCCGCCTTCGCCACGTCGATGATCGTGGGCGGTCTGGTGCGCTCGCGTGGCACGTGGGCTCCCTGGGCGGAGAGGAGGGACGGGTTCGGCGCCAGCCTATTCGCCGAGCGCCGCCTCCCGCACACTCGCCGCGAGGTCGGGATGGTCGGCGAAGACCGCGGCGACTCCGCTGCGCATGACGAGCTCGAAGACGCGCCGCCAGTCGCCGGGCGCCCCCGGCGACTGGCCGCGTCGTGCGGACGGCGGCAGGAACGCGTTCTCGGGGCGGAGCGTCCAGCAGTAGGTCTGCACCCCGGCCACCGCGGCGCGGTGCGCGATGTCGGTCGCGGCCAGGGCGTCCTCCCCGGTCGTCCGGAGCATCCGCGACAGGTCCACGCTGACACCGGTGAGGCCGGAGGCGGCGAGCCGAGCGAGTCCGTCGTCGCTCACGTCGTCGTCGTAGGGGCGCGCCGCCGTCCCACGCCGGGCGACCCGGTCGGCGGGGGCGCCGTGCGCCTCGACGAGGTAGACCAGGTCGGCGTCGAGGCCGCCCGCGGCGAGGGCGAGCAGGACCTCCGCCTCGAAGCTCTCGACGGCCAACGGCGCCCCGCGATCCCAGCCGGCCGCCGCCAACTCGACCCGCAGCAGCTCGTCCAACGGCAGCCCGAGCGACGCGAAGTAGGTGGCGTGCTTGAGCTCGGCCACGATCCCGAGCTCGCGCCCGTGCCGTTCGGACGCAGCGGAGACGAGCCCGAGCAGGTCGCGCAGGCGGAGGATGCCGTAGCGGCCGTCGAACGTCGCACTCAGCGGTCGGAGCCCCTCCAGCCGCTCGACGCAGCGCAGCGTGGCGAGCTGCCGCCACGTGAAATCCTCGGTGAACCAGCCGTCGAGGAGGGCGCCGTCGATCTCCTTCGTGGTGCGCAGCGCGGCGAACTCGGGCCGGGAGGCGACGTCGGTCGTGGTCGAGATCTCGGCGTCGTGGCGGAGGACCAGGACCCCGTCCCGCGTCGCGACGAGGTCCGGCTCCACGGCGTCCGCGCCGAGCGCGAAGGCGAGCTCGTAGGCGGCGGCGGAGTGCTCTGGCCGGTAGCCGCTGGCTCCGCGGTGGCCGATGATCGCGGGGAGCGGGACGCCGTGGGGCGTAATCCGGGGACGCGCCGCCGCTGCCGGGGTCCCACTCGCTTCGGTCCGCATGGCACCCTCCCTGATCGCACGATCTGTTCACCCAGGCGTAACCCTGCGTCACCGGGAACGTTCCCGAACGCTCTGTAGGTTAGCAAACACCACCAGGTCGGACCGGCGCGTCTCCGCATTGCGGAGCCCCGGCCGCTCTGATACTTTCCATCGAACCGGGAACGTGCCCGTAATGATGCGGGCAGGAGCGACCATGACACAGACCACAGCGCCGGGGCGCCGCGCCCGCAGCGCCATCCGGGCCGGCATCGGGCCGTGGCTGGTGCTGCCGGCGGCGGTGCTCATCGCCGTGTTCCTCTACGGCCCGCTGGTCACCGGCGTGCGGCTGAGCCTGTTCGGCACCGACCTGTTCGGCGACCCGACCCGCTTCGTCGGGCTCCAGAATTACGCGCGCCTGCTCGGGCAGCCGTCGTTCTGGCAGGTGATCGGGACCACCCTCCTGATCGCCTGCCTGTCGATGACCATGTCCGTCGGCGTCGCGCTCTCGGCGGTCATCCTGCTGCGCAAGTGGATCCCGGGCCGCGGCGTCTTCCGCCTGATCTTCTCCCTGCCGTTCGCGTTCTCCGCCGCCTCGGCGTCCGCGATCTTCTCGGGGATGTTCGCCCCGGCCGCCGGCGTGGTCAACCAGATCCTCGCCCACGTCGGGATCGGCGCCGTCCCGTGGCTGCAGCAGCCGGGCTGGGCGATCTTCACCATCGCGCTGACCACCGCCTGGTACGAGCTCGGGTTCGCCTTCCTCGTCCTCGCCGCGGCGATGCGCACCCTTCCCCCGGAGGTGATCGAAGCCGCCGAGCTCGACGGCGCCTCCGGGATGCGGTTCGTGCGCTCGATCCTCATCCCGCTGCTCAGCCCGAGCCTGTTCTTCCTGCTCGTCACCCAGACCATCTCCGGCCTGCAGACCTTCACCCAGGTGCGCATCCTCACCGGAGGCGGCCCGGCGGGCGGCACCACCACGCTCGTCTACCAGCTCTACATGTACGCCTTCGGCCAGGGGACGCCCGACTACGGTCGCGCCTCCGTCGTCGCCGTGATCCTCGTGCTGATCGTCGCCCTCATCACCTGGCTCCAGTTCCGCTTCGTCAACAGGAGGGTCACCGCATGAGCGCCGCCGGCTCCGTCACCCGCACCCAGCGACCCCGTGCCCAGCAACCCGGTACCCAGCCACCCGGTACCCAGCGACCCCGCCCCCAGCAACCCGGCCCACCGCGATCGCGCCGTCCGCGCCTGCGCGCCGCCGACCTCCCGCGCCTGATCGTGCTCCTCGTGATCGCGCTGCTGATCGCGTTCCCGATCTACCTCACGTTCGTGAGCGGCTTCTTCCGCACCGGCGCGTTCGCGCGCAGCGGCCTCTTCCCGCCGCTCAGCGACGTCACCCTGGACAACTTCGCCGCCGCCCTCACCGCCATCCCGCTCGGGCAGCAGTACCTGACCAGCATCGTCGTGATGGTGCTGCAGACGCTGGGGCAGCTCATCACGTCCGCCCTGGCCGCCTACGCGCTGGTGTTCCCGAAGTGGCGCGGACGCGGGATCGCGTTCGCGCTCGTCATCGCGACCCTCGCGATCCCCGGCGAGAGCCTGGTGGTGCCGAACTACCAGCTCGTCAGCAGCATGGGTCTGCGGGACACCGTCTTCGGCATCATCGTCCCGTACCTCGCGTTCGGCTACCCGATCTTCCTGCTCCGCCAGGCCTTCGCCTCCCTGCCGCGGGAGATCTGGGAGGCCAGCCGGCTCGACGGCTGCGGCGACCTCCGCACACTGCTGCTGGTCGTGCTGCCCGCCTGCCGCAGCCAGGTCACCACCGCGATCATGTGGAGCGCGCTGTTCGCCTGGAACGGCTTCTTCTGGCCGCTGCTCATCACCGACAGCCCGGCCAACCGCACCGTGCAGGTCGGGCTCTCCCAGCTCGTGTCCGCGGAGTCGACGGCGCCCGGGGCCGTCTTCGCCGGCACCGCGCTCGGGCTCCTGCCCACCGTCATCCTCGTCATCGTCAGCCAGAGGTTCCTGCTCTCCGGCATGTCGCGTGGCGTCCTGCGCTGAGCCCCGACCTGCGCCTCCGCACCACCCCCACCACGAGAAAGTGAACGCACCGCAATGAAGAGATCCATCGCCCTGGGAGCCGCCGCTCTGGTCCTGCTCTCGCTGGCCGGCTGCAGCGCCAACGCACCTGCGACACCGGCCGCCTCGGGCGCGCCCGGGCCGTCCGCCCTGGCGAACGCCACGGGTGTCACCGAGATCAACTTCTGGCACGGACTCGGCGGCATCAACGCCCAGGCCCTCCAGTCACTCGTCGACGAGTTCAACACCGAGAACGCCGGCACGATCAAGGTCGACACCAGCGCACAGGGCTCGTACGCCGACCTCCTCGCCAAGTACACGGCGTCCCTGCGCGACAAGTCGACGCCGACCGTCACCCTCAGCAACGACATCTCCTCCGGCTTCCTCCACGACGTCAAGCGCAGCGTCTCCCCCGAGGCGATGGCCGCGGCCAACCCTGGCGACCTGAAGCTCAGCCAGCTCGCTCCCGCCGGCAAGCGCTACTACAGCGTGAACGACAAGCTGGTCGCCGTCCCGATGAACATGTCCACCCCGCTGCTGTTCGTCAACAGCGAGCTGCTGCAGAAGGCCGGCGTCGAGACCTCCTCGCTGAAGACGCTCGACGGCCTCGCGGCCGCGGCGAAGAAGATCAAGGACACCACCGGGGTGCCCGGCATCGCCGAGGCGTTCGACGACTGGTGGTTCGAGCAGCTCACCGCCGCCAGCGGCAACCTCTACTGCACGCCGGCCAACGGCCGCGGGACGAAGAGCGCCGACAAGGTCAGCTTCCAGCAGGCGTCGCAGGTGAAGGCGTTCACCACCATGGCCGACCTGTACCAGGCGGGCGCCGGACTCGACGTCGGCACCGACAACAACAACGCCGTGACCGCGTTCGCGGCCGGCAAGACCGCGATGATGTTCAACTCGTCCGCCGTCGCGGCCTCGGTCGCGAACAGCACCACGTTCCCGTACGTCGCCCTGCCGTTCCCGCTGTCGGCGCCGGCCTCGAAGGCCGGCACGGTGGTCGGCGGCTCGGCCATGTGGCTGAGCAACCAGGCCACCCCGGCGCAGCAGGTCGCCGGCTGGAAGCTGATCTCCTTCCTCGCCTCGCCCGCGTCGCAGGCGAAGTTCAGCGAGGCGACCGGCTACGTCCCCGCCAACACGGCGCTGGAGAACACCGCCGCACGCACGGACTACCTGACCTCCCACCCGGTCGCCCAGGTCGCGATCGACCAGGTCAAGGATGTCGCGGACGTCCCGGCCAGCCACGGCTGCTTCACCGGAGCGTTCAGCGCGATCCGCGCCGCGATGGTCCCGCAGATGCAGGCCGCGTTCACGGGCTCGAAGACGATGAAGCAGGCGCTCGCCGACGCGACGACCGCTGCGAACCAGGCGATCGCGGACTACCAGACGCAGCTCGCCGGGGACTGACGTCGGATGTCACAGGAGGGGCGGAGTCCGCATGGGCTCCGCCCCTCGTGGTGTCGGCGAGTGGAGTCTCAGGCGAGGGCCGGCGTGCCCGCGAAGGCCTTCTCGAGCAGTCCGTCGTACTCGCGCTTGGCGTCGTCGTGCACACGCGCACCGTCGGCCGTGATTCCGACGTAGAGGGCACGACGGTCGTAGTCGCAGGTGTTGCGCTCCACCAGGCCGGCCTTGACGAGGCGCTCCACGATGCGGGAGAGCGCGCTCTGGGTCATCGGGGTGAGGTCCACCAGGTTGCGCATGGTGCACGACTCGTTCGCGTATCCGGCGACGAGGTCGAGCACTTCGTACTCGCTGAGGCCGAGCTGGTGGTTCTGCTGGAGGGTGCGCTCCAGTTCCGCGGCGGTGCTGAGGTAGAGGCCCTGCAACTCGCGCCAGCGGGCCGAGACGTCGACCGGTTCGTTCACGAGGGCAATGATACGCGCGATTCCTTGCGAACTACATGAATGTGCATACTTTGCAGACACAATCTATTCCGTGTCATAGACTCTCGTTCGTGCTGAACTCCGACACCGCCTCCCGCCCCGCCGTCCGGCCCACGCCGCCCGCGGGGGCCGCCCCGACCTTCCGCTGGAGCCGCGCCCGCTGGCTGCTGCTGTTCGCCACCTGCATCGTGATCGCCCTCGACGGCCTCGACGTCTCCATGGTGGGCGTCGCCCTCCCGTCGATCGGCAAGGAGCTCGGCCTCCAGCCCGGCGCGCTGCAGTGGATCGTGTCGGGCTACGTTCTCGGCTACGGCAGCCTCCTGCTGCTCGGCGGCCGGTTGGCCGACCTCCTCGGCCGGCGCACGGTGCTCCTCGTCGCGCTGAGCGTGTTCACCGTCGCCTCCCTCGCCGGCGGCCTCTCGATGGACGCGGGCCTCCTCATCGCCAGCCGGTTCGTCAAGGGCGTCGCGGCGGCCTTCACCGCCCCCGCTGCGTTCTCCCTGCTCACCACCAACTTCGAGGAGGGCCCCGAGCGCAACAAGGCCATCTCGATCTTCACGACGTTCGCGGCGAGCGGGTTCTCCCTCGGGCTGATCATGAGCGGCCTGATGACGTCGCTGAGCTGGCGCTGGACGTTCCTCTTCTCCGTGCCGCTCGCCGTGCTCGCGCTGGTGCTCGGCTTCCTCTTCGTTCCCAAGGACGCCCGGGAGCGCGGCGCGGGCCACGACGTCGTCGGAGCGATCCTGCTGGCGGCCGGGATGCTGCTCCTGGTCTACACGGTCGTATCCGCCCCGGGAGCCGGCTGGGGCTCGGCGCAGACCGTGCTCGGCTTCGTCGTCGCCGCCGTGCTCCTGGCCGCCTTCGTGATCCTGGAGCTGCGGGTGCGGCATCCGCTCATCCGGTTCGGCATCTTCCGGGTCGCCTCGGTGCTGCGGGCCAACCTCACCGCCATCACCCTGTTCGGCTCGTACGTGTCGTTCCAGTTCGTCCTCACGCTCTACCTCCAGGACGTCCTCGGCTGGTCGCCGCTCGGCATGGCCCTCGCGCTGCTGCCGACCGGGCTGGTGGTCGTCTCGAGCGCGCCGTTCACCGACCGCCTGATCGACCGCTTCGGGCCGACCGTGCTCATCGTCGTCGGCCTGGCGTCGCTCTCCGCCGGCTACCTGCTGTTCCTCCGGCTCGGCACCGCCCCGGTCTACTGGCTCGACGTGCTGCCGCCGGTGGTGCTGCTCGGCGTCGGCTTCGGGATCGGCTTCCCCGCCATCCAGGTGCAGGCGACGACGGGAGTCCACGACGACGAGCAGGGCCTCGCGGCCGGGCTCGTGCAGACCAGCGCCCAGGTCGGCGGCGCGCTCGCGCTGGCGGTCACGTCCGCGCTGATCGCGGGAGGCCCGGCGGCCGGGGCCGCCCACGACCCGGCCGGCCTCGCGGAGCAGCTCGCGCACTACCGCCCGGGGCTGTACCTCAGCGCGGGGCTGGCGCTCGCCGGCCTCCTCATCGCGGCTCTGCCCCGTCGCCGGCGGCGCCTCGCCGTCGAGCTCGGGTGACGGGACAGGTGAATCTCCCGGGTCGTGGGCAGCGCCCGTGACGGCCGGGCGGGTGACGTCACCGGCCCGGCCGTAGGCTTCCTGCCAGCCATTCGCCGATCCCGGAAGGGCGCCCGTGCCGCAGGACTTCGACCACTTCGTGATCACCCGGTTCGCGGTGCGCTGGAGGGTCGAGGATCCTCCGCCCGACGAGGCCTGGCTCCGTTACCGGATCGGCCTGTTCGAGGCGGTGTGTCTGCCGAGCGTCGCCAACCAGGTCGGTGCGGAGTTCACCTGGCTGCTGCTGCTGGACGAGGGCTGCCGGGCGCCGTGGCTGGAGGCCGAGCTCGCTGAACTGGGCGCAGGCGACGTCTTCGAGGTGGTCTGGCTGACCGACGTCTTCTGGTCGAGCATCGACCGGGTCGTGACGGAGCGGGCCACCGCGCCGCACGTCATCACGACCCGGCTCGACAGCGACGACGCGATCGCACGCGACTACCTCGGCCGCGTCCAGGCGACCTTCGACGGCCAGGACCGCCTCTACGTCAACTTCCAGCGCGGCCTCCAGTTCGAGCGCGACGGCGCCCTGTACTCCTACCTGCACCCGGCGAACGCGTTCCTGTCGTTCATCGAACGCCGCACCGAGAACACGTCGGCGCGCACGGTGTTCTCCTCGACCGCGCACCCGGACGCGGCGAAGTACGGGGACGTGCTACAGGTGTCCGCGCCGCCGTGCTGGATCATCGTGGTCCACGGCGCGAACCTGCTCAACGAAGTCCAGCCCGTGGCCTGGCGGCTGCGGCCGGAGGCGCTCGGCGACCGGTTCGACCTCGCGCTGCCGCTCGCGCCGGTGACGGCCCGAGAACTCGTCGCCTCACGGACCCGGACCCTGCGCCACCAGGCGGTGCGGATGGTCACCCGGTGGTGGGTCGGCAAGCAGATCCTGCTGAACGTCGCCCACGGCGACCGCGTCCAGACGCAGCGGACCGATGTGAGGCCCTGACTCAGCGCTCCTCCACCGGCCCGCTCAACGCCGGCGGCGCCACCCGGAACAGCCGCGTCCGCCAGAGCAGGTAGCCCAGCCCGAGCGCGACCCACACCCCGCCGACCACCATCGCGCTCGGCTCCAGGCTGAACCACAGGGCGACGTTGACCGCCACCCCGAGCGCCGGCAGCACGACGAAGCCGAGGGCCGGACGCCAGCCGCGCCGCTTCACGAACCGCACGTAGGTGAAGATCACCGACAGGTTGACGAAGACGAACGCCACGAACGCCCCGAAGTTGATGAGGGAGGCCGCGCGGCTGAGGTCGAGGAAGACGGCCGAGCACGCCAGCGCCGCGATCAGCAGCACGTTGCCGGCGGGGACGCCCGCCTTATTGAGCCGGCCGAAGAACCGCCGCGGCAGCGCGCCGTCGCGTCCCATCGCGAACAGCAGGCGCGCCGCGCTCATCTGCTGCGTGATCCCGCACCCGAGCACCGCCACCATGTAGCCGCCGATGAACAGCGCCTGGAACGCGGCCCCGCCGATGTACTTCGCGATCTCCGGGGATGCCCCCACGATGTTGCCGACCTTCGAGACGTCCGGGAACAGCACCTGCATCACGTAGGTGACGCTGACGAAGAACAGGCCGGCGACCCCGACGATGATCAGGATGGCGCGAGGGATGTCCCGGCGCGGGTGCTCGGCCTCCTCGGCGAGTGTGCTGACCGCGTCGAAGCCGAGGAACGACAACGCCAGGATCGCCGCGCCCGAGGCGATGGCGCCCGCGTCGATCCCCGGCGAGAGGAAGGGCGTCAGCGAGAAGTGCGCGCCGTTCGCGCCCGCCACGATGTTCTTGATCGTGAGCCCGACGAACGCGACGGCGACGACCACCTGGATGACCACCAGGATCACGTTGACCTTGGCCGCGATCCGCACCCCGATCAGGTTCAGCGCCGTGCAGACGACGATGGTGGAGAGGATCCACACCCACGACGGCACCTCCGGGAACGCCGCCGTCATGTAGATGGCGGACAGGAGCGCGTTGATCATCGGCAGCAGCAGGTAGTCGAGCGTCGCCGCCCAGCCGACCAGGAAGCCGAGGTGCGGGTTGATCGCCTCCCGGGTGTACGTGTAGGCCGAACCGGCGCGCGGGTAGAAGCGGACCATCTTCGCGTAGCTGAGCGCGGTGATGAGGACGGCGACGAGCACCAGCAGGTACGACAGCGGGACGTGGCCGTGCGTGATGTCGGCGACGATCCCGAAGGTGTCGAAGACCGCGAGCGGCGCCATGTAGGCGAGGCCGAGGAAGACGATGTGCCGGAGGGTGAGGCTGCGGCGCAGGCCCGCGGCCTCCAGGTCGTCGGGAGTCTCAGCGGTGCGGGCGGGGGAGATAGCGGGGTCGAGCTGGGACATCGGGTGGATCCTTTCGCGCGGTGGAGAGGAACGGGTGGGAGAGGAACGGGTGCGGCGGTGCGGCCGTCCGGCCTAGTGCTCCGCCGCCGAGCAGTGCGCGAGCGCGCCGAACTGCTCGGGCGCGGGCGCGTCCCGGTCGGCGTCGTGGACGACCTCGCCGCCGACGACGGTCAGCGCGGCCCGCTGGTCGAGCAGCCCGGCGGGGTCGCCCTCGTGCTCGTAGAGGTCGCCCGACCAGGCGACCAGGTCGGCCTTCGCCCCGACCCGCAGCACTCCGAGGTCGTCCTCCGAATGCCACGCCCACGCCCCCTCGCGCGTGTAGCCGCGGATCGCGTCGTCCAGACCGATCCGCTCGGCGGGCGTCCAGGCGTCGCGGCCGTCGAGACCCGCGCGGGTGAGGGCCGAGTAGAACCCGACGAGCGGGTCCATCTCGCCGACCTGCCAGTCGCTGGACAGCGCGACGTGCGCGCCCGACGCGATCAGCGAGCGGAGGCGCCAGGCGCGGTCCCAGCGCTGCTCGCCGACGTTCTCCATCCAGGTGCCCGCGACCAGGTCGGGCGAGCAGTGCCGCGGCTGCATCGCGGCCGTGACGCCGAGCCCGGCGAACCGCGGGAGGTCGTCCGGGTGCAGGCACTCGACGTGCACGATCCCGTGCCGGCGGTCGCGCGTCCCGTTGGTCCGCGCCGCGGCCTCGATCGCGTCGAGCGCGAGGCGGATGCCGCCGTCGCCGGTCGCGTGCGTGTGGGTCTGGAGGCCGAGCCGGTCGAGCTCGGTGACGATGCGGGTCAGCTCCCCGACCGGGGCGGAGGGGTGGCCGCGGTGGCCAGGACGGTTCGCGTAGTCGTCCAGCATCCAGGCGGTGTGCGGCTCGATCACGTCGTCGGCGTACAGCTTCACCGGGCCGAAGCGCAGACGCTCGTCGGTCGTGGCGCCGTCGACGGCCTCCCGCAGCTCGCGCCGGAAGGCGGCGTCCGCGTCGATGGGGTGGAACAGGGCGGCGATCACCCGCGAGCTGAGCAGCCCGCGCTCGCGCGCCCGGTCGAGGAGGCCGACCTCCGCGAGCGGGACCTGCGGCTCCACCACCGTCGTGATCCCCGACGCCGTGGCGAGGGCGAGGCTGCCGAGCAGGCGGCGGTAGCGGCGCTCCGGGGAGTACAGCGGGATGTCGCGCTGCAGGCCCGCGAGCCCCGCGGTCGTCATGGCGCTGGTGTAGAAGTCGGTGACCCAGCCGGTCGGGCGGCCGTCGTCGTCGCGCTCGGGACGGCCCCACGGGATGTCGCCGCCGTCCGCGATGCCGAGCGCACGCAGTGCCGCGTCGTTCAGCCAGACCGAGTGCTGGTCGTACGTGGTGACGAACACCGGGCGGTCGGTGAGGCCGCCGAGGTCGGCGGCGCTCGGGCGGCGTCCGGTGACCACCGAGTAGACGGCGTTCTCCGCGCAGATCCAGTCGAGGTCGGGGCGGCGCTCGGCGAGGTCGCGGATGCGGCGACGGACCTCCACCAGGGTGTCGGCGCCCTCCAGGCTCACCGCGTCGGGGTCGAAGCCGAGCAGGAGGTGGTTGTGGCTGTCGATGATCCCCGGCGTGACGAGAGCACCGTCGAGAGCGCGCGTCTCGCGGGCGGCCGGAGCCTCTGCGGCGGGGCCGACGTAGCTGATCCGGCCGCCCGTGACGCCGACGGCCTCCGCCCACGGCTGCGCGTCGTCGAAGGTCCTGACCCGGGCTCCGGTGAGCAGGAGGTCGGCGGTCTGAGTGGTCCTGGCGATCTGGGGTGCGGTCACGGTGGTCCCATCGACGGTGAGGAGAATTATTTGACACTTGCGTCAAAGAATGCCCCGAGTGTGTCACGAGCCCCCGAGAGGTGTCAAGCGCGAGAGGCGCTCGCGCGCCGGTAGGGTCGACTCATGGCACGGCCCAAGAAGCAGGACGAGCGCCGCGCCGACCTGATCGAGGCGGCGCTCAGCGCGGTGGGCGAACGCGGCCTCCGCTCGCTCTCGCTGGCCGACGTGGCGGCGAAGGCGGGGCTCACCCGCGGCGCGATCCTCTACTACTACGAGGACCTCGACCAGCTCCTCGTGGAGGCGCACCGGGCCGGCCTGGAGCGGTTCTGCGACCACCGGGACGCCGTGGTCGCGGGCATCCCCGAGCCGCAGCTCCAGCTCGCCGCCGCCATCCGCGAGGGCCTGCCGAGCGGCCCGGACGACGCGCTCATGCGCCTGCTCTACGAATTCGATGTGCTCGCCGGGACCTCCACGCTGCACGACGAGCTGGTCGAGCGGATGTACCTGCGCCAGCTCGCGACCTACACCGGCGTCCTGGAGCGCGGCGTCGCGGCGGGCGTCTTCGCGCCGGCGCTCCCGATCGAGACCCTGGCGATGAACCTGGTCGCCCTGGAGGACGCCTACGGCCTCCACATCGTCGCCGGCAACAGCCTGATCACCGTCGCGAGCGCGGAGGCCGCCATGCGTGCCGCCGCCTCCGGGCTGGGCGCCCCGACCGCCCTCTGACCGCGACCGAGGCGCGCTCTCCGCAAGGAGACACGGTCGCGAATCTCCTTCCGAAGGCCGTCCGAACGGACTCGCGCGGCGTGTCCCGGTCAGTTCTCCTTCGCTCGCGCGAGGCGACCGGACCGCTACGCGGGGGGCGCCGTGCTGGCGCGGCGGATGAGGCGGGTCGGGAGGCGGATGTGCGTGGGGTCGGGCTCCTCGCCCGCCATGAGCGCCACCACCAGTTCCGCAGCCGCGGCCCCCAGCCTCCCCATCGGCTGGCGGATCGTGGTCAGCGGCGTCGAGTACCGGGACGCCTCCGGGATGTCGTCGAAGCCGACCACCGACAGGTCGCGCGGCACCTCCAGCCCGAGCTCGTGGGCCACCTCGATGACCACGATGGCGGACAGGTCATTGGCGGCGAAGATCGCGCTGGGCCGCTCGGGTGCGCCCAGCAACCGGCGGGCCGCCTCCCGCGCGCTCTCCTGCTCGTAGTTGCCCACGCCGGTGATCGAGGGGTCGAACGGGATGCCGGCCTCGGTGAGCGCCCGCCGGTAGCCGGCGTCGCGCGCCGCCGACGAGCGCAGGTCCGGCCGGCCGGCGACGAAGCCGATCCGGCGGTGGCCGAGCCCGATCAGGAAGTCCACCGCGCTGCGCGCGCCGCCGAAGCTGTCCGACTCCACGGTCGGGAGGTCGGCGCGGCCGGTGTGCGGGTCGACGGCGACGATCGGGACGTCCGCGTTGACGTTGACCACGGTCGGCGTCACCATGATGACGCCGTCGATGAGCGTGCCGCTGAGCCGGCTCAGCGACCGCCGCTCCCAGCCCTCCGGGGAGAGCTGACGGGAGCCGCTGTAGGCGAGGAGGTCGTAGCGCGAGTCCGACAGCGCGGCGCCGACACCCTTGAGCACCTCGGCGCTGAACGGCTCGAAGTCGGCCACCAGCACGCCGATCACACCGGTCTGCCGCGAGCGCATACTGGACGCGACGAGGCTCGACTCGTAGCCGAGCTCCTCCACGACCTGGAGCACGCGCTCCGCCGTGTGCGAGGCCACGCCGTAGCGCCCGTTGACCGCTTTCGACACGGTCGCAGCGGACACTCCGGCCGCCTCGGCCACGTCGTTGATGGTTGGACGCCGTCCCATGACCGAGGAGCTTAGCAACATGGAAAAGGATTTCGAAAAGGATTTCGAAAACGTTTGACACCCCCAGACGGCCTTGCGACACTGACACGGTCCGGTCAGCCTCCCGGACCCGACGAGTCCCAGCTCCGGCCCCAGGCGAGAGGCTTCGCCCAGCCGGACGCCCCCGGCACGGACTGCCGTCACCTGGCATCGCGAATCCGCGGATGCCGCTCAACGAAGAGAACAGGTTGGAATCACATGAAAGCCAAGAAGCTCCTCATCGGAGCAGCTGTCCTGGCAGCCGGCTCGCTCGCGCTCACCGCGTGCAGCGGCACCTCCGACAGCTCGAGCAGCAGCAAAGTCAGCATGACGCTCTGGCAGAACTCGACGACCGGCCCCGGCCAGCAGTACTGGAAGGACGCCATCGCGGCCTTCGAGAAGGCCAACCCGAACGTCACGATCAAGATGCAGTCGATCCAGAACGAGGACCTCGACGGCAAGCTGCAGACCGCCCTCAACTCCGGTGACGCGCCCGACATCTTCCTGCAGCGCGGCGGCGGCAAGATGGCCGCGATGGTGCAGGCCGGCCAGGTCATGGACATCACCGACAAGATCTCCTCCGACACCAAGAAGGTCATCTCCTCCGGCTCCTTCAAGGCGGAGACCTACCAGGACAAGGTCTACGCGATGCCCCTCGCGGTGCTCCCCGGCGGCCTGTTCTACAGCCAGAACCTCTTCAAGGCGGCAGGGATCACCGAGGCTCCCAAGACCATCGACGACCTCAGCGCCGACGTCCAGAAGCTGAAGGCCACGGGCGTCGCCCCGATCGCCCTCGGCGCCAAGGACGCGTGGCCGGCCGCGCACTGGTTCTACTGGTTCGCCCTCCGCGAGTGCTCCGGCACCACGATGCAGAAGACCGCGGACTCGAAGAGCTTCTCGGACGGCTGCTGGCTGAAGGCCGCTCAGGACCTGGAGAGCTTCGCGGCCCAGAAGCCGTTCAACGACGGCTTCCTGACCACCTCCGCCCAGCAGGGCGCCGGCTCCTCCGCCGGTCTGGTGGCCAACCACAAGGCCGCGATGGAGCTCATGGGCGCGTGGGACCCGGGCGTGATCGCCTCCCTCACCCCTGACACGAAGCCCCTGCCCGACCTCGGCTTCTACCCCTTCCCGGAGCTCTCCGGCGGTAAGGGCGAGCCCGGCTCGATCATGGGCGGCGTCGACGGCTACTCCTGCTCGGTGAAGGCTCCGAAGGAGTGCGTGGACTTCCTCAACTTCATCGCGACGACTCCGCAGCAGATCGCCTACTACAAGGCGTTCAACTCGCCGCCGGTCAACACCGCAGCCCAGAAGGAGGTCACCGAGCCCTACCTGAAGGAGGTGCTCGCCGCCTACAACAAGGCGCCGTACGTCTCGCAGTGGCTGGACACGGTCCTCGGCCAGAACATCGGCAACGCGCTGAACGTGGCCGTGGTCGACATGCTCGCCGGCAAGACCGACGCCAAGGGCATGATCCAGGCCGCCAACGACGCCGCCAAGAAGGGCTGAGAGGCCCGACTGTGAGCAACACCCGCGAGTCAACCTCGACCGAGCGCGTGTCGACGGCGGATCTCGCGCAGCACGACGGGAGCGGCGCCACCGCGTCGCTCCCGTCGCAGCCGCGCCGCCGCCGCGGCGCGGGCTGGGCCCTCCGCGCCGAGATCGCCCTCCTGGTCGGTCCCGCCGTCATCGTCTTCCTGGCCTTCGTGATCTTCCCGGTCGTGATGGCCGCGTACTACGGCTTCTTCCGCTGGGCCGGGTACGGCACCCCCACCGACTTCGTCGGCCTCCAGAACTACGCCGTGATCCTCACCGACCCGGCCTTCCTGGCGGCCCTCGGCCACAACGCCTTCATCGTGGTGATGTCCATCGTCATCCAGGGCCCGATCGCCATCCTGCTGGCCCTCCTCCTCAACCGGCGCATGAAGGGCCAGTCGCTCATCCGCGTGCTGATCTTCGTGCCCTACGTGATCTCGGAGGTCGTGGTCGGCACCGGCTGGAGCCTGATGCTCGCCACCAACGGCGCGCTCAACGGCTTCCTGCACAATGTCGGCCTCGGCTCGCTGGCGCACGACTGGCTGTCCGACCCGAACATCGCCATCTGGACCCTGATGGGCATCCTGACCTGGAAGTACGTCGGCTTCGCCGTCATCCTCTTCCTCGCCGGCCTGCAGGGCATCCCGGAGGAGCTCTACGAGGCCGCCGCGCTCGACGGCGCGTCGTACTGGCAGATCCAGCGCAGGATCACCCTGCCGCTGCTCGGCCCGACGCTGCGGATCTGGGCGTTCCTCTCGATCATCGGCGCCCTGCAGCTGTTCGACCTCGTCTACATCATCTGGGGCCAGTACGTGGCCTCGACGGCGGGCACCTCCACGATGGCCACCTACATGGTCGCGAACGGCCGCAACGCCGGCAACTACGGCTACGGCAACGCCGTCGCCGTCGTGATCTTCCTCATCTCCCTGATCGTCGCGCTCATCTACCAGCGCTTCGTCCTCCGCCGCGACACCGCCGGTGCCGTGACGACAGCGAAGAACGCCGAGCGCAAGGGCCGCCGAAACGCGGCGAAAGAAAGGACGGCGTGATGACCGCCCTCACCGTCTCCGCCCGCCGCGCCACGCGCCGCGCCGAGAGGAAGAGCCTCCCCTGGGGCTCGCCCGCCGTCTACTTCATCGCGCTGATCGTGATCGCGCTGATGATCGTGCCGATCGCGTACATCATCATCGGCGGCTTCCGCACCAACTCGCAGATCACGGTGGACCCGGCCGGCTTCCCCAACCCGTGGAACCCGGCCAACTACCTGGACGTGCTGACCGGCGGCGTCTTCTGGGGCCAGGTCCTCAACTCGACGATCACCGCCCTCGTCACGACCGTCGGCGCCGTCGCGCTCGGGCTGATGGCCAGCTACGTGCTCGCCCGGTACCCGTTCCGGTGGAACGGCTTCCTCTACGCGCTGTTCGCTGCCGGCCTGATGTTCCCGATCACCGTCGCGATCACGCCGCTCTACATCGTGGTGCGCAACCTCGGCCTGATGAACTCGCTCGCGGGCGTCATCATCCCGCAGATCGCGTTCGCCCTGCCGACCACCATCATCATCCTGGTGCCGTTCCTGCGGGCGATCCCGGACGAGATCCAGGAGGCCGCCTTCATCGACGGCTGCAGCCGGCTCGGGTTCTTCTTCCGGATGGTGCTGCGGCTCTCGCTCCCCGGCGTGATCACGGTCGGCATCCTGGCCTTCATCGCGAGCTGGAACAGCTATCTGCTCCCGCTGTTCATCCTCAACGATCAGGCGACCTTCACCCTGCCGCTCGGCGTGCAGGCGTTCTCGTCGCAGTACGCCACCGACACCTCCAAGGTGTTGGCCTTCACGTCGCTGTCGATGATCCCCGCCCTGATCTTCTTCAGCCTGTTCGAGCGCCGCATCGTCGGCGGTCTCACCGGTGCGGTCAAGGGCTGATCCCGGGCCCCGCTCGCGTTTCCGACACGATCCGTACCACCCGTATGCAGGAAAGAAGCATGACTACGACTGACACCCTCCCCACCGTCTCCGAGCGCGTGCGCGACCTGCACGCCCGGATGACCCTCGACGAGAAGCTCGCGCAGATCGTCGGCTACTGGGTCGACAAGGGCGACGACAACGTCGCACCGCTCGACGGGGAGATGACCACCGGCCAGAGCTACGAGGACGCCACCGCGAACGGCATCGGGCACCTCACCCGTGTTTACGGCACGCGGCCCGTCGACCCCGTGGAGCGCGCCTCCTGGCTGTGGTCGGAGCAGCGCCGGCTGCGCGAGCAGACCCGGCTCGGCATCCCCGCGCTCGTGCACGAGGAGTGCCTGACCGGGCTGGCGGCGTGGAAGGCCGCGACCTTCCCGACCCCGCTCGCCTGGGGGGCCGCCTTCGACCCGGAGCTGGTGGAGGAGATGGGAGCCGCGATCGGCGCCTCGATGCGCGAGCTCGGCATCCACCAGGGCCTGGCTCCGGTGCTCGACGTCATCCGGGACCCGCGCTGGGGCCGGGTGGACGAGTGCATCGCGGAGGACCCGTACGTGGTCGGGACGATCGGCACCGCGTACGTGCGCGGCCTCCAGTCGTCGGGCGTGCACGCCACCCTCAAGCACTTCGTCGGCTACTCGGCCTCGCAGGCCGGGCGCAACCACGCTCCGGTGCACGCCGGGACGCGGGAGGTGCGCGACACGCTGCTGCCCCCGTTCGAGATGGCGGTCCGCGACGGCGGCGTGCGCTCGGTGATGAACTCGTACGCGGAGATCGACGGCGTGCCCGTCGCCGCGAACCCGGCCTACCTCACGGGCGTGCTCCGGGACGAGTGGGGCTTCGACGGCACGGTCGTCGCCGACTACTTCGCCGTAGCGTTCCTGCACACCATGCACCGTGTCGCCGCCGACCGCGGCGAGGCGGCGGCGCTGGCCCTCGCAGCCGGCGTCGACATCGAGCTGCCGACCGGTGACGCGTTTCTCGCCCCGCTGGCCGAGCGCATCCGCGCCGGGCTCGCGGACGAGGCGCTGGTCGACCGCGCCGTGCTGCGCCTGCTCGCGCAGAAGGAGGAGCTCGGCCTGCTGGACGAGACCTTCGAGGAGCCGCCCGCCTCCGTCGACCTCGACTCCCCCGAGCACCGCGCGCTCGCGCTGCGGCTGGCCGAGGAGTCGCTGGTGCTGCTGACCAACGACGGCACCCTCCCGCTCGAGGGCGACCGCGCCGCGGCCCGGATCGCGGTCGTCGGCCCGAACTCCGACGCCGCCGAGGCGCTGATGGGCTGCTACTCGTTCGCCAACCACGTGCTCGCCCACCACCCGGAGGTCCCGCTCGGCTTCGAGCTCCCCTCGGTGCTGGAGGCGCTGCACGCGGAGTTCCCGGCGGCCGAGCCCGTGCACGCCCGCGGCTGCGACGTGGAGGGCGACGACCGCTCCGGCATCGTCACCGCGGTCAGCGCCGCGGCCGACGCCGACGTGGCCGTGGTCGTCGTCGGCGACCGCGCGGGCCTCTTCGGGCGCGGCACGGTCGGCGAGGGCAACGACGTCGAAAGCCTGGAGCTGCCCGGCGTGCAGCGCGAACTGGTGGAGGCCGTGGTCCGCACCGGCACCCCGACCATCGTCATCGTGCTCTCCGGCCGCCCGTACGCGATCGACTGGGCGATCACCGGCCCGGACGCTCCCGCTGCTGTGCTGCAGGCGTTCTTCCCGGGCGAGGAGGGCGGCCGCGCGATCGCCGCCGTGCTCTCCGGTCGTGTCGCCCCCAGCGGCCACCTCCCGGTGTCGCTGCCGCGGTCGGCCGGCGCCCAGCCGTTCTCGTACCTGCACCCGCTGCTCGGCGGGCCCTCGGACGTGACGAGCGCCGACAGCACGCCGGTGCTCCCGTTCGGCCACGGCCTGAGCTACACGACCTTCGAGCGCACCGGGCTGGAGGCCGACGCGGCCGTGGCCGCCGGCGGCGAGTTCGAGGTGCGCGTGACCGTCCGCAACAGCGGCGAGCGCGCGGGCTCCGACCTGGTCCAGCTCTACGCGCGCGACGTGTTCGCGAGCGTCACACGCCCGGTGGCCCAGCTCCTCGGCTACGCCCGGGTGGCGCTGGAGCCGGGCGAGGAGGCCGAGGTGACCTTCCAGGTGCCGACCGCGCGGCTGGCCTTCACCGGCCTCGACGGCGTGCGCATCGTGGAGCCCGGCGACGTGGAGCTGTGGGTCGGACCGTCGTGCGCCTCGCGCGAGACCGAGACCCGCATCGAGCTGACCGGCCCGAAGCACGCCGTCACCCCCGCGGACGGCCGCTTCGTCCGCACCACCGTCGCCACCCCCGCCCCCGCCCCCACCGCCTGACCCCCTCCCCCTTCCCCTGCCGCGAACGGAGGAGATCCGCCCCCACCCGGCCCCGATCTCCTCCGTTCCCGACATGCGTCCTACCGCCGGGTCGCGGCCCGCGGGTAGGGTGCGGATGTGGGCGGGAGCCCGGGAAGGAAGCGGCAATGGCGGACCTCTCCGGGCGCAGGGCCCTCATCACCGGCGGCGCGAGCGGCATCGGCCTGGCGTGCGCGGAGGCGTTCACCGCCGCGGGCGCTCATGTCACCATCGCCGACCTCAACGGAGACGCCGCCCGCGCGACGGCCGACCGGCTCGGCGGCGAGGCGTGGGAGGTCGACCTCTCGGACACCGCCGCGCTCGGCGACCTCCGGCTCGACACCGACATCCTCGTCAACAACGCCGGCCTCCAGCACGTCCGACCGATCCCCGAGTTCGAGCCGGAGAGCTTCGCCCTCATCCTTCGGATCATGCTGGAGGCGCCCTTCCTCCTCATCCGCGCCGCGCTGCCCGGGATGTACGAGCGCGGCTTCGGCCGCGTCATCAACGTCTCCAGCGTCCACGGCCTGCGCGCGTCCGAGTTCAAGTCCGCGTACGTCGCCGCCAAGCACGGCCTGGAGGGCCTCTCGAAGGTGACCGCGCTGGAGGGCGCCGCGCACGGCGTCACCTCCAACTGCATCGAGCCGAGCTACGTCCGCACCCCGCTGGTCGAGAAGCAGATCGCCGACCAGGCGCGGCTGCACGGCATCCCGGAGGACGAAGTGGTCGAGAAGATCATGCTCACCGAGCCCGCGATCAAGAGCCTGGTCGAGCCGGAGGAGGTCGCCGGGCTCGCGCTCTGGCTGGCCGGAGAGGGGGCGCGCATGGTCACCGGCGCGAGCTACACGATCGACGGCGGCTGGAGCGCGAAGTGACCGGGTTCACGCCCGCGGAACCGTTCCGCGTCCCGGTCGACGGCGGCGAGCTGGCGGGCGGCCAGTGGCACGCCGACGCCGGCGGGATGCCGGTGGTCGGCATCCACGGCATCACCGCCAACCACGTGTCGTGGGGGATGGTCGCCGCCGCGCTGCCCGGCGTGCGGCTGATCGCCCCGGACCTGCGCGGCCGCGGCCGCAGCAACGGCCTCCCCGGACCGTACGGGCTGACCCAGCACGCCGACGACATCGCCCGGATGCTCGACGGCCTCGGGGTCGAGCGCGCGATCGTCGCCGGGCACTCGATGGGCGCGTTCGTCGCGGTCTGGCTCGCAGCACGCCACCCCGACCGGGTGGAACGGCTGGTGCTGATCGACGGCGGCCTCCCCGTCCGCGGGACGGCCGACCTCGGCCCCGCGCGCGACCGGCTGCGGATGACGTTCGCGAGCGAGGAGGAGTACCTCGCGTTCTGGCGCCGGCATCCCGCGCTCGGCCCCTGGTGGAACGACGCTGTCGAGGCGTACGCGCTGTACGACCTGGTCGGCACGCCTCCGGAGCTGCGGTCGAGCGTGTCGGAGGAGGCCATGTCGGCCAACGCTGTCGAAGTCGGCGGCGCCGACGGCTATGAGGAGGCGCTCGCCGGGCTGACCCTCCCGATCGCGTTCGTGCGCGCCCCGCGCGGCCTCCTGAACGCCGACCCGCTCTACCTCCCGGAGGAGCCCGCCGAGTGGCGCGGCCGGCTGCCGTGGTTCGAGGCGTTCGAGGCCGACGACGTGAACCACTACACGATCGTGATGACGGAGGCCGGCGTGCGCCAGCTCACCCCGCACCTGCCCGGCGCGTACCCGACGCACCCGCACTACCACTCGGACCCGGCAGCGCACCCTCACCCGAAGGAGAAGTAAGTGACCGGAACCCTGCTCCCGGGCATCGTCGCCCGCAGCATCCCGACCTCCCGTTACACCGCCAACGTGCTGGCGCGCGCGACCGACCCCACCGTCGCCGCCGGCGCCGACGCCGCCGCCGACGCCGCCCGCACGGTCGTGTTCGTGCACGGCAACGTGTCATCGTCGCTGTTCTGGCAGCCCCTGATGCTGTCGCTGCCGGAGGGCACGCGCGCCGTCGCCGTCGACCTCCGAGGGTTCGGCGACAGCGAGACGCTGCCCGTCTACGCGACCCGCGGGGTCCGCGACTTCTCGGAGGACGTCGCGGCGGTCCTCGACGAGCTCGGCACCGGGCCGGTGCACCTGGTGGGCTGGAGCATGGGCGGCGGAGTGGTCATGCAGCTCCTGCTCGACCGCCCCGACCTGGTGCGGAGCCTCACCCTGGTGTCCACGGTCTCCCCGTACGGTTTCGGCGGCACCGCGCTCGACGGCAGCCTCCTCACCCCCGACGCCGCGGGGACCGGAGGGGGCGGAGTGAACCCGGAGTTCGTGGAACGGCTCGCCGCCGGCGACACCGGAGAGGACTCGCCCGCGTCACCCCGCGCCGTCTACCGCGCGGCCTACGTCGCGCCTGGCTTCACAACGGAGTACGAGGACCTCTGGGTGGAGTCGATGCTCACGACGGCCACGGGCGTCGACAACTACCCGGGAGACGCGACGGCGACCGACGCGTGGCCGGGCTTCGCCCCGGGTCCGCGCGGCGTCCTCAACACGATGGCGCCGACCTACTTCGACACGAGCAGCATCGTGGACCTCCCGGAGAAGCCGCCGATCCTCTGGATCCACGGCGCTCTCGACGCGATCGTCAACGACGGGTCCTTCTTCGACCTCAACCAGCTCGGCGCGGCGGGGGTCGTCCCCGGCTGGCCCGGCCCGGACGTCGCGCCGCCGCAGCCGATGCTGCAGCAGATCCGCGCGGTGCTGGAGCGCTACCAGGCGGAGGGCGGGGTGACCCGGGAGGTGGTGTTCGAGGGTTCCGGCCACTCGCCGCACATCGAGAAGCCGGAGGAGTTCCTGGCGGAGTTGACGGCGTGGGTCAGCTGAGGTCTGCGGCCGTCTTCAACGCGTCCGCGATCTTCAGATACAGGATGCGCTCGGAGCCGTCCGGGAACCGCCGGAATCCGAATTTCTCGTAGAACGAGACCACTCCGTCGTCGATCGCGTTCACCACGAGCGCACGGATGCCGAGCGTCTCGGACGCCTGGATCGCGCGCAGCACCGCGTCCTGCAGCAGGGAGGCGCCGAGGCCCACGCCCGCATGCCTCCGGTCGACCGCGAGCCGACCGAGAAGCGCAACCGGGATCGGATCGGGCATGTTGCGCGCCAGGCCACCGGGCGCGTCCGCGCGCGCAATCGAACTCGCCGACAGGCAGTAGTACCCGGCGACGTGATTCGTGTCGTCCGTGACGGACACGTAGCTGCGCGAGCCTCCCGCGGCCTCGTTGTGGCGCGCCCACGCCTTCAGCCAGCGGTCGAGGACGTCGATGCCGCAGTCGAACTCGGAGGCGATATCGCCGGCCTTGATGGGACGCGGCCGGTGGTACCGAGGCATGGAGCGATCAGTCGATGAAGACGGTACGGCGGCGGAACAGTTCGGCGAGCCCCTCGACGCTCTGGGCGGGCGCGTCGAGTGCTTCCGCGAACGCCGCGAAGGCCTCCTCATCGACACGCAGCTCGCGCTCACGGCGCACGACCTCCTCCGCCCGCTCGGTGAGCGTGTCGGCGGTGAAGTCCGAGACGGTGCGCCCCTGGAGGATCGCCGCGCGCTCGATCAGCTCGCGCTGAGCGCTCGTCACGCGCACTTCGAGTCGTCGGTCTTTGGTAGGCACGATCACCAGTGTACGGCAAATCGCCGTACAAACAATTCCTACCCCACCAGCACCCCGCGCTCCACTCCCAGCATCCCCTCCACCGCATGCGCCAGCAGCGACCCCCGATCGGCCGCGCCTCCCCAGCGGACCAGCGCCTGCGCGTTGAGCCCGTCGAGCATCCCGAGGAGCTGCCAGGCGACCGCGCGCGGGTCCTCGACCCGGAACGACCCCGCCGCCACGCCGTCCACGATCACGCCCTCGATGACGTCGCTCCACGCGTCCATCTGGTCGCGGACCGCCGCGCCCAGCACCGGGTTGCGGCGGCCGAGCGCCCAGGCCTCCACCCACACGACCGTGACGTCGTCGCGGGTGCCGTCGAGGAGTGTGCGCAGCAGTGTCGCGAGCCCCGCGGCGGGCGACGGGGCCGCGGCGAGCAGCGCGCGCAGCTCCGCGACCTCCGCGTCGACGATGCTCGTGAAGGTCTCCGCCACCAGGCCGTCCATCGACTCGTGGTAGTGCGCGACCAGGGCCGGCGTCACTCCGGCGCGGGCGGCGACGGCGCGCAGCGTCACCGCGGCGAGGCCCTCGTCCAGGGCGAGGGCGCGGGCGGCGGCGGCCAGTTCGGCGCGGCGCTCGGTGGGCGGTTTGCGGGCTGCTCTTGACATCGTGGGCCCAGTATAGGTATTTATTGATCGTCCGATCAATAGAGCCCGGAGGTTCCCGATGACCTGGCGCATGCCCGCCGAGACCGCACCGCACGAGCGCACCTGGATGGCCTTCCCGCGCGCCGGCATCACCCTCGGCGACGACGCCGCGTCCGCCGAGGAGGCCTACGCCGCCTGGACCGCCGTCGCCCACGCGGTCGCCGAGTTCGAGCCGGTCACGATGGTGGTCGACCCGACCGAGCGCGAGCGCGCCGCCCGCATGCTCGGCTCGCACATCGAGCAGGTGGAGGCGCCCCTGGACGAGTTCTGGATGCGCGACTTCGGCCCGACCTTCGTGGTCGACGACGAGCGCCCCGGCGTGCTCGGCGCGGTCGACTGGACCTTCAACGGCTGGGGCGACCCGGAGTGGTCGGAGTGGCGCAAGTCCGCCGAGATCGCCCGCTTCGTCGCCGAGCGCACCGGCGCCGAGCTGGTCAGCTCCGTGCTGGTGAACGAGGGCGGCGGCATCCACGTCGACGGCGACGGGACCGTGCTGCTCACCGAGACCGTCCAGCTCGACCCGCGCCGCAACAAGTACGCCGACAAGGCCCGCGTGGAGGCCGAGCTCGCCCGCACGATCGGAGCGACGCACGCCGTCTGGCTCCCCCGCGGCCTCACCCGCGACTACGACGACTTCGGCACCAACGGCCACGTCGACATCGTCGCGACCATCCCCTCACCCGGCCGCCTGCTCCTGCACACGCAGCGCAACCCCGAGCACCCCGACTTCGAGGTGTCGCGCGAGCTGCGCGCCTTCCTCTCGGGCACGACGGATGCCGCCGGCCGCGCCTGGGACATCGTGGACCTCCCGGCACCCGCGACCCTCCGCGACGAGGAGGGCTTCGTGGACTGGAGCTACGTGAACCACCTCGTCGTCAACGACGGCGTGGTCGCCTGCGGCTTCGGCGAGGAGGCGGCGGACGCGGAGGCGACCGAGATCCTGGAGGCCGCGTACCCCGGCCGTCGGGTCAGCATGGTGGACTCGCGGCCGATCTTCGCCCGCGGCGGCGGCATCCACTGCATCACCCAGCAGCAGCCGGCGGTGCAGCGATGACCCGCGCCCTCCGTAACTCCGGAGTCCTCACCACCATCACCGCGACATCTCCGTACGAACGGACATCCCCCCGGCGCGCCACCGCCGACCTCCGTAACTCCGGAGCCCCTACCCTCACCACCTCCACTTCTCCGTACGAACGGACACCAGCCCGGCGGGTCGCCCGGACTCTCCGGAATTCCGGCGGCGCCCGCACCACCGAAGGAGCCCGAGCATGACCGCCTTCGACGTCGTGGAGGCCGGCATCGCCGACCTCCGCCGCGCCCTGGAGTCCGGCGAGACCACCAGCGCCGAACTGGTCGACGCCTACCTCGCCCGCATCGACGCCTACGACACCGCAGGTCCCCGGCTCAACGCCGTGATCGTCCGCAACCCCGACGCCCGGGCCGAGGCCGTGGAGGCCGACGAGCGCCGCGCCCGCGGCGAGACCCTCGGCCCGCTGGACGGCATCCCGTACACCGCCAAGGACAGTTACCTCGCCCGCGGCCTCACCGCCGCCGCCGGCTCCCCCGCGTTCGAGCACCTGGTCGCCCAGCGCGACGCCTTCACGATCGAGCGCCTGCGCGCCGGCGGGGCGATCCTGCTCGGCCTCACCAACATGCCCCCGATGGCGAACGGCGGGATGCAGCGCGGCGTCTACGGCCGCGCCGAGAGCCCCTACAACGGCGACTACCTCACGGCCGCGTTCGGCTCCGGGTCGTCCAACGGGTCCGGCACCGCGACCGCCGCCAGCTTCGCCGCGTTCGGGCTCGGGGAGGAGACTTGGTCGTCCGGCCGGGCCCCAGCCTCCAACAACGCCCTCTGCGCCTACACGCCGTCGCGCGGTGTCATCTCGGTGCGCGGCAACTGGCCGCTGGTGCCGACGATGGACGTCGTCGTGCCGCACACGCGCACGATGGCCGACCTGCTGGAGGTGCTGGACGTCATCGTGGCGGACGACGCCGAGTCCCGCGGCGACTTCTGGCGCGCACAGCCGTGGGTCCCCATCCCGCGGGCATCCGAGCTGCGGCCGGCATCGTATCCCGCGCTGGCCGAGGGCGCGCGCCTCGCCGGTCGCCGCGTCGCCGTCCCACGCATGTACATCAACAAGGACGAGGAGGCCGGCACCGGCGAGCACGTCGGCATCGGCGGCCCGACCGGGCAGCGCATCCGCACCCGCGACTCGGTGATCGCACTGTGGGAGGCCGCCCGCCGCGACCTGGAGGCCGCCGGCGCCGAAGTGGTCGAGACCGACTTCCCCGTGGCCTCCAACTACGAGGGCGACCGCCCCGGCGCGCCGACCATCGCCACCCGCGGCCTCGTCTCGCCCGCGTACCTGCGCCGCGAGATCATCGACCTCTCGGCCTGGGGCTGGGACGACTTCCTCGCCGCCAACGGCGACCCCGCGCTGAACACGCTCGCCGACGTCGACGGCGGCCGGATCTTCCCGCAGCCGGAGGGCGCGCTGCCGGACCGGTACACCGGCTTCGACGACGACATCGCCGAGTACCCGGCCTGGGTGCGCGAGCACCCCGGCACGACGCTGGAGAGCATCCCGGAGCTGGCCGACGGCCTCCGCGGCCTGGAGGAGACCCGCCGCGTCGACCTCGAGCAGTGGATGACGGACCTCGGCGTCGATGCGGTGGTCTTCCCGGCCGTCGCCGACGTCGGGCCGGCCGACATGGATGTGAACCCGGCCTCCGCCGACCTCGGCTGGCGCAACGGCGTCTGGGTTGCGAACGGCAACCTCGTGCCGCGGCACCTCGGCATCCCGACCGTCACGGTCCCGATGGGGACGATGACCGACACCGGGATGCCGGTCGGCCTGACCTTCGCGGGCCGCGCCTACGACGACGCGGCGCTGCTGACCCTGGCGGCGGCGTTCGAGGCGACCGGCCGGCGCCGCACCGAGCCGCCGCGCACACCCCGCCTCGGCTGAGCGGCGGACGCCGCACTAAGCTGGAATGCGTGTCCAAGGTCTTGAGCAGTCTTCCCGTCGGTGAGCGAGTCGGCATCGCGTTCTCGGGGGGTCTCGACACCTCCTGCGCGGTGGCGTGGATGCGCGAGAAGGGTGCCATCCCCTGCACCTACACCGCGGACATCGGCCAGTACGACGAGCCGAACATCGACGAGGTGCCCGGCCGCGCGAAGGAGTACGGCGCGGAGGTCGCCCGGCTGGTCGACGCCAAGCGCGCACTGGTCGAGGAGGGCCTGATCGCGCTGCAGTGCGGCGCCTTCCACATCCGCTCCGGCGGCAAGACGTACTTCAACACCACGCCGCTCGGCCGCGCGGTCACCGGCGTCATGCTGGTGCGCGCGATGATGGACGACAACGTGGAGATCTGGGGCGACGGCTCCACCTACAAGGGCAACGACATCGAGCGGTTCTACCGCTACGGCCTCATCGCCAACCCGCGCCTGCGCATCTACAAGCCGTGGCTGGACGCCGCGTTCGTGGAGGAGCTCGGCGGCCGCAAGGAGATGAGCGAGTGGCTCGTCGCGCGCGGCTTCCCGTACCGCGACGCCACCGAGAAGGCGTACTCGACCGACGCGAACATCTGGGGCGCCACCCACGAGGCCAAGCGCCTCGAGGAGCTGGACGCCGGACTGGACATCGTCGACCCGATCATGGGTGTGGCCGCCTGGCGGGAGGACGTGGAGGTCGTTCCGGAGACGGTCACCGTCCGCTTCGAGGCCGGCCGCCCGGTCGCCCTCAACGGCGTGGAGTTCACCGACCCGGTGGCGCTCGTGCTGGAGGCCAACGCGATCGGCGGCCGCCACGGCCTCGGCGCGTCCGACCAGATCGAGAACCGCATCATCGAGGCCAAGAGCCGGGGCATCTACGAGGCCCCGGGCATGGCACTCCTCTACATCGCCTACGAGCGCCTGCTCAACGCGATCCACAACGAAGACACGGTCGCCAACTACCACAACGAGGGCCGCCGCCTCGGCCGCCTCATGTACGAGGGCCGCTGGCTCGACCCGCAGTCGCTCATGCTGCGGGAGTCCCTGCAGCGCTGGGTGGGCTCGGCGATCACCGGCGAGGTGACCCTGCGCCTGCGCCGCGGCGACGACTACACGATCCTCGACACGACGGGCCCGTCGCTCAGCTACCACCCCGACAAGCTGTCGATGGAGCGCGTCGGCAACGCCGCCTTCGGGCCGTCCGACCGCATCGGCCAGCTCACCATGCGCAACCTCGACATCGCCGACTCGCGCTCCCGCCTCGAGCAGTACGCGGCCGCCGGCCTCATCGGCGGCCCGACCGGCGAGCTCGTCGGCGAGCTGGAGGAGGGCAGCGCCCGCTCGATCCTGGAGCTCGACGTGAGCGGCTCCGACGACGCGCTGTCGCGGGAGATCGACGCGTCCTCCGAGGGCGCCGCGTTCGACGCCGGGACCGACTGAGGCCACCATGCCGGGGGAGGTGGCGCCAGGCAACCAGCAGGGCGAGCACGAGCCGGACAACTGGCCGCTCGGCCGCCTGCTCGGCGCCGCCTCCCGCGCCGTCGAGCGCGCCTGGTACGAGGCGCTGGAGGCCCGCGGCCTGACGCACGCCGGCCTCATCGCGCTGCACTTCCTGGAGCTCGGCTTTGACTCGCAGACCGACCTCGCCCGCATCGCGCAGGTGGAGGCGCAGACCATGTCGCGCACGGTCGACCGGCTGGAGCGCGAGGGTCTCGTCACCCGGCTCCCCGACCCCGCCGACCGGCGCAGACACATCGTGTCCATCACCGAGCGCGGTCACGCCGCCTTCGAGGCCGTGCGCGGCCTGGAGGACGAGGTCTTCCCGGCCGTCGACGACCCGGAGGCGCTGAGGGCCGCGCTGATCCAGATCGTCAGCGCGGCCCCCGCACGCCAGACCCGCTGACGCCTCGGCCGCCCGTCAGGCGATCCGGTCGTCCCCTTCGTAGCGGTTGCGCCCGATCGGCAGCCGCGGGCGCAGCAGTCCCAGGTCGTACGCGACCCGCACCGCCTCCTCCCGCGAGTTGGCGCCGAGCTTGCGGTAGATGCTGCGGGTCTGCGTCTTCACCGTGTTGATCGAGACCACCAGCGAGCGGGCGATGTACTCGAGGCTCGCCGTCGACTGGAGCCGGTCGAGCACGATCCGCTCGCGCTGGGTGAGCTGAGCGGCCATCGCCGCCTCCGGGAAGAGCGGCTTGATCCGCGACAGCGCCGCCTCGATGTCCCCCGACGCCGCGGGAAGCGCCGTGACCTGGCCTTCGATCGTCAGCACGAACGGCGTGAGGAGGCCGTTGGCCTCCGCGAGCTGCCGCGCGTTCAGCCGGATCGTCGCCGCTCGCGCGCTCTTCAGCCGGTGCAGCGCCTCCGCCTGGACCAGCAGCATCTCCACCCGGGTCCGCGGCCCTGGGCTCTCCGCCAGGACGGTCTCCGCCAGGAGCTGCGCACTCCGGTACTCGCGGAACATCAGCAGCAGCCGGGCCGCGACCGGTCGCAGGGCGTTCGTGCCGTCCGGGAAGGCCTTGATGAGTTTCTGCGCCGCGACCAGGTTGCCCTGCGACATGAGCAGATCGGCGCTCAAGGCCACGAAGCGGGCGCTCTCGGTGTTGCTGGGCGTGTGCGTCCCCTTGCTGAGCAGCTCGCCGTCGATGACCCGTTGGGCCTCCTCCAGCTCGCCGGCCGCGAGCGCATGCAGGGCGGCCGCGAAGGCGGCGTAGCTGTGCAGCTCTCCGACGTCGACCGGGGCGGTGGGCGGCCAGGGGGCCGCATCGGCGCGGGTGTCGGCGAGGGCGTGCAGCTCGGTCGCGATGAGCTGCTGCGCGATCGCCAGCGGAGCGAACACGCGCGGCGCGAGCGGCCGATCGCCATGCCGGCCGGCGTCGAGGCGTTCGGACACGGCCGCCGCCCGGTCCAGCTCACCGTGCAGAGCGTGCGCGAGCGCGGCGGCTCCCGACGCGAACACGTACAGGTCGGTGTCCTCCGTGACGCTGATCGCGGCGCGCTCGAACGAGGTCACGGCCTCCAGCTCGCGGCCGAGGCGGAGCTGCGTGAGGCCCATCTCGAGCCACGCGATCGGCGGGACGGAGACCGCGGGATCCGGCGTAGACAGCGGGCCGAGGAAGTCCTCGGCGTTCGCGAGCCGCCCCACCTTGCGGAGGGCGATCATGCTGGCCAGATCCGTCCAGTACTGCCGCACCGGCTCCAGCCGCCTGCCGCGCAGGGCCTGCGGCTCCGCGGCTGCGAGATAGTAGTCGAGGGCGCCCGCGGCGTCGCCTCCGGCGATCTCGCGGAGCAGCCCGGTCACCGTCAGCAGGACGGCCGAGGGCCGGATCGCGCCGAGCTCCACGCCGCCGAGCACTTCGAGGTAGTCCGTGGCGTCCTCCGTGAACGCGGAGGTCCAGTTGCGCGCGACGATCGTCTCGGCCGCGGCGAGGTCGTTCGCCCGCAGCGCCTGGCGCAGGGCGGCGAGGCAGTCGCCGTTGGCCTCCAGCACGTCGAGGAGCTCGGCGGCGAGCCGCTCGCCCTCACCGGGCGACGCCGCGTCGAGCTGGGAGCGCAGCGTCACGCGCACCGGGTCGAGCAACTCGTAGACCAGGCGGCCCTGGCCGCGCGCGTACGTCCAGACGCCGAGGCCCGCCGCCTCCGCCGCGCCGAGGGCATCGCCCGCGGCCTCGTCGGCGCCGATGCGTTCGACGATGTGCGGCGACAGGTAGGGGGCGACGGCCGCGCGCTGGAGGCCGAGGCGGCCGTCGTCGGCGACCGGCGCCGCGGCCAGCAGCTCGCCGACCACCGTCGCCATGATGTCCTCGAGCGCGCGCACCGCGACGGGCTCGGCGAGCGCGGAGCGCGGGTCGTCGAAGATGCGGAGCATGGCGCGGGCGGCCAGGGGCCAGCCCCGGCTCTGCCGCAGCACGTGGTCCAGGACGCGCCGCTCGACGTCGAGGCCGAGCACGCGCGCCACGTCGTCGAGTTCCGTCCGGTCGAAGGCGAGGTCGTTGTTCTGCACGACCACGAGGTCGAGGACGGCCGCCAGACCGGGCGACTCGAAGGAGGTCAGCGCGCGGGTCAGCACCATCAGATGCAGGTTCGGGGTGCGCCGCAGGACCTGGACCAGGTCGGCGGACAGGAGGCCGTCCCAGCGGCGGGTGTACCCGTCGAGGACGAGCACCACGGTGCCGGTGTATCCCGCGATGGTGTCCTGCGCCGCGGCCACCGGGTCGGTGTCCCACCGCACGTCGGCCCCGTGCGGGTCGAGTTCGGTGCGCACGGCGTCCCAGAACCCCCTGACCTCCCCGGTGGTCAACTCGAGGTCGATCCAGCCGGCCGCCGCCCGCGTCTCGCCACCCGGGCTCTCGAGCCACTTGCGGACGAGTGATGTCTTCCCGTATCCGGCCGGGGCGCGCACCACCGTCGCCTGCTCCCGCAGCGCGCGATCGAGGCGGCTGGCCAGCGCCGGCCGGTCGATCGTGTAACGCGACAGCCTCGGCAGCCGGGACGGCTCACCCTCGAGGCGGTCGCCCCTGGACGGCGCGTCGGATGTGTTCGTGATCGTCATACCTGACTCCTTCGGCTCGGTGTGATTGAGAGCGAGCCGGTTTCCTGTCGGATCGTGACGCGCGGACTGCTCGAATTCACCTTCGTGATTGCCCATTGCTGCCCCCAACATCGTCATGAATCCCCTTCGCCCCCCGGCGGGCGCCCCCGTGGAGCGCCATAGGCGATGCTGGCAGCACGTTCCCGCCCGATACCGCTCAGCGGAAGGCCAGGTCGCGGACTATCGCACGGGAGTCATCAGCCTCTTCATCCCGTTGTTCACCTGACATCTTCGGGTAACATGATAGAGGTCACACCCCGCGTCTGTCATTTTCACCCGGCGGGCGGGGTGGGATGATGAGCCGCGCGCGGCCCCTAGAGCCGGGGTGAGATTTCAGACTCGAACAGGTGAAATCCACCGAAAGGGCTTGCCAGAATGCGATTGTAAAGCACAGAATTTCAGCCAACGCGGCACCCATTCGGGAATCGCCGTGTCGGCCCGCCGCCTTTCCCCTCCGGCGGCGAATGAGGTGCGGGCGCCGTCCCCTGACATCGAGCGGCGCCCGCACCGGCCACTCGCACACAGCCGCACCGGCCCAGCAAGGAGTACGACCTGGTGAGACTTTCTGTTGTCGGCTGCGGCTACCTCGGTGCCGTCCATGCGGCCGCGATGGCCGACCTCGGCCACGACGTCGTCGGCGTCGATATCGACGCGCGGAAGGTCGCGCAGCTCTCCCGCGGCGAGGCGCCCTTCTTCGAGCCGGGGCTCCAGGAGCTCCTGCTGTCCGGCCTGCGCAGCGGACGGCTCCGGTTCAGCACCGATCCCGCGACGCTGAGCTCCGCGGACCTCCACTTCATCGCCGTCGGCACTCCGCAGCTCGCCGGCGGCGCGGGCGCCGATCTCTCCTACGTCGACGCCGCATTCGCGCAGGTGCTCGCGCACGGCAAGGACGGCGACGTCGTCGTCGGCAAGTCGACGGTTCCCGTCGGCACCGTCGAGCGGCTCGCGGCGGCCGTCGGCGACGACGATCCGCGGGTGACGCTCGCCTGGAACCCGGAGTTCCTCCGCGAGGGGCACGCCGTCGCCGACTCGCTGACACCGGACCGGCTGGTGTTCGGCGTGGTGGGCGGTTCGCGCGACGACGCCGCAGCCACGGCGCTCGCGCGGGTGTACGAGCGGCCGCTGGGCGCGGGCACCCCGCTCATCGTGACCGACTGGGCGACGGCGGAGCTGGTGAAGGTCGCGGCGAACGCGTTCCTGGCCACCAAGATCTCCTTCATCAACGCGATGGCCGAGATCGCGGAGGCCACCGGCGCCGACGTGACCCAGCTCGCCGATGCGATCGGACACGACGCCCGGATCGGACGCCGCTTCCTGAACGCCGGCGTCGGCTTCGGCGGCGGCTGCCTGCCGAAGGACATCCGCGCGTTCCAGGCGCGCGCCGTCGAGCTCGGGCTGGCCGACACGGTGGCGTTCCTCGGCGAGGTGGACAAGATCAACCTGCGCCGCCGTGCCCGCGTCACCGCGCTGGCCGAGGAGCTGCTCGGCTCCGCTCCCGCCGGCCGACGGGTCGCGGTGCTGGGGCTGGCGTTCAAACCGGACTCGGACGACGTCCGCGACTCCCCCGCGCTCGAGATCGCCAGCGCGCTGCGCGCGGCGGGAGCCGAGGTGGTGGCCGCGGACCCGCACGCGACGGCGAACGCCCGCGTCCGCGATCCCGAACTGGTGACGGTCGAGTCCGCGGACGACGCGCTCGCGGGCGCTGAGCTGGTGATCCTGCTCACCGAGTGGCGGGAGTACGCGACGCTCGACCCCGCCCGGACGGCGGCGCTGGTGTCCGGCCGCCGCATCATCGACGCGCGCAACGTGCTCGATCCGGAGGCGTGGATCGGCGCAGGGTGGGAGTACCGGGGGCTCGGGAGGCGCTGAGCGCCCGGGACGCGCCGGCCCTCAGGGCGGCTGCGCTCAGCCGCCGCCCTTTCCCGGACCGTGGCCGGGACCGGGACCGGGGCCGCCTTTCCCGGGACCGGGTTTCGGCGCCGGGTTCGGCTTCGCATGTGAGGGGGGACCGTGCTGCGCGGGCGCCGGCGCCGCGGGCTGCGCGGGCGCGGGCGCGGCGGTCTGCGCGGGGGCCGTGGTCTCTGACACCACGGGGGCGACGGACTGCGCCGGGCTCGTGACCGTCGGGCTCGGCCGCGGTGTGCTCCCGCCGGTCCCGGCCGGAGTCGGCTCCGTGAAGGCGGGAGCGAGCGTGCTGCCGAGCGTGAGCGCCAGGGCGACGGCCAGAACACTTCCCCCGGCTATCGCACCTGCGACGATCCGGCGCCGCCGCGGACCGTGCACGACGCCCAGGAGCGGCCACCGGGGCGAGGCCTTCTCGGCGCCCGCCAACGCACCTCCGCCCAACTCGGCCGCGGGCATCGCAACCGTCGGCGGAAGCTCGCCCGGCGCGTCCTGCGCCGGCAGCGTCCACCCGGCGAGCTGCGGGGCGAGCTCCCGGGCCATGACCGCCACCTCGAGCGCCGTGGGGCGGATGAGCGGGTCGCGCGCGGTCATCGCGCCGAGCAGGCCACGCCAGTCCTCCGGCAGCGACGCGGGGATGCGCGGGTCGCGGGCGAGGCGAGCGGTCACGGCCTCCAACGGGGTCCCGGGATACTCGGTCACGCCGGTGAGGGCCTCCAGAGTCACCAGGCCGAGCGCGTAGATGTCGGCCGCCGGCCCCGGCTCGGAGACGTTCACCTGCTCCGGGCTGAGGTAGCCGGCCGTGCCGATGATCGTGCCCGCCGTGGTCAGCCGTTCGGTGCCGATGAGGTGCGCGATGCCGAAATCCGCGAGCTTGGCATGCGGCAGGCCGCCCGGCACACCGGAGTCGGTGAGCAGGATGTTCGCGGGCTTGAGGTCGCGATGCACCATCCCCGCGCCGTGGACGACGGCCAGGGCCTCCGCGATCCCTCCGGCGATCGCCGCGGCCTCCTCGGCGGCCAACGGTCCGCGGTCGAGTCGCGAGCGGAGGTCTTCGCCGTCGACGAGCTCCAGGACCAGGAAGCTCGGGGTCGGGTCCCCTTCGGGCGAGAGGTGCGCGTCGAGGAGGGTGACCAGGTTCGGGTGCGAGACCCGGGCGAGCGCGGTCGCCTCGGCGCGCCTGCGGGCGTCGTCGCTCGCCTCCCCGGCCGCGAACACCTTGACCGCGACGAAGCGCTCCAACTGGTGGTCGAACGCGCGGTAGACGGTGCCCATGCCGCCGCGACCGAGCCGATCGCGGAGCTCATAGCGATCGAGAAGGAGCGGGTCGGGTAGCACTGCCCGAGCATACGCGCACTCCGGCATGCCGTGAATCCGCCGAAAATCATTCGCGCTCCCGTTGAATTCGCGCGGCGGAGAGAGGTGACTGACAAGAGTGACCGAACGTTCCGAAGAGCTGCCGCCCGACACCGGCGTGCTCGAGGCGTTGCAGGTCTATCGGGCGGCCGAGACCGCGATGCGGCGGCGCACCGGCGCGGCCATGGGCATCGGCGAGAACGACTTCCTGGCGCTGCGGCTCATCCTCGACAACGCGGCGGAGGGCCGGCGGACGTCCGCCAAAGACGTCAGCACGTACGTCGGCGTCTCCAGCGCCTCGACCACCGCGCTGATCGACCGTCTCGTGCGCGGCGGCTACATCGAGCGCAGGACGAACGACGCCGACCGCCGGTCGGTGGACCTCGTGCCGACGCGCGCGGCCTACGGCGACACCGGTCCGCTCAAGCTCGCGCAGGAGCAGATCGCCGCAGAGGCCGCCGAGTTGAGCGAGGAGGAAGCGCGCACCGTGACGCGGTTCCTGACGAAGATGCGGCGCACGGTGGACGGGATCAGCGCGGAGCGACACGCGAATAGGCCGGAAAGGTCCTGACGTCAAGGGGATTGTTCGACAACCGAAACAGTTGTTGTCTGGACCCCGTCAAGGAAAGGACAACCCCTCCCATGAACATCCTGCTCATCATCATTGCCATCATCGCGATCGTCCTCCTGCTCACCGGCGGATTCGTGTCGTCCTTGAACTTCCTGCTCTGGGTCGGCATCGTTCTGCTGGTCCTCGCGGTCATCGTCTGGCTCGTGCGGCTGCTGACCGGCAGCCGACGCGTCTAAGGAGGTCTCCGTGAGCCTGGGCACCGGAATCGTCCTGTTCGTGATCGGAGCGATCCTCGCGTTCGCCCTCAACATCCAGGTCGACTGGATCAATCTCCACCTGGTGGGGTACATCCTGATGATCGCCGGCGTCGTCGGCATCATCATCGGGATCATCCTGCTGACCCGTCGCCGCCGCACCATCGCGACGACTCGCACCGCCGTGGACCCCGTGACTGGCGACCGCGTCACCCGACGCGGCGTGGACGACGACATCGTCTGACCAGGCCCCCGGAAACACGAAGCCCCCGCCGAACGGCGGGGGCTTCGTCGTGCGTGGGCGGGCGCTCAGCCCTCCATCGAGGCTCAGCCCTCCATGGAGTCCAGGATCTCCACCAGGTCCTCGAACGTCGTGAGCGGGTTGACGATCGCGAACCGCGTGTTCGTCCGGCCGGCGTGCGAGCTCGGGGTGACGAAGGCGCGCTGCTCGTCCAGGAGGCGGGCCGACCAGAGCGCGTAGTCCTCCTTGCTCCAGCCCTCGCGCTCGAAGACCACGACAGAGAGCTGCGGCCGGCGCACCAGGTGGAAGCCCTCGCGACGGTCGATCTCATCCGCGATCCGGGCGGCGAGCTGGAGGGAGGCCGTGACGGCGTCCCGGTAGGCGGCGGCGCCGTGCGCGGCCAGTGAGAACCACAGCGGCAGGCCGCGGGCGCGCCGGGTGAGGTGGGCGGCGTAGTCCGACGGGCTCCACTCGGTGGCCTCGGTGAGGGTGTCGAGGTACTCGGCGTGCTGCGTGTGCGCGCGGCGGCCCTGCTCCGGGTCGCGGTAGAGCAGCGCGCAGGCGTCGAACGGCGCGAACAGCCACTTGTGCGGGTCCACGATGAGCGAGTCGGCGCGCTCGACGCCGGCGAACCGGGGCCGGCCGAGCGGCGACAGCATCCCGGCGAGGCCGTAGGCGCCGTCGACGTGCAGCCAGAAGTCGAACTCGTCCTTCAGCGCCGCGATGGAGGCGATGTCGTCGACGATCCCGAAGTTGGTGGAGCCGGCGGTCGCGATCACCGCGAAGACGGCGTCGCCGTGCTCGGCGAGCGCCGGACGGACCGCGTCGCCGGTGAGGACGCCGGTCTCGCCGGGCGAGACCGTCACGACCTCCACGTCCATGACGCGCGCCGCGGAAGCGACGGAGGAGTGCGCCTCGGCGCTGCAGACGATGATCCAGCGCCCGGGCGGGTTGCCGCGCTCGTTCCGCGCGTGGTCGCGCGCGGCCACCAGCGCCGACAGGTTGCCGAGCGTGCCGCCCTGCACGAAGACACCGCCCGCGGTCGCCGGGAGGCCGAACTCGGCCGCCAGCCAGGCCAGCACCTGATTCTCGGCGTAGACGGCGCCGGACCCCTCCAGCCACGACCCGCCGTACACGGCGCTCGCGGAGACCACCAGGTCGAACGCGGTCGCCGCCTTCGTGGGGGCAGTCGGGATGAACGAGAGGTAACGCGGGTGGTCGGTCGTGATGCACGCGGGCGCGAGGACGTGCTCGAAGACGGCGAGCGCGCGCTCGGCGCCCATCCCGTTCTCCGAGACGGTGCGCCCGGCCAGCCGGCGCAGCTCAGACTCGGGCAGCGGCTTGTCGAGCGGGGTGTCGGTCGCGAGGATGCGGCGACGCGAGTAGTCGAGCACGAGGTCGACGAGTTCCGTCGTGGCGTCGGTGACGCTGTGCATGCGGGCGGGGTCGGTGTTCATGGGGCCTCCGCACCAATGCTGACACACGAGTTCAGCACGATTTCGCGGCGGTACGCTGGTTTGCTGCGCATTTGGATATCGGAGCGCAGTGAAATCGCGCGGGCGAAGGCCGACGGCACGCGTGGAGCCCGGCCGGGAGGCTAGGCTGCTCCGGTGCCGCTGACCCCTCCCGCCGACATCCCCACCGACGCCGAGCTCGTCGCCGCGCTCGTGGCCGCCCAGCATCCCGACCTGGCCGGGCCGCTGCGGCTTGTGTCCGACGGGTGGGACAACCAGCTCTACCGGCTGGGCGACGCGCTCGCCGTGCGCATCCCGCGGCGGGAGGTCGCCGCCCACCTGATCGAGCACGAGCAGCAGCTGCTGCCCGGCATCGCCGCCCGGGTGCGCACGACCGTCCCCGCGCCGGTCCGCGTCGGGGTGCCGTCCGACCTGTTCCCGTGGCCCTGGAGCATCGTCGAGTGGATCGACGGCGTCGACGGCGCGTCGGTCGGAGCGGACGAGCGGGCCGGGATCGCGGAGGCGCTCGCGGAGTTCGTCGGCGAGCTCGCCGTGCCCGCGCCGGACGCCCCGCACAACCCAGTGCGCGGGGTCCCGCTCGCCTCGCGGCGCGAGGTCGTCGCGACCCGGCTGCGCGCGCTGTCCGGGCGCGTGGAGGTCGCTGCGCTGGAACAGGCCTGGCGGGAGGCGCTGGCCGCGCCGGAATGGGGCGGGCCGCCGCTGCTGCTGCACGGCGACCTCCACCCCGGGAACCTGCTGCTCACTCCGGCCGGCGGTCTCGCGGCGGTCATCGACTTCGGGGACGTCACCTCGGGAGATCCGGCGACCGACTTGGCGACGGCGTGGCTGACGTTCGACGGGGACGCGCGCGAGCGGTTCCGGGCGGCGCTGCCGGCCGCGCCCGACCGCGCGACCTGGCTGCGAGCGCGGGGCTGGGCGGTGACGTTGGCGAGCGCGCTGGCGACGTCGTCCGACGACAATCCGCGCATGGCCTCCCTCGCCCGGCACGCCCTCGACCAACTCGCCGCCGAGGCCCCTTAAGGCAAACCGCCGAGTACGCAGACAATCTGCGTACTCGGCGGTTTTCGCCTGAATTCGGGCGTACTCGGCGGGTGGTTACGCCTGCGAGAGGGTCAGTACGACGTCGTCGCCGGGGGCGGCGGGCACGAAGTCGGCCTCGATCTCGGCGCGGTCGAGCAGTTCGCTCATGCGGCGCTGACGCTGACGCGGGATGAGCGTCACGACCGTGCCCTGCTTGCCGGCGCGGCCGGTGCGGCCCGAGCGGTGCAGGTAGGTCTTGTACTCGTCCGGCGCGTCGGCCTGGATGACCAGGTCGATGTCGTCGACGTGGATGCCGCGGGCGGCGACATCGGTCGCGACCAGCACGCTCACCCGGCCGCTGGTGAGCTGGGCCAGGTTGCGCGTGCGGCGCGACTGGTTCAGGTCGCCGTGGAGGCTGACCGCGGGGATACCGGCGTCGTCGAGCTGGTCGGCCAACATCTCGGCGAACGCGCGGGTGCGGGCGAAGATCAGCGTCTTGCCGTCGCGGTCCGCGAGCTGCTCGATGATCGCCGGCTTGTCGCGGTGCTCGATGACCAGCACGCGGTGGTCGATGGTCGAGGACGCCTGGTCCTCGCCCGCGACCTCGTGCACGGTCGGGTCCACCAGGAACTCCTTGACGAGCTGCGCCACGCCGCTGTCCAGGGTCGCCGAGAACAGCAGCTTCTGGCCGCCCTCGGAGGTGCGGCGCAGGATGCGCTGCACGGGCTCCAGGAAGCCGAGGTCGCACATGTGGTCGGCCTCGTCCAGGACGCTGACGACGACCTCGCTGAGGTCGAGGCGGCCCTGCTCCACGAGGTCCTCGATGCGGCCGGGGGTGCCGATCACGATGTCGACGCCGCGCTGGAGGGCACCGACCTGGCGGCCCTGCGGCACGCCGCCGTAGATCTGCGTGGTGAACAGGCCGACGCTGCGCGCGATGGGCTGCACCGTGCGGTCGATCTGGAGGGCGAGCTCACGGGTCGGCGCGAGGATGAGCGCGCGCGGGGCGCGGCCGAGCTGGCGCTTGCCGCCGGACTTGCCGGAGTCGGCCCAGAGCTGCATGAGACGCTCGACCATCGGGGCGGCGAAGGCGATCGTCTTGCCCGAGCCGGTGCGGCCGCGGCCGAGGACGTCCTTGCCCGCGAGCACGTCGGGGGTGGTGGCGGCCTGGATCGGGAACGGCTTGTCGGCGCCGAGCTCGGCCAGGGCGCGGACGATGTTGCCGCCGAGGCCCAGGTCGGCGAAGGTCACGCCCTCGACGTCCGCGGCCTGGATGGCGTCGGCCTCCAGGCGCTCCAGGACCACGTCATCCTGCGGAGCGGACGACTGCTTCTCGTCGCGGGACGGGTAGAAGGAGGAGTCGCGGCGGGGGGCGCGGTCGTCGCGGTCGAAGTCGCGACGGGGACGCTCGTCCCGGTCGAAGCTGCGGCGCGGACGGTCCACGTTGTCACGGCGCGGGGCGCGGTCGTCACGGTCGAAGTCGCGACGGGGACGCTCGTCCCGGTCGAAGCTGCGGCGCGGACGGTCCGTGTTGTCACGGCGCGGGGCGCGGTCGTCTCGATCGAAGCTGCGGCGCGGCCGGTCCGTGTTGTCACGGCGGGGAGCGCGGTCGTCACGGTCGAAGTCGCGACGGGGAGCGCGGTCGTCCCGGTCGAAGCGGCGCGGGCGGTCGTCGTTGTCGCGACGCGGCGCACGGTCGGCGCGGTCGAAGTCGCGGCGCGGAGCGCGGTCGTCACGGTCGAAACGGCGCGGACGGTCGTCGTTGTCACGGCGCGGCGCACGGTCGTCACGGTCGAAGCGGCGCGGACGGTCGTCGTTGTCACGGCGCGGCGCACGGTCGTCGCGGTCGAACCGGCGCGGGCGGTCGTCCTCGCGGCGGCCGGCGTTCGCGCGGCTGTCCCACTCGCGCTCGGTGCGGCGGGCGTCCTTGCCGCGCGGCTCCCAGTTCGGGCGCTCGCTGCGGCCGGCGCGCTCGGCGTCGCCGCGGGTGCCGTAGGTGTCGCGGCCGCGGGCGGCGCGGTCCTCGGCGCTCCAGCGGTTCTTCTTGCCGGTCTCGGGAGCCTCGTCGCGGTAACCGCGGTGCTTCGGGCTGCGGCTGCCGGCGCCCTTGGGGGCGTGCGCGGGTCGGCCGGTGCTCGGGTGTCGGTCGTTCTTCTTGTACGGGGGCATGCGTGATTCTTCCTGGGTTGTCGTTGCGAAATGCGCGGCGGCGCGCAGAAGCGCACCGGAGTTATCCCCTGCAGACATCGCCCGGGGCCGTTCACGTCGTGATGTATCCGCTCGCCGAACGGCTGCGGAACCGGCCCACCTGACTTACAAACCCATCCGCGCGACAAAAAGGCGCGGTGTCAAGAGCCGACCTCCCAACGATACAGGATCGCGCCTGAGAGGACGCTGCCGATCCGCAACCCCCTCCCGGGCCGCGGCGGGCGGGGTATACATGGGGGCATGTCCTCCCTCGACGCGATCGTCATCGGGTCCGGCCCCAACGGGCTCGCGGCCGCCGTCACCCTCGCCCGCGCCGGGCTGGGCGTGCGCGTCTACGAGCGCAACGCGACGCCGGGCGGCGGCGTGCGCACGGAGGAGATCACCCTCCCGGGATTCCGCCACGACATCTGCTCCGCGGTGCACCCGCTCGCGCTCGCGTCCGGCTTCTTCCGCCGGTTCGGGCTGGCGGAGCGCGTCCCCTTCATCACTCCGTCGGCCTCCTACGGGCACCCACTGCCGGGCGGGGAGGTCGCGGTCGCCTACCGCGACCTGGAGCGCACCGCCGACGCGCTCGGCCCCGACGGCGCCGCGTGGCGCGCCCTCCTCGGCCCGCTCGCCCGCAACGCGGACGCGGTCGCGCAGTTCACCGGGTCCTCTCTCTTGCAGGTGCCGCGCAATCCGCTCGTCGCCGCGCGGTTCAGCCTCGTCGCGCTGTCGCAGGGCGGTCCGTGGTGGAACCTGCCGTTCCGGACGCAGAAGGCCGCCGCGCTGCTGACCGGCGTGATCGCGCACGCGACCCTGCCGCTGCCGAGCCTCGCGGCTTCCGCGGCCGGGCTCGCCCTGGCGACCTACGCGCACGCGCGCGGCTGGCCCATCCCCGTCGGCGGCTCGCAGGCGATCGCGGACGCGATGGTGGACGACCTCCGCGCGCACGGCGGCGAGATCGTCACCGGCGCCGAGGTCGAGTCGCTCGGCGAGCTGCCCGACGCGCGCGTCACACTCTTCGACACCCATGTCGCCATCGCCGCGCGGCTCGGCGAGGACCTCCTGCCGGCCGACTACCTCCGCCGGGTCGCCGGCTTCCGCGACGGCAACGGCGTCTTCAAGATCGACTTCGCGCTGTCCGGCCCGGTGCCGTGGACGAACCCCGAGCTGCTGGAGACCGCGACCGTCCACCTCGGCGGCGAGCGCGCGGCCATCGCGCGCTCCGAGCGTGTGGTGGCCTCCGGGCGGGAGAGCGACGACCCGTACGTGCTCGTCTCGCAGCCGACCCTCTTCGACCCCTCGCGCGCCCCGGCCGGCAAGCACGTGCTGTGGGCGTACACGCACGTCCCGCGCGGCTCGACGTCCGATCGCACCGAGGCGGTCATCGCGCAGATCGAGCGGTTCGCGCCCGGCTTCCGCGACCTGATCCTCGCGAAGACCACCCGGACCGCCCACGAGCTGGAGGGCTACAACCCCAGCTACATCGGCGGCGACATCTCCTCGGGGATGCCCGACCTGTCGCAGCTCGTCCTGCGCCCGGTGCTGTCCACCGACCCGTGGCGCATGCCGGGCCGCGGGCTGTACCTCGCCTCGTCCTCCGCCGTTCCCGGGCCGGGCGTGCACGGGCTGGCCGGCTACTACGCCGCGCGGAGCGCCCTCCGCCACGAGTTCGGGGTGACCCGGATGCCCTCGCTGGCTCCCGACGCGCGGCCCGAAGCCCCGAGCGCGCCCGTGAGCGGCTTCAACCAGACCACCGGTTCCGTCGAAGAGGAGATCGCCTGATGTCGGTCAACGTCCGCCGTTTCGCCTGCACGCCCGAAGAGGTCTTCACCGCCCTCGCCGACCCGTGGGTGTTCCCGACCTGGGTGGTGGGAGCCTCGCGGCTGCGCGGGGCCGACGGCAACTTCCCGGAGCCGGGCTCCCGCCTGCACCACTCCATCGGCGTCTGGCCGTTCGTCCTCAACGACGAGACCACCGTCGAGGTGTGGGACGCGCCGAAGCGGTTCGTGCTGGAGGCCAAGACTCGGCCGGTCGGGACCGAGCGGGTCGTCATCGAGGTCGAGCCCCGCGGCTCCGGCTGCCTGGTGCGGATGGAGGAGCACGCGATCACCGGGATCGCCGCCCGCATCCCGACGCCGATCATCGATCCCATCCTCTGGATCCGCAACCGGGAGGCACTGCGCCGGCTCGAGTGGGTCGCGCGCGGCATCTCGCGGCAGAAGGCGCGGAAGTAGCGCGCGAAACCTGCCCGACATGCGAGCGAACTACCCTCGTCGCATGACGTCCACCCGCGTGTCCGCCGAGCCCGCCCGCTCCCCCGGCGTCGCCGAGCTGCTCCGCCTGAGCGACGAGTTCACCTTCTCGCTCTACCCAGCCGAGAGCTGCTACCTGCTCGATGTCTCGGAGTTGGAGCGTCCGGGTGTGACGGTGTTCGTCGGCCGCGACGAGGAGGGCGCCGCGCTCGGGATGGCGGCGCTCGTCCAGAAGCACGACGGCGGCGCCGAGCTCAAGCGCATGTTCGTCCACCCCGACGCGCGGGGACGCGGCCTGGCCGGCGGCCTCCTCACGGCGGTGGAAGCAGCGGCCGTCCGCGCCGGCGTCACCACCCTGCAGCTCGAGACCGGACCGCTCCAGCACGCGGCCATCGCGCTGTACGAGGGCCGCGGCTACACCCGCATCCCGAACTTCGGCGACTACGTGGGCGACCCGCACTCGGTCTGCTACGCGAAAGACCTTTAATTCGCGGTCTCAGCTCCGTGCCGCGACCTTCTTCTTGAGGAAGATCAGCGGCAGCAGCCAGCCGCCGAGCGCCGTCACCACCCAGACGACCAGGGCGGCGAGGATCCAGGTCACGAAGTCATCCACCCGGATCCCTCCCGGCAGCAGGGAGGCGACGAGCAGCGCGATGAGCGTCGACACCAGCCCGATCCCGCCGAGCAGGGCGGACGCGTACTTCCGGGCGATGTTGAAGATGAAAGGGGCCAGGATGCTCTGCGCCACCGCGAAGACCAGCACGGCGACCAGCAGGCCCTCCCAGTCGAGATGGAACCCGGGCAGTATCCACGAGGCGACCAGCAGGCCGAGCGCCGCGGTGACCACGAAGATCGCCGCTCGGATCAGGAATCTCACCATGCCCGAAGGGTAGCGGCCTCCCGGGCGGCCGAGAACACCCCTTCTGCCGGGGCGGGCGTCCCGCTAGCCTGGCGCCACCGTCCAGGAGGGGGCACCGTGACCGAGCAGAACACCACCCTGCGCCCGACCAGCCCGAGCACGACCAGCCCGCGCACGACCACCACGCGCGGGTGGACGATCGCCTTGATCGTGCTCGGCTCGGCGCTCGTCCTCATCGGCGGCGGCATGGTCGCCGGCGGTTTCGCGTTCGCCGCGCTCACCGCCGGCCGCGGCGGCGCGTGCGACGCCGCCCGGGTGGCCGACGAGGTGCTGCCGAGCGTGGTCACCATCGCGGTGACGGGGGCGCGCGGGTCGAGCAACGGCAGCGGCGAGGTCATCACCGAGGACGGCTACATCCTCACGAACAACCACGTGATCTCCGACGCGGCATCCGGCGCGAAGCTTGCGGTGCGGTTCAGCGACGGCCACGAACTCCCCGCCGAGCTCACCGGCCGCGACCCGAAGACCGACCTGGCCGTCATCAAGGTGAAGAGCGATGAGCCGCTGCCGGTCATCGCGACCGGCGACTCCGGAGCGCTCGTGGTGGGCCAGCCGGTGGTGGCTCTCGGCGCCCCGCTCGGCCTGTCCTCCACCGTGACGGCCGGCATCGTCAGCGCGCTCGGCCGGACCGTCCCGGTGCCGAGCGACGACGACAGGAATGCGATCCTCGCCGGCGCCATCCAGACCGACGCGTCCATCAACCCCGGCAACTCGGGCGGCGCGCTCGTCGACTGCGCGGGGCGCCTCGTCGGCGTCAACACGGCGATCGCGACGGTCCCCGGCTCCAACGGCCACGCGAGCGCCGGCAGCGTCGGGATCGGCTTCGCGGTCCCGGAGTCGCTGGCGCTGCCGATCGCGCAGGAGCTGATCGCGCACGGCGAGGTCACCCATCCGGACGCCGGGCTCACCGTGGTGCCGATCCCGCCGGGCGCCGCGGCGGCGTTCGGCGTGGACGGCGGCCTGTTCGTGCAGTCCATCGTCTCGGGCGGCCCGGCGCAGCAGGCCGGCCTCCGGGTCGGCGACGTGATAACCGCGGTGAACGGCAACCCGGCGACCGACATCGACGTGCTCACGGCGATCCAGGTCACCAGCAAGCCGGGCGACGAAGTGAAGGTCGACTACACCCGCGACGGCACCGCCCACACCACGAAAGTCACCCTCCGCTGACCGACGAGGTCAGCTCCCGCGGATGCGGCGTGAGAGCTCGGCGGCGGCGTCGCGGACTCGGGCGGCGAGCGCATCCCACCCCGCCGGCGGCACGTTCTCGCGCGGGAAGGTGACGGCGATCCCGGCGGCCGGCCAGCCGGCGTGGTCGCGCACCGACACGGCCACGGAGGCGAAGCCGGGCGTCACGTCGCCGTCCTCGGTGGCATAGCCGCGCTCCCGCGCTTCGGCGACGAGCCGCCGCAGCTCGGAGTACGAGTGCGGTCCGGCGCCGGTGCGGTCCTCGAACGCGTCGGCGTCCGGGTACAGCGCACGGAGCTGCCCGGCGGGGAGGGAGGCCAGCAGGGCGCGGCCGCTCGCCGTCAGGTGCGCGGGGAGGCGGACGCCCACGTCGGTGACGAGCCGCGGCCTCCGGGGCGCCCGCTCCTCCACGATGTAGACGACGTCCCGGCCGTGCAGCACCGCGACGTGGCCGGACTCGCCGATCGCGTCCACGAGCGCTGCGACGATCGGGCGGCCGAGCCGGCTGAGCGGCTGCTGCCGGGAGAACCCGCTGGAGAGCTCGTACGCGGCGACGCCGAGCCCGTAGCGCCGGGCCTCGGGGAAGTGCAGCACGAAGCCGTGCTCGGTCAGCACGGTCAGCAGGTGGTAGACGGTCGAGCGCGGCAGGCCCAGGGAGGCGGCGATCCCGGCGGCGGGCACCGGGCCGCGCTGGGTGGCGAGGTAGGCGAGCACGCGCAGCGTGTTCTCCGCTGCGGGGACCTTGCTCATGACTGCTCCTGTCTGGTATCCCGGACACCGAAGAGCCTAACCCCCGGGCGCGCCGAGCGGCCTCCGGCGGATGATCGGAGCATGTCCGCCTTCACCACCGGTTCCACCTCCGCAACCACCTCCCGCGACGAAGCCCACGCCGCGCCCGTCACCGTCGGCGGCCGTCCGCTCACTATCGCCGAGGTCGTCGCCGTGGCGCGCCACGATGCGCCCGTGCGGCTCGACGTCGCCGCGCTCGGAGCCGTCGAGGCCTCCCGCGCGATCGTCGAGGCGCTGGCGGACGACGTGGAGCCGCACTACGGGATCTCCACCGGCTTCGGCGCGCTGGCGACCACCTTCATCCCCACCGAGCGCCGCGCCCAGTTGCAGGCCTCCCTCGTCCGCTCTCACGCCGCCGGGTCGGGACCGGAGGTCGAGCGGGAGGTCGTCCGCGCGCTCATGCTGCTACGCCTGGCCACGCTGATGACCGGCCGCACCGGGGCGCAGCGCCGCACCGTCGAGACCTACGCCGCGCTGCTCAACGCGGGCATCACGCCGCTCGTGCGCGAGTACGGCTCGCTCGGCTGCTCCGGCGACCTGGCGCCGCTCGCGCACTGCGCTCTCGCGGCGATGGGCGAAGGCCAGGTGCGTGTCGACGGCGAGCTCGTGGAGGCCGCCGACGCGCTCGCCGCCGCCGGCATCGAGCCGGTCGTCCTGGCCGAGAAGGAGGGCCTCGCGCTCATCAACGGCACCGACGGCATGCTCGGGATGCTCGCCCTCGCGCTGCACGACCTCGGCGGCCTCCTCACCACGGCCGACATCACGGCGGCGATGAGCGTGGAGGCGCTGCTCGGCACCGACGCGGTGTTCGCGGCCGACCTCCAGCAGCTGCGCCCGCAGGCCGGGCAGGCCGTCTCCGCCGCCAATCTGCGCGCGCTGCTGGCGGACTCCCCGCTCGTGGCCAGCCACAAGGGACCGGAGTGCACGCGCGTGCAGGACGCCTACTCGCTGCGCTGCTCGCCGCAGGTGAACGGCGGCGCCCGCGACACCGTCGCCCACGCGACGATGGTCGCGGAGCGCGAGCTAGCCTCCGCCATCGACAACCCGGTGCTCACGCCGGACGGACGCGTGGAGTCGAACGGCAACTTCCACGGCGCGCCCGTCGCCTACGTGCTCGACTTCCTCGCGATCGTCGTCGCCGACGTCGCGAGCATGTCGGAGCGGCGCACCGACCGGTTCCTCGACCCGGCGCGCAACCAGGGGCTGCCGCCGTTCCTCGCGCACGAGGTGGGCGTGGACTCGGGCCTGATGATCGCGCAGTACACCGCGGCCGGGATCGTTTCCGAGCTCAAGCGGCTCGCGGCGCCCGCGTCGGTGGACAGCATCCCGTCGTCCGCGATGCAGGAGGACCACGTCTCGATGGGCTGGGCCGCCGCCCGCAAGCTGCGCCGCGCGATCGACGGGCTGACCCGCGTGCTGGCGATCGAACTCCTGACCGCCGCGCGCGGCGCCGACCTGCGCGCCCCGCTGCGCCAGGGTCCCGCGACCGGCGCCGTCACCTCGGCGCTGCGCGCGACCGTCCCCGGCCCCGGCCCGGACCGCCACCTGTCCCCCGAGATCGAGGCCGCCGTCGCCTTCGTCGCCTCCGGCGCCGCCGTCACCGCGGCCCTCACCACCACCGACCTCCACTAACAAACCGCCGAGTACGCGGAAAATCAGCCATTTTCCGCCGAGTACGCAGAGAATTCGCGTACTCGGCGGTGTGAGAAAGGACCAGACGATGCAGGGATCGCGACCCGTGAGGGCTGCGCGCGGCACGGAGCTCAGCGCGAAGAGCTGGCAGACCGAGGCGCCGCTGCGCATGCTGATGAACAACCTCGACCCGGAGGTCGCCGAGCGCCCTGACGACCTGGTCGTCTACGGCGGCACCGGCCGCGCCGCGCGGAGCTGGGAGGCGTTCGACGCGATCGTCGCCACCCTCCGCGACCTGGAAGCCGACGAGACGCTGCTCGTCCAGTCCGGCAAGCCGGTCGGCGTGTTCCGCACGCACGAGTGGGCGCCGCGCGTGCTGATCGCCAACTCCAACCTGGTCGGCGACTGGGCGACCTGGCCCGAGTTCCGCCGCCTGGAGGCCCTCGGGCTGACCATGTACGGCCAGATGACAGCCGGCTCCTGGATCTACATCGGCTCGCAGGGCATCCTGCAGGGCACCTATGAGACCTTCGCGGCCATCGCCGACAAGCGTTACGGGGGCAGTCTGGCGGGCACCCTCACCCTGACCGGCGGCTGCGGCGGCATGGGCGGCGCGCAGCCACTGGCCGTCACCCTCAACGGCGGCGCGGTCCTGATCGTCGACGTCGACCGCGCCCGCCTGCAGCGCCGCGTCGACCACGGCTACCTGGACGAGCTGACCGACGACCTGGACGACGCCGTCGCCCGCGTGCTCGCCGCCAAGGACGAGCGTCGCGCTCTCTCGGTGGGCCTGGTCGGCAACGCCGCCGCCGTCTTCCCCGAGCTGCTGCGCCGCGGCGTGGCGATCGACATCGTGACCGACCAGACCAGCGCGCACGACCCGCTGAGCTACCTCCCCGAGGGCGTCACCGTCGAGGAGTGGCACGACCGCGCCGCTGCCGACCCCGAGGCCTTCACCATCGCCGCGCGCCTCTCTATGGCGAAGCAGGTGGAGGCGATGGTCGGCTTCCTCGACACCGGCGCCGAGGTCTTCGACTACGGCAACTCGATCCGCGCCGAGGCGCAGCTCGGCGGCTACGACCGGGCGTTCGCGTTCCCCGGCTTCGTGCCCGCCTACATCCGCCCGCAGTTCGAGGAGGGCCGCGGGCCCTTCCGCTGGGCGGCGCTCTCCGGCGACCCGGCGGACATCGCGGCCACCGACCGCGCCATCCTGGAGCTGTTCCCCGACGACCACAAGCTGCGCCGCTGGATCACGCAGGCCGGCGAGAAGGTGCACTTCGAGGGCCTCCCGGCGCGTATCTGCTGGCTCGGCTACAAGGAGCGCCACCTGGCCGGCCTGAAGTTCAACGAGATGGTCGCCTCCGGCGAGCTGTCGGCCCCGATCGTGATCGGCCGCGACCACCTCGACTCCGGCTCGGTGGCCTCGCCCTATCGCGAGACCGAGGGGATGAAGGACGGCTCGGACGCGATCGCCGACTGGCCGCTGCTCAACGCGCTGCTGAACACCGCCTCCGGCGCGACCTGGGTGTCGCTGCACCACGGCGGCGGCGTCGGGATCGGCCGCAGCATCCACGCTGGCCAGGTCGTGGTCGCCGACGGCACCCCGCTCGCGGCCGAGAAGATCGAGCGCGTGCTCACCAACGATCCCGGCACCGGGGTCATGCGCCACGTCGACGCCGGCTACGAGCACGCCGCCGACATCGCGCGCGAGCGTGGGCTGAGGGTTCCGATGCAGGAGGCCGCGGCCGCGGCTTCGGAGCCGGTCGCCTGATGTCCCGCGCGACGCTGCTGACCGGGATCGGCGAGCTCGTCACCCTGGATCCCGCCCACCCCGGACCGCTCGGCATCCTCCCCGGCGCGGCCCTCCTGGAGGTGGACGGCCGGGTCGAGTGGACCGGCCCCGCGTCGGCGGCGCCGCGCGAGGACGCCGACGAGGTGGTGGATGCGGGCGGAGCGGCCGTCATCCCGGGCTTCGTCGACAGCCACACGCACCTCGTCTTCGGCGGGGACCGCTCCGCGGAGTTCGAGGCGAGGATGGCCGGCCGGCCGTATTCCGCCGGCGGAATACGCAGCACCGTGGCCGCGACGCGGGCCGCCTCCGACGACGAACTGCGCCGGCGCTTGGCCGGTTTCGTGCGCGAACTCCGCGCCCAGGGCACGACGACCTTCGAGATCAAGAGCGGCTACGGCCTGACGGTGGAGGACGAGGCACGCATCCTCCGGCTCGCCCGCGAGGTCACCGACGAGACGACATTCCTCGGCGCGCATGTGGTCCCGGCTGAGTACGCGGCCGACCCGGACGCGTACGTGGAGCTGGTCACCGGGCCCATGCTGGACGCGTGCGCGCCGTACTCCCGGTGGGTCGACGTGTTCTGCGAGACCGGCGCCTTCACGGTCGCGCAGTCGCGGCGCATCCTGGAGGCCGGCGCCGTGCGCGGGCTCGGCGTCCGCGTCCACGCGAGCCAGCTCGGCCCGGGCGACGGCGTCGCGCTGGCGGTGGAGCTGGACGCCGCGAGCGTCGACCACGGCACCTACCTCACCGACCGCGATGTGGAGCTGCTGGCCGGGTCGCGGACGGTCGCGACCCTCCTCCCCGGCGTGGAGTTCTCGACGCGGCATCCGTACCCGGACGCCCGCCGCCTCATCGACGCGGGAGCGCGCGTCGCCCTGGCGAGCGACTGCAACCCGGGCTCGTCCTTCACGTCGTCCATGGCGTTCTGCATCGCGGTCGCGGTGCGGGACATGGGGATGACGGTCGCGGAGGCGCTGCGGGCCGCGACGCTCGGCGGCGCGGAGGCGCTGCGCCGGGAGGACGTCGGGCACCTGCGGCGGGGCGCGCGCGCCGACTACGCGGTGCTCGACGCGCCGTCGTACGTGCACTTGGCGTACCGGCCCGGGGTTCCGCTGGTGGCGCGCACGCACGTGGCGTGAGCTCGCTGATAGGTTACCCTGGAGTGTGACATTCCAGGGGGATCATGCCGTGACCGATGCCGAAGCCGAGAGCCGCAGACCACGCGCACGCACGCTTGCGCTCTACCTGACGATCGCTGTACTGGCGGCCTCCGCAGTGCTCGGCGCCGTCCTGATCGTCGTCGGGGACCAGGCGAACATCTCCGGCCGCGCGTGGCTGACGCTCCTGCTCGTCGGGACGTTCGCCGGAGCCGTCGCATTCGACGCCACCGTGGCGAACGGCCCCAACCGCTGGTACCTGCCGGCGTCGACGGTCACGAACGCCGTCCTGGTCGCGATCGGGCTGCTGAAGCTGTGGAACGGCCCCCTCCAGCCCGCCGACAGCGAGGACCCGGTGGTCTGGGCGCTGCAGATCTGGCGCTTCGTGGAGATCGTCGTGCTCGCGCGGGCTGCACTCCTGGTGACGCAGGCGTACGGGCTGAGGTTCGTGACGAGGGCCACGTCGCGCGTCTCGCGGCTGGGCGGGAACACCACGCTCGCCCTCGCCTGGGCGACGACACTGGTGCTGTCCCTCCCTGCGATCTTCCCCGTCCGGGACTGGCCGGACTGGTGGTGGCGGGTCGCAGGGGCGACCGCCCTGGTCGGAGCCGTGGCGGCAGTCATCCCGCTCATCGTGCGGGCGTTCGAGGCGAAGCCGGCGGTGCACGGCGACCGGTCGACGGGTCCGGAGCTGCGGCCCAATCCGCCGTACCCGTTCCCCCGTGCGGGTGTCGGTGTGCCGCAGCCGGGCGCGGTCCCGCTACAGCCGGCCGCAGCGGGGCAGCCGGGCACGGTCTTGCGGCAGCCGGGCGCAGCACCGCAGCCGAGCGCGGTCCCGCCGCAGCCTCAGCCGGCCGGCGCTCCACCCGCGACGAACGCACCTCCCGCGGCGGACCCCGGGTTCCTGCCGCCGCAGTAGCGGCGCGGACTCAGCGCGACGCGAGCCCCGCGGCCGCCTCCAGCACCAGCAGCGCCGCGAGGCGCACTGTGCGCTGATCGGGGGTGTCCGCGGTGGCGTCGACCTCCGCGATGTCGATCGAGCGGACGCGGGAGTCCGCTCCCGCGAGCCGCGCGAACCTCCGCAACTCCCACGCCGGCAGGCCGCCCGGCACGGAGGCGGGGCAGCCGGGGGCGACCGAACGGTCGCACACGTCCACGTCGAGGTCGACATGGATGGGGCCTCCGGCGGCGCCCGCGACCTCCAGGGCCTCCGCCATCACGTCGTCGATCGGGCGGCGGTGGAGGTCGTCGCGCGGGATGACGGTGATGCCGTACTCCTGCGCCCGCAGCGCGTAGGCGGCCGAGTTGGCGAAGTCCGCGATGCCGATCTGGACGATCCGTCGGCCGCCGAGGCCGGCCTCCACGAGGCGTCGCACCGGCGAGCCGTTGGAGACGCCGTCGCGGAGGTCGTGGTGGGCGTCGAGCGTCACCAGTCCGGCCGTCGCCACGTCGTCGCCCCAGGCGCCGAGCGCCGTCGGGACAGTGAGGGAGTTGTCGCCGCCGACCGCGACGGTCAGGCGCGAGCGCGACACCGCCTCCCGCACGGCGTCGATCGCCCGGCGTTCGCCCTCGGGGCCGTCGGGCTCCGCGACGTCGCCGGCGTCGGCGAACCGCAGCGCCTCGACGGCCAGCTCCGGGACGTGCAGGGAGTACCGCTGCAGCGCCTCCCGCACGGCGCCCGGCGTCGCGTGCGCTCCGGTCGGGGACAGCGACGTGCGCCAGGTCGGGAGGCCGATCAGGGCCAGGTCGACCTGCTGCCCGTCCGGGAGTTCGGCGAGCGACGGCCAGGAACCGGCACGAGGCCAGCGGGGATCGACGGAGAGGCTCATACGGCGACGCTAGCAACGTCCGCCCGCGCCGGCGTTCAAGCCTCGACCTCCGCCGTCTGGGATCCCGGACACGCCTCGTCCACGGGCCTAGGGGCACGCAAAACGCCCCCGGAACCGCGTTTCGGGGGCGTTGCGTGTCCTTCGGGGACAGCGGTCAGAGCTGGCGGCCGCCCGCGGGGGTGGTGAACACCGGAGGCTCCGGCGCCTCGCCGTCCGGCGTGGAGTCCCCAGGGCCGCCCGAACCACCCGCACCGGCCGCGCCGCCGCCCTTCGCCGCGCGGCGGGCGATGCGCCGCTCGCGCGCGCCCTCCACCAGGTTGTAGAGCGTCGGCAGCACCACGAGGGTGAGCACGGTGGACGAGATCAGGCCGCCGATCACGACGATGGCGAGCGGCTGCGAGATGAAACCGCCATGGCCGGTCACGCCCAGCGCCATCGGCGTGAGAGCCGCGATGGTCGCGAGCGCGGTCATCAGGATGGGCCGCAGACGGCGGGACGCGCCGTGCACGACCGCATCGCTGACCGTCAGCCCGCGGGCGCGGTACTGGTTGACGAGGTCGATGAGCACGATCGCGTTGGTCACCACGATGCCGATCAGCATCAGCACGCCGATGAGCGAGGCGACGCCGAGCGGGATGCCCGAGGCGAGCTGCAGCAGGATGGCGCCCGTCGCCGCGAACGGCACCGAGACCAGGAGCAACAGCGGCTGCCGCAGCGAGCGGAACGTCGCCACCATGACGATGTAGACGATCAGGATCGCCGCCAGCAGCGCGAGCCCGAGCTGACCGAACGCGCTCGACTGGCTGGACGAGACGCCGCCGATCTTCGCCGTCGCGCCGGCCGGGAGGTGGGCGTCCGCGAGCGCCTTCGTCACGTCCGCGTTGGCGGTCGTGAGGTTGTCGGTGGCCGGTGTCGCCGTGACCGCGGAGGTCCGCAGGCCGCGCTCGGTCGTCACGGTCGACGGGCCCTTGGCCTCGGCGACGGTCGCCACGGAGCTCAGCGGCACGACGCCCTTGGTGGTCGGGATCGGCAGCTCGGACAGCCCGGCGACCGTGGTCGGCGGGTTGTCGCTCTGCAGGTAGATGTTGAGCGTCGAGTTCTCGATCGCGACCGAGCCGATCTGGGTCGGCTGCATCGCCTGCGAGACGAGGGTGCCGACCGCGACCTCGCTGAGTCCCGCCTCGGCCGCCTTGGTCCGGTCGACGCTCACCGACACGTACGGCAGCGACGCGCTCAGGTTGTCGGTGACCTGCTTGAGCGACGACTGCTTCTTGAGCTGGGCGACGACCGAGTCGGTCGCCTTCTGCAGGTCGGCGTCCGTGCTCGCGGTGATGTCCACCTCGATGTCGGTGGAGCCCCCGAACCCGCTCGACGCGGACACGGTGATGTCGCCCGCGCCGGTGATCGCCGCCATCTCGTTCTGGATGGTGGTCTTCAGCTTGTCCTGGTCGGCGTTCGGGTCGGTCGTGACCGAGAACGTGGTCGCGCCGCCGCCGCCGGTGAACGCGTCGCGCAGCGACGAGCCGCTGGAGCCGATCGACACCTGCACGGTCTTCACGCCCGTGGTGTGCAGGAGCTTGTCCTCCACCGTGCGCGCGGCGTCGTCCTTCGCCTGGAGGCTCGCACCCGGCTCGAGGGTCTGCGAGACGGTCAGCGAATTCTGGCCGCTCGACCCGAGGAAGCTGGTCTTGAGGAGCGGGACGGAGAAGAAGGTCAGGATGAGCACGATCACCGCGGCGACGACGGTCAGCACGGAGTGCTTCAGCGTCCAGCGGATGATCGGGAGGTAGCCGCGCTGCAGGCGCGACGCGTGCTCCAGCTCGTCGTGGCCGGAGGCCGTGGCCTCCGCGACCGAGAGGTGCGCGGCCTCGTCGTCGAACTCGCCGCCCTTGCTCGCACGCGGTTTCGGCGCGCGCAGGAACCAGTACGCGAGCACCGGCACGATCGTCAGCGCGACCAGCAGCGACGACAGCAGGGCGATGGTGACGGTGAGGGCGAACGGCCGGAACAGCTCGCCGGTGACATCTCCGACGAACGCCAGCGGCAGGAACACCGCGACGGTCGTGATGGTGGACGCCGTGATCGCGCCGCCGACCTCCCGCACCGCGCGGATGATCGTGACGGCCCGGTCCACGTCGTGCACCAGTTGCCGTTTGATGTTCTCGATGACGACGATCGAGTCGTCCACGACGCGGCCGATCGCGATCGTGAGCGCGCCGAGCGTGATGATGTTGAGGGTGTAGCCGCTCGCCCACATCACGATGAAGGTGATGAGCACGCTGGTGGGGATGGAGACCACGGTCACCAGCGTGGAGCGCACCGACAGCAGGAACACCAGGATGACGATGACCGCCATCGCCAGGCCGAGCAGGCCCTCCTCGGCGAGCGAGTTGATCGACTGGGTGATGAACGGCGCCTGGTCGAACACGACGGTGATCGTGGCGTTGTGGCCGAGCTTGGTCTGCAGGCGAGGGATGAGCGCGGACACCGCGTGCGACGTCGCGACGGTGTTGGCCGAGGGCAGCTTGGTCACTGCGATGGTGAGGGCGGGCTTGCCGTTGACGCGGGAGAGCGAGGACACCGGGTTGTCGGTCTGGGCGACGGTGGCCACGTCGCCGATGGTCTTCGGCGTGGCGTTCGCCGCGGCGGCTGCGGCTGCGGCGGCCGACTGGCTGGAGGCAGCGCCACCTGCCGCGGCGCCTCCCGAGGTCGCGCCCGTCGCTCCGGTCGCACCCGTTGCTCCTGGGGCGCCCGTCGCTCCTGGCGCCCCGCTCGTACCCGCGGCGCCCGACGCACCCGACGCACCCGAGCCACCGGCCGCACCCGTGCTCGACTTGATCAGCGGCAGCCCCGAGATGTCCGCCACCGACGCGAGCTGCGCTCCCGACTGGATGGTGAGGGTCTTGCCGTTCTCGGTGATCGAGCCGCCCGGCAGCAGCACGCCGTTCTGCTGGAGGGCGTCCTTGATCGCCGCGCTGCTGAAGCCGGTCGCGGCGAGCTTCGCCGTGTCCGGCGTGATGGTGATGCGCTGGCCGACCTCGCCGACGAGCTGGGCGTCGTTGACGCCGTTGAGCGCCTTGATGTCGGGCAGGGCGAGCTTGGTGATGTCGTCGCCGAGCGTGCGCTGGTCGGTGTCGCTGCTGACCGCGAGCTGGATGACGGGGAGGTCGTCGATCGAGCCGGAGAGCACCTGCGGGTCGACGCCGGACGGCAGGGTCGACTTGATCCGGTTGATCGCCTGGTCGATCTTCTGCTCGGCCGTCGCGAGGTCGGTGCCGTACGTGAACTTCGCCGTGATGATCGACTTGTTCGTGCTGCTGACCGCGGAGGTGGAGTCGAGGTTGGGCACACCCTGGATGGCGGCCTCCACGGGCGTGCTCACGTCGTGGTTGACGACCTCCGGAGACGCGCCGGGGTAGTTGGACAGCACGACGAGCTGCGGGAAGGAGATCGACGGCGTGAGCTCCTGCTTGAGGCTGGTCAGCGCGATCCCGCCGAAGACGGCGGCCACGATCGTGATGAGCGCGATCAGGGCGCGGTTCTTCATGCTGAGAACGGCGAGATAGTGCACGGGGGTCCCCTTGGCGAATGTGAGTGCTGTGGCTCGCGACGACGGCGGCGCTGCCAAAGTATCTCATTGCAGGCTGTGCAAGTTCCTCATCCCCAGGTACCACCTCCACCCGCGCGGTGAGCGTACCGGTGGAGGAGCCTCAGACGACGTTCGGGAGCGCCGCCGCGTCGTAGTAGGGCGCGGGCTCGACCGAGGCGACCGCCCAGGCGCGTTCGAGCGCTGTGAACGCGCGCCGCGTCTCCTCCTCGCTGTACGTGATCGGCACGCGCAGGAAGCGCTCGAACGCGCCGTCCAGCCCGAACCGCGGGCCGGCCGCGATGAGGAGGCCGTGGTTGCGCGCGGCGAGCGCGAGCGCCGAGCTGACCGGCGCGCCGATCCCGATCCAGGCCGCGAGGCCGCCGTTCAAGCGCGGGATGCGCCACTCGGGGAAGACCTCCGCCGCCAGCCGGCGCACGCTCTCGCGCCCGGCGGCGAGCTGCACGCGGCGCTCTTCGAGGATCTCGCGCGTCTGCGGCAGCATCCGCGCGACGACGAGCTGCTCGAGCATGGGCGTGCCCAGGTCGGTCGACGGCTTGGCCGCGGTCAGCCGCTGGATCAGCGGGCGGTCGGCGCGGATCCAGCCGATCCGGAGGCCGCCCCAGAGGCTCTTGCCGGTCGACCCGATGAGCAGCACGGGCGCGTCGCCGGCCTTGCGGTGGGCGTAGGCTGGCAGCGGCAGGTACTCGCCGACGCGGTCGATGTCGAGGTCGGCCGTCGTCTCGTCGGCGACCACGACGGTGCCGTGCGCCGCAGCCGCGGCGAGGATGCGCTCCCGGGTCGCGGGCGACATGGACGCGCCGGTCGGGTTGTGGAAGTCCGGGATCAGGTACGCCAGCGCCGGGCTCGCGCGCCGGATCGCCTGCTCGGCGGCGTCCGCGTCCCAGCCGTCCTCCTCCACGGGCTCACGTCCGTCCGGGCCGAGGGCGTGCGGGGCGTCCTCCGGCGGCGTGACCGTGATCGGCAGGAGCCGGGCGCCGGCCAGCCGGAGCGCCTCCGTCGCGTGCGGGTAGGTGGGCATCTCCACGAGGGCGCGGTCGCCGCGGGCCAGGAACGTGCGGGCGATGAGCGCGATGGCCTGCTGGGCGCCGACCGTGACGAGGATCTGGTCGGGGCTGGTCGGGAGGCCGCGCTCGGCGTAGCGGTCGGCGATCGCCTGGCGCAGGTGCGGGAGGCCGACCGGGTCGTAGCCGGAGTCCGGCAGGAAGTGCGGCAGCTCCTCGGCGGCGGCGCGCGCTGCGGCCGGGAGGGACGCCGCGGCAGGGAGAGCGGCCTTGGTGAAGTCCAGCATCCCCTCGCCGCCGGTCATCGGCAGGGCCAGCGCCGGGCCGGGCAGGCGTGCGACGCTGCCGGAGCCGCGCACGCTGTCCAGGAAGCCGCCCTCCCGGAGCTGCCGGTAGGCCGCGCTGACCGTGGTGCGGCTCAGGTCGAGCCGCGCCGCCAGGTCGCGCTCGGCGGGGAGGCGCGTGCCGATCGGGATGCGCCCGTCCAGCACCAGCAGGCGGACGCGGTCGGCGAGCGACTGGTAGCCGGGGGCGGCCCCGCGCCAGTCGCCGAGCAGCGACTCAAGCGAGCGGGCGGTCAGTTGGGCGTCGGGCATGCGGGCCACTTTATCCGGATTGGCATCTTGATGTAAGGCCAATCGAGCGATTGGATTGTCAGCATGTCCCGGTTTCTCCTCACCCGCCGCCTGGCTCAGCTCCTCGTCGGACTGTTCCTGTACGGCATCGCCATCGCGCTGATGGTGCAGGCGGGGATCGGCGTCTCGCCGTGGGACGTGCTGGCGCAGGGCGTGTCCTACAAGACGGGCATCCCGTTCGGGCTGGTGACCAACCTGATCGGGCTCGTCGTGCTGGCGTTCTGGATCCCGCTGCGGCAGCGGCCGGGGCTCGGGACGGTGCTCAATGTCCTTCTGGTCGGGCCGAGCGCGCAGCTCGGGCTGTGGATCATCCCGCAGCAGACCGTGCTGTGGGCGCAGGTGCTCGTGTTCGCCGCTGGCTTGCTGCTGCTCGCGGTCGCGACCGGCCTCTACATCGGGCCGAAGCTCGGTCCGGGCCCGCGCGATGGGCTGATGACCGGCCTCCACGCCCGCACCGGCCGCCCGATCTGGGCCGTGCGGACGGCGATCGAGGTCACGGTGCTCATCATCGGCTGGTTCCTCGGCGGCAACGTCGGTGTGGGGACGCTCGCGTTCGCGCTGCTGGTCGGGCCGCTGTGCAGTCTCACCCTCCCGTTCTTCGCCATCCGGCTGCCGGAGCCCGCGCCAGCGGACGCCGAGCTGGAGGGCGAGCTCGAAGGCACGGCGGAGCAGGGCCCCGGCCTCCGCGCGGAGGGTGCGGACGAGCGGGGTGCCGTCCGTTTCGACGTGCGAGACGGCATCCTGCTCGAATCCGACGCGGCCACCCGCTCCCGGGCGGTGCAGCGGGCCGACTCCCCGTTCGTGCGCGGCCCGCAGCCCGACCGCGCCCCGGCCGAGCCGCCGGCCGCGCGCCCCTCCCGCCTCATCGCCGCCCACTGGCTCGACGACCGCCTCACCGGCCGCACCCGCCGCGCCCACCCCCGCCGCGCCTGACCCAAGCAATCGATTCCGGACTTATGCACGCCCGCGCACGGCGTGTTGCGTACACAAGTCCGGAATAGATGGAGCGGGAGCGGGGGAGGCGCTACAGGGACTCGGCGTAGATGCGGAGGGCGTCGCGGACGAAGGTGGCGCCCTCGGTGCCGCCGTAGTTGGCGGCGAAGCGCGGGTCGGCGACGTACATGTCGCCGAGGCCGCTCAGGTAGGCCGCCGGAGGGGCGCCGGTGCCGTAGCCGGGCGTTCCCGGGATGTCGGCCAGCCAGTCTGCGTGCCGGCGGGCGAGCACCTGCGCCTCCTCCGACGCGGGATCGACCCCGCGGGCGGCCGCGGCCGTCCAGTCGGCGGCGAGCGCCTTCTGCCGCTGCTGCCAGCCGGCGCGCTCCTCGGCGCTCATCCCGCGCCACCAGCGGTCGGACGCCGCGTACGCGTCCTTCCCCCAGCGCTCCTCGACCTCCTCCTTGTACCGGGTGTGGTCGAAGCCGTCGAACATCTCCTCAGCCACGATCTCCCCTCCTTCCTCCACGGCGTGGATCGTCGACTCGACCGACGCGATCTGCCGCGCCAGCCGTTCCCGCTCGCTGCGCAGCCACGTCAGGTGGTCGCGCAGGGCGGGGACCGCATCCTGCCTGTCGTCGAGCACCCGGGCGATGGTCGGGAGGCCGAGCCCGAGGTCCCGCAGCAGGAGGATGCGCTGCAGCCGCACGAGGGAGTCGCGGTCGTAGTGGCGGTAGCCGTTCGCGGCGATCCGGCTCGGCGGGAGCAGGCCGAGCTCGTCGTAGTGACGCAGCGTCCTGCTCGTCGTGCCGGCGATGCGCGCGATGTCCTGGATGCTCCAGTCCACGGTCGCGTCCACCATGATCCCTCTCCTCTCGTGGGGTGCAGACACCACGGTAGAGGTTGACGTTACGTCAAGGTCAAGCGATCACTGCTGGGAGCGTGCGGGTTCGTGCTGCGGCTCCTGCGCGCCCGACGGCTCCGGGACGGACAGCTCCCCCGGCTGGGCGAGCGGCTCCGGCGTTGGGGCCGCCTGCTCACCGAGCGTGATCGGCGTCGGGTGGATGTGGATGTGCGCACGCGCCGCCGACGCCGGCGTCAGCGGACGCCGCGCGACCGGGCGCACCGGCTCGCCGCGCCGGTCCTGGCCGGGCAGCGGCCGCGAGCGGCGGCCGTAGATCAGCGACGACGAGTCCAGCAGCCACGGCACGAGCGCCACCGTGACGCCGTGGCACAGCATGAGCTGCTTGCTCAGGCGGCGGGCGCGGTGGTTGTGCAGCAGCGCCTCCCACCAGTGGCCGACGATGTACTGCGGCAGGTAGACCGTCACGACCTCGGAGCCGTGCTCCTCGCGGCGGTGCTTGAGGTACTTGATCACCGGCAGGCCGAACTCGCGGTACGGAGACTCGATGACCGTCAGGGGCACGTGGATGTTCTGCTCGATCCACTGCCGCTGCAGCTTCTGGGTGGCCTCCTCGTCGATGGAGACGTGGATCGCCTCGATCGAGTCGTGCCGGGCGGCGATCGCGTAGTCGAGCGCCTTGAGGGCCGGCTTCTGCATCTTGCCGATGAGGACGACCGCGTGGTCGCCGACACTGCCGAAGGTGGTGACCGGGTCGACCTCGATCTCCTTCTCGACGTCCCGGTAGTACCGGTTCACGCCGAGCATCAGGAACCAGAGGATCGGCATGAAGATGAAGACGAGATAGGCGCCGTGCGTGAACTTCGTGATCGTGACCACGATGAGCACGACGAAGGTCAGCGTCGCTCCGAACGCGTTGATGCACAGCGAGCGGACGATGCTGCTGCGCTCGCGCTGGCTCAGCACCGCCGCGCCGTCCGTGCCGCTGCCGCGCAGCATCGTGACCCAGTGCTTCACCATCCCGGACTGGCCGAGGGTGAACGAGACGAACACGCCGATGATGTAGAGCTGGATGAGCTGGGTCAGGTTCGCCTGGTAGACGAGCAGCAGGACCGTCGCGGCGAGCGCCAGCAGGATCATGCCGTTCGAGTAGACGAGGCGGTCGCCGCGGGTGTTCAGCGCCTTCGGGGCGTAGGAGTCGCGGGCGAGCACCGAGCCGAGCAGCGGGAAGCCGTTGAACGCCGTGTTCGCGGCGAGCAGCAGCACGACCGCGGTGGCGGCCTGCACGATGAAGAAGAAGAAGGTGTTGTTGCCGAACGTCGCCGCGGCGATCTGCGCGATGAGCGAGCGCTGCGGGGAGGTCGCGCACTGCGCCCAGCCCTGGAGGTCGCAGGGGTTCTCCGCGTAGTGCACGCCGCTGATCAGCGCGGTGACGGTGAGGCCGGCGAACAGGACGATGGCGATGCCGCCCATCATCGCCAGGGTGGTGCGGGCGTTGCGGATCTTGGGCGTGCGGAAGGCGGGCACACCGTTGGCGACGGCCTCCACACCGGTCAGCGCGGAGCAGCCGCTGGAGAACGCCCGCAGCAGCAGCAGCACCATCCCGGCCTGCGCGATGCTGCTGGTGTGCACGGTGTAGCCGGCGGACTCGGCGATCGGCGCGTGCCCGAGCGCGGTGCGGACCAGCGCCGTGACGACCATGACGAAGATGCTGCCGATGAAGATGTAGGTGGGGAGTGCGAACGCCTTGCTCGACTCCCGCACGCCGCGGAGGTTGACTGCGGCGAGGATGATGACGCAGAGCACCGCGAGCCCCACGCGCCACGACGCGAGGAACGGCAGCGCCGAGATGACGTTGTCCACGCCGGACGCGACCGACACTGCGACGGTCAGCACATAGTCGACGAGCAGGGCGGAGGCCACGATCAGGCCCGCCTTCTCACCGAGGTTCTTGTGCGCGACCTCGTAGTCGCCGCCTCCCGAGGGGTACGCCTTGACGAGCTGACGGTAGCTCAGTACCACCGTCACCATCAGGACCACGACCGCCGCGGCGACCCACGGGGCGAACGTCAGGAACGACAGCCCGCCGAGCAGCAGGATCATCAGGAGTTCCTGCGGGGCGTACGCGACACTCGAGAGCGCGTCGCTGGCGAAGATGGGTAGCGCGAGGTGCTTCGGGAGCAGCTGTCCTTCGAGTTTTTCGCTCGGAAGCGGGTCTCCGATCAACCACCGCTTCGGGGATCTCCCCTCATTTGTCACGAGGGACGACAATACTCGCTGCCAAAACCCTGTCAAATCGGCGGGTTGCATCATCGCCGGCGGGCGCTCCCGCGGACACGTCGACGGCGTCGCCCGGAGCCTCCGTTGCCGCGGATTCTAGGCGGACGGAGCTCATCATCGGCCTCACTGGGAGCGAGATGAGCATGGTCTGAGACTTTCTGGAGATCGCTCGGAATCCCGCTCTCACCGGGCGGTTCAGCCGCGACCGATCGCCTCGACGACCGCCCGCCGCACGCGGGTCAGCTCCTCCTTGAGCAGGGGCACGACGCTCTCCGGGAGCCCGCCGCGCGCCGCCTGGGAGCGCAGGTCGGTGCGGAGCTGCTGGCGGAACTCGTTGATGGCGACCTCCGCCTCCCGCGCGGCGGCGTTGGCGGCCGCCCGGGCGTCGCGGCCGGCCTCTCTGGCCTCCTGTCGCGGGTCGACCCTGGTCGCGTCGCGCTTGGCCTCCCGCGCCGCCGAAGCCAGCTCGGCGCGCAGGGTGCGCATGGCGTCGTTCACGCCGGCGCGGACCTCGTCGGCGAGCCGGCGGACGGAGTCGGTCACCTCGTCCTCGATCGCGTCCAGCTCGGGCTCGCGGGCGGCGAGCTCGGCGCGGCCCGCGTCGGTGATCGCGTAGACGGTCTTGCGGCCGTCGGTCGTCTTGGTGACCAGCCCCTCCTCCTCCAGCTTCGCGAGCCGGGGGTAGATGGTGCCGGCGCTTGGCACGTAGGTGCCGCCGAAGCGGTCGCTCAGCGCCTGGATGAGCTCGTAGCCGTGCCGGGGCTCCTCCGCCAGGAGGCTCAGCAGGTAGAGACGGAGGCTGCCGTGGGCGAAGACGGGGGTCACGCCGACGCCTCCCGCTGAGCCGCGGAGCTGCGGAGCACCGAGACGGCGCCGGAGACGGAGTTGACCGTGATGTCGACCCAGTAGCCGTCGAGGCTTCCGGTGGTCGCGGTGTACCCCTTTCCTGCCGATCCGACGACCATCACGTTGTCGAGCTGGACCCGGCCGGAGACGGTGTTGGCACGGTAGCGGGCGCCGAGGGCCTCCGGGATGCGGATGGTCGTGTCGCCCGAGACGGTGTTGATCTGCACCTCGTCGGGGGTGCCGGAGATGTCCACCATGATGTCGCCCGAGACGCCGTCGGCGGTGAAGCGCGGGATGGCGCCGGTCGCGGTGACGTCCCCCGAAACCGTGTGCGCGGTGATGCGCCCGGTGTGGCCGCGGGCCGAGAGTTCGCCGCTGACGGAGTTGAGCTCGAGCGCGCCTTCGAGACCGTCGATCACGACGTCCCCGGAGACCGTGCTGAGCCGGGCGTCGGTCTTCAGGCCCGAGATGAGCGCGCCGGCGGAGACCACGCCGAACTTGAGGGCGACGTCCCTCGGGACCAGCACGCTGACGTCGGCGCGGGCGCTCGACCTCATCGACTTGAACACGTCGATGAAGTTGTCCCAGCGGAGCTGGGGGTGGTCGATCTCGAGGCGGTCCTCGTCGATGCTGACCTTGAGGTCGCGGCCGGAGACCGAGTGGACCTCCACCCGGGCTCCCGGCTCGTCGTGGCCGATGATGTCGATCTGGCCCCCCAGCAGCCCGACCTTGAGGGAGCGGACCAGCTCCACGTCGATCGTGCGGCTTTCGCCGGGCTGGATGAGCCACTTCTCCTGTGCCATGCTCTCGCGCTCCTTGCGTCGTGCCTTACTCGGTGACTCGCGATATATCGCGATGTTGACGTATTCACGATATATCGCGAGTTGCCGCCGCGCAAGAGCGCACCCCGAATCCCAGGGTCACCTCAGGGACATCCCCCACCCGCGCCGCCATCGCTTCCTCACTTTCTCCCGCAAAACGCCGGGAGCAGGCGGGAGAAAGTGAGGAACAGATGGCTAGCGGCGGGCGAGCCAGGGGTGCAGGAGGCGGGTGACGAAGGGGAGGAGGAAGTAGGTCATCGTCGGCGTGAGCAGCAGCGTCGTGATGAGGACGGTGGCCAGCGGCCAGAGTTGGTGCCAGCCGGGCACCAGATAGAAGGTGAAGTAGGTGAACGCCAGCGAGAGCGGGAAGAAGCCGAGCCAGATGGTGACCGCCTGCTTCCAGCGCGGCGGCGCGGCCGGCACACCGGGCTGCGGCTCGTCGAACCAGCCCTCGATGCCGGTGCGGCGCTCCACGCGCGACACCTCGACCAGTTCGCGGCCCTCGTACAGCCAATCGGCGCGCTCGTCGGAAGCCTCCCACGCCTCCAGCGACGCGGCGTCGGCGAAGCGGTACAGCATGTGCCACTCGTGCGAGTGGGCGTTCGCGCGCACCCAACCGGAACCGAGGAAGCCCTCGAAGGTGTTGGCGAGATTGACCCCCGCCTGGACCCAGTGCGTCACCTCGGGGAGGCGGCTGGGGTCGACGCGGCGGGTGATCGAGACGGTGACGGGGATGCGCGGGGGTGTGTCCGGGTTCTGCGCTTGTGGCGCGGAGACGTTCGGCTCTTGTGGAGTCATGCCTCCATTGTCGCCGCCGCGGGTTTCGAGCGCGTTTCGCCGGAGGCCGCTCAGCGCGCCCCGATCAGGCTCCCGCCCTCGCGCACCACGAGCTGCGGCGTCACCAGCCGGTGCCGGGGATCGTCCACCGACGACTCCACCCGGCCGCCGTGGGCCCCGGTCAGCAGTTCGAGCACGCCCGCGGCCACCTCGTCCACCGGCTGGCGCACGCTCGAGAACCCGAGCGACGCCGCGACCGGGGTGTCGTCGTAGCCGATCACCGGGATGCGGCCTCCCGTCGCCGTCAGCACGCCGAGGGCGAGCGAGTCGGAGGCGCAGACCACGGCCTCCACCTCGGCGCGCGCGGTCAGCCGGCGCATGGCCTCGGCGCCGAAGGTCACGCCGTCCTCCGCGGCCTCCTCGAGCGCCGCGAGCGTCGCCTCGTCCACCGCGTCCGCCTCCCGCATCGCCTCGAGCCAGCCCGCCCGGCGGTCGTCGCCGGTGCCGGAGCCGGAGGGCCAGCCCACGTAGCCGATCCGGCGCAGGCCGCGCGCGAGGAAGTGCTCGGTGGCCTCCCGCAGTCCCGCGCGGCCGTCCACATCCACCCACAGGTGCAGCGGGTCGGTCATGTCGTCGATGCCCCAGGGCCGGCCGAACGTGACGAACGACTGGCCGTGCTCGATCAGCCACTCCGTGCGCGGGTCGCCGTGGAAAGTGGAGGTCAGCACGAACGCGTCCACGTCCGCGGCGTCGGAGAGCCGGCGGAACTGCTCGATCTCGTCCTCCGGGCCGTCGGCGGTGAACAGCAGAACGCGCAGGCCCTTGCGGTCGGCCTGCTCGGTGAGGGCGTGCAGGAAGCGGTCGAGTACGCTGCCGGAGATGCCGTCGCGGGTCATCGGGTCGAGGCGGATGCCGATGGTGGAGCTCTTCTGCGTGCGCAGCCGGCGCGCGGAGGCGTGCGGGCGGTAACCGAGCGAGCGGATGGCCTCCTCGACGCGCTCGCGGGTCTCCGGGCGGACGATCGCGGGCGTGTTCAGCACATTGGAGACGGTCTGCCGCGAGACACCAGCGGCGTCGGCGACGTCGCTGACGGTCGGCTGTGCGCCCATGCTGTTCCTTCCCCGGCGCGCTCCGGGCCGGCCGGAGACGCTGCCTCAGACCTTACCGGTGCGCGTTCGCGCTGGCCCGTCACCCCGCTTGACACGTCCCGAAGGCCGTGACTATGGTGACAGCGTCCCCGTTTGATCGTTCAAAATGCACTGTAGCATCACTGAATTTGATCGATCAAAGGGGCGTGTCACCCGGAACGAGACCATAGGAGGTCGGATGCGCGCAGAGCAGCGGGCCATCCAGCGCAGCCGGTTGTCCCAGCGCAGCCGGTTGTCCCAGCGCAGCCGGTTGTCCCAGCGCAGCCGGTTGTCCCAGCGCAGCCGGTTGTCCCAGCGCAGCCGGTTGTCTCAGCGCAGCAGCCGCTCTTGTCCTCCACAGGTCCGCCTCCACCCCGAACGATCCACGACTTCGGCCACCCCCACCGCGTGAGCCCGTCCGTTCGGGCACACTCACACCAAGGAGAGAAACACATGCGAAGAATCACATCCCGCTGGCTCGCGGGCGGCGCCGTCGCCGCCGCGGCCGCGCTCGCCCTCACCGCCTGCGGCTCCGGCTTCGGCGGCAGCGGCAGCGGCAGCAGCGACACCGGCAAGCTGACCTCGTCGAGCAAGGCGCTGACGGTCATGATCGGCTCGTCCGGCGACGCCGAGACGACCGCGGTCAAGTCCGCCGTCGGCGACTGGTCGAAGAGCTCGGGCACGAAGGCCAGCGTCGTCGCCGCGAGCGACCTCAACCAGCAGCTCTCGCAGGGTTTCGCCGCGAAGAAGCCGGCGGATGTGTTCTACCTCTCGACCGACGCGCTCGCCGGCTACGCCTCCAACGGCTCGCTGCTCGCGTACGGCGACCAGCTCGCCAACAAGAGCGACTTCTACCCGAGCCTGGTCAAGTCCTTCACCTACAACGGCAAGTTCTACTGCGCGCCGAAGGACTTCTCCACCCTCCAGCTCATCATCAACAAGGACATGTGGAGCGCAGCCGGCCTCGCCAGCAGCGACATCCCCAAGACCTGGGACCAGCTCCAGGCCGTGGCCAAGAAGCTCACTGGCAACGGCCACGTCGGCCTCGGCATCTCGGGTGAGTACGCTCGCATCGGCTCCTTCATGGTGCAGGCGGGCGGCAACCTGATGAACGACGACAGCACCAAGGCGACCGCGAACAGCGACGCCAACGTCAAGGCGCTCGACTTCGTCAAGCAGATGCTCAACGCGGGCGACCTCAAGTACGCCAAGACCCTCGGCGCGGGCTGGGGCGGCGAGGCGTTCGGCAAGGGCCTGGCCGCGATGACCATCGAGGGCAACTGGATCACCGGCGCCATGAAGACCGACTACCCGAACATCAAGTACCAGGTCGCCGAGCTCCCGGCCGGTCCCGCCGGCAAGGGCACCCTCCAGTTCACCAACTGCTGGGGCATCGCCGCCGACAGCCCCAACCAGGCCGCCGCGCTCAAGCTGGTCGAGAAGCTGACCAGCAAGGGCGACCAGCTCGCCTTCTCCCAGGCGTTCGGCCCGATGCCGTCCATCAAGTCCGCCGCCGGCGAGTGGAAGTCGGCCAACCCCGAGCTGGTGCCGTTCCTCAACGCCGCCGACTACGCCAAGGGCGTGCCGACCGCCAAGGGCGCGGCCGACGTCGTGACCGACCTCAACAGCAAGCTGGAGTCGCTGGCCACGAGCGACCCGAAGACGATCCTCGACGCCACGCAGAAGAACCTCGAAGCGCTGAAGTAAGGATCGCAGCCACCATGTCGCAAACCACGAGTCGGTCTCGCCGTTCCGGAATCCGGCGCGGCGAGGGCGCCTCGGGGTGGTTGTTCACCGCCCCGGTCATCCTGCTGCTCGGCGTGTTCCTCGTCATCCCGGTGCTCATGGCGCTGTGGGTCAGCTTCTCCGACTGGGGAGGGCGCGGCAGCCCCTTCGCGTCCGACGTGAACTTCGTCGGCCTCAAGAACTACTCGAGCCTGCTGGCCGGCGGCGGGCTCGCCGAGCAGGACTTCGGCACGGCCCTGAAGAACAACGCCTGGTACGTCGTGCTGGTCGTCCCGATCCAGACGGCCGTCTCGCTCCTCCTCGCGGTGCTCGTCAACCGGGCCGTCCTCCGCGGGCGCGGATTCTTCCGCACCGCCTTCTACTTCCCGTCGGTGACCAGCTCGGTCGCCATCACGGTGCTGTGGCTGTTCCTGTTCAGCACGACGGGCGCGGTCAACAAGGTGCTCTCCTGGTTCGGCGTCAACGGCCCGAACTGGTTCAACGACCCGAGCGGCATCATCCACAACCTCCTCGGCGTCTTCGGCGTCACGACCGGCCCCGCCGCCCTCACCCAGAACACGCTGCTCGGCGTCTCCTGGTGGGATTGGCTGGGCGGCCCGTCGGTCGCCATGACGGCGTACATCATCATGGCCGTGTTCACCACGAGCGGCACGTTCATGCTGCTCTTCATCGCGGCCCTGCAGAACCTCGGCGGCGACATCACCGAAGCGGCCATGATGGACGGCGCCAACGCCTGGCAGCGCTTCTGGCGCATCACGCTGCCACAGCTCCGCCCGACGCTGTTCACCGTGCTCACCCTCGGCCTGATCGGCTGCTGGCAGGTCTTCGACCAGATCTACACCGGCAGCAAGGGCGCGCCGAGCAAGACCACGCTGACCCCGGCGTACCTCTCCTACCAGACCTCGTTCACCAACCAGGAGTGGGGCCAGGGCGCCGCGATCGCGTTCATCCTGTTCATCATCATCGTGGTGTTCACGATCTTCCAGCGCTGGGTGCTGCGCGAGCGTGCGGTGTCCAAGCGGCGCATGCGTCCCTACGACGCTCTGCTCATCGCGTCCACTGCGCCGAGCAACTCCTCCGGCTCCGCCACGAAGGGAGGCCTGGGATGACCGCCACCGCCTCGACCGTCTCTCCCGCCACCGCAACCACCGCGACCTCGCCGGGCGGCCCCGCGCCGCGTCCCGTCCGCCGCCGCACCACGCGCAGCCTCGCCGCCACGTCGGTCAGCTACGCGATCCTCGTCGTGCTCGCGGTCGTGTACATCATGCCGTTCCTCATCCAGGTGGCGACGTCGTTCAAGACCGATGCGGACGCGACGGCCAACCCGGTCTCGCTCATCCCCCAGGTGTGGACGACGGCCGCGTACACGAAGCTGTTCCTCAACTCGGACTTCCCGATCTGGTTCATGAACTCCGCCATCGTCACCGTGTGCGTGACGCTCGGCCGGGTGTTCTTCAACTCGCTCGCCGGCTACGCGCTCGCGCGACTGCACTTCCGCGGGCGCGGCTTCGTGTTCGCGGCGCTGGTCGCCGTGATGTCCGTGCCGATGGTGGTCCTGCTCATCCCCAAGTTCCTCGTGATCAACCAGCTCGGCATGTACGACTCGTACAGCGGAATGATCCTGCCGCTGCTGACCGACGCGGCCGGGGTCTTCATCATGAAGGGCTTCTTCGAGTCCATCCCCGCCAGTGTCGAGGAGCAGGCGCGCATCGACGGCGCCGGCACCTTCCGGGTGTTCTGGTCGATCGTGCTGCCGATGGCCCGGCCGGCGCTCATCACGATCATCATCCTGTCGTTCCAGGGGTCGTGGAACGAGCTCGCGCACTTCATCGTGTCGACGCAGGACCCGGCGCTCACCACGCTGACCAAGGGCGTCGCCGGCCTGGCGAGCGGCCAGCTCAGCCAGGGCAGCCAGTACCCGATCAAGCTCGCGGCCGCGGCGATCATGACCATCCCGGTCGCCGTGCTGTTCTTCATCTTCCAGCGCCGGATCATGAACTCCAGCGACGGTGCGGTGAAGGAGTGACCGCCGCGGTCCTCGCGGGCCTCCCTGTAGACCACCCACTCCCCAGCCACCACATCCCCGATCGAGGAGGCGCGAACGCCACGATGACCCAACCGCTCCAACCCCTGCTGCACGACAGCGTCGTGGTGCTCACCGCGCCCAGCCAAGCCTGGTCCGCCGCGGACGGCACCGTCGACGGCGGCGGGATCCACGGGTTCTACAACTCGGACCTCCGGGTGCTCGACCGCATCCTCCTGACCGTCGGCGGCGAGCTGCCCGAGCACATCGCCACCGCCGGCCCCGACGCGGCGAGCGCCGTCTTCACCGCGCTCGCCCGGCGGATCGACGATGCGACGGCAGACCCGCGCGTCCGGCTGGACCGCACGCGCACGGTGGTGGCGGGGAGCCTGCGGGAGCGGATCGTGCTGCGCAACGCCCTCCGGACTCCGATCGCGACGACCGTCGAGGTCTCCGTGCGCGCGGACTTCACCCCCATGCAGACGGTCAAGGCCGGTCTGTCGGGCGCGGAGCACCCCGTGTCCGCCGAAACCGTCAGCGGCGAGACCGGGCACGACGCCGTCGTGTTCCGCTCGGGTCCGGTGACGGCGCGGCTGACCGCCCCCGGCGCACTCCTCTCGGTCGACGGCCAGGACGCCACCCTCGCGTGGGAGGTCGAGGTTCCGGCCCACGGCCACGTCGTCCTGGACTGGACCATCGACGTCGACGACCCGACCGCGGTCGTCGCGGGCGCTGCGCCGTCGGCCGACTGGGCTGCGTTCCGTGCCGCCACCGGCGACTCGCGGCTCGCGTCCTGGCTCGACCGGGCGCTCGCCGACCTCCAGTCGCTGCGGATGTCCACCACCGCGCGACCGGAGGACACCTTCCTCGCGGCCGGAGCCCCCTGGTTCTTCACCCTGTTCGGGCGCGACTCGCTCTGGGCCGCTCGCCTGCTGCTGCCGCTCGGCACCGACCTCGCGGCGTCCACGCTGCGCGTGCTGGCGCACTTCCAGGGCACGCAGACCGTCGCCGAGACCGCTGAGCAGCCCGGCAAGATCATGCATGAGCTGCGCCCGGGCGCGCTCACCATCCCGGGTGAGGGCGTGGTGCTGCCACCGCTCTACTACGGCACCGTCGACGCGACAGCTCTCTGGATCGGCCTCCTGCACGACGCGTGGAAGTGGGGCCTGCCCGACGACGAGGTGCGCGAGCTGCTCCCCGCGATGCAGGCGGCGCTCACGTGGATGCGCGACCACGGCGACAGCGACGGCGACGGCTTCCTGGAGTACGTGGACACCACCGGCCACGGCCTGGCCAACCAGGGCTGGAAGGACTCCGGCGACTCCATCCAGTGGAAGGATGGCACGCTCGCGGACGGCCCGATCGCGCTCTGCGAGGTGCAGGGCTACGCCTACGAGGCCGCGGTCGGCGGCGCCGAACTGCTCGACGCGTTCGGCCTCGAGGGCGGGGACGAGTGGCGCGAGTGGGCCGCCCAGCTCAAGAGCCGCTTCGACGAGGCGTTCTGGATCGACGACCCGGCCGGTGCCTACCCCGCCGTCGCACTGGACGCCGCGAAGCGCAAGGTCGACACCGTCACCAGCAACATCGGCCATCTGCTCGGCACCGGCATCCTCACCCCCGAGCAGTCGACCCTGATCGCGCGCCGGCTGGCGTCGCGGGAGCTGTCGTCCGGCTACGGCCTGCGCACCATGTCGACGGAATCGGGCGGCTACTGGCCGCTCAGCTACCACGGCGGCTCGGTGTGGGCGCACGACACCGCGATCGCGATTCTGGGGCTCTCGCGCGACGGCCACGCCGCGGAGGCCGACCTCCTCGCCGACGGGCTGCTGGCCGCGGCGGAGGGCTTCGGCTACCGGATGCCCGAGCTGCACTCCGGCGACCCGGTCGAGCAGACCAGCGCGCCGATCCCCTATCCGGCCGCCTGCCGCCCGCAAGCATGGTCCGCCGCCGCCGCGGTGGCCGTCCTCTCCGCCCGCCTCGGCCTCCGCGCCGACGCCCAGACGGGATCGCTCGACGTGCGCCCCACCCCCGGCGCCGGCAGCATCCGCGTGAGCGGCCTGCGCTTCGCGGGCGCACCCCGCGACCTCGAGGTCTAGCCCGCGCCCCCGATTCGTGCCGAATGTCGCCTCCCACCCCGCGGGAGTCCACATTCGGCACGAATCCCGGCTTGCGCGCACAGACCCGACATTCCGCACGAATCGCGGCTCACGCGGATACGACGAGATTCGGCACGAATCGCGGCTCACGCGTGCGCAGAGTCGACATTCGGCGCGAATGTCGGCCGCCGGTACGCGGCTAGAGCTGGGCCATGATCTGGCGGGCGATCACGCGGCCGGCGCGGTTCGCGCCGATCGTGCTCGCCTGGGGGCCGTAGCCGGCGAGGAAGATCCGCGGGTCGTGCCATGACGCTCCGGACGCCACGGTGAGGCCGCCGGACTTCTCGCGGAGCTTGAGGGGCGCGAGGTGCCGCAGCTCCGGGCGGAAGCCGGTCGCCCAGATGATCGTGTCCGCCTTCGTCGTGGAGCCGTCCGCCCAGACGACGCCGTGGGGCTCGATGCGGGAGAACATCTCCCGCTCCACGAGCAGCCCGCGGTCGATCCCGGCCGCCACGCGGCGCGTGCGGGGGACGCCGGTTCCGCTGACGATGCTGGGCAGCGCCTGCCCGGCGCGGGCAGCCGCGTCCTGGGCGGAGACCGCGGCGACGCCGCCCTCGATCGTCAGCTCGGACTCGTTGCGGAAGTCGACCGGGCGGCGGGTCGCCCAGGTGAGGCTCTCGGCAACGCCCTCCAGCTCCAGCAGGAAGCCGATCGCGCTCGTGCCGCCGCCGACCACCACGACCGACTGCCCGGCGAGCTCCGCCGCCGACACATACGACGACGTGTGCAGGTGGCGTCCTGCGAAGTCGTTCATCCCGGGATACCACGGGATGAACGGGGCGCCCCAGGTGCCGGACGCGTTCACGACCACCCGGGTGCGCGTCTCGCCGCGGTCGTGCGCGACGACGAGGTCGGCGCCGCGGTCGAACACCCGCGAGACGGTCACCGGGCGCTGCACCTGGAGGCCGTAGTGCTCCTCGTAGCGGCGGTAGTAGCCGGCGACGATGTCCTTGGCCGGGAGGGCGCGGTCCGCCGTCTCGAAGCTGAGACCCAGCTCCGCCATCCCCGGGAGGTCGTTGACGTGGTGGGCGCTGCCGAGACGCAGTGCGTCCCACCGGTGCTGCCAGGCGCCGCCGGTGCCCGGGCCGCGGTCCAGGACCACGAAATCCTCCCCGGGAACCAGCTCGAACCGGCGCAGGTAGTAGGCGACCGCCAGTCCGGCCTGCCCGGCGCCGACGATCACCACCTGGGTGTCGGTCATGCCACTGATCACGCGCTCATTCCATCATCCGACGCTGTGCGGGAACTCGGGGTCCTCGGGGGTCACCATGCTAAACTCAACGCTAGTTTTCACTGTTTCTGTTGGATCCCCGGCGCCATTTCTCCGGGCAGGACCAAAAGGGGGTCACGCATGGGGCGCGGCCGTCAAAAGGCAAAGCACACCAAGATCGCTCGTCAGTTGAAGTCGTTCAGTCCGAACGTCAACTACGACGCGCTCGAGCGTGAGCTCACCGGACATTCCCACCACGACGACGAGCACCAGTACGACGCGTGGGCCGACTACAACCCGGACGGCGACGACGATACACCCGGGTACGACGACGCCGACGAGGACGAGTACGAGGACAGCGAGACCGAGACGCCGAAGCGCGCCTGAGCGCGCCAGCGTCATCCGCGCGATCACCCGAGCGGGCACCGTGAAGCCACGCTGACGATTCGTCGGCCGTCGCAGCCCTGCGCCCGCGCGCTCACAGCCAGCCCTGCCGTGTCGCGATGGCGACTGCCTCGGAACGGTTCCGCGCGCCCGTCTTGCCGATCGCGCTCGACAGGTGGTTGCGCACGGTGCCGTCGCTGAGGTGGAGGCGGCGCGCGATGTCGGTGATCGTCCCGCCCTGGCCGGCCACGGCGAGCACCTCGGCCTCGCGGACGGTCAGCGGCGACGCTCCCGACGCCAGCGACTCGGCCGCCAGGGCGGGGTCGACGACGCGCAGCCCGGAGGCGACGCGGCGGACCGCGTCGGCAAGCTGGCCGGAGGGGGTGTCCTTCACGATGAACCCGGCGGCGCCGGCCTCCATCGCCCGCCGCAGGTAACCGGGACGGCCGAACGTCGTGACGATCAGCGAACGGCACGACGGCAGGTCCCGCGCGAGCTGCGCCGCGACCTGGATGCCGTCGAGCCCGGGCATCTCCACGTCGAGCAGGGCGACGTCGGCGGCGGAGGCGCGCGCTGCGTCGAGCACCTCGTCGCCGCGGCCGACCTGGGCGGCGACCTCCAGGTCGGTCTCGAGGTCGAGGAGGGCGGCGAGGGCGCCCCGGACGAGGGCTTGATCGTCGGCGAGCAGCAGGCGGATGGTCACGCGACCGGCCTCCGCACCGTCAGCAGCGTGCCGCCGCGCGGGCCGGCCTCCACCGTCACCGCGGCCCCGAACTCCCGCGCCCGGTCGGTCAGCCCCGCGATCCCGGAACCGCGCACGAGCTCGCGCCGCTCCGCCCCGAACGGCGCCGGCCCGCGGCCGTCGTCCTCGATGCGCAGCGCGTCCGGCTCCACCGTCACCCAGCAGTTGCGGGAGCCGGAGTGGCGGATCACGTTCGTGACGCCCTCCCGCAGCACCCAGCCGAACAGTTCGCGCAGCTCGGGTGCGACGTCCTCGCCGTTGCGCGGCAGGTGCGCCTGGATGTCGGCGGCGGCGAGTCCCGCCTGGGCCGCGGCGAGCTCCGTGGACAGGCTCATCTCGCGGTAGCCGGCGACGGCGGCGCGGAGGTCCGCCAGCGCCGAGCGGGTGAGGCGTTCGATGTCGGCGAGCTCGTCCTCCGCGCGGCGCGGGTCGACCGGGATGAGGCGGCGCGCCAGCTCCGACTTCACCGTCACCACGGTCAGGGAGTGGCCGAGGACGTCGTGCATGTCGCGCGAGAACCGCGCCCGCTCGTCCACCACGGCCAGGCGGGCGATCTCGCCCTGGGCGTTCCGCAGCCGGCGGAGGGTGTCGATCTGGCGGGCGAACGCGCTCATCATGGTGCCGATGGAGACCGTGATGAGCGCGATGTACCACGCCACCGCGAAGGTGCCGGTGAGCAGGAACACGATGACCTGCACCGCGCCGAGGGAGGCGATGATCGTGTTCGCGAGCCAGGTGCGCGCGATCGTCATCCCGGCGACGCACGCCACGTAGACCCAGGTCCAGAGGGTGTCGAGGCCGATGAACGGGATGAGGGTCAGCGTCAGCGCGAAGTACGCCAGCACGCCGACCAGCCGCGTGCGCTCGCTCTCCCACCAGAGGATCGGCGGGAGGGCGAGGAACCCCGCATAGACGAGCGTGAGCAGCGCGGTCGCGACGACCTTGGTGCTCGCGAGGCCGGGCGAGGTCCACAGGCCGACGAGCACGGAGACCTGGTAGAGCAGCCCGATGAACGCGCCGGGGTACCAGCGGTAGGCGGAGCGATGCGTCAGCCGCGCCCACACTCCCGTGGGCCGGTACTCCTCGACGTCGCTGCTGAACACGTCCCTCACCTTAGCCAGTCGTGGCCCAGCCAGCCGTGGCCCGTCGCCCGCGGCTCAGCCGCGCGCCGCGTCGCGCCGGTAGCGCCACACGATCAGCGCGCCGAGCGCGAGCGTCCAGGCGGTCAGCACGAGCGCCGGCGTGAGCGCGTCGCCGCTCTGCAGCGCCCCGAGCTGCCCGACCCGGTTGAGCCAGTACGACGGGACGGCCTGCGCGACGTTCGCGACCCAGGCGGGGAAGATCTGCAGCGGGACCCACAGGCCGCCGAGCACCGCCATCCCCATGAACACGGCCATGAACAGCGGCTGCGCGAACTCCGGCTTGGCGAACTGCCCGATCAGGATTCCGAGGAGCGCGAACGGCACGACGCCCGCCCAGATCGCCAGGCAGGCGAGCATCCAGCTCATGGCGGGGAGGTCGGGGTGGTAGAGCGCGATCGACACGGCGACGATGACCACGATGCTGAGCAGTGCGAGCGCCAGGGCCGCGACGAGCTTGGAGACCAGGTAGCCGGTGCCGGTGAGCGGCGTGATGCGGAGCTGGCGGTTCCAGCCCAGCGAGCGCTCGGTGACGATGTTGAACGCCTGCGACAGGGCGGCCATCATGCCGCCGTACGCGGAGACCTGGATGGTCGTGACCACGATCCAGGGCAGGTGGGTCACGACGTCGACCTGACCACGGCCGCCGAACGTGCCGCCGAAGGCCAGCAGCATGACGAGCGGGACGGCGAGCGTGAAGATCATGGCGCGCATGTTCTTGAGCTGGCGGAGGGACTCCCGGCCCAGGTAGGCGATGCTCATCGGAGGGCTCCTTCGGTGTGGGACTGCGTGGGCTGGGACGGTGCGGCGTCGCGCGGCTCCTCGTCCCGCGACTCGGTCAGGGCGAGGAACGCGTCGTCCATCGTGTGCGCGGTGACCTCGATGTCGTGGAGGTCGTCGTGCGCGGCGAGGAGGGCGCGGAGGGTGGCGTCGGAGTCGTCGCTGACGATCGTGAGGCGGCCGTTGCGCTGCTCGACCGTGCGGACGCCGGGCAGGGTGCCGAGCTCGGCGGCCACCTCGGGGGTCCAGGCGAAGCCGGCGGTGGCGGCGATCCGGCGTCCGGACACCACGGCCTTCACCTCGGCGGGAGTGCCGTCCGCGACCACGCGGCCGCGGGCGAGCATGACGATCCGGTCGGCGTAGGCGTCGGACTCGTCCAGGTAGTGCGTGGCGAAGACGACGGTGCGGCCCTGGTCGGTGAACTCCCGCATCGAGAGCCAGAAGGTACGCCGGGCCTCCACGTCCATCGCGGCGGTCGGCTCGTCGAGGAACAGCAGGTCGGGGTTGGACACGACGGCGACGGCGAACCGCGCGCGCTGCATCTGACCGCCGGACAGCTTGGCGACGCGCTGCTTGGCGATCTCGGTGCAGCGGGCGCGCTCCAGGGCTTCGGCGACGCTGAGCGGATGCTTGTGCGCCGACGCGACGAGCGCCACGGACTCCGCGACGGTGAGGGTGGGGAGCAGCGCGCCGCCCTGCAGCATCGCGCCGACCCTCCCCTCCCGGATCGCGTGCCGCGGGTCGCCGCCGAAGAGTTCGGCGGTGCCGGAGGTCGGGCGCGCCAGGCCGAGTGCGAGGTCGATAGTGGTGGACTTGCCGGCGCCGTTGGGGCCGAGGAGGGCGATGACCTCCCCGGCCCGCACGGTGAGGTCGACGCCGTCGACGGCGGTGAGCGAGCCGAAGGTCTTGCGGAGGCCGCTGAGGCGGATGGCTGGTGAGGTGTTCACCGTCTCAGCGTGCCGGGCGGGCGGCCGGAGCGCGCAGGGGCAGCGTCAGGGATTCGGGGTGACGTTTGTCACGGGTGCGCCAGAGCAGTGCGCCAGAGCAGTGCGTCAGAGCAGCCCGTCGCGCGGGCGCACCGAGCGGAAGAGGCCGATGATGCCGGCGACGCCTCCGACCGCGACCAGGGCTGCGCCGAGCAGGAGCAGGAGGTCTTGGCCGACCGGTGCGGCGCCGAGCGGCGTGTGCGCGGTGGGGTCGCCCTGCGGGAGCGCGGAGGCCGCGTCTGCCGCACCTCCGCCTCCGGCGCCTCCCACCGCGGCCGACGCCGGGGCCGCGACCGGGACCGCCGGCAGCGACACCATCGCGACGGCGCCGCTGACGTCGGCCGTCGCACGCTGCAGGACCACGAAGAACACGGAGGCCGGCGAACCGGGGGCGCGGGCGGGGAGGCTCACGGTCGCTGTCGCGGCCGCCTGGCCGGCGGCGAGCGCGAGGGCTCCGGAGGCGGCGACGTAGTCGGTTCCGGCGTGAGCGGTGCCGTCGACCGTCGCAAAGTCCACGGTGACCGGCGCCGAAGCGCCCGTGCGGGTCACGTGCACAGTGACGGAGGTGCTGCCCGAGACGACACTGTCGGCCGCGACGGCGAGCGCACCCGAGGCGGCGGCGACGGTCAGCGGAGCGGCGGTCGTGGCCGGGCGGAGGGTGGAGCCGGCGGCGGGGGCGAAGGTCGCGGTGACCGTGTGAGCGCCGGCCGCCGGGGCGGGCAGGTCGGTGCGTGCGATGCCGCCTGGGCCGACGGGCACCGTCGTGGAGGAGCCCCCGTCGACGGCGAAGGCAACGGTCCCGGTGTCGGGCGCCGCGAGGAGGAACCGGGTGACGGTCGCGGACACGGCGACGGTGCCGCTGGAGGTCGCGGTCGCCGGCGTGCTGAGCACGATCGCGGTGGCGTCGGTGCAGGCGGGGGCCGTGGCGTCGATGGTGGCCGACCGACCGCCGAGGGTCCAGGTCAACGACGGCTCTGCGGCGGCATCCACCGTCAGCAGCCACACGCCGTGGTGCTCGCCCGGAAGGAAGGTCGACGGCTGCCCGCGGTCGGGGGTGCCCGGCGACAGGTCGTCCGCGCCGGAACCGGGGGTCACGGTGACCGGAGACGTGGCCGACGAGCGGTAGCCGAGGACGACGGTGCGGGAGGTCACGGCGCCGAGCGGGGCATCCTGCACGCAGTCGACGAGTGGAGTGAGGACGTCGGGCGCGGCGGTCGGGGTCGGCGTCGGCGTGGGGCTCGGTGACGGTGCCGGCGTGCTCGCGAACGCCGGCGCCCCCGCGAGTGCCACGGCGACGAGCGCCGCCCCGAGCGCGCACGTCAAACGGAGGCGGGCACGGGGGGTCACACTGGTCACCCTAGCGGGCCGCCGTGCCCGTCCGCGCCTCCACGAACGGGTCACGTCACGCGCGTCGCGAGCGGAGGAGATCAGGTGCCCGGAGGCGCCGGATCGCAGTCAGCGGAGGGGATCGGGGCGCCGGCGGGAGGTGAGTCCTCCGTTGGCGACGCGCAGCGGGCGCGACTCAGCCCGCGTACGTTCCCACGAGCCGCACCGCGCCGCCGTCGACGCCCTTGGCGCCCTGCTCGAACCCGCCCAGCTCGCGGGCCGCCGTCGACACCACACCGGCCCGCCACGTCGGGATCCCGTCCGCCGTGATCGCTGCCGCGATCGCGTCGGCGGCCTCCGGCGCGACAACGGCGAACATCCCGATGCCGAGGTTCCAGGTGCCCTCCGACGACTCCAGGGTGCTGCCGGCCAGGTCGCTCAGCACGCGGAACACCGGGTTCGGCGACCAGGTCGAGCGGTCGACCTCCACCCACGAGCCCACCGGGAGCACGCGTGCCAGGTTCGCGGCGATGCCTCCGCCGGTCACGTGGCTCAGCGAGTGGATGGCGCCCGCGAACGACGGGGACTCGATCACCCGCAGTAGCGGCGACGTGTAGAGGCGGGTCGGCTCCAGCAGCGCTTCACCAACGACGCCGCCGAACTCGTCCAGGCGGTCGGTGAAGGCGATGCCGCGCTGCGCGAGGATGTGCCGCACGAGCGAGAAACCGTTGGAGTGGATGCCGGAGGACGCCAGCGCGAGCACCACGTCGCCGTCGCGGACGCGCTCGGCGCCCAGCAGCTCCTCGGCCTCCACCGCGCCGACCGCCGCACCGGCGACGTCGTAGTCGTCGGGGCCGAGCAGGCCCGGGTGCTCGGCGGTCTCGCCGCCGACCAGCGCCGTGCCGGTCGCCTCGCAGGCCCGGGCGATCCCGGCGACGATCGCCGCGATGCGCTCGGGGACGACCTTGCCGCACGCGATGTAGTCGGTCATGAACAGGGGACGCGCGCCCACCACGACGATGTCGTCCACGACCATCCCGACCAGGTCCTGGCCGATGGTGTCGTGCTTGTCGAGCGCCTGCGCGATCGCGACCTTGGTGCCGACGCCGTCGGTGGAGGTGGCCAGCAGCGGCCGGCGGTAGACCTTCAGCGCCGACACGTCGAACATGCCGGCGAAGCCGCCGACCCCGCCCAGCACCTGCGGGCCCTGCGTGCGGGCGACGGCGGCCTTCATCAGCTCGACGGCGCGGTCGCCGGCGGCGGTGTCGACACCGGCGGCGGCGTAGGAGGAGGACGAGGATGCGGTGGGCTCGGTCACTGCTCCATGGTATCCGGGCGCCTCAGCCGTCGCCGACCGCGGCCCCGGGCTCCGCAGCCGCTACTCCTGCCGCCCCGGGTCGCCGAACGAGAGCAGCCGCTCGTACTCGGAGTCCGGGCCCGGCTCGCAGCCATCGCTCGTCGCGTCGGCTCCGGTGTCGGTCGGCGCCACCTCGGCCGCGCGCGCTGCGGGGTCGTCCACGGGGCGTTCATCTGCCTTGTCACCCGGGCGCTCGAGGAGGTTCTTGCCCAGGTGGTGGGCGTCGGGCAGCTCGATCGGGTACACGCCCGTGAAGCACGCGGTGCAGAGGCGCTCGCGCGGCTGGTCGGTCGCAGCGATCATGCCGTCCTCCGAGAGGTAGCCCAGCGAGTCGGCGCCGATCGACTGGCGGACCTCGTCCACACCAAGGCCCGTCGCGATCAGCTCCGCGCGGGAGGCGAAATCGATGCCGTAGAAGCAGGGCCAGGTGATCGGCGGGCTGGAGATGCGCACGTGCACCTCGGCCGCGCCGGCCTCCCGCAGCATCGAGACGAGCGCACGCTGGGTGTTGCCGCGCACGATCGAGTCGTCGACCACCACGAGGCGCTTGCCCTTGATGACCTCCTTGAGCGGGTTCAGCTTGAGCTTGATGCCGCGCTGGCGGATAGTCTGCGACGGCTGGATGAAGGTGCGGCCGACGTAGGAGTTCTTGACGAGGCCCTGGCCGAACGGGATGCCGGACGCCTGCGCGTAGCCGATCGCCGCCGGGGTGCCGGACTCGGGCGTCGGGATGACCAGGTCGGCCTCCACCGCGTGCTCGCGGGCGAGCTGACGGCCCATCTCGACGCGCGCCTCGTAGACGCCGCGACCGGCGATGGTGGTGTCGGGGCGGGCGAGGTAGACGTACTCGAAGACGCAGCCGGCGCGCTTCTCGGTCGCGAACCGCTGGGTGCGCAGGCCGTTCTCGTCGATCGCGATCAGCTCGCCGGGCTCCACCTCGCGAACGAAGCTGGCGCCCACGATGTCGAGGGCGGCGGTCTCGGAGGCGACGACCCAGCCGCGCTCCAGGCGGCCGAGCACCAGCGGGCGGACGCCCTGCGGGTCGCGCGCCGCGTACAGGGTGTGCTCGTCCATGAAGACCAGGCAGAAGGCGCCGCGCAGCTTGGGGAGGACCTCCACTGCGGTGGCCTCCAGCGTGTGGTCGAGGTCGCCGGTGAGCAGCGCCGTGACGACGGCGGTGTCGGTCGTGTTGCCGCGGGACAGCTCGCCGTCGAGCTGCGGGTAGCGCTCGTGCACGAGCTGCATCAGCTCGGCGGTGTTGGTCAGGTTGCCGTTGTGGCCGAGGGCGACCGTGCCGCTGGAGGTGCGGCCGAGCGTCGGCTGCGCGTTCTGCCAGCTCGAGGCGCCGGTGGTGGAATAGCGCGTGTGGCCGACGGCGATGTGGCCGGGCAGCGAGTTCAGCGCGTTCTCGTTGAAGACCTGGGAGACCAGGCCCATGTCCTTGTAGATGAGGATCTTGCTGCCGTCGCTGGTCGCGATGCCAGCGGACTCCTGCCCGCGGTGCTGCAGGGCGTAGAGGCCGAAGTAGCTGAGCTTGGCGACCTCCTCACCGGGCGCCCACACTCCGAAGACGCCGCAGGCGTCCTGCGGCCCCTTCTCACCGGGCAGAAGATCATGACTCAGACGACCGTCGCCTCCGGCCACAGCGGGCCCCTTTCTGAAAGGTGTGTCGGGATGTTCAGCTGTCGACGGACGGACGAGAGCCGTTGCTCTGCGTGCCGTCCGACTCGGGACCCGGCTCCGTGCCGCGCTCGGTGTCGAGCTCGGCGCCGGCGCCGGGAAGGCGCACGTCGATTCTATCCGCCTGCACGGTGCGTGCCCGGCGGGTGACCGCGCGGTCGATCAGGAGGGCGACCAGCGCGCCGACGGCCACGCCGATGGTCGCGCAGATCGCCAGCAGGAAGCCGAAGACCTGGCCGCGGTCGTAGGTGGGGTTCGCCGGGAACGAATAGGTGAGGATGAGGGCGATGACGCCGAAGACGACGGCGCCGGTGAGCATGAAGCGGAAGTACCGCGGCGAGCGGTGCACGCGCACCTGGGCCTCGGTGACGGTGGCGTCGACCTCCGGGTCCGGGGCGGGCGCGGGCTCGGCGGCATCGGCGGCGTGCGCCTCCTCGGGCACGGCGGACTCCTCCGGGTTCGGGCTCATGCCCCCATTCTCGCGCACCGCACCTGAGCGGATGCCCACTGCGGAGAGGGGTGCGGAGAGGGGTCGGCGCGGGTCAGAAGCGGAGCGGGACGAGGCCGTCCAGGGTCGCGCGCTGGCCGGACGCGTGCACCGAGCCGGAGGCGAGCGCGTCCGCCCACGCGAGGTTGCCGGAGGCCAGCGCCAGCCAGGTCGCGGCATCCATCTCGATCACGTTCGGCGGCGTCCCGCGGGTGTGCCGCGGGCCCGGGATGCACTGCACGGCGCCGAACGGGGGCACGCGCACCTCCACGGTGTTGCCGGGGGCGCGCTCGGCCAGGAGCTGGAGGAGGTAGCGCACCGCCGTCGCCGTGGTGTTGCGGTCGGCGCCCTCCGCGAGCGCGACGCGGACCGCCGCGCCGCCGACCTCGTCGGTGATCTTCGCTCTGGCCATGCCCCCATCCTCGCACCCGGGCCCGGCGGCCTCCCGAGTCAGACGAGCGGGGCCGCGCCCTCTAGCATGGGTCGCGTGAAGATTCTGGTCCTCGGTTCCGGTGCCCGCGAGCACGCCATCATCACCGCGCTGCTGGCCGAGGAGGCCGGACACGCGATCGTCGCGGCCCCGGGCAACGCCGGGATCGCGGCCGACGTCCCGGTCGAGCCGGGCCTCGACCCGCTGGACGGGGCCGCCGTCGCCGAGTACGCGATCGAGCACGGGTTCGAGCTCGTCGTCATCGGCCCAGAGGCTCCGCTGGTCGCCGGCGTCGCCGACCCGCTGCGCACCCGCGGCATCCCGGTGTTCGGTCCCGGCCGCGCCGCCGCGCAGCTCGAGGGCTCGAAGACCTTCGCGAAGCGGATCATGGAGGAGGCCGGGGTCCCGACCGGCCGCGCCGCGCGAGCGAGCACCCTCGCCGAGGCGGAGCGCGCGCTCGACGAGTTCGGCGCGCCCTACGTCGTGAAGGCCGACGGCCTCGCGGCGGGCAAGGGCGTCATCGTGACCTCCGACCGCGCCGCCGCCGTCGAGCACGCGCGCCACTACCTGGTCCAGGGCGGCGTGCTGATCGAGGAGTTCCTCGACGGCGAGGAGGTGTCGCTGTTCCTGATCAGCGACGGCCACACCGTCCTGCCGCTGAGCCCCGCGCAGGACTACAAGCGCCTGCTCGACGGCGACGCCGGCCCGAACACCGGCGGGATGGGCGCCTACTCGCCGTTGCCCTGGCTGCCCGACAACTTCGTGGACGAGGTCATCGACACCATCGCCCTCCCGACCGTGCGTCAGCTCGCGTCCGAGCAGACGCCGTTCATCGGGCTCCTCTACTGCGGCCTGATCGTGACGTCGAAGGGCATCCGCGTCATCGAGTTCAACGCGCGCTTCGGCGACCCGGAGACCCAGGTCGTGCTGCCGCGGCTGCTGACGCCGCTGTCGTCGCTGCTGTACGCGGCGGCGACCGGCGAGCTGTCCGAGATGCCGCGACCCGAGTTCGCGTTCGACACCGCGGTGACCGTGGTGCTCGCGAGCGAGGGCTACCCGGAGGCGCCGCAGACCGGCCGGCCGATCACCGGGCTGGCCGAGGCGGCGCAGGTGCCGGAGGTAACGATCGCGCACGCCGCGACCGCGCTCGACGCCGACACCGGCGCGCTGCTCGCCACCGGAGGCCGCGTGCTCTCCGTCGTCGCCCGCGGCACGAGCTTCGACGAGGCCCGCGAGCGCGCGTACGCCGCGGTCGCCCGCATCCACCTCCCCGGCGCCCAGTACCGCACCGACATCGCCGCCCGCGTCGCCCGCCCCTAGCCACCATCCGTTCCGGAGTTATGTACGCAACACGCCGTCCGACGGTGTACATAACTCCGGAATCGATGGGTTGGGGCTAGCTGAGGAGGCGGGTGAGGAAGGGGTTGCGGAAGCGGGACTCGGGGTCGAGGGACGCGGCGAGGGCGCGGAAGTCGTCGAGGCGCGGGTAGAGCGACGGGACGACGCGGTCGACGTCGAGGTACAGCTTGCCCCAGTGCGGGCGGGCGCCGAGCGGCAGCAGCGCGGCCTCCAGGGTCGGGAGCACCGCCTCCACACCGGTCTGGTCGCGGAACCACGTGAAGTGGAGGCCGACCGCGTCCGTGCCGTAGGCGCTCGACAGCCACAGGTCGTCGGCCGCGACGGTGCGGATCTCGCTGATCTGCAGCAGCGGCGCGATCACCGGGGCGAGCTCGCGGACCGCCTGGATGGCCTCCACGGCGCGGGCGCGCGGCACCAGGTACTCGGACTGGATCTCCTCGCCGTTAGACGGGGTGAACTCGAACCGGAAGTGCGCGAGCCGCTCGCTCCACGGGCCGACCACGCCGAGCTGCTCTGTCGTGTTGCGGACGTCCATCGCGGCGATCATGTGCCGCGCCTCGGTGAGCGCGGGCGCGCCGAAGAAGTCGTCGGCGATCGTCGACGCGGCGCCGTCCAGCTCCTTCAGCCAGGCGAGCGACACCGTGTCCTCGTCCCAGGTCGTGAAGAGCGAGACGCTGTAGGCCGCTGAGGTGACCTCGTCGAGCCGGCCGGTCACGGCCTCCCACGGCACGCCGCCGAACAGGCGCTGACGCGCGTCGAACGTCGGCCGGATGTCGAGGACGACCTCCGTTACGACCCCGAGTGCGCCGAGCGAGACCGCCGCTCCCTCGAAGCCGGCGTCGCCTCGGGCGAACTCCACGAGCTCGCCCGACCCGGTGAGGATGCGCAGCGCGGCCACCGCGGTCGACAGGTTGCCATTGCGGTCGCCCGAGCCGTGCGTCGCGGTCGCGATGGCGCCGGCCACCGAGATGTGCGGGAGCGACGCCAGGTTGTGCAGCGCCCAGCCCGCCGCCTGCAGCTCGCGGGCGAGGTCGCCGTAGCGGACGCCACCGCCCACGGTCACCGTGCGCGCCTCCTCATCGATGCGGATCCCCGCCGGGAGGCCGGCTGTGCTGACCAGGACGCCGTCGGTGTCGGCCAGGTCGTTGAAGGAGTGCTTGCTGCCGAGCGCACGCACGGAGGTCGCGCCCGTCACGACCTCGCGGAGCTCCTCCAGGCTTGTCGGACGCGCGATCCGGCCCCGGTACTCGTGGTTTCCTGCCCAGTTCTTCTCGCCCACCAGGGGTCCCTTCTCGACGTCGACGGCGTGCCCGCAGAGTCCCAGTCTAGGGATGTGACCGTGCACATCTCACGCCCTCCGGCGGCCGCAAATCGGTCATTGCCGGGCTGAGTACGCCTGTGTATCGTCTGCCGTGAAAGCGGGACCGGCCCGCTGACGGAGGCGTGAGATGGCTGAATTCGAGTACGGTCCGGCGGAGTTCATCGTCGCCCAGTTCGACAACGACAGACCGTCGCCCGGGGTGGTGCAGGCCATCCTCGACCTGGTGGAGAGCGGCACGGTGCGCCTCCTCGACCTCCTGTTCGTGATGCGTCACGCCGACGGCGTGGTCGAGATCATGGAGCTGGAGGAGATCGGCGACGAGATCGGCATGGCGGACATCACGCTGGAGGCCGGCGGTCTCGCCGGAGGGGAGGACGTCGACTCGATCGCCGAGCTGATCGAACCGGGAACGACCGGCGCGATCCTGGTGATCGAGCACCTCTGGGCGAAGGACCTCGCCAGCAAGTTCTTCCAGGCGGGCGGCCTGGTGGTCCACAGCGAGCGCATCCCGGCGCCGGTCGTCAACGCGGTCGTGGCCGGGGAGTTCGAGGACTACGAGGACGAAGACGAAGACGCCGGTGCCGAGAAGGTCGAGAGCTGAGAGCCGAGGAGTGGGGACATGCCTTTAGGACGAATGGGACGCCCGGGACTGATCGGGATGGCGGCCCGCACGGCCGTCGTGGCCGGGACGGCGACCGCCGTGTCGGGGAACGTGCAGCGTCGGCAGGCGCAGCGCGAGCAGGACAAGTACGAGCAGCAGGCGTACGAGCAGCAGCAGCAACAGGCGCAGATGCAGCAGGCGGCGGCGCAGCAGCAGGCCGCGGCGCCGGCGGCGGCACCCGCCGCCCCCGCCGACGACATGATGGCGAAGATCCAGCAGCTCGCCACCCTGCACTCGCAGGGAATCCTGTCCGACGAGGAGTTCACCGCGGCGAAGGCGAAGCTGCTGGCCTGACCGCGCACCCGCCGAGTACGCGGATTGTTCGCGTACTCGGCGGTTTTCGCTTGAATTCGCGCGTACTCGGCGGCTCGTGTGGCTGGTGCCGAGGCGCGGGATCAGCGGCGGAAGCCGGGGTGGCCGGGCGGCACGGTGGAGGCGGCAGCGAGTTTCGCGAGCAGGGCCGCGAGGGCGACCTGCTCGTCGTCGTCGAGCGGGGACAGCACGTCGCCCTGGTGCGCCTCGGCGACCTCCCGGAGGCGCGCGAGCATCCGCTCGCCCTCCGGAGCCAGCGTGAGCACGTTGTTGCGCCGGTCGCCCTCGCTGCGCTCACGGACGACGTACCCCTTGGTCTCGAGCTCGTCGACGAGCGCGACGAGGCGGCTCGGCACCGTGCCGAGCTGCTCGGCGAGCTCGCGCTGGCTGAGGCCCTGCCGCCGGCCGAGAACCCGGATCGCGCCGGCCTCGCGCGGAGTCAGGCCCAGGGTGGCGACGCGTTCGGCGAAACGGTCGGCGGCGTCCGCGCCGACCTGGGCGAGCAGGAACGCCGTGCGCGGTGGGGCGCCGCGGTGCGGGCGGGCGCCATCGCCGGTCGGGATCGGGGAGGCGGCGGGAACGGACGTCACGGAATCAGAATAGCGCTTGCGCGTAACGATTACACAGTGTAATCATTACATCTATGAACGATATCCAGCCGACTTCCCGCCGACGCTCGGGCGGGCCGCCTCTCGGCATCCTCGCGATCGTCCACGCGGGCCTGTTCCTGCTCGCGCTGATCGTCGGGTTCGCGCTGTCCGGCGCGGGCGCCTTCCTCTCCCCGTTCGCCGGCGCGGACGCGGTCGCCGCGCACGCCCACGCGGACTGGGCGGCTATCCGCGTCGGCGCCATGCTGCAGTTCGGCTCGGCTGTGCCCCTCGGCATCTACGCGGCGACCGCCTTCGCCCGCCTGCAGCGGCTCGGCGCGCGCGTCCCCGGCCCGGTGATCGGCTTCACGGGCGGCCTCACCGCGTCGATCCTGCTGATGGTCTCGGCGTTCGGCAGCTACCTGCTGAGCCGACCGGAGCTGACGTCGGACCCGCGGCTGGCGCTCGCGTTCTCGTTCCTGGCTTTCGTCGCCGGAGGCGTGGGCTACGTCGTCGGCCTCGGCCTGCTGATCGCGGGGATGGCGGTGCCCGGCGTCATCCTCGGGCTGCTCCCGCGCTGGCTGGCGTGGGCGGGACTGGTCGTGGCGGCGCTCTCGGAACTCTCGTTCCTGTCCCTCGCCGTGGAGCCGCTCCAGTTCCTGCTCCCGATCGGGCGCTTCGCGGGCATGGCCTGGCTGATCGCGGCAGGGTTCCTGCTCCCACTCGATCGGCGCGAGGTGCGGGATCGAGCGGGCGTGCGCGAGGGGGTGCGGCCGTGAGCGCGGATGGGACGGGCGCTGCCTCGGGCGGCGCGCGCATGCAAGCGAAGAGCGGGACGACCGGCGTTGCCTCGAACGGCACACACACGCAAGCGCAGAGCGGGAACACCGGCACGGCGGACCCGCAGACCGGAACGACAGGCGTTGCCTTCGTTCTCGGCGCGAACGGCGCCATCGGCAACGCGATCTGCCGCGCGCTCGGCGCGGACGGCCTCATCGTCGCCCCGGCCGCGCGGGACGCCGCCGCCCTGCGCGCCCTCCAGGACGAACTCCTCGCGTCCGGCGTCGCCTGCCCGCGGGTCTTCCCGCTCGACGCGACCGATGACGGCGAACTGGAGAGCGCCATCGCCGCGGCGGCCGAACTCGGCCACCCGTTCGCGGTGGCGGTCAACAACGTCGGCCGCGGGCACCTGCCGACCCCGCTCGCCGACATGCCCGCGGACGCGTTCGACGAGATCGTCGCGGTGAACTTCCGCACGGTGGCGGTCGCGATGCGCGCCGAGGTGCGGGCGCTGCGGGCGTCCAGTGGGCCGCGTGCCATCGTCAACGTCACCTCCACCGCCGGGACGCGCGGGGCGCCGGGGATGTCGGCCTACGCCGCGGCGAAGCACGCCGTGGTCGGCCTGACCCGCACGACCGCGCTGGACGAGGCGCGGGGCGGCATCCGCGTGAACGCGGTCGCGCCGGGCCCGATCGTGTCCGGCGGCAACCTCCGGCTGGACGACGGGACCCGGGAGCGGATCGGCGGCTACGTCCCCGCAGGCCGGATGGGCACCCCGGAGGAGGTCGCCGCCGCCGTGGCCTGGCTCGCGTCCCCCGCGGCGTCGTACGTGACCGGCGACGTCCTCGCCGTCGACGGCGGCCGCACCATCTGAAGCCCGTCGGCAGCCAGGCACGACCCCTACGATGGACGGGTGAGCGAACTGGCAGGCTGGAAGCACGTCTACTCCGGGAAGGTCCGCGACCTGTACGTCCCCGAGGGGGCGGACGGACTGGACGACACCACGGCCGTGCTCGTGGTCGCCTCCGACCGGGTGAGCGCGTTCGACCACGTGCTCGAGCCCGGGATCCCGGGCAAGGGCGAGCTGCTCACCACGCTCAGCCTGTGGTGGTTCGACCGCCTGGGCAGCGTCCCGAACCACCTCATCCCGGATCACGCGCTGGACGGCGACCGCGTCGTGGAGCGCATCCCGGCCGAGGTCGTGGGCCGTGCCATGCTCGTGAAGCCGCTGGACATGTTCCCGATCGAGTGCGTGGTCCGCGGCTACCTGACCGGCAGCGGCTGGGCCGAGTACCGGACGACGCAGAGCGTCTGCGGCGTCCCGCTCCCGGCCGGGCTCACCGACGGTGACCGGCTGCCGGAGCCGATCTACACCCCCGCGTGGAAGGCCCCGCTCGGCGAGCACGACGAGAACATCAGCTTCGAGCGCACGGTCGAGCTGGTCGGCCCGGAGGTCGCGGAGGAGCTGCGCCGGCTGTCGCTGGAGGTCTACGCGCGCGGTGCGGCCATCGCCGAGGAGCACGGCATCATCATCGCCGACACGAAGTTCGAGTTCGGCGCCGACCGCCGCACCGGGGAGATCACGCTCGCGGACGAGGTGCTCACCAGCGACTCCAGCCGCTACTGGGACGCCCAGGTGTTCGCCACCGCCGCCACCCCGGCCGAGCGGATGGCCAGCTTCGACAAGCAGATCGTCCGCGACTGGCTCGCCGCCAACTGGGACAAGCAGGGCACCCCGCCGGAACTCCCCGCCGAGGTGGTGGAGCGCACCGCCGCCCGCTACCGCGAGCTGCTGGAGCGCCTGACCGGGGCGTAGCCTCCGACGAACGGTGTGCCCGGCGTGCCCGACCCGACCACCCGCGCGGGCGGCCTCCCCGCCTAGGGCGACCGCCCCGCACCGCCGACCGGCACAGACGGCCCCGCCCGCGGCTCCGCCGCAGCCTCCCGCGCGTCGAGCCGCCCCCCGATCGCCCTCAGCGCCGCGAGGATCGTCGCCACGTCGACCAGCTCCTGGATGAGCGCGCCCGCCGTCGCCGGGATGACGCCGAACGCCGCGATCAGCATCAGCACGACCGAGACCACGATCCCGAGCCAGATGCTCTGCAGGGCGATGCGGACGGTGTCAGCGCCGATCCGCACGGCCCGCGCGACGCTGTGGATGTCGTTCACGAGGATCACCGCGTCTGCCGATTCGCTCGCCGCGGTCGCACCCTTGGCTCCCATCGCGATCCCGACGTCGGCCGCGGCGAGCACGGGCGCGTCGTTCACGCCGTCGCCCACCATGATCACGGGCCGCTCCGGGATGCCCGCGACCTCGGCGACCTTGTCGGCCGGCAGGCATTCGGCGCGGACCCGGGTGATGCCGAGCTCCCCGGCGATGTGCTCCGCGGTCTCGCGGGAGTCGCCGGTGAGCATCATCGTGTTCGTGACGCCGAGCGCGGAGAGCTCCCGGAGCGTGGCCGCCGCGTTCGCCCGCAGCCGGTCGCTCGCGAGCAGCGCGCCGGCGAACCGGCCCCCGATCGCCACGTAGACCGCCAGCTCACCCGGCGCGATCGGGGTCCGCACCGCGTCGGGCGCGTGGGCGGCGACGAAGGCGAACTTGCCGACCACGACCTCCCTGCCGTCGATGTCCGCCACCACGCCGTTGGTCGCGGCCTCCTGCGCGGAGGCGGCCTCGCGCAGCTCCAGCCCGCGCGTGCGGGCGGCCTGGATGAACGACGCGGCGAGCACATGGGAGGAGTACTGTTCCGCGCTCGCCACCGCGGCCAGGAGCTCGTCCGCGTCGAACGGCGGCTGCGGGCGCACGTCGCTGAGCGCCGGTGCGCCGTAGGTGAGCGTGCCCGTCTTGTCGAACACGGCCGTGCGCGCCCGCGCGAGCTGTTCGAGCACGCCACCGGACTTGACGATGATGCTGTTGCGCGCCCCGCGGCTCATCCCGCCGATGAACGCGACTGGGGCCGCGATGAGCAGCGGGCACGGCGTCGCCAGCACGAGCACCTCGGCGAACCGCACCGGGTCGCCGCTCAGCCACCAGGCGACCGCGCCGAGCCCCAGCGAGAACACGGTGAACGGCACCGCGTAGCGGTCGGCGAGCCGGACGACGGGCGCCTTGCTCTCCGCCGCCTGCGCGACCAGCGCGACGATCTGCTGGTACTGGGAGGACGCCGCGGTGGATGTCGCCCGCAGCTCGACGGCCTCCTGCCCGTTCACCGACCCGCTCAGCACCTCGTCACCGGCCGCCTTCTCGACCGGGATGCTCTCGCCCGTGATCGACGCCTGGTCGAACGTGCCCCGCACCGAGAGCAGGACGCCGTCGACCGGGACGATCTCGGACGGCCGGACGAGCAGCGCGTCCCCCACCGTCACCTGGTCGACCGGCACCTCCTGGTAGCCGCCGTCCACCACGAGATGCGCCTGCTGCGGCGCTCGCGTGAGCAGGGCGTCGAGCTCGCGCTTCGCCCGGCGGTTGGCGTAGTCCTCCAGCGCGTCGCCGCCGGTCAGCATGAGCACGACGATCAGCGCGGCCACGAACTCACCGACCAGCACCGTGGCGACGATCGCCGTGATGGCCAGGATGTCGAGACCGAACCGGCCGTGCGCCATCGCGCGCACCATGCCCACTCCCTGCCACACCGCGACGGCGAGCGCGTAGACGCTGAACACCCACTGCACCAGCCAGCCCGCGCCGGCGAGGGCCAGCACGACGCCGAGGACGCCGATCCCCAGCGTCAGCGTCACGACCCAGTACCGGCGGGCCAACCGTGCCATCCGTCTCATCGCACCTCCCGGAAACCATCCTTGGGCAGCGGGGCGCGCCGGAGAAGACCCCACCGGGATCCGTGGAGAAGTCGCGCGAGCGACCCGGCTGTGGAGGACAGCCGGAATGCCCCACGCGCAGGGGACCGGCGGTAGCGTCGCGACATGGAAACGAACGGCACCAACAGCCACCCGATCCCCACCGCCGCCGTCGCCGACGCCGCCGTCCGCCTCGGCCTCCCCGTCGCCGCAGCCCCCGTCGCACTCGTCCCCCTCCTCCCGGACCGGCCCTTCCACGGCCCCGCCGCACCGGTCACGCACCTCGGCAGCGTCGACGTCCTGCTCGAGACCATCGACGACGCCCCTCCCGGCGCGGTGCTCGTCGTCGACAACGGCGGCCGGCGCGACGAGGCCTGCGTCGGCGACCTGATGCTGCTGGAGGCGCGGGAGGCCGGCCTCGCCGGCGCGGTGATCTGGGGCCTGCACCGTGACACCGCCCAGCTCCGGGAGATCGGCCTCCCCCTGTTCAGCCTGGGCGCGCACCCGTTCGGACCGCGGCGGGTCCCACCGGCCGGAGCCGCGATGCGCAGCGCCACGCTCGATGGTGTCGCTGTCGCGCCGGGCGACTGGATCGTCGCCGACGACGACGGCGTGCTCGTGGTCGGAGCCGACCGCCGGGACGAGCTCTTCGCGGAAGCGCGGCGCATCCAGTCGGTGGAGGGCGCGCAGTCCGAGCGGATGCGGGGCGGCACCTCCCTGCGCGCCCAGCTCGACTTCGCCCGGTACCGCGCGCTCCAGGCCGCGGACCCGTCGCTCACCCTGCGCCGCTACCTGGCCGAGACCGGCGGCGCGATCGAGACCTGAAATACCTGCGGCGCCTCCGGTGTTGCACTACGCATGCCCGAACTGCTGCCCGCCGACTCCGCGATGGGTGCGGTGACCCTCCGGGTCGCCGACCTGGACGCGATGACCGCCTACTACCGCGACGCCGTCACGCTCTCCGTGCTCGCCGCCGAGGGAGGCCGCGTCATCCTGGGGCGCGGCGCGACGCCCTCCGTGATCCTGGAGCACGCGCCCGAGCTGAAGCACGCCTCCCCCGGCGACGCCGGCCTGTTCCACACCGCGATCGTGTTCGACAGCCAGGAGGCCCTCGCCGCGGCCGTGTACTCCGTCGCCCGCCGCGCTCCGGGCACGTTCACCGGCAGCGCCGACCACCTCGTCTCGCAGGCCTTCTACTTCACCGACCCCGAGGGGAACGGGGTCGAGCTCTACTGGGACCGCGACCGCAGCCAGTGGAGCTGGACGCACGGACAGGTGGAGATGGCCACCCTCTACCTCGACCCGAACGCGTTCCTGCGCGAGCACCTCAGCGAACGCGGTGCGGCGCTGGGCGAGCTGCCGACGCTGGACGGCTCGACCAACGCGGACGACCCGCGCTTCGGCGACGCCGTGGTCGGCCATGTGCACCTGTCGGTCGGGGATGTCGCGTCGGCTCGGGCGTTCTACGTCGACCGGCTCGGGTTCGAGGCCACGGCCTCCCTCGGCTCGTCGGCCCTGTTCGTTTCTGCCGGCGGCTACCACCACCACATGGCGATGAACACGTGGAACAGCCGCGGCGCCGGCGTGCGGCGGTTGGCGTTGGGGCTCGGCGAGGTGCAGCTCCGACTGCCCGGCGCGGACGATGTGGGTGCGCTGACCGAGCGGATGCGGCACTACGGGGTGGCGACCCGCGACGACGGGCGGTCGGTGGCGTTCGACGACCCGTGGGCGAACGTCGTGCGGGTGGTCGCGGAGGCGTAGCCAGCGGAGGAGATCCCCGGGCGACTCGCCGCCCGAACGCAGTGAAGGGAGGACTTCCCAGCCGATCCGGCTGGGAAGTCCTCCCTTCTTCGCGTGCGGCGAGCGCGGCGAGCGCCGCGCCCGCGCTTAGTCGGTGGCGGGGGCCGCGTGGATGCCGTGGTGCTCGTCGCCGTCGCGCACCTCCGCGGCCAGCTCGGCCGCATGGGCGCCGTGCTGCACCGCGTCGACAGGGGCGGCGGCCGCGTGCGCACCGTGGGCGCTGGCGGACTCCGACACTCCCACCGGCTCAACCGGCGCACCGGCGGGCGCACCCGCACCAGCCTGACCCGCGCCGGCGGCTCCCGGCCCCCACGCGGGCGGCTTCGGCTTCGCCCACCACACCACGATGAGCGCACCCAGGAGGGCGACGGCCGCGGGCAGCAGCAGCGCCTCCGACATCGCCTGGGTGAACCCGGCGTGCAGGAAGCTCGGCAGCTCGGTGCCGGTGGTCGCGGTCGGGGCCGCACCGCTCGGCGCCTTCGGCAGGTCGGCCGCGAGGCGGCCGGTGATGAGGGCGGAGATGGACGCGCTGCCGAGCACGGCGCCGATCTGGCGCGTGGTGTTGAACACGCCGGAGCCCGCTCCCGCCTGGTTCATCGGCAGGTTGCGCGTGGTGACGGCCGAGATCGGCCCCCATACGCCCGACATCGCGATGCCCAGCAGCGCGCTCGGGACGAGCAGCCACCAGATGCTCACATCCGGGGTCAGCATCCGCGAGTAGAGGAACAGCGCCAGCGAGAACAGCACCAGGCCGGGCGTCGCGATGAACTTCGGGTTGATCTTGTCGATCAGGCGGCCCATGACCGGGGCGAGCACACCGGAGAACACGGCGGTCGGGGCGAGCATCAGCGCCGACTGGGTCGGGGTGAGGCCGCGCACGGTCTGGAAGTAGAACACCAGCGGCAGCGCCATACAGGTCACGGCGAAGCCCACCGTCGTGATCGCACCGTTGGACAGCGAGAAGTTGCGATCCCGGAACAGCGGGAGCGGCAGCAGCGGCTCCTTCTTGTTGAACGCCTGCCAGACCACGAACGCGATCAGGACGACAATGCCGGCGATGATGAGGCCCCACACCGAGAACGGCCCGTCCCCGATGACACCCCAGTTGTAGGTGCCGCCCTCCTGGATGCCGAACACCAGCAGGAACATGCCGACCGCCGAGAGCACGACGCCGAGGATGTCGAATGCGTGGGTGTGCGTCGGCAGCTTCGGGACGAGGCGCATCGCGAGGATGAACGCGACGACGCCGACGGGGACGTTGATGAAGAAGATCCACTCCCAGCCGAGCCAGTCGACCAGCACGCCGCCGAGCAGCGGGCCGATCAGCGTGGCGACGCCGGCGACAGCGCCCCAGAGGCCCATCGCCGCACCGCGGCGGTCCGGCGGGAAGATGCGGGTGATGACGGCCATCGTCTGCGGGGTCATCAGCGAGGCGCCGAGACCCTGCACGACGCGCGCGGTGATCAGCATCGTGATGCCGCCTCCCGCCATGACTCCGGAGAATCCGCACCAGGCCGAGGCGAGGGTGAAGATCACGAGGCCGATCAGGTACATGTTCTTGGGGCCGAAGCGGTCGCCGAGGCGGCCGGTGATCAGCAGCGGGACGGCGTACGCGAGCAGGTAGGCGCTGGTGACCCAGATGACCGCGTTGTAGTCCGTACCGAGGTTGAGGCCCTTCATGATCGACGGGTTGGCGACCGACACGATGGTCGTGTCGATGAGGATCATGAAGAACCCGATGACGAGCGCCCAGAGGGCGGGCCACGGCTTCAGTTGGCGTTCCATGTGATTCTTTCTCTCAATGCTGCTTCTCCTCGTCCCAGGAGATGGCTCCGGAGGCGAGGTCGTCGATGAGGGTTTCGAGGGCGGTGGCTTCGGCCTCCGCCGTCGTGCGCAGGTACCGCACGTCGAGCCAGTACTTCTCGGGCAGCCCCTTCGCGCGGACTCGGTGGATGCCGTCGTCGAGCAGGGCAATGTCGGCGCGCATGAGGCCGACGCGGTTGCGGAGGAGGTCGATCACGGTCTCCAGCGGGAGGTTGTGCGCCTCGCCGAGGCCGAGCGGGAACTCGGGGAACTCGTTGACCGGCGTCGCGATGATGTCCGCGACGCGCTCGCCGAGCGCCCGGGTGCCCTCCTCCGTGATCTCGTAGGTGGTGCGCTCGGGGCGGTTGCCCTCGCGCTCGGTGCCGGTCGCGCGCACCAGGCCCTGCCGGGCCAGGCGGTCGACCGTGTGGTAGAGCGAGCCCGGCCGCACCTTGACGAGCCGGTCCTCCGAGCGCAGCACGAGCGTCTGATACATCTCGTACGGGTGCGTCGGCCCCTCGGCGAGCAGCGCGAGCGCTGCGACGGCGAGCGGGGTGAGGGTCGGGGCGTGCGGCATAGGTGCTCGGAGGTTCTGCTCTCGGTGATGATCGGAAGGGATTATTCCTTGTGGAATAGTACGTCCGGAGGATTTCGCCGTCAAGCGGCGAGGACGGTCGTTGTCACGATCCGCTTCTTAGCGGCCGGACGACAATGCCCGGATGCAACTAGCCGGACTAGCCCGGGGGCGGCACGGAGGATCGGTATATCCCGCACGACCGGGAAAATAAATATTCCACAAGTCGGATAGCTAGATAACCGAGCTATCGCTATCATCGTTCCAGGTTCACTCGCCCCAGCGAAAGGACACCGAGATGGGCGCTCTGATCTACGACGGCCAGTCGTTCGAGTTCGACGATCGCACCCTCGCGCACTTGCAGGCCGTCATCACCATGAAGCTCCGCCGGCGTGAGCCGTTCCTGCTGAGCTGGACGCCGGAGGAGACCGACCCGGTCGGCCGGCATGCCCTCTGGATCGACAACGCCATCCCTCTCCGCTACGAGTTCGCCTGCGCCGCCCCCGAACGGCTCGACGACCAGGTGCTGAACACGCTCGCGGACCACGCGTCGCGCGCGAGCGGGCTCGTCCTCGCGCCGCACCCGGCCGCACCCGCCCCGGTCTGACCCGACTCAGCCAGCCAGGCCTATCATCGAAGCCATGACCACCGAGAAGGGTTCGACTCCGGCCGCGTCCGGCAGGGCGGACGCGGAACGACGACGCGCGCTCGACGTGCTGGAGGGCCTCCGGAGCTACCTGGTCGCCGAGTCGGAGATGCAGCGCCGTTCCGAGAAGAGCATGAACCTCACGGTCAACGACATCTCCGCACTGCGCTACCTGCTGCGCGCCAGGGAGCGCGGCATCGCGGTCGGCCCGAAGGAGCTCGGCGACTACCTCGGCATCCAGAGTTCGTCGATCACCGTGCTGCTCGACCGGCTCGAGAAGGCCGGCCACATCCGTCGCGAGCCCAGCCCGTTCGACCGCCGCGCGCTGATCATCGTGCCCGCCGTCCCGACCGACGAGCTCCACCGCGCGATCCTCGGCGACGTGCGCGAGGAACTGGTCGACATCGCCGCGACCCTGGACGACGACCAGGCCCGCACGATCATCGGGTTCCTCGACCGCCTCCGCGACGCGACCGACGCCATCGACGACGCGAGGGCGCACCCCGGGCGGCCTGGCCGCTGAGGGCCTTGCCCGCTGACGGCCGGGCCGCGCCCGCTCAGCGTTCCAGCGCCCGGTTCAGCTCGATGAGCTGGGCGGCGAACAGAGCAGCGCCGCCCTGCGCGGGATGCCGGATCGCCGGCGCCTCCAGCCCGGCCGTCGCGATTGCGCCCTGCGCCTTCCTCCCCACCGCGACGACCCTCTCGATCTCCAGCGCCCGGATGAGCTCCAGCGCGACCGGCGCGCCCGCACGCACCTCGGCTGGCCGCGGCGTGCGGTTGCTGTGCGGCGTGCCAGCGACGAACGGGTGCAGCGGGTAGACCGGCCACGACAATGGCACCGGTCCGCGCCAGTCCTGCAGCGTCGCCCACACCACCCGGCTGGAGGCCTCCCACGGCGCCTGCGGATGCTCCGGCAGCTCGAGCCCGGGAACCACGCCCGCCTCCGCCTCCCGCACCGACACGAAGGGGACGCCGGTGACCGTCATCCCGCGCCAGCCCGGCGCCTCGCCGAGCAGCAGGACCGGCGCGTGCGGCATCGCGAAGTACCTCCGCAGGTTGCGCTCCCGACGCCGGCCCTCCGGGTCGTCGCCGTACAGTGCTTCGGCGTCCTCCGGCTCGGGCAGCGCGCGCAGCAACTCGAAGAAGCGGGCGAACGGGTCGGCGGCCATGCCCCTACGATGCCACGAACGGCCCTCAGCTCGGCCGCACCGCCACCCGGGGGTAGCCGGTGGCACACAGCGCCGCGTCGACCTCCGCGAGCGGGAAGACGGCGCCGACCTGCTCGGCGAACGGGTACTTCCCGCCCGCCTCCGTGAGGAATCGCACCGCCTGCTCCAGGTGCCGGGGCGCGTAGTTGTGGACGCCGCGAACCGTGAGGAGGCGCCGGACGAGCTGCTCGGGAACGAGCGACAGCTCCGGGCCGTCCCCGAGCGAGCCCGCGAGGACGAGGACACCGCCCACGTCGACCACGGGCAGCAGCGACCGGACGGCGGACGGGTTCCCGGAGAACTCGAGGGCGATGGTCGGCGCGGACGCCCGGCCGCCGGCCTTCGCGAGGGCCGCGGGCAGGCCGGCGCGGGAGTCCGGCGCCGCACGCGGATCGGCGACGGCCGCGGCGCCGAACAGGCGGGCGGCCTCCCGGCGCTCGGGGATCGGGTCGCTGACCACGACCTTCGCCCCGGCCTCCGTCGCCATCGCGGACGCGGTCAGGCCGAGCATCCCGGCGCCGGCGATCAGCACGAGCGCACCGTCGAGGGGGACGATCGCGGCGGCGGCCTCCAGTGCGGCGGCGACGGTCGCCGTCGAGCACGACGCCGGCGCGAGCACGGCGGCGGGGAGGTCCTCGGGCACGGCCACGATCGACGTGCCGTCGAGGAGGTGCGTGTGGGTCGCGAAGCCGCCGGACAGCTCCCAGCCGCGCCGCATCCGCTCGTGACCGTACTTCTGGAGGCTGACGCAGCGCTGCGGGAGGCCGCGGCGACAGCGCGCGCAGCGGCCGCACGGCACGGCCACGGACCAGACGACCCGCTCACCGAGCGCGACCCGACGCCCGTCGGTCGTCTTCGCGCCGCCACGGCCGAGCGCGACGACGCGCCCGACCTGTTCGTGCCCGAGCACGAGCGGCGCCGGCGCCGACCGGTGGCCCAGCGCCGTGTGGATGTCCGAACCGCACACCGTCGCCAGCTCGACCTCCACGAGCGCGTCGCCGGGCGCCAGCCGCACGCCGGGGACGGCCACGGCCTCGTGCCGATGCCCGACGCCCTGCCACACCATCGCGGTCGCAGACGGATACACACTCACCCCCAACCCCAGGCTCGCCGGCGGCGCGACGACGCGCGGGGTCACCGCTTTCACCGTCACCGCAGGGTCTGCCTCTCCGGCTGGCCGGCGGCGCGCACGGCAGCCTTCTCGACGTCGTCGCCCCGGTGGTCGGCGCGGTCCAGCTCGTCCCGCTCGTCCAGCTCGTCCAGGCCGAGCAGCTCGGCCAGGTCCGCGACGCCGGCGATGACCGCGTCAGCGCCCGCGTCGAGGAGCGTCTCCTCGTCGTGCGCGCCGGTCAGCACACCGACCACCAGGCCGGCGCCGGCGGCGAGGCCGGACGCGATGTCGCTCGCGGTGTCGCCCACGACGACCATGCCCTCCACGCTCGCCGCGCCCGTGCGCAGCAGCGCTGTGAGCGGCAGGTCGGGGTAGGGGCGTCCGCGGCCGCCGTCCGACGGGCTCAGCGCGAGGTCGGGGAGGTCGCGCCAGCCCAGGGCGTCGAGCACGGTGTCCAGCGTCGCGCGGGAGAACGCGGTGGTGAGCACGACCGCCACACCGAGCGACCGGAGGCGACGGATCAGGTCCTCGGCGCCGGGGACCGGACGCACACCCTGGTCCGCGGCGAGCTCGGCGTAAGCGGACTCGAAGACGGCGTTCGCGTGCTCCGCCCGATCCTCGTCGTCCGTCAGCGCCTGGAAGACGGCGATCCGCGGCCGGCCCATCGCGGCGTGAGCGAACTCCTGTGCGCGACGCAGCTCGTCGTCGGTGACGGCGAGCCCGGCCGCGTCGAGGGCGCGCAGGAACGCCTGCTCGACGAGGCCGTCGTCCGCGACGGTGGTGCCGGTGAGGCCGAGCACGACGAGCTCGAGGTCCGTGAGCTCGTCCGGGTCGAGCGCGGCGGTGTCGAGCGCGTACGGGTCGTCGGCGTCGACCGCGACGAGCGCGGCCGGGTCGACCTCCGTGTCGATGATGGCGGCGTCGTCGAACTCGCTCGTGATCAGGCCTTCAGGAGACATGGCCGGTGCCTTTCTGTGCGGGGCTTCGGTGGTCGGCGGGGCTTCGGTGGTCGGCAGAATGCGGGCTTCAGTGTGGTCGGGTGGCGTGCGATCAGCGCGAGCGCGCGGCTCCGGCCGCGCTCAGCACTCCCGGCGTGGTGGCGAACAGCTCGTCCACCACCCGGTCGGCGAGGCCGAGCCCGGTGGTCATCCCGCTGCCGGAGGTCACCGACACGACGCGGACCGACGGCGCGGGCGACGACACGAGGAAGTCGTCGGCGGCGGAGGCGTGCACCCCCTGCCAGCGTTCGAGCACCCGCACCCGGCCGGGACCGAACAGCGCCCGCGCGCCGTCCAGCAGCAGCTCGAACGCGGTCTCCGACTGGAACGGCGGAACGTCGTCGCCACGCCGCCTGGCCGCCCCGAGCAGGACGGACCCGTCCGGCCGCTGGGCGAACACCTGGTCGATGTCGTACGCGGCCAGGTCGGGGCGCTCGGCGGCGAGCCGCTCCCGGACCGCGTCGACCCCGGGGAGATGCGCGAACGCGGCGCCCCGCACCAGGGACCGCGCGGTCAGGACCGGCGCCGTCAGCGGCCGGTCGAGGTCGGCCTCCACGAGCAGCATGTCGAGCCCGCAGCGCTGCATGCCGTGCGCCTCCGCGATGCCGGGGAACAGCCGGTCGACCTCATGGTCGACGGCGACCACGACCGCGTCGGCGGACACCCGGCCGCGCGAGGTGTGCACCCGGCCCGTCTCGACGCCGGTCACGGTGGTGTGCCAGAAGAAGTCGACGCCGTGCGCGTCGAGCCAGCGTGCGATCGCGGGCGCGGCCTCGCGCGGATCGACCTGCAGGTCGGCGGGGAAGAAGGCGCCCCCGGCCGCGACGCCGTCGGCGACGGGGACGCGCTCGCGCACGTCGGCGGGGGTCAGCATCCGCACGTCGTGGCCACCGCGGGTGTCGCGGAACTCTTCCAGCACGGCCAGCTCGTCCGGCGCCTGCGCGACCACGACGGTCCCGGCTTCGCTGAGCCAGAACCCGGCCTCCACGGCGAGGGTCGGCCACAGCTCGCGGCCGAGCTCCGCGTACGCGCGCGCCTCGCCCTCCAGGCCGGTGACGCACAGGTGCCCGAAACCGCGGACGGACGCTCCCTCGACGCTGGAGGCGCGATCCACCACGGCCACGGTCAGTCCCCGCCGCAATGCCGCGACGGCGTGCCCGAGTCCGACGATGCCTCCGCCGACGATCGCGAGGTCGTAGTGCCTGCCCATTCCCGTCTCCCGTCCGCAGGAAGTTCCGGCTCGACGCTAGGAGCCGGCGACGACGGAGGCGGCAACTGCAGGTAGCCGGCCGGTGAACGGCGGTGAACGTCCGGGTGCTGGGTCGCGGGCGACTCATCGTCTGTTGCACTTCCGTGACGATCGGCGCAGAATCGCAACATGACGTCGAACGAGAACACGCGCGAGTTCGATCCGGACATCGTCACGGACTTCCGCGAGCGCATGTCGTACGGGTCGTACCTCGACCTCGACACCCTGCTCAGCGCGCAGAAGCCGGTCAGTGTGCCCGAGCACCACGACGAGCTGCTGTTCATCATCCAGCACCAGACCACCGAGCTCTGGCTGAAGCTGGTGCTGCACGAGCTGCAGTCCGCCCGCGATCTGCTGCGCGCGGACGAGCTGCAGCCGGCCCTCAAGCGGATCGCCCGGGTGAAGCACATCCAGAAGACGCTCACGGAGCAGTGGTCGGTGCTGGCGACGCTCACGCCGACCGAGTACGCCCAGTTCCGTGGCTTCCTCGGCAACTCGTCGGGGTTCCAGTCGTACCAGTACCGCGCGGTGGAGTTCGTGCTCGGCAACAAGAACCGGCGGATGCTGTCGGTGTTCCGCGACGACCCGGCCGCGCTCGCGCTGCTCACCGAGCTGCTGGAGGCGCCGAGCGTCTACGACGAGTTCCTGCGCTACCTGGCGCGCGCCGGCCACGCCGTCCCGGCGGCCCTGCTCGACCGCGACGTCACCGAGGCCCATGTGTTCACTCCCGAGCTGGTCCCGGTGTTCCGCGACATCTACGAGCACGCGTCGGAGCACTGGAGCGAGTACGAGGCGTGCGAGGAGTTCGTGGACCTCGAGGACAACTTCCAGCTCTGGCGCTTCCGCCACCTCAAGACCGTCCTGCGCACCATCGGCATGAAGACCGGCACCGGCGGCTCCACCGGCGTGAACTTCCTGCAGAAGGCGCTCGACCTCACGTTCTTCCCCGAGCTGTTCGCCGTGCGGACCGAGATCGGCGCACCGGAATGACCGACACCGCCTCGCCCGCCCGGGCCATCCAGGTGGACGCGGTCTGGACCGGCGCCGGGTTCGACGGCCCGGCGACCCTCCAGATCGACGGCGAGCACCTGGTGCCCGGCGCCGCGCCCGATGACTCCACTCCGCCGCTCCCTCTCGGCGGAACCCTCTTCCCCGCGCTGACCGACCACCACACGCACCTCGGCCTCTCCGACCCGGCCGCGCTCTTCGCCGGCGGCATCACGCACGCCGTCGACCTCGGCTGGATCCCGAGCGTCGCGGCCTCCTGGCTGCCCGACCTCCCGGGCCGGCCGGCGGTCGCGATCGCGGGCGCGCTGATCACCGCCCCGGGCGGCTACCCGGTGGCGTCCGGCTGGGCGCCGGAGGGCGCTGCGGCGGAAGTCGGCGGCCCACGGGAGGCCAGGGATGCAGTGCGGAAACAGGTCATGCTGGGAGCCTCGCGCATCAAGGTCACCCTCAACACGGACGCGGGCGAAACCGTGGAGAACTCGACCCTGGCCGCGATTGTGGAGGAATCCCACGCGGCCGGGCTCCCCGTCGTCGCGCACGTGCAGGGCCCCGGCCAGACCGCCCGCGCGCTGGCGACCGGCGTCGACCAGCTCGCGCACACCCCCTTCACCGAGCGGCTCGATGACGCGCTCATCGCGGAGGCCGTCCGCGGCGGGATGTCGTGGATCAGCACCCTGGACATCCACGGCTGGGGCACCCCGACCGAGCACTACCGCATCGCCGTCGACAACCTCCGCCGGTTCGCCGCCGCGGGCGGGCGCGTCCTGTACGGCACCGACCTCGGCAACGGCGACCTCCCCGTGGGCGTGAACGCGCGCGAGCTCGCGGCGCTGCAAGAGGCCGGCCTGACCGGGGAAGCCCTCGTGCGCACGATCGCGGGCGAACCGACTGCGCCCCGAGGCCCCCGCGTCGCCTGGATCCCCACCCCGCCTCCCGCCGACCACCGCGACCTCCCCGCCTGGCTCGCCACCGCCCGCGGCGTGCGCGTCCCCGACCTCCTCACCCTCCCCTCCCGACCGCTTGGACAGGACACCCCATGACCGACCTCCCCGACGACCTGTTCGCCTACGACCCGATCGACGACGAGGTAGCGGAGGCGGACGCCGACACCCTCGCCGGCGACCCGCTCGCCGCCGCGCGGGCTCTCGACGAAGCAGACCCGCTCGCCCGCTACCGCGAGCGCTTCGTGGGAGTCGCCCCCGCCGATGGCGCACCCGACCTCTCCACCGCATCCCCGGTCGTCGCGTACTTCGACGGCAACTCCCTCGGCCGGCCGACGCTCGCGAGCGTCGAACGCATCCACCGGTTCCTCGTGGACGGCTGGGGCGGCCGGCTCATCCGCGGCTGGGACGAGGAGTGGATGGAGCTGCCGTTCCGCATCGGCGACGCGCTCGGCGAGACCGCGCTCGGGGCCGCGGCGGGCCAGACCTTCATCGGCGACTCCACGACCGTGCTCCTCTACAAACTGGCGCGCGCCGCCGTCGACTCGCTGCCGGAGCGCAGCGAGATCGTCCTCGACACCGACAACTTCCCGACCGACCGCTACGTGCTCGACGGCATCGCGCGCGAGCGCGGGCTGACGCTGGTGTGGATCGAGGCGGACACCGAGTCCGGCGTGACTCCCGAGCAGGTCGCCGCGGCGGTCGGACCGCGCACCGCCCTCGTCGTGCTGAGCCACGTCGCCTACCGCTCCGGGTTCCTCGCCGACGCGCACGCGATCACCCGTATCGTCCACGACGCGGGGGCGCTCGTGCTGTGGGACCTGTGCCACTCCGCCGGCTCCGTGCCCGTCGACCTCGACGCGTGGAACGCGGATCTGGCCGTTGGCTGCACCTACAAGTACCTGAACGGCGGACCGGGGTCGCCCGCGTTCGGTTACGTCAGCAGTCGCCTCCAGCGCCGGCTCGTGCAGCCGATCCAGGGCTGGATGGGCGTGCGCGACGTGTTCCTGATGGGCCCCGAGTACCAGCCCGCCGACGGGGTCCGCCGCTTCATCTCCGGGACACCGCCGGTCGTCGGGATGCTCGCCCTCCAGGACACGGTCGCGATGATCGCCGAGTGCGGGATCGACGCGGTGCGCGCGAAATCGGTCGCCCTCACGACCTTCGCGGTGCGGCTGGCCGACACCTGGCTGACACCGCTCGGCGTCACCCTCGCGAGCCCGCGCGACCCGGCGCAGCGGGGCGGCCACGTCACCCTCAGCCACCCGGCGATGCGCGAGGTGACGGCGCGGCTCTGGGAGCGCGACGTCATCCCCGACTACCGCGACCCGGACGGCCTCCGCATCGGGCTGTCGCCGCTGAGCACCAGCTTCGAGGAGGTCGCGGTCGGGCTGGCGGCGGTGCGGGATGTGCTCGGCGAGCTGATCACGGAATGAGCGAGCGGGTGGAGGTGCGGGAGGACCTCGAAGCCCGCAGCGGCTCCGCCACCGCTGTGCTCCGCACGGTCGTCGGCAGCACCCTGCGCCCGCTCGGCGGCTGGATGAGCGCCGCCGGGGCCGTGGAGCTGATGGCCGCGCTCGGCATCCCCGCCGCGACCGCGCGCTCCAGCTTGGCGCGGCTGTGCGCGCGGGGCGTGCTGGTGCGCGAGCAGCGGGACGCGGCCGCCGGGTACGCACTCGACCCGGCGGCGGTGCCGATGCTGGAGCGGGGCGACGCGCGCATCTTCGGCGAGCGCGCCGCGCCGGCCTCCTGGTGCCTGGTGTCGTTCTCGTTCCCCGAGCATCAGCGACCGCAGCGCCACCGGCTGCGGCGCACGCTCGCCGCGCTCGGCTGCGGGACGGTCGCCGACGGCCTCTGGATCGGGCCCGACACGTTGGAGGCCGAGCTCGCGGAGGTCGCCCGCGCGTTCGGCGCCGACCTGTTCACCGGCGCACACCTCGCGGGCTCCCCGCCCACCCCCGCCCTCCCCTCGGCTCTCGCGCGCTGGTACGACCTCCCCGCCATCCGCGCCCTTCACGAGTCCTTCCTCGCCCGCTTCCAGACCGCGCCGCCCCCGGCCGACGACCGCGACGCCTTCGCCCTGTGGATCCGCGTCCTCGACGAGTGGCGCGTCATCCCCTACCGCGACCCCGGCCTCCCCGCCGCGGCCCTTCCCGACGACTGGCCCGGCGCCGCTTCCGCCGCCCTGTTCGGCCGCCTGCACGCCGAGCTCGCGGGCCGAGCACTCGCCTTCGCGGCGCAGACCGCCCGGGCGGACCGAGCCCCCTCCGCCCCACGGTAGAATCGCTGTGCCCTGATGCGCGAGTGGAGCGGAGATCACCCTTTGTCGACGATCGTTGTGGAAGTCATGCCCAAGGCTGAGCTGCTCGACCCCCAGGGCAAGGCCGTCGCCGGCGCCCTCGCGCGCATCGGCAAGGGCCAGTTCTCCGGAGTCCGGGTCGGCAAGCGGTTCGAGCTGACCGTTGACGGTCCGATCGACGACGCGACCCGCGCCGCGGTCACCGAGATCGCCAACGAGATCCTCTCCAACTCGGTCATCGAGGACGTGGTGGGCATCCACTACCCGGGCGAGGACGCCTGATGCGCATCGGCGTCATCACCTTCCCCGGCTCGCTGGACGACCGGGACGCGCTGCGCGCCGTCCGCATCGCCGGCGCCGAGCCGGTCGCGCTCTGGCACGGCGAGCACGACCTCCAGGGCGTCGACGCCCTCGTGCTGCCCGGCGGCTTCAGCTACGGCGACTACCTGCGCTGCGGCGCCATCGCCTCCCTGTCGCCGATCATGACCGAGGTCGTGGACGCCGCGGCCAAGGGGATGCCGGTCCTCGGCATCTGCAACGGCTTCCAGATGCTCGCCGAGGCGCACCTCGTCGCCGGCGGCCTCATCCGCAACGACCACGGCAACTTCATCCGCCGCGACCAGCACCTGATCGTCGAGAACGCGGACACTCCGTGGACCAACGGCTTCGAGCAGGGCCAGGAGATCGTCATCCCGCTGAAGAACGGCGAGGGCGGCTTCATCGCGTCGGCCGAGGAGCTGAAGCGGCTGGAGGGCGAGGGCCTGGTGGTCTTCCGCTACACCGGCGTCAACCCGAACGGCTCGCTGGACGACATCGCGGGCGTCCGCAACGAACGCGGCAACGTGGTCGGCCTCATGCCGCACCCCGAGCACGCGGTCGAGCCGGGCTTCGGGCCGGACACGGCGGCGGCCATGCGCTCCGGTGTGGACGGGCTCACGTTCTTCACCAGCGTCATCCGTTCCGCCCTCGTCGAGGCGTAGCCTCCCGACCGCCTGGGCATCGCCGAGGGCGTCAGGACGTCAGCGCGTCAGGGCGTCAGGCCTTCGGCGCGCGCGGCGTCGCGGGCTTGCGCGGCTTCTTCACCTTCGGCGGCATCCGGCCGACCTGCTCCAGCGCCACTCCGATCCACTCGCGGAGGCGCTCGGGCTCATCGCGCCAGGCCTCGGGGAGCGACACGTAGCCGCCCATCGGGCGCTCGGCCGGCCCGTACGGACCGGTGCCGTCGATCGCCTGCAGCTCCTCCCGCACGGCGTCGTCGGGCAGGCGCACCCCGACGCTCTCGCCGAACAGCCCGGCGAACATGTTGCCGTTCACGAACGCGCCCAGGTTGGCGAACATCGGCTTGACCTCGACGCCGGGAGCCTCGGGCACCACCGAGCGGAACAGCTCCATCGTCTCCGCCGACGGTCGTGGGATCTGCATAGTTCAGCCTTCCGTCCAGCGGTGGGATGCACACAACGGCTCGTGCACCCATCCTGCCACCGGCCCGGGACCGTGCACCCTCGCGCCCCGGTAGAATGACTCCCATCCCCCGCCACCGCCAGCAGCCTGGAGTGCCCGCGTGACCGACACCACCGTCCAGCATGTCGTCGACACCGTCGCGAACGCCGCCGCGACTCCGGAGAAGGAGCAGCCGTACGCGGCGCTCGGCCTCAAGGAGGACGAGTACGCGCAGATCCGAGAGATCCTGGGCCGCCGCCCCACCTCGGGCGAGCTGGCGATGTACTCGGTGATGTGGTCGGAGCACTGCTCCTACAAGTCGTCCAAGATCTACCTGCGCCAGTTCGGCCAGAAGGTCACGCCGGCGATGAAGAAGAACCTCATGGTCGGCATGGGTGAGAACGCGGGCGTCGTGGACGTCGGCGAGGGCTGGGCGGTCACCTTCAAGGTGGAGTCGCACAACCACCCCTCCTACATCGAGCCGTTCCAGGGCGCGGCGACCGGCGTCGGCGGCATCGTCCGCGACATCATCTCGATGGGCGCACGCCCGGTCGCGGTCATGGACCAGCTCCGCTTCGGCCGCATCGACGACCCGGACACCGCCCGCGTCGTGCACGGCGTGGTCTCCGGCATCTCGTTCTACGGCAACTGCCTCGGCCTGCCGAACATCGGCGGCGAGACCTACTTCGACTCCGTGTACCAGGGCAACCCGCTGGTCAACGCGCTCTCGGTCGGCGTGCTCCGCCACGAGGACCTGCACCTCGCCAACGCGTCCGGCGCGGGCAACAAGGTGGTCCTGTTCGGCGCCCGCACGGGCGGCGACGGCATCGGCGGCGCGAGCATCCTGGCCTCCGACACGTTCTCCGAGGGCGGCCCGACCAAGCGGCCCGCCGTGCAGGTCGGCGACCCGTTCGCTGAGAAGGTGCTCATCGAGTGCTGCCTGGAGCTGTTCCGCGACAAGCTCGTGGAGGGCATCCAGGACCTCGGCGCCGCCGGCATCTCCTGCGCCACGAGCGAGCTGGCCTCCAACGGCGACGGCGGCATGTTCGTCGAGCTGGATAAGGTGCTGCTGCGCGACCCCACGCTCACGGCGGAAGAGATCCTCATGTCCGAGAGCCAGGAGCGGATGATGGCGGTCGTCAAGCCCGAGCTGCTGGACGCCTTCCTCGCCGTCACCGCGAAGTGGGATGTCGAGACCAGCGTGCTGGGCGAGGTCACCGAGACCGGCCGGCTCGTCATCAACTGGAAGGGCGAGGAGATCGTCAACGTCGACCCGCGCACGGTCGCGGTCGACGGCCCGGTCTACGAGCGCCCGGTCGCCTACCCGACCTGGATCGACGCCCTCCAGGCCGACACCGCCAGCGTGCTGGCGCGGCCGACCACCGGCGACGAGCTGCGCGAGCAGACGCTCGCCCTCCTCGGCAGCGCCAACCTCGCCGACAAGAGCTGGATCACCGACCAGTACGACTACTTCGTCGGCGGCAACACCGCTCTCTCCTTCCCCGACGACTCCGGCATGATCCGCGTCGACGAGGAGAGCGGCCTCGGCTTCGCCATCGCGACCGACGCCAACGGCCGGTACTGCCAGCTCGACCCGAAGCAGGGCGCCAAGCTCGCCCTGGCCGAGGCGTACCGCAACGTCGCCGCCTCCGGAGCCGTGCCCGCGGCTGTCACCGACTGCCTCAACTTCGGCAGCCCGGAGAACCCCGAGGTCATGTGGCAGTTCTCGCAGGCCGTGGAGGGCCTCTCCGACGCCTGCCTGGAGCTGGAGATCCCGGTCACCGGCGGCAACGTGTCGTTCTACAACCAGACCGGCGACACCCCGATCTTCCCGACCCCGGTCGTCGGCGTGCTCGGCGTGATCGACGACGTCGCCCGCCGTATCCCCGCCGGCTGGCAGGACGAGGGCGAGAACATCTACCTGCTCGGCGTCACGCGTGAGGAGCTCGACGGCTCGGCCTGGGCCGGCACCGTCCACGGCCACCTCGGCGGACGCCCGCCGGCGGTCGACCTCGCGGCCGAGCGCACCCTGGCCGAGACGCTTCACGCGGCCTCCGTCGAGGCGCTCGTCTCCTCGGCGCACGACCTCGCGGACGGCGGCCTCGCGCAGGCGCTGGCCGAGAGCGTGATGCGGTTCGGTGTCGGCGCCCGCGTCTGGCTCGGCGAGCTGCAGGAGCGCGACGGCGTGGACGCCGCGACGGCCCTGTTCAGCGAGTCCACCGCACGCGTCATCGTCTCGGTGCCGCGCGAGGACGACGTGAAGTTCCGCGGGCTCTGCGAGGGGCGCGGCGTGCCGCTGCTCCGCATCGGCGTCACCGACGCCGAGGTCGGCGCCCAGCCGGTGCTCGAGGTGCAGGACCTCTTCACCATCGGGATCGAGGAGCTGCGCGGCGTGCACCGCTCGACCCTCCCCGAGCACTTCGGCCCGACGGTCGCCTAGCCGCCATCCACCTGACAGGACACGCCGTCTCGGACCATGCCGAGGCGGCGTGTCCTGTCAGTTCGTTCGGACGTCGACGAGCTCGGCCTGACGGCGGGTGAAGAGGCGGACGCGCTGCTGCGTCAGCAGGATGCCGCACAGCACGACCGCGGCGCCGACGGGCTCGTTCCAGCTCAGGTGCTCGCCGAGCACGAGGATGCCGAGCGCCACGCCGACCACCGGCGTCACGTAAGTCACGCCTGACGTAGCGGTCGGTCCCCACGCCCGCAGCACGTTCATGTTCCAGATGTAGACGACGCCCGTGCCGAGCGCGCCCAGCGCCAGCAGGCTCAGCAGCACCGGCCAGGTGAAGGTGACCGGCGACAGGGCCACGACCGGCGTCAGCACGAGCATGATCGCGGCCGCGAGCCCGATGTTGAGGAACGCGACCGAGGTCGCCGGGATGTCCCGGTGACTGATGAACCGCCGGATGTACCCGAAGCTGAAGCCGTAGCAGGTGACCGCGCCGAGGCACGCGAGCTGCCCCCACACGCTGCCGGACAGCGCGGCGATCGACCACGGCCCGACCACGACGACCACCCCGACGATGCCGACGAGGACACCGAGCACCTGGTCGCGGTTGAGCTTCTCGACCCGGAACGCGGCCGTCGCGAGGATCGCGGTCGTGATCGGCGTCACCGCGTTGTAGATGCTCGCGAGACTCGAGGACACGTACTGCTCCGCCCAGGCGAACAGGAGGTACGGCACCACGCAGTACGTGATCGCCACGACGAGGAAGTGCAGGTACACGATCGGCTCCTTCGGGAGCCGGCTGCGCGTGGCCAGCACGATGATCCCGAGCGTCAGCGCCCCGAACACCAGGCGCGCCCACGCCACCTGCCCGAAGGAGACGCCTCCCAGCGCCACCTTCATGAACAGGAAGCTGGCGCCCCAGACGAGACCCATGGCGACGAACTGCAGAGCGACCTTCACCCGTCGAGGCTACTGCCCGCCACCGACGCCGACCGGCGGAAATCGGACGCGGCGGCTACTCGCGCACGGGACGTACGGAGGCCTCGGGGAAATCCTCCCCCGGGTGCACTTTGTTGGCGGCCGTCATGTACTGCTTCCAGACCCGGTGGCGGAGCTGGTCGGCCTGGATGCCGCCGACCGTGGACCGGCGCAGCGACACGCCCCCCGTCACGTTGCCGACCCAGACCGCGGTCGTCAGCCGGGTGGTGGAGCCGACGAACCAGGTGTCCTTCTCGGAGTCGGTCGTGCCGGTCTTGCCGAAGACGGGAATGCCGTCGCCCGGGTTCGAGGGCGCGCCGGTTCCGCCGCCGCGGGTGACGCTCTGTAGCGCCGACGCCATTGTTGCGGCCACCTCCGGGCTCACGGCCTCCGAACAGGAGGATGCCGGTACCGGGACCTCGGCGCCGTCCGGCCCGACGATCCGGTCGATCGCAGCGGGCGCGCAGTAGACGCCCTTGTTGGCGATCCCGGCGAAAGCCGCCGCCATCCGCAGCGGCGAGACCTCGTTCGTGCCGAGCACGTCGGAGACGTAGGAGGTGAGCGGCTTGCCGTCGGCGCGCTTCACGCCGAAGGCCTCCGCCGTCTTGCGGATCTCGCACTGGTCGAGCTTCTGCGCCATGGAGAAGTAGGCGCCGTTGACCGAATTCGCGGTCGCCGACCGCACCGAGATGTTCCCCGGCTTCTGACCGCTGTCGTTCTTGGGGGAGTACGGGCCGCTGCTCGATCCCTGGCAGCTGTCCTTGAAGGAGGACAGGTTGAAAGCGCGCGAGTCGCCGTTGACGACGTCGTTCAGCGATCGCCCGTCCTTGAGCCACTCGGCGAGCGTGAAGACCTTGTAGGTGGAGCCCGCCTGGAAGCCGCTGGACCCTCCATAGTCGCGATCGGTGCTGTAGTTGACGGCCGTGTTCTCCGGGGACGCCTCGTCCTGGTCGGCGTTGAAGTCCTTGTTCTGCGCCATCGCGAGGATGCGTCCGGTGCCAGGCTCCACGGTGACCAGCGACGATCCCAGGTCGAGCACCTCCGTGGTGCGCGGAACATACGCCTCGACCGCGGCGACGGCGGAGGCCTGGAGGTCGAGGTCGAGCGTCGTGTAGATGTCGTAGCCGCCGCGCTTCAGGGTGCTGCGCTCGGGGTCTGTCGGGTCGGGGAGGAGCTTCTCGTTCTCGATCACCCGCTGCACGTAGTCGCAGAAGAAGCCCGCGCCGAGCGGATTGGCGGTGACGCAGCCGGTGGACGGCGGCGTGATCTTCGGCTCGATCGGGGTCGCGACCGCCTCGTCGTGCTGCGCCTGCGTGATCCGCTTCTCCTCCAGCATCGCGGCGAGGACGTCGTTGTCGCGGCGGAACTTGTTGTCGCCGATGTTGTCCGGGTCGTCGATGCGGAAGTCGTTGGGCGCGTTCACGGTCGCCACGAGGGCGGCCGCCTGCGGGAGCGTCAGATCGGCCGCGGTCACGCCAAAGTAGTACTCCGCGGCGGCCTCGATGCCGTACACCGAGCCGCCGAAGTGCGCGATGTTGAGGTAGCCGAGCATGATCTGGTCTTTCGGGAGGGCCTTCTCGAGCCCGATCGCGAGGCGCATCTCACGGAGCTTGCGGTCCATCCCGGTCTTGGTAGCCTCCTTATAGGCGGCCGCGCGCTCGCCCTTGTCGCGGATCGCCTCGGCACGTTGCACCAGGATGTTCTTGACGTACTGCATGGTGATGGTCGAGGCCCCGGAGTCGACGTTGCCGGAGGACGCGTTGCCGATCGCGGCGCGCAGTGCGGACGGGATGTCGACGCCCCCGTGCGTGTAGAACCGCGGGTCCTCCGTGGAGGTGAGCGCGTCCTTCACGAACGGGGAGATGTCCTCCCACGCCACGTTCTTGCGGTTCTGGTCGTAGACCGACGCGAGCAGCACCGGCTGGCCCTCGCGGTTCTTCGCGTAGATATCGCTCGTCTGCGCCAGCGCGTCCACCGTCAGCGCCTCCGGCATCGTCTCGAAGAGGTGGATGCCGGTCTCGGTCGCGACTCCCGCCACCGCGACCACCGGCGCCACCATCGCGCTGACCAGCACACCGGCGGTCGCGCTCAGCCCGACGAAGGCCGCCGCGGCCGCACCGCGTCGACGTGGATGTCTCGTGTTCTCTTGCTCCCCCATGGAGCCAGCTTGCCCGATCCATCTGAGAAAAGCCTGACGTGTGATATACACATCGCCCGAAGTGCGAGGCTCCTGGCTCACCTCCGGCCGATGCGCCATGCTGATGCCAGCCCGCCGGGAATACCTCCAGCCCGGTGACGTTATATGCGTTTGCATAGATACGGCGAGAACGAACCTGAGGAGCCAGCAATGCAGTACGGAATCTTCTCCGTCAGCGACATCACGCGCGACCCGGTCTCCGGCGAGACCCCGAGCGAGGCGGAGCGCATCGACGCGATCGTGAAGATCGCCACGCACGCGGAGGAGGTCGGGCTGGACGTCTTCGCGATCGGCGAGCACCACAACCCGCCGTTCTTCTCCTCGTCGCCCACGACGCTGCTCGCCCACATCGCCGCCCTCACCGAGCGGCTGATCGTGACGACCTCCACGACGCTGATCACCACGAACGACCCGGTGCGACTCGCCGAGGAGTACGCGATGCTCCAGCACCTCTCCAAGGGCCGGATGGACCTCATGCTCGGCCGCGGCAACACCGGCCCGGTGTACCCGTGGTTCGGTCAGGACATCCGCCAGAGCCTGCCGCTCGCGCTCGAGAACTACAACCTCCTGCACCGGCTGTGGCACGAGGACGTCGTGGACTGGGAGGGCAAGTTCCGCACACCGCTGCAGGGCTTCACCTCCACCCCGCGCCCGCTGGACGACGTGCCGCCGTTCGTCTGGCACGGCAGCATCCGCACCCCGGAGATCGCCGAGCAGGCCGCGTTCTACGGCAACGGCTTCTTCGCGAACAACATCTTCTGGCCCAAGGAGCACTACCAGCGCCTGATCGCGTTCTACCGGGAGCGCTTCGAGCACTACGGCCACGGCACCGCGAAGCAGGCGATCGTCGGCCTCGGCGGCCAGGCCTACATCGCGAAGACCTCGCAGGAGGCCAAGAAGGAGTTCCGCCCGTACTTCAACGAGGCCCCCGTCTACGGCAACGGCCCGACGATGGAGGAGTTCACGGACGCGACCCCGCTGACCGTCGGCAGCCCGCAGGAGGTCATCGACAAGACGCTGACCTTCCGCGAGTGGGCGGGCGACTACCAGCGCCAGCTCTTCCTGATGGACCACGCCGGCCTGCCGCTGAAGACCGTGCTCAAGCAGCTCGACCTGCTGGGCGAGGAGGTCATCCCGGTGCTCCGCAAGGAGACCGAGGCCCGCAAGGACCCGCAGACGCCCGAGGCTCCCACGCACGAGTCGCTCGTGAAGGCGAAGTACGGCGACGCGGCCCCGCGCCAGCCGCGCCCGAACGCCAACCGCGGCGACAACGTGACCGGCGCCTCCCCCTACCAGGACTCGTCGGACGAGGTCCGGGCGCAGTACCCGGGGCTCTGAGCGCCGAGACGATCCGAACGATTGTGAAGAAGGACACCATGACCAGCACCGACCAGCGCCCGTTCCGGGTGGTCGTCGTCAACGCGGGCGTCAGCGACCCGTCGTCCACCAAGATGCTCGCCGACCGCCTCGCCCTGCGCGTGGAGGCCGCCGCCCAGCGCGACGGCCACACGGTCGAGACACTGAACCTCGACCTCCGGGAGCTCCTGCCCGAGCTCTCCGGCGCGCTCGCGTCCGGCCACCTCGGCCCGCGCTTCACGGCGGCGATCGAGGCGCTCGCGTCGGCCGACGGCATCATCGCGACCGCCCCGGTTTACAAGGCGGGCCCGAGCGGGCTGTTCAGCTCCTTCTTCCAGGTGCTCGACAACGACCTCCTGATCGCGAAGCCGGTTGTCCTTGGCGCGACGGCGGGAACCGCTCGGCACGCGCTGGTCGTCGACGAGCAGATGCGATCGATGTTCGCCTACCTCCGCACGATGACGGCGCCGACCTCGGTGTTCGCCTCGACCGAGGACTGGCAGGACAACGCCCTCGGCAAGCGGATCGACCGCGCGGCGCGCGAACTGGTCGTGCTCATGGAGACCGGCGTGGAGGCCCGCATCAAGGACACCTCCTGGAACAGCTACCAGCACGAGTTCGGCTCGGCCGGCGGGAACGAGCTGGGGATCGACCTCGGGTCTGACCTGATGCGGCTCGCTGCGGGCGGGACGCTGGGCGGGGCTGCGCGGGCCTGACCCGCATCATCATCGGCTGCTTCTCGCCGTAGGCTGGTGCCGCGCACGAGCCGGGCGGAGGAGCAGCCGATGACAGCTGAAGAGGGCCACCTCCGTCTCGACCACGACGCGATCCACAGCGCCGCCGATCTCTTCCGGGCCGGAAAGGACGCCCGCTCGCGTGTCCCGCGGAGCCGCCACGGCGACTACGCACCGGCGGCCGATCGCGACCCCGTCGGCATCCTGAAGCGACAGCACCAGCACCGGGTGGCCGAGCTCATCCCGCTGCGGCTGGAGCGGATGACGACGAACCCGTTCGCCTTCTACCGGGGATCGGCGGCGATCCAGGCCGCCGACCTCGCGCCGGAGCCGCGGACCGGCGTCGACGTGACCATCTGCGGGGACGCCCACCTCGCCAACTTCGGGCTCTTCGCGTCGCCCGAGCGCAGTCTCGTCTTCGACCTCAACGACTTCGACGAGTCGGCCTACGGGCCGTGGGAGTGGGACCTGAAGCGCTTCGTGGCGAGCGTCGTGCTGGCGGCACGCCAGCGCGGCTTCGGGGAGCCGGAGGTCAGGATCGCCGCCCTGGAGGCCGCCGCCGCCTATCGCATCGGCCTCCGGCAGATGATGCGGCTCGACGTCTTGGAGCGCTACTACGTCCGCGCCGACGTGAGCAGGTTCCGGAGCGCCGTGAGCTCTCAGCAGGTGCTCGACCGTGCGATCGAAGCCGCGTCCCGGCGCACGTCCGCCCGGGTCGTCCGCAAGATCACCCAGCGCGGCGCGGACGGCGCGATGACGATCGTCGAGAACCCGCCGCGGCAGACCCATGTGCCCGAAGCGACCGAGCAGAACGTGCTCGCGATCCTTCGCACCTATCTGGAGACCGTCCCGACGGACATCGCGGTGCTGCTGTCGCAGTACGTGCCGACGGACGCCGCACGCCGCGTCGTCGGCGTCGGCAGCGTGGGAACGCGGTGCTACATCATCGTGCTCACCGGGCCCGCCGGCGAGCCGCTGGTGCTGCAGGTGAAGGAGGCGAGCGAGTCCGTCGCCGTCGAGTTCGGCGGGGCCCCCGCCGGGCGCTCGCCCGAGTTCGACGACCACGCCCACGACGACGAGCACGGCCACCGGGTCGTCGGCAACCAGCGGGTGCTGCAGGCCGTCAGCGATCCGTTCCTGGGCTACGCCCGGCAGGACGGGCACGCGTTCTACATCCGGCAGTTCCGCGACCACAATGTGTCGATCGACACGGAGGAGCTCGACTTCCGGCCGTTCGCCGACTACGTCGACGCCTGCGGCACCGTGCTCGCGCGCGCCCACGCGCAGTCCCCCAACGCCCCGTTCATCGCGGGATACCTGGGGAGCGGCACGACGTTCGACATCGCCGTGGTCGAGTGGGCCCTCGCGTATGCCGATCAGGCGCACGCGGACTACCTCACGGTTCGCCAGGCGGTCGCGGACGGCGAGTTCTCCGCGGCGGCCGCTCCCGCACCCCTTCCCACCTAGCCGCGCCGGTCCCCCGGGGCAGAACGCCCGGTAGTGTGGGAGGGACGGAGGGGAGCCCGCGTGGACGTGCTCGGCGTGCTGGAGTGGATCGGCGTCGTGGTGTGCCTGATCCTGGCACTGACGGGACTCATCCCGGTGGTCGCGGCCGCGGCGACGTTCGTCGTCATCCCGTTCCACGCCTGGATCAACCACTACAAGAAGGCCGCGCCCTACCTCCCGCGCGTCGCCATCGTCGTGCCCGCCTGGAACGAGGGCGCCGTGATCGGGGCCTCCATCGACCGGCTCATGGCGCTCGACTACCCCAAAGAGGCTCTGCGCATCTACGTGGTGGACGACGCCAGCACCGACGACACCCCCGTCGTCGTCGGCAGCCGGGCCGAGAAGTATCCGGGCAACGTCTTCCTGCTGCGCCGCGAGCAGGGCGGCCAGGGCAAGGCGCACACCCTCAACCACGGCATCGAGCGCATCCTCGCCGAGGACTGGATGGAGGCGCTCCTCATCATGGACGCCGACGTCATCTACCTGCCCGACTCGCTGCGGCGAATGACCCGGCACCTCGCCGACCCCGAGGTCGGGGCCGTCTCCGCGTACATCCGCGAGGGCAGCCGCGACCGCAACTACCTCACCAAGTTCGTCAGCGTGGAATACGTGCTCTCGCAGCCCGCCGCCCGGCGCGCGCAGAACGTGCTCGGCGCGCAGGCCTGCCTCGCCGGCGGCGCGCAGCTCCACACCCGCGAGAACCTGATGGCCATCGGCGGCCGGGTGGACACCTCCACGCTCGCCGAGGACACCATCACGACCTTCGAGACGCAGCTGCACGGCAAGAAGGTCGTGTTCGAGCCGCACGCGCACGTCCTCGCCGAGGAGCCGCGCGCGGTCGACGCGCTCTGGAAGCAGCGGCTGCGCTGGGCGCGCGGCAACGTGTCCGTGACGGCGCGGTACTCCAAGGTCTGGTTCCGGCCCTCGCGGGTCCACCACCTCGGCGCGTGGACGTTCGGCATCGTCTGGTTCAGCCTGTGGCTGCTGCCGCTGATCATGGTGACGTCCGCGATCGGGCTCGCCGGGCTGCTCTTCCTGCAGAACGAGCTGGCCGCGAACGTCTTCCGTGTGCTCTGGATCTCGGCGGCGCTCGCCTACCTGTTCGTGCTCATCCTCGGCTCGCTCACGGATGCCAGGACCAGTCGCAAAGAGCTGGGGCACATCCTGCTGTTCCCCGGCATCATCAACATGATCGTGATGATCACGGCGCTGTTCCCGCCGATCACCCTGGTGTGGCTGCCTGGCCTGTTCGGGATCACGCTCAGCACCGAGGCGCTGTTCATCCTGACGCTCGCGATCTACATCTGGATCCCGTTCTCCATGGTCGTCGCGTGGCTCGCGCGACGGTCCGAGCGCACCCGCGCGGGACGCTGGCTGGCCCCGACGCTGATCTACCTGGCCGGGTACGGCTCGCTGCTCTGCGCGATTACGTTCGACTCGTATCTCAAGGAGCTCGCCGGCGCCGAAGCCCGCTGGGACAAGACCGAGAAGGTCGGGCGGGTCGCGGCGGACTGACGCCGCGACCGCACCGCGCTCCCGTCAGCTCCGGTCAGTCGACCAGCGTCAGCTTGACCGGGACGTTGCCGCGCGTCGCGTTGGAGTACGGGCAGACGTGGTGGGCCTTCTCCATCGTCTCCTCCGCGGTCTCCCGGCCGAGGCGCGGCAGGTAGACGTCCAGCTCGACGGCGAGGCCGTAGCCGCCCTCGCCGTTGGCGCCGATGCCCACGCTCGCCGAGACGGCGGCGTCCGAGGTGTCCAGCTTGCCGGCGCGGCCGACCGCGTGGATGGCGCTCAGGAAGCACGCGGCGAAGCCGGCGGCGAAGAGCTGCTCGGGGTTGGTTCCCTCGCCCGAGCCGCCGAGCTCGCGCGGCGGGCGGGTGTCCAGGTCGATCAGGTCGTCCTCGCTGCGGACGTGACCGTCGCGTCCGCCTCCGGAGGCGTGCGCGATGGCGGTGTAGGCGATGTCCATGAGGTACAGCCCAGTCGACCGGTCTGAGCGTCCGCTGAGAGCGCGGTCAGGATACTGATGTACGTGCATTCCGGTAGCGTTGCGTGCGATGAGAGTGCACGGCGTGACGCAGACCACTGAGACCCGCGAGCTGACCGCCGAGGCGGACGACGCCGAGACCGCACGCGCGCTCGTGAAGGAGCAGGTGCCACAGGGATTCGAGCTGCTGCAGGTGCACAACGCGATGCCCCGCGGCGGACGCGTGATCGCGACCGCGATCATCCGGGAGTCGGCGACGCAGCACATCGAGGCCGACGGGACCGACTACCCGGCCGCCCGCGACGCGCTGCGCGCCAAGGTGCCGGAGGGGCAGCGGCTGCTCTCGATCGTCGTCGACGACTGACGCGCACGGCTCAGCGGACCGTGAACTCCTGATCCGACGCGGCCTCCAGCAACGGCCACAGCCGGGCCCCGGTCCGCGGTGAGCGGGACGACCGCGCGGCGCGCCCGTTCGCGGGCGCACCCTTCGTGAGCCCGGCCGGCCCGAGGTAGTCGTCGCCGGTCACCGTGGGGTCGAGGACGGCGCGCACCGGGACCCACGCGCCGTGGTCCTTGCCCTGCGTCCACGCCGCCTGCAGGTTGTCGGCGAACCGTTTGGCGCGGCTCGGCTGGTTGACGCCGCGGATGCCGGGGGTGCGCCCGGAGGTCGAGTAGCCGGGATGGACGACCAGGCTCGTCACCCCGCTGCCCGCGGCGCGGAGCCGGCGCTCCAGCTCGAATCCGAACACCTGCGCGGCGATCTTCGAGCCCGAGTACGCCCGCCACGACGTGTACGACCGCTCGAGCTGGAGGTCGTCCAGCCGGAGCGAACCGAGCCGGGCGGCGAGCGACCCGAGCGACACGATGCGGGCGCCCGCGGTGCGCTCCAGGGCCGGCAGGGCGCGCGCGACGAGGCGGAAGTGGCCGAGCACGTTGGTGGAGAGGACCAGCTCGTTGCCGTAGCGGTCGGTGCGCCGCTCGCGCGGCGGGTGCACCATCCCCGCGTTGAGCACGAGGGCGTCCACGCGCTCGCGTTCGAGCAGGGCGGCGGCGAGGGCGTCGACGGAGGCGTGATCCGTTAGGTCGAGTGGCGTGGCCTCCACTCGCGCGCCGCGCACCCGGCGGCGGATCGCCGCGACGGCGGCCTCGGCGCGCTCGGGGTCCCGGCAGGCGAGCACGACGCGCGCTCCCGCCCGGGCGAGCTGCTCACCCGTGAAATAGCCGACGCCGGCGTTGCCGCCGGTGATGACGACGGTCCGGTCGTGGGCGTCGGGAAGCTCCGCGGGGTCCCAGGCCACCGCCCTACCGGCCGTTCTCGGACGCGATGCGCTCGTGGTGGTGGATGACCTCCGCCACGATGAAGTTGAGGAACTTCTCGGCGAACGCGGGGTCGAGGTGGCTCTCCTCGGCGAGGACGCGCAGGCGCTGGATCTGCTCGCGCTCGCGCTCGGGGTCGGCAGGCGGCAGGCCGTGCTCGGCCTTCAGTGCGCCGACCTGCTGGGTGAACTTGAACCGCTCCGCGAGCATGTGGATGACGGCCGCGTCGATGTTGTCGATGCTCTGCCGGATGCTCTGCAGCCGCTCCAGCGCCTGCACGGTCGACTCGTTCTCAGCCATGCTCCGACCCTACCGGGCGGGAGGGTTGCGCGGACGAGGATGACGACATACTCTATGCGTAGATCATCTACGCACAGAGAAAGGATTGCATCATGTGGACCACAGAGGAGATCGCCGTCACCACGCTGCCCCGTGAGCGGGTCTGGGAGGCCGTCCGCGACCTCCACACCGGGGAGCTGACCTACGACGGCGCCGACCGATTCGAGCTGCACGGGCCGTTCGCGGTCGGCACAGAGCTGACCGTGACGCCCGACGGCCAGGAGCCCATCCGCTCCCGCATCGACGTGTTGGAGGCGAACCGCACGTACGCCGACGTGACGGAGTTCGGCGAGGTGCGGCTGACCTTCCGCTACGACCTGGAAGACGATTCGGCCCGCACTCGGGTGCGCTACTCGCTCACCATCGACGGCGCAGGATCGGCCGCGGTCGGTCCCGAACTGGGCCCGCAGATCAGCGCCGACTTCCCCGAATCGCTCGCCGCCCTGCTGGCCGAGGCGGAACGCAGGGCGGAACGGAGCAGACTGGACGCATGACGGACTTCCCCGAGGGGCCGGCGACCAGCCCGGGCTTCCTCCTCTGGCACGCGACCCTGCGCTGGCAGCGGGCGATGGTGGAGGCGCTGCGGCCGCACGAGCTGACGCACGCCCAGTTCGTGCTGCTGGCCTCCACCTGGTGGGCGAACGGCCAGTCCGAGAGCCCGAGCCAGGCGCGGCTGTCGGAGCAGACCGGCTCCGACCCGCGGATGACGTCGGAGGTCGTGCGGCGGCTCGTCGCGAAGGGGCTGTTGGAGCGCGCGGCGGACCCGTCGGACAGCCGGGCCAAGGTGCTGCGCGTCACCGCGGCGGGCGCGGCGAGGGCGGAGGCGGCCATCGGGTCGGTCGAGGCGGCAGACGCTGCGTTCTTCGCGGAGGCGCAGGAGGCCGCGCCGGGCGCCCTCCTGCCGCTGCTGCACGCGATGGCGGGGCGGTGACGGGAGCGGCCCGGCGCTGAGCCTGCCCCTGACGGCCCTGTTCTGCCGTCGCACCGCCCCGATACGGTGGAGCAATGACCGAGACCCACCTCACCGCACCCCTTGACCAGCGCTCGGCCGCCGACCTGGCGGACGCCGGTCTCCGGCTCGCCCTCGTCGACGCGGCGGACACCGCCGCCATCGACGCGTGGATCGTGGCGGACTTCCGCGGCTTCCACGGGCGGCGGCCCAGCGAGGAGGTCCTCGAGGAGGCCAGGGGGAGCTTCAGCGGCCGCCGCACCACCGCGGTCTACGACGAGGGCGTGAGCACGCCGGTCGGCACGGTCAACTCATGGGTCGCGCCGCTGACCGTCCCGGGCGGCGGCAGCCTGGACGCCTGGGCGATCAGCTCCGTCACGGTCGCGCCGACGCATCGCCGACGGGGCGTCGCGACCGCGCTGCTCGGAGCGGAGCTGCGCACCGCGCATGCGCTCGGCGTCCCCGCCGCCATCCTCACCGTCTCGGAGTCCACCATCTACGGCCGCTGGGGCTTCGGGCCGGCCACCTTCGTGACCGGCTGGAGCGTCGACGTCAAGCGGGTCCGCTGGGCCGGCGCGCCGACGCCGGGGCGGCTGTCGTTCACCACGCCCGACGAGTACCGCGAGACCGGCCACGCCGTCCTCGCCGAGGCCATGGCCTCCCGGCACGGCGAGATCGGCCTCGAACCGTACCTGGCCGACCGCCTGATCGGCCCGCTGAAGGGGGACGACGAGCCGGCGCGCTACCTCCTGGTGCGCTACGACTCCCCGGAGGGGCGCCCCGAGGGTTTCGTCAGCTACGTGGTGCGCGGGGGCGAGGAGGACTTCTCCCGTCACGTCGTGGAGGTGAACTACCTGGCGGCAACGACGGACGCCGCGCTCACCGCGCTCTGGCGCTACCTCCTCGAACTGGACCTCGTCGCCGAGGTGAAGGCCTGGACGCGCGGAGTCGACGAGCCCGTGCAGCTCCTGGTGCAGGACATCCGCGGCGCCCGCACCACAAGCGTCCAGGACCACCTCTGGGTGCGGATCCTCGACGTCCCGGCGACCCTCACCGCCCGCCGCTACGAGAGCGACGGCGACCTCGTGCTGGAGGTCACCGACGGGCTCGGGTTCGCGGGCGGCCGCTACCGGATCATCGCCCAGGACGGCGAGGCGCGCGTGGAGCCGACCGCCGACGCTCCCGACGTCACCCTCCCGGTCGAGGCGCTCGGCAGCGTCTACCTCGGCCACGACCTGGCGCGCGGGCTGGCGCTGGCGGGGCGCGTCCACGGGGATGCGGAGGCGTTGGACCGGCTGTTCCGGACGGCGGTGCCGCCGCGGCTCAGCACGTGGTTCTGACGGGCGGAAGCCGGAATAGTGAGGTCGTTATTCCGGGTTATGGCGCGCAAGCCGGAATAGTGAGGGAGTTATTCCGGGTTAGGGCACGCAACCCGGAATAACGAGGTCGTTATTCCGGGTTACGGCGCGCGAACCGGAATAAGGGGTCACCCTTCTGTTCGCCCCTGACCGCTCGGCCTGTCAGTCGACCAGGTCGTGCCGCACCACGATCTCGTCGCGGGCCGGGCCCACGCCGATCGCGGAGATGCGGGCGCCGGAGATGGCCTCCAGGGCGAGCACGTAGTCCTGCGCGTTCTTCGGGAGGTCCTCGAACGTGCGGGCGCCGCTGATGTCCTCGGTCCAGCCGGGGAACTCCTCGTAGATCGGCGTCGCGTGGTGGAAGTCGGTCTGCGACGACGGCACCTCGTCGTGGCGCACACCATCGACGTCGTAGGCGACGCAGACCGGGATGCGCTCGATGCCGGTGAGGGTGTCCAGCTTGGTGAGCACGAAGTCGGTGACGCCGTTGATGCGGGCCGTGTAACGGGCGACCGGAGCGTCGTACCAGCCGGTGCGGCGCGGGCGGCCGGTCGTGGTGCCGAACTCGAAGCCGCGCTCGCGGAGGAACTCGCCCCACTCGTCGAACAGCTCGGTCGGGAACGGGCCGGCCCCGACGCGGGTCGTGTACGCCTTCACGATGCCGATCACCCGGTCGATGCGGTTGGGGCCGATGCCCGAACCGGTCGCGGCGCCGCCGGCGGTGGAGCTGGAGGAGGTGACGAACGGGTAGGTGCCGTGGTCGACATCCAGCATGGTCGCCTGGCCGCCCTCGAACAGCACATACTTGCCGTCCACGAGAGCCTCGTGCAGCAGCAGCGAAGAGTCGACCACCATCGGCCGCAGCCGTTCGGCGTAGCTCAGCAGCTCCTCGACGACCTCGTCCACGCCGATGGCGCGGCGGTTGTAGACCTTCACCAGCAGGTGGTTCTTCTGGTCGAGGGCGCCCTCCACCTTCTGCCGGAGGATGTTCTCGTCGAAGAGGTCCTGGATGCGGATGCCGACGCGGTTGATCTTGTCGGCGTAGGTCGGGCCGATGCCGCGGCCGGTGGTGCCGATCTGGCGCTTGCCGAGGAAGCGCTCGGTCACCTTGTCGATGGTGCGGTGGTACTGGGTGATCACGTGCGCGTTGGAGCTGACCTTGAGGCGGGACACGTCCACGCCGCGCGCGATCAGGCCGTCGAGCTCCTGGAACAGCACCTCGAGGTCCACGACGACGCCGTTGGCGATGACGGGCGTGACGCCCTCGGTCAGGATGCCGGACGGCAGGAGGTGCAGCGCGTACTTCTCGTTGCCGACGACGACCGTGTGACCGGCGTTGTTGCCGCCGTTGAACTTGACGACGTAGTCGATGCGGCTGCCGAGCAGGTCGGTGGCTTTGCCTTTGCCTTCATCGCCCCACTGGGCGCCGATGATCACGATCGCGGGCACGTTTCGTCCTCTCGAGGGTCGGGAGCGCGTCGGCCCCTCGCGGACGACCGTCGCACTCGATCCTATCGCGCCGGGTTCCGCAGCCTCCCCGAGGCGGAAACGAGCATTGTCGCGAAGCTGAGCACAGCTCTACATTGGCCCCGATGTCGTCGCTCCTGTACCTGCTGGGGCGCGCCGCGTTCCGGGCGCGCAGACGCGTGCTCGCCATCTGGCTCGCAGCGCTCGTGCTGCTCCTCGGCGGGGCGGCGCTGCTGAGCAACGGGACGGACAACACCTTCACCATCCCCGGCACCGAGTCGCAGCAGGCCCAGGACGCGCTCGCGCGCACCTTCCCGCAGGTCAGCGGCACCTCCGCCCAGCTCGTCGCCGTCGCGCCGAAAGGCACGGACGTGCACGATCCGGCGTTCCAGTCGGCGGTGGAGTCGTCGGCGGCGGCGATCGCGAAGATCCCGCAGGTGACCTCGGCGTCCTCGCCCTACAGCGGGCCGTCGACGGGCAACATCGCCGCGGACGGGTCGGCGGTCATCGTGCCCGTCCAGCTCTCGGTCGCGCAGACCGCCGTGCTGCCCTCCACCTTCGACGCGCTGCAGAAGGCGGGCAGCGACCTGGAGGCCGCCCTCCCGAAGGGGTCGCAGGTGGCGGTCGGCGGCCAGCTCTTCTCCCAGTCGGTCGCCGGGATCAGCGTCACAGAGCTGCTCGGCATCGTGGTCGCCTTCGCAGTCCTGATCGCGACGTTCGCCTCGGTGATCGCGGCGAGCCTCCCGCTCATCACGGCGTTGCTCGGGGCAGGACTGTCGCTGTCGCTGATCTTCGCGGCGACGCACTGGCTGACCATCGCCTCCACGACGCCGCTGCTGGCGCTCATGCTCGGGCTGGCGGTCGGGATCGACTACGCGCTGTTCATCATCTCCCGCCACCAGGAGCAGCTCAAGCACGGGATGGCGCCGGAGGAGTCCGCGGCGCGGGCGGTCGCGACGGCCGGGTCGGCGGTGGTGTTCGCGGCGGTGACGGTGATCATCGCGCTGGTGGGGCTGAGCGTGGCGGGGATCCCGTTCCTCACGACGATGGGCGTCGCCGCGGCGCTCGCGGTGACGATCGCGGTGCTGATCTCGATGACGCTGACGCCGGCGCTGCTGGGGTTCGCGGGCATGCGGGTGGTGGCGAAGCGGTATCGCGGGGGCGCCAAGGCAGGCAAGGGACAGCCGCACGAACCTGCGAAGCCGACCGGGGAGCAGCCCGCGCAGCCACCGCCACCGCCCTCCCCCGTGCGCCATCCGATCGCGGGCTTCTGGGTCCGCCTGGTCACGCGTATCCCGATCCTCACCGTCGTGCTCGTCGTGGGCCTGCTCGGCCTGGTCGCGCTCCCGGCCGCGTCCCTCCGCCTGGCGCTGCCGGACGCCGGCTCCCTCGACGAGCACGAGCCCGCGCGGATCGCCTACGACCTCATCGCCGAGCACTTCGGTCCGGGCTACAACGGGCCCCTCATCGCGACCGGCTCCGTGATCGGCAGCACCGATCCGGTCGGCCTGATGAACGACCTCGGCGCCGAGCTGAAGACCGTCCCCGGGGTCGCGGCGGTCCCGCTCTCCACGCCCAACGAGCCGGGGGACACCGGGATCGCGCAGGTGGTCCCGACCGGCGCGCCCGACTCGGAGGCGACGCAGGCGCTCGTGGCGAAGCTGCGGTCGATGCACGACCACTTCCAGCGCGAGTACGGGATCGACCTCTCGATCACCGGGTACACGGCGGCGGGCATCGACATCTCCTCCCGGCTCGGCGGGGCGCTGCTGCCGTTCGCGCTCCTCGTCGTCGGGCTCTCGCTGGTGCTTCTGGCGATCGTGTTCCGGTCGATCGTGGTGCCGGTGACGGCGGCGCTCGGCTACCTCCTCAGCATCGGCGCGGCGTTCGGGGTGACCAGCCTGGTGTTCATGAGCGGCTGGCTCGCGGGACCGCTGGGCGTCGCGCACGTCGGCTCGATCATCAGCTTCATGCCGATCATCGTCATGGGCGTGCTGTTCGGGCTGGCGATGGACTACGAGGTGTTCCTCGCCAGCCGGATGCGGGAGGAGCACATCCGGGGCGCCGACACGACGGCCTCCGTGCACCAGGGCTTCCAGGGGTCGGCGAAGGTGGTCACGGCCGCGGCCGTCATCATGTTCGCGGTGTTCGCGGCCTTCATCCCGGGCGGGGACGCACAGATCCAGCCGATCGCGCTCGGCCTGGCGGTCGGGGTCGCGGTGGACGCGTTCGTGGTGCGGATGACGCTCATTCCGGCGGTGCTGGTGCTGTTCGGGAGGGCGACCTGGTGGATGCCGCGCTCGTGGGACCGCGCGCTGCCGGTGCTGGACATCGAGGGCGAGGGCGTGCAGGCGGAGCTGGACGCGGCCGGGTGGCCCGAGCCGGGGACGAGGTACGCGCTGGCGGCGGAGGGCGCCCGGGCCGGCGAGTCCGGGCCGCTCGACGCGCTGGTCCCGCCGGGCGGCGCGATCGTGGTCACGGGGCCGGGGCACACGGCGCTCGCGCTGGCCATCGCGGGACGCGCGCCGCTGACGGCGGGGCGGGTGAAGGTGGACGGCCTGCTGCTGCCGGTGCGACGGTCGTCGGTGCGGGCGCGGGCGGCAGTCGCGCGGCTCGACCGGTCGGCGGACGCGGTGGCGGCGGTGCGGGATGCGGCGGAGGGGCGGCCGGCAGTCGTCGTCGTCGATGGCGCGGAGGCCGTGGTCGGGGAGGAGCGGCGGCGGCTGGCGGCGGAGTTGCAGCGGGCCGCGGACGCGGGGGCCGCGGTGGTGCTGGCGGCCGAGTCGCCGGAGGGGGTGGCGGAGCTGCTGCCGGTTCCGAAGCCCCCGCTACCGCACCCCCGCCACGCTCAGCCCCGACCACCCACCCCCGACTCCCGCGGCGGCGACGCCGCGCTCGACTCGCACCTTCCCACCTGACGGGAGCGCATCATGACCGATCCATCCGCCGGCCGGGCGCCGTTCGGCGCGCGCGCCGGGACCGAGCGCACGCGTGCGATCACGCTGATCGGGCTCGCCCTCGCGCCCCCGTTGGTGGTGACCGTGCTCGGCTGGGGGCTGTTCTCGCCCGTCCAGCACCTCGACCGCGTGACCGCGGCGGTGGTCAACGACGACACCCCGGTGACCCAGAACGGCAAGACCATCCCGCTGGGGCGGCAGTTCGCCGGGTCGCTCATCGCGGGCGCCTCCACCGTGTCCGCCTCCGGGAGCACGAGCCCGACGGAGGCGCCGCCGTCCACCGACGCTACGAACTTCACGTGGGTGCTGACCAACGACAAGGATGCGGCGTCCGGGCTGGCGAGCGGGGAGTACGCGGCGGTGCTCACCATCCCGTCGTCGTTCTCGGCGGACGCGACCTCGATCGGCGGCGCCGCGGCGAGCGCGAAGCAGGCGACGGTGACGGTGCAGACCAGCCCGGCCTCGGCGCTGGTCGATCCCGCCCTGGCGGCGGCGGTCACGCAGGCGGCGACGGCCGCGCTCGACCGGCAGCTCACCACGCAGTACCTGCAGAACGTCTACGCGGGATTCAACACGATCGACCAGCAGATCGGGTCAGCTTCGTCGGGTGCGGCCTCCCTGTCGTCCGGTGCGGCGACGCTCGCGCAGGGAACGCAATCGCTGGCGAGCGGGTCAGCCACCCTGGCGACGGGCGCGCAGTCCCTGGACGCCGGCGCCCAGTCGCTCGCGTCGGGGCTCGGCACCCTGAGCGACAAGGCGCAGCCGCTGCCCGCCCAGACCGAGCAGCTCGCGGCCGGGTCGGCGGCGCTCGCCGGGGCGGCGGACCAGGCGTCGGCGGGGGTGGGCTCGGCGACGACCCAGTTCGCGCAGGTGGTCGCGCAGCTCTGCGCGACCGGTCCGGCGGTGCTCTGCACGCGGGCGACGGCTGCGCTCGGCACGCTGCAGCAGGCGAACAGCGGCCTGTCGGCGTTCGCGCAGGGCTCGAACGCCGTCGCGTCCGGCAACGCCGCCCTGGCGAGCGCGATGCCGGCCCTCGTCGGCGGGATCGACGCGTCCGCGTCGGGGGCGTCGCAGGTCGCCTCCGGTGCGGCGCAGACGGCCTCCGGGGCCGCGTCGGTGAGCTCGGGCGCCGCGTCCGCCGCGACCGGAGCGAGTCAGACGGCGGAGGGCGCGGCCCAGCTCGCCTCGGGGCTGGCGCAGGCGACTCAGTCCATCCCCAGCTACAGCGACAGCGACATGACGACGCTGTCCGCCGTCGCCGCGCAGCCGGTCGTCGCGGTCCAGAAGGCTCCGCCGACGGGAGTGGGGACACTCCCGCTCTACGCGATCCTCGCGCTCTGGCTCGGCGGGATGGCGACCGCGCTCGCCCGGCGGGCGGTGCCGTCGCGGATGCTGCTCACGACGACGCCCTCGGCGCTGATCGCGCTGCGGTCGGCCGGGATGGTGGCGCTGATCGGGGCTGTGCAGGGCGTCGTCGTCGCGGGCGCCACGCAGTTCGGGCTCGGCCTGCGCCCGGATGTCTGGCTCGGCTTCGCGCTGGCCGCCGCCGTCATCGGGGCGGTGTTCGGGCTGCTCAACCAGGCCCTGGCGGCCGCGTTCGGCGGCGTCGGGCGGCTGGTGGCGCTCGTGGTGGGGATCGTGGCGCTCACCGCAGGGCTGTCGTCGACCGTGCCCGCGGCCCTGGCGTCGCTCGCGGCCTCCCTGCCGACGGCGCCGGCCCTGGCGATGCTGCGCGCGGCGGCGGGCGGCGACGCGGGATCGGCGTTCGGTGCGACCGGACCGCTGCTGGTGTACGCGGTCGGGGCGCTCGCACTGACGCTGGCGGCCGTCGCGGCACGGCGCAATGTGCGCGTGCCGACGGTCTCGGGCGGGAGGGCGGTCGCGGCGTGATCGCTTAACTTGCACACTCGTGTGCAAGAAGAGTACGATCGTCGCATGCCCACCACCCCTGCGCCCACCTCCGGCGCGCCCGCACGCGCACCCCGGCGCGACGCGACGGCGAACCGGGAGGCCCTCCTGGTCGCCGCCGCCGCAGCGCTCAACGAAGACATCGACGCCTCGCTCGAGGCCATCGCCGCCCTCGCCGGGCTCAGCCGTCGTGCGGTCTACGGCCACTTCGCCAACCGCGACGAACTGCTGATCGACGTCTTCACGCGCGGCGCCGCCCGCCTGGCCGCGCTGCTCGACCCGGTGTCGCACCCCGACGCCCGCGTGGAGATCGCGCTGTTCGGCGCGACGCTCTGGGCCGAGGTCGAGCACATCCGGGTCAGCGCCGCCCTCGCCGTGCGCGGGCCGCACCGCGAGCTGGTCGGCACCGCGCTCGACCCGGCGCGCGAGCGGCTGCGCGACACGGTCGGCCGTGGCATGGCGGACGGCACCATCCGCACCGACCTCGACAGGGAGACCGTCACGCGGCTCATCGAGCACGCGGCCGTGTCCGTGCTGGACGAGGCGACGCGCGCGAAGGCGTCCGACCGCGACGGGCACCGGCTGGTCATCCTGGCGGCGTTGTCCGCGGCGGGAATGGGCTGGCGGGAGGCCGGCGAGCTGCTGGCCGCGACGCCGGAGCTGTCGTTCGACACGGTGCAGGGGGCTGCGCGGACGACCCCGGAGGGGACACCGGAGGCGACCACCCGATGAAGATCACCCTCGACTCCGTGGCCAAGGGCCCGCGCGACGCCGCCCTCCCCGCGACCTGCGTCTCCTTCGAGACCGGCCAGGCCACCCTCTGCCGCGCCGAGACCGAGCAGCGGCCGACCGTGCTCGGGCTGATCGCCTCCGGGCGGATGCGGCCCGACAGCGGGTCGGTCACCATCGACGGCCGCGCCGACTTCGGAGCGATGCGTCGGCGCATCGCGCTGGTGGACGCCCCCGACGTCTGCGAGCCGGCCTCCGATGTCACGGTGGCCGGGATCGTCGCCGAGGAGCTCATGTTCGCCGGTCTCGCCTCCCACCCGCTCGCGGTGCGCCGCCGGCTGGCCGAGCTGGGCGCTTCCCCGTACGCCCGGTACGCGATCGGGACCGTGCCGCCGACCGTGCGCATCCGCCTCCTCACCGAGTTGGCGCTGCTGCGCGCCGGGGTGGAGGGCGTCGTGATCGTCTCCCCCGACCGGCACGGCGGCGACCCGGTGGAGTGGTGGCGGTTCGCGCGCGAGCTCGCCGCGCGCGGCATCGCCGTGCTCGTCGTGGCGGGCGACGCCTCCGCTGCGGCGATCGCCGCCTCGGCGCTCGTGTCGCGGCAGTTCGCCGGCGACGACGACGCCGCTGACGCCGCCCACGCCGCACCTCAAACCTCAGAAGAAGACCCGGGCCGGGACGACACCGACGAGCTCCCCGACCTGATCGTGGAGAATTCATGAAGATCCCCCAGATGATCGCGGCCGAGTTCCGCCGCCTGACCGCCAGCCCGATGTCCATCGTGGCCCTCATCGCCCTGATGTGCGTCCCGGTGCTCTACGGCGGCCTCTACCTCTGGGCGAACCAGAACCCGTATGCGAACCTCGACCGCATCCCCGCCGCCATCGTCGTGGACGACACCGGCACGACCGTCGACGGCAAGGCCGTCAACTACGGCAGCCAGGTCGCCGACCAGCTCATCACGGACGGCTCGTTCCAGTGGCACCGCGTCGCCTCGAGCTCCGCAGCGTCGGGTGTGGACGACTCGAAGTACGACTTCAGCATCACCTTCCCGTCGGACTTCTCCACGGCGCTCGCCTCGGCCTCCGGGACGACGCCGCAGCGCGCCATCGTCACCCTGACGACCAACGACACCAACAGCTACCTGGCGTCGACCATCGGCACCCAGGCGGCCGAGAAGATCCGCACCTCCATCGTCAAGCAGGTGAACGAGGAGGCCGCTCAGCGGTTCCTGCTCGGCCTCGCGGACATCCGCTCCAGCCTGGTGAAGGCGCAGGGCGGCGCCGCCCAGCTCGTGGACGGCAGCGCCAGCGCCCAGAGCGGGGCCGCCCAGCTCGCCGACGGCACCGCCCAGCTCGCGAGCGGGTCGCAGACGCTCGCCGGCAAGCTCGGCGACCTGTCCTCCGGCGCGGCCCAGGTCCGCGACGGCGCCGCCCAGGTCAGCGCGGGCGCAGCCCAGGTCTCGGCCGGCAACGACCAGCTCGCGGCGAAGGTGACCCAGGCCAGTCAGGCCGCGGCGCAGCTCGCCGTCCAGGCCCCGGCGGCCGGGCAGCAGCTCATCGCGCAGCTCCAGGCGGCCCACGTCGACCCGGCCGTGATCGCACAGGTGGAGGCCGGCCTCGGCGGCATCGACCAGAAGGTCCAGGCCGGCAACACGCAGATCCAGTCGGCGGTCGGGCCGGTGAACCAGCTCGCAGCGGGCTCCCGCCAGGTCGCGGCGGGTGCGGCTCAGGTGTCGTCCGGGGCGTCCCAGGTCGCCGACGGCGCGTCCCAGGCACAGGCCGGCGCCGCCCAGCTCGCGAGCGGCGCGGCCTCGGCGGCGACCGGCTCCGCCCAGCTCCGCGACGGTCTCACGACCCTGCACAACGGGGCGACGCAGCTCCACGACGGCCTCACGCAAGGCGTCGCGCAGGTCCCGGACAACTCTCCTGCTCTGCAGAAGAAGCAGGCCTCCACGATCGCCGACCCGGTGAACCTGAAGAGCGACTCCGTCACCTCGGCCGGCACCTATGGCGCGGGCCTGGCGCCGTTCTTCGTGGCGCTGGCGGGCTGGATCGGCATCTACGCGCTGTTCCTCATCGTCAAGCCGGTGTCCCGGCGCGCGATCACCGCCCTCCACTCGCCGGTGAAGATCACGCTCGCCGGCTGGCTCACGCCGGGGCTGCTCGGCGCGGTCCAGATGATCGGGCTGTTCGCGATCGTGTCGGGGGCACTCGGCTTCGGCATCCACAACCCGCTCGGCATGTTCGGGATGATGGCGCTCGCGTCGGTGACGTTCGCCGCGATCATCCTCGCGCTCAACGTCTGGCTTGGCAGCGTGGGGCAGTTCCTCGGGCTCGTGCTCATGGTGCTGCAGCTCGTCACGGCGGGCGGAACGTTCCCGTGGCAGACGCTGCCGGGGCCGCTCGCGGCGCTCCACCACGTGCTGCCGATGTCGTATGCCGTCGACGGCATCCGTCAGCTCATGTACGGCGGAAACCCCGCGATGGCGTGGGCCGACGCGGGCGTGCTCGCGGTGTGGATGCTGATCGCGCTGCTGGCGTCGGCGGTCGGGGTGACGCGGATGACGCACTTCCGGACGCTGCGCGACCTGCGACCGTCGCTGATCGGCTGACCCGGCCCGGCCCACCCCGGGGCGTCGGACCGTGGCGCTAGGGTGGGCGGCGTGACCGACCGACTGCGGATCCTGCACCTCAGCGACACCCACCTCTACGGCGACGGCCGCCTCCACTACGGGCTGGTCGACACGCTCGCGGGGCTCGACCGGGCGCTCGCCCGCGCCGGCGAACTGCGGGCTGTCGACCTGGTGGTGGTGTCGGGCGACCTGTCCGACGACGGGAGCGCGGCGTCGTACCGGCTGCTGCAAGAGCGGCTGGAGCCGTGGGCCGCGGAGCGCGGCGCGGTCGTCGCGTACGCGATGGGCAACCACGACCTCCCCGGTGCGTTCGAGGAGGTTCTCGGGGAGCGGGAGCGGGTGTTCACCGTGGGCGGTTTCCGGGTCGTGACCGTCGACACCACCGTCGCGCGGGCCGGTTACGGGCGGATCGGGGACGACCGACTCGAGCGGCTCCGGGAGGCGCTGGCGGCGCCCAGCGCGAACGGGACGATCGTGGTGCTCCACCATCCACCGGCCCCGCCGACGACGGGACTGTTCGAGACACTGCGGCTGATCGACCCGGCTCCCCTGCTCGAGGTGTGCTCGGCGGGGGATGTGCGGCTGATCCTGGCCGGCCACTACCACCACGCGCTCGTCACGTCGGCGGGTACTCGGGGCATCCCGGTCGTCGTGGCCCCGGCGGTCGCCAACACGACGGACGTGCTCTGGCCGCCGCCGCGGGAGCGCGCCGAGCGCGGGGCCGGGTTCGCGCTGGTGGACCTGTCCGCGGACGGGACGGTGCGTGCCCACGCCGTGCGCGCCCCTGCGGCCGACGACGGCGAGACGGTCTACGACCTCGACGCGGAGGCCATCGCGCGGATCGCGGCGGACGCCGGCTGGCAGGGCGCGTCATGAGCGGCGCCGGCTACTCGGGCACGCCGCTCTGGAAGAAGCTCGGCCTCAAGCCCGGGATGCGCGCCCAGCTCCTGCACGCCGACCCGGGCTGGGCGGTGCCCGTGGAGGACGGCCCGTCGGACGTCGAATGGCTCGCGCCCTCCTCGACCGAGCCGGCCGGGCTGATCGTCGCGTTCTACCGCGAAGCCGCCGACTACGTGGCCGAGCTGGACGCGCTGGCCCCGCGCATCCACCCCGCCGGGATGATCTGGGCGGCCTGGCCGCGCAAGGCCGCCGGCCACGTCAGCGACCTCGACGAGAACCTCATCCGCGACACCGCGCTCGCCCGCGGCCTCGTCGACGTCAAAGTCGCCGCCCTGTCCGAGGACTGGTCCGCCCTCAAACTCGTCATCCGCCGCACCAACCGCTGACCCGCAGCCATCTCTTCCTCACTTTCTCCCGCCTCCGCGCGGCGTGTTGCGGGAGAAAGTGAGGAACGGATGGCTACTCGAAGGGGACGTGCTGGAGGATCCAGGCGTGCATGGCGACGGCGGCGGCGGCCGAGGCGTTGATGGAGCGGGTGGAGCCGAACTGGGAGATCTCGACGACGACGTCGGCGGCGGCCAGGGCCGCGGGTGAGAGGCCGGGGCCCTCCTGACCGAACAGCAGCACGCACTCGCGCGGCATCCGGTAGGTCTCGATCAGCACAGAGCCCGGCACGTTGTCGACCGCCACGATCGGGAGGCCGGCCTCCCGCGCCCAGGCGACGAACGCCTCCACGTCGTCGTGGTGGACGACGTGCTGGTAGCGGTCGGTGACCATCGCACCCCGCTTGTTCCAGCGGCGCCGGCCGATGATGTGCACGGTGTCGGCGGCGAACGCGTTGGCGCTGCGCACGATGGAGCCGATGTTCATGTCGTGCTGCCAGTTCTCGATCGCCACGTGGAACGGGTGGCGGTGCTGGTCGAGGTCGGCGACCACGGCCTCCATCCGCCAGTACCGGTACCGGTCGATGACGTTCCGGGTGTCGCCGTGCCGCAGCAGCTCGGGGTCGTAGCGCTCGTCGTCCGGCCACGCGCCGGGCCACGGGCCGACACCGTGCGTGGTCAGCTCGGCGGACGGCGGTAGGTCGCTCGGCTGGGGGATCTCCGGACTCACCGACTCAGCGTAACGGGAGCCCTGGCGCGGAACTCGGGCACGACGCGTTCTGCAGAACAGCGTGCTTGCCCCCGTCCAGTTGCCTGCCTAGGGTTTCACCGTGGGCGGACTCCTCCGGTGGCTGGCCGATTCCGGCGTCGTGCAGGGCGTGATCATCGGTGCGACGTTCGCGTATCTGACCACGATCCTGCTGCTGAACGCCGTGGCCCGGTCGGAGACGACCACCGTGAACGGCTGGCGGGCGATCCGACGCGCAGGCCGTCCCGGCACCGGGCTGCTGGTGCGCGCTGCGTTGCAGAAGGCGCTGCCGGTCGTCAACAGCTTCGAGGAGGCAGCGTACTGGACCGCGGACACCGACGCCGCGGGCTCGCGACTCAGCGGCGACCGCGCCTATCGAGTGCGCTTCCCGGCCGACGGCCTCCCGCCGAACGGCGCGTTCTGGTCACTCACCGCGACGGATCCGACGGGCTACATCGTCGATACCCCGGGAGGGCGGTCGAGTATCGGCAGCCGGTCGGGTCTTCGCATGCAGCCCGACGGTTCGGTGGAGATCCTGCTCCAGGCGCGTCAGCCGCCGGATGCCACCCCGAACTGGCTGGCATCGCCCTCAGGGAGATTCTCGCTCATGCTCCGCGCCTACCTTCCGGGACCGGCGATCCTGGACGGCGACTACGAGCTCCCACCTGTCGTCGAGGTGAGGCCGTGAATCGCCTGATCCTGAAATACGCCACCCCGATCACCGTCGTCATTCTCGCGATCTTCGCCTGGGTCGTGTACCGGCGCATTGTGGATGGCGGCCGGGCCGCGATCGTCACCCTCTCCATCGCGGCGGTCGTCGTCTGGGCGGCCGGTACCTTCCTGTTCGTGTTCTTCTGGCCGCGCATCACGGTCGGCGGCTTCAAGCGCGTCTTCACGACGCGCGGCATGGGCGGCGGCCCGATACCCGTGAACACGCTCTACGCCGTACCGGAGAGCGCGTCGCAGTCCGCTTCGGCGGGCACCGTCATCGCCACCGGCGCCGACGACCTCCTGTATCTCGGCGGCTGGCTGGACGTCGCGGCCGGCCCACAGGTGCTGCATGTGCCCGATTCCGGCGGCCGCTACCTCAGCATCCAGTTCACCGATCCCGCCTCCGGCTCCAATTTCGCCTACGTGGGAACCCGGAAGACGGGCACGGGGCCCGGCGATTTCCTCCTCTGCGCCGCCGGTTGGAGCGGCGCGACACCGCCCGGGCTGACGCGCATCGACCTCCCCCATCGCACGGCTCTGCTCGTCGGCCGGGTGTTCGTTGCCGACGACGCCGACCGCGGCGCGGCTTACGCGCTGGCCGAGCAGGTCCAGCTCGCGCCGTACCGGCCGAACTGAGCAGTGCCGCCACTCCCCGGCACCGAGGACGACGGCCGGCACGGCATCTCGACAACCTCCCGAAACCCTCCTGCAACCCCCGGGCAATAAGCTGGTGGCGTCACTTCACCATCGGAAGGGGTCCTGCGTGCGACGCGACGAGATCGAATGCTGGCTGACCGACATGGACGGCGTCCTCGTCCACGAGAACTCCGCGCTCCCCGGCGCGTCCGAGCTGATCCAGCAGTGGCGCGACCAGGGCACGCCCTTCCTGGTGCTCACCAACAACTCGATCTACACCCCGCGAGACCTCGCGGCCCGGCTGCGCGCCTCCGGCCTCGACGTGCCGGAGGAGTCGATCTGGACCTCCGCACTGGCGACCGCCGACTTCCTGAAGTCGCAGAAGCCGGGCGGCAGCGCCTACGTCATCGGCGAGGCCGGCCTCACCACCGCCCTCCACGAGGCGGGCTTCATCATGACCGACACGAACCCGGACTACGTGGTCGTCGGCGAGACCCGCAGCTATTCGTTCGACGCCATCACGAAGGCCGTCCGGCTGATCGGCGCCGGCGCCCGCTTCATCGCGACCAACCCGGACGCCACCGGCCCCAGCGCCGAGGGCCCGCTGCCCGCGACGGGCGCGGTCACCGCGATGATCACCAAGGCGACCGGCGGCATGGAGCCGTACGTGGTGGGCAAGCCCAACCCGATGATGTTCCGCTCCGCGCTCAACCGCATCGGCGCGCACTCGGAGAACACGGCGATGATCGGCGACCGGATGGACACGGACGTCGTCGCGGGCATCGAGGCCGGCCTCCACACCATCCTGGTGCTGACCGGGATCAGCGACCAGGCCGAGATCGACCGCTACCCGTTCCGCCCGGACGAGATCCTGTCGGGCGTGAAGGAGCTGGTCGCGACCGCACCGGTCGAGTCGGACCTCTGAGTCGCAGGCACCGCTGGGCGGACGCGGCGGTTCAGCCGGTCGGCCCCGGTCCCGCCACGGAGGACGTCAGCGGCTGGCCGCTGGAGCGGTTCGCGAAGCAGTAGTACGACCGCTGCCCGCTCTTCCACTGCGCGTCTGTCGCCGGGAACGCGCCCTGCACCTGGAGGTCGGGATACGCGGCGGCGGCGTTCAGGTCGATCACACCGGACGCGGTGCACAGGGTGTTGATCTGCTGCGCGAGCGCGTCGGTCCCCGGGTAGGGAGCGGCCGGGTCGGCGGAGACGAGGTTCGTGTAGACGAGCTGCGCGGCGTGCGGGGCCGTGCAGTCCACGACGGTGAACGTCTCCGCCCAGGGGCCCGTGTACGGCTGGACGCACTCGCCGCCGCCGAGCGTGTTCCACGCGTGCGTGCCCGGACCGACCGCCGCGGCGGGCTTCGGAGAGACCGTAGGAGTCGGGGTGGGCGTCGGCTTCGGGGGCGGGGTCGCCGACGGGGTCGCGGAGGCCGAGGTCTTCGGGGCGGCCGCGGAGGCGCCGAACAGCGACGGGAGGCGCGTGCCCAGCGCGAAGAGGCCAACCAGGACGAGGAGCACGGCGACGGCACCGAGGATGAGGAAGAGGCGCCGGTTGTCGGGGGGTTGCGGGGAGGTGGGTGGGGGTGTGGTCGGGGTGGCGGGGGGCGTCGCCGGGGTGGTGGAGGTGCCGGGGGTCGTCCAGGCCGTGGAGGCGGCGGACGCGGCGGTGTAGGGGGCCGCGTTGGCGGGTGCGGAGCCGGCGGGTGCGGAACCGGCGGGGGCGGCGCCGCTCGCTGCGGCGGTCGGCTGAGGGGCTTCCGGCGGCGCGGTCGTGTCGCGGGCGGCCGCGGCAGCATCGAACGCGACCGTCGGCGTGTCGAGGGCGTCGAAGGCCACCGTGGGCGTCAGGAGAGCGTCGAAGGCGCTCGTCCCGGAACCGACCTGCGGACCCTCCAAGCCGGCCGACGGTTCATCGAAGGCGAAACCTTCTGCGCCCGGCTGGACCGGCGTGGCGTGATGCGCGGCGGCTTCGTGCCGCGGCAGCGCGTCGGACTCCGGCTGAGCTTCCTGCTCGTGCTCGGCCGCGAGCTCGGGGAAGAGGAGGGCGTCCATCCCCAGCGCGGCAGCGGGAAGCGCCGCATCGGCGCCGCTCGGCTGTGGTGCCTGCTCGAGCGGCTCGCCGGGCGATGCAGGCTCAGGGCGCTGGACGGCCTCGCCGAACGTCGACCGCTGTACGCTGCCTGCGCCTTCAGCGGAGGGCTCGGTTCGCCCGGGCTCTGCGGCAGGAAGCGAAGCCTGGTCGGCCTGCCCGTGATCGTCATCGTCGAGGCCGAAGTCGCCGAAGAGCGCGGCGATGCCGTCCGGCTCGTCGGCATCCGGCTCGTGGCCGGCGTCGTCGGATCCGGCAGGCGCGGGAACGTCCTCCGCGCGGTCCGGCGTCGATCCGACGGCGGGTGCGAAGGTGTCCGGGACGGCGGTCGACGCCGCGGCGAGCGCCTCCGCATCGAACGGACTCGTCGCGGGCGAAGGCGGAGCCCCGAGGATCGCCTCGGCCTGCGCGGCTCCGCCGTACGCGAGGGGCGCTGGGCCCGGCTCGACGCGGGGAGTCGGCGTCGGCGCGACATCGAAGGCGTCGCTCGCACCCCCGGCCTCCGCCCAGGCACGCGCCTGAGCCTCGGCCTCGGCACGCGCCGCGGCCTGCTCCTCCGCTCGCGCACGTTCGTAGGCCTCCGCCTGAGCCTGCGCCTCCGCTCGGGCCTGTTCCTCAGCTCGGGCACGCTCGGCGGCCTCCGCCTGAGCCTGCGCCTCAACTCGGGCCTGCTCCTCCGCCTGCGCACGCTGGGCGGCCTGCGCCCGAGCCTGCGCCTCCGCCTCCGCCTGCGCGCGCTCGGCCGCCTCCGCCTGAGCGTCGGCGCGCGCACGCTCCTCGGCCTGCGCCTGTGCTTGGGCGTCGGCTTCCGCCTGCAGGGCGTCCTTGCGCGACAGCGGGGCGGGCGGGATCGGGATGATGCCGGTGGTGTCTCCCAGCAGGGGACGCGGAGCCGGGCGCTCCTCTTCGAACATCCCCAGCAGCGCCGCCAGCCCGTGGCCCTCGATGGGGCCGGTCTGGCCGGTGTCGGACGCGTCCGGCTCGGCCCCGGTGGGCTCGGACTCTGCGGGCTCGGACTCTGTGGGCTCGGACTCTGCGGGCTCGTACGGTGCGGGCTCAGCCGCGGTGGGCTCGGAGGCTGCCGGCTCGGCCGCGGTGGGCTCGGGGGACGTGAAGCCCGGCACGGCCTGATCGGGTGCGCTCGATTCCAGCACCTCGTCGGGGCCGGTGAAGCGGTCGCCGACCTCCGGAGGCTGCGGCATGCGAAGCGCGGCCACGAAACCGGTGGGCTCGAACGGCTGGGTCGGCGGCGCCGCATCGGCGGAGGGGGTCGGTTCGGTCGTCGGCGTGGGTGAAGGCACCGGCTCGGGAGTCCGCGGCGGAGTGGCGACGGCCTCCGGGATCGGCGCAGGCGAAGGGGCCGCGTCCGCCTCCGGGGCAGGCGCCGCATCCGGGCTCGGCGGGGGCGGCGCGGCAAACGTCGGTTCGGTCCCGGCGTCCGGGGCCGTCGTGGCAATCGGTGTCGGGTTCGACGCTGTCGGCTCGACGAAGTTGGAACGGCGTACCGGAGGCGCAGCGTCTTCGCCGTCGACGCCCTCGGCCTCCCCGAACGCGGAGGGGGCTTCGGACTCCGGGCTTTCGCGGGACGTCAGGTTCCAGACGAAGCCAGGGGCGGTCGGGGCGATCGCCGCGGCGTCCGGCAGGCCGCGGTCGCTCTCGTCTGCGGCAGGCTCGGGCGCGTCCGGTTCGCGGAGGAGATCCTCGAACGCCGACGGGGCCGCTCGCGCAGGGCTGACAGGCTCCTCCGGGGTCGAGCCGGGCAGTGGCGCGGGCACGCCGCCCATCGGGGGCGCAGCAGGCTCCACCGGCGCAGCAGGCTCCGCTCGCGCAGCGGGATCTGCTGGCGCAGCAGACACCCGCGGCGCGGCAGACACCGGCGCGGCCGACACGGCATCCGGGGACGACGCCGCCTCCACCGGTTCCGCCCCCGCCGAGTGAGCCCCCGCCGTCTCCGCGTCCGCCGTCTCCGCGTCCGCACTCGGCGCGCCCGGCGCCGGCGGGCGCGTCAGCGGGCGGCCGCCGCTGAGCTGCGCGAGGAACCACTCCGAGCTCCCCACCTCCGGCTCCGTCGGCTGCTCCCGATCCGGTTCCTCCCCCGCCGGGGGTTCGCGGTGTTCCGCCACTACTCCAGCCCCAGGTCCTTCAGGCCGATGGCGGCGAAGTACGGGTAGCCGGCCGCCTCGATGACCTCGCGGGCGCCCGTGTCGCGGTCGACGACCACGGCGACGCCGGCGATCTCGGCGCCGACCTTCTTCAGGGCCTCGATGGCCTTCAGCGGGGAGCCTCCGGTCGTGGACGTGTCCTCCAGGACGATGACGCGCTTGCCCTCGAGGTCGGGGCCCTCGACCTGCTTGCCGCGGCCGTGGTCCTTCGGCTCCTTGCGGACGACGAACGCGTCGTAGGCGAGCCCGCGGGCCGCGCCCTGGTGCAGGATCGCGGCGGCGACCGGGTCGGCGCCCATCGTCATCCCGCCGACCGCGACCACGTCCGGGACGTCCGCGATCAGGTCGATCATGACCTGGCCGATGAGGGGTGCCACGCGGTGGTCGAGGCTCACTTTGCGCAGGTCGACGTAGTAGCTGGCCTTCTTGCCGCTGGTCAGCGTGAAGTCGCCGTGGAAGACCGCCTCGGCGGAGATGAAGTCGATGAGCTGCTGTCGTGCGTCGGTCACGTCTGACATTCTACGGCTAACCCGTTCCGGGCAAGGGGGTCGGCGGTCCCCGATACGATCGGGGCATGCGCGTCGCCACGTGGAATGTGAACTCCATCCGCACCAGAGTCGCCCGGGTGGTGGACTGGATGGTCCGGGAGGACGTGGACGTCCTGGCCATGCAGGAGATCAAATGCAAGCCCGAGCAGTTCCCGTACGAGGCGTTCGAGGCGGCCGGTTACGAGGTCGTCCTGCACGGCCTCAACCAGTGGAACGGTGTGGCGATCGCGGCCCGGCTGCCGATCGAGGACGTCGAGATCGGCTTCCCGGACATGCCCGGGTTCCTCAAGGACCACGACGGCCCCGACCTCCCCAAGGAGGCCCGCGCGATCGGCGCGACGGTCGACGGTGTGCGGCTGTGGAGCCTGTACGTCCCGAACGGCCGCGCGCTCGGCGACCCGCACTACGTCTACAAGCTGGACTGGCTCGCGGCCCTCGCCGCCGACACCCACCGCTGGCTGACCGAGCACCCCGGGGAGCAGCTCGCGCTGATGGGCGACTGGAACGTCGCACCGCTCGACTCCGACGTCGGCGACCCGAGCCTGATCCCTGGCGTCTCCACTCACATCTCGCCGCCGGAGCGTACGGCCTTCGCCGCCTTCGAGAAGGCCGGGCTGACGGATGTGGTGCGGCCGATCGTGCCCGACGGCTACACGTACTGGGACTACAAGCAGCTCCGGTTCCCGCGCAACGAGGGGCTGCGGATCGACTTCATCCTCGCCTCGCCCGCGTTCGCGGACCGGGTGACGGGCGCGAGCATCCACCGCAACGAGCGCAAGGGGGACGCGCCGAGCGACCACGTGCCGGTGTTGGTGGAGCTGGCGGAGGTCACGGGCGACGAGGACGACGACGACCGCCCGATGATCTGGTGAGCCCGAGACAGTGAGCCCGCGACGGTGAACTCGGGAGTATGAACGCGGCCGGCTGATTGCGCCGCGTGCGCCGAGACGGTATCCCGGACTCATGCGCTCCGCACCTCCGCGTCCACAGGCCATCGCCCTCCTCGTCGCCTTCGGCGTGCAGTTCGCTCTGGGGATGCTGCTCAACCTGTTCGTGGAGCTGCCGAAGACCCACCCCGGCAGCAGCGGCGACGAATACTTCTCCCGGTCGTTCACGAGCCTCGGCTGGGCGCTCAGCGGCGGCGCGGGTCCGGCACTCCTCGCCCACGCGGGGCTCGCCCTCCTGCTCGCTCTGGGGGCGCTGGCGCTGTTCATCCGCTGCCTGGCGGGCCGCGTGCGCGGCTGGCGCTGGCTCACCGGCGTCGCGGCGCTCTTCACGGTGGGCGCGTTCTTCAATGGGATGAGCTTCGTGGACTACGGGGAGGACTTCAGCTCGGCGATCATGGCCGGGTGCTGGCTGATCGCGGTGACGCTGCTGGTGACGGCGGTGGCGCGGCGGGGGCCGGAGGTCGCGGTCAGCGTGTGACGGCGGGGGCCGGGAGGGGGACTCGGTCCGGGCGGATGAGGATGAGCGCTCGCGGGGTGCAGGCACCGTGCTGGCACGTAAAGGTCAGGGCAATAGCATCCCGACGATCTCGCCCGTCTCGGCGTCCACGACCGTCAGATTGTGGAAGGTGGGCGCGAACCCCGGGAACGACGGCAGCGGCGGATCAGGGAGGGCGTCCGCGTCAGTGTTCGCCCGTGTGGCGCCGAGAGCGGCCGTGAGAACGAGGACCGCGGCCGCGGACCCGGCGACGATGGTGAGAATGCGTTGCGTCTTCATCATGGCCTCCACTCAGCAGATACATTCCCGATTCTAGATACCACAAGGACCCGCAACCTTTCGTTACGCCGCATTGCGCCCACGCGAGCGGCCGCTGGGCCGCTGTCGATAGCGTCGAAGGACCATGCCCTCCGTCTCCCCCTCGTCCGCGTTCTCCGTCGACTTCGTCGGCGTCGGGCGGGCGTTCGCGGGGCCGCGGCGGCGCGGGGTCGCCCCCTCCGCGCGCACCGTTCTACGGGACGTGTCCCTGAGCGTCGCGGCCGGGGAGGTCGTCGCGATCCTGGGGGCGAGCGGGTGCGGGAAGTCGACTCTGCTGCGGATCGCGGGCGGGCTCGACTCGCCCACCGCGGGCGCCGCGCGGATCGACGGGTCGCCGGTCGCCGGGATCGACGCGCGGTGCGCCGTCGGGTTCCAGGAGCCGCGGCTGCTGCCGTGGCGGTCGCTCGCCGACAACGTCGCACTCGGGCTGCCGCGTGGGATCGACCGCGGCGAGGGGCGCGAGCGGGTCGGGAGGCTGCTCGAGCTCGTGGGACTGGACGGGTCCGCCTCGCTGCGGCCCCGGGAGGTGTCCGGGGGCATGGCGCAGCGCGCGTCGCTCGCGCGGGCACTGGCGCGCAACCCGGGAGTCCTGCTGCTCGACGAGCCGTTCGGGGCGCTCGACGCGCTCACCCGGCTGCGGATGCAGGACCTCCTCCTCGACGTCCACGCCGCCAACCCCGCCACCATCCTGCTCGTCACGCATGACGTGGACGAGGCACTCCAGCTCGCCGACCGCGTCATCCTGCTGGGCCGCGAGGACGGCCGTGACGGCGCGACCATCCGTCGCGTCATCACGGTCCCCGGCGCCCGGCCGCGCGACCGCGGGTCCGCGGCGCTCGCCGAGCTCCGGGCCGAGCTGCTCGACGGGCTCGGCATCGACCGGCACGGGAGGGCGCTGGACGACCACCAGGTGCCGGCCATCGCGCCGTTCCCCTACTGAGCAACCGCGGCGCCGCGGCGCCGCGGCACGCACCGCCGCGGCACCGCACCACACCGCACCGCACGACACCGCACACAGCACCACACCAGACCCGAGAGGCACCCGATGCACCGCAAACCCACCATCCTCGCCGCCGCCACAGCCGTGGCCGCCGCGGCCGCCCTCCTGCTATCGGGATGCGTCGCCGGCGAAGGATCGGCGTCCGGCTCCACGAGCACCGCCGGGGTCACCAAGGGCGGCACGCTCAACATCGACTTCGCGACCTACAACCCGCTGAGCCTGGTCATCAAGAAGGAGGGCTGGCTCGAGAAGGCGCTGAAGAAGCAGGACATCACGGTCAACTGGGTGCAGTCGGCCGGCTCCAACAAGGCCAACCAGGCTCTCCTCTCCGGCGCGATCGACGTCGGCTCCACGGCGGGTTCGGCCGCGCTGCTCGCCCGCGCCAACGGGTCCGAGATCAAGACCATCGACATCTTCTCGCAGCCGGAGTGGTCGGCGCTCGTGGTCGGCCCGAACTCCCCGATCACGTCGGTGGAGGAGCTCAAGGGCAAGCAGATCGCGGCGACCAAGGGCACCGACCCCTACTTCTTCCTGCTGCAGGCGCTGGAGGTCAACGGGCTGTCGGCGAAGGACGTCACCATCCAGAACCTCCAGCACGCCGACGGCTGGGCTGCGCTGCAGAACGGCTCGGTCCAGGCGTGGAGCGGGCTGGACCCGATCATGGCGAACGCGCAGAAGTCCGGGGCGAAGCTGCTCTACCGCAACGTGAAGTTCAACACCTACGGGTTCCTCAACGCGACCGAGTCCTTCCTCTCGTCCAAGCCGGACGTGGCGCAGACCGTCGTGAACACCTACGAGCACGCCCGCGCCTGGGCGCTGAAGCACCCGGACGAGACGGCGAAGATCCTCGCGGACGTCGCCGGCATCGACCCGGCGGTGGCGACCACGGTCATCAGCGAACGCACCAACCTCGGCGTCTCGAACATCCCCGGTGCGGCGCAGCTCGCCGTGCTGAAGAAGGTCGGCCCGATCTTCGTGGAGTCCGGCGACGTGCGCACGCAGGCCGACATCGACAAGGCGCTGGGCAGCCTCCTCGACCCGACCTTCGCGAAGAAGGCCGACCCGAGCGCGATCGGCGGCTGAGCGCGGGATGACGTACCAGAACGCGCCGGACGGCGACGGCCCGCTGATCGTGGTCGGCGGTCCCGGCGGCGGGCTCGCCGCCACCTCGGTCGCCGGGGAGAAGCCACGGACGGCGTCGCTCCGGCCGGGTCTCCTCTCGCGCCGCTGGGCCCGGGTGGTCGGCGGCGCGCTGATCCCGGTCGTGCTGCTCGTCGCCTGGCAGCTCGCCTCGACCTCCGGCGCGTTCTCGTCCTCCCAGCTCCCCACCCCCGCGATGGTCGTGCAGGCGGGCGTCGACCTCGCCCAGCGCGGCCTGCTCGGCCTCTACATCGCGATCTCGACGCAGCGCGTCCTGATCGGCTTCGCCTTCGGCGCGGGGCTCGGGCTGCTGTTCGGAGCCGTCGTGGGGCTGTCGCGCCTCGGCGATGTCCTGTTCAGCCCGACCCTCGGCGCGATCCGGGCGGTGCCGTCGCTCGCCTGGGTGCCGTTGCTGATCCTGTGGTTCAAGATCGGCGAGGACTCCAAGATCATCCTCATCGCGATCGGCGCGTTCTTCCCGGTCTACACGACCGTCGCCGCCGCGCTCCGGCACGTCGACCGGCAGCTCGTGGAGGCCGGCCGCGCGTTCGGGCTCGGCGGGGTGCGGTTGTTCACGACCGTGCAATTGCCGTCCGTGCTGCCGTCGGTCGTGTCGGGGCTGCGGCTGGCGCTCGCCCAGGCGTGGCTGTTCCTCGTCGCCGCGGAGCTGATCGCCTCCTCGATGGGGCTCGGCTTCCTGCTCAGCGACTCGCAGAACAACGGGCGCACCGACCGGCTGTTCCTGGCGATCATCCTGCTCGCGATCCTCGGCAAGCTCACCGACTCGCTCGTCGGGCTGTTCGAGCGGTGGGCCAACCGGCGCTGGGCCTGACGCGAAGCCGGATTCCGGCCCCACGCGCACCACGTCCCACTATCCCCGCCGCCTGTCGAGCCCCTCGCGCGCTCGGCCGTTCCCGCCTAACGTCGGCGCCGAATCCGCAGATCGAAGAAAGGAATCGGCCTATGACCACCGTGACCGAGAGCATCGACGTGAACGTGCCCGTCACCACCGCGTACAACCAGTGGACCCAGTTCGAGAGCTTCCCGCACTTCCTCGACGAGGTGGAGGACATCCGCCAGGTCGACGCCACCACGAACCACTGGCGCGTGAAGATCGGCGGCGTCGTGCGCGAGTTCGACACCGTCATCGCCGAGCAGCACCCGGACGAGCGCATCGCCTGGAAGAGCGTCGCGGGCGACGTCGTCCACGCGGGCGTCGTCACCTTCCACCGCCTCTCCGACGACACCACGCGCGTCACGGTCCAGTTCGACTGGCAGCCGGGCGACGTGCTGGAGAAGCTCGGCGCTGCGCTGGGCGTGGACGACCACGCCGTCAAGAAGGACCTCCGCAACTTCAAGGAGTTCATCGAGGCGCAGCCGGCCGAGACCGGCGCCTGGCGCGAGGACATCGACCGCGGAGGCGTCGCCTGACACTGCGACAGCGGACGAATGGGGTCTGCTAGGTTCTCGCCCCATGAACCCTGGGGAGCAGCCGCCGGACCGGAGAGTCCCGCGGCTGCTCCTCGACTTCGACCAGACGCGCCACCGGTTCACGGAGACGGCGGTCCCGCTCATCTGCACGACCACCGAGTCGCAGACCTTCCGCACGGCCGTGAGCGGCGCGGTCGTCGGCGGCATCGTCTTCAACGCCATCAGCGGGTCGCGGCACACGGTCGAGCAGCCCCACCAGCACGGCGGCAGCGAGACCGGCGCCAACGCGATGATCCACATCCAGCTCACCGGAGAGAGCGCGCTGGAGCAGGACGGCCGGGCCGCCGTGGTGCGCGCCGGTGACATCACCGCGTACTCCGCCGCGCGCCCCTTCCTGCTCGACCACGGCGGCGAGAGCCTCATCGTGCGGATCCCGCACCGCGCGCTGCCGGTCCCAGCGAGCACCATCGACGAGGTCGTGGCGGTGCGGTTCGAGCGCGAGCGCCCCCTCGTCGGCATCATCCACCCGCTCGCCGTCCAGCTCGGCCGCACCGCGCACCGGTTGGAGGGCAGCGCCGGCCGGCGCCTGGTCGAGAGCGCGGTCGGGATGCTCGGCGCCGTCGTGGTGGAGGCGCTCCAGGACCGCGAGAGCAGCACGCGCGATTCGCAGCTCGACGCGGTCATCGAATACATCGAGCTGAACCTCTCCCGGCCCGACCTCACCGTGGCGGAGATCGCGAGCGCCAACTTCATGTCCGTGCGCAAGCTCCACGCGCTCTTCGGGGAGCACGACAGCACGGTCGCGGCCTGGGTGCGGGCCCGGCGCCTGGAGCGCTGCCGGAGCGACCTGGCCGACTCGGAGTTCGGGGCCTTGCGGATCGGCGAGGTCGCGGCGCGCTGGGGGTTCAGGGACGCGGCGCACTTCAGCCGGCTGTTCACGGATCGGTACGGCATGTCGCCCCGCGCCTTCCGAGCCTCCGTCGCGGGGGTGGCAGGGGTCGCGGCACGCGGACGGGTGGCGAGCCCGCGTCCGGACTCGCCACCCGCTGCCGTGCTGCTCTAGCGGCTACGTCCGGTCGACAGCTGCGTCCGCTCGGACCGGCGCTTCATCGCCTGCGCGATGGCGAGCCAGCCGCTCGTCACCAGCAGTACGACGGCGAGCGTCGCCATCTTCCACGCGTTCGTGAGGACGTCGCCCGTCCTCGCGAGGGAGCCGGCCGGCGGGGCTGCGTCCGCTCTCGCCGGGGTCACGCCCTCCTCATCGACCGTGCGGGGGTCGAGGGGCGGCACCGTGATGTCGGTGTCGTCGTCCGTGCAGACGGCTTCCGTCACCGGGTCGTCCTCGCAGACGCCCTCGGTGGTGATGGACGCGGTGTTCACGATGGACGTGCCCGGACTCACGTCGTGGCGGACGTCCGCCGAGACGACGATCTCCCGCCGCTCCCCCACGGCGAGCTCGCCGAGCTCCCACACGAGCGTCGAACCGGACGACGCCGCACTCGGCGCGGGCGAGGACTCCACGAAGTCCAGGTGCTCGGGGAGGGTGTCGACCACGAGCACGTCGGGTGCGGGGATGCCCCCGACGTTGGCTGCGACGAGCCGGTAATGGAGGCGCTCGCCTGCGGTCACGACCGTCCGGCCGTCGTCCTTGGCGATCGACACGGCGGGCAGCGTCACCGGGTCCTGCGGCGGCGGGGGCACCGGCCGGGGGTCCTGCGCGAACGGGACCTCGAAGGCGCCCTCGAACAGGTTGGAGAGGACCGTCTTGATCTGGTCGTTCGCGGCGCGGACCCCGCTGCCGAGCGGCGCACCGCCGCCCAGGGCGTGCGTGAACGTCTTGCGGAAGCCGAGCGTCACCGGCCGGTCGAGCGGCTTCTTCTTCGTGACGTGGATGCTGCCGTCGGGCGAGGTCGTCGCCCCGAGGTAGTCGCCGTAGCCGGGCGTGGAGGTGGCGGGGTCGACCTCGAGGGTGAAACCGCCGAGGGCGTCGGCGTCCGTGAGGGTGACCCGGTCGGCGAACGTGAGGGGATCCGGCCCGAAGTGCGGGGCGGTCTCGAACCGCGCCAGCAGCGCGTCGAGCTCGGCGTGCCGGGCCGGCAGGTCGACGGGCTCCACCACGACCGTGACGCCATCGGGGCCCATGGTCCGCCGATCCACCGAGAAGTCGCTCAACTCGAGGTACGGCAGCGGCTGGGACACGTTGTCCCGCGCGAACAGGTGCCACGCCGCGATCTGCGCGGCGAGCATGATGTCGGACGCCTCGGCGGTGCGGAACGTCAGCGGCTGCGAGCCGTCGGCGGCGAGCTGGAGGCCGCGCTCGGCGGCGAGCTGGAGGCCGGCGTTCAGGATGCGCGAGATCCGCACCGCGGTCTCCTCGGGCACCAGCGTCGCCAGGTCGAAGTACTCGGAGCCGTCGGGCACCCGGTAGTCGACGTGGAGGATGTCGATGCAGACCAGGACGCTCTCCGGGAGGTAGGCGCCCGTGACGGGGTCGCGGCCCAGGAAGTAGTACGGCATCCCGACCACCGGGTCCCCGTTGGCGTGCCGGAGCGCCGGGAGGGGCAGTCCGGCGTGCGCCGCCTCGATCCGGTCGACGTCGAGGCGGACGTGGCTGTAGAGGCCGCCGTAGAGGGTGGGCCTGGTGTCCCAGTCGACGCCGTCGATCACGCCCGGCCCGGCGTGCGCCGCCCGGGGTGCCTCCGTGAGCGCGCCGAGCGCGACGCCCATCGTGACGACGAATGCGATCGCCGCCGTGATCCGTGTTCCGATCCGTTTCATGTTGCGAGCCTTTCGAACGAACGGGCCAGGGTTCGGCCCGCACCCTCAGGCTCGGTGACGCGTGCGGCGCGGAGGGCGGACCGTGCACGGATCTCCAGGTCCGGCCGCGGGATCGGCACGGATCGTCAAGTCGCGGCGACCGGCCGCGTAGCGACCGGCGGTCAGCGCCCGGTGAACTCGTCCATCGAGTTGTAGACCCCGAACAGCCGGCCGGCCACGACGTCCCAGGCGCGGGTGGGGAGGACGCCCTTCAGCGTCTTCGCGAGGCCCACCGACCACGGCAGCATCAGCACCGGCTTGCCCGCCAGCATCGCCCGCCAGACCCGGTCCACCACGTACTCCGGGGTGAGGATCGGGGTGAGCAGCGGCCCGCGGGCGCCCTCGAACATCCCGGTGTCGATGTAGCTCGGCGCGACGGTCGTCACCTTCACATGGCCGTACCCCTGCTGCTCCAGCTCGAGGCGGAGGCTGTCGCTCCAGTTGATGACGGCGGACTTGCTGGCCGCGTAGACGCTCATGCGCGGGTTGGCGAGCGTGCCGGCCGCCGACGCGATGTTGACGATGCGCGCCTCCCGCCGGCTCGCGATCATCCCGCGCAGGAACTCCCGCGTCGTGTACATCGGCGCCAGCGCGTTGACCTGCATGGTCGCGCGGGTGTCGTCGCCGTTGTCGTGCTCCCAGAAGAACTTGCCGCGCACGATGCCCGCGTTGTTGACGAGCACGTCCACGCCGCCGAGCTCCTTGCGGACGGCCTGCGCGGCCTGGGCGATGCCGCCGAGCTCGCGGAGATCGACCACGTACGGGTGGATGCGGGTTCCAGCGGCGCTCCCGCCGGCGGCCGAGCTCGGCGAACCGGCCGCGGCGCCCCAGGCGGTGACCGTGCGCCCGGCGAGCACCTCGGCGCGCAAACGGTCGGTGAGGCGGGTGAGGCCGGCCTCGTCGCGATCCCACAGCACCACGTCGCGGGCGCCCTCCCGGACCGCGCGCTCCGCGTAGAGGAGGCCCATCCCGGAGGCCGCACCGGTGATCAGGACGCGTGCGCCTCGAACCGTTCTCGCCATTCGTCCATCATCTCAGGCGCCCCGGACTCCGGCGAGAGCGCCGGAGTGCAGCTCGTCACGACGGCGGGGTGACCGCCGCCGAGCCGAACCGCGCCACCCACTCGGCGTAGGTGTGATCCTTCCCGATGAGGCAGTCGCAGGAGAGGAGGACCCACTCGCCGGAGCGGGAGGCGAGGATGCGCTCGACGTGCGGAGCGGCCACGGTCTTGGTGCGTGCGTTCATGATCGAGAGAGCCCCGCGCGCGCCGACGATGACGTCCGTGACGTTTTCGTGCGCGATCAGCGCCGCAGGCGCGTGTTTCCGCCGAAACTGTCAAAAAATCGTCCGGTCTTGGCGGTTAGGCTCGGATGAGGGCGCCGGATCGGCGCCCTGTCGCAGTGCCGCGAGCGCGGCCGATCGCACGACGGGAGGTTCGTCATGTCTCAATTCGTCCCGCAGTTCACTGCAGGAGCCATTGTCGGGGAGCCCGAGGTCGTCGAGGACGTCCGCTCGGTTCGTGAGGTCGCGACGCACCCCGTGTGGCTGCGGCTCAAGGAGGCGGCGACCGCCCTCCAGGCGCTGCAGGTCAAGGACGGCTCGGTCGAGCAGGACTCCGACAAGCCCGCCGCCGCCGAGCTCACCGCCACGATCGTCGACGCGGTCGCCGAGCTGGCCCCGTTCTTCCCGCACGACGCCGCCTACCTCGAGGCCCTCCGCCGCGACTTCGGCCGCTGGGCGGATGAGGGCTTCGGCGTGCCCGACTTCCTCGACGCGCTGAATGCGTTCCAGCCGCAGCAGCACCGCGTCGACGGCCTCGGCCACCTCGTGGTGTTCCCGATGTACACGCAGAACGGCAGCACGAACCGGTTCGTGGAGGCCGTGCTGGTGGAGGTCATCTGGCCCGAGTTCGTGGCGGCGCTGGAGGCCGGCGACTACGGCAACAAGCTGTTCGTCGCGCTGCGCTTCGTGGACTTCACCCCGGGCTACGACACCAACTCGGCCGTGCTGTTCCCCGAGACGGTCGCCATGCGCGAGATCCCGTCGTTCACGTGGGGGGCGATCTTCCAGGACCGGGAGGCCGCCCGCTACCGCCGGGTCGTGCGCGCGGCTGCGGAGATCACCAAGCTGGAGTTGCCGGCCGATGCCGCGCTCATGTTGGAGGACCAGCGGCTGACGGAGGAGACGTTCGTGATGTGGGACATCATCCACGACCGCTCCCACATGCGCGG
>NZ_JBGCCV010000004.1:0-167787 GCF_041260585.1 Leifsonia sp. EB34
ACGCGGTCCTGGACGACGAGTTCCCCCTCTCGATGTTCTACGAAGCGCTGAACAAGAAGATGGCCACCGTCATCGAGTCCACCTCCGGCATCACCCGCGAGAGCGACGCCTGACGACGCCCGTGGGCGCGTCAGCGTCGCGGGAACCAGAGGGAGAGCTGGTGGGCGATCCGCCCGACATCCTCGAGCTCACCCGCCGCGATCGCCACGATGAAGTCGAACATCGCGTCCTCCTCGTACCGCTCTTCATGACCGTTGAGCTGAAAGAACAGGACACACACGATCCAGCCCGTGCGCTTGTTCCCGTCGAGCAATGCGTGGTTGCGCAACAGGGAGTGGAGGAGGGCGGCGCCTTTCGCGTAGACCCCGGGATACGCGTCGCGACCGAACAGAGTGGCTGCCGGCCGCTCGAGCGCCGACTGCAAGAGCACGGTGTCACGGACGTAATCCAGCGGGTCGCCGCCGTGGACGGCAGAGATGACGAGGAGCGACTCCTCGAACGTCACGTACCGGACGCTCACGCGTCCCGCAGTCGCTCGAGCAGGCCGGCGTTCTCCGTGACGATACGGTCGATCATCTGCTGAGTGGCGCTATCGTGCGCCGCAATGTAGGCGTCCACGGCATCGAGCACCGTCGCGGTGAAGTTCGTGTGGGTGTCAGCAGCGATCGCCGCGAGAGCCGTGACCTGGTCGTCCCGGAACGCGATGAGTTTCTTGCTGCGGGCGGGGGGCATCGTCTGAGTCATGGATCCGCCTCCTATATATCGACGTTCATCGAGTATATACACGAACCGGCAGCGGCGGCTTCCCCAGCGCCCTACCCCGCCGCGGCGACGCGCTGCGCGAGGTACTCCACCTCCGCGACGCGGCGGCGCTGCGCGCCGGGCGCATACAGCCCTGCGCTCTCGTCGACGAACCCGCGCACCGTGGCGGCCATCGCCGCTACCGCGTCCGCGGCGAGCGCGCTCTCGTGCTCCGCCCGATGCAGCGCGAGCACATGCCGCCGCAGCCCCGGCTCGAGGGTCAGCAGCTCCGTCCCGTCCCCGGGCAGCGCAGAGAGCGCGGGCACGAGGGCGATGCCGATGCCCGCCTGCACGAGGCCGCGCACGGAGTCGGGGCGGGCGCCGCGCATCGCGACGAGGGGGTCGAAGCCCGCTCCCCCGCACAGGCGGATCAGGCAGTTGTCGCCGGCGGAGCCCTCCCGGGTGGAGACCCAGGTCTCGGCGGCCAGGCGCTCGATCGCGACCGTCCCGGCGCCGGCGAGCGCGTGACCCTCGGGCACCAGGAGGTACAGCTCCTCGTCCAGCAGCGGCGTCACCGTCGCAGCGGATGGCCAGCGCTGGGGCACCAGGTCGTACTCGGCGACGACCGCGACATCCAGGAGCGCGTCGCGCAGCTTGGCCACCAGCTCGTCCGGCTCGCCCTCGTCCAGCGCGAGATCGACGTTCGGGTGCGAGCGGCGGTAGTCGGCGAGGCTGCACGGGAGCAGGCGCTCGTTCGCGGCCGCGAAGCCGCCGATGCGGAGGCGGCCGAAGCCTCCGGAGCCGAGGCCGCGCATGTCGTCCTCCAGCGCGCCGAGCGCCATCAGGATGTCGTGGGCGCGTTCGGCCAGGAAGAGCGCGGCCGCCGTCGGCCGGATGCTGTGGGCGTCCCGCTCGAACAGGGTCGCCCGGAGGCTGTGCTCCAGCGCCGCGACCTGCTGCGAGACCGCCGACCCGGTGTAGCCGATCTGGCGGGCGGCGTCCGCGAACGAGCCCGTGCGGACTACGACGGACAGCGTGCGGAGATGGACCGGGTTGAGCATGAGCGTCAGGTTCCGTCGGAGAGGGAGGCGGCCGCGAGCGCGCTGACCGGTGACGCGAGCAGCCGCTCCACGTCCACCCGTCCGCCGGCCGCCGCGAAGTCGCGGTCGACCGCGTCGCGCAGCGCCGGGTCGGCCAGGTAGTCGGCCATCGTCGCCGCGAGCCCGAACGCGCTGTCGATCACGGCGGCGTCGCCCAGCGGGCTGATCGCCTGCCGGCCGAAGGGCGCCGTGTGCATGACGATCGGCTTCGGCGAGATGCTGACGGTGGGGTGGATGGCCGGGCGGCGCACGCTCACGTTGCCGAGGTCGGTCGACCAGCCGCCGCCGACGAGGCCGGGCGGGTCGAGCACGATCCGCCGGCCGCGCGCGGAGAGGTGGGTGAAGTAGCGGGCGGCGAGCGCGGCGTTGCTGCGCACCGGGAGGTACGCCGGGAACGGGTCCCAGCGCTCCTGGAGCCGGGTGCCGGAGAGGAGGGCGGCGCCGTCGAGGATGCGTTGCACGCGTTCGGACAGGTCCACCAGCCCGTCGAGGGTCTCCGAGCGCAGTTCGACGGTGAGGCTTGCGGTCGCCGGGACGACGTTGGTGGCCGATCCTCCGTTGGTGATGATGGCGTGCAGCCGGTCGGTGGCCGGGATGTGCTGGCGCAGCGCCGCGACCCCCTGGTACGCCGCGACCACGGCGTCCAGGGCGTTGCGGCCTTCGTGCGGGGCGGAGGAGGCGTGGGCCGCGACGCCGTGGAAGGTCGCCTCGACGTCGCGGACGGCGAGGGAGGTGAACGACGCCACCTCGTCCGGCCCGGTGAACGGGTGCACCATGACGACGGCGTCGATGTCGTCGAACGCGCCAGCACGCTCCAGCACTTCCTTGCCTCCGCCGTTCTCCTCGGCCGGCGTCCCGAGCAGCACGACGGAACCGCCGAGCTCCGGGAGTTGCGCACTCACGCCGAGGAAGGCCCCGACCGCCGCGGCGCAGATGACGTTGTGCCCGCAGCCGTGGCCGACCTCGGGCAGCGCGTCGTACTCGGCGAGCACCGCGATGCGCGGGCCGCCCGTGCCGGCCTGGGCGCGCAGCGCGGTCGGCATCCCGAACACGCCCACGGTCGGCGCGAAGCCGTGCCGACGGAGGAACTCGGACACGATGGCGGCCGAACGGTGCTCCTCGAACCCGACCTCGGGCGTCGAGTGGATGCAGTGGCTGAGGCCGATCAGGTCGGACCGGGCCTGGCCGATCGCGTGCTCGACGGCCCGGAGGACGTGGCCGGGGGCGCCCGTGGTGCGGGGCGTCGCGGTCGCCGGGCCGTCGGTCACCGGGGTGTCGGCGGAGGAGCGTTCAGGTGACATCGTCGTCTACTCGATTCGAGGGAGCGAGAGTTGAAGCTTTTTCTTACGATAACTCTTAGACTGTCGTAAGTACAACTAATCATGGAAGAATGTGCGCATGACGGACAACTCGCTCCCGGATGTCCCCCGCCTGCGCCTGCTCAGCGAGGTCGCGCGGCAGGGCTCGCTCGCCGGGGCGGCGCGGACGATCGGCATCAGCTCCTCCGCGGTCTCGCAGCAGATCAGCATCCTCGAGCGGGAGGCGGGCGTGAAGCTGCTCGACCGCTCCCCGCGCGGCGTCGGCCTCACCGGCGCGGGCGAGATCCTGGTCGAGCACGCCCGCCGCATCCTCCGCCTGCTGGAGGCCACCCGCGCCGAGATGGACCAGCTCAGCGGCGAGCTCGCCGGCCGCGTCCGCATCGGCGCCATCCCCTCCGTCGCCCGCTTCGTGCTGCTGCCCGTCGCCGAGAGCCTCGCCGCCGACGCCCCCGACATCGAGCTGACGGTCAACGTCATCGAGCCGGCGGAGAGCATCGACCTGCTGCTCGGCGGCGCGCTCGACGTCGCGATCATCGACCTCTACGACAACGTGCCGATGGCGTTCCCCGACTACCTGCACACGACCGAGCTGCTGCGGGAGCCGCTGGTGCTGGTCGCCCCGCCCACGTTCGACATGCCGGCGAAGGTGCGGCTGGCCGACCTCAAGAACGAGCCCTGGGTGATGCCCGAGGAGCTCGGCGCCTGCGGGCAGGCGGTCCGCTTCGCCTGCCGGTCGGAGGGCTTCGAGCCCAACGTGCGCTGGCACACGGCGGACCTCCTCCTCCTGGTCGAGTCGATCTCGCGCGGCCGGGGCATCTCGGTGCTGCCGCCGCTCTCGATCGACCGCGGCGTCGCCCCCGTCAGCATCCACGCGCTGGACCGGCCCCACCTCGGCCGCCGGGTCCTGGCGGTGACACGGGCGGCGGACGAACGCCGGCCGATCGTCCGTGCGGTGCTGGACGAGATCCGCCAGGCCGCGGCGACCCAGAAGGCCGTGATCGAGGCGGCGGCCACGGCCGGGAACTGACGAGCGCGGCCCAGCCGAAGGATCCCTGGCGGCAGCACCAGCGACCGCCGCGCTCGGAATGGTGCGCACGATCCCCCCGACTCGCACACTGGTGAACGAACCCCCATCACCGGCATTCCGAGGAGAAGATCATGACCGCCGAACGACTCATCGCACAGGTTCCCGGCCACTGGCAGGTGCCCGGCCAGTTCACCATCAACCACAGCCACGGCATCCGGGTCGGCGACATGATCTGGGTCGGCGGCCAGGAGGACCTGGACGAGCACGGCAACGTGCGGCACCCCGGCGACATCGAGGCCCAGTGTCACGCCGTGATGCAGTCCCTCCAGGCGGTCATCGAAGACCTCGGGGGGACGATGGGCGACGTGGTCCAGTTCAACACGTTCTATTCGGGCGAGCTCAGCGTCGAGGAGTGGCAGCGCACCTACGACATCCGGTTCAGCTACTTCCCGAAGCCGGGGCCGACCGCGACCGGCATCCTGATCGGCAAGGAGCTCAACATCCCCGGAATCCGGGTGGAGGTCAACGCCGTCGCCGTCGTCGGCAGCGCGGCGCGCGACACCGGGCGCCCGGCCGTGACCGCGGTGACCGCATGACCGCACGCACCCTGGGCGTCATCCTCTGCGACCTCGACTCCTACGCGGTCGACGACCTCGACTGCGTCGAGGCGGGCGCCCCGGCGATCAGCGCCAACCCGGTCGGCTTCTTCGAGAACCCGGCGAGCTGGCCGGGGATCCCGGTGTCGTACGCCGTCGCGCGCGGCGCCCGGGTGGAGCGGCTGGTCGCGGGCGACCCGGTGGCGATCGACGCCTTCTGGCGCGCCAGGGAGCGGCTGGCGCACTGCTCGCTCATCATCACGGACTGCGGGTTCTTCTACTACGCGCGCCAGTCCGACCTCCCGACGGCGAACACGCTGACCAGCAGTCTGGACCTCCTGCCGCTCGCCGCCACCCTAACCAGGGCGCGGATCGGCGTGCTCACCGTCTCCGCGCCGCTCGCGAGCCGCATGCTCGCGGCCGACCCGCTGTACCCGCGGCTGACGATCGTCGGCCTGGAGGATCAGCCGGGCTGGAGCGGCATCCTCACCGACGACCACGCCTACGGCAACGGCTGGGACCTCGGCACCCTGCGCGCCGGCGTGGAGGCCGTGCTCGAACGCGAGTGCGCGCCGGGCGGCCGCCTCGCGGACGTCGGCGCCCTGGTGCTGGAGTGCACGCTGCTGCCCGAGTTCCGCCGCGACATCGCGCAGTACACCTCCGTGCCGATCCTCGATGTCGCATCGTTCGCGCTCAGCGCGCTCGGCCCCGGCTTCGACAGCGGGGCCGGCTTCGACAGCGGGGCCGGGTACGACGACGGGACCGGTCAGGTCGCGAGGCCGCGCAGGTAGGCGGAGTACCCCTCCGGCGCACGACCGGAGAGCCGGCCAGAGGTCGTCACCGGATGGCGCTCGCTCTCCGCGATCCGGAAGCGGGCGTCGCGCAGCCGGGCGACCAGGTCGACGTCCTCCCCGACGAGCAGTGGGAGGAAGCCGCCCACCCGCAGGTACGCGTCCGCCCGCACGCCCAGGTTGGCGCCGTGCACGTGGCCGAGCGTCGCGCCGGGCGGATGGCTGCGCTGCCAGGCCCGCCGTCGCGGCTCGTCCAGCTCGGCGAGGCGCGGGACGACCGCGCCGACGTACGCGTCGGCGGTGCGCGCCGCGCGCAGGTGCTCCCGCAGCCACGGCCGCGGAACCGTGCTGTCGGCGTCGGTGAACGCGATCCAGGTGCGGTCCGGCGACGAGCCGCATGCGCGCAGCCCGGTGAGGACGGCGTCGTGACGGCTCCGGCCGACGTTCTCGTGCTCGCGCTCGATCACCAGCGAGTCGGGGAAGCGCCGCGCGACGTCCAGCGAGCCGTCCGTGCAGGAGTCCAACACCAGGACGACGGACGAGCGGACCGGGACGGCGGCGCGGGCGCGCTCCAGGGAGCGCAGGCAGTCCGCGAGCGTGGCCTCCTCGTCTCGCGCGGGCACCGCGATGAGGATGTGGTCGACGCTCACCCGAAGACCTCCAGGACGAAGTCCTCGTCGTGGTGCCGCACGAGCGGCCGGAGGCCGGAGCGGTCGGCGAAGGCCGCGTGCGCGTCGGCGCCCGACTGGGCGAAGTCGTCGGCCTGCCCCGTCCAGTGGCAGAGCACGACGTGGCCGCCGGCAGCCAGCGAACCGGCGATCCGCTCCACCGTCGTCGCCCACTGGTCGGCCGCGAGGTAGTAGGCGACCTCGGACACCACGATCAGGTCGAACGAGCCGTCCGGCCACTGGTCGGGGACGCGCATCCGCCGCACGAGCACGTTCGGCTCCGCCGCAGTCCGCTCCGCCGCCAGCGCGACCGCCGCGGCGGCGCTGTCCACGCTGAGCAGCTCCGCGCAGCGCTCGCCGAGCAGCGCAGACATCTCACCGTTGGAGCAGCCGATCTCGAAAGCGCGCCGGTACTGCTCCTTCGGCAGCGCGGCCTGGATCAGCGCGCGCTTGCGGCGCTCGTACCAGCGCGTGCGCACCGACCACGGGTCGTCGCTGCCGCGGTGCAGTGCCTCGAAGTGGTCGACCGGGGCGCGCGTGTCCGGTTCGAGCAGCACCTCCCTGCCGCGGACGGCCCGCTCGACGAACCCCTCGCTGAGCACGCCGGCCGGGTTCCCGGGCGAATGGAGCTGGCTCGAGAACGCCGCGAGCGCCAGACGTTTGCGTTCCCGCGCGGCCGCGGTGACCGCGAGCCGGCTCGCCCGCTCCCAGGGCAGGTCGTCCGGCGTCCCCCACTGCCACAGCCACAGCGGGTAGAGCAGGAGCGTGTGCCCGCGCTCGGCGCAGACGGCGGCGACTTCGCGTCCCAGGGTCCGGTGGTCGCCGTGCCGATCCCCCGGCCACGGGGCCAGCACGAGGGTCGCGCCGGCGGGGCGGTCGGCGAGGGCGCGGTCCACGGCGGCGCGCAGGGCGTCCGCCTCGTGCTTGAGACCGCCGTCCGGCAGGCCGAGCGCGGCGACCTCGGCGGGTGTGCTGAGGCGCTCGAGAGCCTCCCGCAGCTCGCCGATCCGCTCGCCGTCCCCACCCGTCGCCACGACGACGGAGACGGGAAGGTCGAGCTCCCCGGCCATCGCGAGGAGGCCGCCCACGCCCAGCGTCTCGTCGTCGGGGTGCGCCGAGAAGACGACGATCCCGCTGAAACCCGCCAGCCACTCTGCGCTCCGCTCCGGCACGGACTCCCAGCGGGCCGGGTCCTCCCAGTCCTCGAAGGAGGTCTCCGCGACCAACGGGTCGAACGTCACCACGCGCGCCCCCCTCCCGCCAGGTGGCCGGCGAGCGAGGCGTCGTCGCGGCCGCGGTGGTACTGGGACACGTACAGCTCCAGGTCGGCGCAGCGGCGGGCCAGGTTCTCGTCGAAGGCGAGGGCGGCGGGGCCGAGGACGTCCCGCGCAGCGGCGAGCGCGGCGACCACGGCGTCGGCGACGGTGCCCCGGACGGCGTGCGCGAGGACGGCGGGGTCCGCCACCTCGCCGGCGTCGATCCGGCTCGCGGCGTCGTCGAGGGCCAGCCGGCCGCTCTCCAGCCGCCGGTACAGCTCGCCCGTCCGCGCGGCGCCGAGCTGGTCGTCCGGACGTGTGCGACAGCGTGCCGTGAGCGCCTCCAGCACCGGCAGGCAGCCGCCCCACCAGCACGCGGCCACCCCGATCGCGCCCCAGCGGAAGCCTGGGCGATCGAGGTACCAGCCCTCGCCGCCGACGGGCCGGACTGGCGACCGGTCGAAGTCGACCGGCCCGCTGACGACCGCGCTGAGACCGCGCGCGACCCACTGCGCCGGAGCCGCGCTCACCCCGGGCGCCCCCATCGAGACCGCGAACATCCGCCGGCCCCCCTCCGGGGTGGCGGCGGTGACGAGGGCGCTGGTGATCCGCCCGGCGAGCGAGCACCACGGCTTGCGGCCCTGCAGGGTCCACCGGTCGCCGTCCTGGCTCGCGACCAGCGAGGCGTCCGGGCCTTCCGCCGCGAACACGCCCCAGACGGTCCCCCGCTCCGGCTGCGGCTCGTCGGCCTCGGCGAGGATCGCCACGGCGTCCAGGTGCGGTTCGAGCACCCGTGCGGCGGTGACGTCGACGGCGGCGACGCGCGCCAGCCCTCGGAAGCGCTCGGCCGTGCGGCCCGACGCGGGCAGCGGGAGCAGGTCCGTCGGCGGTGTGGAGCGGAGCGCGTCGAGCAGCGGCCCCACTTCGCCGCCGCACGCGGCCGCGGCGGCCAGATAGCCCTCGATCCCGACACTCACGACCGGCGGGGAGGTGTCAGGATCATGCATGTCCCCCACGCTCGGATCGCGCGCGCCGGCGCGCAACCCCCTTGCGCCGCCGCGACCGGTGTGTCCGCTCGTCTGTGTCCACTCGGCTGTGTCCGCTCGTCTGTGTCCACTCGGCTGTGTCCACTCGTCTGTGTCCACTCGGCTGTGTCCACCCCTCGGGAGCCCAACTGCGGCCGTCGCTCGCACGGTACCCGCCGGTCACCCGCCAGACAACCGGGTACGTCCCGCCCGGGGCCCGCGTAGCGTCCGTTGCGGAACCTCTCCTGCACCCGGCCGTGCCCCGACCGGGCGCACCGCACGAAAGGAACACGAACGATGAGCGAACGCGACCCACGCAACACCGACCCGGACGACCTGCCCGACGGAACCGGCCCCCAGTCCGAGGAGTCGGACGACGGCGCGGACACGGCCTCCGGCGGCGGCGCCGACGACCGGTAGCGCCACCACCACCAGACCACGACGAAAGGGGAGTTCCGGCGAATGCCTGAGAGCCAGTACGAATTCGACAATCCCGTCGACCGCTACCCGCACATCCACCCGCCGGAGGCGCAGGTCCCCGAGCCGGGCCGCGACAGCGAGCTGGACCCGCCCGCCGACCGCGGCGAGTCCAGCTACGTGGGAACCGGCCGCCTCACCGGCCGCAAGGCCATCGTCACCGGCGGCGACTCCGGGATCGGCGCGGCGGTGGCGATCGCGTTCGCGCGCGAAGGCGCCGACGTCGCCATCGTCTACCTGCCCGAAGAGGAGGTCGACGCTCAGGCCGTGGCCGAGCAGATCCGCGGCGCGCAGCGGACCGCGCTGCTGATCCCCGGCGACCTGACCGACCGGGCGTTCTGCGACCAGGTGGTGCAGCGCGCCGTGGACGAGCTCGGCGGGATCGACATCCTCGTCAACAACGCGGGCAAGCAGGTCTTCTGCCCCGACCTGACCGAGCTGCCCGACGAGCAGTTCGACCAGACGATGAAGACGAACGTCTACGCGATGTTCTGGCTGACCAAGTCGACGCTCCCGCATCTGCGCGCCGGCTCCACGATCATCAACACGACCTCCGTGCAGGCCTACCTGCCGAGCGAGCTGCTGGTGGACTACGCCACGACCAAGGCCGCGATCAACACGTTCACGAAGGCCCTCGGGCAGCAGCTCGCGCCGAAGGGCATCCGGGTCAACGCCGTCGCCCCGGGGCCGGTGTGGACGCCGCTGCAGGTCAGCGCGGGCCAGCCGCCCGAGAAGCTGCCCGACTTCGGCTCGCAGACCCCGCTCGGCCGGCCAGGACAGCCGGCCGAGCTGGCGCCGGCGTACGTGTTCCTGGCGTCGCCGGAATCCAGCTATGTCGTCGGAGAGACGCTGTCGGTCACCGGCGGGATGCCGACGCCGTGAGCCCCGGTGGACCCCCGGCGTCCGGGCGCCGGGGGTCCACCGCTCAGCGTCGCGCGGCCCGGCCGCCGACGGCCACCAGAGCGGCCGCGACCGTTGCGGCCCCAGCGGCGCCGAGGGCGCGGCGGTTGCGCGACGCCCACGCCTGCGCACTCCGAGCCTTCGCCCGGCCGTCGAACGGGCCGTGCGTGCCATGGTCGACGTCCCGGTCCGCGGGCTCCCACAGGTTCGCGGGCTGGTCGGCGGGACGCGGCTCGTCGGTCTGCTGGGACGCGTAGCCGGTCCGGCCCAGGTAGCGGTCGAGGAGCCCGGGGATGAGCCGGTTGCCGATGATCGTCTGCACCGTCGAGATCCCCACCCAATAGGCCCGGCGCGGCCGCAGGGCGGCGTGCACGATGGTGCGCGCCGCGACCTCCGGCTGGTAGATCGGCGGGACCGGCTGGGCCTGCTTCGGCAGGCGCGACAGCAGCCAGCGGAACTGCGGCGTGTTCATCGCGGGCAGGTGCACCATCGTGATCGCGACGTCGCTGTGGTCGTGCATCAACTCGGCGCGCACCGACTCGGTGAACCCGACGATCGCGTGCTTGGCTCCGCAGTACGCCGACTGCAGCGGGATGCCGCGGTACGCGAGCGCGGAGCCGATCTGCACGACGACCCCGCGGCCGGCCGGGCGCATCCGGCGCAGCGCCGCCATCGTGCCGTACACGAAGCCCAGGTAGCTCACCTCGGTGGTCCGGCGGAACTCCTCCGGGGCGATCCGCCCGAATTCCGCGAAGACGGACGAGAACGCGCAGTTCACCCACACGTCGATGCGTCCCCACTCGGAGACCACCCGCTCCGCCGCGGCTTCCACCGCGTCCGCGTCGGCGACATCGACCGAGACGGTGAGCGCACGGCCTCCGGCCGCGCGCACGTCGTCGGCCGCGGCTTCCAGCCCCGCCTCGCCGCGGGCCAGCAGGGCGACGCTCGCGCCGTGCCGGGCGAACTCGACGGCGGCGGCGCGGCCCACCCCTCCGCTGGCGCCGGTCACCACGACGACGGCGCCCTCCAGTGTCTCGATGCGGCTCATCGGTTCTCCTTCATCTGGGCTCCTTCATCCGTGCTTCTTCGGTCAGCGGTCAGGTCCACCGCCGATGCTCCGCGCTGCCTCCGAATCCGGTCAACCCCTTGCGTTCGGGCGGCACTGGGCATTGCATCCGAAGGGTCGGGACGAACCGAGGAAGGGGCACGATCATGACCGTGAAGCTCAACCGGAAGGCCCTCGACCACGCCCGAAGCCTGGTCGAGAAGGGCACCGTGGTCCACGACGAGCGCGACGACTGGAGCGAGGACGCACCGAGCGCGGACGCGGAGAACAAATTCATCGAGAAGCACGGCTGGGAGCAGTACGCGCTCTGGCACCTCGGCGAGGACGCCGAGAAGAGCGAAGAGACGAAGGGCCGGTACAGCTTCCCGTACGGCGACTTCGCCAAGGTCCACCGCTGCGCCGTCATCTCGCTGGAGAGCCGGGCGGCACAGAACGACCACGATGACATCGCCCGCGCCTCCAAGAAGCTGCTCGAGCAGCTCGACGGCGAGTGAGGCCGGGCGTGGGCCGTAAGGACACCAGGAACAGGACCACGAGGAAGCTGCGCCGCAGCGACACCGTGCAGGGGATCGACCGGCTCGTGCGGAACGTCGAGACGGGCAGGTTCGAGCGTTCGCTCTCCGCCCTGACGGCCGCGGGCGCCGTCGTCACCGCCGCCGAGATCTACTTCGAGCACGACAAGGCGAGCTTCGGCAATCGCTGGATGTGGGCTCCCGTGATCCTGGGGCCGATCGGCGCCGTCGCGGGGGTGGCCGGGTTCTTCAGCAAGACCGCCGCCAAGACGGCGCTCCCGCTCGCCGCGGCCACGATCGTGGCGAACGGCGTGCAGGGCGTCTACCTGCACGCCCGCGGCATCGGCCAGAAGCCCGGCGGCTGGCACAACCTCCGCTACAACCTGGAGATGGGACCGCCCCTGCTCGCTCCGCTCCTGGTGACCCTGGTCGGCGGGATGGGCCTGCTGGCCGCGATCCTGAGGCGGGAGAAGTGACGGCCGCGAGCCAGGGCGACGGCGACCGGGTGCCGGAGCGCTTCCCCGGCTTCCGCGTGCTCGACCAGGCGCCGGCGTGGGACGAGACGACCCGCGCCACCGTGCTGGACCGGGTCGGCCGGCCGCCGGACATCCGCTTCTTCGACGCGACCGAGGAGGCCGCGGCGACGGCGTTGTTCGACCGCCTGCTCGACCAGCACCCCGAGAACCGGGCGGTCCCGGTGACCGCGATGGTGGACGCCCGGCTCGCCGAGAAGGAGACCGACGGCTGGCATTACGACTCGATGCCGGACGACTGGGTCGCCTGGCGGACGAGCCTGGCCGCGCTCGACGAGGAGGCCCACGCACGGCACGGCCGTGCCTTCGCCGTGTGCGGGGAGGACGACCAGGTCGCTCTGCTCGCCGACGTGAAGGACGGCGACGGCGACTGGCGCGGCTTCCACCGGGCCCGCATCTGGAGCCTGTGGACCCGGTACGCGTGCACCGCCTTCTACAGCCACCCAGCGGCCTGGGACGAGATCGGCTTCGCCGGTCCCGCCTACCCCCGCGGCTACAAGAACCTCGGCATCGACCGGCGGGAGCCGTTCGAGGTCGCCGACGCCCGGCCGGGCGACCTCCCCCAGGCCGGGACGGGATCCGCATGAGCACCGTCCGCGACCGCAACGACTCCGCCTGGCTGCTGACGCCCGACGGCTCGCGTGCCGAGCCGCGCCTGACCGAGCAGATGCGGCGCTTCGCCGACAGCGACGAGGTCGACATCGCCATCGTCGGCTGCGGCGCGGGCGGCTCCGTGCTGCTGCAGCGCCTGGCGCGCGCCGGCTGGGACGCCGTCGCGTTCGACGCCGGCCCGTTCTGGGACCCCGCACGCGACTGGGTGAGCGACGAGGCGGGCTCCCACCACCTCTACTGGACGGAGCCGCGGCAGATCGGCGGCGACGACCCGGTGCCGCTCGGGTCGAACAACTCCGGCCGCGGCGTCGGCGGGTCGATGGTCCACTACGCCGGGTACGTGCCGCGCTTCCACCCGAGCGACTTCCGCACGTTCACCGCCGACGGCGTCGGGGCGGACTGGCCGATGGAGTACTCCGACCTCGCGCCGTTCTACGACGACATCGAGAACGAGCTCCCGGTCGCCGGCGAGGACTGGCCGTGGGGCGACCCGCACAGCTACCCGCATCGGCCGCACCCGGTGTCGGGCAACGGCGAGACGTTCCTCCGGGGCGCCTACGCGGCGGGCGTGGAGGCCAAGGTCGGGCCCGTGGCGATCACGAACGGCCGGTTCGGGCACCGGCCGCACTGCATCTACCGCGGGTTCTGCCTGCAGGGCTGCAAGGTGAACGCCAAGGCGTCGCCGCTCATCACCCACATCCCGGACGCGCTCGCCCACGGGGCCGAGGTGCGCGCGGACAGCATGGTCACCTCCGTCGAGGTCGATCAGTTCACCGGCCGGGCGACCGGGGTGCACTACGTGAAGGACGGCGTCCCCCGCTTCCAGAAGGCCAGGATGGTCGCCATCGCCGGATACTCGATCGAGACGCCGCGCCTGCTGCTCAACTCGGCGTCGGCGCGCTTCCCGGACGGCCTCTGCAACGACTTCGACCTCGTCGGCCGCTACCTGATGGTGCAGGGCGCACCGCAGACCGCCGGCCGGTTCGAGCAGGAGATCCGGATGTGGAAGGCGCCGCCGCCCGAGGTGAGCACGGAGGAGTTCTACGAGACCGACCCCACCAAGCCCTACAAGCGCGGGTACTCCATCCAGACCGTCTCGCCGCTGCCGATCACCTGGGCGGAGCACGTCATGGCGCAGGGGTACTGGGGCGCGGACCTGCGCCGCTACATGTCGGACTACGTGCACTGGGCGTGCCTGGGCGCGCTCTGCGAGTTCCTCCCGCGCGCCGAGAACCGCGTCACGCTGGCGGACGAGAAGGACCGCTACGGCCTCCCGGTCGCGCACTTCGCATACTCGCAGGGCGACAACGACCGCGCGCTGGCGAAGGCCGCGCAGGCGACCATGGAGCGCATCCTGGAGGCCGCAGGCGCCCAGGAGACCATGACCGTGCAGCGCTATGCGCACCTCGTCGGCGGCGCGCGCATGGGCGCGGACGAGACGCAGGGGGTCGTCGACGCGGACTGCCGGGCGTTCGCCGTCCCCAACCTGCTCATCACCGACGGGAGCGTGCTGCCGACGCAGGGCAGCGCCAACCCGGCCCTGACCATCATGGCGGTCGCCGCGCGTGCGGCGGACCGCCTCATCCGGCGGCCCCAAGGCTGAGCAAGCCATGCAGGCCGCTGGAACACCGCAGATCGACTGAAGGAGAGAGACACATGGCGACGACAGTCAGCGAGTTCGTGATCGGACGGCTGCGGGAGTGGGGCGTGCGGCGCGTGTTCGCCTTCCCCGGCGACGGCATCGGCGAGTTCGACGGGATGCTCGGCAAAGCCGAGCGCGCCGGCGAGGGGCTGGAGTACATCCGGCCGACGCACGAGGAGATCTGCGCCCTGATGGCCACGGCGCACGCGAAGTTCACCGGCGAGGTCGGCGTCTGCATCGCGACCTCCAGCCCCGGCGGTTTCCACCTGATCAACGGCCTGTACGACGCGAAGATGGACAACCAGCCGGTGGTCGCGATCGTGGGCCAGCAGGGGCTCAACTCGTTCGGCACGTTCAACCAGCAGGAGAGCAAGCTGGAGCAGACGTTCGCCGACGTCGCCGATTACGTGCAGACGATCGTGTCGCCGGAGCAGGCGCAGGCTGTGATCGACACCGCCTTCCGCACCGCGATCACCCGCAAGCAGCCGTGCGTTGTCATCCTGCCGCACGACGTGCAGGGGATGGAGATGGCGGCCCCCGGAGCGGAGATGTGGGTGTCCCGGTCGAGCGCCGTGGCGCCGTCGACCGCCATCGCGCCGCCCGCGGAGCAGCTCCGGGCGGCGGCGGACATCATCAACGCCGGCGAGCGGGTCACCTTCCTGGTCGGGCACGGCGCTGTCGGGGCGACCGACGAGGTGCTCGCGGCCGCGCGGCTCACCGGCGCGGGACTGATGACGACCCTGCGCGGCAAGCAGGTCGTCCCCGGCGACGTGCCCTTCCACACCCAGCAGCTCGGCCTCCTCGGTTCGCGGCCGAGCTACGACCAGATGCAGGACTGCGACACGCTCGTCCTGCTCGGCACGAACTACCCGTACGGCCAGTTCCTGCCGAAGACCGGCCAGGCCAAGGCCGTGCAGATCGACCTGCGGCCCGAGCAGCTCGGGCTGCGCTACCCCACCGACGTGAGCATCTGGGGCGACGTGAAGACGACGCTGGCCGGGCTCCTCCCCCTGCTGACGCAGAAGACCGACCTGTCCTGGCAGGAGAAGGCCGCCTCCGGGATGCGGGAGTGGGACGCCGAGCTCGCCGCCCAGGCCGAACAGCACTACGACGACGGCGTGAACCCGCGCCGGGTCTACCACGAGCTGAACAAGCGGCTCCCCGCCGGGGCGATCGTCACTGCCGACGCCGGCACCAGCGCCGACTGGTACGGCCAGCACATCCGGCTCCGCGACGGGATGCGCGGCGACCTCTCCGGCCGGCTCGCGACCATGCTCGCCGCGATGCCGTACGCGGAGGCGGCCAAGTTCGCCTACCCGGAGCGCCCGGTCGTCTGCACGATCGGCGACGGCGCCTTCCAGATGCTCGGGATGAACGAGCTGATCACCGTGAAGAAGTACCTGTCGCGGTGGTCGAACCCGACCTTCGTGGTGCTGGTGCTGCACAACGACGACCTCACCCAGGTGTCCTGGGAGATGCGCACGGAGGACGCCAACCCGGTCTGGCCGACCTCGCAGGACGTCGAGTCGGTCGACTATGCGGGCTGGGCGAAGCTGCTGGGCTTCCAGGGCATCACGGTCACCTCCGACGACCAGATCGAGGCGGCCTGGGACGCGGCGCTCGCGCACCCCGGCGTGACCGTCATCGACGCGCACACCAGCAAGAACGTGCCGCCGCTGCCTCCGCACATCACGTTCGAGTTCGCGAAGAACACCGGCCTCGCGCTGCTGAAGGGCGACCCGGACGGCCTCGCCGCCATCAAGGACTCGGCGACCTCCCTCATCACGGAGGGCGTCGAGCGGGTGAAGGGGGCGCTGCACCGCTCGACGGACGATGACGACGATGCGCGCTAGCTCACCGGACCGGATCCGGTCGATCCGGGCCGACGCCTATGTGGTGCCCACCGCGACCGAAGGCCGGAGACGGCCGGAGAGCGACGGGACCATCGGCTGGGACAGCACCGGGGTCCTGGTGGTCGCCGTCGACGCAGGCGGCAGCACCGGGCTCGGCTACGCGTACACGGCGCCGGCCAGCCTCCCGATCGTCGAGGACGTGCTCTGGGCGATCCTCGACGGCGCCGACCCGTTCGACACGGAGCGCCTGTACTGGGAGCTGGCCGCGGCCACCCGCAACATCGGCTGGCCCGGCGTGAGCGCCGGCGCCATCGCGGCCGTGGACATCGCGCTCCACGACCTGAAGGCCCGCCTCAGCGGGATGTCGCTGACCCGGCTGCTGGGCGGCGCGCACGAGGGCGTCGACGCGTACGGAAGCGGAGGGTTCACCGACTACACCGACGACGAGCTGAGCACCCAGCTCGGCTCGTGGGCCGCCCAGGGGCTGGGCTCGGTGAAGATGAAGGTCGGCTCCCGCCCGGACGACGACCCGCGCCGGGTGGCGCTGGCCCGCGAGGCGATCGGCCCCGGCGTCGAACTCTTCGTCGACGCCAACGGCGCGTACGAGCGCAAGCAGGCCCTGCGCCTGGCCGAGCTGTTCGCCGAGGAGGGCGTCACCTGGTTCGAGGAGCCGGTGTCCAGCCAGGACCGGCATGGACTCCGGCTGCTGCGCGACCGGATGCCGGCGCCGATCCGCGTCGCGGCCGGCGAGTACGGCTACACGCCGGCCGATTTCCGCGACCTCCTCATCGACGGGTGCGTCGACGTGCTCCAGGCCGACGCGACCCGCTGCGGCATCACCGGGTTCGGGATCGCCGCCGCGCTCGCGACCGCCTTCGGCGTGCCACTGTCCGCGCACACGGCTCCCGCGCTCCACGCCTCCGTGGCCGCGGCGCACCGGCCGGCGATCAACGTCGAATACTTTCACGACCACGTCCGCATCGAGGAGCAGTTCTTCGACGGACTGCCCGCGCTGGCCGACGGCCGGCTCCTCCCCGACCGCTCGGCCCCCGGCCACGGACTGACGCTGCGCGAGCCCGACATCGAGGTGCACCGTGTGCGGCGTTTCGCCGCCGGCGACTGATCGACCGGGTGCGGCGCCGCCCGGGGACGTGCGCGGTGGCGATATGGTCGGCTGGTGGTGGTGCCTCTCGTCCTCGATCTCCTCGGCACGTTCTTCTTCGCGATCTCGGGCAGCCTGCTGGCCGCGCGGCGCGGCTTCGACATCATCGGCTCGCTGCTGCTCGGCTCGCTGACCGGCCTCGGCGGCGGCGTGATCCGCGACGTCATCCTCGGCGTCACGCCGAACGCGTTCGCGAACCCGGTCTACCTGGCGCCGCCCGTCGTGGCCGCCGTCCTCGTCTTCTTCCTGTCGGGCGCCGTCGCCCGCTTCCCGCGGACGCTGCTGGTGTTCGACGGCGGCGGCCTCGCGCTGTTCTGCATCACGGGCACCGTCATCGCGCTGGGGCACGGCGCGAACCCGATCGCGGCCGGTGTGCTCGGCGTGACGACGGCCGTGGGCGGCGGCCTCCTCCGCGACGTCGTCGCCAACCGCGACCCGCAGCTCTTCGACCCGCACGACCTCTACGCCGTCCCGGCGATGCTCGGCGCCGCCCTCATCGTCGTGATCTGGTCGCTGCACGGCTACAACCCGTGGACGGAGGCGGCGGTCGCCGCGCTCGTGTTCGCCTTCCGGATGCTGTCGCTGCGCTTCCGCTGGCACGTGCCGCTCGCGGCCGTGTCGCGGCATCCGGTCTGAGGGGTCAGGCGTCGGCGGCCGCGCCGGTCAGGCCCCGCGCTCCGCGAGGAAGGCCGCCAGCTCCGCCGCCGTCGGATACGATGCCTGCGCCCCAGCGTGCGCCGCCGCGTAGCCGCCCACCCCGACCGCGAAGCGCGCCGCCTCGATCAGCGAAGCACCGTCCGCGAGGCGCAGCAGCAGCGCGCCCATGAAGGCGTCGCCGGCGCCGGTCGTGTCGACGGCGTCGACCCGGACCGCGGCGACGTGCGCCGGGTCGGCCGCGCCGTCGACGATGAGGCAGCCGTCGGCGCCGCGCGTGACGACCGCCCGCGCGATCCCGAGCGAGGCGAACCCGTCGCGCACGGATGCGGGGGCGGAGGCGACCGCGCCGGCCGGGAGGCCGAGGAGTGCCTCCGCCTCCCCCTCGTTCACGAGCAGCACGTCGGCGACGGGCGCGAGGTCGCGGGCTGCCGGCCCGAACGGCGACGGGTTGAGCAGCACGGTCGCCCCGGCCGCGCGGGCGCGGTCGGCCGCGGCGCGCACGGTCGCGTCCGGCACCTCGAGGCAGAGGCCGATCACCGCGGAGCCGTCGAAGACCCGCTCGGGGAGGTCGGCCGGCGCCAGCGTCCCATTGGCACCCGGCGAGACCACGATCGTGTTCTCGCCGTGCGCGTCCACGGTGATGAGCGCCGTCCCGGTAGGGACGTCGGCGCGCACGCTCACTGCGGAGGCGTCCACCCCGGCGGCCGCCACGGCCGAGCGGAGCAGGTCGCCGTTGCCGTCCGCTCCGACCGCGCCCACCATCGCGACGTCGCCGCCGAGCCGGCCGGCGGCGACCGCCTGATTGGCGCCCTTGCCGCCCGCGCCGATCCGCAGGTCGCCGCCCGCGACGGTCTCGCCCGCACGCGGGAAGGCCGCGGTCCGGACGACCAGGTCGGCGTTCAGCGAGCCGACGACGACGATCCTGCCGCCCGTCATCTGGTCGCCTCCGGTGCGGCCACCTCGGCCGAGACGGGACGCGGGATCAGGAAGGACACCCCGAACGCCGCGGCTGTGATCACGGCGCCGAGGATCATTCCGGCAGAGTATCCGGTCGTCGAGTGATCGGTCGCCCCGGCGGCGATCTGGATCGCCGGCAGCAGCGCGAAGCTCAGTCCGGCGCCCAGGTTGAAGGCGCCCGCGTTCAGGCCGGGGAGGAAGCCCGGGTTCGCGGCAGGGGAGAGCACGATGCCGAGCCCGTTCAGCATGATGTTCGCGATGCCCGCGTAGGTGATGCCGAGCAGCACGGTCGCAGCGATCAGCACCGGGAGCGAGTGCACGCCGACGAACGCCATGATGAGCGTCCCGATCACGCTGCCCGCGAGGCCGATCCGGAGGATGCGGCGGTAGCCGAGCGTGGGCGCGAGCCGGCCGGCGAGCGGTCCGACGACCCAGCCGACCAGCGCGTACGGGGTGAGGAAGGCGAGGGAGGCGACGTCCGGCGCCATCCCGAACCCGGCGTGCGGATTCTGCGCGATGGAGGTGACCAGGCCGTTCACGACGGCGAAGACGCCGGTCATCGTCAGCAGGGTAGTGAGCAACAGCGCCCAGGTCGAGCGCGGCTTCAGGTACGCGGTGGGGATGAGCGGCTGGCTGCGGCGGTTCTCGATCGCCCAGAACGCGGCGAACGCGAGCACGGCGACCAGCAGCGAACCGATGACGAGCAGCCCGTTCGCGGCGGCGAGCTTGCCCGCCTCGTTGAGGCCGGTCAGCAGCGCGCCGAGCGAGACCGCGAGCGGGACCACGCCCCACCAGTCCATCCGGACGCCTTCCGACGGGCGCGACTCCACGCCCCAGGCGGCGAGCATCACCACGGCCACGACCGTGACGGCGGCGATCACCCAGAAGACCGCGCGGAAGCCGAACGCCGTCGCGAGCCAGCCGCCGGCGATCGCGTCGATGCCGGCGATGCCGCCGTTGACCGCGGTGAGGAGGCCCATCGCGGCGCCGTAGCGGCGCGGGTCGGAGATCTCGGAGCGCAGCATCAGCAGGCAGATCGGGACAACGGGTCCGGCGACGCCCTGCACGATCCGGCCGACGAAGAGCATCTCCACGTTGACGGCGAGCGCGGCGACGACACTGCCGGCGAACATGACCACGAGCATCCCGAGCAGCACGCGCTTGCGGCCGAAGATGTCGCTGAGGCGCGGCAGGAACAGCGAGAACACCGCGGCCACCGTGAAGAACAGGGTCTGCGACAGCCCGATCGTGGCGTCGTCGCTGTGCAGCTCGCGCGCCATCGTGACGAGGACGGGGCTGAGCATGCTCGCGTTGAGCTGGAACGCGACGCAGGCGGCGAGGAGGGCCGCGGTGAGCGCGGCGATCCGGACCGGGCGGCCGGTCGGGGCGGAGGTGGCGACGGGGGCGGTCACGCGACGGCTCCGTTCGCGGTGGTCGCGGCGGGGCTCGCGGCCTCCGGGTCGCCGATGCGCTCGAGCGCGTCGACCACGAGGCCCCAGAAGCGGTCGCGGTCGAGTTCGAGGGCTGCCCAGGTCATGCAGTCGTCCGGCGCGGGGCCACGGCGGTCGGCCACGGTCATCCCGGTGGTCAGCCGGCCCTGCGTCTCGATCGCGAGGGGCATCCGCTCGGCGCGGACCACGGTCGGGTCGATCACGTAGGCGACTGCGCACGGGTCGTGGACGGGCGGGCTGTCGAAGCCCTGCGCCTCCGAATAGGTCTGGCCGAAGAAGTCGAGCAGCTCGCCGACGAAGCGCGCAGGAGCCGTGCCGACCGCGGCGATGCTCGCGCGCACCTCCGGAGTCGCGAGAGCCTGGTGGGTGAGGTCGAGCCCAACCATGACGACCTTCCAGCCTGCGCTGAAGACGATGTCGGCGGCCTCCGGGTCGATGACGATGTTGAACTCGGCGACCGGGCTCCAGTTGCCGACGTGCACGCCGCCGCCCATGAGGACCACCTGCTTGACCCGCTCCACGATCCGCGGCTCGCGGCGGACCGCCAGCGCGATGTTGGTCAGCGCAGCGGTCGGCACGAGCGTGACGGTGCCCGGCTCGTGCGCCATCAGGGTCTCCACGATGAGGTCCACCGCGTGCCGCCCGTCGAGTTCGATCAGCGGCTCGGGGAGGACGGGGCCGTCGAGACCGGACTCGCCGTGGATGGACGGCGCGACCTCGATCGGCCGTACCAGCGGGCGATCGGCGCCGGCCGCGAACGGGACGCCCGCGATGCCGGCGACACGCGCGACGGACAGCGCGTTCCGCGTGACCTTGTCGAGGGTCTGGTTGCCCGCGACGGTCGTCACGGCGAGCAGTTCGATCTCCGGGTTGCCGTGAGCGAGCATGAGCGCTATCGCGTCGTCGTGACCGGGATCGCAGTCGAGGATGATCTTCTCCATCAGGTGGAGCCTCCGCTTCTTCGAGGAACGTAAAACGTTTGACACGATAGACGTAAAGCGCTTGACGCGCAACCGGGCCGGTCCCCGATATCATGGGCGGATGCCGACGCCGCCCCCTCCCCCGCCGCGCAAGCGGGTGACCGCGGCGATGGTTGCGGAGCGGGCGGGCACGAGTATCGCGGCCGTCTCGCTCGTGGTCAACGGCAAGCACCGCGGCCGGATCTCCGACGAGAACGCGGAACGCGTGCGCGCCGCCGTGGCCGAGCTCGGCTACGTGGTCGACAGCACCGCGAGCGCGCTGGCCCGCGGCACGAGCGATGTCGTCGTGCTGCTCGCGCCGGACCTCCCCAACCCGTTCTTCGGCCGCGTGATCAACGCGGTGCAGGAGACCCTCGGCGAGCGCTTCCAGCTCCTGCTGTTCGCCTCCCCGACCGGCGAGCAGCCGACGGTCGCCGACGTGCGGCGGCTCGCGGCGCTCCGGCCCGCCGGGCTGCTGGTCTCCGCCCCCGCTGTCGAGTTCCTGGACGACGCGCCCGCCGGCGTCCCCCTCGTGCTGCTGGACGCGCCGGGGCTGGAGGACCGCGCGCCCGCGGTCAACTACGACCTGGCCTCCGGAGTCCGGGCGTTGATCGCACACCTCGCCGAGCGCGGCCACACCGTGATCGGCTACCTCGACGGCTCCACGCCCGCCGCGACCTACGAGCTGCGCCGCACCCTGCTGGAGGCGGAGGCGGGGCGGCACGGGATGACACTGCTCACCACGCCGCAGGTCAGCAGCCGCCCGGACATCGCCGAGGCGATGGCAGCCGCCGCGGCCGCGCTCCCGGCCTGGCGGGCCGCCGGCGCCACGGCGGTGATCGCGGCCTCCGACACCCTCGCCCACGGCGTGCTCGCCGCCTGCGCGCGCGCAGGCCTGCGGGTGCCGGAGGACATCGCCGTCGCCGGCTTCGACGACCTCCCCGCCTCCTCCGTCACGGCGCCGGCGCTGACCAGCGTCGCGCTGCCCGGCGACCTCCTCGGATCGGTCGCCGCGCGCCTCCTGGTGTCGCTCATCGACGGCGGCGACGCTCCGGAGACGCACGAGCTCGCGGCCGAGCTCGTCGTGCGCGCGTCGACGGGCTGACGGCTCAGAACCGCGCCAGCCACGCCCGCGCGATGTTGTACACGCCGGATGCGATGAGCCCGAGGCCCACCACGACGATCAGGACACCGCCGAACGGGAGCTGTTGCAGCGTGTTCAGGCCGCCCGCGAGGCCCGTCGCGCTCGCCGGCTGCGCGTTGATCGCCGCGAGAATGAAGGCGAGTCCCGCGAGGGCGACCACGATGCCCTTCGCGATGTAGCCGACCGTGCCCAGCACGACGATCACGTGTCCGGCCACACCAGGGGGCACCTGGACGTCCTGCCGGAACCGGCGCCGGATGCCCTTGACGACGAAGTATCCGCCGACCGCGCCGGTCACCAGGCCGAGCACACCCAGCCCGAGCTGACCTCCCGGGGACGCGAGGATGCCCGCGCTGACATGGCGCGTCGTGGTGCTGGCGTGCGACGGATGGCCTTGGGCGAAGGCGACCGCCGTGAGGCCGAGGACGGCGTAGGCGACGGCCTTGCTCACGTGCTCCCCGCGCGCGAGCCAGCGGTCGGCGGTCGAGCCGGCCCTGACCAGCACCGCCTCGGTCAGCAGCCAGAGGGCGAGGGCGAACAGCCCGATGGCGGAGACCCAGAGGATGATGAACCCGCCGGGGAGCTTGGTCACCTCGCCGAGAGCGCCAGTCTGGTCGGCCTCTCCGACGTGCGACGCCCCGAGCTGGATGGCCAGGCCGCCGAGCAGGACCTGGACGAGGCCGCTCGCGGCGAACCCCGCGCGCGCCGGGATCTCGAGGAGCTTGCTGTCTCCCGCCGTGCGCGCGGCCTTCCGGAGCTGGGCCTTGCCCTCCGCTGCGGTACTCATGGAGTGAATCTAGTCCTCCTGGACGCTGCTGAGCACCGTCCAGCCGTCGTCGGGGGCGATGGTCAACTCGCCGTCGCCCTCCGGGGAATGGGCGAAGAACACGGCGGAGCCGATCTGCTCCCCCGGGCCTCCGTAGGTGGAGAGCAGGTCCTCGCCGGACGGCGAACGGAGGACGTACGCCCGCTTCGGGAGGAGTTCGCTCCAGTCGGTCACGACCTCCTCGGCGTCGTCGGTCACGCCCGTCGCAGCAGCCATCCGATGAGTCCTGTCTTCTGCGGCCGGAACCAGTTCGCGTAGACCGCGATCTTGGCCTCGGCCAGGGTGGTGAAGGAGCCGAGCGTGCGTCCGCCGCCGGCCGACGCGGTGAAGCCGTCGTTCGTCTGCTCGATCATGCCGAGGTAGGCGGACGGGGTCTCTGCGACCCAGAGCCCGGGAACCGGCTGGCGCCACGCGAGGTGCTCGCTCTGGGCGGGCGCCACGGCCGGGCGGAGGCTGCGGCGCACCCGGGTCTCGGAGCGCTGCGGGAGCGGTCGTGCTGCCTTGATCGCGATCGTCATGGCAATCCTTTCGGGCGGAGCAGCGGTGCGGTGAACGATGAAGTAACTAGAGCTTCTAGCTAATCGGGCGTCTAAGCAACTTTCGCCCGGGGGGTTGATTCGCCGATGCACACCTGCTACTGCTTGTGCCGATCGAGCATCTAGAGATCCACGTAGTTAGCCGCGCTAGGGATCAGCTAGGCTCAACCCGCACGATCGACGACGGGGGAGGAAACGATGGGTACGTTGACCTACGACGGGGAGACGGTCTCCTTCGAGGACAGGACACTGGCGCACCTGCAGGCGGCGATCACCACGAAGCTGAGGCGCCGCGAGCCCTTCCTGCTGAGCTGGAAATGCGACGAGGCCGGTCTTCCCGCGCGCACGTCGCTGTGGATCGACAACGCCATCCCGATCCGCTACGCGTTCGAGCGCGCCGACCTCGGCGGACTGAACACCGCGTGGCTGAACAGCATGATCGAGATGGCCGGCCGCACCAGCGGGCTGCTCGTGACCGACGAGCCGACGGACCTGGGCGAGTACCGCGATCGCCGGGTGCGCGCCGGCACGCGGAGCGTCGCAGCAGTCTAGTGTCTAGACTCTCTAGCTTGTAGATGGTCTATCATCGTTCCATGACGACGGACAGGATGAGTCCGGCGCCCCACTACTGGTACAGCGCCGAGACGGACCGCGCACGGGCCATCGAGGTCCTCGAGCACCTGCGCGCGTACGGCGCCGCGGACAGCGCCATGCAGCGCCGTTCCGAGAAGGCCATGCGGATGAACGAGAACGACATCTCCGCACTGCGCTACCTGCTCCGGGCGCGCGAGCACGGGACGACGGTCGGGCCGCGCGAGCTCGCGGAGTACCTCGGCATCCAGAGCTCGTCCATCACCGTGCTCCTCGACCGCCTCGAGAAGGCCGGCCACATCCGCCGCGTCCCGAGCCCGTTCGACCGCCGTGCGCTGATCATCGAGCCGACGGTCCCCACCGACGAGCTCCAGCGCGCCGTCCTCGGCGACGTCCGCGAGGAACTGGTCGAAGTGGCCTCGAACCTGAGCCCGGAGGAGGCGGAGACCGTGGTCGACTTCATCGACCGCCTCCGCGACGCGGTCGACCGGATCGACACGACCGGAGCCGAGGGCACCGCCGGACCCCAGGGGAAGGCGACGGCGAAAGCGCAGTCGCACTAAGATCGTCCCGATGAGCGAGGCGCCCTGGTACGACGCGGCACCCCCGCACGCCGTCCGCGTCATCGCCTCGCTGCGCGAGTACCGCACCGCCGAGCAGGCCATGCGCCGCCGCACGCGCGAGTCCATGCGCATGGGCGAAGCCGACCTGAAGGCTCTGCGCTTCCTGCTGAAGGCCGAGGCGGAGGGCCGACACGCGACCCCCGTCGAGCTGGGCGCGCACTTGAGCATCAAATCCTCGTCGGTGACCGCGATGCTCGACCGTCTGACCGCCTCCGGCCACGTCACCCGCCACCCGCACCCGCAGGACCGGCGCAGCCTCAGCATCCGCGCCACGCCGGGGGCGGACGAGGAGGTCCGGCACACCCTGGCCGCGATGCACCGCCGGATGCTCGCCGTCGCCTCGGCGCTCGACCCGCGGGCGTCGGCGACGGTCGCAGCGTTCCTCGCACAGCTCACGGCCATCGCGGAGCAGGGCGAGCGGGCTTCGGCCGACTGACGCCACGGGGCCCGTCGTAGCCCGTCCCGTCACCCCTCGGCCGGCCGTGTCCGAAACCGGCCCACCCCCTGTCCCGGATCGGCTTTCGGGCGCCCGCACGCCGAAATAGGTTCTTTCCATCCACAGCCGCCCAGCGACGCGGAAGTCCCCAGCCGGACCACTCCGCATCGGCCGGACGGCGCTCTTCGAGTCTTCGGGACGGCCCGCCAACGTCGTGCGCGGCGTCCCCGGAAGGAACCGCCATGCGCCTGTACGCAGACACCGCCATCGACGACGAACTCGTCGGTCGTAGTCGAGCCGGCGACACCGCCGCGTTCGCCGAGCTCTGGCGCCGCCACTCCGGTGCGGGCCGCCGGTACGCGTCTTCCGTGACCTCCGCTTTCGAGGCCGACGACCTGGTCTCGGAGGCGTTCGCCCGGATCTACCGGGCGCTCCGGAACGGCAACGGGCCGGTCCGCGGCTTCCGCGCGTACCTCTACACGACGATCCGCCACGCTGCCGCCGGCTGGGGGTCAGCCCGGCGGGAGATCGCCGTCGAGGACCCGGGCGAGTACCGCGACGAGCCGTGGACCGACGATCGCCAGGACATCGTCTGGGAGCGTTCGCGCGTCGCGGCCGCGGTCGGGGCGCTGCCGGAGCGGTGGCGGGATGCGCTCTGGTACAGCGAGGTGGAGCAGCTCACCTCGTCGGAGTTGGCCCGCGTCCTCGGCATCTCGCCGAACGCTGCAGCGGCACTGGCGTACCGGGCGCGCGCGGGCCTGCGCCGCGCCTGGGACGCGCAGCTCGCCGCTTGAGGGCGGCGCCAGCCGACCGCCGATCCGCCGGTGCCGCAGCCGGCGGGGAAGCGCATACTGTCCCCATGGAGCCGACGCGGGACATGACGCTCCCGAATGGCCGGGTGTCCTCCTTCGCGACCCTCGACGCCGACGAAGCACGCACGGTCGGGTCGCAGATGTTCTACGGCGGCGGCATCCACCCGGCCGGCCGCGGCCGCGGCTTCGAATGCCGGGTCGTCGGCACCCGGATCGGTGGGGTGTCGCTCGGCCTCGTGGGCTTCGGCACGCGGGTGACGATCGGGTTCCGCAATATCGAGTCGTACGGCGTGAGCATGCCGACGCTCGGGCCGCTGGAGCAGCGCGTCGGTTCGCACGAGTTCACGGCGACACCCGACGTCGCGTCGGTCTACAGCCCCCTCGACGCGCTGGAGGTCGACGGCTGGGAGTCCCCGGGCGACCGGTTGGCGCACGTGCGATTCGACCGTTCCGTCCTGGAGGGCGAACTCAGCCGCATGCTCGGCGTCGACGCCGTGGACGAGATCCGCTTCCCGTACCTCCTGGACATCCGCAGCGGCCGCGGAGCCGAGTGGATGCGCCTCGCACACGTGCTGTTCGGCGCAGTCGACGGCCCGGGCGGGCTGGCCGGCAACACGCTGTTCTCGACGCAGCTCACCAGCGCGGTGATGACCGGGTTGCTGCTGGCGACCGACCACCAGTACCGGGAGGCGCTGGAGTCGCCCTCGAGGCCGGCGGCGCCCGCGGCGGTCCGCCGTGCTGCGGCCTTCATCGACGAGAACGCCCATCGGCCGATCGCCGTGCCCGACATCGCGGCGGCCGTCGGGGCGAGCGTCCGCACGCTGGCTCGCGGGTTCCGGGACCACCTCGGCACCAGCCCCGGCGCCTACCTCGCCCGGGCGCGCCTGGACGGCGCGCACCGCGACCTCGCCGCCGGCCGCCCGGAGAACACCTCCGTCTCGCAGGTCGCGGCGGACTGGGGGTTCTTCAACCTGGGCCGTTTCGCCGGCCGCTACCGCGCGACGTTCGGGGTGCTCCCGTCGCAGACGCTGCGCGCCGGGCTGTGAGGGGCTGAGGCGCGGCCTCTCGAACTCTCTGCTTCACGCTGTCTGCCTCAAGCCGTCTGCTTCAGGGTCTTGCGCGATCGAATGTATGCGCATACGGTGCGCGAGGTGATCGCTCCGCGCGGGTGAGTTCCCGTGCGGGCAGTTGTCGACGAAGACACGAAACGGAGACCGTCCCATGACCAGACCCCATCCGCCGCGGCGCTCGCGCCGCACCACCGCGATCGTGAGGGCCGGCGCGGCAGCCGTCCTCGCCGTCGCCTCCCTTGCGACCGCGCAGACCGCGTTCGCGACGAACGCCCAGGGCGACCAGGACTCCCATGGCCCGAACGCCCAGGGCATGCAGGGCATGAGCGCTCAGCCGCCCCTCACCCCCGCCCAGAAGGCGAGCCTCCTCCAGGTCGCGAAAGACACCTGGACGTTCTTCCAGAACGACACCGACCCCGTCACCCACCTGCCGCTCGACAACCTCGGGCCGGGCGCCACGAGGGGTCAGTACACCTCCGCCGCGAACATCGGCACCTACCTGGAAGGCGTGGTCTCCGCCGGCGACCTCGGCATCATCAAGCGCCCGCAGGAGCGCGCCCTGATCTCCGCCACACTCGATACCGTGGCCACGCTGAAGCGCTCGCACGGCTTCCTGTTCCAGTGGTACGACACCACGAACGGGCACACCATCCTGAACCCCGGCGCCGCCGACTGCTCCACGGAGACGACGCCGAAGCAGGACAACTGCTCGTTCCTCTCCGCCGTCGACAACGGCTGGTACGCGTCCGGCCTGCTGGTCGCGCGCCAGGCGCTTCCCGAGCTGCGCAAGCAGATCGACGCACTCATCGCGCCGATGGACTTCTCCATCTTCTACGACGACCGGGCGCAGACCGCGTGCAACACCAACCCGGCCATCGCGGGCAACCAGCCCACCGGCCAGATGTACGGCGGCTACTACGCCGACCAGGGTCCCGCCGGCTACCACAACGGTGCGATCTACAGCGACCCGCGCATCGCGATGTACATCGGGATGGGCCTGCACCAGATGCCCGGCGACGTCTGGTGGCGCACCTGGCGCACGCTGCCGCCGAAGCAGTGCCCGACCGATCCGGACTTCTCGTGGCAGGGCCAGTGGCCGGTCGGCGGCGACTGGCAGAAGTACACCGACCCGCAGAGCGGCAAGGTCTTCAACGTCTGGGAGGGCCACTACACCTACCCCGGGACGTCGATGACGTTCCTCCCGACCTGGGGCGGCGGCATGTTCGAGGCGATGCTCGCCAACGAGATCGTCCCCGAGACCACCTGGGGCCAGAACGGCTTCGGCCTCGCCGACGTCCGTGCGGCGCAGGTCCAGGAGAAGTACGCCACCCAGACCCTCGGCTACCCGGTCTGGGGGATGTCGCCGTCCAGCACGGCCGACGACACCGGCGGCTACGGCATCTACGGCGCCACCGGCCAGAAGTTCCCGGCCGGCCAGGCGCTCGCCCAGTGCCCGGGCTGCGCGACGGAGAACGTCGTCACCCCGCACGCCTCGTTCACGACGCTCGGTGTGCTGCCGCAGGACGCGTTCGCGAACATCCAGAAGCTGCGCACGCTCTACCCGGGCATCTACACGCAGGACGGCGGCTTCTACGACGCGGTCGACCCGGCGACCGGCCAGATCGGCCACCGCCGCCTGGTGCTCGACCAGTCGATGATCATGATGTCCATCGACAACGCCCTCGAGAACGGTGCGATCCGCCAGCACTTCGCCGACGACCCGGCGTCGTGGGCGGCGAAGACTTACCTGGGGATGGAGACGATGACGCTGAAGTAGCGTCAGACGAAGCAGAGGGACGTGCCCCAGGCGCTGGGCGCCAGGGGCACGTCTGCGCTTACGTGTCGAGCCCGCGGGATGAGCGCTCGGCACGTGATCGGACCCACCACCAGAGGAGCGCGGCGCCGATGCCGACGCTCCCCAGCACGATTGGCCCGCTCGACCCGTACAGGGGCCTGCCGAGGAACAGTCCGGCGATAAGCAAGGCGATGACCGCACCGGCGATAGCACCGGTCGTGAACGCGATCAGTCGTTCCAGCGGCTTCACTACTGTGCCCAGCAGATGAACCCGGCGAAGGCCAGCTCGACCCCCGTGCCGTTCCGCGAGCAAGCCTCGACCGAGGCGGCGGTCCCCGCGGCCGTGCCGCCGACCGTCGCCGCCTGGATGGCCGGGAGGTCCTTGTCCAGAGCCGTCAACTCGGCCGACTGCGCGGATGTCAGCTCCGCAAGGCCCCCAGAGGACACAGCGAGCCCATCATCCGCGAGCGTGACGCCCGGCCGATCTGGAGGCGCCTCGGATGCATTGACGGGCAGAGCGGGAAGCAGAGTGAGCAGGGCGGCGAGTGCCGCCATCCCGGTCAGCCTGGTTGTGATCCTCATGCGCGGGTGTTCTCCTTGTCTCGACGTTGAGCAATCACACGTCAGGTATAGCACCTCCGATTTCACTGGTCGATTCTCTGAGCTTCTTCAGGCGTGTTAGCCCGGTGTTCACCCGATGGGGGCCCGCGAACGGGGGGTGCGGTGCCTAGCGTGGGTGGCGGCCCCCCGCACCACCCCTCGAAAGGAACCCCATGTCGTTCACCGCGATCACGCGCACGCGCGCCTGCCTCCTCGTCGCTGGCATCGCCGCGACCACCGCCGTCGCCGGCGCCGCCCTGCCCGCCGCCGCCACCCCGGCACCGTCGCCGGCCCCCGCGCATGCGGCGTCCACGGTCCGCTCGTTCCCCGCCGTCGGCACGGCGACCGGCCCGGACGACATCACGCGCCTCGGCGACTCGATCTACGTCACGTTCCAGAACGGCGTCGGCCCGCTGGGCGAGGCCGCTCCGTCCGGTGCCACGGCCTCCACCATCCAGCAGTACAGCCTCGCGGGCGTCCCCGGCCGGTCGTGGTCGGTCACCGGCAAGGTGGACGGCCTGACGGCCGATCCCGAGCACCACCGGCTGCTGCTGACGGCCAACGAGGACGGGAACTCCAGTTTCCTCACCCTCGACCCCGCCCACGCCTCGGCCGCGACCCGCTACACCTACCAGGGCCTCACGCACGGCGGCGGCACGGACGCGATCTCGGTCTCGCACGGCTCCATCATCGTGAGCGCCTCGAACCCGACCGTCCCGAACGGCCCCGCCGCCTACCGGGTGGCCCTGCAGGGCGCGAACGCGGTGCTCACGCCCATCCTGTCCGACAACAGCGTCGCCACCAGCGCGAACGCGGCCACCGCCGGTCAGCAGGTGCAGCTCGCCCTCACCGACCCGGACTCCAACACGGTCGTGCCCCGCTCGGCGCCGCGGTTCGGCGGCTCGTTCCTGCTCGACGCGCAGGGCGACAAGCAGCTCCTGTTCCTCAACCCGTCCGCACGGGAGGGCGCGGCCAGCCACGGAATCCAGGTGCTCTCGGTCGCCCAGCCGCTCGACGACACCGCCTTCGCGACCGCGTCGCACCGGACCCTGTGGGCCACCGACCCGACGCACAACGCCGTCGACGAGATCTCCGGACCGTTCACGCCGGGCGAGGCCGTCTCCACCATCACCCCGGACAGCGGCCCGACCTCCCTCGCCCGCCTCGGCCTCACCGACGGCTCGCTCACCCCGATCCCGGGCCTCGGCTCGGTCACGCCGAAGGGCCTGCTGTTCACCAGCGCCGCGCACGGCGACGACGAGCAGGGCGACCAGGGCGACGGCGAGCAGGGCGACCAGCGGTAGTCAGCCGACGCGCGCGCTCCGTGCCGTCGCGACGACGCCGGCACGGAGCAGCGGTCGGCTAACCTACGGGGATGACGAACCACGCTCGGGCAGACGACATCTCGATCGGCGGCGAGGAGATCCGCCTCGGGCAGTTCCTCAAGTTCGCCGGCCTCCTCGACTCCGGCGGAAACGTGAAGGAGGCCATCCTCGACGGCCTGGTCACGGTGAACGGCGAGGTCGATCGCCGGCGCGGACGCCAGCTCGAGCTGGGCGACATCGTCGGCTTCGAGGGGCGCAGGGTCCGCGTCTGCCGCTGAGCGCCGGTGCGGTGCAGGATGAGCAGATGAAGCTGACGCTCGACCTGCACGACATCTACAACCGGGGCGGCGACATCGATCGCGCCCTGCGCGCGGTCATCGCGGAGGCCGCGGCGAAGAAGGCCCCGCTGGTCGAGATCATCCCGGGAAAGGGATCGGGCGCGTTGAAGAAGCGCGTGCTGCGGTTCCTCGATCAGCCGGACATCAAGGCGCAGTACCACCGGGTCGAGAAGGACTCGAAGAACTTCGGCCGGGTGTTCGTGCACTTCAGATGGAAGTAGCGCCCGTTCCGGCCTCCTCCACCGTCAGGCCCAGGATCAGCGCGTGGACCTCGGGCTCCGCCTCCACGATCGCCACCTCGGCGAAGCCGCTCGGGGTGCGCCGGTACAGTCCGGCCCGCGGCCGGACGTTGGCGCGCGGGTTGTCGACCATGAGCAGATGCCCGCCGTCGTCGAGGCTCGCGTGGATGGCCCGCAGGCCCCGCACGATCTCGTCATCGCTGAAGTAGAGGCGCCGCAGCAGGTTCGCCACCTTGATGACGTCCGGGTGCGGCTCCGGCCACGGCTCGAACGCGTCGTGCACCTCGCAGCGGATCCTGTCGTCGGAGGCGAGCAGTGCGCGCGTCTCCGGGTTGAGCAGCAGCACCTCACGGGCGGGCCGGCCCTCCGCGCGGCGGATCATCGGCGCGTCCAGGAGTCGCACCAGCCGGGACCTCGACGGCCAGCTCACCCACCGGCGTCCGACGACCAGGACGCACACGCCCTGCGGGTCGTAGAACAGCCGGTGGCGGCGCAGGGTCCGGCAGCTCATCGTCAGGTACAGGTCGGCGATGACGAACGCGGCGAACCGCTGCGGGATGGCGCGGACCAGGTTCACCGATGTGCTCCCGTCGGACGCCCCCAGGTCGACGATCGTCGCGCCGGTGAGGTCCACGTGCTCGATCAGCAGGGCGTCGGCCGCCGCGTGGCGCCGGGTGCCCGTGATCTTGATCGTGCGCCCGGCGTCGAAGGCCGCCATCGCCTGCCGGAACTGCTCAGGTGGAGCGTCATCCCGGACGACGACGCTCGGGTCCGCCCAGAAGAACCGGCCGAGCAGCCGCTCGACGAAGCGCGGCCAACCGCCGCGCACGAACCTCACCGGGAGCTGCACGGCTCGGATGCTATCGGCGCCGGCGCCGGCCGTGCTTGACATTCCGACTGCATTCGCGCGACGGACTGAAGGATCACTCAGTTTCGCCTGCCGACTCATTCGACGTCTCCCACCCGCTCGGGTCGGGTCCGGTCACCGATGATGGATCACGCGCTGAACCTGACCGTGCGGTGAGGGAGCGGGCGCGAAAGCCATCAGCCCCAACTCGATCAGGGCGAGGCGCGCCCGGAGAACGGTGGAGCGCGGAAGCCCCGTCAGCTCGGCGAGCTGCGCATGGCTCGCGGTGCAGGTGCCGTTCTCGGACGCCGCCGACGCCTCGCATCCCGCGATCGTCAGCACACAGTCGCGGTCGATGGCCTTGGCCGCCAGGATCGGGTGCGCCTCGGAGCGCGCCAGAACCCGGTCGACCGCCACCATCCACTCGTCGCAGCCCTCGAAACGGGGGTCGTCCACGGCCTATCGCCTCCCGAATCGGATCACCCGCGCGAGCGCCCCACGGCTCCGAGGGGAGGGTTCGGGCCGGGTCTCCTCGCCCGCGTCTCCCCCTTGGTCGAGATTCCGGAGGGTCAGAAACCCGATGAACTCACAACGCGTGCAGCTCAACAGGTGGGTGTGGACCGCGAGGCCCACACCGAAGTAGGGGTTGAGGACGACGCGTCCGCGGGCGCCGCACAGCGGACACGGTCTCGGTCGCCTCGGCCACTCCGACCCGTTCATCGACGGCCGACCGCGCTTCTGTGGTGCATTCGCTTCCGCCTTCTGACGTGTTCTCCGCCTGCGGTCGCAGTGCGGGGCAGAAAGGTGCGGTGGCCCTCCCCACCCGAAGGGGAGGGCCGCCGCGCGTCGCCCCCGAGGGACTCGGCGACCACTCCACGCTATGCACGGCCGGATGGGGCCGATATCCGCCGTGCGCGATCGGCAGTCCGAAATGCGCACGGTCGCGATCCGGTTACTGAGTGCACGAACAATCGCCAGAAGACGGCTACACGATTCCGCGGAGGAGTCCGCCGACGACGCCGAGAGGTGAGGCCGGAAGCTTCGGAAGCGGCAACGGCGGCGGCGGCGGCACCTGGACGACCGCCGGCGGCGTGCCCGGCACTGCTGGCGGCGCGACCGCTGGCGGCTGCGGGGCAGGGGCAGGCACCGGCGCCGGTCGGACAGGCGCACCCCCACCACCGGCAGCGCTGGCGCCGCCTCCGGTTGCGCCCGCACCTGCGCCCCCGCCGGTACTCCCGGCTACGCCCGTCGCGGGCGCGCTGACGGACCCGGCCGGCGCCGAGACGGTTCCCGCCCCTGCCGAGCCGCCGGCGTTCGCGGGAGGCGTCGAAACAGTGGATCCTGCCGGTGCGACGGTCAGGGCGATCCTCGTCCCCCCGGCCACTCGCGCGCCCGCGCCCGGAGACTGCTGGATCACGACGTCGTCCGTCCGGCCCGTCGCTGGCTCCCCCGCCTCGGTCCGGAACTCCATCGAGAACCCCTGCGCGCGCAACGCGTCACTCGCGCGCGACTCCGGGAGGCCGATCACGTTCGGCACGGACAGCGCGACGACGGGGGTCGCATCAGGCGCCGGAGAATGCGAGCGGGCCGACGCCGGCAGGTGGGCTCTTCCGGGCGGCGGTGCAGCCAGCGGCGTGAGGGCCAGCGCCGCCGCCATCGCCGCGGTCACGACGGCGCCGGCCGGGAACGGGTGTGCGACGATGACATCGCCGACGCGGCGGAGTCCACCGGATCGCGCGACGTGCCTGCCCACTGCTCTCTTTCCTGCCGATGCTGACGTCGACGGGCGGATCGCCAGCCGACGGCGAAGACGGTACGCCTGGAGCGCCGGATTCGCGAGGTCGGCCAGGAGACTGCCAGGCAGGACGGGCGTGCTCAGTCCTCAGTGCTCAGTCTTCAGTGCTCAGTCTTCTGGGACGAGCGTGTAAACGACGGCGTCGCCACCTTTCGCGTACCGGGCGGCGACGATCTTGAAACCGGGGTTCCGCTCCGCGATGACCGGCAGCCACGGGTCGGCGCCGTCGGTACGCAGACGGTGCTCCACCTCCACCGGCAGCCGCGGGATCGTCGTCGTGTCGTTGGGTGCTTCGATCACGTCGAGCAGCCACTGCCGGTGAAACCGGGGCCGGGCGCCGACCGCACGACGTTCCGCCGGCGCGTACGGGCGCGTGACACGGGAAAGCCGGCCGGCCGCATTCTCGATGGTGGTCATGGTCCCTCCTCAGCTCGCTGGCCCACCCACACGTACCACCCTTCGGGATGCGGTTCGACTCTGGTGCTGAATATCTCGGCAGCCCGAGGACCGTTCAGGTGCAGGACAATAGCTCGACCGTCCGCGTCATCCGACGGGCGACGCGACCGTCCTGTCCCACAGCCAGCGGAACGCGGCCTCCGCCTCCTCCGCCTGGAAGGGACGCAGCTCCGGCATCAACGGCGGGGCCGGATCCAGCGACGAGTTGAGGAACAGGCCTGCCAGGCCCGCGAGTGCGCCGTCGATCGTCGCGGCCGCCACCCCATCGAACGCGGGGTGCTCGGCGAGCAGTGCGTCCGCGTCGGGCGACCCGAGGCGCCGGGCGTCGAGCAGCATCGTCAGGGCGTCGATCCAGGGGGCACCGGCGGCGCCCCAGGCCCAGTCCAGGAGGCGTGCCCTGCCGGTGCGATCGATGAGCACGTTGTCGCCGCGCAGGTCGAGATGCACCACCCGGTCGCCCGCGGTCAGACTCGCCGCAGCGGCTGCCGCTTCATCGAATCGGCCCGCCAGCGGCAACGCCCAAACGGGCACCGCGTCCCGGTGTTCGTGGACGAGCCGTGGCCACACCGCGAACGCCGGACCCAGGAGCGCCTCCGCGTGCGCGACTCCGTCGAGGCTCGGCCACACCGGAGACTGCGCGACCGCATCCAGCACAGCGACCAGCTCCGCGCGCATCGGCGGTTCGGCGGGATGCTTTCCGTCGACCTCCTCCGTGACGAGCGCGACCCACCCATCCTCCTCCACCACGCCGAGCAGCGCCGGCGCCCCCACCTCCGGGGGCAGCAACGCCAAGGTCGCGGCTTCGCCGCGGTAGAGTCCGGCCGACGCGCCGATGCTCTCCGGTGCGGATTTGACGAAGGCCGTCGTGCCGTCCGCCGTCACGACGCGGTCCGCCTGCCCGGGCGAGAACCCCGAAGGCTGCGACACCGCAGAGACGACGGGCGAGCCGAGGATGGCGGCGACGCCGTCCGTGACCTGCGGTGGCAGCGAATCCCAGGTCAGGCGCGTGGATGACATCCGCCGAGCGTAACAGCGGCACATCCCCGCCCGGCCCCGCCCCTCGCGGTCGGCCTACTCCGCCTGCCCGTCCCCCGTCGCCGCGGCGAGCGCAGCCTCCTGCGCGCGATCGATGAACCCCGGCAGCGCCGAGCTCTGGACGCGTCCGGCGGGCGCGCTCCTCGTCTCCCACCGATCCCATCGGCTGAACGGCGTCCCCGCCTCCATAACCTCGCGTGCCCCGAGGATGTCGTCCCAGGTTCCGTCCGAGACCAGCGTCGCCTCGAGGTCCGGGTCGGGCGTGTAGCGCTGATCGTCCGCATCGGCCAGGTATTTAAGCCACCCGGAAAGGACCAGGAGGCCGGCCCGGACTTCGGAGCGGGCAGCCCCGTCCGGCTCCAGCTCGAACAGCCGCCGGAGCGCCTCCGCTGCGAGTTTCGCGATGTCCGGCCGCTGGGCGTCGAGGGCGAGCTTGACCAGCTCGACCATCGCCCAGGTGCCGCGTGACCGCAAGGCGTGCGGCTCACTCGCGGAGGGATCCGTGTACAGGGTCAGGTTCTTCACGCACGCGATGATGCGAACCGGGAGCGCGTCGAACTCCGGCCCGCCCCGGTTCAGGATGTCCGACCACTGCCGCATGAAGCTCCGAAGACACTCGTCGATGTATTCGCCGGAGCCCGTCGTCGCGGCTTCGAGGGTTCGGGTCGTCGTCGCGGCGATGAAGACGTCCGCCACCTGCGGGGAGAGCAGGACGTCGTGCTCCACCTCGACGATGCTCTGGAGGAGTCCGCTCCCCCGCGTCAGGGAGGTCCCTTCGGCCACGTTCGACCGATCGAGTCCGGCCATCCAGACGCCTTGCACGATCTGGCCGAGAAGTTCCAGCGCCCGCTCAGCGGTGGCCAGAGCACCGGACCGCAGGCTGGTGCCGATGGCGTCCATGAGGGTGGCGATCTCGTGCTCGGTCTCCTCGTAGGCGGTGACCGCCGCCGGCGGCTCCAGCTCGATGGTCGACTGGAGGAGCTCGACCAGCCGGGCCGCCGCGGCATCGTCGAGCCGGGTCGACGTGACGATCCGGAAGGCCGTGGCCCCGAGGCGGGTGCGGTCCCCTGGTCGGATGTCGAGCACGATCCCCGGCGGCTCGCCCTGGCCGGTCTCCGACGAGGAGAGCGACGCGATCGCCTGGCGCACACCCTCGGGGTCGATGGCCCGAATGACCCGCCCGGCCTGCGGGACCGGGACGTACAACGTCGAGACGGAGCGGGTGGAGGTACGCGACGAGTCGGACGTCAGGAGTTCCTCCAGCCCGTTCCTCGCGTCGGAGTACCGGCGCGCCACCCGGTCGAAACGATCGGAGAGCGACTCGATCAGCGAGGACCGCACGACTTCGTCGAGGCGGGACGGGTGCCCGAAGAGGTGCGTGAGCCTGGATGTGGACACCATCAGCAGGACGGCGGCCGCCGCAAGCCACGCGAACGCGATCACGACACCCGTCGCGCTCGGCAGCCAGATGGATTCGAGAGCCATGACCGCGTTCCCGGCGAGCCCCGCGGTCACGAACCAGCTCGCGCCGATGTACGCCAGGACGCGCTTGCGGGACGTGCCGATCGCGAGGGGAGCCTCCGCGAAGAGCTGGGCCGCGATCGTCAGCCCGGCGAACCCCACGGACAGCAACGTCGTCTGCACCTGCCAGAGCGCAACATCGGACCCGGGGGAAGGCGACAGGTACCGGTGTATCCAGGCGGGATCGCCGGCGGAGTGGAAGACGACCAGGAGCACCAGGCTGAGAAGCAGCGCGCAGGCCACAACCGTGACCTCGCGCCACCACGCACCCCCGGGCGCGTCTGCTCCTCCACGCTTCTCCCGCATGACGCGACACTACTCACATTCGGCCGCTGCGAAGCGACGAGGCGGACGCGCTCTAGCCCTGCACGTCGTCCTTCTCGTGCTTGACCGCGAGAAGGTCGACCGCGCTCAGTTCCGGATCCTTCGCCAGCAGCGTCGGGCCCACCTCGCCGAGAGCTTTGGGGATGTCGCCGCCCAGGTGCGCTTGCCGCGCATCCTCGTCCGCGAACGAGTCGAAGATGCCGAAATGCGTGTCGTCGACCTGGAAGGCGTACCAGGTGCGCGTTCCGGGCTCCCGGTCAACCACGTCCTTGCCGCCGATCAGGAAGTCCCTCAACTCCGCCGCTTTCTCGGGCTTCGCTTCGAGTAGTGCCAGCACACCGAACTTCAGGTCCATGTCCGTCTCCTTCGAGGTCGTGACGCCCCGTCACCCCCGCAGGTGTCAGGGCCGACGGTACCCCCCGAAGGGCGCGTCCGATAGGCGGAGGAGGTGCCTCGGCTTCACCGCACCCGCTCGCGCAGGAACCGTCCGATCCGCTCGGTCGCGTCGGCTGCCTCCGGGGTCCCCAGCATGAGCTGATACACGTGTGGCAGCCCCTCCCCGATCTCAAGTCGAACATCGACGCCGGCGGCGCTCGCCGCGCTCGTCAAGCGTTCGGCGTCGCTGAACAGCAGATCGGCCGTCCCCACCTGCACGAGCATCGGCGGCAGCCCCGTGAGCGTTGCGTACAGGGGCGAAGCGAGCGGCGTCCTCGGGTCGGCCCCGGCGAGGTAGTCGGAGGCGAGTTCGCGCAGCAGGTCGGGAGTGGAGATCGGATCCTGGTCGACCCGGTCCGTCATCGACGGCCCGGAGCTCGTCAGGTCGACCGTCGGAGACATCAGCACCGCAGCGGCGGGGAGGTCTCCTCCCGCATCGCGGGTGGCCACGAGCAGGGCGACGGTGAGGCCACCGCCCGCGGAGTCGCCGGCCACGGCGATCGAGTCGGCGGCCGTTCCCTGTTCCTCGCGCAGCCACAGCCAGACGGCGCGGACGTCGTCGATCGCGGCCGGGAACGGATGCTCCGGCGCCAGCCGGTACTCCGGGAACAGCACCCGCATCCGGCCGGCCCGTCCCAGTCGAGCGGCCAACTCCCCGTCACTGGCCAGCGAACCCAACCGGAAACCCCCGCCGTGCAGGAACAGGAGCACGCGGCCCGGGTCGCCCCCCGGAGGGTCCAGCCAATGCGCCTTCACCCCCGCGGCCGTGACCTCGGTCACCCGCACGTCGTCCGGGATCGGATGCACGGGCCCGGCTGGCGCGAATCCTGCTCGTTCCTCCGCCACCGTCTCGGGCGGTTGCCCGGCTGCAGCGTTCTGGCGCTCGTGGAGCGACGCGATCAGCTCCTCCATCGAGGGACTCGGCATGGTGGCACCTCCTCGGCCGTGACCGCGTCAGTCCGGGACGGCTTCGCTGAGCCGACCGGTGTGGACATCGAAGACGAACCCGCGGACCGGGATGTCGGAGGAGATCCACGGATGGGTCTTCACCTTGGCGACCTGCTCCTTGGTGTTCTGCTCCACGTCGGTGAAGCTGTAGAAGCGGGCCGGTGCGATCGGCGTCGCACCCGTCTCGGTCCGCAGCCGGGCCTCCAGCTCCTGGTCGCTGAACTTCGACATCCCGCAGTCGTTGTGGTTGATGATCATGATCTCCCGGGTGCCGAGCAGCCGGGTGGAGACGATGAGGGATCGGACCGAGTCGTCATCGATCACGGTGCCCACGTTCCTGATCAGGTCGACGTCGGCGTCGGCCAGGCCGAGCATCCTCACGATGCCGCTCAGCCGGGGATCCGCGCAGGTGACGATCGCGATCTTCGGCGCCGGCGGCGCCCCGTTGCTCGCGTCGTAACCGTCGGCGTTCGCTGCGATGGCGCTGAGCGCCTCATCGATGATGGTCATGGCTAGTCCTTAGGTTGTCGTATGGGAAGACGTGGCCCTACCCGAAGGTGAAGCAGTACGCCTCGACGCCGGTTCCGTCGAATTCGATCTCGAAGAGCCGGTCGCGTATCGCACCCTGCTGCCGGATCAGTTGGTACGTGTCCTGCCGGTCGAGGATGCCGCGGCCTTGGTCGTCGACGTCGGTGCCGCTCGCCCCCACAGGGGGCCTGCCGTCGAGCAGGACGCGGAAGCCGCTCGGCTCGGATCCGGCGGCGCCTCCCATCACCAGGTTCACGTCCCTGGCGTGGAATGCGTACGCGATCCGGCCGCCGGGTCGGCTGGACACCGCAGCGTACGGGGTCTGCACCCACGCGCCGCCCAGGTCCCAGTGGTTCCGCGCGAGGTCGGCGTGCACGGCGTAGTCGGTGATGTTGTCGTAAGCCCCCGCATCCTCGGAGACGAATCCACTGCTCTGCCGGTAGCCCAGGTAGGTCTCGGGTGATCTCAGGGTCGCCCAGTCCGCGGCCACCTCCAGGCCGTGCGCCTGAGGCTCCGCGAGGCCGAGGTCCAGGTCGGCCGCACCGGCTGCCATGAGCAGGTGCTGGATGGCCATCTCGGTCATCGCGTAGTCGCCCTCCCCGAAGTGGTGGTACCGCACGCGTCCGGATGCGTCCGCGACGTAGACAGCCGGCCAGTAGTTGTTGGCGAAGTCGCCCCACACCCCGTAGTCGTCGTCGAACGCGACCGGGTACTCCACGCCCAGCGCTCGGACCCGGGCCTCGACGTTGCCGTGGTCGTGTTCGAATCCGAACTCCGGAGTGTGCACCCCGACGATGGTCAGCCCTTGCGCGGCGTACTTCGTGTGCCACGCGCGGAGGTACGGCAGCGTGCGGAGCCAATTGACACACGTGTAGGTCCAGAAGCTGACGAGGACAACCCGGCCGCGCAGCGCCTCAGGCGTGAGCGGCTCGGAGTCCAGCCACCCGGTGGCTCGGTCGAAGGGGGCGAGCCTGCCTTCGTCGGGAAGCGCTTCGGTCGTGTCCGGGGGGCGGTGGGCGACCGACCAGAAGCGTGCGGTGCGCGCGTCATCCGGCATGCGGCGCCTCCGTCCCGTGCGCATCACCCTCTGTGCTCCGCGCCATCTGGTCGGCGTCGACGACCGCGCGCGCGAAGGCCTCAGGCGCTTCCTGCGGGAGGTTGTGGCCGATCCCGCCGGCGAGCGTCCGGTGCTCGTACGGGCCGGTGAATCGGTCGCGATAGGCGCCGGGATCGGGGTGGGCGGCGCCGTTGCTGTCGCCCTCCAGTGTGATCGTCGGCACACTGATCGGCGGCCGTTCGGCCAGCCGCTGTTCCACCTGGTCGAAACGCTCTTCGCCGTCAGCCAGGCCCAGCCGCCAGCGATAGTTGTGGATCACGATCCGGGCGTGGTCGGGATTCTGCAACGCGACGGCGGTGCGCTCAAACTCGTCCTCGCTGAACTCCCACTTCGGCGATGCGGTCCGCCAGATCAGGCGGGCGAAGTCGGTGCGGTTGGCGTCGTACCCCAGCTCTCCCCGCCGGGTCGCGAAATAGAACTGGTACCACCAGGCCAGCTCCGCCGCGGGAGGCAACGGCTGCGCATTGGCGGCCTGACTGCTGAGCAGGTAGCCGCTGACCGCGACGTGGGCGCGGCAGCGTTCGGGCCACAGCGCTGCGAGCACGTTGGCCGTCCGCGCACCCCAGTCGAAGCCGGCGACCACCGCATCGGCGACGTCGAGGGCGTCGAGCAGTGCGAGGGCATCCGCGGCCAGAGCGGCCGGCTGCCCGTTCCGCGGCGTCTCGTCGGACAGGAATCGGGTCGTTCCGTATCCTCGCAGGTGCGGGACGAGCACGCGGTAGCCCTGGTGAGCCAGAATGCCCGCGGACTCGCTGAAGCTGTCGATCGAGTACGGCCACCCGTGCAGCAGCAGCACGACGGGCCCGTCGGACGGCCCGCGCTCGGCCAGCCCGACGCTCAGGGCGCCGGCCTCCACCTGCGCGGTCGCCTCGAGTGTCGTGGTCACCGGAGTGGGCGGAACGTCGCGCGAACCTCCTGCGAGAACAGCTCGGGCTGCTCCCAGGCGGCGAAGTGCGTCCCGCGGTCGAGGCGGTTGAAGTGGATCAGGTTGGGATACGCCTGCTCGGCCCAGCTCCGCGGTGCCGCGTAGATCTCATCCGGGAAGACGCTGACCCCCGTCGGCAGCTCGACGCCCTTCGGCGCGAAGAACGCGAGCTTGCTCTCCCAGTACAACCGCGCAGAGGACACCGCCGTATTGGTGAACCAGTAGAGGTCGACGTTGTCCAGGATGTCGTCCCGGGTGAGTCCCTCCGACCCGCCCAGGAAGACCCGGGCGATCAGGTCGTAGCTGGCGGCGTCGTGATCGAGCATCCAGGCCGCCAGCCCGACCGGCGAGTCGGCCAGCGCGTACAGCGTCTGCGGCCGCCCGGCCATCTCCTGCGCGTACCCGAGACCGTGAGCGTAGAAGTACGCGAGCTGGTCCCATGCTCCGCGCTCCTCCGCGGTCAGCTCGGCGGGCGGCTCCTCGTGGGCGTCGAGCGCGGCCTGGATGCTGTCCGGAACCGTCGCCGGCATGTTCGTGTGAATGCCGATGAGCCCGGGAGGCCGGAGCAGCGCCATCTGCTCCGTGACGGCGTTGCCCCAGTCGCCGCCCTGCGCGACGTATCGTTCGTATCCGAGGCGGTTCATCAGTTCGGCCCACGCCCGGGCGATCCTGATCGGATCCCAGCCCGGCTTGTCCGGCTTCCCCGAGAACCCGTGCCCCGGGAGGGACGGAATGACAAGGTCGAACGCATCCGAGGCGTCCGCCCCGTACGCGGTCGGATCGGTCAACGGCCCGACGATCTTGAGCTGCTCGATGACCGACCCGGGCCAGCCGTGGGTGACGATCATCGGCAAAGCGTTCTCGTGCCTGGACTTCACGTGGATGAAGTGGATGTCCAGGCCGTCGATCTCCGTGACGAACTGCGGGAGCGCATTCAAGCGGGCCTCCACATTCCGCCAATCGTGGTGTTCGAGCCAGTACTCGGCGAGCGCCTGCATCACCTTCAACCGGACACCCTGAGAGGCGTCGTCGACGGTCTCCTTCTCGGGGAACCGGGTGCTCCTGATGCGGCGTTTGAGGTCGTCGACGTCCTCCTGAGGAACCTCCACGGTGAACGGGCGGACGGCGGTGTTGGGTGGTTGTTCAGTGACGGTCATGATGTTGCTTTCACGGGGCGGTAAAGCTGTTCAGACGGGGTGCGCGAGGGCGCAAAGGCGGCATTCGATAGCCGGCGACCAGTGGCGGTCGGCAAGCGGCAGGAGCGCACACCGGCGGACCCAACAGATGAATGGCGGAATCATCGAGAAGAGTCCACCGCAACGGACACGTCGCTCTCGGCCGAATTATGATCCCTCCGCAAACGGTTCGGCTAGACGGTGAGCAGAAACGTCGGACCGGTTCGATGGTCCGGCAGCGTCAGAGTGCCCTCACCGCGGGGTGCGGTGTCACGTCGCCCGACCCCGCACCTCGGTCGTGCTGTCAAAGGCTGCAGGAAGGCCAGTGGTCCTCCGCCCATTCCTGCCAGCTCGGCCAGCCCGGTGGAGGAGGGGGAATCTCGCCGCCGTCGAGTTCGGCAGCGTCGGGCACCTCGAACTGTTCCCGCCACTGGTCGACGTCGGCCGCGCTCATCGGGAACGTCTCATCCGGCGCCGTTTCCTGGCGGTGGACGATCCGGGCGACCTGGACGTCCTTGTCGATGGGCAGGTAGACCACCTGGGAGGATGCCCCGGCAGCTCGCGCCAGCCAGCGCAGCGCCGACCGCTCATCGCGACCCCAGAGCCCGAAGTCGAGCACGACGCTGACCCCGAGCCGGAGCGCCTGAAGGGCAACGGAGATGAGCCGCCCTTCGAGCACCCATCGCTCACCGCCCGGACGCTGGAAGTCGCCGATGACATTGCCGAACAGCGCGATGTGCCACTCATCCGGGGTCAACAGAAGCGCGGGGACCGCGGCGGCGAGTTCCTTGGCCCGGGTGGTCTTCCCCGCGCCGGGAAGCCCGACGATCAGGAACATCGTGGCGGCGCTCGGCGCGGAAAACGAGCCATCTTCGTGAAGTGAATGCGAATCGGATCGCTGCGAGCGAGACATGACTTCCCTCCAGGTCAGACAGGACGACCCAGCAGCGCGCAGAGAAAGGCATGCGTGGCTGCCGGCGGGCAATCATCCGGCGGTACGTCCTTGGCACTGACCCCGACCGGGACAGGCAGCGAGGCCGCGTTATGGCGACCCTGGTACCGCCGCTATGCGGCGGGACGGATATTCATGCAGCAGCACATGGCCGCCATCGTAGCCGACGGTGTCGGCACTAAATGTCGTGCGCTGGCCGCTCGGGCTGATCTTGACGACGTTGGGCGCTACTCGACCCGCTTCCCGCCATGGATCCGGTAGACGCCTGCCGTTAGGCCGAACAGTTCCAGGCTCAACATGATCGACGCGATCGACGCGACCACAACCCACAGCGCCGGGTGAGAGACCAGAGAGAAGAGCACGCCGAGCAGCCCCAGGCACATGAGCACACCACCCCCGATCGCCGCCGGCCGAATCCACGACGGCATATCGACGCCCGTTGACGGCGTACGCAATGTCGCCAGCACGAGCAGGACGGTGCCGACCGTGAGGAACCCGAGGCAGCACGCGAGCAGCAACCACCGGAACGCCGCCAGCGCCGTCGTATCAGGCCGGTAGATCGCCGCGTACGCTGCGCCCGCCACCCCGATGACACAGTAGGCGACGCCCATCGACCGTGCAGCACGCACACCATCTAGCGACGACTCCTGGCGCATGAGACGCACGGTACGCCTTCGGCAGTGCCCAATGGAGGACTCCGTCAGCGTCGAAAGCACGCTGGCCTCGGCGTCGCCCCGCTCTGAAGTGTGCGCAGATTGTGGGCGGATGGCCTTTTCCGGGAAGCGAACACCCCCGGATCCCTTGTAAGTACTGGGATCGCGGGGGTTTTTCGTGGCGGTACCGGCGGGATTTGAACTCGTATGCAGCCCTTTAAATATCAGGGCAGTTTCGTAAAAGTGCTGATCACTGCGTCGATTAGAGTCACATTGGATCTCATAGGATCACATCGAACCACGCACGATTGTGGGCAAAATGTGGGCAGATCGAGAGCCGGCCGTCCAGCCGTTTGTCAGGATGCGGGTTCCATCTCAGCCCTGACGTCCTCGATGCATCGATCAAGCTACGCCACGCTACCAGCCATGCCCGACAGCGCCCCGCTCATCGGAAGGTCAGTTGAGACGACGCAGCGTCAGATCCGTCTTCCGTGGACGCGGTGAGCGTTGGAGAGTCCGTGAGGGCGGCGCCGTCATCGCGGATGCCGCTGAGCTTGCGCAGCGTCGTGCGCACAAAATCGGCGAACTGAGGTGCGCCAGCGTCGCGAAGGGCCTCAGAGAGGCCCTTCGGTGCCGGATCGCCTTTGGCCGCGCGCTTCTTCTTGACCTCACTCCAGTAATCGACCTGCTGCCTGACGACTTCCTCGACGGCTGAAGGATCGTTGTCCGCAACCAGCATGAACAGCTCATCGGCGGAGTAGAGATCGAAGGGCACAGCGTCCGCAATTGGCGCAAAGTCCTTCATGTTTTCGGTGACGAGGATCTTCACGCCTGCATGGGTCGCAGCATTCACGACATGCCAGTCCTTTTCGTCGGGCATACCTGGAACTTCACCCCCAGGCCAGTCGCTGATGATGTCATGAAGCGCGCCTTCGATCGACGCCTTTATTTGGCGGATGACACCACCGTCTGCGGTCCGGTGAGTCTCACGAAAGTTGGCCAGCGCCTCGATTATGCAGTCCTGGGAGGTCACGACGGCGAAGCGGGTGCAATGCTCACTCAACATGAGCGCCCAATCCCGCAGCGTCTTGCTGTACAGGACGTTCGCATCGACGAAGACCAGATCCATATGAATGAGAATAGCCCCCGGCGTAGACACGCCGGGGGCTATGCGGTTACCTCGAACTCTGCGCGCAGGGATCAGTCGACATCGAGGTCCATCTCGATCTGGCGCAACGTATCGAATGCGGCTCGCCGGCCCTGTTCGCGATGTTCCTTCAGCGCGAGCACGTCGTTGATCCTAAGTCGATGGTGACTTCCGACCTTGGTTGCCGGGAGCTCGCCGGATCCGATCAGCTTCATCAGAGTAGGTCGGGAAACCCCAAGGATGCCAGCGGCCGTCGAGGTCGTCAGTTCCTCAGGCATGGCACGCATAGACACATTGCCTTGCGTCATGCCCTTAATGGCAAAGATCAATGCCCGCGAGAGCTCAGGAGGAAGCGAGATGGATTCGCCGTCTTCGAGCTCAAGGGCGAGACTGATCAGTTTGCGGTCGTGCGCCCTTGCGACAACCTCGCGAGCTTCTTCTTGGACTTGCTCGTCGATCAAGACTTTTTCGGTGGGTGCGCCGGAGCGTTCGAGAAGCGTGGCATTCATGGTGTGCTCTCTTGTTATCTGTATGGTTACGTGATTGCTGCAATGCTGCTGGCGGAGCCTGTTGCACTTATAACTGCGATCTCGTCCTGACCCGAAGATACGGCCTTGCGGATATAAATGCAACCTTACTGTGGTCCGTTGTGCAGAGGCTGAGTCGGTCGATCGGTCCCTAAATGTCACCGATGTCTGAGCCAGGAGCAAAGTATTGACTGCGATGACGGTGAAGCTGCCCGGTTCCATCAAGAGGATGCGCCCACCGGTGTGGCGATCTGCCGATGCTGTGTGCAGCGCTTTCAAGTGCAGGAGTCCGCTCGGGGTGAAGGACTACAGCGGGCCTGGCGACCCTGGCATCTGGTGTTCGTTCAAGCTCAAGCAAGTTGGGGCGGGGCCAAGCTGATGGACAAAGGAGACGAGATCAACGAAGCGAAACCAGAACCAAGAAGAAGCCAATGATGAAGGACCAGCCGAGGTAGAGACGAAGGAGAGATAGAAGAGATACATTGCCAAGGGAGATACATACCAAGAGCGAATACACGCAGCGCGGGAACGCGTTGCTTGACGACCTAGAGCTCGTAACGTCGGCCGTCGCACTCGACGAGTGGGACGGCCTCGTCTGGGCATACCCCCGGATCGTCGCCGTCGGCGCCGCTCGCGGTTTCAGCCACGTGGGGCCGAACTACCACATCGTGCGCATGCGCGCGCTCGGCATCATCGGTTGATCCGGGAGGGGAACGGTCCAAGGCTGCCGAACTGGTCCTCGATCCACCATTGGCACCTGTCCGCGAGGATTCGAACCTCGCGCTTCCCGCGAGCGTAGAGAAACAAGCCGGAGTCCATTGGGCCCACCTGTCTGTGAACAAGGGTGAACCCCGGACCACTCAGCTTCGACGCCGCCGAAAGGACCTGCGGTGGCGTCGTGGACGGCCATCCGTCGACATCCTCATCGGTCATGGTTGCAGCGTACTGGGCATCGCTCGCGCACTCCACAGTCCCCGCAAGTGTGGGCAAATTGTGGGCAAATCGCCTTTTCTGGGAACGCGAAAACCCCCGGATCCCTTCTAAACACTGGGATCGCGGGGGCTTTTCGTGGCGGTACCGGTGGGATTTGAACCCACGGTGGGCTTTCACCCACACAACTTTTCGAGAGTTGCACCTTCGGCCGCTCGGACACGGTACCGCCGACGAGTTTACTGGATGCGCCCGGTCACCGCGAATCGGGCAGCCAGCGGCGGCCGCGACACGTGCTCAGGGAAGCGCATGGGGCGCGCTGTACTCTGCCGGGATGGGGATTCTGAAGTCGGTGGTCTGGTTGGGCAGCGCCGTCGTCGTCGCGGCGACCGCGGTGGCCGGACGGGTGTGGGTGGCTCAGCAGCGGGCGTCGATCGCCGCCGGCAAGGAGCGCATCAACCAGACGTTGCCCGTGCACTCCGCGTGGTGGCGTGACCACGCCAAGACGGAGGGCGAGATCCTCTACGTGGCCATCGGGGACAGCGCCGCGCAGGGGATCGGCGCCTCCGCACCCCGCAACAGCTACGTCGGTGTGATCGCCGAGCACATCCGCTCCGCGACGGGGCGCAGTGTCCAGGTCGTCAACCTGTCGGTGTCCGGGGCGACCGTGGCGCTGGCCGCTGCCGACCAGCTCCCCCGCCTCGCCGACCACACGCCCGACATCGTCACCGTGTCGATCGGCGCCAACGATATCGCCGACTTCGACGCCGGGCGGTTCCGGGAGGGCATCCGCCGGGTGTTCGACGCGCTGCCCGCGGACGCGATCGTGGCCGACCTGCCCTACTTCTACCTGCCGCGCAACGAGCGCAAGGTCTCGGTGGCGAACGGCATCCTCCGGGAGGCCGCGGCCGAGCGCGGACTCACGGTCGTCCCACTGCACGAAGCCATGCGACGGGAGGGGTGGCGCGGTGCACTGCAGCACTTCGCCGACGACTGGTTCCACCCCAACGACCGCGGCTACCGGGTGTGGGCGTCCGCCTTCCTGCCTGCCGTCGTCGAGCTGGCGACGGCGAAGTTCCCGCGGAGGGCGGCCGCCTAGTTGCCCGAGTCGTGCAGCGGCTGCGGGTGCGGCGCCAGGAACTCCAGCACCCGGTCCCAGGCCGGCGCGATGACGAGATGGCCGGCGCCCGGCACGACCTCCATCCGGGCGTCCGGGATGGTGCGCTGATACCAGGCGGCATGCGGGTGACCCGCGATCGGGTCGGCCTGGCCGGCGACGATGAGCGTCTTCGCCTGGACCGCTGACGGGTCGAAGCCCCACGGCCGGGCGGTGTAGCTGAGGATGTCGGCCGCGACACCGCCGGGGCCCTGGCGATAAGCGTCCTTCAGCATCCGGCCGAGCCGGTCCTCCAGGCCGCGCAGGGCGAGCACCCCGGCGTCCACCGGCCCGACCCCGAGCACGTCGAGCGGGACGCCGCTCTCCAGGTCGGCGGACCGTATCGCGTCAGCCTGGTCCTGGAGCATGGCCGACAACCGGCTCCGTGCCTCGTCGGGCGACAGCCGGCCCAGTTCGTCGGACTGCTTCTGCAGCTCGGGCGGGATCCACGGAACGTGCTCGTTCGGGGCGGGTGTGGCGACCACGGCGACGCGGTCGACCAGCTCGGGATGCCGTGCGGCGAAGGCGAGCGCCACCCGGCCGCCCGCCGACCAGCCGGCGATGCCGATCGTCGGGGGCCGGTTCACGCCGATCGGCGCCTCCAGCCGCTTCATCTCGCGGATGTACTCGGCGATGTCGTCGGCGGCGCCCACGATGCTCGGCCAGGACCCGGCCGGCCACGGGTCGCTGGAGCCGTAGCCGGGCCGGTCGAGCGAGACGATGTGGACGCCGCGGTTCGCCGACGCGTCCGGGTCGGGGTCGAACACCGACGAGCCGGGAGCGGGATGGCAGAACACGACGACCCGCTCGGCGACCGCGTCGCCCAGCGTGGTGACGCCGACACGTCGGCCCGAACGGAGGGTGAAGGTCAGGTTGGCCATGCGGCCCATTGTGCTCCGCAGTCCCGACGGCGAGAACCCTGCGTCGCCACGGGAGGAGATTCGGCCCGACCGCTCCCCCTCAGAACGCTGCGTCCAGCTCCCGCTCCCGCGGGGTGGCCGCGGCCGAGAACGCGACCCGAAGGGCCTCCCGGATCGTCGCACTCCGTGCGTCGATGCGCGTCGCGAACCCGAGCCGGGTGGCCTCGGTCGCCCGTTGCTTGCCGCTCGTCACCGGCCGGATCTCGCCCGCGAGGCTGATCTCCCCGAACGCGGCGAGCGTGTGCGGGATGGCCCGGTCGCTCGCCGCCGACGCGACCGCCAGGGCGATGGCCAGGTCGGCCCCCGGCTCGGCCAGGCGCACCCCGCCGACGGTGGACACGTAGACGTCTTTGTCCCCGAGCCGGATGCCGGCACGGCGCTCCAGGACCGCGAGCAGCATGGCGACCCGGGAGGAGTCGACGCCATTGGTCACTCGCCGCGGGTTGGGGGCCGTGGTCGCCACGACGAGGGCCTGGACCTCCACGGGCAGTGGACGGCGGCCCTCCATCGCGACGGTGACGCAGGTGCCGGAGACCGGGGTGGTGGTGCGGCTGAGGAAGAGACCGCTCGGGTCGGGCACCTCGGCGATGCCGTCGCCGGTCATCTCGAAGCAGCCGACCTCGTCGGTCGGCCCGAACCGGTTCTTGAGCGCCCGGACGAACCGCAGCGCCGTCTGGCGGTCGCCCTCGAACTGGCACACGACATCCACCAGGTGCTCCAACAGCCGCGGCCCGGCGATGGAGCCGTCCTTGGTGACGTGCCCGACGATCAGCACGGGGAGGTCGCGCTCCTTGGCCACCCGGATGAGCGTGCTCGCCACCTCGCGGACCTGGCTCGGGCCTCCGGCGATGCCCTCGGTGGCGCCGTTCGACACGGTCTGCACCGAGTCCACGATCACGAGCGACGGCCGCACCGCGTCGATCTGGCCGATGATGGTCGCCAGGTCGGTCTCCGACGCGAGGAAGAGCTGGTCGTGGAGGGCGCCCGTGCGCTCGGCGCGCATCCGCACCTGGCTCACCGACTCCTCGGCGCTGACGTAGAGCACCGGGTTGCCCTCGCGCGCCGCACGGGAGGCGACCTCCAGCAGCAGCGTCGACTTGCCGACGCCGGGCTCACCGCTCAGCAGGATGGCCGCACCCGGCACGATCCCCCCGCCGAGCACCCGGTCGAACTCGCCGATGCCGCTCGGCCGCCGCTCCGCCGACTCCGTGCCGATCGACGTGATCGACCGCGCCGCCCGGTCCGCGCCGACGACGACCGGCTTCAGCGCCCGCAGCACGCCGGTGGGCGCGGACGCCTCCGTGACGGTGCCCCACTCCTGGCATTCGCCGCAGCGGCCCGCCCACTTCACCGTCGTCCAGCCGCACTCGGTGCAGCGATACGTCACAGCGGCTTTTGCCACGGAACCTCCTCAGTCGCGCTCCACACTACGGTCGGCCACCGTCATCGGCGGGAGGATCGCGGAACTCGTGGAGGAGTCGCCGCTAGGCCCGATCTGTGGAGGAGGAATCCACGGCGCGTCAGTTCAGCGCGAACTGCTTCGTCGTGGCCGAGGTGATCCCGGCGACCGACACCTGCAGGTGGTACGACGCACCGCCGGCCGGCACCTGCGCGCGCTGCGCCTGGCACGTGGCCGGGTCGGACCGCGTCCGGTCCCAGGTGATCGGGGTCTGCGACGAGATCGTCTTGCCCGGCTGCAGCAGCACCTGGGCGTCGACCTTCGAGCTCTGGCAGTCGGTCGACTTCCAGTAGACCTCGGAGCCGCTGGTGATCGTGAACACCTGCTGGGCAGTACCGGCGTCGATGACGCACGCGTTCGGCCCCGTGTTGGTCAGGGCGACGGAGAGCTGCGGGAGCTGGCCCACGGCGTAACTGGCGGCGTCGGTCACGGCCTCCACCTTGACGTCGGCCGGTTTGCAGGCCTGACCGCTGGCGCTGGCGCTGGAGGTCGGGATGCTCGTCGCCGCCGCGGCCGCGGTCGGCTTCGGCGTGTTCGTCGTGACGGGCGCGTTCGCGGGCTCGCCGCTCGAGGAGCCGGGCCGGACCACGATCAGGACGATGACCACCACGACCGCGACGAGGCCGATCAGGACGATGAGCCGACGGCGCCAGTACACGCCGCTCGGCTGCGGGCCGACAGGATGCTTGAACGTCGACATGCCCGAAGGGTAGCGCCGACCCGCGACACGCCCACGCAGGCGCGCTCAGAGACGCTTCAACATGCGCGTGTTTCCCAGGGTGTTGGGCTTCACGCGGGCGAGGTCGAGGAACTCGGCGACACCCTCGTCGTGGGAGCGGACGAGCTCGGCGTAGAGCGCGGGGTCGACGGTCTCCGAACCCATGTCGACGAAGCCGTTGCGCTCGAAGAACCCGACCTCGAAGGTGAGGCAGAACAGCCGGCTGAGGCCCAGCTCCCTGGCGTCGTCCTCCAGCCGGCCGAGCAGCGCACGGCCGACACCGCGGCCGAGCCACGGGTCGGCGACGGCGAGCGTGCGCACCTCCGCGAGGTCGCTCCACATGACGTGCAGCGCGCCGCAGCCGACCAGCTCACCGTCGGCGGTCTCGGCGACCCGGAACTCCTGCACCGACTCGTAGAAGGTCACGGCCTCCTTGCCGAGCAGGATGCGGCGCTGCACGAGCGGCTCCACGAGCTCCCGGATGCCGGGCACGTCGCTGGTCCGCGCCCTCCGAACCACATACCCGTTGCTCTCGCCACTCACCCCACAACCCTACCGACACCATCCATCCCGGACTTACGCACGCGACACGCCGGGCCCAGGCGTACAGAACTCCGGAACAGACGGCGAAGGGCCGGCCCCCGCGTGTGCGGAGGCCGGCCCTGTGGACGCAGCGCGTCAGTCGTTCGCGGCGAGGTCCGGGGTGACCGGGCCGGTGCCGATGGCGGCGGCCGCGTTGACCCCGGCGCCGACCGACTCCTGGCGGGCCGTCGTCGTGAAGACGAACTCGCCGTCCGTGAAGTCGACGTGCACGTGGTCGCCCGCGTTCAGCTCGCCGTGGAGGATCTTCTCGCTCAGTCGGTCCTCGATCTCGTGCTGGACGGCGCGGCGCAGCGGCCGGGCCCCCAGCGTCGGGTCGAAGCCGACCTCGATCAGGCGCTCCTTGGCGGGGACCGCCAGCTCGATCGTCATGTCGCGGTCGAGCAGCCGGTCGGAGAGGCGCTTGATGAACAGGTCCACGATCTGCAGCAGCTCCGGCTTGGACAGCTGCGGGAAGACGATGATCTCGTCCACGCGGTTCAGGAACTCCGGCTTGAAGTTCTTCTTCAGCTCCTCGTAGACCTTGCCGCGCATCCGGTCGTAGCCGGTGGTCGGGTCGCCCTCGATCTGGAAGCCGACGGGGCCGCCGGAGATGTCCTTCGTGCCGAGGTTCGTGGTCATGATGATCACGGTGTTCTTGAAGTCGACCACGCGGCCCTGACCATCCGTCAGACGTCCCTCCTCCAGGATCTGGAGCAGCGAGTTGAAGATGTCGGGGTGCGCCTTCTCGATCTCGTCGAACAGCACGACGCTGAACGGCTTGCGGCGGACCTTCTCGGTGAGCTGGCCGCCCTCCTCGAAGCCGACGAACCCGGGAGGGGCGCCGAACAGGCGGGAGACCGTGTGCTTCTCGCCGTACTCCGACATGTCGAGCGAGATCATCGCCGACTCGTCGTCGAACAGGAACTCCGCGAGCGCCTTGGCCAGCTCGGTCTTACCGACACCGGTGGGGCCGGCGAAGATGAACGAGCCGGAGGGGCGCTTCGGGTCCTTGAGGCCGGCGCGCGTGCGGCGGATCGTCTTGGACAGGGCCGAGATGGCCTCCTCCTGGCCGATGACGCGCTGGTGCAGCGCCTTCTCCATGTAGACCAGGCGGGCCGACTCCTCCTCGGTGAGCTTGAACACCGGGATGCCGGTGGCCTGCGCCAGCACCTCCGCGATCAGGCCCTCGTCGACCTCGGCCGTCGTCTTGACGTCGCCCGAGCGCCACTGCTTCTCGAGGCGCAGCCGCTCGCCGAGGAGGTTCTTCTCCTCGTCGCGCAGGGACGCGGCCTTTTCGAAGTCCTGGTCCTCGATCGCGGCCTCCTTCTGGGAGCGCACGGCGGCGATCTTGTCGTCGAACTCGCGCAGCTCCGGCGGCGCCGACAGGATCGACAGGCGCAGGCGGGCGCCGGCCTCGTCGATCAGGTCGATGGCCTTATCCGGGAGGAAGCGGTCCTGGATGTAGCGGTCGGCGAGGTTCGCCGCCGCGACGATCGCACCGTCGGTGATGGACACCTTGTGGTGCGCCTCGTAGCGGTCGCGCAGCCCCTTGAGGATGTTGATCGCGTGGGGCAGCGACGGCTCGGCCACCTGGATGGGCTGGAACCGGCGCTCGAGCGCGGCGTCCTTCTCGAAGTGCTTGCGGTACTCGTCGAGCGTGGTCGCGCCGATGGTCTGCAGCTCGCCGCGGGCCAGCAGCGGCTTGAGGATGCTGGCGGCGTCGATCGCGCCCTCCGCGGCGCCCGCGCCGACGAGGGTGTGGATCTCGTCGATGAAGGTGATGATGTCGCCGCGGGTGCGGATCTCCTTGGTGACCTTCTTCAGGCGCTCCTCGAAGTCACCGCGGTAGCGGGAGCCGGCGATGAGCGAGCCGAGGTCGAGCGTGTAGAGCTGCTTGTCCTTCAGCGTCTCCGGCACGTCGCCGCGCACGATCGCCTGGGCGAGGCCCTCCACGACGGCGGTCTTGCCGACGCCGGGCTCGCCGATCAGCACAGGGTTGTTCTTGGAGCGGCGCGACAGGATCTGCATGACGCGCTCGATCTCTTTCTCGCGCCCGATCACCGGGTCGAGTTTGTTGTCGCGCGCCGCCTGCGTGAGGTTGCGGCCGAACTGGTCGAGGATCTGGCTGCCGGCCTGCGCGGTCGCCTGATCGTTGCCGCCCACCTGGACCTGCTCCTTGCCCTGGTAGCCGGAGAGCAGCTGGATGACCTGCTGGCGCACGCGGTTGAGGTCGGCGCCCAGCTTCACGAGCACCTGGGCGGCGACGCCCTCGCCCTCGCGGATGAGGCCGAGCAGGATGTGCTCGGTTCCGATGTAGTTGTGGCCGAGCTGGAGGGCCTCGCGCAGGCTGAGCTCGAGGACCTTCTTGGCCCGCGGGGTGAACGGGATGTGGCCCGTCGGCTGCTGCTGGCCCTGGCCGATGATGTCCTGGACCTGCTCGCGGACGGCGTCCAGCGAGATACCGAGCGATTCCAGCGCCTTGGCGGCGACACCCTCACCCTCGTGGATCAGGCCGAGCAGGATGTGCTCCGTCCCGATGTAGTTGTGGTTGAGCATCTTGGCCTCTTCCTGGGCCAGGACGACGACGCGGCGAGCGCGATCGGTGAATCTCTCGAACATTTCTACTCCTCGCGACGCCGTTGCAGGGTCGGCGTCGATACATCGAGAGTAACCGCGGCATCCCGTGCTGCGGAGGCATGTTCGCTGGAGGCGTGACGCCGTGTCAGCCGCGGAGGGCGGCGATCGTGAGGGTGGTGTCGGGCAGCTTGACGGTGACGTCCGAGCTGGTCGTCAGGCCGCTGGGAGTGTCGAACACGGTGGTGTGCGGCACGATGTCGTGCGTGCAGACGCCGCCGGAGGCGGGGGCGAGCGTGGCCTCGAGCTGGTTCGACGCGACGACCTTCACCGACTGCACCGTCGGCGGGCAGGTGGAGCTCCCGTTGAGGACGATCCCGAACTGCTTGCCGTTCTGCAGCCAGGTCGCCCAGGCGGCCCCGCCCGCGCTGCTGGCCGGCGGCTGGACGCCCTGCGGCTCGCCCGCGTAGTCCTTCGCGGGTTTCACCTGCGTGCTCGTGCATCCCGCGAGCAGCAGCGCAACGGCGACGAGGGCGGCGGAGGCGGCGACGGAGGTCCGGGGGCGCGCTGCACGGTTCACGCGCTCATTCTATGGGCGACCTCCTGGGCCGCGGCAGGAGGTCCGGCCGGGCGGCCCGGAAGCGTACGCCGACGCCTAGGATGCCGCTATGAGCAACCTCGAGCGCGACCCGGTGGAGGTCCTCGCGGGCGACGACGCGGTCGTCGCGGACGCGGCGGTGGAGATCCTGGAGCCGCGCGAGGTGCCGCTCGGGGGCCCGCGCGCGATGACCGTGCGGCGCACCCTCCCGCAGCGCCGGCGCTCGCTGATCGGCGGCTGGTGCTTCGTCGACCACTACGGCCCGGACGACGTCTCGCGCACCGGCGGGATGCAGGTGCCGCCGCATCCGCACACCGGGCTGCAGACGGTGAGTTGGCTGTTCGAGGGCGAGATCGACCACCGCGACAGCGTCGGCAGCCACGCCCTGGTGCGGCCCGGCGAGCTCAACCTGATGACGGCGGGGCGCGGGATCAGCCACTCGGAGGTCTCCACGGCGGGGACCCGGCGGCTGCACGGCGTCCAGCTCTGGGTCGCGCTGCCTCGCGCGTCGAAGGATGTGGACCCGTTCTTCGAGCACCACGTCCCGGCGCCGGCGCCGCTCGGGGACGCGACGGTGCGGACGTTCGTGGGCGCGCTGGCCGGGAGCGGGACGACGGCGACCGTGTTCTCGCCGCTGGTCGGAGCCGAGCTCGCCGTGCCGGCCGGGACGAGCGTGACGGTCCCGCTCGATCCCGCGTTCGAGCACGGCGTGCTGGTCGACGCCGGCGAGGTGACCGTCGCCGGAACGGCGGTCCCGCTCGCGCATCTCGCCTACCTCTGCCCGGGGCGGGACGCCGTTGAGGTGGAGGCGAGCGCCGCCGGGCCCGCGCGCCTCCTGCTGCTCGGCGGCGAGCCGCTCGGCGAGGAGATCGTCATGTGGTGGAACTTCATCGGCCGCAGCCACGAGGACATCGTCGCGGCACGGGCCGAGTGGCAGCGCGATGTGATCGACGACGAGGACCCGGACGGCCGGTTCGGCACCGTTCGCGGGTACGAGGGCGGCGCGTTGCCGGCGCCGGCATTGCCGACAGTGCGGCTCAAGCCGCGCGGCTGAGGGCTCCTCCCTCTACTGCAGGGCGGAGGTGAGACGGGCGAGGTTGTCGAGCACGGTGGAGCGCAGGGGCTGCTTCATCCACTCGTCCAGGGTCAGCTCGCGGCTCTCGCGGCGGTAGCCGTCCTCGACCTCGCGCATCCTGTCTACGAACGAGCGTCCGCGCACCATCAGCGAGACTTCCATGTTCAGCAGGAAGGAGCGCATGTCCATGTTGCTCGACCCGATGACGGCCACGTCGTTGTCGATGGTGAAGTGCTTGGCGTGCAGGATGTAGGGCGCCTTGTACATCCAGATCCGCACGCCGGCGCGCAGCAGCGCCTCGTAGTACGAGCGCTGCGCGTGATAGACCAGCGCCTGGTCGCCGATCTCGGAGACGAACAGGTCGACGGCGATCCCCCGCTGGGTGGCGGTCGTGATGGCCGTGAGCATCGCCTCGTCGGGCACGAAGTAGGGGGAGGTGATGACGATCCGCTCCTGCGCGTAGTACAGCAGCGCCAGGAACAGCCGGAGGTTGTTCTCGCCCGCGAACCCGGGGCCGGACGGGACGACCTGGGCGTCCAGTTCCTCGGGGTCGTTGGCGTTCTGGACATCCTCGTCGGTGATCGGCTCGGTCTCGCGGCGGAGCAGTTCGTCGGTCTCGCTGTACCAGTCGGTGATGAAGATCGCGTTCAGACCGGCGACGATCGGGCCCTCCAGCCGGACGATGAGCTCCTTCCACTTGAGCCCGCGCCGGATGTTCGACCGCTTGTTGTAGCTGCGGTCGATGACGTTCTGCGAACCCATGAACCCCACCCGGCCGTCCACGATGAGGAGCTTGCGGTGGTTGCGGAGGTCGGGCCGCTGGTACTTGCCCTTCAGCGGCTGCACCGGCAGCATCAGGTGCCACTTGGCACCCATCGCGGTCAGGCGTTTGATCGTGGCCTTGTAGTCGGGCGTTCGCACCGACGCGATGTGGTCGAGCAGCACGCGCACGACGACGCCGCGGGCGACCGCGGCCTCCATCGCGTCGAAGAAGGGGGCGGTCGTCTTGTCCAACGTGAGGATGTAGAACTCGACGTGCACATACCGCTTCGCCTTGCCGATCGCCGCCGTCATCGACGCCAGCGACTCGTCGTAGTTCCCGTCGAGGGTGGCCCGGTTGCCGCCGACCAGCGGCATCGCGCCGAGGGTGCGGTTGAGCTCGACCACGGACTCCAGCCACGGCGGCCACGGGTGGTCGCGGCGCACCCGCTCGATGCCCTCGGTGCTGTCGATGATGAAACGGTTGATCTCGTCCTGCTTCTCGCGGCGCTTCTTCGGCAGCTTGTAGCTGCCGATCAGCAGGAAGAAGAGGACGCCGATGTACGGGATGAGGAAGATGGCCAGCAGCCACGCGGTGGCGGACGTGGGCTTGCGGTTGCGCGGGACGACGATGATGGCGATGACGCGGATGACGAAGTCGAGGAGCAGTGCGATCACGACGATCGTCGTGGTCAGGAAACCCGCGTCCATCCATCCCCCTCGGGCGTCAGGCGGCGAGGACGCCGGTTCGACGCCCTCGAATGCCTACCGTAGCGGGCGGCGAGCCTCCGGAGCGACACGGCGCACGCCCGCGCTCCGATCGCGAGACCGGGTCTGAGAGTGCATTCAGCCCTTGGGGGCGAGGCCGCGGCGGGCGCGTTCCTCGTTCTCCATGCGGGAATACACCATGCGCTCGGTGCGGTCGGCCCGCACGATAGCGCGCATGATCATCCAGAACAGCAGGCCCACGAGCACGGTCGGGGCCAGCGACCAGACGATTCCACCGATGATGTCTCCCATAGCGGGATAATGGTACCTCCCGCACATGTGAACCACGCCACCCCGGAGCAGCAACCACGCCTCCCATCCTCGTCTTCCTCAGCACCTGGTCCTTCGACCCGGCGGCCGCAGTCGTGCTCGTCGCGGCCGCAGGCCTCTACCTCGGGGGCGTGCTGTCGCTGCGGCGCCGCGGTCACCACTGGCCGGCGCGGCTGACGTGGCTGTACCTGCTCCTCGGGCTCGGCTCGTACGCGGTCATCTCCTTCGGCTTCCTGGGGGCCGAGAGCCGGGAACTCCGCTGGGCGTTCACGACCCGGATCGCGCTGCTGCTCTTCGTCGTCCCGGCGCTGGTGAGCCTCGGCAGGCCGATCGCGCTCGCCCGCGTCGCGCTCGGCCCGGTCGGTCAGTCACGCACGGACCGGTTCCTGCAGTCCCGCCCGGTGAAGCTGTTCGGCAACGCGATCTTCGCGACGGTGTTCGCCTGCGCGGCGTTCATGATCTTCCTGACCCCGGTCGCGGCGGTCCTCCGCGACTCGCCCTGGTCGGAGTGGACCATCTCGGTGCTGGTGCCGCTCGCCGGCCTGCTGATGGTGCTGCCGATCGCGGCCCACTCCGTGATGCACACCAGCTTCTTCATCACGGTGGAGTTCCTGCTGGCGTTCGTCGCACTGCTGCTCGACGCCATCCCCGGGCTGCTGCTGCGGCTCAACGACGCGGTGCTCGACCATGCGCCGGCGATCGTCGGCCCGTTGCCGCTCTGGTTCCCGAGCGCGCTGCACGACCAGCACCTGTCCGGCGACTTCCTGTGGTTCATCGCCGAGGTCGCGGACGTCCCGATCCTCATCATCCTGTTCATCCGGTGGATGCGCCTGGATCGCCGCGAGAGCAAGAAGCTCGACGAGCTGAGCGACGAGGAGATGGAGGCGCTCACGCAGGCGCACCTCCACCAGCGCGGCTGAGCGCCCCGCCATCGATTCCGGAGTTTTGTACGCCTGCACACGGCGTGTCGCGTACAGAACTCCGGAGCGGATTGCTGCGGCTACTTGACCAGGGGGAAGAGGATCGTTTCGCGGATGCCGAGGCCGGTGAGGGCCATGAGCAGGCGGTCGATGCCCATGCCCATGCCGCCCGTCGGCGGCATGCCGAACTCGAGCGCGCGCAGGAATTCCTCGTCCAGGCGCATCGCCTCGTCGTCGCCGGCGGCCGCGAGGCGCGCCTGCTCCACGAAGCGCTCGCGCTGCACGACCGGGTCGATCAGCTCGGAGTAGCCCGTCGCCAGCTCGAAGCCGCGCGTGTAGAGGTCCCACTTCTCCACCACGCCGTCGCGCGAACGGTGCGCGCGCACCAGCGGGCTGGTGTCGACCGGGAAGTCCATGACGAAGGTCGGGCGCACGAGGCCGGGCTTCACGTGGTGCTCCCACAGCTCCTCGACGTACTTGCCGGGCAGCGGGTGCGGCACCTCGATCTCGGCCTCCGCGGCCAGCTCGCGCAACCGCGACATCGGGGTCGCCGGGGTGATCTCCTCGCAGATGGCCTCCGAGAGGCTGTCGTACATCCGGATGCGGTCCCACTGGCCGCCGAGGTCGTACTCGGTGCCGTCGGCCCAGGTGACCACGTGCGATCCGGAGACGGCGACGGCCGCGTCCTGGATGAGCTGCTGGGTCAGGTCGGCGATGGAGTTGTAGTCGCCGTAGGCCTGGTACGCCTCCAGCATCGCGAACTCGGGCGAGTGCGTGGAGTCCGCGCCCTCGTTGCGGAAGTTGCGGTTGATCTCGAACACCCGGTCGATGCCGCCGACGACGGCGCGCTTCAGGTAGAGCTCCGGCGCGATGCGCAGGAACAGGTCGGTGTCGAACGCGTTGGAGTGCGTGACGAACGGGCGGGCGGAGGCGCCGCCGTGCATCACCTGCAGCATCGGCGTCTCGACCTCCACGAAGCCTTGGCCCGCGAAGGTGCTGCGGAGGCTCGCGACGGCCGCGGCGCGGTCGAGCACGTTGCGGCGGGCCTGCTCGCGGGCGATCAGGTCGAGGTAGCGCGAGCGGACCCGGGTCTCCTCGTTGAGCTCGTTGTGCAGGTTCGGCAGCGGCAGGATCGCCTTGGACGCGATCTCCCAGCCGCGGACCATGATCGACAGCTCGCCGCGGCGGCTGGAGATGACCTCGCCCGAGACGAAGACGTGGTCGCCCAGGTCGACCAGCTCCTTCCAGCGCGCCAGCGACTCCTCGCCCACCTCGGCGAGGGAGACCATGGCCTGGATGCGCGAGCCGTCGCCCGCCTGCAGCACCGCGAAGCAGAGCTTGCCGGTGTTGCGCTGGTGCACGACGCGGCCGGCGAGGCCGACGGTCACGCCGGAGGTCTGGTCGGCCTCCAGGTGGCCCCACTCCGCGCGCACCTCCGGGATGGTCGTCGTCACGGGGACCTGCACCGGGTACGCGCCGCCGCCCGCGTCGCCGGACTCGGCGATCAGGCGCTCGCGCTTGGCCAGGCGGACGGCCTTCTGCTCGCTGATCTCGTCGGCGGTGAGGTCGCCGTCGGCGTTGAGGTCGGTGGCGGGCGCTTCGGTCATCGTGTCTTTCCGTTCCGGCGGTTCTGTGCGGTGGAGGTTCTGTGCGGTGGAGGGCGGCGGTTCGTGCTTCGGGGGCTCAGCCGAGCGTGATGCGCGCGTTGTCGATCAGGCGGGTGGAGCCGACGCGGGCGGCGATCAGCAGGAGCGCGGGACCGCGGAGGTCCGCACCCGCTTCGAGGAAGGTGTCCTGATCGACGATCGCGAGATAGTCCAGTTTAACGACCGGCTCGGCCTCCACGCGCGCCGCCGCCGCTTCGAGAGCCGCGGCCGCTCCCCCGGAGGCGGCGGACGCGCCGGCGGCGAGCGCCTGCGACAGCGTGAGGGCGGCCCTGCGCTGGTCGTCGTCCAGGTACCGGTTGCGGCTGGAGAGCGCCAGACCATCGTCCTCGCGGACGATGTCGACCACGGCGATGGTGACGGGGAGGTCGAGGTCTTCGACCATGCGCCCGACGAGGTGCACCTGCTGGGCGTCCTTATGGCCGAACACCGCGACGTCCGGCTGGACGATGTGGAGCAGCTTGGCGACGACGGTCAGCATCCCGTCGAAGTGACCGGGACGGGAGGCTCCCTCGAAGAGCCGGCCGACCTCGCCCGCGGTGACCCGGGTGGAGGACGGACCGTGCGGGTACATCTCGGCGGCGGTCGGGGCGAAGACCAGGTCGGCGACGCCGTCGAGCGCGGCGACGTCGGCGTCGAGGGTGCGCGGGTAGCGGTCGAGGTCCTCGTCCGGGCCGAACTGCAGCGGGTTGACGAAGATCGAGACGACGACGAAGCCGCCCAGGTCGCGGGCGCGCCGCACCAGGCTGAGGTGGCCGCGGTGGAGGGCGCCCATCGTCGGGACCAGCACGACCCGGCCGGTGGGTGCGTCCGCCGGGCCGTCGAGCGCGGCCCGGCGCCGGGCGCCGGCCACCCGCTCGCGCAGTTCGGCGATGGTGGTCACGACGTCGGGCATGACGGTCCTCTCGGGGTGGTGGTGGTGGGGTCGTGGGACCGGCCCGGGGCACCGGTCGAATCCAGGCTACTCGCCGCGCAGGTACCAGCCGCGTCCGTCGTCGCCGGGGTCGCCCTCCCCTGGCGCGTCGTCCGCCCCGCCGAGCGCCTCCAGCACGTCGCCGACGTCGAGCGCGGTCGGCGCTCCCGCCCGGGTGAGGGCGTTGTCGACGGCCGAGCGCAGCAGCGAGCTGAGGAACGATCCCGGGTTCTCCACTCCGATCCCGGCGAGGATGCCGGTGGACTGCTCCACGATCGAACGGGAGAAGGCGGTCGCGGTCGCGATCGCCTCCGCGTAGGCGGGGCGGTCGGCTTCCGCGATGACGACGGGCTCGCCGCCCATCTCGACCACCAGGGCCTGCGCGATCGGGAGCACCGGGGTGGGCGCGGTGACGGCGAACCAGCTCTCCGCGAGCCGCGCCAGGTCGAGGCTGGTGCCGGTGAACTCCAGCGCGGGGTGCACCGCGAGCGGGATGGCGCCGGCCTCCGCCGCCGGGCGCAGCACCTCGATGCCGTAGGCCGGAGCGGTGTGCAGCACGAGCTGGCCGGGCTGCCAGGTCCCGGTCGCGGCGAGGCCGGAGACGAGGCCGGGCAGCTCGCGGTCCGGGACGGCGAGGATGACGAGCTCGCTGCGCTCCACAAGGGTCGGGACGTCCAGGATGGGCGCCTGGGGCAGCATCGCGCGGGCACGCTCGCGGCTCTCGGCGGATACCGCGGAGATGCCCACGATCGCGTGGCCCGCGCCGGCGAGCGCGGCGCCGAGCACAGGGCCGACGCGTCCGGCGCCGACGATGCCGAGACCGAGGCGGCCGGAGCGGCGGGTGGTGGCGTTCATGCGTCCTCCTCGGTGGGTCGCTGGTGGGGGGTGGAGTCGACCTCCGGCGCCACCCGCCAGCGGTGGCTGCGATCCGCGGTCGCGGCCTGCACCGCCCGCACGGCGACCGTCTCGAAGAGCTGCTCCCCGGTGGCCGCGTCCATCGCGCCGAGCCGGGGGTGCACCGGGCCCGACACCGTGTGGAAGCGCGCCTCCGCCAGGCCCAGCAGCCGGTCGAGCGGACCCTGCTGCAGTTCCAGGCTCTGCAGCCGGGCCAGCGGCACGACGGCGAGGCTGCGCCAGACGAAGCCGCGGCGCAACAGCACGGCGCCGTCCACCATGCGGAAGCCGGTGCGCTGCCACGACAGCGGCCGCAGCCAGATCGCGCGGCGCGGGCTGCCGGTGAAGGCGTCGCGGCCGCGGGAGGTCATCCCCTCCAGGATGGCCGCGTCATGCTCCGCGGTGAAGTCCGGCAGCACCAGCGACAAAACCTTCGCCACATCCGCCTGGTCGCCGACGGGCAGCATGGTCGTGTTCGGCTGGCCTGCCGCTCCCTTCTCGCGGGTGTGGCCGGCCGTGTCGATGCGGATCTGCCACCAGCCGAACGGCCGCCAGAGCAGCGGCTGCAGCACCTCGACGGCGTGGATGCGTCCGGGTGGCAGCGTCTCGTTGCTCAGGTTGAGCAGGCCGAAGCCGACCCGGACTCCGTCGGGCGTGCCCGCGATCGAGTAGCGCAGCGACTTCGTGAACCGGTTGATGTAGAAGCTGGCCGAGCCGATCAGTCCGGGGAGCACCACGATCAGCAGCCACGGAGCCCCCCCGGCCGAGCCGATCGCCAGCAGGACGATCACCACGGCCACGAACACCGTGAATCCGCTGAGCACGAGGGAGCCGGCGAGCCGGAGCGGTGGGATCTTGACGACCGACTCGGGCGGCGCCGCGTTCGGGTCGAGCTCTGGCGCGAGGAAGTCGTCGATGCGGCGGCCGACGAAGTCGCCCACCTGGGCGGCACGGGAGGACGTGGCCGGCAACGCGCCGGCCGGTGCCGCGGTCTCGGTCTCCCGCATCCCGGACGCGAGCCGCAGCACGTCCGACCGCAGGCCGTCGGCCAGCACCGAGCCGAGATACGCCAGCGTCACGTTCGCGTCGTGCCCCGCCACCGAGATCTCCAGCTTCGCCGCCCCGAAGATGCGGGCCAGCAGCGGCCGCGCGACGTTGATGCCCTGGATGCGGTCGAGCCGGGCCTTCCGCTGGGTGCGGAACAGGATGCCGCTGCGCACCTCCACGGCGTCGTCTGTGATCCGGAAGCTGTGCAGCCGCCACGACACGTAGAACGCGGCGAGGCAGCCGAACAGCACGACCGCGACGCCGAGCAGGGCCCAGCCCTCCCAGCCGTGGGTGTAGATCGCGTCGATCGGGTCGCCGCCGAGGTCGGGTGCGCCGACGAAGAAGCTCACCAGCCGCTCGCGGAGGTTGGAGAGCACGAAGCCGAGGACCGCGATGAAGACGATCCCGCCGCGCAGCAACGGGGTCGCGGGGTGGAGGCGGTGCCACTCGCCGTCGGTGAAGCGCTCCGCCGCGCGTTCGGCGGCGTTCAGCGGGCCGCCGGGGAGGGGTGCACCTGGCGCCCCGCTCTGCGGTGCGCCGGCCCCGGACTCCGGAACGGTCACAGTCCGGCCCGGCGGCTCTCCGCCAGCTCCACCAGCCGGTCGCGCAGCTCCGCGGCCTGTGGCTCCGGGAGGCCGGGGACGATCACGTTGGTCGCCGACGCCGCGGTCACGAACTTCAGGTCGGCCAGCCCGAGCATCCGCCCGACCGGCCCGCGCGTGATGTCGATGAGCTGCATGCGCCCGTAGGGCACCGAAACGAAGCGCTGGAACATGATCCCGCGCCGGAACAGCAGGTCGTCGGCGCGCAGGATGTACCCGATCGACCGGGTGCGCCGGTTCGCGATGAACAGCCCGATGAGCGTCGAGACCACCACCACGAGGAGGACGACCCACGCCCACGACCAGCCGGCGACCAGCCAGAGGAACACCGAGCCGGCGCTCAGCACGATCCCACTGAGGAGGGTGCTGACGACGACCACGACGACGTATTTCGGCGAGACCCGGTTCCACTCCCCGACGCTGAGGTCAATGCGAGCGGACACGGGCGGTCTCCGGGTCGTCGTCGTTGTCGTCGGGCGGGAGGGTGCAGAAGAACTCGGCGACCAGGCCGGCGACGAGCAGGATGACGGCGCCGGCCGTGCCGAGCGCGGTCAGCAGCACCGCGTTCGAGGCCGGCAGCACGTCCCGGGTGAGGATGTAGGTCAGGATGCCGGCGCCCGCGCCGGTCAGCAGCGCGCCGCTCAGGCTGCACGCCTTGGCGAACACGACGATCCGCATCGCCTGGAACGGGTCGATCCGCTGCGAGCTGCGGCCGCGCACGGCCCTGCGGATCGGGATGGCGAACGCCACGACGATGATCGCGACGGCGACCAGCGTGATCGGCAGCGTGAGCGGCGGCACGAACACGGCGAGGCCGGTGCCCGACGCCGCGAGCTCCGCGAGGAAGCCCACGACCAGCCCGAGCACCCCGAGGCCGATCAGGGAGGTGGGACGCGTGCGCCTCATGCGTCGCCGTCCTCGTACAGCGTCACCGGATCGGTCGCCTGCGCCGCCAGCGCGGCCACCGGACCGTAGCCCGGCAGCACGGCGTCCGGATCGATCTCGAGCCACGGCACCAGCACGAAGGCGCGCTCGTGCGCCCGCGGGTGCGGGAGGACGATGCGCGGATCGTCGTCGGCGACGATCCCCTGGTAGTCGACGATGTCGATGTCGATGGTGCGGTCGCCCCAGCGCTCCTCGCGCACACGGCCGAGGGCGTCCTCCACCCCGTTGACCGCGGCCAGGAGCGCCAGCGGGTCGAGGATCGTGTTCACGAGCGCGACGGCGTTGAGGTAGGCGGGCGCCTCCTCGTCGATGCCCTCGGGCTTGAGCGCGGGGGTCTCGTACAGCCGGGACACCGCCTCGACGCGGAGGCCGGGGTCGTCCGCGAGCAGGCGCAGCGCCTCCCGGATGGTGGCGACGCGATCGCCCAGGTTGCTGCCGAAGGCGAGCACCGCCGGCGCGCCCACGCGCAGGCGCTCGGGCCGCGGCCTCATGGCCGGCCCCGCAGGATGCGCACGGCGACGTCCTCGAACGGCACCTCGATCGGGGCGTCCGGCTTGTGGACGGTGACCTCCACCGAGTGCACCGGATCGTGCGCGAGGACCACTCCTGCCACCCGCTCGGCCACGGTCTCGATGAGGTCGACCGGGTCGCGGCGCACGGCGTCGGCGATCTCGGTCGCCAGCTCGCCGTAGTGCACGGTGCGGGCGAGGTCGTCGGAGGCGGCGGACGGCGACAGGTCGAGGTGCGCGGTCACGTCCACGACGAAGTCCTGGCCGTTCTCGCGCTCGAAGTCGAACACCCCGTGGTGCGCCCGCACGCGCAGGCCCGTCAGGACGATCGCATCCGGCGGCCTGAGCCGGGACGACACGGCAACGGAATCAGTCATCGCGTCCAGCTTGCCACGCCTGCACGACATCCAGGGCCATCCGCGTCGAGGGCACGTCGTGCACGCGCACAGCCCAGACGCCGGCCTGCGCGGCGAGCGCGGAGATGACGGCGGTCGGGGCGTCCCGGTCCTCCACGGTGGCGCCCTCGCCGAGCAGCGTGCCGAGGAACCGCTTGCGCGATGCGCCGATGAGGACGGGGTAGCCGAGGGTCTCGAACTCGTGCAGGCCGGCGAGCACCTGCCAGTTGTGCCGGGCGTTCTTCGAGAAGCCGAGGCCCGGATCGAGCACAAGCTTGGCCGGGTCGATGCCGTGGTCGAGGAGGCTCGTGACGCGGGCGGACAGCTCGGACCGCACCTCGGCGACCGTGTGGCTGTAGACGGCGCGCGAGTCGGCGGCGTCGAGGCGGCCGCGCCAGTGCATGACGACGTACTGGAGACCGGTGTCGAGCACCGCGTCGGGCATCCCGGCGTCGGCGAGGCCGCCGGAGACGTCGTTGATGATCGCCGCGCCCGCGTCGGCGGCGGCGCGCGCGGTGGAGGCGTTGAGCGTGTCGACGCTGACCGTCACGCCGTGCTCGGCGAGGGTGCGGATGACAGGGACGACGCGGGCGCGCTCCTCCGCCGGGTCGACGCGCAGCGCGCCGGGGCGGGTGGACTCGCCGCCCACGTCGATCAGGTCGGCCCCCTGCGCGACGAGGTCGAGCGCGTGCGCGACCGCGGCCTCCGGCTCCAGCCACAGGCCGCCGTCGCTGAAGGAGTCGGGCGTCACATTCAGGACGCCCATGATGAGCGTCACGCAGACTCCCCCGTCACGGATTCGGCACGAATGTCACGTTTGCGCTCGCGGGAGTCGACATCCGGCACGAATGTCGGCGTCATCAGCGCGATCAGTTCGGCACGGGAGGCGGGCTCGGTGAAGGCGCCGCGGGCGGCGATCGTCACGGTGGTGGCGCGGGTCTGCCGCGCGCCGCGGGTGGTCACGCACTCGTGCGCGGCGTCCAGCACCACCAGCACGCCGCGGGCCTGCGCGCCGTCCTCGATCGTGTCCGCGATCTGCTCGGTGAGCCGCTCCTGCAGCTGCGGCCTGGATGACAGCGTCTCGATCACGCGCGGGATGCGGCCCAGGCCGATCACGGCCTCCCCGGGCAGGTAGGCCACGTGCGCGACGCCGAGGAAGGGCAGCAGATGGTGCTCGCACACCGACCGGAAGGCGATGTCGCGCAGGATGACCGTCTCGGCGCGCGCGCCCTCCAGCGGCACCGGCTCACCGAGCTGCCCACGTGCGTCGACGCCCACGCCGGAGAAGAACTCGGCGTAGGCGTCGGCGACGCGCGACGGCGTATCGGTCAGGCCAGGACGCGAAGGATCCTCGCCGATGGCGGCGAGGATCTCGGCGACGGCGGCCTCGATGCGTGCGCGATCGAATCCGGTCATGCGGTGCGCGGCCTAGGCGGTCGCCGGCCGCGGCTTGATGGCGGGGGAACGCTTCGGCTTCGACGACGGCGGCTCGGAGTCGACCCCGCCGTCCACGGCTCCGGCGTCGATGGGCGCCTTCGGGAACTCGATGGGAGGTAGCGAGGAGATCGGACGCTTGTCGCTGGACAGCCACTGCGGGCGCTCCGGCAGCTTCTTCACGTCGGCGAAGATCTCGGCGATCTGGTTGTGGTCGAGCGTCTCGTGCTCCAGGAGAGCGGCGGCGAGACGGTCGAGCACGGCGCGGTTGTCGTTGATGACCTGCCACGCCTCGTCGTGCGCCTTCTCGATGAGGGCGCGCACCTCGCCGTCGACGCGCTCGGCGATCCGCTCGGAGTAGTCGCGCTGGTGGCCCATGTCGCGGCCGAGGAACATCTCGCCGTTGGCCTGGCCGAGCTTGACCGAGCCGATGTCGGCGCTCATGCCGTACTCGGTGACCATCTTGCGGGCGATGGAGGTCGCCTTCTCGATGTCGTTGGAGGCGCCGGTGGTCGGGTCGTGGAAGACGATCTCCTCCGCGACGCGGCCGCCCATCGCGTAGGCGAGCTGGTCGAGCAGCTCGTTACGGGTGACCGAGTACTTGTCCTCCAGCGGCATGACCATCGTGTAACCGAGGGCGCGACCGCGCGGGAGGATGGTGATCTTGGTCACCGGGTCGGTGTGGCGCATCGCCGCGGCGGCGAGGGCGTGGCCGCCCTCGTGGTACGCGGTGATCAGCTTCTCCTGGTCCTTCATCACGCGGGTGCGCTTCTGCGGGCCGGCGATGACGCGGTCCACGGCCTCGTCGAGCGCGCGGTTGTCGATGAGCTGCGCGTTGGAGCGGGCCGTGAGCAGGGCGGCCTCGTTGAGGACGTTGGCCAGGTCGGCGCCGGTGAAGCCCGGCGTCTTGCGGGCGAGCACCTCGAGGTCGACGGAGGCCGCCAGCGGCTTGCCGCGGCCGTGCACCTCCAGGATCTTCTTGCGGCCGAGCATGTCCGGCGCGTCCACGCCGATCTGACGGTCGAAGCGGCCCGGGCGCAGCAGCGCGGGGTCGAGGATGTCGGGACGGTTGGTCGCCGCGATCAGGATGACGTTGGTCTTCGGGTCGAAGCCGTCCATCTCCACCAGGAGCTGGTTGAGGGTCTGCTCGCGCTCGTCGTGACCGCCGCCGAGGCCGGCGCCGCGGTGACGGCCGACCGCGTCGATCTCGTCGATGAAGATGATCGCCGGGGAGTTCTCCTTGGCCTGCTGGAACAGGTCGCGGACACGGCTGGCGCCGACGCCGACGAACATCTCCACGAAGTCCGAGCCGGAGATGGAGTAGAAGGGGACGCCCGCCTCACCCGCGACGGCGCGGGCCAGCAGGGTCTTGCCGGTGCCGGGAGGGCCGTACAGCAGCACGCCCTTCGGGATGCGCGCGCCGACCGCCTGGAACTTGGCCGGCTCCTTGAGGAAGTCCTTGATCTCCTCGAGCTCTTCGATGGCCTCGTCCGAGCCGGCGACGTCGTCGAAGGTGACCTTCGGCGTCTCCTTGGTGACGAGCTTCGCCCGCGACTTGCCGAACTGCATGACCTTGTTGCCGCCGCCCTGCATGCCCGAGATCATGATCCAGAAGAAGACGCCGATGAGCAGCGCGGGGATGAGGAAGCCGAGGATGTTGACCAGCCAGTTGGGCTGCGGGACCTCGTCGTCGTAGCCCTTGGGCAGGCTGGCGTTGTCGATCGCCTTGACCACGTCCTGCCCGCGCGGGGTCACGTAGTAGAACTGCACCTGCGTGCCGTTCGCGCCGTCCGCCTGCTTCAGCGTCAGGTCGACGCGGTTCTCACCGTCGACGATCTTCGCGCTGGAGACCTTGTCCTGCTGCAGGAGGTCGAGGCCCTGCTGCGTGGTGACGGGCTTGAAGCCCGACATGGTGATCAGGCTGGAGCCGATCCAGACCGCGATGATCGCGAGCACCACGTACAGGATCGGGCCGCGGAAGATCTTCTTGAGGTTCATGGTGCGACCACAGTACCGCCTGGGCGCTGTGGGTCGGCTGCGTGTTCGCTCTGGGCGCGCTTACCGCTCCGACCCGCGTTCACGCGCGGTGTTCGGCCGGTCGTGCCGGGTCAGGAGGCCGGGAGGATGGCGGGCCAGTACTCGACGATCACACCGTCATCCACCCGCGCGAAGTCGTGCCCGGCGAACGCCATCGTCTCGTCGCCGAGATGGCAGGTCATCACCCACCGGGCTGCGACGAAACCGTCGCCGGCGAGCGGCCCCGCCTGCACGTCGAACTCGACGCTGTCGAACTGCTCCACGGTCTCGGCGATGGCGCGGGCGAAGCCGCTCGGGCCGACGACGTCCCCCGCCGGCCAGTGCCCGACGGCGTCGCCCGCGACGATCGGCTCGAGCGCCGCGCCCCTGTCGCTCCAGGCGGCCAGCCAGCGCCGGTACAGCTCAGTCGGTTCGTAGGGCATGCGGTCATCGGACCACGCCGCGGGCGGCGGCGCAAGTCGGCGGCGCCGTCTCGTGCTCCGGGTCGCGCACCGGCGCGAGGTCTACCGCGCCTTCGTCTGAGCCTTCGTCTGGGCCGGCGTCAGCTGTAGACGGCCGGGGCCAGGATGCCGACGCCGCGGAGGTTGCGGTAGCGCTCGGCGTAGTCGAGGCCGTAGCCGACGACGAACTGGTTGGGGATGTCGAAGCCGACATACTTCACGTCGATGTCGACGCGGGCGGCCTCGGGCTTGCGGAGGAGGGTGAAGACCTCGATCGACTCCGGGCCGCGGCTGCGGAGGTTCGAGAGCAGCCAGGAGAGGGTGAGGCCGGAGTCGATGATGTCCTCGACGATCAGCACGGTCTTGCCACTGAGGTCCGTGTCCAGGTCTTTGAGGATGCGCACGACGCCGCTCGACGCGGTGCCGCTGCCGTAGGAGCTGACCGCCATCCAGTCCATCGTGACCGGGATGCGCAGCTCGCGGGACAGGTCGGCCATGACCATGACGGCGCCCTTGAGGACGCCGACCAGCAGGACGTCCTTGCCTGCGTAGTCCTCCTCGACGGTCCGGCTCAGCTCGGCGATGCGGGAGCGGATCTGCTCCTCGGTGATCAGAATCTCGGTCAGGTCGTCGTGAACGTCCGTGAGTTCCATGGGGGAGGCGCTGTCCTTAGCTGTCGGGGTGAAACGTGAGCAGGCCGTTCTGCCTGACAACTCTAACGCCTGGCAGGCTGAGCGGCCCCTGACCGTGCCAGTCCGTGATGAGCTCCGCGACGGCGAGGGTGTGCGCCCTGCTCAGGGACACCCCGAACTCGGCCGAGACCACCAGCCGGATGATGCGCTGGCGGAGCGCGGCGGGGTCGGCGGCGAGGCCGCGGACGTCCAACGCGACGGCGCCGTCGTCGGTCTGGCTGACCAGCTCCTGCGCCCACTCGAGGGCGAGGCCGTCGAGGGCGTCGTCGTCCTCGCGGAGCTGCTCGGCGGTCCGCGCCAGCGCCTCGGCGACGCCCGGACCGAGCTCGTCCTCCAGTGCGGGCAGCAGCCGGGTGCGCACGCGGACCCGCGCGTACGCGGGGTCGTCGTTGTGCGGGTCGTCCCACGGGGTCAGCCTGCTGTCGGCGCAGAAGGCGCGCGTGGTCCGGCGACGCAGGCCGAGGAACGGGCGCAGCAGAGTGCCGGTGTCGGGACGCATCCCCTGGAGGCTGGTCGGGCCAGAGCCGCGGGCGAGGCCGAGCAGCACGGTCTCCGCCTGGTCGTCGAGCGTGTGGGCGAGCAGGACGCGGGCGGCGCCGGTGGCCGCGCGGGCGCGGTCGAACGCGGCGTGCCGGGCGGCGCGCGCGTCGCCCTCGGGGCCGGCGGCTCCGGTGGCGACCGTGACGTGCTCCACGATCACCGGGTCGAGGCCCAGGTCGCGGGCCTGCGCGGCGGCGGTCTCGGCGACCTGCGCCGAGCCTGGCTGGAGGCCGTGGTCGACCACGATCGCGCCGGCCCGGTAGCCGCGGCGCGGCGCCTCGAACGCCGTCGCGGCCGCGAGGGCGAGGGAGTCCGCTCCCCCGCTCAGGCCGACGAGAAGCAGCGCGCCGGGGGCCAGTGGCGCGGGCCGGACCGGGCCGTGATTGTCGTGCGGGTCCGGGGCGGGCAGGGCTGCGGCGGCGGCCAGGGCCTCCCGCACCGCGCGGCGGGCGTCGGCGATCGGCGGCGTCAGGCGCGGCCGGCGCGGAACCCCGGACGGCTCTTCACCCGGCTCTTCACCAGAGGACCCGTTGAGGCGCATCCAGTAACGTTAGTGCAGATTTCCAACACCGAAGGAGCACCGGCATGGCCGAATACGACGTCGTCATCGAGATCCCGAAGGGGAGCCACAACAAGTACGAGGTGGACCACGAGACCGGCCGGGTCTACCTGGACCGCGTGCTGTTCACCAGCTTCGTGTACCCGACCGACTACGGCTTCTTCGAGAACACCCTCGGCCTCGACGGCGACCCGGTCGACGCGCTGGTGCTGCTCGAGTACCCGGTCTTCCCGGGCGTGGGCGTCAAGGTGCGCCCGGTCGGCGTGCTGAACATGTCCGACGAGGCCGGCAGCGACGCCAAGGTGATCGCGGTGCCGTACAAGGACCCGCGCTGGCTGCACATCCAGGACGTGAACGACATCCCGGAGCAGACCCGCAAGGAGATCGAGCACTTCTTCGCCCGCTACAAGGACCTCGAGCCGGGCAAGTTCGTCAACATCGAGGGCTGGGGCGACGCCGCGGAGGCCGAGGCCATCGTGGAGGCCGGCTTCACGAAGCTCGCCGCCGAGGGCCACTGACCACACCCTCCCCAGACAGCAACCGCCGAGTACGCAGAAAGTCTGCGTACTCGGCGGTTTTCTGTTGAGTTATCGCGTACTCGAGAGCTGCGGGTCAGGCGGAGGGGCGGGCCACCTGGCCCCAGGGGGAGCCCCAGACGGACTGGATCTTGACGACCTCGCCCTCGGTCGGCGCGGCGATCATCATGCCGCCGCCGAGGTAGATGCCCACGTGGTAGAAGTTGCCGGGAGAGTCGCCCCAGAAGATGAGGTCGCCGCGCTGACGCTGGCTGTACGGCACGATCTGGCCGCGATTGGCCGCCGTGAAGAACTGGTCGTTGACCGAGTGCGAGCCGATGTACAGGCCCGCGTAGGCGTACGACTTCATCGTCAGGCCGGAGCAGTCGTAGCCGGTCGGCCCCTCGCCGCCGAAGATGTACGGCTTACCGAGCTGAGCCATGGCGTACGAGATGGCCGTGTCGACCACGTTCCCGTTCGGCGGGGCGACCGGGGCGCCGCCGCCACCGCCACCGCCTCCACCACCGCCGGAGGAGCCGCCGGACGAGCCGCCGCTCTGCTGCTGCTGGGCCTGCTGCTGCTGTTGTTGCTGCTGCGCGCGGATCGCGGCCTGGCGCTGCGCCTCCGCAGCCGCTGCGGCAGCCGCGGCGGCGGCCGCCTGCTCCTGCCGGATCTTCTCGCCCTGTAGGTACGCCGCCTCCACCTGGGTCGAGGTGTTCTTGAGCGTGGCGAGCTGGGCGACCAGCTCGGTCGACTTGCTCTGCTGCTCGACGAGCGCCGCCTGGGCCGCGGACTGCGCGTTCTGCGCGGCGGTGAGCGCCTGGTCGGCCGCGACCGACAGCTTCTCGCGCTCCGTCTTCGCCGCCTTGGCCTGCGCGTTCAGCGACTCGGCGGTGTTCTTGTCCTTGGTCGCCTGGTCGTAGACGGCCTTCGACTGCTCGGTGAGCTTGCTCATGGTGCCGAGCTGGAACAGCAGCTTGTCCGCGTCGGAGCCGGAGCCGCCGCCTTTCAGCAGCAGTTCGGTGCTGACGTCCGTGCCCCCGCCGGCCTTGGCCAGATGGGAGGCGAGGAGGCCGGCGCGCATCTGCGAGGTCTTCGCCTTCGCGGCCGCGTCCGCCGACTGCTTCTCCAGGTCGGCCTGCTTCGCCGTCGCCGCCGCGAGGGCGTCCTTCGCCTGGAAGTAGGCCTCCGCCGCCTTCTCGGAGGCGACGCGGGCGGCGTCGACGCTGGTCTGGAGGCCGCTGATCAGCGTGGTGATGTTCTCGATCATCGCCTGCTGGTTGGCGACGTTGGCCTTCGCCTGCTGCACGTCGTTCCACGACGGGTAGTCGACCGCCTGCGCGGGGGCGACGATGCCGATGGAGGCCGTGACGGCGCCCATCACGCCCGCGCCGATCGCGAGTCCGGTGCGGGTTCGGGAGTTCTTCGAAGTGTCGCTAGCCAAGGGGTGCCTGCCTTGCTCTCATGAAGGGGATTCCATCGATCTTGTCGCCGTTCACCCGCACTTCGAAATGCAGGTGGCAGCCGGTCGAGGCGCCGGTGCTGCCGACGTGGGCGATGGGCTGGCCGGCCCCGACGCTCTGGCCGATGCCGACGAGGATGCCGCCAGCGCGGATGTGCGCGTAGCCGGTGTTGATCCCGCCGCCGTGGTCGATGAGCACGAAGTTGCCGTACGTGCCCAGTGGTCCCGCATAGGTGACAGTGCCGCTGTGCGCCGCGTAGATGGGCGCGTTGCACGAGGCGCCGATGTCGATGCCCATGTGGTAGGTGCTGCCGACACCGCCGGGCGAGGGGCGCGAGCCGAAGCCGTCGGTGATCGGGCCGGCGGCGGGCACCGCCCAGCCCTGCGGTCCGACGTAGCCGCCGGGGAGACCTCCCGAGCCGCGCGCCGCCGCCGCCGCTGCCGCCGCGGCGACTCCGGCCTCGTATCCCGAGACCGTCGTGGCCGTCGCGTCGCGCAGCGCGGCGAGCTGGGCCTGCATCACGACGATCTGCTTCTGCTGCTCGGCGAGCTTGTCCTGCGCGGCCTTCGCTGCGGCGACCGCGGCCTGGAGGGCGGCGGTGGCGGAGACGCGCAACTTCTCGCGCTCGGCCTTCGCCACCTCCGCCTGCGCCGCGAGCGCCTTCGCGGTGTTCTGCGCGACCGTCGCGTCGGTGTAGACCCTGTCGGACTGCTCGGCGAGCTTGGACATGCTCCCCAGGCTGCTGAGCAGCGCCTCGGGATCCGTGCCGCTGGCGCCGTTGCCGCTGAGGAAGATGTTGGCCGTCAGGTTGCGTCCGCCGGTGCGGTAGAGCTGGGCGGCCAGCTTGCCGGCCTGCGCGCCGGCGGCGTCGGCCTTCTGCTGGCCGGCGGTGGCCTGGGACTCCAGGTCCCTGGCCTTCATGTCGGCCTCGTCGAAGGCGGCCTCCGCCGCCTGCAGCTCCTCGCCGCGCTTGGCCGCGGCGGCCTGGGTGTCGGAGACCTCCTGGCCGAGCTGCGCGATCAGGTCCGTGATGCGGGTCACCTGCGCCGCGGCGGCCGCTTCGTTGACCTTGGCGTTCTGCACGTCCTGCCAGCTCGGGTACTGGTCGGCGTATGCCGGTGCGGCGATGGAGCCGACCACCCCGGTGAGCGCGATGGCGCCGACGGCGAGGAGGCGCAGCAGCGTCCGGCGCGGCCGGCGCCGGTGCATGTCGTCTCTCGTCGCGTATCTCATCGTCACCTTCAACCCGACGGCTGGAACATCGCCTGTCACACGAATAACACGGGCCTCGTCATCACCAGGAGCAACATTAGCAACATCACCATACGCCACCCGGGTCGGGGGAGGGCGGCGCTGCTCGATGGGGACCGCGTGCGGCTCGCGCGGACGACAGGGCGCCGTCGCTCGCAATCTAACGGGACGTTCGGCTTCTCACCGGGCATTTCACCGGGGCGTGGCGAGAACCGGGAACGATCGACCCGCCCGGGCTGCAGGCCCGATTCGCTTTCTTCCAGGGACTTCCGTATGCTTATTCGTCGGTGGTCATCGAGCAGCGAAAGCGGTTCGAGACGATCCGGCCCCATCGTTTAGTGGCCTAGGACGCCGCCCTTTCACGGCGGTAGCACGGGTTCGAATCCCGTTGGGGTCACGATGGCATCCTCTACAATTCAATAGCAACACTGTTAGGCCCTGTAGCGCAGTTGGTTAGCGTGCCGCCCTGTCACGGCGGAGGTCGCGGGTTCAAGTCCCGTCAGGGTCGCCACGGCGACAAGCCCTTCCAGATGGAAGGGCTTCCGTCTAGGTAGGGCGAGAGCCCTCCCGGCTCTGTAGCTCAGTTGGTAGAGCGTTCGACTGAAAATCGAAAGGTCACCGGATCGATGCCGGTCGGAGCCACCAAGGAAAACCCCCGGTCCGATGAGGATTCCGGGGGTTTTTCGATTGTTGGACGAGGCCGTCGAACAGCGTTTGACTACATTTTGACTACAACTGCTTTTGCCGCCTGCGCATCGAGTGCGTTCGCAACGTCGTCAAGGTCATCGTCGAAGAGGTCGGCGTACACGTCGAGGGTCATCGCAGCGGAGGCGTGGCCGAGCATCCGTTGCACGGACTTGACGTTCGCGCCGGCGGAAACGGCGAGCGACGCGGCCGTGTGCCTGAGGTCGTGGGGAGTCAGGCGCGGAAAGGTGTCATCCGCTTCCATGCACCGGGCGACCGCTGCATTGAAGACACGGTTGCGGAAGTTGCCGGCCCGCAGCACACCGCCGTCGGCGCCGACGAACACCGGCTCCTCGGGGTCGCGACCAGCGCACCTCGCCTTGAGCGGAGCCGTCAGCAGATCTGGGAAGGGAACCGATCGCCGTTCGTGATTCTTCGGTGTTCCCCACACGATCACCCCGCGCGGTTCGGAAACCGCGCGGGCTATGTCAAGCCGTCGCCGCGTGAAGTCGACACGATTGATGCGGAGGCCAGCCATCTCGCCCCAACGGAGCCCGGTATATGCGAGGAAGAGGACGACGTCGCCCGGATCGCCGCATTCCGCCGCCAGCGCCCGCACTTGCGCGTGCGTCAGGTAACCGTGCTCGCGCGATGACAGCCTTGGCAGTTGAATGCCGTCGCACGGGTTGAGGGTGATGCGTCCATCACGGATCGCGTACTTCAGTACGCCCGCCAGGACGAGATGAATCTGCCGCACCATCGAAGGGCCAAGGGTGGTCGAGAGCTCCCCCACCCAGGCTTGGACATCGCTGTGCCGCACGTCCACCAACCGGATGCTGCCCCAACGCGGGAGCACGTACTTATCGAGGTGGAAGCGGTAGCCAGAGCGCGTCGTCGGTTTCACCTGCACCTGGGCACGAAACCACTCTTCGGCCACGTGCGAGACCGGCGTTCTCGCCTTCGTCGGGTCGACCCACTCGCCCTTTGCTTGCGAGACGTTAACCGATGAGAGGAACAGCTCTGCCGCGCGCTTCGTGGTGAAGCCCCGCTTCATCGTGTTGCGATGGTCAGGCGTTCGGTACTGAACCCGATATCGCTTGCCCGCAGCAGTCTCGTAGGGCTCAATCGATCCCATGTCCGACACCCCCTGAGTCGATGAGGCAATTGTCCGCCAGACCACTGACGTGAAGGCCTCGCCTGTCCCGTAGCTTGCTGAGATTCAGGAAGGGCACGCATGCCGACTCCGCGGTCCGAGCAGCCAACAGCCCGAGTGGCGTGAATGGATCGGCGGCGATCGCCCATCCATCGCCTACGTACCTGCTGACCGTCTCTACGCACTCGAGCTTCTCTTCCGGACTCGGGCTGAGGGAGCCGACCACTCCGATCAGTCCGCCCTGCAGTTCGGGACCCATTTGTCTGGTGTCGATGATGAATACCCGCATCCCGATCACTCCCCTGTCTCTCGTTCTTGTTTGCCTTCCGGCGGGGAGATCGAGAGCGAGCGGAGGGGCGGAGTGCCGGGAACGTGGAATACCGGAACGCAGCGAAGCGGAGCGAGGATATGCCGCGAAAGCTCGGCACGGAGAACCGGGAACGAACTACGATCGGCCGGCGGAAAGACAAACAAGCCCGCAGATGCAGCGCCGCCGAAGGTGGCTCCCCGTGCCGTTACCAGCGCCGTCGCGCAATTGGCAGGATCCAGTCGATCTCCGGCGCCCGCAACTCGTCTATCTCCTATGAGATCGGCTGCCGCTCGGACGACGCGAGTAGGTGTCTGCGATCCGCGCCGGATCGGGCCTTCCGAGCAACGGCGGTGGACTCCTGGCTCAGCGCGAGAGCGTCGGCCGACAGCGTTGCGCGACGTACGTCTGGATCGGCGCCTTGTGGTCTAGGGACCCCCGTAGTATCCAAACGCCCGACCTGATCGAACGTTCGACCGCCATGCGCCGATGACGCGCGACTTTTCACAGTTGCTAACGGATCAGAGCGTGTCTCCCAAGTCCACAAACACCTCAGGTGGGTGCGCCACGTGAGGTGGCGTCCAGATTCCAGACTGTCGCGGGCTCTGCGCTTATCGAAGCGGCACCGATGAAAACTAGGCCCGCGATTGACGCCTTCGCTACTTCGCTGACAAACCGCTGCTCCCGCTGTCATGTTCGCGAGGTTTGTCGATGTAACGGTTCGGTCCCCCCGCCGGTCTTGCGTGGCAAAGACCCAGGCGACAAGTTTCAACAAGAGTCGCTGGGACGCCCTGTCGGTGACGCTTCAGCCGCCGATACCGAGCATGGTGCCGGGCGGCGGCGTGGCGCAGGTCGAGTCCGTGGCCTTCGCGAACGCATCGGCTCGGAGGCCGGCGCCCGATCCGATCGGCGTGACCGTGAAGATCAACGCTTCCAGGGACATCAGCTCCGGCTCATCCACGACGGTCCCGCCGACGTTCGCTTCGTTGCCCGATTGCGGGTTGGTGCTGCTGGAAGCGACCATCATCCCCTGGCTCGGGTGCGCTCTCAGCCAGGTCAACGTGTCGTCCGCAGACATGCCGGGAAGCGTCCAGTACCCGACGGCCTGAGCCATCGGCGTGCACCACATGCGCGGCGTCGCGCCGTTCGCGACGCCTGCCGGCTGGGTGCGGGAAGTCACGGCTGCGGACGGCACGACAGCACCGGCCAGCCAGCCGTCCGCTTTGTGCTGCGAGGCCGCGTCGACCTTTCCGCCGGGGTCCGCGACTGGAAACGTGATGTGAGCCCGTGGCGCCGTCGGGCTCGGGCTCGACTCCGCGGCGGCGGGACGCGCGTCAATCCTTTCGCCAGCACACGCCGCCAGTAGTGGCCCGAGCGCGACCAGGAGGGCCATCCCCGTGAAGCCGACCGCACGCGTACGTCGAGCTCTCCTCGGAGCGACCGCTGCTTTTGACACTTTCAAAGGTCCAGTCGATTGCATTTCACTCCCCGGTTCTCTGGTGTCGCGGCGCGCTCTGCTTCCAGGATCAGAAGATGCTGGTGTTCCACGACAGAGTGGCTGTCCAACTACCCGAGACTTCTGCCGGTCGTTCCGCTTGACGCCGGCCTCGGTCTCGTCCGATCAGATCTGCGACGCCCCAGCGCCGTAATGCTGACGAGCGTATTCGCGCGCGGCTTTGAGCCCGAATCGAGTCGGCAGCGGGTCACCGCCCCGTCTCAGGACCTGGCCAGTCCGCGGGTCGCGCATCTCGACGAACTGATAGTTCAACGGCAAGGTCGTGTAGCCGTGTTTGACTTCCAGCCGCTTGATGATCGGATGGTACGCGTTTGACGCGATGAGAGCCACAACGAGCGAGATCAGCCCAGCCGACGAGATATCGCCCCCGAGCGTTCCGGGCGCCATCCATTCGAAGTCAACAAGTGCGGTTATTCCGAAGAACGCCATGCCGCAGAGGAAAACAGCCAAGACAATCAGCCGGATGAAGATCATCGAATACGCGGTGGGACCGTGCAGCAGTCCCGTCCCGGACCTAGCCACTACCCCTCGCATCCATCAGCACTCCGTTTCCGGAGTGCGGCAGCGTCAGAACCGATGCGCACGACCCATTCGTCGGTCACTTGCCCTCCTCACAAATTAGGCGCGAGCGACCGGGCTACGCATCCCCGCCACCGCGGGGACCTGTGGCGTGGCCGCCCTACCTATTGAGTCGCCCAATTTACGTTGGTTCGATTCGCCCACGTATCGAACCATTCCGTCCCTTGGAGTGCTCGGATCGGCACACGGACCTCTCGTCCGTTCGCTTGGGTCAGCGCGAACGATGAAGTCCGCGTAGCCCTTTTGCTGGCTCGCGCGGTGACTAGGGTCAAGACCAGAAACGACGTGACAGCTAATACAAGCAGTACGACGCCCGCAGTGTTCCGGTTGGGCGCTGCGACTAGATCTCGTCCGACGAGGACGACTGACACAAGCACTAGATACCAGCCCGCATTGAGCCAGAGCATGTTCTGGTAGAACCGTCTGGTGCGCGCGGCGCTCGGTCCAATGCGTCGAGCCCAATCGTCAGCGTTAGCCATGAACAAGTCCTAACACACCGCGGTAAGGCGATATCAACGATCGTCTCCTCCGTGACAGAAGTGCTGAATACCGCGAATGCCACTTACCGTGTCGGCAACGCCGCCGGCGCCGCCGAGGGAGATTCCGCTGAAGGCGCGAATGCCGAATCCGCTGACCCCACCAACGGCCGAACCTGCAAAATCCCCGCCGAGCGCTCCGGCCCCCATGTAGAACCCGAAGCAGCCCAATTGATCCCCGCCGACGAAGCATGATGCGCCGTCGCCCGCAGTACCCAGTCCCCCTGCGACGCGTCCCCAGTTTGCAAGCGACGAACCGCCGCCGCTTGCTTCTGCGGCACCGGCAGCGCCTTCAGCTGCCGTAGCTCCCTCGACTGCGCCCGCGGCCCCTTCAGCGGCAACGTCGGCTGCGACTCCCGCAGTGAGAGCCCCCTCGCCAGCTAGCACTGCAGCGTCGCCGACAATTCCGACCACCGAAATCGTGAGCGCAACTCCAACTAGCGCGAGCCCGACGATTCCGACAACAGCCCAGGTATCCGCCCAGCCCCAAAGCCCGAGCGGGTCGAGTCGGTTGAGCGGGTCGTTCGACGCGTACAGGTACGCCGCCAACGTGCGACTCACGAGCGCGTCGACGCTGACGAAAACTGCAGTGACGGGGTCGTAGTAGCGGGCCTGGAGGTAGATCAGCCCGGTTTCGGCGTCTGCATATCCGCCCCCGTACTGAAGCGGCGTCGAAGTGCCGGTGTGGCTGCTCACAGCACCCCAGGGAGTGTACGCATAGCTTCCCGTAACAGTGCCGGCCTGGTTCGCGAGCTCCACGGTGGATCCGTGAGCATCGGAGAAGAAGTATGCCTGGTTAGCACCACCTGCAGTGAACTGTTCGATTGGTGTTCCGGTCGGACCGTAGACGTAGTCCGTGGTCCCGTCGCTGAGCAGTTGCGGTACTTTGCCGCGTGCGTCCCATGTGAAGGCGAGGCTCGTCGAGCCGGATACCTTGCTCGCGCGCAGCCCATCACCGTTGTACGTGTAGGTCGCGCTGGCCGCGCCAGAGATGTTGGTTAGTTCGCCTGCTGCGTTGTACCCGTAGGTTGTGGCGGCCGTTCCGCTAGGCGCTTTGCCGGTGCGGTTGCCGTTGGCGTCGTAGCTGTAGGTGGTCGCGCCACTGGCGGGGGACGCGCACGTGGGGCTGCTTACGGTGGAGGTGGTGGTCCAGCAGAGTTGGCCGGCGGCGTCGAACACTTGGGTGGCCGACCCGACCGTTGTTGGGTCCCCGACACTGTCGTAGTTGTAGGCCGTCGTGGTAGTTCCGACTGTGGATCCGGTCAGGTACTGGTTGGTGTTGTACCCGTACGTGGTGGCTGAGCCAGGCGCACCGGCGGACGGCGTGGTCGCATTGAGGTCACCGCTGTTGTCGCGCCCGTAAGTGATGGTGCCAAGCCCCGTCCCCCCTCGCGTGAGTGCGCTCGACGCGGGCTGGTCGGCGTTGTCGACAGCGACGGTCGAGGTGTTGCCGTTGCCGTAGCCGATCGTGGTGGGCACTCCGTCGGCGTTGTAGCCGAAGGTGGTCGCGGCGTTGGCGGGATCGGTGATGCTGTCGAGTTGTTCGAGGGTGTTGAAGTGCCTCGTGACCTGGGAGCCGGTGGTCGGGTAGGTGATGCCGGTGGTGTTGCCGGCGGCGTCGTAGCTGTATCCGGTTGTGACTCCCGATCCTGTGGTGACTGAGGTTGTCTCGCCAAACGAGTCGTAGCTGTACGTGCTCGTGCCGGTTCCATCGGTCATGGAGGTGCGTCGTCCGTCACCGTCGTAGGTGTAGGTGACAGCAGGAGTGCTGGTGCCGGAGTAGCTGATGCCGGTGAGCTGGCCGGCGTTGTCCCAGGTCTGGGTGATGACGTCGTTGTTCGGCTTGGTCGTGGTCTTGAGTCTGCCCATGCCGTCGTACGTGTACGCGGTGGTCTTGCTGTCCCGGTTGGTGGACGAGGTGACCCGTGCCTGGGCGTCGTAAAGGTAGCTGGTGTTGTGTGTGGCAGCGTCGGTGACCGTGTTGATGGTGCCGTCGTCGTTGTAGACGGTGGTCGTCGCGTCAGTGGACGGTTTCTGCACCTTCGTCGGACGGTCGGCGTTGTCGTAGGTGGTTGTGGTGGTGTGGTTGTTCCCGTCGGTCGCGGTCAGCTGGTTGCCGTCTGCGTCGAAGGTGGCCTTGGTGGTGTGTCCGAGCGGGTCGGTCGTCGTCGTGATGTGACCGTAGACGTCGTATGCGTAGGTGGCGCATCCCTTGGCTGGCGGAGTGCACCCCGGCGCGACGCCGGCAGCGACGCCGACCGGAGTGACCGTGCTGGTCTTCCACCCACGGGTGGTGTCGTACCCGAACTTGGTCACGTTCGATTGCGCGTCCGTGACGGTGGTGACATCCCCGAACGAGTCGTAGCCATAGCTGGTCGCGTGGCTGTTTGGGTTGGTGAAGGTTGTGGTTTCGCCCGGGTGTGCGGCGTCCGAGTACTCGTAGCTGGAGGATCGGGCGTACGACGGATTGAGGGTGTCGTTGGCGGACTCGGCCGACTGGCCGGACAGCGATACGACGACGCTGGTTGGCTTCTCGGAAGCGTTGTAGGTCGTGGTGGTCTGCAGGCCCGTCGGGTCGGTGCTCTGGGTGACGTTGCCGGCGGCGTCGTACTGTTTGGAGGTGGTGCGTCCGAGGCCGTCGCTGGCGGAGATCTGGTGGCCGGCGTCGTCGTAGGCGAAGGTCTGCGTGGATCCGTCCGGGTTGGTCTGAACGGAGACCCCGAGGGTGACCGGGTCGTAGGCGTACGCCCAGGTCGATGCACCGGTCGCTCCGTAGCCCCTGGTCATCGCGGTGAGCAGCCCGTTCTGATAGACGTAGAGCGTCTTGTGGCCGACGGGGTCGGTGACAAGGTTCTGCCCGGCGGTCAGACCGGCGCCGCTGTTGGGCCCGTACGTGAACGTCGTCACCTTCCCGAGCGGGTCGGTCTGGGTGAGCACCCGCTCGGAGCTGTCGTACGTCATGGACGTGACAGGCGTCGGCGTCGTGGACTTGCCGTAGTTGTCCGGTGACCGTTCCGAGGTCATCAGGTTGAGGGTGTTGTACTGGTACTGGGTGTGGTCCTGGTCCCCGTTGGTGCCGCCGGTCCGGGTCGTTCCGACGCCGTACACCTCGGCGAGGTTGCCGCCCGTGTTGTAGACGTAGTCGACCTCCTGTCCGGCACCGGTGACGACCTTTGTGATGTGGGATCCGGTCCAGGTGAAGGTGTACACGCGACCGCCCGGGTCGGTGACGGTGCTGAGGTTCCCGCTCGCGTCATAGGCGACGTTCGTCGCGTACTGCGGGGACGCCGCCCGGCCCGCCGGGTCGCTGATCTTCGTCAAGTGCCCGGTCGTGACGTCGAAGGTGAACTGGTCGGTGGCGTGCCGGGTGAAGACGTACGTCGTCCCGGACTTGACGAGCGTCGCATCGAACCGCGGCGCGGACGGGGTGTAAGTGCTGCCGGAGAGCGTGAACGGCACGCTGGAGCCGTCCTCCTGGTGGATCGTCACGGCCCCGCCGGTGCCGGTGGTGGCGCTCATCCCGTAGTTGAACGTCCAGCCGTGACCGAATGCGCCGTTGACGGCGCCGGACCCAGCCGGCCCAGCGGGGTCGGCGAGGGACGAGCTGTAGGTGCGGGTGACGTTCAACGCCTCACCCAGGCCCGGCGTGCTCAGGTCCGCGACGGTTTCCCCGAAGTATCCGGTCGCCGTGTCCACGGGGTCGCCCGCGGTGCGGCGAACACAGCCGCAGTTCACCCACGCCGGGTTGGAGCCCTTCGGGGCGTCTTGGATTCCGGGAGGTCCGCCGATCGGCTGCCCGGGTGTGCCGCCCTGCGGGACGAAGGCGATGGCGTCGTAAGCGACGTCGTAGCTTTCGGCTGGCATGTTGCTGGCATTGGTGAGTTGTACGTTGCCACCGTTCTGCATGGCGAACGTGCCGATGGTGACCCACTGCTCGGATTCCCAGTCCTGGTTGACGCGGATCTTCCACGGCGAGGCGGACCCGCCGGGGTTGATCGTGTAGACGACGTCGGTGGCGGTCGCGCCGGACTGTGGGATGTGGATCTTCACTTTGTAGTACTGCAGGCTCGGCAGGGTCGGCGTCCAGGTGCCGGTGTTGATCAGGCTGGTGGCGGAGGCCGGCTCGGTGTGGGTGAAGAGGATGTGGCCGCCGAACCCGGAACCCAGCTGATGGGTGTCGATGTTGCCGACCGGGTCGCCGGAACTGTTGGTGCCGGGAGCGTAGGTGAACGTGCCGCCGTTGCTCCAGTTCATTCCCGAACAGCCTTGGAGGTTCTGTGCCGGGTTGCTGAGGTCATCGACGATGATCGACCCCGGTGGGACTTTCGACGTGTCCTGATTGCAGGTCGGCGGGTACGGATCGGTGTAACTCGGCTGGGTCGACCCAGCGCCGTCTTCGTATGCCGCCGTTGCGCAGGTGGTCGAGCAGGTGGCCACCCAGGTGACGGGCTGATGCCACCAGCACTCGGAGTCGCCGAGCGTGCAGTATCCGCCCGCCGCGTTCGCGGGGTCGCAGTGGTTGTCGCTGGTGCACATGCTGTTGAATCCGGGGACCTGCAGCCAACTGTTGCCGCCGTGGTAGTCCGGGGTGTCGTAGGCGGTGTATCCGTAGCGGATGATCGGGGAGCCCATCCAGCCGAGGATCCGCTCCTGGTAAGGCCAGCTCGACGGGTGAGCGGCGTCTCCGTAGGTGTTCTCCAGGTACGGGGCGCGGTTCGGGTCGTAGTCGGGGTTGCGCGGGTTGTTGGACCAGCCGAGTCCCCAGGTGCCGTCGGGGCCGGTGCAGGTCGGGCTGGGGGTGCAGCCGGAGGTATTGCCGAACGCGGCGGTCGGCTGGATGCCTGTGTTGTACGCCCAGGCGGCGAAGTACCAGTTCTCCAGGTAGCGGGGGTCGCCGCCGTTCGCTGTGATTCCGGCTTCGTAGAGCTGGTTCCAGGTCTCCTGCAGGATGTTCAGGCCGGCGGAGATGTTCTCCTCGTAGTCGACCGCGACCTTCATCTGCCCGTGTTGGGAGATGGAGGTGTCGCCGACGTGCATTCCGCTGGTGACCTGCGCGACGCCGTAGCCGCAGTCGGCGTTCGGATAGTCGATGGTGTCGATCGCGTCGCCGGCGCCGTAGTAGTCGGCGATCAGCGGGTCGGCGGCCAGGCCCGGCAAGGCGTGCCAGGAAGCCTGGTTGAAGTTGGACTCCTGCGATTCGATCGCCACCATCACGGAGCGCGGGACCGTCGACCAGGTGTCCGATGTCGGGTGGTCCAGCGGGATTGGCGAGAAGTCGTCACTCGGCGCGTACGCGACCAGGCCCATGTTCGCGTAGTTCGCGGGGCGCGTGTACGCCGAACCGGTGAGGAGGCCCTGCTCGGCCATCTGCGTCGCCCAGTCGACTTGCGCGTTGGAGGGCTGCATCGCTTGAAGGTTCGGCTGTAGGCGGGCGACGGCGCAGATCGGGGTGGTCGCTCCTGGCGAGGTGGCCGGAACGATCTGCCGATCGATCGCCGCGCTAATCGACGGGGTGAGGGGTCCGACGCCGACGAACGCCGAGCGCTTGGCTTCCTTCGGCGCCGGCTGGCTGTTGTCCTTCCCGCCCGAGGCACCCGCGCCGGGGAGGTCGCTTCCAGCCTGCTTCGAAGCTTTCGTTCTCCCGGTTCCGACGGTGGACTGGAACACCTGCTTCGTCTTGGTCTCCTCGACCAGCGGAGCTCCTGCGGCGGTGGCGAGTTGTGGCTGGGTCAACGGCGCCTGGGCAGCTTTCGCCGGAGCGCTGGAGGGCGCGGATCCGAACGCGCCGCTCCCGTCGAGCGTCACGTTGTCCGCGCCGAGGGGGAGCTTCGACTGGTCGGCTTCCACGAGCTGTGGCGAGCTCGCTCCCACCACGACCGTGTGTCCGCCAGCGCCGAGGAACAGTTTCGTCGTGCCAACTCTCGCTGGACTCAGGTCGGAGATCTTGCCTGACGCTTCGTGGCGGATCCGCGCGCTGCCGTCGGATCCCTCCGCGATGAAGTCGACACCACCGTCGTTGGATGGCCTCAGATCGAACGCGGCTCCCCCGGCACTGGCGAGCTCGCGCGTTTTGGCCGGATTCTTTATTGATCCACCGGACCGGACCGTCACAAGTGTTGTCCCCTGAGCACCGACCATCGTGCTGGCGACTGGGATAACGCTGGTCACTTGCCCGGCGAGAATGGCTTGGTCGATCTGCTTACCGGACTTCAGGTCGTATCGCGCCGCGACTGTGCTCGATTCGTTGGCGCCGGGGTTGCTGGTGAATACGGCTGTGTCATCGAGGCCGCACTGAGGCGAGTGGTACTTGAGACCAACGCCTGTGCCGAGCGCTTTGACGGCTCCGCTAGACACGTCGATCGAGTAGGCGAATGCGCCGTGGTCCCTGGCCGCGTTGGTGTTGATCGCGTTCCCGGGAAGTACGGCGACGGCGGCGAATCTGCCATCTGACGAGAGGCACTGGTAGCCGTACCAGCTTCCGGGATCGAGGGTTGCCGGGCGCAGCACGGCGATGTCCCGCCAGGCGTATCCCGCCGATGCTGAGGTGACACGGACGTGGTAGCCGTCGGCATCACCCCGACCGTCGACCGCGGAGCCGCCGCTGCTACCAATCGGCGCTGCAGTGAGCGCCGCGGCGGCAGGGACGCCCGAAGTCCCTGCCGCCGACGCCACCCCCTGGAGTGCCCCCGTAACCGTGACGAGTGCGGTGACCATCGCCGTGATGAGGCCGAGTTTGCGCACAATTTCCCCCTGCGTGTGTGCTGCCGCCGTCACGGCGCAGTTGGAGCCTAGGAAAGACATGGCCCTCGCAGGAATGCGACGAAGGTCACATTCCCGCGGAGCAAAAGATGTGACTTTCGTTGACCTTTTCAACGCACGGTCGGGCGGCTGCGCCTTCTGAGAATGAGCGCATGACCGACCTCGTCCTCCCGCGATCGACCCCCGTCGTGTCGTTCGCACACACCGGCCGCAAAGTTCTGCTCGCCTTCGTCGAAGCGCGTCCGGTGGTACAGATCGTCTTCCTGCTGCGCTTCGCCGTCGGTGCCGCACTGGGGGGAATCGGCGCGGTCAACGCGGTTCAGGAGCTGTTGGGAACCGCGGCGTGGTTCGCGGCCGTCTGGTTCGTCTACCTGCTCAACGGCATATCCGATGTCGCTGGAGATCGCAGGAATGGTTCCCGGCGTCCGCTCGCCTCTGGCACCCTCGACGTGCCATTCGCATTCAACCTGTGCCTCTTGCTGGCCGTTGTCTCCGTGCTGACGGCGTCCCTGCTCAGCAGCAGTTTCGTGCTGCTGGTGTCGTGCATGTTGCTCCTCGGCGTCGTATATTCGATCGGTCGCGGCGCGGCCAAGAAGTCAGCCCTCTTCGCGCTCAATGTGGCGGCGCTGGGCGCCGTCCTCACGTATGCGGCGGGCTCGGACTCCCTGGGCGCCATCGGCTCGCAAACGTGGGCGTTCGCTGCGGTGACCGGGGCTTGGATCGCGACGGCCGGTCATGCGAAAGACCTCGGTGACGAACCAGGCGATAGGGAATCCGGGAGGAGGACCTTGCCCATCCTTCTGGGCGGCCTCCAGGCGCGTGCCGTCATCGCGATCGGCTCGATCGCTGTCGGCGCCGCCGCGGTGGCTGTCGCGATCGCCGTCCCTCGGCTCGGATCCCTCCTCTGGCTCGCTCCCGGAGCTGTCGCTCTCTGGGTGTCCCTCGCAACCATCAACCACTTTCGCGCGTCGAGCAAGGCGCCCTACCGCACGTTTATGCTCGTGCAGTACATCGTGAACCTCAGCGCTTTCATCAGTTGATCCACCACGTGAGCGGGACTATGCACAACTCCGAACCGAAGCCGGCACTACGGGCCGCCGCGGCCGAAATCACCTCCACGCTTCACACCAGGCTTGCAGTACTCAACAGCGCACTTGTCGCCGATGCCGAGGTCGAGGATCAACTCCGGCACCAGGTCGAAGGGATTCTGGAGCAGACGTTCAAGCGGATGGGATTGGATCGCACCCTCACTCTGCGTCGCACGACAGGCGAAGGTACTACGGTCGGGGAACTCCGTGCGCGCCAGAACATCCACCCCGTCGACAGTCTGACGGCCGCTACTCATCTGTTCGACATCGCACTCGATGCTCTGACCCGCCGCGGCCTCGATGCCGACCAGACAGCGAAAGCGCTCAACGCGTCGATTATGGCCAACGTCATCCCTGCCTCGGTCGCGTACGTCAACGTCCTTCTCGAACGGCTCGCTGTCGCCCACAGCGAGGAGCGCCTGGGCATCTCGCGCGAGCTCCACGACCGGGTAGCCCACGGAATCGCCGCCGGGATACAACGAGTGGAACTCGCACGGAACGGTATGGGGGCGGAGGCGTCCCGCATCAGCGAGGCATTGAGCCTGTTGGAGGGCGCACTCGATGAGACCCGCGCCATCGCTCTCGACCTTCGGCACATGGTGGGCGAGAAAGATCTCGACCAAGCCTTGCGCGACTACGTCGTAGACCTGGATCCGAACGGACCGCCCGTGTATGTGAACAGCGTCGGAATGCCATACGCGCTCGCCACGGGAACGCAGGAGGAAGCTTTCATCGTTATTCGGGAAGCGATCCACAACGCCCGGCGTCACTCGAACGCCGGACGGATCATGGTCGACTTCGACTGGACGGCGAGCGGCGTCAGCGTCAAAGTTGTCGACAACGGTTCGGGTTTCCGCCACGATGCGATTCGAGCCGGCGCGCTTGGGCTTGTCGCAGCGCAGGAGCGAGCCGAGCTCATCGGGGCGGACCTCAGCATCGAGACCGAGATCGAACGCGGGACGACCGTCACGCTTACCATCGCACGTAATGAGGGACAGCTATGAGCCGGACCGTGATCCTTGCCGACGACCACCTGCTCTTCCGGCAGGGCGTCAGATCCTTGATCGAGACGGAGTTCGACGTGGTCGGTGAGGCAAGCACCGGCGACGAAGCGCTCGAGCTGGCCCAGAACTATGACGCCGACGTTCTGCTGCTCGATGTTGAAATGCCGGGCCCGACCGCTGAGCAGAACATCACCAGGATCCGGCGCGCGGCTCCAGCGACAGCCATCGTTGTTCTCACGATGCACACGGACGCGGTCCTCGAGCGGCAGTTGCTTCGAGCCGGCGCGTCCCAGTTCATCAGCAAGACGATCGATGGAGTCTCCCTCCAGAAGGTCGTCGCTGACGCCCAGGTCGGCCCGACAATCGCAGCGCCCCACCTGATCCCCGCGTCGGACGAACACATCCTGACCAGCCGAGAACGCGAGGTGCTCCGAATGATCGCGCAGGCGTACACGAACCGGGACATCAGCCAACGGCTCAGCATCGCCGAGGGAACGGTCAAGCGCCACACGACGAACATCTACGCCAAGCTCGGTGCAACGTCGCGGATCGATGCCGTCCGGAAGGCCGCACGACTCAACCTACTGAGCTGACCACGCAATACCGGAACTCAATCGACCGGAAATGTGACCTTAGCCACATTCAGAAGAGCCCCACCACCCTCCTAACCTGGCCAAACAGGCCGCCGGTAGTTCACCGACAGGCGACATCCAGATGAGTGAATGGGGAGTTGGATGAAATGGCAAAAACCGCTTGTGGCCGTTATAGCCACAGCAGTCGTCCTGGGTGGGGTTGCGCTGGCAGCCGCACCAACTTGGGCTTCGGGGAGTGGCCCGTCGAGCACGAACGGTCCGTTGACCGATTCGCAGCGAGTGCAGCCGGCGCAGTCAGTTGGCGGCCGTGAGTACTTCAGCGAGTCGCAGATCGACAAGGTTTGGACGGAGGTAACAAAGCACTTTCCCGAGCCGCTTCCCTCCGGGTACGCCTTTCCCACCACCGCCCCGGCATTCTTCCATCCCGGCACCCCTCATCCAATGTTCCAGGCTGGCCTCCCGGATGAATTCGCAGCCCAGTTCTGGAGGTGCGCCTGGCTTGCCAAGGCTTCAACGGACGCGCCGACGAACACTGCTGCCGAGAACAGCGATCATTCCGAAATGGCTAGATTTGCGTCGCTTCCTTCAGTAAGCGCGAACCTGAATGTCTCCGCCTACAACCAGCTGACAGCGTCTTACGCCAAGGCCAAGAGCGTATCGGCTGATCAGGCCGAGTACGCACTTCAATGCTCGGGCTTTACCACCGCGGGAGGCACCAAATGATTCAGTCGGCTAAGAAGCGATGGATCCGTGTGGTGGCTGCGGCCGTGGCGAGTAGTCTGCTGGTACTTGGAATCGCCGACTCTGCGTCAGCCAACACATCTGGCGTCTCCGGTTCTGGCGTCGCCGGAAACACCTACTACAACGCGACGCATTACATCAACAGCAATGCGCAGAACCAGGTAATGTTCGAGTTCACGAACATGACCGTGGGTGGCGGCGGAATGTACTTCTATATGTCGCAAGCAGGGTTCGGAAGTTACATCTACTCAGAACGCGACAACGCCGCCTACAACACGTGGTATTTGATGCAATACAACCCAACCGGCACCACGGTGTGGCCCACCGGCGGCTTCTACCTGGGTTACTACTTCGACGACCAGTGCGGCGGATCTTGCGGGACATACACGTGGAGCGGGAACCTCGAATGGAACCTTCTGTATTGACGACACCACTCCGTTCGACGCGCGTTCGGCTTTGGTCACGAACCACACGAATCGCGCAAACGCTGGTCATCGGCGCGTGCACCGCGGCGGCGTTGACGAGCTGTGCGGTTACTTCCGCTGCGGCACCCCGGACTGACGTGCCCACGTCGACGCCAACACCAACGCGGCCCCCGTTGTTCGCAGATCCCCGCGACCGGATCGGCGAAAGCTGCGCTGTGCTCGCAATCATTCAGACCGAACTCGAAAACGCCTACATGAAGCACGAAAAAGGCTCACTCTCCGATTCCGGCTTTGCAGCCGTTGTGAACACTGCACCGACATCGTTGAAAGCCCTCAATTTGCTCGCGACAGGTGGAATGCAGAGCGAGGTTGGGTCGCTCCTGGAAGACACCACATTGACACCACCCGCGGTTGCCGGAGCAACCTTCGACCCGCGCTCGCAACCGTTCCGGGCAGACATGATGCAGGCGATCTCGGTCTGCCAACAGAACGGAACCCCGATGGGGGTGCTCGAGGACGGTTAGTAGTCCAAGCTAACTGCCGAGGCAACGAATCGTCACGATGGCCACGCTCACTTGTGTGACTAGCTAGGCCACATGTTAAGGCGGCGTCGACCCGTTCCAGGTCGACGCCGCCCAACGCGCTTCTCTCGGCGCCACATAACACGAGACCTTCGAAGCGTGTCGCCAGCGTGGCGTCTGCGATGCGTCGTTCGGTCCCGGCAGAGATCAGCCTCTGCGTTGAGTGGAGCGAAGGGCGGAGGGATGCCCGCCGAAGAGACGAAGACCGAGACCAGGAAGACGGAACCAGACGAGAGATCGAATGGAACGACGGAAGGAATGACATAGACCGGAACCCAAGGAGAGATAGAAGAGCGAGGCCCAGAGAGATAAAGCCAAGAGCCAATGCACGCAGGCACTTAAGTGTCGGCCCTGTTCAACCGGGTCCAGCGTCAACCTGGTTGCCCTGATCCGAGCGGGTCTAGAGTCGAGCGATCCGTATCGGCCCTGTTCAACCGGGTCCAGCGTCAACCTGGTTGCCCTGATCCGAGCGGGTCTAGAGTCGAGCGATCCGTATCGGCCCTGATCCACGTGGACGAAGGCGTCTACTTGGGGCTGCTCGACCGGCCGATGCAAGGTGCCTCAGTACCGGGCCCCGCGTCGTTACCCGAGACGATGACGGGGCCACATTTGTGTCCTCAGGGGCCGCTGGGCGGGACCACCGCACACGGCGCTGCGTTGTTGGGTTTGAGGGCCTTTCCGCCGCCCGATCGTAGCTCCCTCCCGGTGCTCCGTGCCGGGCTTTCGCGGCGTATCCTCCTCCGCTGCGCTCCCCCGGTACTCCACAGTCCCGGCACTGCGCACCTTCCACTCGCTCTCGATCACCCGCCGGAAAGGCACTCAAAACGAACGACCCCCGAGGGGGTGAGCGGGATGCGGGTATTCATCATCGACACCAACAACATGGACCCGGAACTGCAACGCGGACTCATCGGCGTAGAAGGCTCCACGAATCCGGCCGCTGCTGAGAAGCAGGAGTGTGTGGAGATCGTCAGCCGATACGTCATGGATGGGTGGGCGGTCGCCGCTGACCCGAGCAGCCCGATCGGATGGCTCGCTGCGCTCACCGCCGAGGCCGCGTGTGTACCCTTCGTCAACCTCGCGCGACTCGCTCGAGAGGAACCCACCCCAGTCCCGACACGCGTCTAGTCAATCGACCCCCGACCCGGCCAGACAGCCGGATCAAACGATGCACTTCCGTCGACGGCCGCACCGCATCGTCGCGCCCTGGCGCTGCTAGTTTCCGACGAATTTTGGATTTGCGCGCCGAAACCACCTCGGAAACACAACGTGTAGGTATGAGGGCATTGGTTTCAGGTTCAGCTCCGCGGCCCAGCTCGCCGCACGGCCGCTCCGCGAGCCGCTGGCGCGGCAAGAGTAGCTGGCACTCGGAGGATGTGCGCACCGTAACTGAATCGGATCCCACGCCGGCGAGCGACAGTTTGCCTACCGATGCAATTGCGCGCCGAAGCCGGATCCATTCGGTCACCGGTCGCCCGGGAAGGAGCGACTTCCCGGAGAACTGCCGATGCGCGCCCCCCGCGCGCCAAAGACAGCGCCGAACCGGAAGTACTAAGTGAAAGGTCCAATCGAATAAGGACAAGACCGTCCAATTTGGAAGCCCCAGTTGCGAGGGAGGTGTGCAGGTGCGAGGCGGAGTAGCCAGATGGAAGCGGGGACAGCAGTCACACGGGGTCAAGCAAGCGGTCAACTACGCCTTCAGCGGTGTCTGCGACGCCACCCTCACCGCCAAAACTGCCAACGGTGTGATCGCCGCCGCCAGCTACGCCGACGCACTCATGACCCGGTACATCATCGAGAACGGGATCATCCGCGACGACCTCCTCACCCGGGACCAGTTGAAGCAATGGGCTGATGGGCTCGACCCCCTCACCGGGCAACGACGCGGACGCGACCTTGAGTCCCCGGTGGCGGACCTGATTCTGGATGCGACGATCAACGCACCGAAGTCGTTCTCGATCGCCGCCATGCTCGACCCCGACTTGGCCGCCGCCTACGAAGACCTCCAAGACCGCCTCCGTGACCGGATCATCAAACTGTGGCAGGCGGAGCTCAACGCTCGCCGCGGCAAGGGCGGCGCCATCCGCGAAGACCTCGTTCGGATCGAGGTCGTCGAGCTCCGCCATGAACGATCCCGGTCGCTTGATCCGCACAAGCACCGCCACCTCTGGTTGAACGTCAAAGTCCAAGGCGCCGACGGCAAATGGTCCAACATCGACACCCGGGTCGCGTTGCGTTTCCAGAACGTGATCAACGCTGAGGGCGACCTCGCCACCCGCACCGACCCCGCCTGGATACGGGCTCTCGCCGCGAAAGGATTCACCCTCGACAAGGACGGGGAGATCACCCAACTGCAGCACCTTGTGCGTCCGCTCTCGAAGCGTTCCGCGCAGATCGAAGCCAACAAGGTCGCTCGCACTGGCTGGTGGAAAGAACGTCACCCCGGTCAGGAGCCCTCCCATGATGTGCTGAACCAGATCGACCGTTGGGCATGGGCTGCCGGCCGACCGAACAAGCCAAGCGACCTGCACGAAGACGACTGGGCCCAGCTCATCCGCGAAGAGCTTGCCGCGGCCGACCCCGCGCTCCCGCGGGAGCGCTCCCCCATCGACGCACCTTCAGTATCGATCGGCGACCTCGACATCGAGTTGCTCGCCGCAAGAGCTGTCGTGGATGCGGACGCACGCTCCACTGGAACTGGGGGCCGATTCAGCATATTGGACGTCAGGGCTGGCGCAATCCGCGCGATCGCGGCGACCGGCGTCGTGGCTACTCGGGCGGACTTGGAGTCCGTCGAAACAGCGGTCGTGGCAACGGCACAACGAACGCACACCGTCACCCTGTTGTCGGACGCCAACATCCCGGGCCACATTAAAAGCCTTATGGCGACAAAGACCGCAACGCTCAAGGCAGTGCTCGCACACAGGATTGAAGCGCTCTCGGCGACGGGTACGACGATGGACCCGGACGAGGTCAGGGCTATCGCTGGCGTGGTGGAACCTGAGCGCACGCTTGACGATGGTCAGGTCGATGGCGCGACGGCAATCGCAGGGACCTCGCGCACTGTCACTGTCTCCGGAGCCGCGGGGACCGGTAAGACCACAATGCTCAAGGTGGCCAACGCGGCATTACGTCGCCACGGTCGCAACATGATCATCGTTGCTCCGACGAAGAAGGCATCAGACGTCGCCGGCCGTGAGACTCGAAGCGCGGCGTCTTCGCTCCACCAGCTTCTCTTTGATTACGGCTGGCGATGGACAACAGCCGAGACAGGTGCAACGACCTGGACATGCCTGAACGCTGGGGACTTTGACACGCTGACCGGGGGAACCTATGCGGGTCCTCGGATGAGGATCCGGCCCGGCGATCGGATCGTCGTCGATGAGGCTGGCATGCTCGACCTCGAATCTGCCAGCGCCCTCATCGACGTTCTAAACCGGACCGGGGCGGGCGCGGCCCTCGTCGGCGACGAACGCCAAGCACTCCCAGTTGGACACTCAGGTGCGATGGCACTCTTCTGGCGATACGCTGCTGACCAGGTCGAGCTCACCACCATCCATCGATACAAGGATCCAATGTGGGCGGACCTCAGTCTCCGCCTTCGAGACCCGCGAGACAATGAGGTTGCAGCCGGTGTCGCAGACGATCTCGTCGACACCCGACACGTAGTGCTTGCAGACGGCGACGCAGCGGCGCGCGAAGCAATGATCGACGGCTGGTTCGAGGCGCATCAGAGTGGGAAGTCGATCGCACTCGTGACGGCGACTCATACCGAGGCCCAATCAGTGAGCGAAGGTATACAGGCTCGTCGTATCGCGATCCGGGCGATCAAGACCAACACCTGTGTGGTTGGCCAGGCCGGTCAAGTCATCTTCGTTGGCGACGTCGTCCAGACGCGTCGCAATGACGGTTCCGCGGATGTGCAGAATCGCCAGAGCTGGATCGTGAAAAAAGTCACTCCCGACAAGGTGGTGCTCGCTTCGACGACTGATTCGTCAGACCTTCGGAACGTCAGCCACAGCTACGCCGGCTCACATCTACACCTCGGATACGCATCAACCGTGTACGGCGTGCAAGGTGAGACCACTGACCTTTCCATCGTGGGCCCGGGTGTAGACGCAGCTGGACTGTACGTGGGGCTTACGCGTGGCAAGGTCGACAATTCGGTCATCGTGGTGGCGGCGAGCGAAGCGTCTGCGAAGTCTCAGTTGATCGAGATGATGCAGCGAGGAGCCATCGAAGAGACCCTCGAAGCCTCTCGCGCGGCTGCGCGAGTCGAACTCAGCCGTGCTGCTCAAAGAACGACGGGTTCCGTCGTTGGCGCAGGCCGCCAGAGTGTCGAGGCCTCACGCTCGCTCTGATTGGGCTTGCATCAGCCCGCAATCAGACCGTCCGCACGGAGCTGCCTACCGAGGGCATTTACACCGTCAAGCGCGCCGTCGTTGGCGCGATAGCGAAGTAGAGCGACACCGAGCGAATCAGCACGCTCTCTGGCGACAGGTCGAACACCGCCGGGGATGAACACCAGCGGTATCCGGCCATCGGATGTCGCGACCGCAGCCGCACGATCTACCGCGGCCGTATCCACGTTGCCACGCTCGTCAGTTACCCAGGCTAGATAGCGACGGCTGTAAAGGTCACAGAGTTTCCGCTCACCATTCCTCGCAACCACCACGTCATGCGCGCCCAGAAAGACCATCCATCGACGGCTCAGCTCTATCGCGTCTTCGCCCGACGCGCCAAAAGGCATCGGTGCGGGTCGTTCGCGTTCCACTCGACTAGTCTGCCCGACACCTCCGCTGCGGACACTCCGTCCATAAACGGATGGGCGGACTAGCCATGTCTTTGGCCTCGACTACCTTGATGACTGGCCGACTAGAACAAGGAGCAGGATGGCAACTGAGCAGTCGCGCAAGGCAATGGGGCTATCGTTGCTGGCTCCCGGCCCGGTTCTAACCGTTGTCGTGGTTTCAGTGATTCTGGCCGCCATCTTCTCTCCAGGCGAGTGGGCACTCGGTGTTGGCCGCGGCTGGCTAGGCGCGACTGTATTGGTGGCTTTGGCCGTCCTATTCGCAGCGCCGCCACTTCAGCCTCTCCGTGAGCGAAGCCACCTGATCGGCCGAATCGAAACGCTCGCCAAGTTTCTTTGGGCGGCGGCGCTACTCTGCGTCTCCTCGTTCGTCGGCGCCCTGGTTGGTGCGCAGGTCAAGTCCGATTCCGCGGGCCTTCATATTGGCCAGACGGGCAGCCTCCTAAAGACGGTGTTCCTCCTTGCCGTTGCACTGGCCGGGTTGTGGTTCGGGGCAGGACTTACTCTCGACATTTGGCGGTTAGGGCCAGACGGCAGACTTGGAGCGGTGTCGCGCGCGATTCGATTTACCTTGCGGCCGTTGGAGCCACCTCACCTGGGTCCGATCGCGGTCAGATGGGTTCTCGCATTAACATCGCCCGCTTGGCTGACGGTCGCATTGGTAAGTGGGACCGCCTGGGTTACCCAGACGGCACTGACGCTCGCAGGGGTACGAATCGGCTAGACAAACCCAATTGGCTGCGCGCTGGCAAGCACCGCCGCGAGCGCAGGAAGACTCATGGCACGGCGTGGATTACCGGAACGACTCGAAGTTCGGATGGAAGGCTCTCTACCTGTATCGCTAACGCCTCTTCGAGGCCCCTCATGTGGCGCAAGGAGGCGCTCTGCTTCCGCGAATTGCTTATGGGTCCGCCCGAAAAATCTACGACCAGAAAGACGCCGTGCGTCAGGTTGCCTCGCCGTAGGTAGTCATCGGCTAGCTGGGTTGGCAGGCTGGTACGAACCTCAGGATTCCAGCTTCCCTTAACCTCGACGACGATCGTATACGTTTCACCAGCAGCGGTGTCCACCAGCTCAATCCGTATATCCTGCCTGTGACCGACCCCACGGCCGTTGTTCCGCACTTCTACTTCGCGGTTAACGATCAAGCCGACTGAACTCAGCCGAGTCCTGAGCCCATGGCAGTACCAGTCTGAGATCGTGTTTTCATCTTTCGGATTCTTACTCTGGCTATCACGGCTAACGTTCCACAGGGCGAAGGCCTGCGGTGTCTCGCCCGTCAGCCATCGATAGAGGACATCGAGTTCGTGAATCACTGCCTCGAGCGCATCGTCAGTGCTACGAATGATTTGGGCTGGATTCCCGCTCGCGATTGCAAGGAACTCCTGGAGCGCTAGGGGACGCCACCCATTTATTCGAAGCGCCTCGCGTGCCAACGCGACATAGTGGCCGACACCCAAATCGGGTCGGCGCTGAGCGAGATCTCGAATGGCGTCCAGCGAAGCGGAGGTTCCAGCTCTTGCTACCTGTGTGATCAGGCTGTCGGTCCAGCGAGCGAACTCGTCTTGGGGCGTGACCCGCCGGAAGGCAAGCTCATCTTCGGGGCCTGCCTCGAAGCCACCCTCTGGCGACGTGGGAAGTAGGTCCACGAGCGCTTCGTAGAGCATCATGCGGTCCATCTCTGGGACGCGGACCCAACGAGCTCTTTCAAATCGTTCAGTCACAGCGAACTGCAGCAGCGCCGAAGCAGCCTGCTCGGGTCTCCCACGAACCAATTCAATGATCTGGTGGGTTGCTACGACCGGGTAGCGGCTTAATAGTCCAGAAAGCGCTTCCACAAGGCGGTCAATGTTGTCCGAATGGTTCAGCTGCTCGACGCACCACTCCTGGGCTCTGTCGGCGTCCACCGCGAACAGCAGTCCCAGCAGTTCATCCAAGTGGAAGGTGGCTGAGTCAAGTACAGAACGCACTAATGTGGAATAGCGCTTCCCAAGGACGTGCTCGAGATCCGATACCGCCGATGTCTCACGAGGCGCCGATCCGCAGCGTTCGAGGTACCTACGTACACTCGCTCTGAATGCCTGGGCGTCCGCGTCTCTCACGAGCCTCAGAACACGCCGCCGGGTGCCGCTCACCTCGTCTCGGGTTGAATCGTAGGCGGGGTACTCGAGAATCGCAGCGACGAAGTGTCTTGGGTTTGTCCCGAGCACTGCGTTGAGCCCGCCCTCACCGCAGTGCACCATAACTGTGTGCAATGCGCGGAAAGCCGCAAGCGACGAGAAGTAGATGACGTTGAGTCGAATTCGTTTGGGCGCGACCCCGGAGTAGACATCGAGATAGCGTCTCGCTGCCTCGAGTACCTGCTCACGTTCTGAAACTGACAGGAGATCGATACCTTCAGCCGCCAAGACATCTGTTGGACCGGGGGTGTCCCATCTACCTAGCGATTCATCGAGACCAAGCCAGCGGGCGAGAATCCAGAATCTACCGGGATCGCTCTCGATCCCAACTAGCAAATCACGTACCGCCGTAATGAATCGCTCGCGAGGGACTGATTCGGCCTCTGTTCCACGTTTCATCTCTCGAGCACGAGCCGCCGCATCCCTGAAATGCGCCGCGAGGTCACTTGTGAGCTCTATTGGCTCGTAATACCCCCGCATCGCTTCCCAGACGTCAGTGCCTTGGCGCCCCCAAAAGAGTTCGAAAGTATGGGGGTCGTATGGCTGCGACACGAACTGAATCACCTCAAGCCAGCGTGGCCTATCACTTCCGCTGTGATCTAGCTGACTCAGTAGCCAGTCGATTCGATGCGGACCTACGACCGGGACCTTATGGGCGTCGAAGGCTGTAACCACCGAGTACCAGCCGTGAGGAATCTCCCGGATTCGGCGCAACTGGCGCAAGAGCATGTCCTCCCAATCGTCCTCATCGAGGTCATCGATTGCGAGGGGATATGCCGTCTCATGCTGCAGTATTCGGTCGTTCAGCAAGTCCGCGATGTCGTCGCGCAAGCCGGTATCTCGAGGGAGAGGGATAAGGCGTTGAACTGCCTCATCCGCAAGCTCCCGCATGCGGCGGCCCAGCACAAACCGGCCTTCGGGATGCAGTGACGCAGATCTCAATTCGTGGGCGTGCCATCGCGCGACCGCTTCTGCGGACCGCCTGTCCAACTCACGACCAAATCGGTGAAGGAACATCGAGTACGAACCTAGGAAGTGGGGCGCCGGGCGTACAAGAAGGTCTAGGACTGCTCGCGTCTCGAGGTGGGTCGGCCACAAGTGATTCAGCAACGCGCCCCGAAGTTCGTCGTCACTGTCGCCTTCGAAGAAACTGTCCGAAAGCCGCGAGATGTCAACGAGGTCAATCTTGCGCTGCGAGGCGAGTACATCGGCGGCAAGCTTCCTGACGCGATAGTGACCCTCACGGCTGTAGACCAATCTGAGCAGTTCGGTCTCAAGGCCCGGGACATACGAGTCACGGAGAATTCTGAGCGCGACTACGCGCTCGGAATCACGTCCGGCGAGAGCGGGCTTCAATTGTTCAACTAGCCCGGAATGATCGAGGTCGCTCAAGGTGTCTTGAAAACGTAGCAACACCTCCTCCCCGTCGGCGTCGCGCAGTAGGGCCTCAACGATCATCGGCGCCAGGTCGGATCTCTCTCTGGCGACGCCGTTCTTGGCCAGGCTAAATGGATCGCATTGGACAAGCCAGTCATGCCGCGTTGAGATGGCGAGGAGATCCGTTGCGAGACCCAGCATCTGAGGCGGGATTGAGCGCCCCCCATCCGACGTCGTGATCAGGCTCCGCAGAAGCTCGGGTCGGACATCAAGATTTCGGACGGCGTTGGCAGCAAGATAGTCACGGACGGAGCGATGGATGAACTGGCGCTGGCTGGGGCCAGCTTCGGCAAAGAGTGGGGCGTGTAATAGCCATTGCATATCCGCGAATGTGATGTCGAATACCTCGCCATCCTTGAGGGGCTGCGAACCCTCAACGCCTTCCAACGACAGTCCCGACAGATCCTGACCGGGAACAAAAAGAGATATGCCGTTGGATGGACTGACCGTCGCATACAACGCGATGCGCTCGGCGGCCGCGCGCGCTCGCGACGGGGGCAACGCCGGCTGTTCCTCGCGCGACGCTCGTGCCAAAAGGCGCGGAACCGCATTCTCAAGAATCTCGGTCCGGGACTCTCCGACGGTGCCGCTATCTACATACATCTCGCAGAGGAGCCTGAGCATAAACGGGAGCGATGCGAGGGACCCGAGCGAACGCAGTTCCAGATGCGCAAGCAGATCATCTGCGTTGATACCAAACGAGGAAACGATCGACCACGCGTCCGAGCGTCGCAAGGGAAGAAGCGTGTGTAGTGCTTCTTGCTCCATTTCCTCGAAAAGATCCCCAAGCGCAGCGACTGTCTCAGCCGTCCGACTCATCGCGATAACTCGCCAGCCCTTGTCAATAAGGTGTGGAATCTTCCGCTCAAAAAAGGCGACCGATCGATTGATCAGGGTGGGTATCTCATCGATGCTGTCCAGGAGAAGTATGTTGTCTACTCCTGGGATGGGTTCAGGTAAGCTCGCAAAATCGCGTTCTAGCGATTCGGACGAGTAGCACTGCTTAAGGTCGAGCAACGAGCTGCGAGTGTTGGCACCCGAGTCACGGATTGAGTCCGCGAGGCACCTGACCGCTGTAGATTTTCCTGAGCCAGGTTCTCCCAGAACGAGAGACGCCTTCCGCGAAATCAGCGACAAAAGCGGTTCGATGCCGTGAAGGGCGTGGTCGTCCTCAGGCGTGAAATCGCCCCGGACCGCTACCTTTCCGACGAATCGCTGCTCCACGATCATCTTCCAAACTTAGCGATCCATTTTGCCGACGCCGCGTGCCAATCGCGCGCAAGTCCGGCGTTCATTCCCGGGAACCATCTGATGGTCGAGAAGCGACGAAATCCCAAAGCGGTGAGTAAACGGTGAGTTTGGCCAAAAACCATTGACCGGGTAGGCTGCGCCGCAGCCTGACTTCCCAGTGTTTATCTGGGATTCCGGGCCGCGCGAGTGTAGTTCAATGGTAGAACTTCAGCTTCCCGAAGTTTAGGAAGCTGCTGTCCCAGTTGCGGCCAATCGCCTACGGTGCTCGCTGGATCGGTCCTTCGTGGCGGGTCTTTCGACTCTGCCGGGACGGGCCGCGGCGGCCGATGATTACGGCATGACGTGGAGCATCGAACGACAGGGCGGGGTTGCGGGCTTGGTGTCGGTGGGGATCGGACTCCTCGCGGAAGTGTTCGAACGCGGCATCGCCCGAGGGGGTACGGGCGCGGCGACGATCCGTCACTTTCAGGATCAGGCCGGCCCCGTGCGCATCCAGACGTTGCTCTTCGTCCTCGGCGCGGCGTTCCTGTTCTGGTTTCTGGCGGGGATGAGGTCCCGCCTGGCCGCGGCCGAGGGCGGCGACGGGTCGCTCGCGGTCCTGGCTCTGGTCGCGGGGGTCGGGTCGAGCACCGTCACGCTCATCGCCTTATCGGTGCAGGAGGCGTTGACGCTCGAGACGCCTTCGACGGCTCTCGCTGCACTCGACGACGCCCTGTTCTTGGTTGCCGGCCTGCCGCTGGCTGTCATGCTGGTGGCTGTCGCCGTGCTCACCTTCACGCGTCATGCGTTCGCGTCGTGGATCGGCTGGCTGTCGATCGCTGCGGCGCTTCTGGAGATCGTGCCGCTCTTCGGCATGATCGCCGGCAGCGGACCTCTGGCACCAGGCGGATGGGTATCTGCATTCCTGCCTTACCCGGCGTACCTCATTTGGCTGACTGCCGTCGCGATTCTGATGACAGTAAGACCCCTTTCAGAGAGCCGACGCGTGCGCCAGGAGGTTCCAGCGTCACTCCACGGCGCGCGGAACCCGGGCCATTCGGACGCTCTCTGACGGCCGACGCCACAGGCACTGATCCGATCGCTATTCAGGTCGTCGGGATCTTCGCCGCCAGCTCCTCGCCCCACCGACGGGCGCGTTCCAGCTCCCCCGCGGTGACGGGACCCGAGTACCCATGGACGCCGAACGTCTCCGGCTTGGCCGAAGGCCGAAAACCGAGCGCCACGAGTCGCTTCATGGCCTTCTTCGCCGCCGATCCAGGAAGGCGCGGTGTGGTGACCCTCGTGTCGAAAGTTGCTACCAGGACCGCTCGCTCTGCCGAAGAATGGGCCTCGATCCACTCCCGGATGCCTCGTGAAGGAATGTGTACGGCACCTTGTTGTCTGGCCGCCTCGCGCGTCGAGGCCGTCGACATCGAAAAGGCGTGAGTCGGACCCCCGACCACGAGCAGATCGACATCTGCGCCCAATTCCGCCGGAGCGGACACGGCATCCACTACATCCGTGCGATCAGCCCCGATCCCGGCGGCGATCTCACGGGCGACCTGCTCGGTGTTCCCCCACAGCGTCTCGAACACGACCACTACATGCATCGTCCCCCCTCTCGGCACACAGTAGCTCCCCTCCGTCCCACCCCGAAAGACCTCTTACCTGGGAGCGTGGCTCGCCGAGCCTTTGGCCGGCGATCGCGGCTCAACCGCGAGTCGGCCTCACGTTGTACCAAGGAAGCGGAACACTTCGTCGATAGCCATGCGATCGCCAGTCTGCCTCCACTCGAGCCTGCTCCCGGCCGTAGCGCTTCGAGGGGCAGTTGGTCCCATCGCAGCCAGTTCATCGCTCGTCGAACGTCATGGTTGTCCCGCTGGCCCATCACCGCGGATTCGCCGACACGAATGGAACTGCCATCGAGAGGCGACCTGCCCCGGAACTGTGATGACGCAGCGGAACTCCACGCCCGCAAGCACCCGGAGGATTGGATGCGGGAGGGGATGCATCTCGCATCACTCATCTCGATCGAGCGATCCCGGACTGGCCGCGTGACTACATTTTGACTACAAACGTCCGAGATTCAATGCGATCTATCGTGATCTCAGAGCATCGCTTTCCGCGGAAAATCAACGATGTGTCACCGTACGAGGGCCTATATCACGCCCCGATTTCGACTGAAAATCGAAAGGTCACCGGATCGATGCCGGTCGGAGCCACCAGATAAAAATCCCCGGTCCCATATGGAATCCGGGGGTTTTTGGTTGACTTCAGGCGTCGAACCCGCGTTCCCGGTAGAGGTCGATGCTCTCCTTCAGCGCCTTGAGCACGTACGGGGGGAACTCCATGCCGCTCTGCTCCGCCCAGAGCAGCTGCGCTTCGATACGGCCGACCTCGCGTGCGTACTTCTCGAGATCGTCGGCGAACCCGAGCACAGTCGCCACACCGCCCATCTGAGCGCGATAGCGGTCCTGGCCGTTCGTGCCGACGAGGTTGTAGGTCTTCTCCCTCAAGATGCGCGCCAGGTAGAGCTGCCACGGCTTGAGCTCGCCGCTCTGCACGAGTTGGGTCGCGCTCATCCGGTAGAACGCGAAGTGACCGGGCTCCTGCCGGCGGATCGGGCTGATGATGGTCTCGGCGATCGCGGCCTCGCCGAGGTCCAGCACCCCGTCGAAGAGGACGTTGTACGCCAGCACCGCCTGCCGTTCGGTACTCGCGCCGGTCAGGTAGTAGAGCAGCCGCGCGATGTCCTGGATGGACGAGAAGTGCGCGAGGGCACCCATGATCTTGATCTTGAACGAGACGGCGAGCTCGGGCTGGGCGGCCGGCCGGCCGAGATCCTGCTGCAGGCGGTCGAGGATCAGTCCGTGCTGGATCTCCTGCGGCTGCCACACGTCGGCGTAGAACATGCGGTCGACTTCGTGCACGTCAGGCAGCAGCACGAGCAGCTCCAGCACGTTCCGGTCGACCTCGAGCTCCACCCGCGCGAGGTAGTCGATGACGTGGCCATAGCGATCCGCGACGGCCTTCGGTGCGCGGACCTCACGGTCGACCGAGTCGAGAGCGATCGGCGGATGCTGCTCGCCGAGCCGCTGGACGTGCTCGAGGATCCTCTGCGGGGAGATGCGGTCAGTCATCACCTCCATCATGGACCGACATCGTCGCGGTGTCAGCGTGGAGACGGCCGTCAGGCTGTCCGGCGTGCCGCCGCGGAGTCGTACGGGCGGAGGCCGAGGTTCTCCCGCAGCGTGGTCCCCTCGTAGGCCGTCGGGTAGATGCCGCGTTCCTGCAGTTCGGGGACGAGACGGTCGACGATGTCGTCCAGGCCGGACGGGATGAGCCACGGGGTGATGTTGAAGCCGTCGACGACCCCGGCGTCGGCGTAGCGCTGCAGGGTGGCCGCCACCGATGACGGGCTGCCGACGAAGCCGCGGCCCGAGTTGAGGCGGATGACCAGCTCGCGGATGGAGAGGCCCTCCGCCTGCGCGCGCTCACGCCAGGCGTCGGCGGTGCTCTTGGCCTGGGCGGCGCGGAAGCCCGCGCCGCGCGTCTCCCCCGTCACGTCCTGGACGGGGTCGATGTCGGGCAGCGGCCCGTCCGGATGGTAGGCGCTGAGGTCGGTGCCCCAGATGTTCTCGATGAACGCGATCGCGGTCTGCGGGGTGACCTGCTTGCGGCGCACCCACCGCGCCTTCTCCTCCGCCTCCGCGTCCGTGTCGGCGAGGATGAACTCCTGGCCGGGGAAGATCCTCACATCGCCGGCCGGGCGCCCGGCTTTCAGGGTGCGCTGGCGGATGTCCGCGGCGAAGCTCTGGGCGTCGTCGAAGGCGCTGTGGGCCGAGAAGATGACGTCGGCCTGACGGGCGGCGAAGTCGCGTCCCTCCGCCGAGTCGCCGGCCTGGAAGAGCACCGGGCGTCCTTGCGGGCTCTGCGGGAGACGGCTGCGCCCCCGCGCACGGTAGTGCCCGGTGTCGACCTCCACCGTGCGAGACGGCGCGCCTGCGCTCCACACGTCCGCGTCCGGAGAGTCGGCGATTTCGGCATCCCAGGCGGCCCACAGCTCTTTTGCGGCGATCACGACAGCCTCCGCGTGACGGTAGCGGTCGGCGTGGTCGAGGTAGCCGCCGCGCCGGAAGTTCTCGCCCGTCCACGCGTTGTCCGTCGTCACCACGTTCCACGCGGCACGGCCGCCGGAGAGCAGGTCGAGGCTGGCGAAGTGGTGCGCGAGGTCCAGCGGGTCGTTGTACGTGGTGTTCTGCGTGGCCACCAGCCCGATGCGGGAGGTGACCGCGGCGAGCGCCGCCAGCTGCGTCTGCGCGTCGGGCCGGCCGGCGACGTCGAGCTGGTGGAGGCGGCCGAGGTGCTCGCGCAGTCGGAGCCCCTCCCCGAGGAAGAAGGCGGAGAACAGGCCGCGCTCGGCCGTCTGCGCGAGGCGGCGGAAGCTCTCGAAGTCGAGCTGGGAGCCGCTCTCCGGTTCGGTCCACACGGTCGAGAAGTTGACGCCCTGGAAGAAGACGCCGAAGCGGAGGACGGTCGGTGCGGTCATGCGGACTCCTGGTAGCGGTTGACGGCGTCGGGAAGGCCCAGCGTCGCGCGGAGGGTGTCGCCGGGGCGCGGGATGGCGAGCGGGATGCGGTCGCGGAGGCGCGGCGCGACGGCGAACAGGAACTCGGTGAGGTCGACGTCGAGCACGGCCGGGTGGAGGCGGACGCCGTCGACGGCGGAAGCGAGTGCGACGATCAGCTCGCTGAGCCCGTCGGCGGCTCCCGTGTAGCGCGCGCGGTGCGCGGGCCACGGTGTCCGGGCGTCGAGGGCGTGCAGCCGCTCGGTCGCCGGGACTCCCGCGGCGTCGAGCGCGAACTCGAGGTTCAGAACCGCGAGGGCGCCCGCCGAACGCAGGTGCGCCGCGGTGTCGGCCGCGCGCGCGATCAGCTCGTCCGCGCTGCCGGGCCGCACGTCGAAGAGCGCGACGTCCAGGTCGACGGTCCTGGCCAGGGCCGCCGCGCCGAACACCGGCAGGGCGCCTTGCGGCGATCGGGGCACGATCGACGGCCCCACGATCGAGTAGTCGTCGCCGGTGAAGCGGATGTGGTGCAGCCGGTCCCGGTCGAGGTACCGGCCGGTCGCGACGTCGCGGATCACGGCGTCGTACTCCCACGAGTCCCAGAGCCGGCGCGCCACCTCCACCGCATCCTGCGGTCGTCCCGGCTGCCCGTCGCGCCCATAGAGCGCCGCCGTCTCGGCGTCGTCCGCCGCGGTGGCGACCCAGCCGGCACGCCCGCGCGAGGCGTGGTCGAGCGACGCGAGCTGGGTGGCGACGTGGAACGGCTCGGTGTAGACGGTGTCGGCCTCCGGGACCAGACCGATCGCGCTGGTCAGCGGGGCGACGAACGCGGCCCGCTGGATCGCGTCCAGCCGGGCGGAGATGCCGTCGGGATCCGACGGAGGCACCGCCGAGTCGGCGAAGGTCGCGAAGGCAAAGCCAGCCCGTTCGGCCTCCTGTGCGCGCTCGGCGTGCACCCGCCCGCCGAGCAGCTCGACCGGGCTGTGCGAGGAGGCGCGCCAGGCCGCCGGGTGCGCGCCATCGCCGTCGAGCTCGACCCCGAGAAAAAGCGGCTGGTCCGCGCGGCTCATCTAGCGCTCCTCTCGTGCGGGATCTTCTCGCCGGCCTCGACCGGGAACACCAGCCGGTTGCCGGCCGGCGGCAGCGGACAGGTCGCGAAGTCGGTGTACGCGCACGGGAGGTTGACCGAACGGTTGAAGTCGAGGACGACGGACCCGTCGCGGTCAGGTGCGGCGACAGCCAGCGAGCGGTTGGCCGCGTAGGTGGTGACACCGCTGGTCACATCGGTGAACAGGAGGAACAGCGAGCCGGGGGTGCTCCCGTTGAAGGCGGTCAGCCGGTGGACGCCGCCATCGTGGGAGAACTCCACCTCCCCCGGAGCGGCGTAGACGTGCTGGAGGCCTTCGGCGACCGACCCGACCGTCACCTCGACCGGCTGGTCGAAGGGGACGAAGCGGCCCTCGACCGCCCACGCCTCATCGGGGCTGTAGGCCGGGGTCCCGCGGTACCCGGAGCGGGTGGGATGACCGGGATGCCGCGGGCGCAGCAGGTCGGACCCGCCGCGCTTCGCGATCTCGATCACCACGTCCCCGAAGGCGGCGACGCGCCCACCCCGCTCCGGGATGGGGCCGAAGGCGACACGGCACCCGACCGTGTCGCCGTCGACGAGGAGGGACTCACCATCGCGGAGCTCCACGACCGGGCCGTTCTCGGAGGTCCACCACAGCCCGGGCAGGCCGTCGTACGCGGTCGGCTCCGCGGTCAGCCAGTGCAGCGCGGTCACGGCGAGGAAGCCGTGGGCAGAGGCACGGTCGGCCTCGTGGGCCTGGTGCCACACCCTCCACTCGGACGCGAAAGCGGTGGTCGTGGTCTCTGATGCGATGGTCATCGTCGTCACCTCACTGGTTGCTGATCGGGAGCCCGGGCGGGTTGATCTCGGACGTCGGCAGGCCCTCGTTGGTGAGGTTGTACGCCTTCAGCCACTTCGCGTACTGGCCGTTGTCGATCAGGTAATTGATGGCGTCGGCGATCGGCTTGTCGAGGCCGCTGCCCTTCTTCACCGTGGCGGCGATCAGTCCCTGGAGGGTCTCCCCGGCGCCCGAGAAGGTGCCGGCGGTACGGGTGGGGTTAGCCGAGGACGCGCTCTGGGTGTTCTGGTACGCGGCTGTCGGGTTCGGCCCGAAGTTGGCGTCGATCTTGCCGGAGTCGAGCGCGAGGTAGGTGGAGTTCGCATCCGGGTAGTACTTGATGGTCAGGTCCTTGCCCTCCGCTGCGAGCTTCGACTTCCACTCCAGCAGGATCTTCTCCTGGTTGGTGCCGGAGCTGACGGCGATCGTCTTGCCGGCCAGGTTCTTGTAGTCGCCGCCGAACTCCCAGGTGTTCTTCTTCAGCACGGTGAAGGCGAGCTCGTCCTTGCGGTAGGAGGCGAAGTCGTACTTCTGCTTGCGCTGCTCGGTGTCGGTGATGTTCGAGAAGCCGACGTCGGTCGCGCCGGTGTCGATGCCGACGAAGAGGTTGTCCCAGGTCGCGTTCTTGACGTCGGGCTTCAGACCGAGCACGGCGGCGACGAGGCGGCCGAGGTCGGGCTCGGAGCCGGTGAGCGTCTTCTGGTCGTCGCCCGTGAACGCGAGCGGCGGGAAGCCGGCCGGCAGTGCACCGACGCCGATCACGAGTTTGCCGCTCGACTTCACCGTGGCGGGCAGCTCGTCGGCGATCTTCGCGACCTTCGCCACCTGGATGGTGGTCGGGGTGCCTGCGCCGTTGGTGTGCGCGGCGATGGCGACGCCGCCGTTCGAGGATCCGTCGTTCTCGGCTGACGCCTGTCCGGAGCAGGCCGCGAGAGAGACGACGAGGGCGGCCGACGCGAGGACGGCCCCGGCGACGACCAGGCGTCTGGGTGGGGTGATGCGGGGGGACATGGTTTCTCCTTGGTGAGGGGATGGGGGCTGGTGCGTTCAGAGCACGCGGCTCAGGAACTCTCGGGTGCGCGTTTCGCGCGGGTGGTCGAGCACGTCGGACGGGCGGCCCTGCTCGACCACGGCGCCGTCGTCGAGGAACACCACGCGATCGGCGACCTCGCGGGCGAAGCCGATCTCGTGGGTGACGACGACGAGGGTGACGCCACTGCCGGCGAGGGAGCGGATGACGCCCAGCACGTCGCCGACCAGCTCGGGGTCCAGGGCGGAGGTCGGCTCGTCGAACAGCAGCACCTCCGGCTCCAGTGCGAGCGCACGGGCGATGGCGACGCGCTGCTGCTGGCCTCCGGAGAGCTGCCGGGGGTAGGCCGACGCCTTGTCCGAGAGGCCGACCCGCTCCAGCAGTGCGCGCGCCTGCTCGCGAGCGGTCGCGGGAGGCGTGCCCAAAGCGATCGGGGCCTCCGACACGTTCTCGAGGATCGTCAGGTGCGGGAACAGGTTGAAGTTCTGGAAGACGAACCCGATGCGGCCCCGCTGCCGGAGGATCGCGCGCTCGCTGAGCTCCTTCAGCCGGCCACCGTGGACGCGCACCCCGATCAGCTCGCCGCCGACGACGACGTAGCCCTCGTCGAGCGGTTCGAGATGGTTGATGGCGCGCAGCAGCGTGGACTTGCCCGAACCGGACGGGCCGAGGATGACGGTGACCGTCCCGGCCTCGATCGTCAGGTCGACTCCGCGGAGCACGGGTCGGTCGCCGAAGGACTTGGTCGCGTTCGCGATCTCGATTCCGGCGCTCACGGGCGTGCTCCGATCGTGTTCCGCGTCCAGCGACGCAGCCGCTGGAACGGGGTGGGCGGCAGCGTCCGCACCGCGCCGCGTGCGTAGAAGCGCTCGACGTAGTACTGGATCACCGAGACCACGCTGGTGAGTACGAGGTACCAGATCGTGGCGACCACAAGCAGCGGGATGATGTCGGTCGGGTACGTGCTGCCGAGGTTCTGGACGACGCCGAACAGGTCGAGCAGCGACACATAGAACAGCAGGGAACTGGCTTTCAGCAGGCCGATGATCTGGTTGACGTAGGCCGGGACGATCGACCGCAGCGCCTGGGGGAGCACGATCCGGCGGAACTGCCGACCGCGCGGCAGACCGAGCGACTTCGCGGCCTCGTGCTGGCCCTGGTCGACCGAGAGGATGCCGGCGCGCACGATCTCGGAGCTGTACGCGATCTCGCTCAGGCTCAATCCGATGACGCCGAGCGTGAGGTCGGACAGCACGGACACCGTCTTCACCTGGACCTGCGGACCGAAGGGGATGCCGACCCCGATGGTCGGGTACAGGTTGCCGAGGTTGTAGAGGAAGATCAGCACGAGGATCAGCGGCACGGACCGGAACAGCCAGACGTACAGCCAGCTCACCGAGCTGAGCACCGGGTTGGCCGACAGCCGGGCCAGCGCCACGACGATGCCGCCCGCGAAGGAGACGACCGCGGAGATGGCGGTGGCCGCGAGGGTCAGTTGCAGGCCGGTGAGGATGGCCGGGCTGAACAGCCATTTGCCCACCTTCGCCCACTCCCACGACGGGTTCGTGAACAGCGTCTGCCCGAAGTTGAGCAGGAGCACGAGAACCAGGGCCGCCGCGATCCAGCGGCCGGGGTGACGAAGCGGGAGGACCGGGCGCTCGGCGAGGCGGCGTAGGTCGATTCCGTCCGGCAGCGGGCTGGTTGCCGCCCCGGTGCTGATCGCGGCCGACTGGACCGTCGGGCTGGCGGCGCTCATCGTTCTCCTCCGAGGTCCTTCTCAAAGGGGTGGATCCCGACCTCTTCGGCCGGAAGGGTGGTGTCGAAGAGCGGGCTGTAGCCGGCGGCGAGGTAGAGCGCCTTCGCCTCCGGCTGGCGGGGTCCGGTCGTCAGGTAGACCCGGGTGTACCCGCGCCGCGCCGCCTCCGCCTCGAGCTCCTCCACGACCCGGCGCGCCAGACCCTGACGGCGATGGGCGGAACTCGTCCAGATGCGCTTGAGCTCCGCGGTCTCGTCGTCGACGCGCTTGAACGCTCCGCCGGCGATGGGCACGCCTCCGCGCAGCAGCAGGACGAACGCTCCGCCATGCGAGGCGGAGAACAGCTCGGCGGGGTAGCGGCTCAGTTCGGTGGAGGCCCGCTCGCCGAAGAAGTCGCCGTAGCGGGTGTCGTATTCGAGCTCCAGCTCGGCCAGCAGCGGACCGGCCAGCTCGTCTGTCGCCTGGACATAGCGGAACTCGTCAGCGTCGACGTTCGCGACAGTCACCATGCCTCCTTTCGCGGGGTGTGAGCGGATGTTCGGACGACCGTACGGCGCATTCCACGCAGCGCGACAACCCCGGTTACGGATTGCGTCGGGCGCCGAAACAGTCCGTCACGGTCGCTTGCCGGGAGGTGGCCGCCGAGTGCAGGGTGACCGGATGCTCCCCCGTTCCACGCCTCCAGGGCTCACCACCGTCGTCGTCATCGGCGCCGGCCCGCGCGCCGTCGGCTGGCTGGAACGCTTCGCGGCGGCACGCTCGGTCACAGCCGAGCGACCGCGGGTCGTGGTGCACCTCATCGATCCGTTCCCGGCAGGCCCCGGCCGGATCTGGCGACGGGACCAGTCCTCGCTGCTCAAGCTGAACTCGATGGCGGAGGACGTCACGATGTTCACGGACGACTCGTGCGCGGTCGAGGGGCCCGTGCGTCCAGGTCCGTCGCTGCTGGAGTGGGTCGAGGCCGTCCGGGACGGGCGGATCCAGGACGTGGAGGTGGACCCGCACGTGGCGGAGGAGCTCGCCCGCCTGCGTCGCGGCGACTTCCCGACGCGACGCCTGCAGGCCCACTACCTGGACTGGTTCCTCCGCCGTGCCATTGCCGGGCTCGACGACCGCGCCGTCGTCATCCGCCGCACGGACACCGTCGTCGCCGTGGAGACCGGCGACGGCCACGAACTCGTCCGGCTCGCCGGCGGGGACGAACTCACCGCCGATGCGGTCGTCTACGCGATCGGCCACGCGGGAAGCGAGCCCGCCGGGGAGACCGCCGAACTCGTCCGGTTCGCGGAACGGCACGGCCTGCGTTACCAACCTCCCGCGTTCACAGCCGACGCCGACCTCTCGGCGTTCGGACCCAACGATGTCGTCGCCGTTCGCGGGATGGGGCTGGCCGCCATCGACCTGATCGTCCTGCTCACCGAGGGACGGGGCGGGCGTTACGTGCGCACGGGCGACGCGCTCGCGTACCTTCCGAGCGGCAGGGAGCCGAAGCTTCTCCTCGGCTCACGACGCGGCATCCCGTACCGTTCGAAGATCTCCTCGACGCTCGCCGGCGAACCACCGTCGCTGCGCTATCTGACCCCCGACGTTGTGGCGCACCTCACGCGCCAGCCGGATGCACTCGACTTCCGCCGGGACGTCTGGCCGCTCGTCGAACGCGAGATGCTGCACGGCTACTACCGCGAGTTGTTCACCGGTCATCCCGAGCGCACCACGCGTGCCTGGGAGGACTTCCGGAGCCACCTCGACGACGTCGATCCTCGTTCGGACGCGTGCCGGTCGCTGCTGGAGGACGCGATTCCCGATCCCGCCGACCATCTCCTCCTCGACCTCTTCGACCGCCCGCTGACCGGGGCACGATTCCCGGATCGGGACGAACTGCAGCGCTGGGTCCGCGCGCACCTCCACGACGACCTCCACCGACGCACGGCGCCCGAGCACAGCGCAACGCTCGGGCTCTTCACCGCCCTGCTACTGACGATGTTCGCGCTCGCGCCGGTCAGCGCCTCACCGGCGTGGACGGAGGAGTCGAGGATCCGCGACCTTCACGGTTGGTGGCCGGCCTACTTCAGCTACGTCGCGTCCGGACCACCCGGACACCGCATCGCCGAACTCATCGCGCTCTCCGAGGCCGGTGTCGTCGAATTCGCCGGCGCGGACATCAGCGTCGAGGCGGACGAGGGACTGGGTCGCTTCGTCGTCTCCAGCACCTCCGTCGACGGCAGCATCGCCGTGGACGCGCTCATCGACGCCTGGCTGCCGCCCGCGCACGCGGACCGGACCGACAACGCCGCGTTGCGCGACCTCGCCGTCTCGGCGGTCGGCTCCTTCCGTCACGGGATGCTGCGCGTCGACCCGGCGGACTCACGCGTCATCGACGCGGCCGGCCGGCCGCACCCGCGGCGGTGGGCGATCGGGCCGTTCACGGACGCGCCGTTCGCGGGAGCGTTCTCGCGCCCGAACACCAACGCGCTCTCGTTCCGCGAGAACGATCGCGCGGCCCACGCCGTGATCCAGCAGCTCGGCCGAGCCGCGGACAGTTCCATCGAGCGCTCCGTGCTTCCGCGGACGCTCGCGCTCACGGGGGAATCGCTATGACATTCGACGAGTATCTGCTCGAAGTGCGCGAGTATCTGCTCGAAGTGCGCGCGGGGATCGACCTCGACCGGCCGTCTCGCATCGCTTTCAATGCGGTCGTCGACCCGTACCAGCTCGCGCACTGGTTCGCCGATCGGGCGAGGGTCACCGCACGGCGCGGCGGCGGCTACGAGATCACCCGCGCGGGCGAGAACGCCACGGGCCGCATCCTCGACCTCGTCCCGGGCCGCCGGGTGCTGATCTCCTGGGATCCCGTGCAGCCGTCGCACATCGTCGTCCCCGGTTCGGAGCTGGAGTTCTTCGTCGAGCCGACTCCGACCGGGTCCCGAGTCCAGGCCGTGTGGTGGAAGATCCCGACAACGCGGTCGGAGCCCTTGACCCTCGACCTGAGCCGGCGCCTCGACCGGCTCCGCGAAACCGTGTAGCTACGGCGCCGACGGCGGGCTGAGCAGGTCCGCGTGATGGATGGCCGCCACGTTCGGGTGTGCTCGGAGCCGGTACCGGAGCGCGTTGTCGCCGTAGGTCTCGAGGATCGGGTTGTTCGTGGGGTCAGCGGACAGTCCGCGCGCCTCGGCCTTCAGTTCCGGCGGCAACTCCAGCCGCGGCATCGTCGACTCCAGCGCGGGGTTGAAGAAGAAGGGGATGGAGATGCGGTCCGTTCCGAGTGCCGGAGACTCCACGCGGTGCAGGGTCGCCTTCAGGTAGCCGTCGGTGGCGAGCTCGAGCATCTCGCCGATGTTGACGACGAATGCGCCGGGGATCGAGGGGGCGTCGATCCAGGCGCCCTCGTGCTCCACCTGCAGGCCGCCCTTGCCCGGTTCGACGAGGAGCAGCGTCAGAACGCCGCCATCCCGGTGCGCGCCCACGCCCTGCTCGGGAACCTCGGCGCTCCTCCCCGGGTAGCGCACGATCTTGATCAGCGAGAAGGGGTGGTCGGCGAACGCGTCGTCGAACACGTCCGCCGGGGAGCCCAGTGCCACAGCCCACGTACGCAGGAGGCGCAGGGACAGCGCGCTGAGCCGCTCGCGCCACTCGGTGATCGCGGTCTCGAGCTGCGGGAGGGCGGCCGGCCACAGGTTCGGGCCCTCCAGCCTGTGGAAGGCCGGGCCGCCATCCACGGTCTCGCGCTCTTCACCGATGTCGATCTGCTCGCGCCAGTCGACCTCCCCGTTGGTGAGCTCCTCACCGGTGCGCGTGTACCCGCGGAACTGCGGGCTGCGCACGCTCTCGATCGCGAGCTTCTCGGCTTCGGGCAGGTCGAAGAACCGGCGTGAGACGTCCAGGACCTCGTCGATCAGCTCCTGCGGGATGCCATGGCCGACCAGGTAGAAGAACCCCACGTCGTGCGTGACCTGCCGCAGCGTGTCGCGGAAAGCCGCCGCGGACTCATCGCCCTGGTCGAGTTCCGAGATGTCGAGGATGGGAAGCGCATCGAGAGCCATTCCTCCATCGTCGCACGGAGACGATCGTCGCCGCTTCAGCGTGACGCGTCGATGAGCAGCGCCGCCATGCGCCGTGCGGCCGTGGCGGCTGAGACCTGCTTGTCCATCTGCGCGGTCGTCGTGGCGCCGTCGTAGAGGATCACCAGCTGCTGGGTCGTCCAGGCCGGATCGGTGACGCCGAGCTCGGCGACGAGTCCACCGATGAGCCCGTGGAGCCAGTCGCGGAACCTCTCGCTCGCCGCCTCTTCCACGCCACCCGGCTCGGCTTCCGCGACCGCGTTCACGAATGCGCAGCCGCGGTAATCGGGCTTCGCGAAGAGGATGCCGAGGGAGTCGAAGATCGAGAGGAGGCGGTCCCGAGGGTCCGGCCCGGCTGATGCGATCCCGTCGTCGATGGTCTTCTCCCAGGCGGCGTGGCGACCGGCCAGGTACGCGGAGACGAGCTCGTCCTTCCCGCCTTCGAAGTTGTAGTAGAGCGATCCCTTGGCGACCTGCGCCTTCTCGAGCACGCGATCGATGCCGACGGTGTGGATGCCCTCGGTGTAGAACAACTCGTCGCTGGCGCGAAGCAGTCGTTCGCGCGCGGACTGCTTCTTGGACGGAGAATCGGTCATCCGGTTCACTGTACCTTTTCGACGCCGGCGAACCCGTCGGTCAGATGGCCGCCCGGCCGCCGTCGACCGCCAGGGTGACGCCGGTGATGTAACTCGCCGCCGGCGAGGCGAGGAAGCCGATGGCGTCCGCGATCTCCTGGTCGGTCCCCGGGCGCCCCATGATGGTCGTCTCGCCCAGTGCCGCAGTGTCCCCCTTCGCGCCCGGGGTGGCGACGGGGCCGGGTGCGACCGCGTTGACCCGGACTCCACGCGGGCTGAACTCAGCGGCCCAGGCGCGGGTGAGGGCGGACAACGCAGCCTTGGTCGCGCTGTAGGCCGCGCCGCCGGCGAGGCCCACGTTGGCGGCCATGCTGGAGACGCTCACGACCGCACCGTCGCCTCGATCGGCCATGGCGGCGGCCAACCGGGAGGTCAGCAGGTAGGCCGACTCCACGTTCCCGGTGAACAGGTCGCCGAGCGTCTCCGCCGAGAGCTGGTCGCTCGGCCCGAACCACGCGAGCCCGGCGTTGTTGATGAGGATGTCGACCTCGCCCGCGTCCTCCGCCAATCGCAGAGCCTGGGCGGGGTCGGAGAGGTCGGCCGCGACGAATCGCGCTCGGCCTCCGGCCAGCTCGATCTCTTCCACGACCTGCGTGCCGCGGTCGACGTTGCGGCCGTGCACGACGACGTTCGCGCCCTGCGCGGCGAGCTGGAAGGCGGCAGCCCGCCCGAGTCCGGAGGTCGCGCCGGTGACGAGGGCCGTCTTTCCTGCGAGCGACCAGGAGTTCTGGGTTTCCATGAGAGCAATCCTTTACGTTTGTACCGATCTGTCTAAAGACACTTTAGACAGGTCTGTCTAATAACGCAAGGGTCTCTGGCTCCGATGTTCCGGGTCAGAATCTGCAGCCTCCTGTGGCGAGGTAGTCGTGCACCATCTTCACGACGCTCGCCCCCTCGCCGACCGCCGCGGACATCCGCTTGACCGAACCGCTGCGCACGTCGCCCACGGCGAAGACGCCCGGGAGCGAGGTCTCGAAGGGCTGCGATCGCGACTCGACGGCGCTCGACCGTGGGCCCGTCGTGAGATACCCGCGTTCGTCGCGGTCGATATCGGAGCCGAGCCAGGCGGTCGCGGGCCGCGCCCCGATGAAGACGAAGAGGTGGGCCGTGTCGAGCTCCTCGCGTTCGCCGGAGGTCCGGTGCGCGACGGTGACGGATTCGAGCCGGTCTCCCCCGCCGGCCTCCACGACTTCGGACTGCAGATGCACGCTGATGCGCGGGTGGTCCTCCACCTGGACGACCAGGTACCGCGACATGTCTGCGCCGAGCTCGGCCCCGCGGACGACGAGGTGGACGCGGGAGGCGGTTCCGGCGAGGAAGACGGCCGCCTGTCCCGCCGAGTTGCCGCCGCCGACGACCACGACCGGATCGATTCCGCACTCGCGCGCCTCGTTGATCGTCGCCGCGTAGAAGACGCTCGTGTACTCGAAGCGTTCGAGGTTCTTCGCCGGCAGCCGGCGGTACTCCATCCCGGACGCCACGACGACGGCCCGAGGGGACACCGTCGTCCCGTCGGAGAAGCGCACCGTGAGCGCGCCATCGACGGAGCCGAGTTCCTGGGCGGCGGCCGGCGCGAAGAGGGTGGCGCCGAACTTGGCAGCCTGGAGGCCGGCACGCTCGGCGAGTTCTGCGCCCGAGATCCCGGCGGGGAAGCCGAGATAGTTCTCGATCCGGGCCGATCGCGCGGCCTGGCCGCCCGTGGCGACGGCGTCGGAGAGGACCACCGACAGGCCGTCCGAAGCGGCGTACACCGCCGCGGCAAGGCCCGCCGGCCCGGCGCCCACGACCAGGAGGTCGCACGTGGCACGCGGGCGGGTCCGGGCGAGACCGAGCGCACTCGAGAGCTCTTCGATGGACGGATTCCGTAGGATGCGCGAGCCGCCGACGATCACGACGGGGAGGTCGCTCGTCGCGAGGCGCATCCGCCGCACTATGGCCTCCGCCGATGGATCGCCCTCCAGGTCAAGCAGCCGGTGCGGGACGCGGTTGCGCGCTGCCAGATCGAGTAAGCGGCGGGTGTCCGGGGAGAATCGGGATCCGACGATGCGAAGCCCCTCTCCCAGCCCGATCGCCATCGAGCGCCGGATGAGGTACGCGCGCAGGATCAGATCGCCGAGGAGCGGGTCGCTGGTGATGATCCGCTCCAGGGCGGGCAGGGGCACGGCGAGCACGGTGCTGCTTTCGACCACAGTGATCGTGGCGAACGAGGGCTGCCCCTCGAGCAGCCCGATGTCGCCGACGAAACGGCCGGGCCCGTGGAGCTGATGGCCCTCGCCGTCATCGACGGCGAGCCGGCCCTCGACGACCGCGAAGAAGGAGTCGAGCGGCTCGCCCGCCCGAGCGAGAACCTGCCCTGCGGCGACGGCTTCGGTGCTGCCGTGCTCGCGGAGCACCTGCAACTGCGGCGGTGAGAGCCGCGGGTACGCCCCGAACGCGTCGGGTGTCTCGGCTTCTGGCGTCTCAGCGTCCGGCGTCTCCGCGCCCGCGACGCTCACGCGAAGTTCTCATCGACGTAGCACCACATCCAGTCCTCGCCCGGCTCGATCGAACGGACGATGGGGTGCAGGTCGTGCAACGCATGCGCTCGCGCGTGTTTCATCGGCGAGGAGTCGCAACAGCCGACCTTGCCGCAGGTCAGGCACAACCGCAGGTGCACCCAGGGCGTGCCGAGCGCCAGGCAGTCCTCGCACGCACCCGGGGTGCGCGGGGTCACGGGGCGCACGTACACGAGGTGCGGATCGCTAAGGACGGCCACGATCCGCCCCCGCAGCCTCGTCTTCTCTCTTCATCTTCTTCTCCTGAGTGCGCCGCAGCATCGCGTCGTCGAACCAGCGGCGGAGGACCGCGACGGGCGCCGCCCCGGCCTGGCGCGCGATGACCTCGCCGTGGTCCATGATGAGCAGGGTCGGCACGGCCTGAACGGTGAAACGGGACGACAGCCGGGGCGCCCTGTCGACATCCACCTTGACCAGTTTCACCTCGCCCGCCCGCTCTCTGGCCAGTTCCGCCAGCACCGGGCTGACCATCCGGCAGGGGCCGCACCAGGTGGCCCACATGTCGACGATCACCGGCGGGTCCGACTTCACCGCGATCTCCTCGAAGGTGTCATCGAGTGCGTCGACGATCCACGGGAGGGGCTTGTGACAGTTCGCGCAGCGGGGGCGCCCGCTCGCGGCGACAGGGACGCGGTTCTTCCGGCCGCAGTTCGGGCAGCGGATGATCGTGGTGGCGGTGGGAGTCGTCATACCGCGACCTCGGCGTCGGCGTCCGCGGCCGCCGGCGCCTGCACCGCGTCGACGACGATGTCGCCGTCGCGCACATCGATCCGGACCGTCGAGCCGTCTACCACCGCCCCCGAGAGGAGCGCCCTCCCCAACCGGGTCTCGATGTCGTGCGAAATGTATCGGCGCAGCGGTCTCGCGCCGTACAGCGGATCGTAGCCGCGCTCCGCGATGAGGCGCCGCGCCTCCGGGGTCACTTCGAGCGTGATCTGGCGTTCCGCGAGCCGGCGCTCCAGGTCGCCCATCAGCAGGTCGACGATGGACTCGATCTGCTCCAGCCCGAGCGGGGCGAAGACGATGATGTCGTCGACCCGGTTGAGGAACTCGGGCCGGAACCGGCCGCGCAGCTCCGCCAGCACCAGATCCTTGACGTCCTGGGGGATCGCTCCGCTGCTGTCCCGGGACCCGGTCAGCAAGTGCTCGGCGCCGATGTTGGAGGTCATGATCACGATGGTGTTGCGGAAGTCGACCGTGCGGCCCTGGCTGTCGGTGATGCGCCCGTCGTCCAGCACCTGCAGCAGCGTGTTGAACACGTCCGGATGCGCCTTCTCGATCTCATCGAAGAGCACGACGCTGTACGGTCGGCGTCGCACGGCCTCGGTGAGCTGACCGCCCTCGTCGTACCCGACGTATCCCGGCGGGGCTCCGACCAGCCGGCTCACCGTGTGCCGCTCCTGGTACTCGCTCATGTCGAGCCGGATCATCGCGGACTCGCTGTCGAACAGGGCACCGGCCAGGGCTTTCGCGAGCTCGGTCTTGCCGACGCCGGTGGGGCCGAGGAAGATGAACGACCCGATCGGCCGCCGCGGGTCGCGGATGCCCGACCGGGCACGGATGATCGCCTCGGTGACCAGGGTCACGGCCTCCTCCTGGCCGACCACACGCTCGTGCAGGACCTCGTCGAGCTTCAGCACCTTCGAGCGCTCCCCCTCCTGGAGTCGCGCCACGGGGATGCCCGTCCAGGCCGCGACGATCTCGGCGATCTCCTCGTCGGTCACCACCTCGCGCAGCAGCCGCTGCGTGCCCTGTTTCGACTGCAGCCTCTGCTCTTCGGCCGCGAGCTGCCGCTCGAGTTCGGCGAGCTTGCCGTAGCGCAGTTCGGCCGCCCGGTTGAGGTCGTACCTGCGCTCGGCGTCTTCGGCGTCGCGGCGCACCCTCTCGAGCTCGCTGCGGAGCTCCTGCACCTTGCGGATCGCTTGACGTTCGGCCTCCCATTGCGCTCGTTTCGCGTTCGCCTCCGCCTGCAGGTCGGCGAGTTCGCGCCGCAACTCCTCCAGCCGGATCCGGCTCGGCTTGTCCTTCTCCTTCGACAGGGCCGCCTCCTCGATCTCCAGTCGGGTCACGCGCCGGGTGAGCTCGTCGAGGTCGGCCGGCATCGAGTCGATCTCCGTGCGCAGCCGCGCGCAGGCCTCATCGACGAGGTCGATGGCCTTGTCGGGCAGGAACCGGTCGGTGATGTAGCGGTGCGAGAGGGTCGCGGCGGCCACGAGCGCATTGTCCTGGATGCGCACCCCGTGGAAGACCTCCAGGCGTTCGCGCAGCCCGCGGAGGATCGAGATGGCGTCCTCGACGCTCGGCTCGTCCACCATCACGGTCTGGAAGCGCCGTTCGAGGGCGGCGTCCTTCTCGATGTGCTGCCGGTACTCGTCCAGCGTCGTCGCGCCGATGAGGTGGAGCTCGCCGCGGGCAAGCATGGGCTTCAGCATGTTCCCCGCGTCCATCGCTCCCTCGGTGGCTCCCGCTCCGACGAGGGTGTGCAGTTCGTCGATGAACAGCAGGATGCGCCCTTCCGCGGCCACGACCTCGGCGAGGACGGCCTTCATCCGCTCCTCGAACTCGCCGCGGTACTTGGCCCCGGCGACAAGGGCTGCGAGATCGAGCTGGAAGACCGTCTTGTCGCGGAGCCCTTCGGGGACGTCGGTGTTGACGATCCGCTGGGCGAGCCCCTCCACGATCGCCGTCTTGCCGACGCCCGGCTCACCGATCAGGACCGGGTTGTTCTTCGTCTTGCGCGACAGGATCTGGATGACGCGGCGGATCTCGGTGTCGCGCCCGATCACCGGGTCGAGCCGGCCGGCGCGCGCGTCGGCCACCAGGTCGCGGCCGTATTTCTCCAGCGCCTCGTAGGTCTGCTCGGGCGTCGCGGAGTTCACGTGCTGGTTGCCGCGGACGGCGGTCAGCGCGTTGAGGAAGCTCTCCCGGGTCACGCCGTTGCTCTGCAGCAGGCGCGAGGCCGCACTGCCGCTGGGATCGTCGGCGAGCGCGAGCAGCAGGTGCTCGACCGAGACGTAGGAGTCCTTCAGTCGGTTCGCCTCCCGCTCGGCCCGGTCGAGGGTCGCCGCGAGGGTCTTGGAGAGGAACACCTGGCCGGGCGTCGCACCGGGGCCGGTCGTCCTCGGCTTGCGCTCGATGGCGTGCTGCACCTCGTTCAGCAGGACGGTCAGGTCGACGCCGGCGGCTTCGAGCAGCCGAGGGATCAGGCCGCCCTCCTGCGTGAGCAGCGCGAGCAGCAGGTGCTCGTTCTCCGTCTCCGTCTGCCCGTTGCGGCTCGCGATGCTCTGCGCCTCCTGCAGGGCTTCCTGGGACTTCTGGGTCAGCTTGTTCATCTCCATGGCGGAGTCTCCTTTCCGGAGCGGATCACCGACCGCCGGCCCTCGAGCAGGTCGATCCGGGCGAGCAGGTCGAGAACGAGGGCGACGGCCGCGTAGTTGAGCGACAGGTCGGCGTGCAGCCGCACGACGCGCCGTACCTGTTCCGGCGCGTCCGGGGCGAACCACAACCGACCCGACCCGTCCACCCGGGCGGGGACCAGCCCGAGCTCGAAGAACCGCCGGACCAGCTCCGGATGGACGCCGGCCGCGACCGCGACCATCCCGAGGTCCAGACGGGGCGGGATCACCGGGAGGAAGGGGGAACTCATGATGACGACCTCGGATCGAAGGAGGATTCGCGCTTCAACTGCTCGAAGAGCTCGCGTTCACGGTCGGTGGGGTGTGGCGGCACCATGATCTTGATCCGGGCGAACAGGTCGCCCGGCTTACCTCCGGGCTGCGGCATCCCTTCGCCCTTCAGCCGCAGGCGTCGCCCGCTCGACGAGCCGGGCGGCACGCGTACGGTGATGGGACCGCCCGGAGCACGGGTGGAGACGTTCGCCCCGAGAGCGGCCTCCCACGGGGTGATGGGCAGGTCCATCTCGATGTTGTTGCCGTCGAGGCGGAGGCGGCGGTCCGGCTTCACCCGGAAGGTGATGACCAGGTCCCCGGCCGCGCCGTCCTGCCTCCCGGGCCGGCCACCGCCGGAGACCCGGATGCGCTGGCCGTCGAGGGCGCCGGGAGGGATCTGGACCTCGAACGTCTGACGGTCGCCGTCCGGTCCGGACAGGACGACCGTCCTCGGGCCGCCGCGGAAGGCCTCCTCGACGGTCAGGACGAGTTCGGCCTCGGAGTCCATTCCCCTCATCGAGCCGAAGACGTCGCCGAAGAGATCGTCCCAGTCGACCGAAGCGCCGCCCGGACCGGCTCCGGCCTGCGCGCTCGACCAGCTGAACCCGGACGCCCCGGGGCGGGCCCTGGTCCGGCCTCCAGCACGGCCGGCACCGGCACCGGCGGCGGCCCCCGGTGAGGCGTACTCGCGCTCGGCGCCCGCGTAGCGGCGGAAGTCCGGTCCGAAGCGGTCGTACTGGGCGCGCGACTCGGGGTCGTTCAGCACGTGGTACGCCTCGCTGATCTGCTTGAACGTGTCCTCGGCGCCCGGCTGCTTGTTCACGTCCGGGTGATACTTCCGCGCCAGCTTGCGGTAGGCGCGCTGGATCTCCTTGGCGTCGGCCGACCGCGAGACGCCCAGGAGCTGGTAGTAGTCGTCCGCCACGGCGTCACTCCCGCGTCGCTGTGACGACCACGCCGGCGGGCCGCAGCAGTCGCTCGGGAGTGCCGAACCCGAGCCGGGTGACCGCCACCACCGTCCGCGGCGCGAGCTCGTCGCTGTCGATGACCGACACGACCTCGTGGATGCGCGGGTCGAACGGCACGCCCGCGGCATCGATGCGCGGGTAGCCGAGGCGCTCGAGCGCGGAGACCGCTTGTTCGCGGATCGACTCGATGCCTTCGGCCAGCGGGTCGTCCACCTGCTTGGCGTAGGTGACCGCATCCGCGAGCCCGTCCACGACGGGGAGGAAGACGGCTGCGGCGCGGGCGCGCTCGGCGTCGCGGGCCACGGCGAGTTCGCGGGCGGCCCGCTTGCGGGTGTTGTCCAGATCCGCGGCCGCACGGCGCCAGCGATCGTCGAGCTCCGCGAGCCGGGCATCCCGGTCGTCCGGAGGCTGTGCGGCCGGCTCGTCCGTCGCGTCGGCCCGGTCGGCGGACGCGAACTCCTCCTCGCCTTCCGCGCTGCGCGCGTCCGAGGTCTCCATGTCGGCAGGACCCTTCAGTTCCGGTCGAAGTCGGCGTCGACGACGTCGTCGTCTTCGGTGTCGTCGGCCTCGGCCGCGCTGTCCGGGGAGGACGCGCCCTGGGCACCGCGGGCGACGGACAGGGCGGCGTCCACCTGCTGCAACTCGCTCGTCAGCTCGCGCGCCTCGGCCGCGGGCACCTCGCGCCCGACGGCGTCCCGCGCCTGCCCGATCAGCATCTCGGCGCGCGACCGCTCGTGCGCCGGCACGGACTCGCCGCGCTCCGCGAGCGCCCGCTCGACCCGGTAGGCGGCCGAGTCCAACTCGTTGCGGGCGTCGATGTCTTCGCGCAATTGCTGATCTTCGGCGCGATGCTGCTCGGCCTCGCGCACCATCCGTTCGATCTCTGCCTGGTCGAGCGTGGTGGTGCCGCTGATGGTGATGCCCTGCTCCGCCCCGGTGTCCTTGTCTCGGGCAGTGACATTGAGGATGCCGTTGGCGTCGATGTCGAACGTCACTTCGACCTGGGGTTCGCCGCGCGGTGCGGGCCGGATGCCGGTCAGCGTGAACCGACCGAGCACGCGGTTGTCCGCGGCGCGCTCGCGTTCGCCCTGCAGCACGACGATCTCGACCGAGTCCTGGTTGTCCTGAGCGGTGGAGAACACTTCGCTCCGGCGCGCCGGGATGGTGGTGTTGCGTTCGATGATCGTCGTCATCACCCCGCCGCGCGTCTCCACCCCGAGCGAGAGCGGCGTCACGTCGAGCAGGAGCACGTCGCTGACCTCGCCCTTCAGCACTCCCGCCTGGATGGCCGCACCGATGGCGACCACTTCGTCCGGGTTCACGGTCATGTTCGGGTCTTTGCCGCCGGTGAGCCGCTTGACGAGGTTCTGCACGGCGGGGATCCTCGTCGAACCGCCCACCAGGATCACCTCGTCGATGTCGTTCTCTGTGACCTTGGCGTCCTCCATCGCCTGACGCACCGGGCCGAGGCAGCGCTCGACCAGGTCGGCGGTGATGTTGTCGAAGGTGGCGCGCTTGAGCGTCGTCGTCAGGTGCTTCGGACCGGCGGCGTCCGCGGTGATGAACGGCAGGCTCACCTGCGTCTGGCTCACCGTGCTGAGTTCGACCTTCGCCTTCTCGGCCGCCTCGAACAGCCGCTGCAGGGCCTGGGGGTCGTTGCGGAGGTCGATGCCGTTCTCCTTCTGGAACTCGTCCGCGAGGTAGTCCACGATCCGTCGATCGAAGTCGTCGCCGCCGAGGTGCGTGTCACCCGCGGTCGAGCGCACCTCCACGACGCCGTCGCCGACATCGAGCAGGCTCACGTCGAAGGTGCCGCCGCCGAGGTCGAAGACGAGCACGGTCTCGTGCTCCTTTTTATCCAGCCCGTACGCGAGTGCGGCCGCGGTCGGTTCGTTGATGATGCGGAGCACCTCGAGGCCGGCGATGCGCCCGGCGTCCTTCGTCGCCGTGCGCTGCGCGTCGTTGAAGTACGCCGGGACGGTGATGACCGCCTCGGTGACCTTCTCGCCGAGGAACTTGCCGGCATCGTCGGCCAGCTTGCGCAGCACGAGCGCGCTGATCTCCTCCGGGGCGTACAGCTTGCCCCGGATGGTGAACCTGGCTTCGCCGTTCGGACCCGCCACGATATCGAATCCGACGGCTTTGGCCTCCTCGTCGATCTCCTCGAAGGAGCGCCCGATAAAGCGCTTGGCCGACGAGATGGTCCCCTTCGGGTTCAAGATCGCCTGCCGTCGGGCGAGCTGCCCGACGAGTCGCTCACCGGTGTCGGTGAAGGCGACGACCGAGGGCGTCGTGCGAGCGCCCTCCGCGTTCGGGATGACCTTCGCCTCGCCTCCCTCCCATACCGCGATCACCGAGTTCGTGGTGCCGAGGTCGATGCCCACTGCTTTGGCCATGGAACGCTCCTTCTTCGCACTGCCGCCGGGTCAGTCACCCGAGGGCGTCTCGCTGGTGCCAGGCGACGGGGAGATGTCCACCTGGCGAGGTCTGCTCGATTCGTCGACCGGAACGAGCACGGTCAGCACACCGTTGCCGAAGTGCGCCATGAGCTTCGCGCTGTCGAGGCCGTCGCTGAGGAAGAGCTGGCGGACGAACTCGCCGCGCGGACGCTCGTCGATGAGGACGATGTCGTCCGGCGCGAACTTCGGGCGCCGCTGCACCGTGATGGTGACGACGTTGCGTTCGACCCGCACATCGATGTCGCCGATGTCCGCGCCGGGCGCATCCGCTATGACGACGTACTGATCCCCTCGCCGGTACGCCTCCAGCGGCACCGCGTAGGTTCGCCGGTTCGCGCCGAGCGCCTGCTCGACGACGCGATCGGCGTCACGGAACGCGTCGAATCCCATCAGAGTCACGAGACCCTCCTCCGCGCTTCGATCACGCCGCACCCGGTGTCGAGTGTGCGCCGCCGGGTACGCGTTCTCTTCGACCCGCGAGGGCGAAAGAAACCCCCGACGTTGCACTGTCAGGTCGAACCGAGGAGGCTTAGCGTTGGCGTGGGAGTTCACACAATGGGCGTATCCAACGATCCGGACCCTGTCGCGCACCCCGGCCCCGACCCCGAGGCCCAGGCCGGGCTGTACGACATCTTCAGAATGGGTTCCCGGATGTTCGAGCATCCGTCGACTCGCGAGACGCTGCGCCTCGCGGCGGCCTCCGCCGAGAGGATCGCCGGGTGCGCCGTCGCCGCCGTGTATGTGTCCTCGCACGGGCGTCTGGTCCGGTATTCGGGCGACGCCGACGCCCGACTCGACCTGCTCGTGGACGAACGCGCGGGAATCAGCGGTGTGCTCGCCCCCGCGGACGATGGGGCGTGGCGCTATGCGCTCGTCTTCCGCGGGACCGGGAAGGTGAAGGGAGCCTTCGTGCTCCAGGCGGCGGCGGAGCCGTCCAGCGCCGAGATGTTCCTCCTCCTCGCCCTGACGGAGCCGACCGGAGCCGCGCTGGCCGCGGCGGAGCTCATCGACCGCGAGCGGCGTCAGGCCCGCGAGTTGCGCCGGCTCGGCAAGGCGCAGGAGGCCTCCAATCGCACGATGGCCGCCACGATCGTGCGGCTGAACGCCCAGCAGCAGATCCGCGACTCGATCGTGGTCGCGGCCGGGTCCGGAAAGGGCGAGGCGCAGATCGTCGCGACCGTGAGCGACATCACCCAGCGATCGGTCGTGCTGCAGGACTCCTTCGGCAATGAGCTCGCGCTCGTCAGCGTCACCGACCCCTCACCGCCCTCCGGGATCATCCTGTCCGCCGGAGACCTGTCAGCGGGCGGCCACTCGAACGCGGGTTGGCGGTCGACACCGATCCGCTCGCGCGGGGAGACGCTCGGCGTCATCGGCATCTACGATCCGGAGGACAGCCGGAGCGACGACGACCGCTTCGCCGTCGAGTACGCGAGCGCGACGATCGCCGTCGAGCTCGCCCATCGCCGGAATGTCGCGGAAGTCGAACTCCGGCTCGGTCGCGACCTGGCGGACGACCTCGTCGCAGGCGCCCAGGTCGACGCTCTCGCGCGAGCCGAAGCGCTGCACTTCGACCTCGGCGGCTTCCAGCGCGCGGTGCTCGTCGTGTGGGAGTCGCCGACGCCGAACCGCGTCGACGTCAGTGCCGCCGTCCGCTACGAGCTCGCGGACATGCACGTTCCCGCCCTGGTCTCACGGCGGCCGGAGGCGACGCTCGCGGTGGTCGCGGACGGCCATGACCTGTCGAGCCTGTACGAGCGGGTGTCCGCCGCCCTGACCAGCGTGCGAGGCACGATCGGCATCGGGGGACGGTGCGCTGCGGAGGACCTCCCCCGCTCCTTCGCCGAGGCGGCACAGGCCGTGCGCATCCGGACCGAGTCCCGTCAGCCGCTCGGGCTGTCGAATCACGACGACCTCGGGCTGCTCCGCATCCTCGACACCTCCGATGACGCGGTGCGGCTCGAGCGCTACGTCGACGAATGGCTCGGCGTGCTCATCGAGCACGACCGCCGGCACCGCTCCGAACTCGTCCGCACCCTGGCCGTGTACCTCGACTCCGGCGGGAACTACGACCGGACGTCCGCAGCCCTCATCATCCACCGGAGCACGTTGCGCTATCGCCTCAACCGGATCCGCGAAGTGACCGGCCGGGACATCGGCGACCCCGAAGCCCAGCTCAATCTGCACATCGCCATCCGGGCACGGGCGGCTCTGCAGGACAACTTCCGCTGAGACCCAGCCCGCGGCACAGCGAGAACTCAGAGGAGCTGGTCGAAGACGCGCGTGACCTTGTCCCAGTGCTCCGTCGACGGGTTCTTCACTTTCTCGTCGAGGATCCGGAACGTCCGGGCCAGCGCCACGCCGAGGCCGCCGGCGATCCGCGGAAGCCTCTCCTCGGTCTCGTCGCTGTAGACGGCGTCGAGCGGGGGCCGCCTGGTGAGCTGTTCGAGGATCGCGTCCAAGGACACGTCCTCATCGATCGCTTCGTACGCCTGGATGGACTCCTGCAAACCTTTCGTGATCGGCAGGTCCTGCGGCTCGATGACGTCGCGGCCGTTGGCTTTCGCATTCGCCACGCCCCGCAGAAGCAGGTCGTAGATCTTGTCGTTGACGAAGTCGTCGAAGCGCCGCAGATCGTCCTTGTCGACGTCGAGACTGGCGGCCAGACGGAAAAAGCGTTCGAACTTGGCTATACCGAAAAGTTCCATGATGTCGGTGCTCCTGATGTGCTCGATTTACCCTCGGGAAGGCACGAACCGTCACCCTCGGGAGGCACAACGCTGTCAATCTACTCGGGCTGCGTCGCGCGGGATACCCTCATCCGATTCCGACGCGAAGTAGTGTCCGAGGTCGATGTCTTCGAGGAGCGTGACGTGTGTGGGCTCCCACCCGAGGAGGTTCCGAGTCAGGGCGCTCGAGGCGGGCATGTCGGTGCCGAGGAGCGCTCCGAGCGGCATGCCGAACTCCGGCTGGGGGCGCGACTCGGCGGGGAGGCCGAGGTGGCGCCCGATGGCCTCGGCGATGTCGCGGACCCGCACGCCCTCCTCCCCGACCGCATGCAGCACGGAGCCTGCCGGCGCGGATTCGACGGCGAGCCGGTAGAGGACCGCGGCGTCGGACACGTGGACCGCTGGCCAGCGGTTGCTCCCGTCTCCGACGTATCCGGAGAAGCCGTTCTGGCGTGCGCGGGCGATGAGCTGCGGGACGAACCCGTGCCGCTCACCCTCGCCGTGCACAGTGCGGGGGATCATCACCAGACTGACGTTCGCTCCGTCCTGCGCTGCGGCGAGAGCATTCCGGAGGTTCTCGATGCGAGCGGCGATCGGGCCGACGGGCGTCAGGGGGTCTTCTTCCGTCGCGGCGCGGCCGGGCGTCGTGATCGTCGCCCCGGTGACGATCACGCGCTTGTCCGTCCCCGCCGCGGCATCGAGAAAGGCCCGGATCGCTCCGGCGTCGGCGTCGGCGCCGCCGATCTGGCCGAGGTCGTGCCGGTAGGCCAGGTGGATGACCGCATCGGTCTCCTCCGCGGCCTTCCGGAGCAGTCCGACGTCCTCGAGGTCACCCCGCAGGACAGCGGCTCCCGCACGCAGGACCGCCGCCGCGGACGCGTCGGAGCGCGCGAGGGCGAGCACCTGGTGGCCGTGGGAGATGAGTTCTGGGACGACGGCCGAGCCGATCCAGCCGGACGTTCCGGTGACGAAGATTCGCATGATGCTCCTCACGGTGGTGCAACTGAACAGTGATGCAGCTGGACAGTGATGCAACTGCGTCGCATCAGATGCTACACCCCATGCGACGGCGTCGCATCAGTTAGAATCCGTGACATGGCTAGGTGGGCCGCCGACGCGCGCGAACGACTCGAAGCGGCGGCGTTCGACCTGTTCGAGGAGCACGGCTACGACGCGACGACCGTGACGCAGATCGCCGAACGGGCCGGACTCAACCGTGCGACCTTCTTCCGGCACTACGCGGACAAGCGCGAGATCCTCCTCGCCGGCGAGACTGTGCTCGTGGAGGTCTTCGCCGACACCATCCGCACCGAGGACGACGCGACCGGCGTCTACGAGTGCCTCCGCCGTGCGCTGAGTGCCGCCGAGCCGATCATGACCCCGCAACGGAAGGCGACCGCGCTGCGGCGCATCCGGGTGGTGGCCCAGAGCCCTGCCCTCCAAGAACGCGGCGCACTCAAGCTGGCGCATGTCGCATCGGCGATCGCCGACGCGCTCCACGACCGGGGCTCCGACGAGCTCGAGTCACGACTCGCCGCCGAGCTGCTGCTGCTCGCCTTCCGGATCAGCTTCGGCTGGTGGCTGGCACAGGACGACGAGCCGTTCGCGCCCCACGCGCTGACCGTGCTCGACGACCTCCGGGAGCGGGCCGCGTCCCTCTGACCGCTGTTTACAGCCCGTCGAACGTGTCGTCGTCGATGGCCGACTGCGACGCCTCCGCGCCGTCGGTCTCCGCGCCCGGGTCGCCTCCGACGTCGATCTGGCTCCACACCACCGGCATGCCCGGCGAGAACAGGATGTCGATTCCGGGGCCGGAGTGCAGCGGCGGGATGTTCACGTAGTCGCCGCCGGCCTGGATCGCCGCCCGGATCTTCTCACGCAGCTCGGTCACGGATCCGGGCAGGAAGTAGTCCTTGCCGTCCACGGTCAGCCTGTTGACGATCACTGTTCATCCGTTCTATCGGTCTTGTCCTGGGCCTGCGCCTGCGCCTCGGGGCCGGCTGCGGGTTCGTCGACGACCCGGAGGCCGGAGACGCTGTTCGCCGTGCGGACGAGCGCCTCCACCCAGGCGCGGTTGATCGGCTCGCGTGTGTGCGTCGGGTAGGTGAAGCGGAGGCCGACGGTCGGGGACAACCACACCGAGTTGGAGCCGCTTCCGCTCGCGACCGGGATGTCCCAGGAGAACACGAAGCTCTCGTTGCGACGCAGCTTGGTGATGATCGCCAACTGCAGGTGAGCGAGCAGGCGGTCGTCGAACTCGACCGAGGACAGCGCGTCCCCGTAGAAGAGCGTCCCCATCAGTGCGCCGGAGGCTCGGGGACGACGCGCAGACCGCCGACACTGTTGGCGGCGTCCATCAGCGCTTCCGTCCACGCGCGGTTGAGCGCGGGGCGCCGGCTGCCCACGTACTGGAAGTGCACCGGGACGGACGGGTTGATCCAGAGGGCCGTCCGGCCGCGCGAGTAGGCCTCGTCGTGCTCCCACTCGAAGAGGAACTGTTCGTTGCGTCGCAGCTTCGACGTGATGACGAGCTGAAGATGCGCGAGCAGGCGATCGTCGATGTCGATCTTCGCTCCGGAACCGTAGATCAGGGTGCCCAACCGGTGCTCTCCTTCCGAAGACGGGCGCCGGGGGGTGTCGCACCGGCCCGTCGATCATATGCTGTCCGAGCCGACGATCCGGCGATGCGCGCGCTCACGCGGGCTCGTGTTCCCGGTCCGCGCGCAGCACCCCGCGCGCAGCGGTCGCCACGTCCGCAGCGGACGGCCTCTGCGAGGGGTCCGAGTGCGTCATCGCCTGGATGAGCTCGCGCCAGCGGTCGGGGACGATGTCGGGCATCTCCGGGTCGCGGTCGAGCCGCGAGAGCGCGGACTCCACCGGCGTGCCAGGGAAGGCGACGGTCCTCGTGAAGCACTCCAGCAGCACGAGACCGAGCGAATAGATGTCCGACGCCGGGGTCAGCGTCTCACTCCGCACCTGCTCGGGGCTCAGATAGGCGGCCGTTCCGAACGTCGCCTCCGCGAGCTCCTGCGGCCGCGTCGCGTGGATGGCGATGCCGAAGTCGGTCAGCCGCGCCCGCGGACGCGAGAAGCGGGTGCCGTAGTCGACGATCATGATGTTCGACGGTGTGACGTCGCGATGGATGACGCCGCGCGCGTGCACGTACTCGAGCGTCTCGGCGACCTCGAACGCGACCTCGCCGATCTGCCGTGTCGTCAGCGGATCCGCATTCAGCACCGCGCGGAGCGTGTCGCCTTCGACGAGCTCGATCACCAGGAAGGGACGTGGGTCCTTGGGCGACGAGTCGTCGACGCCCGCGTCGAGGATCGACACGACGCCGTGGTGACGGAGGCCGGCCAGCACTCCCACTTCCGCCCGGAACCGCGCGACGTCCGCGTGACGCCCCGAGGAGAACAGCTTGACCGCGACGTCGCGACCGAGGTTCTCATCGCGAGCGCGGAAGACCATCGAGGTGCCGCCGCGAGCGAGCAGCCGAATCGGCCGGTACCTTCCGAGCAGGAGCGGAACCGGGGTCTCGGGTTTGTTCACCTCGACATTCTCCGGCATTCTCGCCGTCGCCGCCCCCCATAGACCTGGGGGCGACGACGGAGTAAGGAGAGTGCGCGCTACCGCTCCACCGCGTGGACGACCGCCTGGTCGCCGCCGCCCCGTTTCGCGGCGTACATCGCCTGGTCCGCAAGCCGGATGAGGTGGTCGATCGACTGCTCGCCCGGCTCCCCGTCCGCGATGGCGATCCCGACGCTGGCTGTGATGTTCAGCTCGGTGGGGATGCCGCGGAAGTCTTCGGCGATGGCCGCACGGGCCCGGTCGGCCAGTTCGAGCGCGACGGACGCGTCGGCGACGTGCAGCGCGGCGATGAACTCGTCGCCGCCGTAGCGGGCGATCATGTCGTCCTGGCGGAAGACGCGGCTCAGGCGCTCGGCCACCTCCTTGAGCACCCTGTCCCCCGCGGCGTGCCCGAGGGTGTCGTTGATGGCCTTGAACCCGTCGAGGTCGACGAAGAGCACGGCGACCTGGTCGGCGTGCGCGCGCTCGGTCTGGTGCAGGTTCTCGTCGAACAGGCGCCGGTTCGGCAGGCCCGTCACCTCGTCGAGCATCGCCGCACGCCGCAGCCGCGCCTCCAGGCGCAACCGCAGCATGACCTGCCCGGCGAGCTGGGCCAGCGCCTCGGCCAGCGGCACGGCCTGATCGTCGAACTTTCGGGGCTGGTCGAAGTAGCAGGCGAACGCGCCGTACAGGACGCCGTCCTCGATGATGGGCACACCGATGACGGCCGAGACCCCCGACCGCTCGAAGACACCGCTCAATCCGAGGCCCGGCGCCACCTCGTCGGCCTCAGCGGGTGACTGGACCGTCACCACACCGCCGAGCGGGGTCGTCCTTCCCTCCGCGTCCTTCGGCCACTCCGCCTCCAGCAGGTTCTCGCCCGCGATGAGCGTGTAGTTCCCCGGTTCGCCGGTGTGCACGCTGCTCGCGGTCGCATTGAACGCCCGGCGCGCGGTCTCCGCCAGCAGTTCACCGAGCTCCTCCTCGCTTTGCGTCTTCGCGAACGCGACGGAGGCGGAGAGCAGCAACTGCAACCGCTCGCTCTCGCGACGTCCGAGCGCTGCGGTGCGCTCGCCGACGGCGGCGAGTTCCGGGTCGAAGGCGACGATCGTGTGGCCCCCGGAGATCCGCACGGCGCGGATCACCACCGAGCTGCGCGTGCCCTGGTAGCCGTGCGCCGTGGACGCCAGGCGGATACCGCCGGTGTTGCCGGTCGCCAGTGCCGCGGCCAGCTCCTCGGGGTCGACACCGAGGACCGTGGCGAGCGGCGTCCCGACGAGTTGCTCCGCGGGTCGGGCGGCCCAGACCTCCAGTGCCAGGTTGGCGTCGACAACGACGTGGGATCGGTCGATGAGGGCTCGGGGGAACGGCTGCATATGCGCGACTTCATCGCGCAACTCCCGCCTCAAATGCGTGACCGGTGAGAAGACATAGGTTGAGAGTGACGGTTGACGAGGCAATCGTCAAGTTCACACGCCCTAACTACCGGCGCGGAAGCCCCCGGCGCCGACCAGGAGGCTGTCCACATCCGCCTTGGTCGTCGGACGCGACAGCAGATATCCCTGGCCGCGATCGCAGTGCAGCGCGCGGACCCGCGCGAGCTGCGCCTCCGTCTCGATGCCCTCGGCCACCAGGCGCATCCCGTGCTCCTTGCCGAACGCGACCGCTTGCGCCAGGTCTTCGGCGTGCTCGCCCTGGGTCTCCTGCACGAGGGACTGGTCGACCTTCAGCTCGGTCGCCTGCAGTGCGATGACCTGCTCCCGCGACGCATACGCTGCGCCGAAATCGTCGATCGAGATGTTGACGCCGAGACCGCGCAGCGCGTGGACGGTGCCGATCGCCTCCGGGACGTCGCTCACCGGAGTGGTCTCGGTCACTTCGAGCGTCAGCAGGCGCGGCTGGAGGGAGAAATCGTCCAGCAGCCCGGCGACCGTGTCCACGATCGCGGTCGTGCGGAGCTGAAGGATCGACACATTGACCGCCACCTCGATCGGGTGCCCGTGGTTCTGCCAATCGCGGGCGGCGTGGCAGCCGAGCCGCAGCATGACGTCCCCGATCCCGCCGACGAGCCCCAGACGCTCGGCCATCGGGATGAACTCGCCCGGAGCGATCAGGCCGAACCGGGGGTGGATCCAGCGGCTCAGCGCCTCCGCGCCGACGACCTCCCCGGTCTCCAGCGAGAACTGCGGCTGGAACAACGCGATGATCTCGCCGCGGCCCGCGGCGCCCGGGAGGTCGTGTTCGAGCAGCGCGAGGCGTTCCTCAGTGCGCATGTCGGACCTCCCGGCTCGTATCGGTTGTCCTAGTTTCCCGTATCGGTTCGCAAGGACGGGGGCGTTGGCAAACCGGTCGCAATGTTCTATACTGCCGCGCTCGCCTCCAGAAGGCAGCCGGATTCCGACGAGACCTGCCAACGAGCCTCCCCGGTTTCGGCGCCCCCAGCGGTGACAATGGCTGGGTCGGCTGTCTCTTCCCGGTCGGCCGGAGGAGTGATCTCGAGTGAAGCCGCCCGTGCTGCCACCCCCGCGCAGGCCGGTCGCGCCCGACGGCGTGACCGAGCGGCCCGGCGCGGCCGGCCCCCCGACGCCCGCGCGGCGACCCGTGGCACGCCGCCACCCGCGCAGCGTCTACGTGCGCAGGCGGATCGTCGTCGGCACCCTCGGGCTCGGCCTCCTCCTGGTCGTGGCCATCGTCGCGTTCGCGGTGTTCTCGTTCGCCGACCTGATGACCGGCCTGCACCGCTCCGACCTCGCCTCCGCCGCCGGAGGCGACCAGAACATCCTCGTGATGGGGCTCGACAGCCGGCTGGACGAGAACGGCGACGCCCTCCCGGCGGACGTCTACAACGCGCTGCACGCCGGCGGCCAGGGCGACGGCGGCTACAACGCCAACGTGCTGATGCTCATCCACATCCCGGCCGGCGGCGGCAAAGCGGTCGGGATCTCCATCCCGCGCGACGACTACGTCCCGCTGTCCGGCAAACCCGACGGCGTCGCCCGGTCGAAGATCAAGGAGGCGTACGGGCTCGCCCTCGACCAGAAGCTCACCGAGCTGATGAAGGCGGGCACGACGAGCCGCGCCGACGCGTACCAGGAGGCCCGCGCGGCGGCCAGGCGGACCGAGATCGCCACGGTCTCGGATTTCCTCGGCGGGGTGCCGATCAACCACTTCATCGAGGTCACGATGGCCGCGTTCTACCAGGTGGCCCAAGCGGTCCAGCCGGTCACAGTGTGCGTCGCCGAGGACACCAAGGACCCCTACTCCGGCGCCGACTTCAGCGCAGGGGTCCAGCAGCTCTCGGCCTCCCAGGCGGTCAGTTTCGTGCGGCAGCGCCGGGACGAGAGCAATCCGTCGCTGAACTTCACGGACCTCGACCGCGAGCGCCGCCAGCAGGCGTTCATCGTCTCGCTCGCGACCAAGCTGAAGAAGGCGGACACGTTCGCGAACCCCGCAACGTTGGAGTCCCTGATCTCGGCGGCCAAGCAGAACATCGCCCTCGACTCCGGCCTGAACCTGCTCGACTTCGCGTCGGACGCCTCCCACTTCGCCGGAGGGAACATCACGTTCGACACGCTCCCGATCGCCGGCTACGGCGTCCGCGACGGCAAGGACGTCAACCTCGTCGACACCGCGCAGGTCCGCGCCACCGTGCGCCGGCTCCTCGATCCGGCCACCCCGAGCCCCGCGCCGGCCGCGCCGGCGAAGGCGGCGAAGCCGTCCACGGCCGCGCAGCCGTCCGGAGGGGCGGCCCCGGCGCCAGCGGCGGGCGCGACCCCCTCGTCGCCGAACGGCACCTACACGGACCCCACCGCGCCCCTTCCCTCCGGCGGGGTTCCGTGCGTGAAGTGACGTCGCTCGGGTGAGAACCACTAGGGTCGAGGCATGATCCGTCGGGGGGTGGGTCGCGTCGCCGCGGCCGTGGTCGCAGCAGGTGTCGTCGCGCTGATGGCGGGCTGCGCACCGGCCGCTCCCCCGGCGCACCCGACGCCGGTGGCGAAGGCGGGGACGCCCGATCCGGTGTCGATCGAGGACGGGCTCCCGAATCTGCTCGTCGCCGGGCAGACGATCGGGACGGGCCGCCTCCAGGTCGTCGACCATGAGCCGATCGCGGCGGCCGCCGCCCAGCATCCGCTGACCGGGACCGTGCGCGTCGTCGTCGGCGCGGACCGCGGCCTCGAGGTGCGCATCCGGCCGGACGACCCCGCGACCGCCGACCTGACCGGGCTCGATCTGATGATCTCGGGCAAGCGCTACGACGGCCGGCCGGAGAACATCCAGGACGCCGACCGGTTCGGCCTCGTGAGCACGTCGCCGGGCGCCGCGCCCGACGGCGAGGTGCGCCTGCTGCTGCCGCTGGACTCGCCCGCGGGCGGCGACCCCACGTTCCTGCACTCGATCGAGGAGTCGCCCTCCGGCGACGGGCGTGTGCTGGCCGCGGCGGCGATCACCTGGACCCTCCCGTCCCCGTACCCGGGTCTGAAAGCCGTGGACAGCGGCGTCGAGACGTATGCCCACGGTCGCGCGGTCCTCGACGGCGCCACCATCGCCTACTACGTCCCGAACCCGTACGACACGATCTACGCGGTGTCCCGCCGGTTCGGGCTGAGCGAGGTGCAACTCGTCTGGCTCAACCCCGAACTCCTGATGGGCACACCGCAGCCCGAGCTGACCAGCGGGATCGGCGTCAACCTCGACCCGGGGCGTCGCTGACCGGCGTCAGTCGACCCACACCGCGTTCGTGAACAGCGCCGTGTTGACCGCGAGGAGGACCAGCCCCGCAGCGATCGCGGTACGGAGGATCCAGCGTCGCCGGTCGTCCGTCGCGGTCGTCGCCACCAGGATCGTCACGGGGAAGAGCACGACCGTCGAGCGGGCGATCGAGAGGTAGGTGGTGCTCGTCATCATGGCCAGCGCGGTCAGGCCGACGTAGGTGGCGTACGCCCACTCGCGCCGGCGGATCAGCACGACCAGGGCGGTGACGATGAGTACCGCGAAGACGAGGTCGAGGGCGTTCTGGAGGCTGTGCGGCCACGGCGGGACGAAGATCGACTCGACGGTGTTGCGCAGGGTGATCCACGGCCAGGTGAGCGCGCGGTGCCAGCCGGTGTGCTGCGCGGTGAACCACGCCGTCGGGTTGCCCGTCCACGCCCAGAGCGCGGCCCAGTAGCCGAGGATGCCCGCGGAGCCGATCGCGGCGGTTCCGAATGCTTTCGCCAGGAACGGCTCGCCGCGGCGGTGGAGGCGGACGGCGACCGCCACGGCGAGACCGGCGATCAGGAAGACGCCGTCGATCCGGGCGACCGACGCGCACGCGGCGAGCAGGCCGGCCTCCCACCAGCGCCCGCGCTCCGCGCACAGCCACGCGCCGAGGGCGAAGGCGACGAAGAGCGCCTCGGAGTACGGGGCCACCAGGAACAGTGCGTACGGCCCGAGCACGAACAGGACCGTCGCGGCGACCGCCACCCGGTCGCCGTAGCGGCGCTCCGCCAGCCGCCACACCAGCAGCGCGGCCGCGAGCGAGGCGATCGCCGTGACCGCCTCCAGCGCGATGACGACCTGCTGCAGGTCCGGATGCGGGAGCCCGACCAGGGCGAGCGCGACGCGGGCGGCCGCGGGGTAGCCGGGGAAGAACGCGGCCCAGGTCGGCCCGGTGCCCGGCCCCACGTAGCCGTGGAGGGCGATCGACCCGAAGTAGACGCTGTCCCAGTGGTAGAAGAGCGCGGCGGGCGACACCGCGGCGGCATGGCCGCTCAGCACGAGCACGACGGCACGGACCACCACCGCCCAGCCGACGATCGCCGCGTGCGCGACGGCCCACAGCGTCACGGGCACGACCACCGCCCGTGAGCGCAGCCGGGCGGCGAGCCGGGCGCCGATCGCGATCGGGCGCTCGGACGCTCGCGTGTCCGTCGTCAACTCGCCGTCTCCGGCACGATTCTCACCACGAGTCCATCCAACCTGAGCCACCTCCCGCAGAGGCCGGAGTCACCGTTCGTTCACCATCGAAAGCGCTCAGAGAACGGCCCCGACGCGCGTTGGGCCTTCGTGCGGACGAACGGTCTCTCCGCTCGTGACTCCGTCCCGTCCCGCCGACGTGGCGGTCATCGGGAGCCCTCCGTGGTCCCGTCCCCGAGGTACCGGCAGGGCACCGTCACCTTCCACCCGATCGTCTCGCGCACGTTGACGAACGTCAGCTCGTCATCCCGGCGGCACTGCGCGGAGGCGCTCGCGAGCTGCGGCTGCCAGGCGGGACCGTGCGAGCGGCGGGTCGGCTGCGGCCCGGCCTGCGCGAGGATCAGCGCCGCGCACAGCCCGGCCGCGGCCAGCACCGACCACGCCGGCCACTGCGCGCGACCGTGACGGAGTCCGCGGCGGCGCCACACGATCGCCGCGCCCACCGCCGGCACGAGCGCGAGCAGCATCGACGGGACGACGCCGTAGCGGGTGAGCCACACGCTGTCGAGCTGGCCGGGGGTCCGGGCGGCGTAGTCGTACAACGGGTTGGGGTTGGTCTCCACGCTCACGGCGTAGAGCAGCACCGACCCGGCCAGCGCCGCCGCGACGAGCAGCCGCTGCCCACCCGCGCCGCGGAGGACGACGTACACCGCCGTCGCGAGGACGATCGCGAGCACCAGGAGGCCGACGGCCGGCCCGGTCGCGGCGAGGACGTGCCCGAGCTGCGACTGCGGGACCGCGAGGGGCAGGACGGCGTTGATCAGATACCCGTACGCGATCGACAGCGGGTCGACGGCGGGGTCGGTGTTCTCCGCGCGCGGCCAGGCGGACGTGACGACGAGCTGGGCCACGATGCCTGCGCTCAGGCCGGCGCGCACGATCCACACCCGTCGGTCGTGCGAGCGCAGCAGCAGGAGCGGCGCGAGGAAGACCGCCTGGATCTCGGTCAGCGCACCCAGCAGCGCCACGGCCGAGAGCGTGACGGCGGCCCGCGTCGTCCGTGGCCGGGACAGTGCGACCCAGAACAGGGTCCAGAGGATGAGGGAGTGCAGGTCCGCCAGGGTGCCCAGCACCTCCCGCGGCACGAGCGGGGCGAGGACGGTCAGCCCGGCGACGAAGAGCCGGGCGGGAAGCCAGGGAACCAGCTCGCGCGCGCAGACGAACACGACGACGGCGAGGCCGCCCGCGATCGCGCACGCGGCCGCCGTGGTCGCGAGCGCCGACCAGGACACCGGGAGCAGCACCACGACGGCGGCGACGAGGCGCGGGACGGTGTGCAGGTACCCGGCGTAGGGCTGCAGGAGCACCCTCGGGCCGCCCAGCGCCGCGGCCGAGACGAAGGTCCGCCCGTCCTCCGCCCAGAAGGTGTCGTGCGCGATCGCCGGGAGGCGCAGCCACGCGACGAGCGCGCAGGCCAGCCCGAGCGCGACCAGCAGCAGGACCGGCCGGCGGCCGACCGCGTCCCACACCCGGTGGTTCCGGGAGCGCGGGGCGATCGGCGCGAGAGTCATCCCCGTCACCTCGGCCACGCGACTTCCGCGGCGGCCTGCGCGGGGTCGGGGATAGGCGAGTGCATCCTTCTATTCCACGCCCCCGCCTCCCAGTTTCGGCACAGAATCCGGGGCGGGGCCTGGGAAATCGTTATGCGTCTCCGATCGATCCGCCGAGGCGGCCCGGATCGCGAGAGAGGCCTCACAGAGCGGCGGCCGCCGCCACCCGATCGAGCCTGCTGAGGATCCCGGCGACGATCGTCTCCGGCTCCGCGGCGATGTCGACGGTCACGGACGCCTCGTCCGGCTGCGGCGGCTCGAGGGTGCGGAGCTGGGAGTCCAGCATCCCGGGCTTCATGAAGTGGCCGCTCCGCGCGGCGATCCGGCTCTCGAGCAGTTCGCGCGTGCCCGTCAGGTAGGCGAAGACCACGCCGGGACCGCGGAGGATGTCGCGGTAGCGCCGGGCGAGCGCGGAGCACGCGACGACCAGCGGCCTCCCGGCGGCGGACCCGTCGCGGATGCGGTCCGCGATCGACGCGAGCCAGGGAGCACGGTCGGCGTCGTCGAGCGGGACGCCCGCGCTCATCCGTTCGACGTTGCGGGCGGGGTGGAGGCTGTCGCCCTCCAGCAGTTCCCAGCCCAGCCGGTCGGCGAGGAGGGCGGCGACGGTGGACTTGCCGCAGCCCGCCACGCCCATGACGACGATCGTGCTCACCTGGCTCGCGGTCATGTCAGCCTCCGATGACCAGGGCGATCACCAGGGTCCCGGCGAGGCCGACGACCGAGGCGATGCACTCCAGGACGGTCCAGCTCTTCAGCGTCTGCGGGATGCTGAGGCCGAGGTACTCCTTGACCAGCCAGAACCCGGCGTCGTTGACGTGCGAGAGGAACAGCGAGCCGGACCCGATCGCGAGCACCAGCAGCGACACCATCGGGGTCGAGAGGTGGGCGGCGAGCGGCACCATGATGCCGGCCGCGGTGACGGTCGCGACCGTCGCCGAACCGGTGGCGACGCGGATCAGCGCCGCGATGAACCAGGCGAGCAGCAGGATGCCGATGCCGCTGCTGCCGTGCGCGAACGACGCGATGACCTGGCCGATGCCGGTGTCGACGAGCACCTGCTTGAAGCCGCCGCCGGCGCCGACGATGAGCAGGATGCCGGCGATGGGGGGCAGCGACGAGGTGAGACTGGCCTGCAGCGACTTGCGGTTCATGCCGCCGGGCAGGCCGAGCAGGAAGAAGCCGGCGAGCACGGCGATGGTGAGCGCGATGGCCGGGGTGCCGAGGAAGTCGAGGATCGTCTTCCACTCGGCCGTGCTCTTCGGCGCGGTGATGTCCACGAGGGCCTTGCCCAGCATGAGGACGACGGGGAGCAGGATGCTGATCAGCGCGAGGGCGAACGAGGGGCGCTTGCGGTCGGCGGCGGCGTTCATCGCGTCGGCGTCGTCGCCCTCGGTGCCGAGGAACAGGCCGGGCACGTCGACCGGCACCCACTTGGCGGCGAAGCGGCTGAACACCGGACCCGCGAGGATGATGACCGGGATGGCGACGAGCACGCCGAAGGCGAGGGTGACGCCGAGGTTCGCGCCGAGCGCGCCGATGGCCACGAGCGGGCCCGGGTGCGGCGGGACCAGGCCGTGCATCGCCGAGAGACCGGCGATGGCCGGGAGCGCGACGCGCATCAGCGGCAGCTTGGACCGGCGGGTCACCAGGATGATGACCGGGATGAGCAGCACGAGGCCGATCTCGAAGAACATCGGCAGGCCGATGATCGCGCCGACGAGGCCCATCACCCAGGGGAGGGCGCGGACGCTCGTGCGGGACACCAGCGTGTCGACGATGCGGTCGGCGCCGCCGGAGTCGGCGAGCAGCTTGCCGTACATCGCGCCGAGCGCGATGAGGATCCCGACGCTGCCCTCGGTCGCGCCGAAGCCGGTGATGAAGCTCGTCGTCGCGGCGTCGGCGGCCATGCCGGCGACCAGGCCGGTGACGAGCGAGCCGAGCAGGAGGGAGAGGAAGGGGTGGATCCGCAGCCAGGTGATGAGGACCACGATGACGGCGACGCCGACGACGGCGGCGAGGATCAGCTGCGGCTCGGAGGAGGCGGGGTGCGGGGCGGGCGCGGGTGCGGCGGCTGCGGAGACGGCAGCAGCGACGCGGAGCGCGCTTGCGGGAAGGGTGATCATGAGCATCCTTGGTCGTGATGGGACGTGTGCGGGGCTACCTTACATATAAATCAGGTTAATTGGAAAATCTATGCATTTTCGTATGTATTAAGCCGCGTATCACGGCGTTTGTTCGCACGTAAGCGATCCTCGATAATGAGGCCATGTCTCCCACGGACTCCCTCCACGAGCTCGCCCTCGAGTCCGTCGGCCGCGGCATCGTCACCGGCGAGATCCCGCCGGGCTCCGTGCTGACACCGGAAGGCCTCGGCATCTCCCGCACCGTCCTCCGCGAGTGCATCCGCGTCCTGGAGGCGCTCGGCCTGGTGCAGGCCCGGCGGCGGCGCGGCACGGTCGTTCAGCCGGACACCGAGTGGCGCGTCCTCGACCCGCGCGTCATCGCGTGGCGCCTCGCCGGCCCCGACCGCCTCGCCGCGCTCGGCACCCTCAGCGAGCTGCGACTCGCGATCGAGCCCGTCGCCGCCCGCCTCGCCAGCACGCGCGCGACCCCCGAGCAGTGCGGCGCCCTGACGGAGGCGATCGTCGGCATGGCCTCCACCCAGCGCGCGGCCGACCACGCCGAATACCTGGCCTACGACCAGGCCTTCCACCGCACCCTCCTGGAGGCCTCGGGCAACCCCGGCTTCCGCGCCCTCAGCAAAGCCATCGTGGAAGCCCTCTCCGGCCGAACCGCTCACGCACTGATGCCGCACACGGCCAACCCTGAAGCCATCCGCCTGCACGAGGAGGTCGCGGGCGCGGTGCGCGCGGGCGACGGGGTGCGTGCGGAGGCGGCGATGCGGGCGATCGTCGAGGAGGCCGATGCGGCAGTTCAGGCGATGGCGCGCGGGGAGGTCCCCGGCGACTGAGCCGGCTCGGACTACGGCCCCGAGTTCGACACGTCGTGTTCGAGCTGCTTCAGGTGGTCGCCCAGGGTACCGCTCACCGCGGGGTAGCTCTTCACCGGGTCCGGCGTCGCCTGCCCTCCGGCCGTGAGCGCGCCGACCGCGACCGCGACGACCACGACGATCAGGACGACGGCGGCGGCCAGGATCGCGAGCAGGCCGCGTCGCTTCCCCAGGAGCCGGCCGCGGGGCGACGACGGCACGGCGGGAGCCTCGGACCGCGTCGTCAGTGGCGTCGTCAGTGGCGTCGTCAGTGGCGTCGTCAGCGCCGTCGTCCGCGGGAGCACGGTCGTGGCCGCGGTCGCCCGGTCCTCGGGCGCGGGCAGCAGCAGGGTCCGCGCGAGCCCTTCGGCGTCGGCGTCCGGCGACGGGGCGTCCTCCGGCTCCCGGTCGCGGCTCGCGAGGATGTCGGCCAGCCGGTCGGCCACAGCGTCGGCGGCCGGGCGCTGCTCGGGCTCGCGGGCCACCATCGACCGGATCAGTTGCCGCCACTCCGGGGCCAGGGTCTCCGGCACGTCCGGGTCGCGCGACACGCGCGCGACGGCCGACTCCACGCCGCTGCCCGGGAACTGCCGCGTGCCGGTCAGGCACTCGAGGAGGACGAGCCCCAGCGAGTACACGTCGCTCGGCGGCCCGACCGGCCGGCCGGCGGCCTGCTCGGGGCTCAGATAGCTGGCCGTGCCGATCACGAAACCGGTGGAGGTGATGCGGGCGTCGTCGACGAGGCGCGCGATCCCGAGGTCCGTGAGCTTGGCGGCGACGCCGGACGACGTCGCACTCGGGAGCAGGATGTTGGCCGGCGCGATGTCGCGGTGCACCACGCCCCGACCGTGGATGTAGGCGAGCGCCCGCGCGATGTCCACGCCGAGCGCGGCGACGGCGGGGGCGGGCAACGGCCCTGCCTTGAGGCGCGCGCCGGCGTCGGTGCCGTCGACGAACTCCAGGACCAGCACGCCGCGGCCCTCATCGTCGGAGGTGGTGTCGAACAGGGTGACCAGCGACGGGTGCGACAGGTTGGCGAGGATCCGGACCTCGCCCTTCTGCCGGCGGAGGTCGTCGGCGGAGGCGAACTCGCGGCGGAAGATCTTGAGGGCCACGTCGCGGCCGAGAAGCTCGTCGTGGGCGCGGAAGACCTCCGCCATGCCACCGGAGCCGACGCGACCCAGGAGCCGATAGCGGTCGGCGATGCGATCGCCCGAGTCGTGCGCGCCGGCGTCGTGCGCCGCGGCCGCCGGGCTGGGACCGGTCGGGCTCATCCCCCGTCACCGCCCTTGCCTTTGTCCTTCTTGTCCGGCGGCTGATGCGGTTGCGGGTGTTCCTGTTTTTGCTGCTGCTGTTGCTGCTGGAGCTGATCGAGCTGCTGCTGAAGCCGGGCGCGCTCGGCGGCGTCCTTCAGCGCGGTGAGGTCGGCCTGGACGACAGCGATGGACTTCGCGATCGCGTCGTGCCGGTCGGCGGCGATGGTCCCGGCCTTCAGCGCGGCGTCGTTCCGCTTCTGGATTGCGGCGAGCTGCGTCAGCGCTCCGGCGTAGTCCTTCCCGTTCGCGGCGGTCGCCACACTCAGCACGCCGTGCTGAAGGCTGCTCGCCGTCTCCGCCGAGTACGTCGGCGCCCCGGCGCAGCCGGTGAGACCGAGCGCGAGAGCGACGCCGGCGGCCGCGATGGGTAGTCGTCTCATAGCCCAGAGCACAGTAGCCGCCGAACGACGGCCTGTCGAGTCCGGTGCTGAGCCGTTGACGAAACCCTCAGCAGGGAGTTCGGTGGCGCCATGATCGCACTGATAATCGTCCTCCTCGTCATCTGGCTCGTCCTCGCCATTCTCGGCTTCGCCATCAAGGGGCTGATCTGGCTCGCGATCCTGGGGATCGTCTTCTTCGTCGTCACCCTCATCGTCGGCTGGATGCGGCGCGGGGCTTCGCGGAGCTAGCGGCGGGAGGGCGCGCGGCTGTCGTCAGCCGCGCGCCCTCCTCTCAGTCCCGGTGGCTCCCGATTGATCCGCGCCCCGGCACAATCGCATCGGCGCCGCCTGTTGGACGAACCCGCTCGCGTCGGCGAGGCTGGTGACATGACCTACGTACCGAACCCGTCCCGCTACGACCGGATGCTGTACCGCCGCACCGGGCGCAGCGGTCTCGACCTGCCCGCGCTGTCCCTCGGGCTCTGGCACAACTTCGGCGACGACCGCCCGTTCGAGACGCAGCGCGCGATCGTGCGCCGCGCGTTCGACCTCGGGATCACGCACTTCGACCTCGCCAACAACTACGGTCCGCCCTACGGCGCCGCCGAACGCAACTTCGGCCGCATCCTCGACGAGGACCTGCGGCCGTACCGCGACGAGATCATCGTCTCGTCCAAGGCCGGCTGGGACATGTGGCCCGGCCCGTACGGCCAGGGCGGCGGCAGCCGCAAGTACGTGCTCGCCAGCCTCGACCAGTCGCTCTCCCGGCTCGGCCTCGACTATGTCGACATCTTCTACTCGCACCGGCCGGACCCCAGCACGCCGCTGGAGGAGACGATGCAGGCGCTCGACACCGCCGTCCGCAGCGGCAAGGCGCTCTACGTCGGCATCTCCTCGTACGGCGAGGAGGACACCCGGCGTGCGGCGGAGATCCTCCGCGAGCTCGGCACGCCGCTGCTCATCCACCAGCCCAGCTACTCCATGCTGAATCGCTGGATCGAGACCGAGGGCCTGCTCGACGCCGCCGGCGAGCTCGGCGTCGGCGTCATCGGGTTCACCGCTCTGGCGCAGGGCATGCTGACCGGCAAGTACCTGGACGGCGTGCCAGAGGGCTCCCGGGCGGCGGCCGGCACGTCCTTCGACGCGGACTGGCTCACCGACGAGGCCGTGGAGCGGCTGCGCGGCCTGAACGCGATCGCCGAGCGCCGCGGGCAGTCGCTGGCCCAGCTCGCGCTGGCCTGGGCGCTGCGCGACCCGCGCGTCACCTCGCTGGTCATCGGCGCCAGCAGCGTCGCCCAGCTCGAGCAGAACGTCGGCGCGCTCGACACCCTCGAGTTCTCGGCGGAGGAGCTCGCGGCGATCGACGAGCTCGCCGTCGACGCGGGCGTCGACCTCTGGGCCGGGGCGCGCCGCGGCGAGCTGTAGCCGCACGCATACCACCACGGAAGCGCGGCGTTAATCCCCTGCCCCGGATGAGTGCGGCCACGTACCGTGCATTTCAGCACGCTGGATGCGGCGGAGCGTGGATCACGGACACCCCGTCTTCCCGGCGTGTGTGGGGAGGATCCCGGGCGGCTGGGCCGGCGTGCCCGCCACCCGGGATCCAGCACTTCCACCCGGTGGAAGGCCAGCGTGTGAAATATGGGTTTCCGCAGCCGACCCCCAGGGTCTCCCCGGGGACGTCTGCTTGGCTGGACACTGCACGTGCGTGGACAGAGAGACCGGGGGTGGGATGAGCGCGCCGACAGCGACAGAGCGCGAGGTCGCCGCCCCGCCGCTGCGCGCGGTCCGGCCGTGGGTCATCGCCGTGGCGTTCGGTCTCGTCGCCGCCGTTATCTGCGCGGCCGGGAGCTGGATCCCGTCGCTCTGGGGCGACGAGGCGGCCACGCTGATGTCGGCGAAGCGACCGGTGTCGACGCTCATCCCGATGCTGTTCCACGTCGACGCGGTGCACGGGCTCTACTACCTCGGCATGCACGGCTGGATCCGGATCGCGGGCGACAGCCCGTTCGCCCTGCGCCTGCCGAGCGCCGTGGCCATCGGCTTCGCCGTCGCCGCGGTCACGCTGCTGGCGGGACGCCGGGGCGGTCCGAAGGCCGCGATCGTCGCCGGTGTGGTCGCCTGCGTCCTCCCCCGCATGACCTACGCGGGCGAGGAGGCGCGGTCGTTCGCGTTCACGGCCGCCGCCGCGGCCTGGCTGACCCTGCTGCTGGTCTGGCTGATCGACGGCGGCGGACGCGCGGCGCCCCCGTCGGTGCGCCGCGCCTGCTGGGCGGTCTACGCGGCCGGCCTCGCACTCACCTCGTACCTCTTCCTCTATACGGCGTCGCTCCTGCTGGCGCACCTCGGCATCCTGCTGCTCTCCCGGGCCTCGCGGCCGACGCTGCGGGCCTGGCTGATCGCCTCCGGCTGCGTCCTGGTGGCGCTCGCGCCGCTGGGCCTGCTCGCGTACTTCGAGCGCAGCCAGATCGGCTACCTCGCCGATCAGCCCCTCGACGCGTGGAGCCTGCTCTGGCAGCCCTGGTTCGACAACGGCTGGGTGGCGCTCGTGGCCTGGGCGCTGATCCTGCTCGCGATCGGTACGTGGGCACGAAGCCGCTGGGGACGGCACGCCCGGACGGCATCCGACGCCGATCCAGAGCCCGCCGGCCCGGCCCCCGTCGACGCCACGCTCGTCGGCGCGACCTGGCTCGTCCTGCCGACCGGGGCGATGCTGCTGATCAACCTCGTCTTCCCGATGTACACCGGCCGCTACTCCACCTTCGCCGCCCCTGCGGCCGCGCTGCTCATCGCGGAGGGCCTGCTCGTCCTCGGCCGGTTCGTCAGCCGGCGCAGCGCGATCCCCGCCATCGCGGCGACCGGCGCGGGCGCACTGCTGTTCATCGCCATCAGCACGCCCGCGTACCTGAACCAGCGCGGACCGTACTCGAAGAACGACTCGGACTGGTCGGAGGTCAGCAGCGCGATGGCGTCGGTGCGGCAGCCGGGCGACGCCGTCGTGTTCGACGAGACGACCCGTCCGTCGCAGCGGCCGCGGCTCGCGATGCGCACCTACCCCGCGGGCTTCGCGGGCGTCGCCGACCCCACGCTGCGGACCCCGTACACGCACAACATCGGCTGGGCCGACCGGGTCTGGACCATCCCCCAGGCCGCCGAGCGCGGCCGCTTCGACGGCGTCACGCGGGTGTGGCTGATCGAGAACGACGTGGACGGCCGGCTGCACAGCTACGGCCTGGCCGACCTGGAGGCGCTCGGCTTCCACACGACCGGACGCACCGTGCCCACGCACCGGAGCATGCTCATCGAGCTGACCCGCTCGAACTGACCCGCGGGCGCGCTGGAATACCCCTCGGCAGGGCGGGAACCGCCGCCTAAGCTCTGACCATGAGGGAAGCCGTCTCGGAGCACGGCGTCGGCGAGCACGGCGCGGCGGACCGTCTCTCCCGGCGGTTGCGCGCGGCCTCCGTGGAGTCGCTGGCTCTGGGCGCCGGCGGCGTGGCGTTCGTCGCCGTCGGCCTGGTGGCGTTCTTCGTCTTCGCCGGGCACGACCTCTCCATCTCCGGCGCGGGCTCGGTCGGCCAGTTCGCGGCCATCGCCTGCTGCGTCGTGACCCTGGTCGTCTACGGCGGCGGGCGGGTCGCGACCTGGAGCATCCCCTGGTACCGCCGCCCCAAGGAGCACCGCTCACGCATCGGCGCCGCGATCGAGGTCTTCGACTCGCTGGCCATCGCGGTCGCGCACGCCGTCGTGGTGCTGCTGCTCTGGACGGTGCTGAGCGACGTGCTCGCCCGCAGCTTCCAGGACGCCCAGGTCTTCGCCATCCCGGCCACCCTGCTGGTCGGCACGGCCGCGGCGGTCACCGGGTACTACGTGTTCCTCGCGGCGGCGAACATGAACCCGCTGCTGCTGTCGGCGGTGCTGGCGGTCTTCCTGGTCGTCGGGGCGCTGACCAGCATGCTCACGGCGTCCAACCCGCACTGGTGGAAGCAGAACCTCAGCGTGCTGGGCATCACGGACGACTGGTCGTCGGCGACCTTCAACATCACCGTGATCGTGGGCGGCGTCCTCGTCACGGCCATCGCCCGCTACGCCACCGACAGCGGGTCCGACCGGCGACCGTCGCGCGGTGAGCTGCAGGTCCGCACCGCACTGGTGATCGTGGGAGCGATGCTCGCCTGCGTCGGGCTGTTCCCGGTCAATCGCTTCTTCCTGCTGCACAACACGGCGGCGACCGGGATGGCGGTGGTGTTCTGCCTGCTGGCGATCGGCATCCGCTGGGCGATGCCGCAGCTGCCCCGCGCCTTCTACGCGCTCGGCTGGGTGTTCATCGGCGTGATCGCGCTGGTCGCGCTGTTCTTCGCGGTGGGCTACTACAACCTGACGGCCGTGGAACTGGTCGCGGCCGTGCTGATCTTCAGTTGGATCATCGTGTTCCTGCGGGTGAGCGTGGCGGCCGGGAGCGACGTGCGCGACGAGGCGCGCGGCGACGGCTCCGCCGTCACTCCTCGCCGACCGGCCTGATCAGCTCCGGACCGTCGCCGACGACCGGCCCCACCCGGTCGAACACCAGGGCGTCCGCCACCGGCAGCGCGGCCCGCACGGCTTCGTCGACCAGGGCCTGGTCGCCCACGACGGTGGGGTCGATCCAGTGGTCCCAGAACTCGCGCGGCAGGGGCACCGGGTTGCGGTCGTGGATGTGCTCGAGGGTCTGCACGGCGTCGGAGGTGAGGATGGTCGCCGTGAGATGCCAGCGCTCTGGATCGTCGCGGGACATCGCCGGGTCGGCCCACCACGCGTAGAGGCCGGCGAAGCCGAGCAGCTCGCCGTCGGCCGAGTGGATGAAGTACGGCGTCTTCTTCTTCGTCGCCGGGTCGGTCTGCCACTCGTAGTAGCCGCGCGCCGGGACGATCGCACGCCGGGAGACGACGGAGGCCTTGAACATCGGCTTCTCGGCCGCCGTCTCGGCGCGGGCGTTGAAAGTGGGCACCTTGGTCTTGAGCTCCTTGGACCAGGACGGCACGAGCGACCAGCGGGCCAGCTCCAGCCGGCGCACGCTCGGCTCCTCGCCGCGCTTGCTCTCCAGGAAGACCGGGATCGGGTCGGTGGGCGCGATGTTCCAGCTCGGCCGCCAGTCGCGGAAGTCGCCGCCCTCGGCGACGAACTCCTGGATCATGTCGTCGGTCTCTTTGTCCAACGCGAAGCGCCCGCACATGCCGCCAGCTTAGGCGCGACCTCCGACACCCAGGGGGGAAGGACGCCGATCGGCCACACCCCCCGAACGCGGGTCCCCCCAACCCCTAAAAACGATGTATTCTCACCTTTGTGAATTGGTGAGGAACAATCACTTTATGCCGGGGAAACGACCCGAATCCCGGCGTGGAGGCTCCCCACCGGTCCACCTCAACCCGAAGAACGCACCATCCGAACCCAGGGACGACCCGTGAACCCGACACGATCGCACCGAGCGCCTCACGCACTCGACCCCAGCAGGGGCGCGCGGAGCACCGGGAGCGCGGGTCGTCCCTTGCGGAACGGAGCCGGCGGCGGTGAATCCGTTCGAGACCACGGTTTCCCCCAAGCCGCCGTCGGCTCTTCCACCCGCGCCCTCGCGGCGCACCCCGCGGAGACGGAGGCGGCACCGTGACCGTCCTCCGCCCCCGCCTCGGCACGCTCGCCCACGCGCACGCCAACGCGCGCCCGCTCAGCTCCGAGCGGAGCTGGGCCCGGCACTACCGCTACCGGCTGCTCGCCACCGACTCCGCCCTCATCCTGCTGAGCACGATCGGCGCCATCTTCGTGCGCTTCGGCTTCGAGGACACCACCCCCACCACCACGGGGGACGGCTTCCGCGTCGACTACCTCACCGTCTCGCTGCTCATCGCGGCCACCTGGCTGTTCGCGCTCACGGTGTATCACACCCGCGACCCGCGCGTCGTCGGCGTCGGCGTCACGGAGTACCGCCGCGTCGTGGCGGCCACGGCCATCACCTTCGGGCTGCTCGCCATCTTCTTCCTCGTGGGCAAGATCGACATCGCCCGCGGCTACTTCGTGCTCGCCCTCCCGCTCGGGATGGGCGCCGTGCTGGTCTCGCGCTGGCTCTGGCGGCACTGGCTGATCAAGCAGCGCACGTTCGACCACTACCTCTCCCGCGCGCTGGTGGTCGGCCGGTTCGCCGACGTCGACGCGGTCGTGCGCCAGATCCACGCGAACTCGGGAGCGGCCTACAACGTCGTAGGCGCCGCTCTCGACACCGGTAAGCGCACCGGCGCGAAGAAGGATGCGGAGCTGAGCCGCCGCATCGCCTCCCCGCACCGGGAGGTGCCCGTCGTCTCGGACCTGTCGGGGGTCCCGGAGGCGGCCGCCCGGCTCGGCGCCGACACTGTGATCGTCGCCGGCCGGGCGCTCAGCGGCGGGGATTTCGTCCGACAGCTCGCGTGGAAGCTGGAGGGCACCGCCACCGAGCTCGTGCTCGCGGCGCCGCTGACGGACATCGCGGGCCCGCGCATCCACTTCCGCCCGGTCGAGGGGCTCCCGCTGATCCAGGTGGAGATCCCGCAGTTCGAGGGCGGCAAGCACGTGCTCAAGCGCGCCTTCGACTTCTTCGCCTCCGGGTTCGCGCTGATCCTGCTCGCCCCGGTCTTCCTCGCGGTCGCGATCGCGATCAAGCTCGACGACGGCGGGCCGGTCATCTTCTCCCAGGAGCGCGTCGGCCGCGGCGGCGAGAAGTTCCGGATGCTCAAGTTCCGTTCCATGTGCGTCGACGCGGAGGCCCGACTCGCCGAGCTGCAGGCGAAGAACGAGGGCAACGGCCTGCTCTTCAAGCTGCACGACGACCCGCGGGTGACCCGCGTCGGACGGACCCTGCGCAAGTTCTCGCTGGACGAGCTCCCGCAGATCCTCAACGTCTTCCTCGGCGACATGAGCCTCGTCGGGCCGCGGCCGCCCCTCCCCTCGGAGGTCGCGGGCTACGAGAACCACGTGCACAGACGCCTCTACATCAAGCCGGGACTGACCGGGATGTGGCAGGTCAACGGCCGCTCGGACCTCTCCTGGCAGGAGAGCGTCCGCCTGGATCTCTACTACGTGGAGAACTGGTCGCTCACCGGCGACCTCGTCATCATGTGGCGCACCGTCAAGGTGCTGACACATCCCGTCGGGGCGTACTGATGGCACGCTCGGCGGTCCGCCCGCTGCGGGTGGCGATGATCGGCACCCGCGGTGTCCCTGCGGCCTACGGCGGGTTCGAGACCGCGGTCGACGAGATCGGCCGGCGGATGGCCGCGGACGGCGCCGAGATCACCGTGTACTGCCGCACGAAGAAGGGCGCGGAGCGGCCGTCGAGCTACGCGGGGATGCGGCTGGTCCACCTCCCGGCGCTGCGGTCGAAGACCCTCGAGACGCTCAGCCACACCGGACTGTCGGTGCTGCACGCCGTGCTGCGTCGCCGCTACGACGCGGCCTTCGTGTTCAACGCCGCCAACTCGCCGTTCCTGCCGGTTCTCCGGCTCGCCCGGGTCCCGGTCGCCGTGCACGTCGACGGTCTCGAGTGGAAGCGCGGCAAGTGGGGGCGCGTCGGCCGCAAGTACTACCGCGTGGCCGAGTCGCTGGCCGTGCGCTGGGCCGACGCGCTGATCGCGGACGCCCAGGGGATCGCCGACTACTACGACCGCGAGTTCGGCGTCGGGACGACACTGCTGACCTACGGCGCGAAGGCGATCGACGCGGCCCCGGACCGGAGGCTTCTGGACCTGGGGGTCGAGCCGGGCGCGTACCACCTCGTCGTCGCCCGGTTCGAGCCGGAGAACCACGTCGACCTCATCGTGGACGGTTATCGCCGCAGCTCCGCCCGCCTGCCGCTCGTGGTCGTCGGCTCGGCGCCGTACGCGGCCGAGTACTCACGACGGATCGCCGCGCTCGCGGAGGGCGACGAGCGCATCCGGATGCTGGGCGGGGTGTGGGACCAGGAGCTGCTCGACCAGCTCTACGCCAACGCGCTGACCTACCTGCACGGGCACTCGGTCGGCGGCACGAATCCGTCCCTGCTGCGCGCGATGGGAGCCGCCACCGCGGTGGTCGCGTACGACGTCGATTTCAATCGCGAGGTCGCCGGACCGGACGCCCGGTACTTCGCAGACGCGGACGGCGCGCGCGCGAGCGTCGAGGCGGCGGAGGAGAAGCCCGAAACCACAAAGTCTGCTGGGAGTAGACTGCAAGATCGAGCCCTTCAGCGCTATGATTGGAGCCTCGTTGCGCGGGGGTATACCGACCTGGCTGTCCACCTCCAAGAGGGGCACAGTTCTGCGGGAGCACGGTCGAGAAAGCGCTCTTCCCCTGTCGTCCAGGAGGTGTTCTCGGAGACGACGTCAGCCTGAGTGGACGCCTCCGGGCGGTTAGACATCGGCGTGCGGGTAGTGAATACTCCCATTCAGCACGCCGCTCTCGGAAACCCCCCATTGCCATGTCCGGCTGCCATCCCTAGCCGAGGCGGCGGGAAAACACAACCCGCTTATGACGCGCAGAACCCCCCGCGAAAAGAACCACGGTCGGCACTCCGCCACCAGCCACACATCCGAAAACAGAAGACCGCGCACCAGAACGGTGGCCCTCGCCGCCGTCGTCGCCGCGGCGATCGCCGTCCCCGCCGGGGTGGGCGCCGCCGGGGCCATGGCCGCACCCGCACCGCTCGTCTCCGACTCGTTCACCCGGACCGTCGGATCGGGCTGGGGCACCGCGACCAACGGAGGCGCCTACTCGCTGACGAACGCGTCCGCGAGCTCGGTCTCGTCCGGCGCCGGCGTCTTCGCCTTCGCCAAGCCCGGCACGAGCGCGAGCTCCGTGCTGCGGTCCGTCTCCGCCTCCGACGTGACCTCGTCGGTGAAGTTCACCGTCCCCGTGCTGCCCACCAAGGGCGCCGGCATCTCCGCCGCGCTCCAGGAGCGCGTCTCGGGCTCGAGCCGGTATGAGGCCGTGGTGCGGTTCACCTCCGCGAAGACGATCACGCTGCTCATCCGCCGGATCGACGGCTCCGCCTCGACCCGGATCGTCGCCGAGCGCCAGGTCGCCGCCCACGTGACCGCCGGCACGGCGTACACGCTCGACTTCGCCGTCAACGGCTCGTCGCCCGTGTCGCTCCAGGCGCGCGTGACGCCCGCCGGCGCAACCCCCGGCGCCTGGCAGGCCTCCGGCACCGACGCCAGCGCCAAGCGCCTGAGCAGCGGAGCCATCGGCATCTGGTCGTACCTGTCCAAGGCCTCCACGCCCGCGAAGGTGCTGGTCGACAACCTGACCGCCACCTCGGGCAGCGCCCCGTCGGCCCCCGCGACGAGCACCCCCGCTCCGAGCACGCCGGCCACGACGCCCACGGCCACCCCCACCCCGTCGGCCACGCCGACGACCCCGGCCACCACCCCGTCGGCTCCGTCGGCCCCGTCGGCCCCGTCGGCTCCGGCCGGCCCGTCCAACGGCGTCTCGACGACCGGTGCCCGCCACGCGGTCGGCTCGGCCGCGATCGGCTCGACGAACTACGCCATCCCCGCTGGCGCGGTCTTCGCCTCGGCGAGCGCCGGAGCCGGCGGCGACGGCAGCCAGTCCCGCCCGTTCGCCACGGCGCAGGCCGCGGTCAACGCGGCCCCGAGCGGCGCGACGGTCGTTCTGCGCGGCGGCACCTACCACGAGACCGTGGCGGTGCCCTCGGGCAAGAAGCTGACCATCCAGAACTACCCCGGTGAGGCCGTCTGGTTCGACGGCAGCCAGAGCTGGGGCGGCTGGAGCGCATCCGGGTCCACCTGGGTCTCCGGCGGCTACGGCTACGCCTTCGACACCAGCCCGTCGTTCAGCGGCGGCCTGAGCGACGCCTCGCGGTACCTCTCCCCGTCGTACCCGATGGCGGCGACCCCCGACCAGGTGTTCGTCGACGGCGTCTCGCAGCGCCAGGTCTCCTCGCGTGCCGCGGTGACCGCCGGCACGTTCTACGCCGACAAGGCGGCCAAGCAGCTCGTGCTGGGCACCAACCCCGCCGGGCACTCGGTGCGGGTCAGCACCCTGCAGCAGGCGATGACCATCCAGGGCGCCGGCACCACCGTGCGCGGCATCGGCTTCGAGCGCTACGCCACCTCGGCGAAGCAGATGGGCGCCGTCACGGCGCAGGTCGACGGCATCACGCTGGAGAACCTGACGATCGTCGACAACGCGACCATCGGCCTCTACACCTGGGGCACGAACAACACGCTGCGCAACCTCACGATCGCCCGCAACGGGATGCTCGGCGCCGGCGCGAACGGCGCATACGGCCTCCAGGCCAACGGGCTGCTCGTGGCGGACAACAACAGCGAGCACTTCAAGCAGGAGCCCGTCTCCGGTGGCTTGAAGATCACCCGCACCCGCACCGTCTCGGTCACGAACAGCGCCTTCCTGCGCAACACGACGACCGGGCTGTGGCTGGACGAGTCGGTGTACAACGCGACCATCGCAGGCAACGACTTCGTCTCCAACGGAGGCGACGGCATGGAGGCGGAGCTCTCGGCCCACGTCACCGTGGCGAACAACGTCGCCAACGACAACACCGGCAACGGGATCCGGCTGTTCGACACCTCGGACAGCGCGATCTGGAACAACACCGCCCAGCGCAACAACCGCAACATCGCGCTGATGCAGGACGCGCGCCGTGAGACGAACCCCGCGGTGCCCGGCCACGACCCGAAGCGGCCGCAGCCGGACCCGACGTTCACCTGGGTGCTCGGCAACATCAGCATCTCGAACAACGTGCTCGCCGACGCGAAGGGCATCGCCCAGTTCACGGTCGAGGACCAGGCGCACGCCCTGTCCGCCGGCTCGATGAACCTGACGGTCAACGGCAACCTGTACCACCGGACGACCGCGGGTTCGCCCTCGGTCGACATCGACTGGCAGCAGACGCCGACCTCGATGAAGGGCTATGCGACCGCCGCGGCGTTCGCCGCCGCGACCGGTCAGGACTCCGCGTCCCAGTCGGTCACCGGCGCGAGCCCGATGGCGGCGCAGCCGACCTCGGTCGCCCGGCCGCTGCCGGCCTCCATCGCGAGCGTGATCGGCCAGCCGACCGGCACCGTGCACCTCGGCACGTGGTGAGCCTTCCGGCACACGCCTGACCGAAGCCCCGTCTCCCTTTGGGAGGCGGGGCTTCGTCGTTAATGATTGCCGTCATCTCCCTGATATGGTCAGCACTGCAATATAGCGTGTGAATGTTTGGGGGGCAGATGACCAAGGCGGTCGCCGTCGACACGGCTCAGTTGAGGGCGGGTGCGAAGAAGCTGAAGGGGGCCGCGACCGGTTCTCGTCCTTCAGCGGACGGGTCGGACGGTTTCGGTTCGTCGGTGGCGCGGGGTGCGGTGAGCCGGTACGAGGGGTACTGGGTCCGCGGTCAGTCGACGGTCGACGAGCTCGTCGCCGGGTTGGGCGGCGCTCTCGACCAGGCCGCCGACACGTATCACCGTCGGGACGCAGAGGACGCCGCGGCGTTCCCGGGCGACCGGGGCGTCTTCTATGGGTTCTAGGTGGGCGGACTGGTCGCCGGTGGGGTTCGAGACGGATCCGACACCGGGCGATCAGGAGCTGGTGGAGGCGCTGGTCGCCCATTTGCGTAAGTGGTCCGGCCGGCTGGAGCGTCAGTCGGTGGTGGCGCGCGAGGTGCTGAACGAGAACCTCGGGCCGTCGTCGTGGTCGGGCCTGGCCGCCGAGGTGTTCTCGGATCGGTTGCGGGCGCTGACGGCGGGGGCGTTGAAAGCGGCCGAACAGCACAACGAGGGGGCCGTGGCCGCGAGCAGGTGGTCGATGGCGTTGGAGTACACGCAGCGGGAGGCGGATCGGGCGCTGCAGGACGCCGAGGAGGCGGTGGCGGACCTGGAGCTGGCGGAGGCGTCCGTGGCGGCGCTGGGCGCCGAGCAGGCGGCGCTGCTGTCCGTGCTGATCGCGCTGCAGAAGGCGTACAACTCGCCCGAGAAGCCGCCGCCGGGCTCATCGGCCCCGGCGGCCGTGGACGTGTCCAATGCGCGGAGGCGGGAGCAGGAGGCGGCCGACGAGCTGGCGCGAGCACGGCGAACGGTCGTAGACGCCCAAGAGCGACTGGACGACGCGAAGCGGAGAGCCGAACGAGCCAAGCACGACTACGACGCGGCCGAGAGGACATTCGCCCGGTCGCTGGACGACGCGTTGCACGGCGCCCTGACGCCCGCACCGAAGCCGGAGCTGAAAGCGTTCGCGTCGATGGTCGGCAAGCTCTCCGGCATCCCCGCCTCGGCGAGCGTGAACGCGTCGCTGATGGACACGTTGCAGCGGTTGACTCCCGAGGAGCTGGCGGTGCTCGTCGCGGAGAATCCGCAGCTTGTGCAGGAGTTCTGGAAGCATCCGCCGTCCCCGGACAAGGTCGCGAAATGGTGGGCCGGCCTCGGTGACGAGGCGAAGGAGGCGTTCCAGACGGCGGCGCCCGGTGTGCTGGGGAACCTGGCCGGGCTGCCGTACGGCGTGAGACATCGGTGCAACATGACTGTGTATTCAGCCGCCAAGGACAGGCCAGGCCGAACTCCGGAGCAGCAGAAGGTTCTTGACGCACTCAGGAAGGTGCTGACCGACCCGTTGGCGTCGTTGGTGTCTTTCAATCTGGACGCATCGGTGCCGATGGTCGCGGTCGGGTACGGCGACCTGGACACCGCGGACACGGTGACGTGGGCGGCCCCCGGGATGAACTCCGACGCGGCGGAGGCCACCCAGAGCTGGTCGCAGGCCGCGAGGAACCTGTACGACCAGCAGATCGATCTTGATGACGGCCATACGCATGCCGTGGTGGGCTGGCTGGGGTATGACACTCCTGACCTGGTGAGTGTGAACAATCCGGCGTTGGCGCAGGACGGGTCGTGGCGGTTCGCGAACGAGCTGGACGGGACCCACGCCACCCGGACAGCGCACGCAGCGGTGCCGTTTCCGTACGTGTCGGTGGTGGCTCACTCCTATGGGACGACGATGGCCGCCGATGCGTTGACGCGGGTGAAACACCAGGTGGACTCCTTCACGATGATCGGGTCGGCGGGGATCGACACTCACGTCGTAACGTCGCTGACGGACCTCCGTGTGAAGCACCCGGGCGGGCAGCCGGCGATCTTCACAACGACCGCTCAATCGGACCTCCTCGCACCATTCGGCTCGGCAGTCGGCGGGCGTGCCGAACCGAACCCCGAAGCGCTCCGCTCCCAAGGAACCGGGTGGGCGATGCCCTTCATCGGGTTGAACGTGCCGCAATCAATGGGCGGCGCGCAATCGTTCTCCGCCGAGGGAGCAGTCCTCCCGAACGGTGAGGTCTTGAAACAGACCAAGGGCCACAGCACGGTGGGTGAGCACACGGACGGATGGAACCCGCTCAACGGGATCGCCCCCGAAGGCTTCGGCTACCTCGACACGGGCACGGAAGCCTTGAGGAACGCGGCTTACACGTCGATCGGTCAGCCCGAGAATGTCGTCGGTGGATTAAGGCCCACCCGATGAATCACAGATCGGATGCCTTTGTGAATCGAATCGTGACATCGTGCGGCCTGGCAATCGTCGCAGCCGTGACGGTATCTCTCCTAGGAGGTTGTATGTCTGTTCACGCTCTAAGCGACCCCATCCCACAATCCCCGGGCACCCCGCAGAAGACGATCACCGAACTACTGACCCAATGGGCCGACCTCACCAACGCCGCCATCGCCGCCACCGGCAACACCGAAGGCTGGTACCGCGGCGCGATCCTGGACAACAAGCCCTGGGACCCGACCGCGGAGGAAGTCGGCCTGCTGCCGTGCGGGACGGTCGGAGCGAAGAGCGCTCACCAGGTTGAGGCTGTGGTTAGGCATGCCGCGTTCGAGGATGACCCGCACCCGATCGCGGACAAACTCACCACGTACTGGGAAAGCCAAGGATTCACCATCGTTCGAACGGTCGATTGGACCTCCCCCTCCGGCAAGATGGACATCGCGATCCGCGCCACACGACCAGACGGCGTCTACTACGGACTCACCGCGACCAGCAATCAAGTGTCGGTCCACGTCTCGTCGGAGTGCTCCACCCACCCCTCCATCGACACGTGGGCCGAGGAGCGTGTGCAAGAGAGACTGAACTCGCTGCTTCCCACCCCCAGCACACCCCCACCGTCGCCAACCGCCTCCGCCCCCACGGATGACACGGATGAAAGGTTCCTCTGGGGCTGATCCGCATACGCCGCACCGGCTCCGTCCGGAATCGCCCGCCGTCGTGTGGACAGTGGGGCACCGGACAGTGGAACACCGGCCCTCACACCGGCACGGCCGCATCCTCCCGCAACAGCCGGGACAGCTCCTCCGCCGCGGCCGTGACCTCGTGCACGACATCCGCGTGCGACTTCGGTCCCTTGTGGTGCCCGTCGACGATGTCCAGCGGGTGGCGGCGCCGGCCCGGTCCCCCGAACCCCCTGCCCCGGCCGCTGCCCGGCGTGACGATGGTCGCGCGCAGCGTGTTGAGCCGTTCGACGGACTCGGAGAAGTCGAGGGGCTCCGGCTCGCTGGCACGCAGCCGGGCGGCGCCCTCCAGCAGGTAGGTCGCCTCCCGCAGCGTGAAGGTCCGCGAACGCGCCGCGGTGGAGAGCTGGGCGACGATGGCGCGCTGCGCCGTGTCGGCGGTGAGGATGAGGTCCGCGGTGTCGACCAGCCCGGTGTCGAGCTGGCCCGCACGCGAGCGCTCGGCGACGTAGCCCGGAATGCGCCGGGCCGCGAGCTGACGGACGGTCGAGGCGCAGAGCTCCTGCTCGTCGCGCACCGCAGTCCCCGCACTCAGCAGCGTGAGGGTTCCCGGGTAGGACGACCGCAGTCCTGCGTCGAGGATCGCCGCCGCCAGAGGCGAACGGCACACGTTCGCGGTGCACACCACGACGATGACGGGCATGAGCACTCCCTCTTTTTGAAGATTGCTCAGTATTGTAAGGGAGGATACCTCCCCCAGGGCGCACCGCGATAGAGTCGACCGATTCCGCGTGTCCCGTCAGCGATCGCAGGAGACCAGATGGCCACCACCCGGCGACGATCGGTGCTCGTCGCGCACCCGAGCGCGGAGCTCTACGGCTCGGATCGCGTGATGCTGGAGACCGTGGCCGCCCTCACCGCCCGCGGCGAGCGCGTCGTCGTGACGGTGCCGGCCGACGGTCCACTGCTGGCGGAGGCCCGCCGGCGCGGGGCCGTCGCCGAGATCGTCCCCTTCCCCGTGCTCCGCAAGCGGCTTCTCTCCGCGTCCGGACTGGCCGAGCTCGCTGTCGCGCTGCCCGCGGCGATCGGCCGCGCGATCCGGCTGATCCGCCGCAATCGGGTGACCACGGTCTACGTGAGCACGCTGACCATCCCCGTCTGGCTCGTCGCTGCCCGGCTGAGCGGCCGCGCGGCGGTGTGCCACGTCCACGAAGCCGAGGCGGCCGCACGGCCGATCATGAAGCGCGCCCTCTCCACTCCGCTCCTGCTCGCCCGGGCGATCGCCACGAACAGCGACTTCAGCGCGGGCGTGCTCGCGGAGCCGTATCCGTCGCTCGGCGCGCGCACCACGGTGGTGCTCAACGCCGTCGACGGGCCTCCCGCCTCGACGCCGCCCCGGGAGGCGCTGACCGGTCCGATCCGGCTGGTGTACGTCGGCCGCCTCTCGGAGCGCAAGGGCGTCGACCTCTGTGTGGAGGCCGTCAAGCTGCTCGTCGACCGCGGCAGGGACGCCGTCCTGGACATCGTCGGCGACGTCTTCGACGGTTACGAGTGGTTCGCGGAGCGGCTCCATCGGTACGTCGCCGACAACGGGCTCGGGGAGCGGGTGCGCTTCCTCGGCTTCCGGCCGAGCGTGTGGGACGAGCTGGCCGCGGCGGACATCGCCCTGGTTCCCTCCCGGCTCGACGAGCCGTTCGGCAACACGGCCGTGGAGGCGGTGCTCGCACGCCGGCCGGTCGTGGTCTCGGAGACGTCGGGCCTGCGGGAGGCGGCGGCCGGCTATCCGTCGGCCGTCTTCGTCCGGCCCGGCGACGCCGCGGCGGTCGCCGACGCCGTGGAGCGGATCGCAGACGACTGGGACTTCTTCCGGCGGAGCGCCGAGTCCGCGCGCGACGACGCCGCCGGACGGCACTCCCGCGAACGCTACGACGCCGCCATCCTGGCGGTGATCGATCGGGTCGACCCCCACGACGGGGGTCAATTTTGAGCTTTACTCAACAAGGCGGCGGGGCCTACGGTTAACGCACCCGACCGAGAGGACCACCGATCGTGGACCTGCATCAGTACCTCACAGCGATCCGCAAGCGCTGGATAACGATCGTCGCACTGACCCTCATCGGCGGTGCGCTCGGGTTCGCCATCTCCTCGCAGATCACTCCCATCTACCGCTCATCCTCGAGCGTGTTCATCTCCGCCCGCCAGGGCGACAACACCTCCGAACTCCTCCAGGGGTCGACGTTCGCCCAGAACGTCGTGCAGTCGTACGCCGCGCTCGCGACCACCGACAGCGTCCTCCGGCCCGCGATGGACGCCGTGGGGTACACCGGGAACATCGGAGCGTTCTCCTCGAAGATCACGGCGGACACCCCGATCAACACGGTGATCATCAACATCTCCGCCGACGACCCCGACCCGGCGATGGCCCAGAAGATCGCCGGAGCGGTGACCACCTCGCTCTCGAGGGCGATCAGCGCGATCGCCCCGGTGACGACCAGCCACCAGCCCGCGATCACGACGTCCGTCATCGCACCGGCGACGCTGCCGAAGGTGCCGATCTCACCGAACAGGACGCTCGCGATCATCCTCGGCGCCGGGGCCGGCCTCGCGCTCGGACTCATCTACGCCGTCACCCGGCAGCTCCTCGACACGCGCGTGCGCACCAGCCAGGACATCCAGAACGTGGCCGAACTGCCCGTGCTGGGCCGCATCCCGCGCGGCCGGCGACGCACCGACCCGCTGGCGGTGCTCGCGTCGCCCGCCTCGGCCGAGGCGGAGGCCTACCGCGGACTGGTCTCCAATCTGGAGTTCGCCGACCTCGACCGGTCGATCCGGGTCGTGGTCGTCTCCTCGCCCTCCGTCGACGACGGCAAGAGCACCGTGTCCATCAACCTCGCCCTCGCGATGGCGGAGCGCGTCGGGCGCGTGCTGCTGGTCGACGCCGACCTGCGGCGGCCCTCCGTCGCCGGCCTCTGCCAGATCGAGGGCTCGGTCGGCCTCACCTCGGTGCTCGTCGGGCGCGCCTCGCTCTCCGAGGCCGTGCAGCAGTGGGGTGCTCCGAATCTCGATGTGCTGGCCTCTGGCACGATCCCCTCCAATCCGAGCCAGCTCCTCAGCTCCACCGCCTTCTCCGACCTCGTGCGGACCATGGCAGCCGAGTACGACTTCGTCGTCTTCGACTCGGTTCCGCTGCTCACCGTGACCGACACCCTGCCGCTGGCCCGGCTGACCGACGGCGCCCTCATCACGGTCCGCTACAACGGAACGCACCGGCACGACCTCCAGCTCGCCCTCGAGTCGCTGCAGCGGGTCAACGCCCCCGTGCTCGGCGCGGTGCTCAATTTCGTCCCCGCCGCCCCGCGGAGCCCGTACAACGCCTACGTCACCCCGGCGGCGAACGTCTCCCGGTCGACGTCCGCGGCCCGCCGGGCGGGCACCTCCGCGCGAGCCGATCGCGCCGCGGGCTGGGGCGTGCGGGATGCGCTGCCCGCTGCCGCGGAGGCCACGCACCGCGCCAAGGCGCGCACGGCCGCCCGCGAGCCGAAGGAACAGTCCGAGGCAGCACGCGACACCGTTCCGGACGACGACCCCATGGTGGACGAGAACGCTGTGCCTGCGGAGAACGCGGTGCGGTCGGGACGCGATTGACCATGACCGCCACCCGGACCGCACATCACGATGTGCGGCTGTACGAAGTCGTCCGATCGGCGCACCTCGAGCGCGCCCATGACTTCGAGCCGGCGACCATCATCTACCGCGACCGGCGTTACGACTACGACCCGTCGCTCGAGCCCGGCCTCGACCTGACCCAGGCGGGCGACCTGACGGCGGCGCGCATCATCGCCCGGTCGCACGTCGCGACCCTGGAGGTCAACGAGCCCCTGATGCTCTCGGCCGCCCGGCGCACCGCCCTCTCCGTCGCCGCCGTCCGGATGCTCGACCTGCTGCGCGGAAGCCACACCTCGATCGTGAGCTACGCCATCGAGAACCTCGAGCCGCCGCTGCCCGCCGGGACGCGCGGGCGTCTCGGCCGCTGGGGCCGGATGCGGCTCGCCCGGTACGTCCACCGCAACATCGACCGGCTCGCGTTCGGCACCGACGCGTCCTGGGACCTCTACCACGACATCTTCGCTCCCGGCCGGCGCCAGTCGACGCGCATCATCCCCGCCCTCCCCGCACCGGCCGAGGGCGCCGCCACCGGACCGCGCGAGGCCGTCGTCGGCTTCCTCGGCGCGTTCGACGAGCGCAAGGGACTCAGGGAGCTGCTCGCGGCGTGGCCCCTGGTGCGTGCGGCCCGCCCGTCCGCCCGGCTCGTGCTCCTGGGGAAGGGCCCGCTGCAGGAGCTCGCGGAGGAGGCCGCCGCGGACGACCCGTCGATCGAGCTGACCGTGGACCCGCCGCGCTCGGCGATCCCGGACGCGCTCCGGTCGATCAAGGCCCTGGCGCTGCCGTCTCAGCCGCGCGCACGCTGGCGCGAGCAGGTCGGCCTCCCGATCGTCGAAGGCCTCGCCAACGGCTGCGTGATCGTCACCACCCGCGAGAGCGGCCTCAGCTCCTGGCTGGAGACGGAGGGTCATCACGTGGTCCCCTCGGTCTCCGGAGCCGAGACCCTTGCCGCCGCGCTGATCGCGGCGCTCGACGACCCCCGCACGCCGGAGGACGTCCTCCACTCGCTTCCCCCCGTGGACGGCCGACGGGCGGCCGACCAGTGGCTGTTCGAGCGCGCCACCGCATGAGACGCGGGCTCGGCGTCTCTCGCGCAGTGTCCTCCACCGCGCTGACGAAGGTGCTCGTGATGGGCGCCTCCGGGCTCATCGGCATCTTCACGAGCCGCCTGATCATCACGCACTTCGGGACGGCGGCCTACGCGCAGTACGGCCTGCTCTCCACACTCTCGACGCTGCTCCCGTTCGCCGACCTCGGCATGGCCGCCGTCGTGATCAACGCCATCGCCGGCTCGGCGGCGCCGCGGACCGACCCGATGGTGCGGCGCTCGATCACCACCGCCCTGCGCATCCTCATCGTCGCGGGCGGGATCATCGCGCTCGTCGCCCTCGCGATCACGCTGCTGGGCTGGTGGCCGGCGATCCTCGGCTCTGGGCTCACGCCGGGCTCGGGGAGCATCGCGGCGTTCCTCTGCCTGGCGGTGTTCGGGATCACGCTGCCGCTGACCGTCGGCCAGCGCATCCTGGTCGGGCTCGACAAGACCACCCTGCAGACGGCGACGCAGTTCGTGGTCGCGCCGTTCATGTTCCTCTCCATCGCCGTGCTGATCGTGCTGGCCGTCCCGGCGGACAGCTTCCTCGCCGTCCTCTCCTACATCGCCGGCGGCCTGGTCTCGGTGATCTGCCTGGTGCTCGCCGCGCGCTCGCTGCACCCGCAGGTCGGCGCCGCGTTCCGCGCGGTGCCCCGCGTCCGGAGCGAGCCGAACGTGGCGGCCTTCGGGCTCGCCGGGCCGATGCTGGCGCAGATGCTCGCCCTCCCGATCGCGATGCAGACCGACCGCCTGCTGCTCAGCCACCTCACGCACGGCACCGAGCTCGCGCAGTACAACCTGGCGACGCAGCTCTACGGGATGATCCTGCAGACGATCGCGGCCGCGGGGGTCGCGTTCTGGCCGGTGTACGCCCGCGCCCGCTCGGCCGCGCGCGTGGAGTCGCCGTTCCGGCCGACCCTGGTCTTCACTGCGGGCGGCCTGGTGGTGGGGCTGCTCCTGACGGCAGTGCTGCCCTGGGTCACCCAGTTCGTCTCCAGCGGCAAGCTCACGCTCGACGGCTGGCTGGTCGGCGGGTACATCGCCTTCGTCGCCGTCCAGGCCGCCAAGTACCCGATCGGGATGTACATGACCGATCAGCGCGGGCTGAGGTTCCAGGTGCTGCCGATCGTCATCATGGTGCCGATCAACCTCGGCATCTCGTGGTGGCTGACCCTCACCATCGGTGCGGGCGGCCCGATCATCGGCTCCGCCATCGCCGTGCTGCTCTGCCAGGTCATCCCGAACCTCTGGTACGTGCGGCGCGACCTCGCCCGGAGGCGGGCGGAGGCCGATGCACCGCTGACGGAGCCCGCATCCGACGACGCCCTGCCCAGGATGGGGGACTAGGACCCCGCCCCCACGTGATGAGATAATCTCACAATATAGGTCGAAAGGACTCGCCCGATGGCCTTCGCGAACCCGTCTCCGCAGCGCGTCGCCGCGCCCGCGAGCACGCGCGCGGGGCGGAACGGCGCAGCGGCGGGAACGCATGAGACGGCGGCGACCATCGGCCGCGCGGTCGCCGCGGTCGCCCTCGTGATCATCGGGGCCCGCATCCAGCTCCCCCAGGGCCTGACGGCCGGCTACCTCGTCGCCACCCTGCTGATCCCGGTGTGGGTGCCGGTGCTGCGGCGATTCCACGGCGGTGTCCTGCTGATCCTCCTCGGCCTGGCGGCGGCGCTGAACGGGATGATCCTCACCGACCTCGCGAACGGCACCACGCACACGGGCAACGGGCTCATGCTTCAGAACACGTTCGTGCTCGTGGGCACCATGCTCACGATCGGCGTCGTGCTCTGGGCCCGAACGCTGATGCCGATCTGGGCGGTCGGGCTGCTCTTCGGCATCGGGCTGGTCGTCGGGATCGACCCGCACGGCATCCTGGCCGGCGGCAACCCGTGGAAGTTCGTCTTCGCCGTCCCGGTGACCATCGTCGCACTGAGTCTCGCCATGATCCGGCACAGCCGCCCGGTCGAGCTCGTGATGCTCGTCGCGCTCTCCGGACTGTCGATGGTCAGCGACGCCCGCAGCGGCTTCGCCATCCTCCTGCTCACCGCCGTGCTCGTCGTCTGGCAGATGCGGCCCACGGCGGTGACCAGACGCGCGTCCACGGCACGGGTCGTGCTCGGGCTGCTGGTGATCTCGGCCATCGCGTACAACGTCGGGCAGTCCCTCATCGTCGACGGGGCGCTCGGCCAGGCGACCCAGCAGCGGACGATCACGCAGATCGACACCTCCGGGTCGCTGATCCTGGGCGGCCGGCCCGAGCTCGCCGCCACGACGGCGCTCGTGCAGCACTTCCCCTTCGGCTTCGGCTCGGGCGTGTACGCGAACTCGACGCAGATCCTGGTCGCCAAGCAGGGCATGCACGCGATCAACTACGCGCCGAACAACGGCTACGTCGACAACTTCATGTTCGGGACCGGCTTCGAACTGCACTCCATGATCGGGGACCTCTGGGCCGGCTACGGCGTCGCCGGCGTCGCCCTGGCGATCGCCCTGCTCTGGTACACGCTGCGCGGGCTCGGCCACACCATCGCGGCGCGTACCGCGAGCGCGCTGCTGATCTACCTCGCCGTGCGCACGCTGTGGTCGCTGTTCTTCGGGCCGTGGTACTCGTCGGTCGTGCTCCTCACCCTCCTGATCGGGATCGCGCTGATTCCGCGCGAGTCCGCGGACGGGCGGAAGAGCGTGCTGCCATGACCGCCCGGCCGCTGGTGGTGCTGCAGTCGTTCCCGGACCCACGGCCGACCACCAACCCGTACATCGTCATGCTCGCGGACGCCATCCGCCGCCAGCCGGACGTCGCGCTCCGGACGTTCTCGTGGCGGAACGCCCTGCTGACCCGGTACGACGTCGTCCACCTGCACTGGCCCGAGACCCTGCTGGAGGGCCGCACGCCCCTGCGAGCCCTCGTGCGGCAGCTCCTCGCCGCCGTCCTGCTGCTGCGGATCGCGATCCTGCGCACGCCGGTCGTTCGGACGGTGCACAACCTGGAGCTGCCGGACGGCATCGGCCGCCGGCAGCGCTTCCTGCTCACCCGGTTCGACCGGCTCACGACGCTGCGGATCGTGCTCAACGAGCACACCCCGGTGCCGCCCGGCACGGAGGCGGTGACCATCCTGCACGGCCACTACCGCGAGTGGTTCCGCGATGTGCCGCGCCGTCCGCAGGTCGACGGGCGGCTGGCGTACTTCGGCCTCATCCGGCGCTACAAGAACGTCCAGGCCCTGGTCAGGGCCTTCTCCGGCATGCCTCCGGACGCCAGCCTGCAGGTCGGCGGCCGGCCGTCGACCCCCGAGCTCGCCGCGGAGATCGCCGGGCTCGCGGGCGACGACGACCGGATCGGTCTCATGCTCGAGTTCCTCACCGACGAGCAGCTCGTCGGCATCGCCTCGGCCGCCCAGCTCGTCGTGCTGCCGTACCGCGAGATGCACAACTCCGGAGGGACGCTCGCGGCACTCTCCCTCGACCGGCCCGTGCTGGTCCCGGACAACGAGGTCAACCGCGCTCTCGCCCGGGAGGTCGGCGACCGGTGGGTGCGCCGCTATGCCGCCCCGCTGACGACCGACACGCTCGATCGCACGCTCGCCGAGCTGCGGGCGGAGCCGCCGCACGGCCGGCCCGACCTCTCGGCCCGGGACTGGTCGACGGTCGGCGCGGCGCACGTCAGCGCCTACCGCCGCGCGCTGAAGCCCGCGTCCGCGCGCGCCAGAGCCGCAGCGGCGCCTCAGCCGCGCCGGTACTCCTGGTAGCCGTACCCGAACGCGCCGGAGAGCATCCCGAGGCCGCGGGCGATCGTCCGCGCTCCCCTGGCCCGGTGGCGGAGCGACCGCAGCACGATCCCGGCCGCCACCCGCAGGCACCCCAGCACGACGCGCGCGGCGCCGGATACGCTCGAGACCCAGAACGCCCGCATCCGCTCGGCGGGCGTGCCCGCGAGCTTCGCCGACGTCGTCGACCAGCTGTTGCCGCTGCTGAACGCGCGCAGCATCACCCAGCGATGCGTGACCCGCGCGGCGGGCACCACGTCGACCACCATGGCCTCCGCGCACCAGACGATGCGGCCTCCCGCCCGCACCAGCTCGCGCGTGAACATCGTGTCGTCGCCGCCGGTGATGCCGAAGTCGAGGTCGAAGCGGAGGCCGTGCTCCCGCACGAAGTCGAGCCGGAGCAGGAGGTTGTTCGTCGCGGCGACCGCGACCTCCGTCCCGGTCGCCAGGCGCCGGCGGACGAAGAAGCCGCCGGCCTCCATCCACGCGTCGGGGGCGACCTCGAACGTCGAGGTCACCGGGCCGACCACCGCCTCCGCACCGGTGGCCCGCCACGTCGCCAGGAGCGCGGCGAGCCAGCCGGGCTCCGGACGCTCGTCGTCGTCGATGAAGATCAGCAGGTCGTCGTCGGCAGCGGCCGCGAGGGCGCGGTTGCGCGCGGCCGAGATCCCCGGTGTCGGCTCGACGACGTAGTCGACGCGCACGTCGAGCTGCCGGGCGACCTCGCCGACCGCGTCCGCCGCACTGCCGTCCGGGTCGTTGTCGACCACCTGGACGCGCACCTCGACGCCGGTGCCCGCGACCGAGGCCGCCTCCCGCGCGAGCACGGGCAGGATCGCCCGGATGTCGGTGGGCCGGCGGAAGGTGAGCACAGCGAGGACGATGTGGTGCACGATTGTCATCATGGCAGCCTCAGGCCTTCCCAGCGAGCTCGACGGGCTCGCGATCGTCGTGGTGAACTACGGGTCGTCCGCCCTGCTCGACCGGACGCTGGGCGCCGTGGCGGCGTCGGCTCCGGAGGCGGTGGTGGTGGTCGTCGACAACTTCTCCACGCCGGAGGAGCTGGCCGCCCTGCGCGCGCTCGCCTCCCCGCGCGGCTGGGACGTCGTCGCCTCCGAGCGGAACCTCGGCTTCGGCACCGGGATGAACGCGGGCGTCGCCCGCGCCCGGGGGCTCGGCGCCCGCCGCTTCCTCCTGATCAACCCGGACGCCACGATCGACCGCGCGAGCCTCGAGGCGCTGGCCGCGCGTTCCGCCGCCGAGCCGCTCGCCCTGCTCTCGCCGGTGGTCCGGCGCTCGGACGGCTCGCCCTGGTCGGTGGGCTCCGACGTGTACCTCCGGGACGGCCGCATCCGGTCCGCCGTCCGCCGCGGCACCGTGCCGGGCGAGCGGGTACCGTGGCTGAGCGGCGCGTGCCTGTTCGTCACCGCCGAGCTCTGGGACGCCGTGGGCGGGTTCGCCGACGAGTACTTCCTCTACTGGGAGGACGTCGACCTGTCGCTGCGCGTCACCCGCGCCGGCGGGACGCTCGCGCTCGTCGAGGAGGCCACCGCCGTCCACGACGAGGGCGGCACGCAGGGCACGGACGGGTCGCACTCCGGCGCCCGCAAGTCCGGGACCTACTACTACTACAACATCCGGAACCGGCTGCTGTTCGCGGCCAGGAACCTGCCGCCGGAGACCGTCCGCGCGTGGCGGCGCTCCACTGTCCCGGTCGCGTGGGAGATCCTGCTGCAGGGCGGCCGCCGGCAGTTCCTGACCTCGACGGAGGCCGTACGCGCCGGATGGCGGGGAGTCCGGGACGGCCTTCGCCTGTCCCGCACTCCCCGCCATCCTGACCGTCCGAGGACTACTGAGCCGTCTTCGCGCTGAAGTTGTCCACGGTGACGTTGGTCGTCGGGTCCGTCGCCGAGGAGGAGACGTAGGCGACGACGCCGACGCTGCCGGCGGGCTGCATGGCGGCCGTGGTGCTGGTGGCCGTCACCTGCCAGGTCGCCGGCTCGGCCTGGGAGGCATCCCAGACCTTGGCGTTCATCGTGGTGGTGGTCCCGTTGCCGACCGTGGTCATCCGGACGTTGAGCACCATGCCCGGCGTCCAGGTGAGCCCGGTGACGTTGAGCGCCTTCAGCGTGGTCCCGCCCTCCAGGATCTGGATCTGGACGGCGCCGCCGGCCTTGATCCAGGCCCGGCCGTAGAACGCCGTGCTGCCGACCTGCCGGCCGTTCACCCCGACGTACTGGCCGCCGCCGGTCGCCGCCCGGTCGACGGTGAAGGACGCCTGCACGTCCGACGCCGCCGAGGAGACTGCGGCCAGCCGCTCGGCGCGGGTCATGCCCACCGGGACCGCGATGGACCCGACGCCGTTGCCGACGGCGAAGTTCGCCGCCGTCCCGGTCGCGGTCCAGGCGCCGCCGGTGTCCGCCGTGCCCCAGCCGTTGGCGACCGTCCTGCCGAAGGCGTCCGCGGCGAGCACGGCGCCGGTGGTGGCGGTGACCACGACCTGCTTGGACGTGGTGCCCGTCGCTGACTGGTTGTCGGTGACGGTCAGCGTGATCGTGTACGTCCCGGCCGCCGCGTACGTGTGCGACGCCGTCGCCCCGGTGCCGGTCGAGCCGTCACCGAAGTTCCACGCGTACGACGCGATCGTGCCGTCCGGGTCGCTGGAGCTCGTCCC